>NZ_JAKFDQ010000023.1:0-2062 GCF_036676075.1 Flavihumibacter sp. | reverse complement strand
CCGGTCAACGAAGCAAAATGACGTATCCTGATACAAGCTCAGTCAGCTATGAATACGATGTAAAGGATCAGCTAACGAAAGTCATTGATGATCAAGGAAGAGTGACAACGTACAATTATGATCCGCGGGGAGCATTAATTGAAAAAGCATTGCCAACTGGTGCAATAAGCAAGTATGAGTATGATGCACTTGGACAAGTACTGGGAATTCGGCACGAAAATCAATATGGAGAAGCTGTTGATCAATTCCTCTATGCATATGACCCTGTCGGAAATCGGATTCAAACCGAGCGGATAGAGGATAGTGATGATGAGGAAAAAGAAACCATTGTCACTGAGTATGCCTATGACGCATTAAACCAACTAACCAAAGTCCAAAATCAAAATAAGTACGATCCTTTAAGTCTCGTTACAACGAACTACAGTTATGATGAGGTAGGAAACCGTTTGTCCAAAGAAAGTTCATGGGGCAGTCTGACTTCACTCGAAACGTATGTCTATGATCAAGCAGACAAACTAATCAAATGGCAAAGTGGTTCAGAATACAAAGAGTATGCCTATGACCCAAGAGGCAACCTGCTCACCGTAACAGGAACGGTAGACGAGTTATCAGAGATTGATGTCATCGATCCGCTAGAAGAAGTCGAACTTTTCTTGCCAGAACAACCAGAAGACACCGAGGAAGAGGAACTGTCTTCACCAACCTTGCCTGAAAATAATATCGAAGTGGAAGAACTACCGTTAGACTCTGAGAAGGAAAATAACGGAGAGGAGACTAAAGATTCAAATGAAAATGAAGAAAATGAGGAAACAAATGAATCCGAAGAGACGGAAGAAAACAATTCGACAGAAGCAGGTACGGAATTAACGGAGGATGAAGAAGCAAATGCTCTTCTCGTAGTTCAAGGAATCGAAGCAACTGAGGAAACGGAAGAAGAGGCGGCTGAAGTCGAACCTCAGGAAAATAATGAAACAAAGGAATCTAAACAACCAGAAAATAATAAGAACAACAAGAAAACAGAAGGCGCCGATAAAGCTGAAAAAGATGAGGATGGAGAAGAAGCGAATGAGAACGATAAACTCGTTCCTGAGGCACTCGAACAATACGAATGGGATGCGGCCAATCGTCTAATCAAACAAATTAACGCCTTAGGTGATGTGTCTACCTACACGTATAACGGTGATGGTGATCGTATTAAGATGACCGTTGACATTAAGAATGGACCAGATGGACGTGGCAATGGTAAAGGTAATGGCAATGGAAATGGCAACAATAATGGCAACCCAGATCCGAATTGTCATTCGGTTCCACCAGGATTTGTCCCACCAGGACTTGCCAAAAAGTGTGGCTATGAGGAAGAACCATTCCCAGATAACGAAAAAGGTGGACCAAGAGATGGCTGGGAACCACAATTCAAAAAGAAACAGTGGGAATTTCATTACACAAATGATGTCAGCCTAGCCTTACCAGAACCAATTCAAATTACAGAAGCTGACCCGACAAAGTGGAAACAAACCTTTGTCTACGGACATCCAAATGAACGTCTAAGTATGACTTTCCTGCCAGCATATGATGATGATAATGGTTGGGAGCCTTATCCAGGTGCAGGCGGAGCAGAACCAGGAGTACCACCAAAATCACTATGGTATTTAACCGATGCTTTAGGCAGTACAACAGCACTTTTAGAAAAGGATGGACGCGTATCGGCAAGGTATCACTACGATGAATTCGGTATTCCACTCGACGGAAAACAATTCGACGTCAACTGGCCAGGCCCAGACAACCTTTTCGGGTATACAGGATTAGGGTATGATTATTACAGCGAGCTAACGTATGCGAGAGCGAGATACTATAAGCCTGAGATTGGTAGGTTTATAAGTCAAGATCCATATAAAGGTGATCTGTGGAATTCGCAGAGTCAGAATCAGTATGTGTATGTGGAGAATAATCCAATCTTATATGTTGATCCAAGTGGGCATATGAAGTGGTATCAAGGTAGACACCTTGGACTAGGTGTATATGATTCTTTAGAAGAAACCTTTAAAGAATTCTTGAATTGGGA
>NZ_JAKFDQ010000022.1:0-393810 GCF_036676075.1 Flavihumibacter sp. | reverse complement strand
CAATGCCAAAGCCTACCTGAGCTGGATGTTATTTGATGAGCAGTTCAACTATGTTTCGGCCGATGTTGATCCGGTGGGTGCCGGTAACAAGGAAGTGCACGATAAATTTTTCACCACCAGTCCGGTCAATATAACTAAGAGCGGATATTTGTATATTCATGTCAGCAATGAAAGCAACCTGAGTGTGTTCTTTGACAATCTCGCCGTTACCCATACTCCCGGACCCCTGCTAGAGGAAACGCATTATTATCCATTCGGACTCACCATGACGGGGATATCCAGCAAGGCTATGGGGAAGCTGGACAATAAAAAGAAGTATGTTGGCAATGAATTACAATCAAAAGAGTTCAGCGATGGATCAGGTCTCGAAGTATATGATTTTAATGCCAGGACATATGACCATCAAATTGGGAGGTTTATACAAATTGATCCTTTAAGTGAAGAAGGCGATCAGGAGGGATGGAGCCCATATCACTACTCTTATAATAATCCGGTAACATACAGTGATGCTGATGGGAAGATTCCGATTATACCGTTTATAATCATTGGAATAGGATTGCTACTTTCTTCGAAACCGGCAGTTGCTCCTACAAGAAATGTTTCTGATAATGCCAAGATACAGGAAGCACATAATAATTATTCAACATCAGCTGCGATAAGCTTAATGCCTGCTGCCAAAGAAGCAAAGGTTGCGGCTACGCTGTTTTCGAAAGTAGGCGTTAAGGAATTGGCGAAAACCACATTAACTAAAGAAGCTGCAAAAGTAGCAGGACAAGAAGTTAAAACCACGCTAAAAGAGCAGGCAGATAATGTAAAATCAACTTTAAATGATGGTAAAAACTCGGTCACAATTAAAACGCCTGACAAGCAAATTCGCTATGATCTAGCCGGAAAGGACCATGCTGGAGTTCCAACTCCTCATAAACAAGTTTATAATAAAAATATTTTCAACGGTCAAGTAAGAAGCATTTCCAGGGATTCAAAAGAAGCAATCCCAATGTCTCAAGCTGATCTTAGAATCGTAACAAAATTTTTAGAAAAGCTGAAATCGCAAGAGTAAAATGAATAAAATTGAATTAACCACTGCAGCATTATTTGAACCCTTAACAGAGATTGAATTTTCAGGAATTAATTTGGATTTGCATAATGAATACTCATGTAATAAGATAACAATTGATTACAATGAAGAAATTATAAAGTTTGATTTCAAAGCAGAAAATGCGCAACAAGCTTATCAAAGATTAACTATGGTATTTGAAACGTTTCAAATCGTTGAAATGGTTTCAAAGAAATTAGATTCGAAAACTGTACTTACCCCTGATAATTTCTATCGCGGTAGATTTGAATATGAAGGACAACATCATGAAACTACTCCATGGGGTGTTTTTTTTCATATTGAATTTTACGAAGAATTCTATTTAGATATTTTGTGTAAAAAGGCATACTTAAAGATTGAATAGCCAAAGCCAAAGTTTTCTTTATTCAAAGCAGATGATTTCAGTTATTAAGGAGCTTGATTTGAATCTCCGGATTTTTTCTTTTTCGATTGAAGGATCAATTGAAAAGATGAATCACTTTTTTGGGTGTAAGTTTTATTATTTCTCCAACCAATGCGTGAGCACGTTGTTACGGATCTGCTGGGTATTGATAAATAATCTGGATGATCTGCAAAATGAAGGCCTATCTTGGGCTGGTAGATAAGTTCTTTGACTGGTTTTAAAGCGGCTGCCAGCAAAAGGAGGCATAGCCGAAAACTGTGGTTGATTACTATCCGTTCGGACTCAACATGGCAGGGATCAGTTCCAGCGCCATGGGTCGATTAGATAATAAGTACGAATACAACGGCAAAGAAAAACAGGAGAAAGAATTTAGTAATGGAAGCGGCTTAGAGTGGTATGACTATGGAGCAAGAATGTATGACCCGCAGATTGGGAGATGGCATGTGATTGATCCTTTGGCAGAAATGGGAAGAAGGTGGTCGCCCTATAATTACGCATTTAACAATCCAAATAGATTTATTGACCCCGACGGGATGTGGGCGAGGGATGCAAATGGAAATACAAAAACCGATGACCCTGAAGAAATTGAAGAGTTCATGAAGCAACTTTGGGGTGAAGGCAATGGTGATAAGAAGAAAGAAAAAAGTAATGCACCCAATCAGAACGGAAAGAACAAAAATAAGCTCTTATATTTTATAGGAATTGCAAATGAAGCAGCCAATCTATATGTTCCAGGGTGGTATGCTTCTGGCCAGGCTATTGCTAAATTCAGAGAAGGATCCTATAGAGAAGCTGCTGCTCAAAGCTTAAATTTTGTTGGTGAGTGGGCCTTGGTTTTTATGACTGCGGGGGCAGCAGAAGAATATCTTGTTTCAAGTCATGCTGCAACATTTGCAGCTAATAAGGCCGCTAAGACGAGTGGCAAGTTTCTAAGGCAGTTGAATAGTGTCGAAAGTGTAATTGAAGCAGCTGCACCGACATTTGGCAAGCCATTAAAACACGGAGAATTACAAGGCTTTATCAAGGGTGATGCAAACGAAATTTTCAAAGCAATCACTCATGGTGGTAAAACTATGTCATCTGGTGCAGTCAAAATGCCAGATGGAACATTTATTAAATTATATCAATCTACATCAAGAGGAGTGCATGAATTACATATCAATATGCACTCCCAGATGTACAAAATCCGAGTAAACTAATGAAGGAGTATGATAAGCATTTATCCTTTTATAATGTGTATGCTCATATGCACTTTTCAAGGCTTGTTCCTGAAAATAATTGGGGCAATAAAGAACTTGCGGTGAAGTATTTACAAAAATATTGGTTATCCGAACATGAGTATTTGTGTGTTTGGAAGCCAATACAGGATAAAATTTTTGTTCAAGGCAAAAGTTTGCCAGACTTAGTCTATAATCCTGAATGTGAGGTGATAGCTTTAAGAGGTGGTTGTTTATTCATTGAAGAAGATTTTAGGCAACTGCAAAAAGCGATGGAAGCTTTAGGTGAAAAATATTTTGTAATTATTCAGCATTCACAAGATTTTACAAAAGGCGAGCCAATGTTTAGAATGAAATTTCCTGTAAACATAACGTGGGAAGAACTAACAAGCGGAAACTATATATCAGCTGTTCTTCTTGAAATGAGTTATAATGAATATTTTGTTTTTGGCGCAAAAGGTAATTGGGGCAAGTATTCTGCAAACGATTATGAATATCCTCTTGACATTATAGGCTTTAAACCAGAATTAGCACTTGTTTTTAAAGAAAATTTTTTTCAAACCAAAGAAGAACAAGAAGAAATACAAGAATGGTTGCCACAAAATTATATAGATCTCATAAAAATAGAAGGGAGTGTAAAATAAACTGTGTCAAATTTTGATTTCAAGGAGCTATTTCAAATAATGCAAGGCAAATAACTGTATTGACCCTCTATAAGTTGGAAAGTTTGGGTCCGTAGTTCATAAAGTTCTGGGTCTGACCCACCACACCGGTTTTCACTTCAGTTTGGGAAATATGCTGGCAAACGATTCAGCATTGTTTATGCATTTTCATGGACTAACACTAACCAAAGCTTTGTGCTGCAAAATGTGGCGTTGGTGTATATCATTTGCCTGTTTGTCCAGTTAGATTTGGAAACACCTGCCTTCATGTTGTATAGTTGTCCTATGAAAACGCCATTACTATGCAGATCCAAAGCCCATCAATAGCCGCTCCGAACCTCCTTCGAAGGATGCTCGAAGGACCCTCGAAGGATTGTCGAACCAATACGCACGAAAGGGCATTACCCCTTTCATCAGAACAAACTCGTCTGCCCCTTATCATCCTTCTCCGTCTGCTCCCATTCCATTTCTGTTGACTTGGAAAAATCTGCCAGCTTATTACCGACTGCTTTCCATCCCATAACTTCCACAAAACCGGCAATCTTTATCTTCTGCGTGCGGGCCTGGGTTCCTCTTCCGGTATGTAATAGCAGAACAGGCTTCTCATCAGTTGTAACTACCTCCAGCCTGTTGCCCGCTCCTTCTTTTATGAAAAGGAATCTGCTCTGTAACGTAGTGGTCTCTATCCTGAACCTTTTTACATTATACTGCAGCTTGTCATTATCGAGGTAAACAGCGGTGATCACTTTCTCCGGATTGAACTTCTCTACCAGCAATATCTTCTCCGGATCAAAACGTTGGGTAAGTTCCAGATCAGTAAGCTCATAATTTCCATCGTTATATACCACCAGCAGTTTTTCTGTTCCATCAAAATTACCGAGATAGGTTCCCTTCTGTTCTGTATTGAGCCTGCCGAATTTATCATCAAACCAAAGCTTGATAGCACTCAGTGTTGAGCGTCCGGCTTCCTTTAATTTTACATTCTTGATGGGATACTTTGTAACCTGGTTACCCTGTGCACTTCTTCCCTTGATCTCCAACTCTTCAAAATAGAAGTCAAACTGTTTGTTGCGGGCTGAGCAATTCGGACTCAGTACAATGGTTACACTCTCTGCCTCTCCATTTGCATTGGCAGTGAAATAGTGGATCTTGCTTTTATCATTGCCGCGCGACAGATCATATTCTTTATCGCGCGTGATTCCGGTCACATTGAATCGCTTGGCATAGCTGGTGCCCGTGCCACCATCCACATAGATCATATTATAGGTGGTGCGTTCATCATTCTTCTGGAACACGGCCACATGGATGATATCTTTTCCGATATATACCTTCTCTCCCACCCTCACCACTTTCATTATTCCCCGGCGGGTGAAAGCAATGATATCATCGAGGTCAGAACATTCAAAAGCCAGTTCATCTTTTTTGAGCGAAGTACCGATAAACCCATCTGCCCAGTTTACATATACCTTGGTATTGGCAATGGCTACATGCTTTGCCTGGATGGCTTCAAATGGCCGGATCTCTGTTTTGCGTTCTCTTCCTTTGCCGAATTTTTTCAGGAGGTTCTCATAATAGGCGATCGCAAATTCAACCAGGTTTGCCAGGTCGTGATGTACCTGCTTAATATCTGCTTCCAGGCCTTTGATCTGTGCGTTCAGCTCATCAATATCCAGTTTATATATTCTGCGTACAGGCTTCTCCGTTAATTTAACGATATCCTCCCTTGTAATGGGCCGCTTGAGTTGTTTCTTGAATGGTGTAAAGGCTTTATCAATTGCTTCCAGCACCTTCTCCCATGTTTCATGTTTCTTCTCGAGTTCCTTGTAAATCTTCTCTTCGAAGAATATTTTTTCCAGCGATGTATAATGCCATTTCTCCTGCAGCTCCGCCAGCCTGATCTCCAGTTCTTTTTTCAGCAGGTCGCGGGTATTGTCGGTTGCCGTTGCCAGCAATTCATGTACGCCAAGGAATCTTGGTTTCTGGTCTACGATCACACAGGCGTTGGGTGAAATGCTTACTTCACAATCAGTGAAAGCATAGAGTGCATCAATGGTGATATCGGGTGAAATGCCCGGCGCCAGGTCTACCTGGATCTCCACTTCCGCTGCGGTATTATCGGTAACCTTGCGGATCTTGATCTTACCCTGGTCATTGGCCTTAATTATGGAATCAATGAGTCCGCCCGTTGTTACGCCATAGGGTACATTTTTTATGAGAAGGGTTTTCTTGTCGAATTCCTCTATCAGCGCACGTACCCTAACCTTTCCCCCTCTTTTACCTTCATTGTAATTGGTGATATCCACCATGCCGCCTGTTTGAAAGTCGGGGTAGATCTCGTATTTCTTTCCTTTCAGGTATTTGATGGAAGCCTCAATAAGCTCACAGAAATTATGCGGGAGAATTTTTGTTGATAGTCCCACTGCAATACCCTCCACCCCCTGTGCAAGCAGTAAGGGGAACTTCATGGGAAGGGTAACCGGTTCATTCTTCCGGCCATCATAGCTGAGCTGCCAGTCGGTTGTTTTATTATTGAAGGCCACTTCAAGTGCGAACTTGCTGAGCCTTGCTTCAATATAACGGGGAGCAGCAGCCGCATCTCCGGTTCTCACATCACCCCAGTTTCCCTGGGTTTCGATGAGCAGGTCTTTCTGGCCGAGGTTTACCAGGGCATCTCCAATACTGGCATCTCCATGCGGATGGTACTGCATGCTTTGTCCAATGATATTGGCTACCTTATTGAAACGGCCATCATCCATTTCTTTCATCGCATGAAGGATGCGTCGCTGAACGGGTTTGCACCCATCCTCAATGGCTGGTACGGCTCGTTCCAGGATAACATAGGATGCATAATCAAGGAACCATGTTTTGTACTGTCCATGTACCCCGGTATCGTTATTATAGACTTGTTCGTTTGACTTCCCTTTCAACATTATCCACGCTTAATTTATAGTTCGTATAATTCCAATGGCAATCCATCCGGATCACTGAAAAAAGTAAATCTCTTCCCTGTATAAGGATCTGTCCTGATGGCTTCACAGCTAACACCTTTACTGCTTAAGGATGCAACTTCCTGTTCAAGGTCTGTCACAGAAAAAGCCAGGTGCCTCAGCCCGATGGCTTCCGGCCTCGAAGGCCTTGCTGGTGCGCCGGGAAATGAAAACAGCTCGATGATGTACTGTCCGTTGAGTGCAAGGTCCAGTTTCCAGGAATCCCTTTCCTCGCGGTAATCTTCTGCTATTATGTGAAGCCCAAGTATTTCGGTGTAAAACTTTTTACTCCGCTCATAATCCCCCGCAATGATTGCAATATGATGCACGCTGTTTAACATCTGCTTACCCTTCTGTTTCCACCGTTTGGTTACTATGTTGCTTTACTTCGAAATCTTTCATATTCTTCAATTCTCCCTGTACATCATAATTGCCGCCGGCTATCAGCAACTTCAAGCGCCATAGCATGTATGCATCGCCGGTAGTATGTTTGTTTTTGGAGAGAAACTGGTTAATGATCCTGCTCGCCTTCTGCCAATCGGTCGTAATGAACTTCTGCAAGTCTGCATCATAGAAATCATAATCGGCCTGCACCAGCTTCTTGCCCCCTTCCAGGATCCGCACACCTTTATTTTCATTGGAAAGCCTGGTCCATTCATCCGGATCAACTTCAAATTCAGATAAGGTGATAGGGCGACTTAGTTTTTTTGCTTTCAGGAATTCCTTTGGTGGGATGGTATGCAGCCAGGTAGGGTAAAACAACTGCCCCTTTTCATTCAGGAAAGGAAGGTTATTCAGGTAGAGGATATAGACCCTTCCCTGGAACTCCTTCATGAAATGAAGCAACCAGTAATATCCACTCACATCATGTTTATTCTGTGCAGCCCAGATCCAGATTACTTCATCGGCATCACGACGCATTTTGCCCACTATCTCCGCGGCTGTTTTCAGGTCATCCACTTCACTTGAATCGGCCTTGCCATCATAATCGCCGCCTGCCAGCACTTCGCGCCACCAGGCATTGCGGGCTTCCCTTCCTTCTCCGAGGTAAATATTTTCCAGTGGCCCCACGGCATAATCATCTTTGATCTGCACCACTTCACCCTGCAGACTTTCATCTAAAGCGATGGCCTGCTTCAACACTTCAATATCTGCTTCGTTGAAAACGATATGGATCATGTACTCGACTATTTCTTGTTTTAGATCTTTATTACTTCTTTATACTCTCTTCTGTTTCTTCCACCAGGTCAATCTCCACCTTCAGGTTATCGATGATAAAGTCCTGCCGCTGCGGAGTGTTCTTCCCCATATAATATTCCAGCAATTGCTGTACATGGGTTTCGGGAAGAACCAGCACAGGTTGCTTCTTCATATCAACGCCAATAAAACGGGCAAACTCATCGGGCGAGATCTCTCCCAGTCCCTTGAAGCGGGTGATCTCTGGTTTGCCGCCCAGCTTCTTTATAGCTGCCTGCTTTTCGGTTTCATCATAACAATAGATGGTCTCCTGTTTGTTTCTCACCCTGAACAATGGTGTTTCCAGAATATAGACATGGCCGTTCTTAACGAGGTCGGGAAAAAACTGCAGGAAGAAGGTCATCAGCAATAACCTGATATGCATACCGTCAACGTCTGCGTCGGTGGCGAAAACAATATTGTTATAGCGAAGGTTTTCGATTCCATCTTCTACATTAAGTGCATGCTGCAGGAGGTTGAATTCTTCGTTTTCATATACCACTTTCTTGGTGAGACCAAAACAGTTCAGAGGCTTTCCCCTCAAACTGAATACCGCCTGTGTTTCTACATTTCTTGCCTTAGTGATACTTCCGCTGGCCGAGTCACCTTCAGTAATGAAGATGGTGCTTTCCTGCTGTTTCTGAACGAGGGCCTCTTTGCCTTTGCCGGTAGGTTCTTCGTTATAATGATAGCGACAATCGCGGAGTTTCTTATTATGCAGGTTCGCTTTCTTGGCTCTTTCATTCGCCAGTTTTTTAATGCCTGCCAGTTCCTTTCTCTCGCGCTCACTCTGCTCGATACGTTTCTTAAGAGCTTCTGCCGTAGAGGGGTTTTTATGGAGATAGTTATCCAGCTCCTTTGAAAGGAATTCATAGATAAACACCTTCATACTTTGTCCGCCCTCTTCAACGTATTGTGATCCCAGCTTGGTTTTTGTCTGCGATTCAAATACCGGCTCTACCACTCGGACAGAGATGGCAGCGGTTATACTTGCCCGTATGTCGGAGGCTTCATAATCTTTCTTATAGAAATCGCGGATCACTTTCACGAAGCCTTCCCTGAATGCCTGGTGGTGGGTACCGCCCTGGGTGGTGAACTGCCCGTTTACAAAACTGAAGATCTCCTCGCCATAATCATTGTTATGAGTGATGGCTGCTTCAATATCATTACCCTTGAGATGGATGATGGGGTATCGGAGTTCATCTTCATTGGTCTTGCGCTGCAGGAGGTCGAGTAGTCCATTCTTGCTCACAAACTTCTTACCATTGAACAGGATGATAAGTCCGGCGTTGAGGTAACAGTAATTCCAGAGCAGGTTCTCGATATATTCTTCCTGGAAATGGAAGTTCCGGAATACGGTATCATCCGGAATAAAGTTCACCAGGGTACCGTTGTTTTCTTTGGAGGCTGCTTCCTTGAATTCCTTTACCAGCACTCCCCTTTCAAACTCAGCCGTTTTCTCTTTACCCTCACGGAAGGCTGTGACCTTGAAATAGGCACTCAGGGCATTTACCGCTTTGGTACCCACGCCGTTCAGTCCCACACTTTTCTGGAAGGCCTTGCTGTCATATTTCGCCCCGGTATTGATCTTGCTCACCACGTCAACCACTTTACCGAGCGGAATGCCGCGGCCATAGTCGCGGATGGTTACCGTTTTATCTTTTATATTCAGCTCAATCTGCCTGCCATAACCCATGGTATGTTCATCGATACAGTTGTCGAGCACTTCTTTAAGTAAAACATAGATACCATCATCGGCACTGCTGCCATCGCCGAGTTTACCGATATACATACCCGGGCGGAGGCGGATATGCTCCCGCCAGTCGAGGCTACGGATGGAGTCCTCAGTATATTCAACCTGCTTAATTAAATCTGCCATAATTGTCTTTTTTCAACTCCTTGCCTATCTCAAGCTGGCAAATATAAAGAAAGGACTGCCAGGTTTAAGTCAACTGTTTTTGCACTGTTGTGGATAATCGGGGTACATATGTATAATATTGATAATCAATCAGCTTTGGTTAAGGGTATTTTAAATTTGGGTGCTTTAACCCATCTTGTTTTGCAGCTCGGGGAATAATCTTATTTTTGATGTCCGCCTCGGTTTTTTAAGGAGGGCAACGACCAGATACTAACCCGCAAATGTTGTCCGCTTATGCCGAAGCTACTAACCCATTAAGTGCTGATTTACAACCCGTTATTAGTTTTTAATTGTTGAAAAATTGTAGAGTATGTATAGCTATTCCTTGTTGGAAACGAGTTGTTATTATCTGATCCAGGAGAATGTGGACGGACCGGTGTCATTGATCAAAGTGAACATGCATACAGATTATTGCATGTTTATCACACGATTTGGTGAAACCGAGGTCACGGAATGGAAGAAGAAGCAGGACCCCATCCATGAGATTCTCGAGCTGTTATCAGATGATAAGGTAAAAGAATTTCAGACCACTTATTATAGTGAGGATGCCTTTTACGAGGATGGAGAAGAGTAACAAATGATTTTCTAAAAATTCATATATGGCAACCTATTCCGAACTACAGCCGGGTAATTTTTACCTGGTGAAAGGAGATGCTGATACAGATATCGAAATGATCTCTGTACTGGCACTTACTGATAAATGTATTTTATTAAGAAGTTTCGGGCAGGTTGAAGAAGACTTCTGGAAGCTCCGCACCGATACCATTTTCGAGGTGATCGAGGAGCTGGATTATGACAGTGCCGCTGCTATCCTTTCCCTCTATGAAGAAGAGGAGGAAGAGGAAGTTGAGGAAGGGGTTGAGGAAGACTGGGAGGAAGAGGATGACTGATCTCCTGCCTTTGGTGAAAGATCTTGCTGTCATATCTCTTGCTGCCGACCAGCGGCTGCAGGAGAATGAAGCCTTCCGTGATTTTATCCGCAACTATCCCGGCGATGTGGATGGCATGGTGCAGGAGATCAATAAATCTGTTGAGCCCTTCATCGATTGTACCAGCTGTGGCAATTGCTGCCGTAGCCTGATGATCAATGTAAGCGAGGAAGAGATATTGCCCCTTGCGCAGCACCTGCAACGGAATCCTGAAGAAGTTAAAGCGGCTTACCTCGAAGAAAGCCAGGGAGGACAATTCGTTATCAATACGATCCCCTGTCATTTTCTGGAGGATAATAAATGTTCTGTATATGAATATCGCTTTGAAGGCTGCAGGGCATTCCCTCATTTAGATGAATCTGGTTTCAGCAAAAGGATGTTTGGGCTGCTGATGCATTATGGCCGTTGCCCGATAATCTTTAATGTGATGGAAGAACTGAAACATCGCACTAAATTTGTAATAGAAATCAATCAGCTACCACTATGACAAGGCTTGTATTTTTGCTTTTCGTTGCATTGATGACATGGAGTTGCCAAACAGCTGCGCAAACTGAATACCGCCTCAGCCCTGCTGCCTTTGAAGGAAGGCTGCAGGATAAAACCGTGCAGATTTTAGATGTGAGGACTGCAGGTGAATTTAAGTCGGGTTATATAGCCCAGGCCATGCAGGCCAACTGGCTTGATAAAAAAGAATTTGAAGAACGTACCCGTCATCTTGATAAAAGCAGGCCGGTGATGATCTATTGTGCATCTGGGGCAAGAAGTGGGGAGGCGGCTGAGCTAATGCGTTCAAACGGATACAAGGTTTATGAACTCACGGGTGGATTGAATAAATGGAAGCGGGATGGGAAAAAAGTAACGGGCGAAAAATCTACCAGCCAGATGAGTACCTCCGAATACCAGCAGCTTATTAATCAGCCGGGACTTGTACTGGTTGATTTCGGTGCTTCCTGGTGCCCTCCCTGCAGAAAGATGGAACCCGTGCTGGCTCAATTACAAACAGAGCTGGAAGGAAAATTCAGCCTGCAGAAGATTGATGGCGGCATCAATACAGATGTGATGAAATACATGAAGGTGGAAGGGCTCCCCCATTTTTTTGTGTATAAGGATGGAAAGCAGTTATGGCAGAAACAAGGACTTGTTAGTCTTGATGAATTGAAGCAGGTTCTTCAGTAACGGCGCTGCCATAAAGTTCCCTGATCACAACACTGGCGCACATGCAACCAAAAATGGCTGGCATATAACTGATGGTGCCGATCAGTGATTTTTTGGGGTAAGCTTTTTCTGTTTCAATGATCCTGCTTTGGTCAACTATTTCAGGGGAGAAAACAACCTTGATACCACTTCGGATACCGAGTTTGTTCAGTCTCTTTCGAACATACCTGGCAAGATTGCATTGATGGGTGTTTTCAATTTCCGTTATCGTTACCTGAAGCGGATCAACCTTTCCCCCTGCACCCAGTGAACTCACAACGGGAAGTGCCAGTTCAACACAGCATTGCAGAAACGCTACTTTGGGTGAGAGGGTGTCAATACAATCCACCACAAAATCATAGTCGCCTGCTGTGAGGATCTCGCGAATTCTTTCCCCTTCAATATGTTCACGAATTACGGTGAGGCTGATATCCGGATTGATATCCCTCAATCTTTCTGCCATGATATCCGCTTTGGGCTTGCCGGCAGTTGAATGAAGCGCAGGGATCTGCCGGTTACAATTGCTAAGATCTACTTTGTCGCCATCAACAATTGTCATCCGCCCTACTCCTGCCCTAGCGATCATTTCACTGCATATGCCTCCAACACCACCGAGTCCAACCACCAGCACATGTTTGTTCATAAGACTCTTTACCGGTTCATCACCCAGCAATAATTCTGTTCTTGAAAGCCAGTAAGGAATCATGGTTTGTAGTTTGAGGTGCAAATTTAAGGTTACATTTCCTGATCTCTTCATCTCTACGTAATTTGCCCTTCCTTCATGATCACACAGGCCACTATACAACAGATCCTCAGTCGCATTGATATTATTGATGTGGTGGGCAGTTTTGTTAAGCTTAAAAAGAGAGGAACAAATTACCTGGGCCTCTGTCCCTTTCATAACGAGAAGTCACCCAGTTTCACTGTGTCACCCAATAAGGAGATCTACAAGTGTTTTGGCTGTGGTAAAAGCGGCAATACCATCAGCTTCGTGATGGAGCATGAAAAGTATAGTTATGTGGAGGCCTTGAAGTGGCTGGCGCAACGCTATAATGTGGAGGTGGAAGAAACTGAGGTGAGTGCTGAGGTAAAAGCACAACAACAGGTTGCCGACAGTCTCTATATCCTGAATGGATTTGCGCAGAAGTATTTTTCGGAAGTGCTTTTGCATGATGAGGAGGGGCAGGATATCGGGCTCAGTTATCTTAAGGAGCGGGGTTTCAATGAAGCCATTATTGAGAAATTTCAATTGGGTTATTGCAAGGAATCGCGCAATGCATTTGTGACGGAGGCGCTATCCAAACAATATAACCGGGAGCTGCTGGTTAAATCGGGACTGGTGGCTTTACGCAATGAAGAGCTGGTAGACAATTACCGGGGAAGGATCATTTTTCCTATTCATAATACCACGGGTAAGGTCATTGGATTTGGTGCGCGGATCATTAAGAAAAATGATCGGGCACCAAAATATATCAACACACCGGAGAACGAGATCTATATCAAAAGCCGCATTCTTTACGGGATGTTTTTTGCAAGGCAGGTGATCGATAAGTTTGAGGAGTGCCTGTTGGTGGAAGGCTATACGGATGTGATATCACTGCACCAGGCCGGTATTGAAAATGTTGTTGCCAGTGGAGGAACATCTCTTACTACTGAGCAGATAAGGCTGGTGCGCAAGTACACCAATAATCTGACTATCATCTACGATGGCGATGCAGCGGGCATTAAAGCAGCTTTAAGGGGACTGGATATGGCCCTTGAAGAAGGGCTGAATGTAAAGCTGGTACTGATACCCGACAAGGAAGATCCCGACAGTTATGTAAACAAGGTAGGCGCTGAAGCATTCAGGAATTTTGTTGCAGAGAATAAGAAGGACTTTATCATTTTCCAGCTGGAGGTAGCGTTGAAAGATGCTGGCACCGACAGCCAGAAGAAGGCGGCGGTAGTGAACCAGATGGCAGAAACATTATCAAGGATCAATAAGGCGGAAGATTTCACGCGGCAGCAGGATTATATCCGTCAATGTTCGGAATTGCTGCAAATAGAAGAAAGTGGATTTACCAACCTGGTGAATAAATTTATCCGGGAAAAGGTGAATAAGTTTGAGAGCAAACAGTTTTCTGAACAGGCCTATTCCAATGATGAGATGCCGCCGCCGATGGATTTTGATGGTTCGGCATCTGATGAAGGATTTCAGTTGTTGCTGAAAGATGAATTACAGGAAAGGGCTGTTGTGCGTGCGCTCATTGAATTTGGAAGTATGCAATGGGATGATACAACTAAAGTGGCAGACCATATTTTCAGTGAATGCGTGGAGGATGATCTGTTTGATAATAAGAAATTGCTTGAGGTGATCAATACCTATAAGCTTTGGTATGATGCAGGCCTTGAGCCCACAGCAAAGAATTTTTTCTATCATGAGAACCAGGAGTTAAGTGCGGTGGTGGTTTCACTGCTGGAGTTCCCTTATGAGTTAAGTGATAAATGGAAAGACAAGTTTGAGATGGCGGTCAGTTCAAGAGAAGATTCCTATAAGCAGGAAGTGATCTCTACGCTGGGGTATTTAAAGTTGAGGAAGATCAAAAGAATGATCGATGAAAACCAAAAGGATCTGGGAGTGCCGCACTCACCCGAAGAGCAGCTCAATTTATTGGCTACCCACAAAGCATTGAAAGATATGGAGCGCGAATTACTCCGTCATCTGGGGACGGTTATTGTTCGGTAAGCTTCCTGTTTATTCATGGTCGATGAAGGGCAACGGCTCCTGACCGGTTGGCAGCAATAGAAGCACCACTAAGGCTGTTTTTTCTGTTGGGTGTTCTCTTAAGATTCGCTTTATAAGCCTCCTGCGCCGCTTCATTTTTACCTGCAGCCAGTAACATATCACCAAGTAATTCTCTTGCCGGGATCACCTCTCCTGGTGTGACGGGGTGCTTTCCTGTTTTCTCTTCGAGTTCTGCTGCAGCCTGCATGCCTGCTAAGGCATTTTCTTTATCACCTTCTGCAAATTGGATCCATGCATTTGCCATTTTAACCTGGATCAGTACCTGGTTGGCTTTATATTCATCCCCTGATTTCACCAGTCGGGCATGCTGTTTTTCCAATGAGGTAAGATCTTTTTTTGCAGCAACAATATTGCCTGTATGCACCGCTCCCAAAACCCGTGTGAAATGAAGTATGGCTTTACTCCATGGGTACTTATCCATATCAAATAAAGTTGTGGTAGTGTCAAGCGATGCGGCTTCTTTCCAGTTTCGAAGTTCCAGCACATAACGGGCCGGCATAGCCGCAATCGCATAGGTTGAGGTCTGGCCTTCGGGGAACATACTTTTCATGGAACGGAGATAATCGATTTGTTCTTTTGCCTTCTGTTCCTGTCCGGTTTGCAGATAGGCATAGACCAGGTAATCCATGGCATGAAGTTCCTGGTCATTGTGTGCATTGGCACCAAGTGCTTCTGCATAGCATTTTGCGGCCGCTGCAGAAGCAAGGTTCGATTGTATAGATTCATCCCACAAACCCATGCGGGTGAAAATATGGGAAGGCATATGCAGTGCATGGGCCGATGAAGGCGCTACGGATGCATATTTGCGGGCAGCCTCAAGTCCCAATGGTGCGAGCTCGGGATAATCATAATTATGAATGATATAATGAACAACTCCTGGGTGATCGGGCCTGCCAGGATATAGTTTATTGAGAATTGCACCAGCTTTTTTCTGGTTGGTATAAGTTTTATCACTAGGATCAGCTGTAGCATCAAGGGCTAGGGTGTATAAAATTGCTGCCTCTTTATCTTCAGGGTATTCGAGGTAGATCTTTTCCATTGCCTGTTCATACTGCTTTGCCCTTGCGGCATGTTTAAGCTCTTCATGCCCGTTGAAGAATGTATGGATGGCTTCTATATAGGCTTGTTCCCTTTTATTGCTTCCTTTCAGGTTAAGGGCGATAGAGCTAGCCCTGGCTCCTTTTTGTAATTCTTCTTTATTAGGAGCAGCCCAAAGCGGATGGAAATTGGCCATTGCAATTCCCCAGTAGGCCATAGCGCAGTCAGGGTCATTCTCCAGCACTTTTACAAAAGCTTTTTCTGCCTCACTATATTCAAAGGAGTGAAGTAGGGCAAGGCCCATATTGAAGGTATCGCGTGCCTTTTCAGAACAGGAGAAACTGAAGTCTGTTTTACCAAGCTGGCGTTGGTCGGGGCCGCATAGGACAATATCCCCTCTGCGTAAATTTTCTATACTATTGATTGCATTGGCAGATTCCTGATTCTTACCCTTGCAATAAACAAGCAATAGGCTGATAGATAGCAGCAACAGCCAGATGGACAAGATTGATTTTTTCATTTTTGAGAGATTAAGGTTTACAGTTATCCGGCAACTCTCTCAAAAATGCTTGCAATAAGGAAGAACCTGAGACCGGCTTATTTTTCTGCCGGATTCTTTTTTCCTGCCATTAATTTTTCAACCGTAGCAGAGAGTCGATTCTGTTTTGTTTCTTCTTTACGGGCGCTGGTGATCCATTCAACGTATTCCTTTTTGTTGGTAAAGGAAAGTTTCTCAAAATGTTCCAGGGCCTTTTTATGCTTCTTGAGAGTGAGTTGTTTCTGCAGGGCTTCAGGAATTTCAACAGTTCGATTTTTGAAATCAACACCTTCCGTTTCAGCTGGCAGTCCACCATTAGCGGAAGCCCTGGCCATAGCTTTGATCTGCTCACATTTTTTGAAACGGAGTGCGCTCCAAACTGAATCGAGGGCCACCTGGCGTACACCTTCATAGCCGGCGCTTACCACCATATTCCAGCTACAATCGCGGTTGAGATTAGAAACGATCTTGCTGGTGGTTTTGGGATAGGCGATCCAGAGTTTTGATTCTTCATGGAGAGCAGGGAGAACATCCTGGAGAATACCGTTCAACTGGTTTTCGTTGATGGCAAAAACCAAGGCAAAATCTATCCTCCTGCTCTTCAGGAGTGGGGTAACATTTTTTGCAAAGGTCAGCTTACTGAATTGCTTCTCGATGGATGATGGTAATCCCTGGATTAGCAGATTTTTTTCTTCTTTGTATTGGAGTTTCTCGAATAAAGTCTGCGTCATACCTGGTCTAAATTAACTGAAGAGATAATTATAGCGGGAGGCAAATTTACAAAAATTCGGGCGCTATGGCAATTAAAACCATGAAAAAATCCCACCGCCATGCGATGGGACCTTGTTATATAAGGGTAAATCATTAATTATCTGCCCATGGGCTTGTAATATTTCATCGCTTCAGGCATCATCTTCTGCAACTGCCTGATCCTTGTTTCTTCTGCCGGGTGAGTGCTGGCAAACTCAGGCGGACGCTGACCCTTGTTGAGTGCTGCCATACGCTGCCATAAAGGAACTGCTTCCTGTGGGTTGTAACCAGATAAGGCTGTAAAGATAAGTCCCAGCTTATCGGCCTCTAATTCATTGCTGCGGCTAAATGGTAACATCACACCATAGGTTGTTCCAATACCATAAGCATTCATGAACAGGTTCTGGGTTTCAGCCGGTTTACTACTCATGGCAACTGCAAGGGCAACGCCACCAAGCTGCTGTAATAGTCCCTGGCTCATACGCTCACTACCATGGTGTGCAAGTGCGTGTGCAACTTCGTGTCCAACAACCACTGCCAGAGCAGCTTCGTTTTGTGTAACAGGCAGAAGGCCGGTATACACTACTATTTTCCCGCCCGGCATACACCATGCGTTTACTTCTTTAGAATCAACCAGATTATATTCCCATTTGAAACCTGCCAGTTCTTCAGAAAGGCCTTTCTCGCTGTAAAATTTGGTAACGGAGTTGGCAATACGCTGTCCTACCCTTCTTACCATCTCGGCATCTTTGCTTGCGGAGGCGCTAACAACTTTATTCTGCGAGAGGAATGATTGGTATTGTTCTACTGCCATCGCCTGCACCTGTGATTCAGGTACCAGTGCTAACTGGTTTCTGCCAGTGATGGGATTTTTGCTACAGGATACGATGCTGGTAGCAAAAGCAGCGGCTATTAAAATCTTCTTCATGCTATTCGGGTTTACAGGTTATGTATTCAATTCTTATACCAACCACTGTAAAATTACAGAAGAAGACGTTAAACCACTCAAAAAGAAGAAGTTAAAGCCGGCGTTTGCGTCGGCGGTCGCGATATTTCAGGATGGGAACCTTGCTTTCACTACCCCTTAACAAACGGGTAATGTTTTTCTGGTGCGTGAGAATTACCAGTAATGCCACAACGATGGCGAATACACGATAGGCGTGATTATCAACATTGAAAATGATGAGAATAAAAACCGGGAAAGCAACACTGGCGAGAATAGAACTTAAGGACACGAAGCGCGTTAGATAAAGCACCAGTAAAAAAACTCCTGAACATCCAAGGGCCGTCCAGGGAGAGATCCCAATCACCAATCCAAAAAGGGTTGCTACACCTTTGCCCCCCTTGAAATCGGCCCAGAGCGGAAATACATGTCCAAGTACTGCCGCCATTCCTAATCCAAGCTGAAGATTGGTAAAGGCTATATCGTTTTCAAAATAATAGGGAACCAGTAAAGAGAGTTTAACAGCAAGAAATCCTTTGAGCACATCAATGACCATTACCAGCGTACCCCATTTTGAACCCAGAACCCTGAAGGTGTTGGTAGCACCAGCGTTACCACTTCCATAGTCGCGTATATCAATACCGAAATAATGTTTACTTACCCATACTGCGGTAGGTATAGAGCCGATACAATAGGCCAATAATATCAGCAAAGCCTCTTTCATGTAGTGTTTAAGTTGGATTTCAAAAATAGGGAAAACAGGCTATTAAAAATTCATCTGTTTGTTTCTTTAACAACAAGCTCCCAGCATAACCAGCTATTTCTTTCCAGCTTATTAATTAACGTAAGTGAATGCTCTTCTATTGCAGACAGGAGATCAGAACCATCAGATTGCAATAAGCCGCTGATCACTATGAAACTGCCTGCAGCACTGTGTTTCACCATTTCGCCCAACTGTGATAAAACAACATTCCTGTTTATATTTGCAAGAATAATATCATATGTTTCTGAAACAGGAATGCTATCTGTCAATTGTATTTCTATCTTAGAACAACCATTACGAGCAATATTTTCCCCGGTGTTTTCAATGCTCCACGCATCATTATCAATGGCCTTTACAGATGCTGCACCCATCTTTTCAGCAAGTATTGCGAGTATCCCTGTACCGGTTCCGAAATCAAGCACTTTTTTGCCATCAAAATCGATGGAACGCATTGCTTCCACCATCATATAAGTGGTTGCATGATGGCCTGTTCCGAAACTCATTTTTGGCGTGATGATAATGTCATGCGTAACACCGTTAACAGGTTCATGGAAATCGGCCCTGATGGCACAATATCCATCCACCACAACAGGTTCAAAACCTGCTTCCCATTCGGCATTCCAGTTGCGCTGTTCTATTGTTTCCGTTTCCCATTTTACTCCTAACGGCTGCAGGATCTCCTCTACCATCGCAGGTTCAAAATTGGTGGATGGAATAAAGGCTTTTAAAACAGAACGTTCATCCACGAATCCTTCAAAACCTGCGTCGGCCATCAGGGCCAGGACAATATCTTTCTGTTCTTCATTAGTAACAGCAATGGATACCTGCTGATAGCTATTGCTCATATGGCGCTAATTAAAAACCCCGACCAATGATCGGGGTTTTGGTTGTTAATCTTAAAATTTAATCGTTGCCATATTCCTGCCTTGAGTTGCCCTGGCCTTCCGGCTTGGGGAGCAGAATTTTACGGCTCAGTTTGAATTTACCAGATTTAGGATCGGTACCGGTCAGTTTAACCTTAACCATATCCCCTTCTTTCAGAACACCTTCCAGTGTTTCAAGTCGTTTCCAGCTTACTTCAGAAATGTGGAGCAAGCCCTGCTTGCCGGGAAGGAACTCTACAAAAGCGCCATAAGGCTGGATGCTCTTAACAGTTGCTTCATATACATCTCCAACAGTTGGCTGGGAGGCGATACCCTTGATCCAGTTGACTGCCTTATCAACATTTTCCTTCTTGGTACCAAAGATGCTTACTTCGCCCTGGTTATTCTTCTCTTCGATATTGATGGTAGTACCTGTTTCACGCTGCATTTCCTGGATCACTTTACCACCTGGTCCGATCACTGCACCGATGAATTCTTTATCGATAAAGAGTTTAACCATGCGTGGTGCATGAGGTTTAACATCTTCGCGAGCTTTGTCGATTGTTGCATACATGGCATCAAGGATGTGCATGCGACCACGGTTGGCCTGCATGAGAGCCTGGCGCATGATATCCATGCTAAGGCCATCAACCTTAATATCCATCTGTACACCACAGATACCATCGCGGGTACCGGTCACTTTAAAGTCCATATCACCTAGGTGATCTTCATCGCCCAGGATATCAGTAAGTACGGCAAACTTTCCTTCCTTGGTGATCAGTCCCATTGCAACACCAGATACGTGTTTAGGCATTGGGATACCGGCATCCATGAGGGCAAGTGAACCTGCGCATACAGTAGCCATGGAAGAAGAACCATTCGATTCCAGGATATCACTTACCACGCGAACGGTGTAAGGGAAATCATCACCCGGCATCATTTGCTTTAAGGAGCGCATGGCAAGGGCACCATGACCAACCTCGCGGCGGCCCGGACCTCTCATCATCTTCACTTCACCGGTTGAGAATGGAGGGAAGTTATAATGCAGGATGAATTTGGTATAGTCAGATGTGGCTGCGCTTTCAACGAGTAATTCGTCGAGCGGCGTACCGAGGGTAACAGTAGTAATTGATTGTGTTTCACCACGGGTAAAGAGGGCAGCTCCATGCGGAGAAGGCAATACATCAATTTCCATGGCCAGCGGACGAACATCTTCAAGGCCACGGCCATCAAGACGAACACGGTCGTTCAGGATCATATCACGAACAACATAGTATTGAAGGTCGGCATAGAAATTCTTTGCCTGCTTCTTGATGGTGTCATCAAGACTTCCACCTTCTTCAACATTATATTCAGCTTTCAGGTGTTCCATCAGTTCAACACCGATGGCATCAAACTTATCGCTGCGATCATGTTTTGCAAGGGCTGCTTTTGCAACTGCGTAAACCTTATCTTTTGCGAATGCTTCAACCTTAGCTTTCAATTCTTCATTGAGAACAGGTTTCGCATATTCACGCTTGGTAGTAACGCCCTTGAGTGCACGAAGTTCGAGTTGGGCTTTAACCTGCACCTGGATTGCTTCATGGGCGAGTTCAATAGCACGGATAAGATCTTCTTCCGAACACTCTTTAGAACCGCCTTCCACCATCATGATATTCTTTTCGGTGGCAGCGATGATGAAATCCATATCAGCTTTAGCGAGTTCAGAGCGGTAAGGATTCACGACGAACTCACCGTTGATCCTGGCGATACGAACTTCAGAAATACTTTCCTGGATGGGAATATCTGAAACAGCGAGTGCTGCAGATGCAGCGAGGCATGCAAGAGCATCGGGCATAACTTCAGGATCGCTCGACATGAGGGTAACGAGGATCTGAACATCGCAGAGATAGTCTTCGGGGAAAAGAGGGCGAAGCGCACGGTCAATCAACCGGCTGGTAAGCACTTCATAATCGTTGAGTTTGCTTTCGCGCTTGAAGAATGATCCGGGGATACGACCTGCAGAGGCAAATTTCTCCTGGTAATCTACTGTGAGGGGAAAGAAGCTCTGACCTTCTTTAGGTTCTTTGTTGGCGACGGCGGTAGCGAGGATAATACAATTTCCCTGGCGTACGGTAACTGAACCATCGGCCTGGCGAGCCAGCTTTCCAGTTTCAATAGTGACTGTGCGGCCACTGCTGATATCGAAGCTGACGTTAATAGGTTGTGATAACATAGAATGCTATGGTTTAAATGCTGTTAGACAAAAACAGATGGCATGCAAAAAAACTATTCCCAACCGTTCAAATTAGTTGGGAATAGTTATATCATATCATCAGCTCACTTACTTTCTGATACCGAGTTTCTCAATCAGCTGGCGATAACCAGTCAGGTTGTGCTTGCTCATATAAATGAGGAGGCGCTTACGCTTTCCTACCATTTGCATCAGTCCGCGGTGAGTAGAAAAATCTTTCTTGTTAGCCTGCAGGTGTTTAGAGATAGAGCTGATACGTTCTGTGAGAAGGGCGATCTGTCCTTCTATAGAACCTGTATTTGCAGCGTTGCCACCAAATTCAGTGAAAATGTTAGCTTTTTTTTCTTTAGTTAAATAAGACATCTTTTCTTTTTTTAAGAAACATCCAATAGTTAAATCTGCTTAAATTGGCGGCAAAGTTAAGGGAAATATCCAGATTTAGCTTTCAATATGCCATTTTTTTTGGATTTTGCCTCCTTATTCTACGCCCATGCCCTATCGTTATGCAATCATCGGATGTGGCCAGATCGGCCGGCGACACGCCAGCCTAGCTGCCGGCATGGGGCGGCTGGTGGCTTTATGCGATACCGACCCGGCAAAATTAACTGATCTCTGCTTACAATATGGTGTGCCCGGATATGGTCAGATGGATGAACTCCTGGCAGCGGAAAAGCCTGATATTGTTGTGATCTGCACGCCAACCGGGCTTCATGCATATCAGGCTATTGATGCCCTCAGGGCGGGCTGCCATGTACTTTGTGAGAAGCCGATGGCTATTTCGGGCCCGGATGCCAGGTTGATGGTTGAAGCAGCCAAAGAAGCCGGTAAGCGCCTTTTCGTTGTGAAGCAGAACCGTTTTAACCCACCGGTCACCTATATAAAAGGATTGCTGGATGAAGGGGCCCTTGGTGATATCCATGGTTTTCAGCTCAATTGTTTCTGGAACCGAAGCATCTCCTATTTTGCGTCTTCACCCTGGCGGGGTAGCCTTGATCTGGATGGCGGACCCCTCTACACCCAGTTCAGCCATTTTATTGACCTGCTCATCTGGTTCCTTGGTAAGCCAGGGCGGATCCTTCATGCATCGGGGAATAATTATTCGCATCCTGATATTTTATTTGAGGATGAGGGACAGGTAGTATTGGAAATGGAGAATGGGGCGACAGGAACCATCCAGTATAGTCTGAATGCATGGCGCGAAAATATGGAAGGATCGCTTGCCCTCTTTGGCAACAGGGGAACGGTAAGGATTGGTGGAACTTATTTGAATGAACTGACCCATTTTGCGGTGGAGGGCTTAGCGTTCCCTGAATTGCCACTGGCGGCCGCGGCCAATGATTATGGATCTTATCAGGGCAGTATGAGTAATCATAATCTTGTTTATAAAGCGATGATCGATTCACTCCAGGATGATTCCTACAAGTACATGGACCCGGCGGAAGGAATTCTATCGGTGGAGCTGATTGAAGATATCTATGGCATCATGCGGCAACCCGGAGGGAATATTAATGGGTAAGAAAAAACTCATCTTTTCAGTAACGAACGACCTTGTGTTTGACCAGCGAATGCAAAGGATCTGCACCAGTCTGCAACAGGCAGGTTATGATGTTATGCTGGTAGGTTTTTCAACAAAATCCTCTCCCCCCCTTTCTGCACAGGTATTCAAACAGAAAAGATTCCGGCTCTTTTTTTCAAAAGGGAAGTTGTTTTACCTGGAATATAATCTGCGGTTATTTATATGGTTGCTTTTTCAGTGGGCCGACCTGATGGGTGCTATCGACCTCGATACTATTATCCCCGTTTATTATGCGTCGCGCATCAGAAACAAAAAAAGGGTATATGACGCCCATGAGCTTTTTTGTGAGATGAAGGAGGTTGTGAGCAGGCCAACTATTTTCCGGATATGGAAATGGGTGGAAAAAAAATATGTACCGCGTTTCCCATTAGGATATACAGTGAATGCTCCGATAGCGCAGATTTTCAAAAATGATTATGGGGTTGTTTATGAGGTGATCCGGAATGTGCCGGTATTGGTGGAGAATAGTTTTTCATTGGAAAAGGAACCATACCTCTTATACCAGGGTGCTGTAAATGAGGGACGAAATTTTGAAACCCTTATACCGGCCATGCAGTGGGTTGATCTTCCTCTTTGGATTTGTGGGGATGGAAACTTTATGCCACAGGTAAAAATGCTGGTGGCAAAATATAATCTGCAGGATAAAGTAATTTTTAAGGGTAAATACTTACCTGAATACCTGAGAACAATTACAGCAAATGCATCACTCGGATTTACCTTATTTGAAAATAACGGGTTAAGCAACTATTTGTCGCTCGCAAATCGCTTCTTTGATTATCTCCATGGAGCCACTCCACAAATATGTGTAGACTTCCCTGTTTACCGCCAATTAAACAATATAGCCCCTGTTGCTGTTCTTGTGGATAGTAATGATCCTGTTGTGCTGGCTGATTTGATCAACAAAACCCTGGCAGATGGTTCATCCTATAGAAAATTGCAGGAGAACTGTTTGGTAATGCGTGAAAAATGGTGCTGGCAACAGGAAGAAATTATTCTTTCCCGATTTTATCAAAATATATTTTCAATTGGTGCCTGAACCTGGAATCATACATATAATTAGTCACGATGTTCCATATCCGCTTGATTATGGTGGCGTGATCGATATCTTCTCTTCTATTAAGGCACTGCATGAAGCGGGTGTTGGAATAATTCTCCATTGCTTTGATTATGGCAGGGGACGTCAGCCTGAATTAAACAAATACTGCAGGGAAGTACATTACTATGAAAGGCAGGAAGGGCATAAAGGTTTTTCATTCAGTTTACCCTATATGGTAGCGTCAAGGTCAAATCCGGAATTGCTAAACCGGCTGGCAGAAGACGACTACCCCATTTTGCTGCAGGGAGTTCATTGTACATTCCTTTTGCAGGATGAACGTTTCAGTAAAAGAAAAATGGTACTCCGATTATTCAATGTGGAAAGCAGGTATTATAAACAATTAAGTAAACACGAAAGGTCGCTGGCAAAAAAAGCCTATTACCTGAATGAAAGCAGACTGTTATGCTCATACGAAGCAAAAATTGCGGATAGGTTACCTATACTTTCACTTTCAGATAAGGATACCCGTTATTATAAGGAGAAGTTTAATGCCAGGCAGGTCATGACTGTTCCGGTATTCCTTCCCCACCAGCAAATAAGATCCTCTGAGGGGGCTGGTTCATTTTGTTTGTACCATGGAAACCTTGATGTTGCAGAGAATATCAAGGCGGTAGAATGGTTACTTAATAATGTATTTGACGAGATGAAGATACCGTTGGTGATAGCAGGAAAAAATCCTTCTTCCCGCATGGAAAGGCTGGCACATCTCCGCACCCATACCTGCCTTGTTGCAAATCCTGAAGAGCGTGAACTGGACGATCTTATAGCCAAGGCCCAGGTCAATATTCTTCCCTCATTTAATGAAACAGGGGTGAAGTTAAAACTTCTCAATGCACTTTATAATGGCAGGCATTGTGTGGTGAATGATGCTGCTGTTGATGGAACACCACTCGGGCCGCTTTGTCATATTGCAGAAACAGCGGCAGCCATGCAGCGCATTGTACAACAGTTATTCCATCTCCCATTTGGCGAGGAGGAAATAAACTTGCGAAAAAATGTATTGAATGAGCATTATAACAATGCCGGAAATGTAAAAAAGCTTATTGCATTCCTACAGTAGCATTGTCTTCCACCCGTCCACGTTCTGTTTTAAGTGTTCTTGCAGGGTATTTACGGATCACTACATAATCGTGGGTAGCCATTACAACTGCCGCACCGAAATCGCGACTGATATGAAACAGTAGTTGCATGATCTCATCAGATGTTTCCGGATCGAGGTTGCCGGTTGGTTCATCAGCAAGTATCAATTTTGGTGAATTAAGTAGTGCCCTTGCAATATCGACCCTTTGTTGTTCACCACCGCTCATTTCAAAAGGCATTTTGAAACCTTTTGATTTCAATCCCACTTTTTCCAGAACATCGGAAATCTTTTCATCCATGAGTTTATCATCTTTCCATCCTGTAGCGCGAAGAACAAATTTGAGATTCTCATTTACGTTGCGGTCGGTCAGTAATTGGAAATCCTGGAAAACCACGCCGAGATTACGTCGAAGGAAAGGAACTTTTTTCCAGTCCATTTCTTTGAGGTTGAATCCTACTACCGAGCCCTCTCCCTCTTTCAGGGTGAGGTCACCGTACAAAGTTTTGAGGAGGCTTGATTTTCCGGTACCTGTTTTTCCTACCAGGTAAACAAATTCACCTCTGTGGATACTGATATTAACATCCTGCAGGATGAGGTTATCACCCTGGTATATATTTGCATTCTGTAATTCGATGATCTTTTCTGCCATTGCCGGATTATTGATTCCGACAAAAATAAGGAAGGTGTCTGACACATGTTCGATATATGTTCGAACATGTGTCAGACACCTAAACTCGTTAGCTGATAAAACCAACCCCTACCGTGCTGTTGGAGCCTTCATCGATCAGGATGAACCTGCCGTTATGCCGGTTGTTGACATATTTGTCGGCACTAACCGGGCGGGCGGTTTTGATGGATACATACCCGATTTCATTCAGGCCTATTTCTTCGATGCCGTCAATGGTCTTATAATCGATCACATTTATACTGCTGAAGAGATTGGTGACTTTTGCTTTAACACGGTTACTTCCATGCTGAAGCAGATAGCTTCTGCCGGCTTTTAACGGTGTATGATCGAGCCAGCATACCTGGGCGGAAATTTCTTTCATTTGCTCGGGAACCTGGTCTTTCCGAACAATCATATCACCCCTGCTGATATCAATTTCGCTCGACATGGTAATGGTTACACTTTCGCCAGCCTCAATTGAGTCAACTTCTTTTTCAAATCGAAGAATACTTTCAATGGTAGATTCCTGTAGGGATGGCAAGGCAACAATGGTATCTCCTTTTTTCAGGGTGCCACAGGTAAGTTTACCGGCAAAGCCACGGAAGTCGTGCCACTGCTCAGATTTGGGCCGGATAACATATTGAACCTGGAACCTGGCAGGATAGCGGATCTCCTGTGAATGCCATTCAATGTTTTCCAGGTATTCGAGTAGCGCCGTACCATCATACCAGGGAAAGTTATCGGAACGTTTTGAGATATTATCGCCATAGAGTGAAGATGCAGGTATGAATTGCAACTGCTGCTCTTTAAAATTCGCTTTTGAGAATAGTGATTCGAATTGTTCACGGATATTATTAAAATGTTCTTCCGAATAATTCACAAGGTCCATTTTATTAACGCATACAACAACATAGGGTATGCGAAGCAATTGGGTGATATAGAAATGGCGATGGGTTTGCTCTACGATCCCGTTGCGTGCATCGATCAATATTATTGCGACCTGTGCGTTACTGGCCCCGGTGATCATGTTGCGGGTATATTCAAAGTGACCGGGAGTATCCGCAATTATGTATTTGCGGGAAGGTGTTGAGAAATAAATATGGGCAACATCTATCGTGATACCCTGCTCGCGTTCAGCTATAAGGCCGTCAGTAAGAAGGGACAGGTCGGTATAATCAACACCCCTGCGCTTACTTGCTTTTTCAATAGCTTCCAGTTTATCCTGGGTGATGCTGTTGGTTTCAAAAAGCAGCCGACCGATAAGGGTACTCTTTCCATCATCAACACTGCCTGCGGTTGCTATTCTAACAATATCCATATTAAGTTTTTATTCTTTTATACAAATGATTTTATGATCAGGCGTATACTCCAGATCATTACAATAATCCCCACCCCAATCATCATTGTTTTTGCGGGAAGTTTTCCTGCAAGTTTTGCTGAAATGGGCGCGGCAATAGTTCCACCAAGTAACAACCCTACCACCACGGGCCAGTGCCCGATACCGGCGGTGAAAAAGAAAGTTGCCGCACTTGCCATGGTGATAAAAAATTCGGTTAAACTTACGGTACCAATGGTAAATCTTGGACTTCTGCCTTTAGAGATCAGGGTACTGGTTACGATAGGACCCCATCCACCGCCGCCGAAAGAATCGAGGAAACCACCTGCGCCTGCAAGCCATCCAACGCGTTTTACTTTCACATTAATATTTGTTGGCTGGAAGGCCCTGCTGAATATTTTGAATCCAAGGAACATGGCATAAAACGCTATGATCGGCATCAGCCATTGACCTGCATGCTCACCTAAGAACACCAGCATTGCTGCGCCAAGGATTGCACCAAGTACGCCTGGAATAAGCAGGTGCTTGAATAGTTTCTTGTTCACATTACCAAAACGATAATGGCTGTATCCGCTTACGCCTGCGGAAAATATTTCTGAGGTGTGGATGGCCGCACTCACTGAAACAGGATTAACTCCAGCTGTGATCAAACAGGTTGCAGAGGTTACACCATAACCCATTCCCAGCAGTCCATCTACCAATTGTGCGAGGAAACCGGCAAGCATAAAAAGCAGGAATTGTTGGTTTACATATTCTTTGGCAACACCCCATAGTTCAGGAATGGGAGGAAGCGGAACAGAAGAAAGAAGTATATGCCCCACAATCATTGCGGCAAAAAGCCAGATCATGCGGGAGGCAATTAATTTCCATTTTCTTTCCTCGTTAACCCTTGCCGGTTGTTTATCAGCAACCAGCACTTTGGTGATGTCATTGAGTTGTTTAACCTTATCACTGAAACTACCGTTCATGCGCAGTCGCAGTTCCTGCATGTTGTTGAGTACCTGGTCCATCTCCGGCGGAATAGAATCATTGAACAATTCCTTCAGTCTCTTAGCAACAGTGGGAGATTTCCCATTGGTACTTATGGCGATTTTCAGGTCTCCTTTATTGACAATACTGCCCAGGTAAAAATCGCATAGATCGGGTGTGTCAGCAATATTCGCAAGCACCCCGGCTTCTGCCGCAGCCTGTTTCACCGAAGCATTAAGTTGCTTATCATTAGTAGCGGCAATAACAATATCTTTTTCAATAAGGTCACTGCTTTCAAAGGCTTTCTGCACCAATTGAAGTCCGGCATGCGTTTCTGCCATAGTTCTGATTGCCTCACTTATTTCAATAGCAACAAGGGTGATGGTGGCATCAGGAGATGTTCTCAGGAGGGAGTTTAGTTTTTCTTCTCCTACATATCCGCCACCTACCACCAACACACGAAGCTGATCGAGTTTAAGGAAAACCGGGTAAAGGTTATTGGTGCTTGTATTGGGCATTAGTAACAATTAAAAATAACCTTCTTTCTTACGCTGTTCCATTGCAGCTTCGCTCCTTTTGTCATCCATACGGGCGCCTCTTTCAGATATCTTGGCAGAGAGGATTTCGCGAATGATATCATCTATATTGTTAGCGCTCGAAGCAACAGCTGCGGTACAGGTCATATCACCAACAGTACGGAAACGGACTGTTTCTTCAAATGGAATTTCTTCCGCGGAGGTATTCAGGAACTCACTATGCGGCCAGATCATTCCATCTCTTTCAATTACCTGGCGCTGGTGGGTAAAATAAATTGATGGGATCTCCAGTTCTTCTTCTTTGATATAGGTCCACACATCTAATTCAGTCCAGTTACTAATGGGGAATACCCTTACGTTCTCTCCTATATTGATGCGACCATTCAGCATATCAAATAATTCCGGCCTTTGTTTCTTTGGATCCCATTGGCCAAAATCATCACGTACAGAAAAGATGCGCTCTTTTGCTCTTGCTTTTTCTTCATCACGCCGGGCACCGCCAATACATGCATCGAACTTAAATTCTTCAATTGCATCGAGGAGCGTGACGGTCTGCAATACGTTTCTGCTGGCATACTTACCCGACTCTTCTTTTACTTTACCAGCGTCTATACTGTCCTGCACATATCTCACGACAAGATCAGCTCCTGTTTCTTTAACAAGACGGTCGCGGAATTCAATTGTTTCAGGGAAGTTATGTCCTGTATCCACATGCAATAGTGGAAAAGGAATTTTGCCTGGCCAGAATGCTTTCTGGGCAAGGCGTACAAGTGTAATTGAGTCCTTTCCTCCGCTGAATAGAAGGGCTGGATTTTCAAATTGCGCCGCCACTTCCCGCAAAATATAGATGCTTTCATCTTCCAGCATCCTGGGAAAAGCGGGTATGGGTGATAATTTCGACATGTTGATGTTCTTACTGATGCTAAAATTTAATTAACCTGTTTATTGGCCGGGATCTTTTCCTGGTGTAGCCCGCATTCTTTTTGCGATGCTTCCCACCACCACCTGCCTGCCCTGATATCTTCTCCGGGTTCAATTGCCCTTGTACAGGGGGCACAGCCTATACTGGGAAAACCCTTATCATGCAATGGATTATAGGGAATATTATTTTCTGTGATGAATTGCAACATATCCTCGTAGGACCAGTCGAGCAATGGATTCAATTTCAACAGCTGCCTGTTTTCATCAAACTCCGCAAACTCCAGGTTATGTCTGTTCTCACTTTGTTCGGCCCTCAAGCCTGTTATCCAAACTTTGGCGCCAAGCAATGCACGATTAAGCGGTTCTACCTTTCTTAGGAAACAACATTCCTTTCTGTTTTCAACAGATTCATAAAAACTGTTTACACCTTTTTCATATACCATGGCCTCCACTTTTGCAGCATCAGGAAAGTATACCCTAACAGGTATCTTATAACGCGCAACAGTTCTGTCAAGAAGGTCATACGACTCCTGGTAAAGGCGGCCCGTATCGAGTGTAAAAATTTCGATAGGAAGCTTTTGTTTTGCGATAAGGAATGTAATAACCTGGTCTTCCTGGCCGAGTGAAGTGGAAAAAACCAATCCATCCGAAAAAAGCGGGCAAATGTATGCAAGCCTGTCTTCAGCAGAGAGAGATGAGAGTTCTTTATTTAATTGTATAAGATCCATTGAAAATATAAATACTATTGAGATGATATATTAATCAATACAGTCCATCGATCGACAAATAGCGTTCACCGGTATCATAGTTAAAAGTAAGGACGGTACTACCTTCAGGAATATCTGCGAGTTTCTTTGCAACTGCTGCCAGTGATGCACCACTTGATATTCCCATGAAAAGACCTTCTTCCTTAGAAGCACGCTGTGTATACTGGAATGCCTCTTCTTTACCAACGCCAATTATGCCATCAAGAATCTCAACATTGAGAATTGAAGGAACAAAGCCCGCTCCTATCCCTTGTAATGGATGGGGAGAAGGGGATCCACCGCTTAATACAGGTGACAATTCAGGTTCAACTGCGAACACCTTAAGGTTTGGGAATTTTTCTTTCAGTATTTCTGCACAACCGGTGATATGCCCGCCTGTACCCACACCAGTAATGAGATAATCAATACCGTTCGGGAAGTCGCGAATAATTTCCTGTGCGGTAGTCTGGCGATGTACTTCTGTATTAGCCGGATTATCAAATTGCTGCGGCATCCAGGCATGGGTAGTTTGTGCCACCAGTTCTTTTGCTCTTTCAATGGCACCCTTCATTCCTTTTTCGCGGGGTGTGAGTTCAAAACTTGCACCATAAAGACTCATGAGTCGTCTCCTTTCAATGCTCATACTTTCAGGCATTACAAGAATGAGTTTATAACCTTTCACCGCCGCCACCATTGCCAATCCTATTCCTGTATTACCGGATGTTGGTTCAATAATTACGCTGTCTTTATGCAGGATACCTTTCTCCTCTGCATCTTCAACCATAGCAAGTGCGATCCGGTCTTTTATACTTGCACCCGGGTTGCTTCTTTCGAGCTTGATATAAACATTGTGTTTGTCGCCAAACAGCCTGTTAATCCTAACATGTGGAGTATTTCCTATCGTTTCGAGAATGTTTTTTGCCAGCATAGTTTAATAGAGTTTGAGAGTTTATGTTTATATCACCCAGTTCAGGGGTTCTGTAAAATCTTTTTTATTCTTGACAGTTATGATAGGCTGGTGATAAACCATGCTTTGTGCAGGTACCGATTCTGTGACGAAACAGTTTCCTCCTATTATACTATCGCGCCCGATAATTGTTTTTCCACCAAGTATTGTACTGTTGGCATAAACAATAACATTGTCTTCAATGGTGGGATGTCTTTTTACTTCAGCCTCCTCCTTTTTCACTGCAAGCGCACCGATTGTTACGCCCTGGTAGATCTTTACATTCTTTCCAATGATTGACGTTTCTCCTATCACCACACCTGTTCCATGATCTATCATAAAAGGAACCCCAATGGTAGCGCCGGGATGGATATCGATACCTGTAATTGAATGCGCCCATTCGGATATCATCCTTGGCATTAGTGGAACCTGTAACCTGCAAAGAACATGGGCGATCCGGTAGGCAGTAACAGCCATAAATCCAGGATAGGTAAGTACCACTTCTTCAATGGAGTTTGCCGCCGGATCAAATTGAAGCAGGGCATTAGCATCTTCCAGCAGTTCTTCTTTTATCTTGGGAAGAGAATCAAAAAACTGGTTACTTATTGCTTCCTCCCCTTCCAGTTCATATGACTCACTGAAAGCAAACAGTATTTCCAGCAGTTGATTACTTAGGGCTGCCTGTTTTTTATTATGTCGTAGTTCATAGGTTTTTTCATTTTCCACCACGGGGAAAAGGAAATCAATAAGTTCCTGGGCAAAATCGATGACCTGTTTTTTTCTCGGAACTGATGAACTTAGTATATACCCGTGCGTTAGGCTCATAAAATTTTTTTAATCAGGCGATTTGTTGTTTAAATAATTGCTGTTGTGCTGCAAACCAGTTAAGCTCCTGGTGGTATTTTACTACCTCGCCCACAATTATGAGGGAAGGTGTACCAACTAAAGCCTCTGCAACCAATGCTTCGATGCCTGACAAATTTCCGGAAATTACCCGTTGGTTCAATAAAGTTCCATTTTCTATTACTGCAACCGGAGTTGAAGGGCTCTTCCCTTCCTCCATAAGTGCAGTTGCAATATTTCCAATATTTTTTACACCCATATAAAACACAATCGTTCCATCAAATGCCGCCAGCAAAGGCCAGTCAAAATTCAGTCCGGTCTTTTTACCCTTTTTTGTATGCCCGGTTACGAACATAACACTCTGGGAAGCATCCCGATGGGTTAAAGGGATGCCGGCATAGGCGCCGGCAGCAAGGCTGCTGGTAACGCCAGGAACAATTTCGAAATCAATACCATTAGCTTTTAGAAAGGAGGCTTCCTCTGCACCCCTTCCAAATATTAGCGGATCACCACCTTTAAGACGAACCACCTGCTTACCTTTCAATGCATGTTCTACCAACCATTCGTTGATAGTTTCCTGGCGGATTGCAGAACAATAGGGTAATTTTCCAACAAATATTTTTTCGCAACCTTCCGATGCCCACGATAATATTTCCATGTTGATCAGGTTGTCATATAAAATGACATCAGCAAGTTCAAGAACCGCTTTCGCACGAAGCGTCATCAACTGGGGATCACCGGGACCGGCGCCAGTGATGAATACTTTCCCTGGATGGTTGGTTATAGCTTTCATATTATATATGATGGAAATCTGCTTTACTAAACTGGTGTTTTATCACACCTTTTCTGACTATATAATCCCCAAAAAATTCCCCCGCTGATCTTTCTGAAGCATAGGACCCGATCAGTGGGTCAAGGGTGTTGAGAATCTCTTCTTCGGTCAATGCTTCCCGGTAGAGCACATTCATCCTGTCGCCATTAAATGCGGCACCAAGATATAAATTGTATTTGCCCGGCGCCCTGCCAACAAACCCGATTTCACCCAGGTAAGGCCTGCCACAACCATTGGGACAACCAGTCATTCTGATAGTGATAGGCTGGCTGCCGATTCCGTGATTATTCATCAGCACATAGATCTTATCTATCAGTGATGGAAGGTATCTCTCTGCCTCACTATTTGCCAGCGGACAAAGATTTAAGGCAACACATGCTATAGAATGCTGGTGCAGCGTACTTACCTGCTGATGTGCTTCAATACCGTATAATTCAAGAAGGTTTTCAACAGCGGGTTTCTGTTCATCAGAAACATTTCCAATTACCACATTCTGGTTGCCGGTAAGCCGGAAATCACCCCCATCAAGCATCTCAGCTATAGCCCTCAAACCTTTCCTAAGCTGGAATTTTTCTGAATCCTTCACCCTGCCACCTTCAATGTAGAGGGTGTTGAACCATTTCCCATTTTTGCCCTTAACCCAACCATAGCTATCGCCGTTAGTTGTAAAAACATATGGTCTTGCTGGTTCAAGATCATAGCCAAGCCTGCGATTAAGCTCGTCTTTAACGAAATCCAATCCAACCATGTCAATTGTATATTTAAACCTCGACAGTTTCCGGTTCTCACGGTTACCATAATCTCTCTGAATGGTCAATATTTTCTCACAAACATCCACTGCCTTTTCTACTGGCGCATATCCGATAACGTTTCCGAGGCGCGGGTAAGTATTGTCATCGCCAAAGGTCATTCCCATTCCACCTCCTACTGAGAAATTGAATCCGGCCAGTTTGCCGTTCTCTTCAATGGCGATCACCCCAACATCATGGGCAAAAACATCCGTATCATTATAGGGAGGGATGGCAAAAGTTATTTTGAACTTACGAGGCAGGTAAGTTTTACCATAAATAGGTTCATCAATTTCCTCATCATCTGATTGTCCGGCTACCAATTCATCATTCAACCATATTTTAAAATAAGAGGTGGTGCGTGGATTCAGATGATCGCTTACCGCCTGAGCAACCGCCTGTACATCATCGTGAATGGCAGATGTATAGGGGTTCACGGTGTTCATCACATTACGGTTAACATCACCGCAGGCGGCTATGGTACTCAATAATGAATCATTTATTTCACGTATGGTCTGCTTCAGATCATGCTTAAGGATATTATGCAATTCAAAAGCCTGCCGGGTGGTCAGTTTAAGAGAAGGCATTCCATATTTTGTGGCTATATCATCAAGGGCAATCCATTGGGCCGGACTTGCCACACCACCAGGAACCCGCACACGGATCATGAAAGAATAAAGAGGTTCCAGTTTTTGAGCTTTTCTTTCTTTATCAAGTTCGCGGTCACTCTGAACATAACTACCGTGAAATTTAATGAGCTGCTGGTCCTGTGAAAAAAGGTTGCCGGTAACTTCATCGCGGAGACTGTCGGGAATAGTGCCTTCCAGGTATTTGCTTTTTTCTTTTATATGTTCTACCTCACTGAGTTTTGAACGGTCTTCGTTAAGCGACATAAAATGCTTATGATTTGAAGTTTGTTTTTAATATACATCTTCCTGGTACCTGCCCTGGCGGATGAGTTGTTTCACATAATCTACTGCATCTTCTTCAGAAAGACTGCCTTTATCCTGTACAATATTGATAAGGGTTTGCTTTACATCTTTAGCCATACGTTTTGCATCACCACAAACATAGAAATGTGCACCTTCCTGAAGCCATGCATATAATTCATCAGCATTTTCGAGAAGGCGGTTTTGAACATATATCTTTTTGGAGGTATCGCGCGAAAAGGCAGTATTCATTCTTGTAAGTACTCCCTGCTTGAGGAAGCGTTGCCATTCGGTCTGGTAGAGAAAATCGGTTGTAAAATGCTGATCACCAAAAACCAGCCAGTTCTTTCCTTCTGCGCCTGTTTCAGCCCGCTCTTCAACAAATGCACGGAAAGGTGCAATACCTGTTCCTGGTCCGATCATGATTACCGGTGTTGAAGAGTCTTCGGGAAGCCGGAAAGATTCATTTGTTTCAATGAAAACACCAATTTCTTTACCTACTTCTAATTGATCAGCAATAAAATTAGAAGCAACTCCACGATGATGTCTTGCATGGTTATGATATTCCACCCGGCTTACAGTAATATGAACTTCTTCGGGATGAGCTGCATAGGAACTGGCGATGGAATACAGGCGAGGCTGCAGTGGCAGCAGGATCTCTGATAACTGCTGTGCACTGATGTTTGCCGGGTAGGCCTTGAGGATATCAAAAATATCTCTGCCATATACAAAGTTCAGCAAAGCCTGTTTATCGGTAAGGATTGATTTCAGGGAATGAGCCAATGCCGGATCGCCAATAAAAGGAAGATAGGCATTCAGAAAACTCCCACTAATAGTTGTGAGTTCAGCTTTCTTTTGCAGGTATGTTACCAGATCAATACTGATATCCTTTGAAGTGATTTGCTGTGTGGCGTCCCATTTTTTCAGGGACAAGATCTCGTCAACAAGTGTTTGTTCATTTTCAACCCATATTCCTACTGTGTCACCTGGCAGGTACTCTAAGCCACTGCCTTCGAGTGACAATTCAATATGATAAGTTTCTTTCGCTGATCCACGACCATTGAGTTGTATCTTTTCAAGAACTGTGGCCTTAAATGGATTTTTTCGGGTATAGCTAACTGGTTGTATCGTTTTAGCATGTCCGTTACCATTGGAATGGATGGACTGTGTGAGCACTGTACCAGGCCCCATACCGGCAAAAGATTCCTGTAATTTATTCAGGATAGCTTCCACCCATATTTCTGCTGTTTCCTCATAATCCACATCAGCTTCTACTCTATCCAAGAGACGGATACCTTTCAGCGCTTCAAAACGCTGGTCGAAATCGCGACCTGTCTGGCAGTAACTGGCATAGCTCCTATCACCCAGTGCCAGCACCGCATAGCGGGTGTTTTCGAGGGTGGCGGCTTTCCTGCTGTGGATGAAAGAGTGAAGATCTTCAGCAGCTGGTGGAGGATCACCTTCGCCATGCGTGCTCACGATCACCAGAAGGTATTTCTCCTCTTTCAACTTGTTACCCTGGTATTGGTTCATATCCTGCAATACAGCGGTGAAGCCTCTCGCAATTAATTTATCGTGCAGGGTTTTAGCAACTTTCTTGCTGTTTCCGCTTTTTGATCCATAAAGCACAGTGATCGAATCCTGTGCCTGAAGAGGTTCCGTTGATATTGATTCTGCCGGAACGGGAATACGATTGATCAGTTGGAGAAGTTGTTGGTTACCCTGCTGAAGTCCGGTCAGGTAGCCGGCCAGCCACTGAAGCTGGCGATCTGAAAATTGCTGAAGCAGATTTTGCACCTGTTCCTGTTCTCCCCTGGAGAAGAGATTGGCCGGAAGTGCTACGGTGGCAATACTCATAAGTGGTTTTTAGAGATAGATCCTTTATTAGGATGGAACAAAGATAATAGTAATTGATACAATTCCTATCGTTTTAGTAGGTAATATTGAAACCACCTAATTGAAAAATCGCAATCATTTGATTGTGAATAAATTATAGAAGAGTTAACTAAATTACAAAATCCGACTCATAGCTGTTTCCTGACTGCATAAGGTCCTGAAGTGACTTACCCTCTATCACTTCCAATGTAGCATCTCTAACTTCAAGAAAGATTTTCCGGATGCTGCAGGACGACTCGGGATATGGGCAAAGTCGGCATGGTTCATAGAACATTTTACTTACGCAGGGAAGAAGTGCTATGGGACCGTCCATCAACCGCATTATTTGAACAAGAGGGATCTCGCGGGGGTGACGAAGCAGATAATAACCTCCATTTTTTCCGGCCTTACTGCCAAGTATACCGGCTTTCCGGAGTTCCAGTAAAATGGCTTCAAGGAACTTCGCTGGAATTTTCCGGATCTCTGCTATCTGGTTAATAGGGATGAAGCCTTCCTGGTAATGTTCACCAAGAAAAGTTAGCGCATGGATGGCATATTGGGTTTTTGCTGAGAGCATAGTAGGAAGGCAAAATACTATTTCTTGCCTGAAACCGAATGTGTTCCATTGGAAAGATTGCATTTATAAGCCAGCGGCTCAATGCCGAAACGAGCTTTAAACGCAATGCTCATCCTCTCAATAACCTCATTGATGGAGGATTTTTTTACAATATTGATGGTGCAGCCGCCAAAGCCCCCTCCCATCATTCTGGCGCCGGCAATTGAATATTCTTCGCGGGCGAGATCAACCAGGTAATCCAATTCAGGACAGCTTACCTCATAGAGTTTGGAAAGTCCCATATGGGATGCATACATTTTCTTTCCAAAAGTTACAATATCATTTCTCCGCAAGGCTTCACAACCAACCTGGAGACGGAGGTTTTCTTCCACCACGTATTTACACCGGTTATAGATGGTCTCCGGAACAAGATCTTTAAGCGTATATTCTATCATGGCCCGGTTGGCATCCCTTAAACTTTCCACCTGGGGATAAACTTTCCGGAGCGCTGTTACACCCTGTTCACATTGCTTGCGGCGTACATTGTATTCGCCGGCAGCAAGAGAATGTTTAACCCGGGTATCCATTAAAAGTATTTCATGTTGATGAAGGTCGAGTGGCACATATTCATATTTCAGGCTCCTGCAATCAAGAAGGATGGCATGACCTTCTTTACCAAACATACTTGCAAACTGATCCATAATACCACATCTCACTCCAACAAATTCATTCTCTGCGGCCTGCGCCATTTTAACCAATTCAAATTTATCAAGGCTCAGTTCAAATAATTCATTGAGGCCAAAAGCAATCCCACATTCGAGTGCCGCAGAAGATGAGAGTCCGGCCCCGGCAGGAATATCTCCACCAATCACAATATTCAATCCCCCTATGGCGAAATTTTTCTTTCTGAATTGTTCCAGCACGCCATTGATATAATCGGGCCATAATTGGGGAGATCTGTCAAGTTTATCCAATTTGCCTTTGAATTGCTGATCAAAATCAACCGCAACAAAATGGAGTAGATTGTCTTTTCGCCTGCTGATAGCAATGGTTATCATTTTATCAATAGCGGCGGGCAGAACAAAACCATTGTTATAGTCTGTGTGTTCGCCTATCAGGTTGATCCTTCCCGGACAGGCCACTACAAGTTGAGGTGCAACTTTGAAAATGCTGGAAAATTTTTTGGCAATAATCTGGTGTTGAGACAACAGAATGGGTTGTTTCGGCAATTTGGAGGTTGGGGTCATTTATCGTTGAGTGCTGCTAATAAAGGCGACTAAATTAAGGAAAGAAGGTTAGATATAAAAAATCAACGTATTATCGGATTCTTGCAGTATTTTACCTTGATTTTTGATTTTTTATTAGACGGATTTCAACTACGGTGCCTGCTGCATGAAGATTATACAAACAGAAATTGCTCTGAAGCTAAACAGCCTCTTCACTGTAATGGAAAGGGAAGAATCCTATTTTAATTCCCCCCTGCATTTTCATCCTGAATATGAATTGGTATACATCAGGGAGAGCTCTGGAAAAAGAATAATTGGAAATCTTATCGAAAAGTTCGAACCGGGAGATATGGTCCTTATTGGTCCCAACCTGCCGCATATCTGGATGAATGATGAAATTTATATGCAAGGTCATACAGATATGAGGGCCAGGGCAATTGTGATATATTTTCATTCCAGTTTATTTGATAGTGGCCTGTTTTCACTTGCGGAAGCAAATCAGATAAACCATCTGTTAAAGATTTCTTCCAGTGGTTTAGCTATACAGAAAGAAACCCGCCATTTAATAGCGCAGAAGATGGAAAGACTGCTCCAGGTGCAGGGCTTTGAAAAAATAATGGGCTTGTTGGAAATCCTTCATTTGCTTTCTATTTCGCGGGATATAATTCCCATCAATTCAGAGGAATTACATAATAGGTCGAACACTGAAAAAGACAGGCTCTGTGATGTATACCGATATGTGAATGAAAATTTCAGGACCGATATACAACTTAAGGATGTTGCGAGACTTACCAATTTAACACCTCAAAGTTTTTGTCGTTTGTTTAAAAAGCGGAATAAGATCCATTTTGTTGAATACCTTAACCAGGTGAGGATCAGCAGCGCTTGCAGGTTATTACTTGACAGTGACTGGACCATCTCAGAGATCGCCTATAACTGCGGTTATAAAACCATTTCCAATTTCAATAAATTATTTAAGGAAACAACGGGCCATTCACCCAAGAAATACAGGGAGCAGGCATCAGTATCCATTCACTTAAAAGAAGAAGTTTAGCTCTTCACCTGGCAGAAGGAAAGCATATAATTGGCAACATCTTTCAATGCTCCCATATCATTTGGTTTCACTACATAATCAGATGCACCCATCCTAAGACAATCGGCTTTACAAGCCGGGGATTTTGACGTACTCCAGACTATTTTGGGAATAGCAGCATATCGTTCATGCTGGTTCAACAAATGTAGAATTTCTGCCCCATTCAGTAAAGGCAGGTTATAATCCAGAATAATCAGATCAGGCAAGCGGTCAGCAGGTAATGATTCGAGGAAACTAATAAGAAGTTTTCCATTCTCCAACGATTTGAAAATGTATGATTTATCTATAGATTGGAGTGCCTCGGCAAGAAACTCCTGATCATCAATATCATCCTCCCCAAGAAGTATGAATTTTGGATTAGTTGTGGGAAGGGTTTGGGGAAATTTCTCTACCATATTTTGTTGAAGTCTTCTGATAACCGAAGGTATAAATTTTTATCTAGCTTTCAGACCAAATAAATGCATTATTCATGCAGCAAAAAACAACCAAGGCAGTTGCAGCAAAAGCAACTGCCCTGAACCCGTCCGATGTCCAGAATGACCATGATGATTCTTTAAGTAACGCAGAACTTCTCAAAGTACTTACTGAAGTAAAAAATGGGAATTTTTCGATCCGCATGCCGTTTGATAAATTGGGTATAAGCGGCAAGATCTGTGACACCTTAAATGAGATCATCTCACTCAATGAGATACTGACCCAGGAACTTGAAACGGCAAAACATACTATTGGTAAGCAGGGTAAGCTTAACCATCGTGTAGAGTTGCCTAGATCTGCCCGTGGCTCCTGGAACAGTAGTGTTGAATCCATCAACACATTGATATCTGATCTGGTACATCCTACTATTGAAATAGCCCATGTAATAAGTTCCGTAGCAAATGGGAATCTTTCGCAGGAGATGCCTCAAAAGATCGGGGATCATCTGCTGCAGGGAGAATTTGCACGCATTGCAAAGGAAGTGAATGATATGGTGAAGCAGTTGAACCTCTTCTCCATGGAGGTAACACGTGTTGCAAGAGAAGTGGGATCAGAGGGTAAGCTTGGTGGACAGGCAAGAGTTAAAGGCGTTGCGGGTGTGTGGAAGGACCTGACAGATTCAGTAAACCAGATGGCCGGAAACCTGACTGCGCAGGTTCGAAATATTGCGGAGGTGACCACTGCCGTGGCAAAGGGTGACCTGTCAAAGAAAATCACGGTAGATGTAGAAGGTGAGATCCTCGAATTAAAGAATACCATCAACACGATGGTTGACCAGCTTAACTCTTTCTCCTCTGAAGTAACAAGGGTGGCCAGGGAGGTAGGTACGGATGGTAAACTTGGGGGACAAGCGGAAGTAAAAGGTGTTGCAGGTACATGGAAAGACCTGACTGATTCGGTGAACCAGATGGCTTCAAATTTAACTGACCAGGTAAGGAATATCGCACAGGTTACAACTGCTGTGGCAAAGGGAGATCTTAGCCGGAAGATCACCGTGGATGTGAAAGGAGAAATCCTGGAATTGAAGAATACCATCAATACGATGGTGGATCAGCTCAATTCTTTTTCGTCGGAGGTAACACGTGTGGCGGTAGAAGTGGGTTCAGAAGGTAAGCTTGGAGGACAGGCAACGGTTAAAGGAGTTGATGGGGTATGGAAAGACCTCACAGAATCAGTGAACCAGATGGGTTCAAACCTCACAGCGCAGGTAAGAAATATTGCGGAAGTAACAACCGCTGTGGCCAATGGAGATTTATCAAAAAAGATCACGGTTGATGTTCAGGGAGAGATCCTGGAACTAAAGAATACTTTCAATACGATGGTTGACCAGCTCAACTCCTTTGCGTCCGAGGTAACAAGGGTGGCATTGGAAGTGGGTACAGAAGGAAAGCTTGGAGGACAGGCAAAGGTTCAGGGTGTTGGTGGAACATGGAAAGATCTGACAGATTCTGTGAACCAGATGGCCTCAAACCTTACAGCCCAGGTACGGAATATTGCAGAGGTAACAACTGCGGTGGCCAATGGTGACCTTTCTAAAAAGATCACCGTGGATGTTGCCGGCGAGATACTAGAACTAAAAAAGACCATCAATACGATGGTGGATCAGCTCAACTCTTTTGCTTCGGAAGTAACACGTGTGGCACTAGAGGTGGGAACAGAAGGAAAGCTTGGAGGTCAGGCAAAAGTAAAAGGTGTTGGAGGAACCTGGAAAGATCTTACTGAATCGGTGAACCAAATGGGATCAAACCTCACCGCACAGGTAAGAAATATTGCAGAAGTAACAACAGCGGTGGCGAAAGGTGACCTGAGCCGGAAGATTACTGTGGATGTGAAAGGTGAGATACTTGAATTGAAGAATACCATCAATACGATGGTGGATCAGTTAAATTCTTTTGGATCGGAGGTTACGAGGGTAGCAAGGGAAGTTGGTTCGGAAGGACAGTTGGGTGGACAAGCAGATGTACCGGGTGTGGAAGGACTTTGGAAAGATCTGACAGACTCGGTAAATAAAATGGCATCCAACCTTACCTCGCAGGTGCGAAATATTGCAGAGGTTACAACGGCGGTGGCAAATGGAGACCTTTCGCGGAAAATTGAAGTGGATGTAAAGGGAGAGATCCTTGAGTTAAAGAACACCATTAATACGATGGTGGAGCAGCTCCGCTCCTTTGCATCTGAAGTAACAAGGGTGGCGCGAGAAGTAGGTACCGATGGAAAGCTCGGAGGCCAGGCTAACGTGCCGGGTGTGGGAGGAACATGGAAAGACCTTACCGATTCGGTTAATCAGATGGCAGGTAACCTTACTGACCAGGTGCGAAACATTGCCGATGTTGCCATTGCTGTTGCGAAAGGAGACATGAGTCGAAAGATCACAGTGGATGTTCGGGGAGAGATCCTTCAATTGAAAGAGACCCTTAACACCATGGTGGACCAGTTAAGGGCATTTGCATCAGAAGTAACGAGGGTGGCAAGGGAAGTGGGAACAGATGGAAAGTTAGGTGGACAGGCATTTGTGCCGGGTGTTGCAGGTATCTGGAAAGACCTTACTGACTCCGTGAACCACATGACAGGTAACCTGACCGACCAGGTGCGGAACATTGCAGAAGTAACAAAGGCAGTTGCATCGGGTGACCTTACGAAAAAAGTAACCATTGATGTAAAGGGTGAAATATTCGAGTTAAAGAATACCATTAACACGATGGTGGACCAGCTCACATCGTTTGCTTATGAAGTAACCCGTGTGGCCCGTGAAGTAGGAACGGAAGGAAAGCTGGGTGGACAGGCAGAAGTAAAGGGCGTTGCAGGAACCTGGAAAGACCTTACCGATTCAGTTAATATGATGGCATACAACCTTACCAATCAGGTAAGAGGCATTGCGAAAGTTGTAACTGCAGTAGCAACAGGTAATCTGAAGCAGAAGCTATCTATCGTATCAAGAGGAGAAGTAGCACAACTAACGGATACCATAAACGAAATGATCGATACCCTGGCCTTATTTGCCGACCAGGTTACCACGGTGGCACGTGAAGTGGGTGTGGAAGGAAGACTTGGCGGACAGGCAAGTGTTCCCGGTGCTTCAGGGATATGGAAAAATCTTACTGAAAACGTAAACCAGTTGGCGGAGAACCTTACCACCCAGGTAAGAGCTATTTCTGATGTGGCTTCGGCTGTAACGCAGGGAGATCTGACCCAGATGATTACGGTGGAGGCCAAAGGGGAAGTGGAAGAATTGAAGGATACCATCAACCAGATGATTGCGAACCTGAAACAAACCACCTTGCGAAACCAGGAGCAGGATTGGTTGAAATCGAACCTTGCAAAATTAACACAGATGTTGCAGGGGCAAAAAGATCTCAAAACAGTAACCAGGCATATCCTCTCAGAATTAGCGCAGGTGGTGAACGCACAAAAAGGTATGTTCTATATTCTGGAGCAGGATGAAAATCTTCAGAATAAAAAACTCAAGCTTTACGCAGCATATGCTTTTGATAAAGAGATAGCACTGAAAAAAGAATTCTCCCTGGGTGAAGGTTTGGTTGGTCAATGTGCACTGGAGAAGGAGCGCATACTGCTTACTAATATTCCAAGAAACTATTCAAAAATAGTTTCCGGATTAGGCAACTCCACTCCTGCCAACCTGATCGTTTTACCCGTATTATTTGAAACAGAAATCAAGGCCGTCATTGAATTGGCATCGTTTGATCATTTCAGTGAAACGCATCTGGACTTCCTTACCCAGCTTACAGAAAGTATTGGAATTGTATTGAATACTATTGAAGCGAATTCCAGAACGGAAAACCTACTTCAGCAATCCCAATCTCTTACTGATGAACTGAGAAGAGCAAATGAGGAACTACAGGATAAGGCACATCTGCTCGTAAAGCAAAAGGAAGAAGTAGAAGCCAAGAATAAAGAAGTTGAAGAGGCCAGGTTATCGCTTGAAGAAAAGGCAGAACAGCTGGAACTCACTTCCAAATATAAATCAGAGTTCCTTGCAAACATGTCGCATGAGTTGAGGACACCATTGAACTCATTGCTTATTCTCGCACAACAACTTTATGAAAATCACGAAGGCAACCTTAATGATAAACAGGTAAGGTATGCCAAAACCATTCATAGTTGCGGAGATGATCTGATACAACTGATCAATGATATTCTTGATCTTTCCAAGATCGAATCAGGTTATATCTCAACTGATTTTATCAATGTAAAATTCAACCAGATAACATCTTTTGTTGAAACAACATTTAAGCATGTTTCTGAAAGCAGAAATTTAAGATTCTCCATTGAAAAACAGGATGGATTACCGGAGGGATTTGAAACGGATTCACAGAGGCTAAATCAAATCCTCAAGAATTTATTATCCAATGCATTCAAATTTACGGAGAAGGGTGAAGTGAAGCTTCGCATCTATGAAGCAGATCGCGGATGGAAACATTCAAATCCGGAACTTGATAGTGCGCGCAGAGTGGTAGCTTTTGAAATAAGGGATACCGGAATAGGTATATCAAAGGATAAGCAGAACATAATATTTGAAGCATTCCAGCAGGCAGAGGGTTCTACTAGTAGAAAATATGGTGGAACAGGCCTTGGTTTATCGATAAGCAGAGGCCTGGCAGATCTTTTGGGAGGCACCATTGAACTTGAAAGCGAAGCAGGCAAGGGCAGTGTGTTTACACTGTACTTACCTATGGAATCTGCCACCCAGCCTGTACGTCGGGAGAAACCTGCTTCTAAAAAGAAAAGAGAGTATAAAATTTCAGAGATAAGTGAATTCATCAGTAAGGAAGTTACAAATAGTGAAAAACTGACTGAACATAATGAATTGGAAGGCTTGAATGAAATAATCAATGACATTGGAGATGACAGGAACAATATTATTCCTCCAGACAAAGTGGTACTGGTTATTGAAGATGATGAAAGGTTTGCAAGGATCATGATAGAGAAGGCTCATGAGAAGAATATGAAGGCAGTTGTGGCTACGCATTTTGCAGAAGTATTTGAACTTGCCAATAAATTTAATCCCGTAGCGATCACACTTGATGTAAAACTTCCTGATGCAAGTGGATGGAGAATTCTTGATCTTTTTAAGACGGATATAAACCTAAGGCATATTCCAGTACATCTCGTTTCGGGGGAGGAAAACAGGGTGCTTGCGATGCAAAGAGGCGCGAGAAGCTTTCATCAAAAACCATTGACAGCAGAGGGTTTGACGATGCTGTTCAATGATATGCAGGAATTTTCTTCGAGGAAGGAGAAAAAGCTACTGATAGTTGAAGATAATGAGACAGAATCTGCACAATTAGCAAAATTCCTTGATAACAATGATATAATTTCAATTGATATTGCTAATACCGGAAATGAAGCTTTGGAGTTGTTGCATAAAAATGCATATGATTGTGTGGTGGTGGATTATATGTTACCTGATATAGCAGGTCTTGATTTTGTTATAGAAGCAAGCGCTATAAACAAGTTGCGCATGACACCACTTCTTATTTATTCTGCAAGGGATTTTTCAATAAAAGAAAAAGGAAGGTTGAAACATTATGCCAATAAGATAATGTTGAAAAACATCAATTCCCTAGACCTTCTTCTTGAGGAAATCGTGACATTGTTACATATAGATCATCAGGACCTTACGCCTGAAAAACGCAGCTTAATTGAGGAACTCAGGTCATCAAAAGATATTCTTATCAATAAAACAGTTCTTGTAGTGGATGATGATGTTAGGAACCTGTTTGCACTTACTACATCATTTGAGCGATATCATATCAACACCATCACTGCTGAGAGCGGTCAGGAGGCAATGGATATTCTAAATGAGAATGATAAAATAGACATTGTTTTAATGGATATCATGATGCCGGAAATGGATGGCTATGAAACAACACAAAAAATAAGGCGTGAACATAAAAACACTACGTTACCCATTATTGCTGTTACGGCTAAGGCAATGAAAGGTGATAGGGAAAAATGTATTGAAGCCGGCGCTTCAGATTATATTACCAAGCCTGTGAAAATGGATCAGTTATTGTCACTGATGAGGGTATGGCTATATAAATAAAAAATAATGGACAATATCAATGATAGGAACCAGCTGACTAATTCCGATGTAAAGATCCTGGTGGTAGATGATCGGGAAGATAATCTGTTTTCAATTGAGACCATATTGGAGCCGAGCAGGTATACCATTGTTAAAGCAAGGTCTGGACGTGCTGCATTGAAAGCACTACTCCATCAGCATGATTTCTCACTCATTCTTATGGATGTCCAGATGCCTGACATGAACGGATTTGAAACTGCATCGCTCATTTACCAGCGTGAGAAACTCCGGAACATACCCATTATATTCATTACAGCCAATGATTATGGGGAGGAGCTTATTTTTGAAGGGTACAGGATGGGTGGTGTGGATTATATTTATAAGCCTGTAAATCCGGATCTCCTAAGGGCCAAGGTTAGCGTATTTGTGGAGCTATACAGGAAGACACAGGAACTGATGGCACAGGAAAAACGCCTGACAGAATCAAACGTTTCCTTACAGCGTGAAATACAGGAAAGAAAAGCCTCAGAAGAAAAAGTTAGATTATTAAATGAACAATTGCTGGAGAATAACAATTACCTGAAAGCGCTTAATGAGGACCTCGATCGCTTTGCCTATGTTGCTTCACATGATCTGCAGGAGCCATTGAGAAAGATCATGCTATTTAGTGATCGGATCCTTCAAAAGAACATTGTTGACAATGATGTTTCTCTTTACCTCCAAAAAATTGTGAGTTCATCAAAAAGAATGGAAAATCTCATTGACGACCTATTACGGTTTTCGCGACATAATACACACCCCACTGATTTTACCCGCATTGATCTGAATAAAGTTGTGTCAGATGTTCTTCAGGATGTTGAGGTAGACATCGAAAAGAAGAAGGCGATGGTCAAGTTTAATAGTTTGCCCGAAATATGGGGCATACCAATATTAATTCACCAGTTGTTTTTCAATCTCGTGAATAATGCCATAAAATTTTCAAAGCAGAATGTTCCGCCCGAAATCAATATTAATTCTGAGTTGGTAGTGGAGAATGATCCCTCATCCATTTCGAGAAAGCAACAAGGTCTGCGTTACCAGCGAATCACAATAAAAGATAATGGAATTGGTTTCGATGCAAGTTATTCTGAGGAAATTTTCCGTGTATTTAAGCGACTCAATAGTTATCATGAATATAATGGTAGTGGAATAGGCCTTTCCATTTGCAAGAAAATAGTTGAGACACATAACGGAAGTATTAGTGCCGAAAGTGTTCCGGGTCAGGGTTCAACATTTATGATTGAGCTCCCTGAGGAACAATTATTTCCACGATAACTTATCCATTTACGATCTCCCCTCCATTGGGGTGAATAACCTGTCCGGTAATATAAATACTGTCGTCTGTCGCCAGAAATAAATAGGCAGGGGCTACCTCCCGTGGCTCACCAGCTCTTTTCATGGGTGTATCACTACCATGGGTTTTGACCTTTTTGCTGTTTACACTTGATGGGATAAGAGGAGTCCAGATAGGGCCGGGTGCAACCGCATTCACCCTTATACCCTTTTCAGAGAGATTTGCAGCAAGACTTCTTGTGAACGACACTATAGCACCCTTGGTTGCGGCATAGTCCATCAAAGAGCTGCTACCACGATAAGCAGTAACCGAAGTTGAATTAATAATTGCACCACCTTTCTTAATATGTTTTAATGCAAGGCGAGTAAGGTTAAAAACTGAAAAAACATTTACCGCAAAAGTTCTCTCTAATTGCTTAGCTGATATTTTTTCAAGTGAATCCTGTTCATAGTGCAAAGCAGCATTATTGATCAGTATGTCAATGCGACCAAATTTCCTGATTGTTTTTGCAACGATGGCTTTACAAACAGATTCGCGTGCAATATCACCTGGAATAATTATACAATCCCTTCCATATTTTTCAATCTCCTGTTGAGTTAATCGGGCGTCCGAAGTTTCGTTGAGATAAGATATTGCAATATCGGCGCCCTCTTTAGCAAAAAGTACTGCCACTGCCCTGCCTATTCCACTATCTCCCCCCGTTATAAGGGCAATCTTACCCATTAACTTACCAGAACCAGACTTTTCGGGATAATCGTATTCCGGCAAAGGTTTCATTTTTGATTCTATTCCTGGCTTACGCTGGGGTTGCGCAGGTCTCAATGCTTTTTTTGAATTTACCTTTTGCATAAAATAATAATTTACCAGCAGTCATTGTTTTTTGCCTTGATATATCCGCCAACGTTATCCGGAATATTCCAATCAGAAAATGGGTTTTTATTCTGTAGAGACTTCTCCTCTTTTCGTACAATATGAAGGGGCTCGTTTCGGGAAATTTCTTTCGCGATTAACATGTTGGAGGGATTAATTCTGATTCCTTTCTTTAGGATTCTGCTTCTCTCTCTACCGTAAAGTCTTGTCAGATATGTTTCTTGTGCCTTGAGTGCTGTCGAATTCATGGGATAGTTTTCCCGAATTGGAAAAACTTCATGCCATCACACATTAACGTTTCCTATATTTTTCAGTACGATTATCTTTAATTTTTCCTTTCCAGTTAAGGCCAAAACCAAAATCATACTTGTTGCCCTGTGTATCAACATGACAATTCATATCATGCGGTGTATCTTCAAATTGCTCTTCCACCGTTTTCATATCAGCAGGCATTTGAACAGGGAGCAGTCCTGATGGTTCAACACCCGTAAGAATATCTAAAATTGCCTGATCCTGAACACCAAAACCAAGCAGTATTCCGTCAACTTTACTCTCAAATTCTGAGAAGATCATTGGGCCTGATGCCTCAACACTTACTATGACAGGCTTATCTGCCATCGCAGTTCTGGTATCAAGTATTGTTTTCAGTTCTGCATTGTTTAATGCTGTAAATGATTTCCCTTTATATGTACGATCGGTTATAGAGGGATCAACAACTGGATCGCCAGCGGCAATACTTTTCTCTCGCGCATTTACAGCCGTATATGGTGAATATTGCAGCGATATAGGTACATATCCACTTCCTCCTTTTTCCCGATCATCTTTCTCATAACCAACACCACCCATCGGACTCTTCACAAAAACCAATGCAAAATCCGCAACTGCAGGATCTTCAGTTACATTGAAGTATTTGCGGACCAGATCCATGTTAACAGGATAATCCAATTTTTCAGGTGTAAGATTACCGAACCAATCGCGCATTGCCGGACTAAGCCTTTTGGGGATATATACTGTTTTTTTCTTCTGCAACGGCAGAACATTCTGCTTGTTCTTTAGCATTACAATCGACTTAAGCTGGGCCTGGTAACCAGCAGTTACATACTCAGCCTTTCCAACAGTAACTTTTGAGGTTTCCGGATCCAGATAGGGGTTTTCAAAAATGCCTGTTCTGAAAATATTCATCAATAACCTGACAGCGGACAGTTCAAATCTTTTGCGCATGAATGATTCACCATGTTCTTTAACTCCCATCTGGTATGCCTCTGTTATGGGTGCAGAAGCATTGTTTCCGCCAAACTGATCTACTCCGGCCATGAGAACCTTGTAGTGACGCTGTGCTATATTCTCGCGCTCTACACCCCATGATTTACCGGCAAAAACATCAGGGGTTTTTCCTTCATCCCCTGTAATAAGCCAATCAGTACAAACGACTCCTTCATATCCATATTTATTCCGTAACAGATCCGTGATGATGTATTTGGAAAAACCATTGCCAACATTTTCCCCATATTTTTTATCCTGGTCAAAACTGATAGTATAATAAGGCATCACAGCAGATGCCATTTTTGTTTTGCCAGAAAGTTTGAATGCACCTTGCAGAAAGGGGATCATTTGCAATTCAAAATTATTACCGGGATAAACGGCAAACTTACCATAAGCAAAATGCGCATCCCTTCCACCCTCTTCCGGGCCACCGCTCGGCCAATGTTTCACCATTGCATTAACACTGGTAAATCCCCAACCATCTTTCAATTCATCCAATCCCTCAGAAGTCTGAAATCCATCAATATAAGCCCTGCCCATATCTGCTGACAAATATGGATCTTCCCCAAAAGTTCCTTTAATACGATTCCACCTTGGTTCTGTGCCCAGGTCAATTTGGGGTGATAAGGCTGTAGTGATGCCAAGCGCCCTGTATTCTCTGGCTGCTATTTTTCCAAATTGAAGTACTAAGTGGGGGTCGAAAGTTGCAGCGAGACCCAGCGCTTCAGGCCACATTGAAATTTTTCCACCTGCACCTGCATTATATTCTGTTGAGGCGATAGCATTATGGCGGGGATCAGAACTTGTATTGGCTGGTATACCGAGCGCCAAACCCTCCACCATAGCCTGGAGATTATTATTCCAGCGTGCTGCAACTTCTGGACTTTCCACACTTGTAATAAGAACATGGCGCAAATTATCCTTACTTAGAAATTGCTTCTGCTGATCACTAAGATCATATGCTTTTGCATCACTTTCACTAATAGGTTTACCATTATAGGTGCCGCTTCCAAAACCCCTGGAACGAGCCGGTATCGATTGATGACCACTATACAACATTAGTCCGGCGATTTGCTCAATTGTCATTTTAGAAGCCAGATCCTTTGCCCTCGCCTCAAATGAATTCCGCCAATCTTCATAGATGTCAAGTTTGCCATTTCTGTTCAAATCCTTAAATGCATAACCATCTTTCGATAAAATTCGTATACCAGAATTTGGAGAGTATCCGAGAATACGTCCTCCTTTATTTGTTATTAAACTGAAATTCTCCTTTTTGACTTCTGTCCATTGCTGAGAAAGAACGTTGCTGGCAAAGAATGCCAGAACTACAAATAAAATGGTTGGTTTCATATGACTTTATTTCATCGTGTTAATGTGACACAATATATGAAATATGCATGCTATTTATCATACACAAATATTGATACCTGGTGTTCATTGCCATCGTCAACCAGGTTAATGAAATTTCCCATATTTTCTCTGCCATCTGCAATGGCGTAGGAATCTCCTTCTCCCTCCTTCTGGAAAAGGTTTATATGGTAAACTGAGGTTTTAAATTTGTATTTTATAGAGACATCGGGCCATTCAGCAGGAAAACAAGGATTGAAATAAAGTTTATCTTTTCTTAGTCTCATTCCTAAGAATGATTCAAGGATAAATTGGTAAAGCCATCCTGAGGAACCCGTATACCAGGTCCAGCCACCTCTTCCCCTGTGCATTTCATTGGCATAAACATCCGCTGCCATAACATAGGGTTCGGCTTTATAAACCTGTACTTCTGCCGGGTTGGAAGCATGCCCTATAGGTTGAATCATGTTGAAGAACTCCCATACCTTATTGCGCTGTCCCAGTTTTGCAAAAGCCATTAAAGCCCAGACAGCAGCATGAGAATATTGTCCTCCGTTTTCACGCACGCCGGGTACATATCCTTTTATGTAGCCGGGATTCAATCCATCGCCTTCGAAAGGAGGATCCAGTAACTGGATCAGGTTCATTTCCCTTTTAACAAGATACTTTTCAAGGGATGACATTGCTTCTAACTGTCTTTGTTTGTCACCTGCTCCTGACAATACTGACCAGCTTTGGGCAATAGCATCAATACGGCATTCAGTATTTTCTTTTGATCCCAATGGGGTTCCATCATCAAACCATGCACGTTTATACCATTCACCATCCCATGCAGCAAGTTCTATATTGGCTTGTAATTTTGCAGCTTCAACTTTACATGTGCTGGCGAAATCCGGATCTCCATGATCAATGGAAACCTGTTCAAACTTCATCAGAATATCATAGAGGAAAAAGGCAAGCCATACGCTCTCTCCGATACCATGGTGGCCAACCTGGTCCATGCCATCATTCCAGTCTCCGGACCCAATAAACGGCAGGCCGTGTTTACCAAATTTCAGGCTATGTTTTATTGCCCTCACACAGTGTTCATAAATTGGTCCATGTTGTATTCCACTAACCGGAAGATCATAGGATGAATCCTCGCCGTAATTAAGATGCCTGCTTTCAAGATAGCCTGCGTTTTCGGTTAGCAATTCCATGTCACCCGTAGCATCGAGATATTTTGAAACCACATAAGGCAACCATAAGAGGTCATCACTACATCTTGTGCGAACACCTCTTCCTTCCGGTGGATGCCACCAATGTTGAACATCACCTTCCACAAATTGTCGGGATGCGCTAAGGAGTATCTGACGCCTTGCGAGGTCGGGACGAGTGTGAATAATTGACAGTACATCCTGGAGCTGGTCACGGAAGCCAAAAGCTCCACCGGATTGATAGAACCCGCTGCGGGCAAAGATCCGGCATGCGAGGGTTTGATAGGTAAGCCAGCCATTTGCAAGCAAATTCAAAGAAGAATCCGGCGTGTTTACCTGTACCGCATTTACCACATCATTCCAATAATCTTTTGATCGTTGGAAGGCTTCTATAACCGACTCGCGGGAAGAAAACTTTTCAATTAATGCATTAGCAGCATAGGAGTTTTCTTCATTTCCCACAAGAAATACGATTTCCTTTTCCGCTCCATCGAGTAACTCAAATTTTGCCTGCAAAGCTGCACATGTATCCATACCTGCTCCGGTTTTGCCAGATAATTTTTTCTGGTGAAGCGCTTGAGGGTCTTGCAGATTCCTGTTACGTCCAATGAACTCAGAACGGTCGGTGGTGAATCCCGGTTTCGTAACATCAACTTTAAAAAACGATACCCTTTCGGCGAAACTGGTATTATACCTATTGCGAAAAAATAAGGCTTCACTGCCGGTTTCCTGTTCAGACAGGATATGCATATTGGTTTTTGATCGCAGATCACCCAATATAATTTCAAGATATCCGATTGTTGAAAGTTTCCGTACCCTGCCCGATTGATTCTTTATCCTTAACTGGATGAATTTAACAGGTGAAACAGTATCAACAAAAACCAACATCTCGGAGAAGATTCCATTTTCAAGATGTTCATAAATACTGTAGCCAAATCCATGTGTAGTAACATAAGGCATACTACCTCTTACAGGGAATGGGGAGGGCGACCAGAAATTACCTGTTTCTTCATCGCGGATGTAAAAAGCTTCTCCCCCAACATCACTAACCGGATCATTGTTCCAGGGTGTTATGCGATATTCATGCGCATTGATAGCCCAGGTATAGGCGGAGCCAGTTTCTGAAATCACGGTACCAAAATCCGGATTAGCAATAACATTTACCCATGGAACCGGAGTTTGCTTGTTTGAATCGGTGATGATTTTATATTCTTTCCCATCGGGAGTAAATCCACCTGTACCGTTAAATGCAACAAGATTGTTTGGCAATGGCATTGTCTGCTGCATTTCTACTCCTTCTGTTTCCTTTACTTCCAGTAAAGGTGGCAGGCTTCGTTCTTTATAATGCCTGTTAACCTGGCCCGCTAAACTTCCTTTATTACTATGGATAATGACTCTTGCAACACTTTCGAAAAGTATACGATCTTCTGTAGATAACTGATCGGCAGCTTTTACAAAAATATTTCCAGGTTTTGTATAACCTGGTGATCCACCTGATTCAAGGCTTATTAAACCTAATATCTCCTCTTGTAACACCTGCCTGTATGAGCCGTGATCATCATTCCAGATAACTAGATCAACTGATAGTCCGGTAAGCCGCCAATAAGCATGCGCCTGCACCATTTGCCTTGCAAGATCAATTCCCTCTTCATCATATATATGAAGTAATACGATGGGAATATCACCAGAAATAGAATGGCTCCATAAAGCCGATTGTCCACGCAGGTTACTCCGTATAATTGCCGGATCAGTTCTAAGATCAGGGTTTGAATATATTACTGAAGCTGCCAGCCTATCATATAACTGGGCATCAGCCTCCGTTGCATTGATTTGTCGCAGTAAAACCTGGCTATGTGTCCATGATAATTCAAATGCCCTGTTCTTGAGGTGTTGGTCACGATATTTATGCATGAGACCTTCACAGGCAATTTTTGTGTCACAGATGCCATAGATCATATCAATTGTTGCCGACTGATTTGGTTTCAGGCTAAACCGATATCGTATTGAAAGTATGGGGTCAAGCACTGATCCATCGGTGCCGGATAATACATCATGATGCATTGCCTGTGGATCGGCCAGGGTATTACCCCTTCCTATGAATCGCATCCTGTCTGTTTCGTAGGAAACCGAATCTGCAGTTACACCATTTACCTGCATAAGGTGAAACATCCATGGCGGTGTTTCATTTGCGGAACGGGCTCTTCTGGTACAAAAGACCGCCCTGTTTTCCGGCTTTATTTCTGTTTGAACAAACAGATTACTGAAAGCAGGATGCGCTTCATCAGAAGCCTGTGACGCCATGGTTATTTCAGCATAGCTCGTAACTTCAAGCACTTTCACAGATTGAGAGCGATTGGTCAGTTTCACCCTTCTCATTTCTGTATCATCTTCCGGCGAAATCACTATCTCTGTTTTTGTATGAATTCCATAATCGCTCCTTCGAAATTCAACATGGCCTTGTGAAAAAACAGCCTCATAACCTTTACCCGCCTGAAGTGTAGGCTGGTGGGTATTTGACCAGAAACGTCCACTGTAAACATCTTTTATATAACAAAAGATACCGCGGTCGTCTTTGGTAGTGTCTTCTCTCCATCGTGTTACGGCAATATCTTTCCAACGACTGTAACCTCCCCCACTATTGGATATCATTACCTGGTAACGTCCATTACTAAGTAATTGAACCTCGGGAATAAGGGTATTAGCGGTATTCAGTTTCCTGACCTGCATATCAGTTGTAGCAGTATGCGTTTCAATTATATCGGCAGTGTGGGCGTAGAACAAAGTTGCGCGTGGTATACGTTCCTGCAGAAGAAGCAGAGTAGCCTGGAATCGGAGTTCTGCAATAAAACGCTGCTGCATAGGTTTGTTGAGCAGAACATATGCCATGGCAAGAAATCCCATGCCCTGGTGATGCACCATATAGGATTGAATAACAATATTTTCCTTTCCCCGTGGTAGCCGGCTTGCTGTATAGTCTATGGCTTCATAAAATCCAAACTCTCCCAGGAAACCATCTTTAGAAAGCTGTTGCAGGTTGGAAGTGGCTTTTCCTGGCGATACCATTAAGGCTAACATAGAAGCATAAGGTGCTATTACAAGATCCTCCTCCAGACCACGTTTAAGGCCCAGACCAGGCACTCCGAATGCCCTGTACTGGTAGTTGAGGTTAGTGTCAACCATATTATAAGCGGATTCTGAAATACCCCATGGAATATCACGCTGATCACCATACTCAATCTGTCTTTTGACGGTGGCTTTGCTCGTTTGATCGAGCAAAGTATTATCATAGGAAGGCATTACCAGTTGTGGCATCAGGTATTCAAACATGGATCCGCTCCATGAAAGTAAAATTGGATCGCCTCCAGAATTCGTAAGTAGCCGACCCAGGGAGAACCAACTTTCCTGTGGTAATTTCCCCTGGGCAATGCCAACAAATATTCCCAGTCTTGCTTCTGAGGCTAGTAGATCATAATAACTATTGTCCTTCCTTTGTTCCTCAACGTTATAGCCTATGCGTAATAGACTGGTCGATTTGTCAAGTAAGAAATCATATTCAACTGTACTTAATTGCTCGCAGCGTATTGAAAGTTCTTCTATCAGTAAAATCCTTTCCTTTGCGAGATGACTTCCTTTTTGTATAAGGCTTCGTATATTCTGCAACCAGTTTTCATCACTGGTGCTAAGTTCAGCTGTTTCATAACTCTTCAATTCATTATCGAACTGGATGGGGGCCTCAATTAAACTGTGTAAACTCGGTACATCTACCAGCGATACTAACGAAGTAAATTTTTCTGGTATGGGCATTTGCGACATCCAGGGCACCATTGCACAAAGGTCGTTGCGTATCAGGTTCACTTGTTCTGAAAACCGGTTCAGCCATTTATAAAATTCATTATTGGTATCAGTTTCCTCAAGTATTTTCGCATCAATAATTTCAATGATCTTACCCAGGTTATTCTTTATATCAGGAAGTGAACTGCATTGTTCTGCCGATGTATCTAAAAGTTCAAGCAATTTTTTAACGGCACTGCTTTGATGTGCAGCTGAATGTTCCTTCATTAACATTGCTGTTGTGATAAGACCCAAAAATTCCTGCCTGCGAATTAATTTTTCGGAAGGAAGAGAAATTAATCCCTGACGCAATGTCAATAAATGACCTGCAAGATTTCCTGAATCTACGGTAGAAACATAACGGGGATTCAGCGGCAACATTGATATGGTGTCGTACCAATTATAAAAATGCCCCTGGTATCGCTCCAGTTTATACATCGATTCTAATGTGTTCCGGCACCGTATTGCAAGTTTTCCGCCAGAGATATATCCAAAATCATAGGCCGCCAGGTTGGCGAGTAAAGCCAATCCCATATTAGTGGGAGATGTTCTATGAGCAATTACAGAAACGGGATGTTCCTGGTAGTTGTCAGGTGGAAGCCAGTTATCGCGGGATGTTACAAACTCTTCAAAATAGATCCATGTTTTACGTGCCGCTTTTTGAAGGAATAGAATTTGTTCTTCTGGCAACTCCAGACTATCTTCTTTTTCTGGTTGGCTGAGGAACCACGAGATGGCCGGGGCCAGTGTCCACAGCACCAGAAAGGGCAGTGCTATAAAAAGTGCATCAGAAGGATATTGGAGAAATAATGCCAAACATGTTAAAGCAAGTAATGGTGCAATGAACATAATTGAATATGATCCCAGCAAATCATTCCCATTGTTCCGGGATGAGGATGCAGACGGTGTCCATTCCAGAAGTTTTTTGCGGGTAATCAGTAATCGCCATAATGTTCGCAAAACAGCATCGGTAAACTTAAATGCTTCATATGGCAGTACAGTTGAATTAAAAACAAATCGGATAAGGGCATCATTCACAGAAGCACCCACTTCTGTGAGGTGAGCCTTAACCGTGAGGTCGATTGGTTTATGCATAAGCTGCCAAACTGCATTTACAACCACAGGAAGAAGAATCATTATTGTAACTGCCAGCGTCCAAAACCATGGAAGCGGTAGAACAAACCATCCAATCAGTAACAGAATCAGCAAAGCCATTGGCACGAGGCTTCTCCGGAGGTTGTCAAATATTTTCCATTTTGATAATCCGGATAATTTATTCTTTGTTAATCCTCCTTTCTTTGTTGGAGTAAAGGGTAATATCCAGGCTGCAATTTGCCAGTCGCCCCTTATCCACCTGTGATGCCTTTTTACATCATCATGATATCGGGAAGGATTATCCTCATATAATAATACATCACTTAGTAGTCCTGAGCGGGTATAGCAGCCTTCCAGCAAATCGTGACTGAGGATCCTGTTTTCAGGAAATACCTGGTCAAGCACTTTGTCAAAAACATCTACATCATAAATGCCTTTCCCGATAAATGATCCTTCGTTGAATAAATCCTGATAAACATCTGATGACACACGTGTGTAGGGATCAATTCCTGAAACACTACCCTGCATCCGCAGATATAAGGAGGGGGCCATTGAAGGAATGGATGATGCCACGCGTGGCTGAAGTATACCATGCCCTTCAATAACTCGATTCTTAACCGGATCCAAAATCGGATGGTTAAGGGGATGGGCCATTGTTGCTATGAATTTCCAAACAGATTCGCGTGGGAGCTGGGTATCAGAATCAAGTGTGATAACATATTTCACATTTGTCAACACATGGTAATCTCCCGTAATGGTTGAAAATTCATTCTGGCTTCTTCCCCTGATCAACCCGTTCAATGCTGATAGCTTACCTCTTTTTCTTTCATAACCCATCCATCTCTTTTCCCTGGCATTCCATGTTCTTGGACGGTGAAAAAGAAAGAATGTATCATATTGTGTATTATTATATTTCTGGTTGAGATCATTGATCAGCATGCTGGCATATTCTACCAGTTCTGCATCACCGGGCATTGTAGCTTCTTTAGCATCCGGGAAATCCGTTAGTAAGCCATAGTGAAGATGCTCCACCCTATTTGCAAGGAACCGCACTTCTAATGCTTCCACCATCTCTTCAATATATGTTTTACCCGAAAGCATAGTTGGAACAACTACCAGTGTACGGTATTCAGGGGGAATACCTTTTGAAAAATCCATCCTGGGGAGCATTTCAGGCTTAATCCAGATCGTTGAGATCCAGTTAACAAGCGATACCGACAATTGTGATGCACCTATCAATGATACCAGGCCAAGAATCAATAATATCCATTTATCCTTATAACCATTCTCCCATGCCATGTAAACCATTGCTACGGAAATAACAATGCTGATCAAAACAATGGAATTGAGGTAGATAAATACCGGCATCCGTGCTGCGCTATTGAGAAGTTTTTCTTTGATTGAGTAGCGCATGCCGGCAGCCTGCTCCGTCAATTTCCGACCTTTATCAACAAGGTAATAACCTACATGCTGTTTGCGGATAGAACTTACTCCAACGCCATGATTGAGCGATGCCAGTTCAAGAGCTTTCTGGGCTACCGCTGTTTCAGAAAGATCACTCCCTTTTGATATGGATTCAACAACATGCCTATACCTGTCGCGCGTAGCGAAATCCATCAGGGAATAAGTACTGGTTTGGTCTTCACGCAATACTTTTTCAACACTGCTTAATGCTTCAACAAATTCGCGCCAATCTGTTGATCCAAGAAATCTAAGTGTACCGATACTGTTTCTCACAGAAACCTGGTCTGCGGCCTGTTTCTGGTTTTCCTGCCTAACCAGGTCATTGCTCGTCATGTCAAGAGCCGTCAATTGTTGCTCCATCCACGATAATGGCAATGCCAGGGAAGGGCCCTTACCTTGAAGCTTTCGTGTAAAGCCAGCAACAAAGGGACTATCAAGCACCGGTTTTGATCTTGCCATATCTGCAATCACAAGAATCAGGCTTCCCGGATCATCCTGTACGGCCGCGATCATTTTATCAGCCCAATATTCCGCGAGGTTATGGTCAACCATGTCAAGCGCAATCTTTCCTGAAACTCTTCGCAGGTTTTCGATTACTGCAAGGCGAAGCATAATAGGGATAGCCCATAATTCACCAAGTGTGAGAACCGTCACTTGCTGGTAGGAAGAAATGAAACTACTAAGGCTTTTAAAATCTACACGCCCATCACTGTGCGAGATAATTTCAAGAACGATATCATATACACGGGGCATACCTGCAGATGCTCCTGTCGAAAGATTGGGGAGGCCCTCACTATATCCTTTGGGTAAATGTTTTCGCGCTATTACAACCTGTTCTTCTATGAGGTAGAAGTTGTCAAGCAACCATTCTGCTCCGGGCGTAATTGATTTTCCAGATCTTATACCTTCAACAAGCAGGTTTCGGACGGCAAGTAATGTTCTCTCATTATCATCGAGCCGTCTTAAAAGTTTATCAGAAGATTTTCGTTTCTGGAGTTTATGGGTACCGGCAACAACCTTTGCATGCCGGTCCATCTGGAATGAATTATATAGATCCGATCGATATGGTTCATCAGTTCCAATATGACGGATCACATGATCGCCCTGGAAATATATACGCAAACTGGAAAGGATATCAAATACTGTACTTGTGTTGACCTTCATATTACACTGGTGGTTCTAAGTCTTCAATGTTTATAGGGTAACTGTATCAAACAGGCTTAAAACAGGAGATACTGGGAATTACTTTCTACTTAGGGATTGATGTTGCCGTTATTAGTCAGATTCTCAACGGCGATGTGTTTCGGTGAATTTACTGAAAAATCTTTTGATTGGAGCCCCTGAGTTTAGAATGAACGCAGTATTAGAATGAAAGCAGAAGTAGAAATGTTAAGTGCACAAAAAAAGCCTCCCTTTTGAGGAGACTTTAAAGCTTGTGATCCGGCTGGGACTCGAACCCAGGGCCCATACATTAAAAGTGTATTGCTCTACCAACTGAGCTACCAGATCAACTATTATAAGAACTTTTGACTTGTTGTCTTTTGTTTTGGGAGTGCAAAAATAGGGATAAAACATTTCTGCCCAAATTTTTCGGGAAACTTTTTAAAAAAATATGTGAATACCGTTTGTTGACTCCTGAAAAGTTTTCATCGCCCTTTATACAAAGTACTCATTTTTAGGGTAGGTTTGTGTTTAATTTCTTATCCAAATATGTCATCTTTTTTTACCAATAAAGTAGTGGCTGTAACCGGTGGCAGCGAAGGAATCGGAAAGGCGCTGGTGGATGCATTGATCCTCAGGGGTGCCAGGGTGGCCACCTGTGGACGGAACTACGACAAGCTTTACAACCTTCAGATGGAATATACAAATGTTATGCTCCATACAGTTGTGGCTGATGTTAGTAAAGAGACGGATTGCAGAAAATTTATCGAATCTACCATTGAAACCCTGGGAGAAATTGATATACTTATCAATAATGCCGGTATTTCCATGCGTGCGCTTTTCGAAGAAGCTGAAATGGAAGTATTTCGGCAGGTGATGGAGGTGAACTTCTTCGGAAGTGTGTACTGTACAAAATTCGCATTGCCTTCACTTATCAGGCAAAAAGGAATGGTAGTAGGAATCTCATCAATTGCCGGTTATCGGGGTTTACCTGGAAGAAGCGCATATTCTGCTTCTAAATTTGCATTGCAGGGATGGCTTGAAGCATTACGCACAGAAATGATCGATAAAAATGTTCATGTTATGTGGGTGTCACCAGGTTTTACTGCCAGCAATATCCGGAAAGTGGCTCTTAATGCGCAGGCACAATCTCAGGGAAAATCGCCAATGGACGAATCCAGTATGATGTCTGCTGCTGAATGCGCGCAATATATCCTTGAATCGATGGAAAAAAGAAAACGCAGTCTTGTCCTAACGTTTACGGGCAAACGTGCCGTGTTCATGAACCGCTTTTTCCCATCATGGGCGGATAAACTTACACATCAGTTTTTTTTCAAGGATGGCAAACTGGTGAAGTAGTACATTTACCGCGGAAGCATTCATGGCAATTATCACCCTAACATCAGATATTGGTCTGCAGGATTATCTAACAGGCGCTGTTAAAGGACAGTTGCTTCAAATAGATCCTGCTTTCAATATTGTGGATATTACCCACCAGATAAGTCCCTTTAATTTCCCCCAGGCGGCTTATATCTGTCGTAATGCCATTTATAATTTCCCCGACCATACTTTCCATATAGTAATGGTGAACCTTTTTGAGCGTCGTCCTGAACAATTACTTCTGGCTTTTCACCGCAACCAGTATATTTTATGTGCCGACAACGGGCTTCTTTCAATGATACTTGAAGAATCACCGGAAATTGTAATTGGGTTACCATTAGATAAACTTGAATATAGGAATACCCTTTATTGTACAAAGGTATTTGGAAAAGCCATCTATGATATCAATAACGGCAAACGCTTAACTGAAATAGGTGAAGCTGATACCAGTTTTAATGAAAAAAATCCACTTAAGCCGCTATTAAGTGATTCATGGATTGAGGGGCAGATCATATATATAGATAATTTTGAGAATGTGGTAGTTAACATTACGCGGGAACAATTCGAAGCCCAGCGTAAGGGAAGAAGCTTTAATATAGTTTTCAAAAGAGATGAGGTCATAGAAAAGATCTGTGAAACCTATGCTGATGTTCCGGAGGGTGAAAAGCTGGCAATGTTCAATGCGGCAGGATACTTGGAGATTGCTATTAATAAAGGGAATGCGGCCGGACTTTTCGGATTGCAAGGCTATCTGGAACAGGCACAGAATGCATATCTCCAGAACAGATTGTTTTACCAGACCGTAAAGATCTTCTTTGGATAATTATTAATTTTCACATTTATTTAGTTAACCCTAAAAAAGTAAGCCATTACCTTAGGCGTTAGGCCTTTGCGATGCGCAGAGTCTTATATTTGCCTCGCTTTACAAATAACCAACCACTTATGAAGTTTAACAAAGTGAACACCGTTGCCGGCTGGCTCATCTGTGCAATTGCCTGCTCCGTTTACCTGCTTACAATGGAAGCCACCGCCAGTCTCTGGGATACTGGTGAATTTATTTCAAGTGTATATAAGTTACAGGTACCACACCCCCCAGGCGCCCCCCTCTTTGTTCTTCTTGGGCGTCTTTTTGTTGTCATATTCGGGGGAAGTAACCCGGCACTCGCAGTAAATATAATGAGTGCACTGAGTAGTGGATTTACCATACTTTTTCTATTCTGGACGATTACCCATTTTGCTAAAAAACTGGTAGCGCCCGGTGGAGTTGAGCCAACAGGCAATCAGATATTTGCTATTATGAGCGCAGCTGCTGTTGGTGCGCTGGCGTATACTTTCAGTGACTCTTTCTGGTTCAGTGCAGTAGAAGGTGAGGTTTATGCGCTATCCTCACTGTTTACAGCCCTGGTTTTTTGGGCAATTCTCAAATGGGAACATCATGCCGATGAACCTGGTGCTGACAAATGGATCGTATTCATCTTTTTTATGATGGGATTGTCCATCGGCGTTCACCTGCTGAACCTCCTTACCATTCCTGCGATAGTAATGGTTTATTACTTTAAACGATATGAAGCTACTCCATGGGGAACATTCTGGGCCTTCATAATGGGATGCCTTATCACAGGATTTGTTCAGGTTGTTGTAATACAGTGGTCGGTTAAACTGGCAGGATGGTTTGATGTGCGGTTTGTAAATAATTTCGGAATGCCATTCTTCTCAGGCTTTATTTTCTTTTTTGTATTGCTTGGGGTACTATTATGGTATGGACTTCGGATTGCGAAAAAGAACCATTGGAACTTCCTTCGCCTCGGAATATGGTGCGTGATTTTCATGTTGATGGGCTATTCCAGCTATATCACCACCATGATCAGGTCTAATGCCAATCCGGCGGTAGATATGTACAATGTAGATAACCCTAATTCTTTGGTGGGATACCTGGGAAGGGATCAATATGGTGATTTCCCCCTGTTATACGGCCAGGTGTTTACCGCCTCTCCTGTTGACTATGAGCAAACAGGTATGAAGTATTCCAGAGGTACAGATCGATATGAAGAGGTAGGTTATGATATCAAGCCTGTTTATTCCGGGGAGGACAAAATGCTCTTTCCAAGAGTTTGGGATGCAAGTAATGACCAGGGCCATGCAAACTTCTACCGTGATTGGCTGGGTCTTGCCGATGGTGAAAGGCCAAGCATGGGCGATAATATAAAATTCTTTTTTGGCTACCAGCTGAACTGGATGTACTGGCGATATTTTATGTGGAACTTTGCAGGGAAGCAAAATGATATTCAGGGTTTTGGTCCGGGCAACGCCAGAGATGGAAACTGGATAAGTGGAATTTCCTTTCTGGATGATCTTCGTCTGGGAAACCAGGATGCCTTGCCCGACAGTATCAAGAATAACAAAGCAAATAATAAACTCTTCCTCCTACCCTTCCTTCTTGGAGTATTAGGTGCTATATACCAGTATTTCGCCAATCGTCGTGATTTTATAGTAGCGGCACTCCTGTTCTTTTTCACCGGTTTAGCCATTGTTCTATATCTAAACCAGGCGGGCAACCAACCACGTGAGCGAGATTACGCATATGTGGGTTCGTTCTATGCTTTTGCTATCTGGATAGGACTCGGTGTACTTCAGGTAAGGGAATGGCTGATGCGTAAAACAAGCGAATCGGTTTCAAATATGGTTGCAGCAGCTGTATGTATGATTGCAGTTCCTGTAGTAATGGGCGTTCAGGAATGGGATGACCATGACAGAAGTAAAAAAACCCTGGCTCGTGACCTCGCCAAAGATTACCTGGAAAGCTGCCCGCCCAATGCTATTCTGATAACTTTTGGCGATAATGATACATATCCGCTCTGGTATGCACAGGAGGTGGAAGGAATTCGTCCAGACATACGGGTGATCAATAATAGCCTTCTCGGGATCGACTGGTATATTAACCAGTTAAGGTATAAAATCAACGAGAGCGATCCTATTGATGTGATCTGGTCTGCAGATCAGATACAAGGCAGGAAGCGCGATTATATAGTTTACAATCCAAGGCCAGATGTAAACCAGGAAAAATATTATGACCTGTATGATGTAATGAAGAATGTTGTAGGCAGTGAAGATCCGGCTTTCAAGGTTGCCCTTACTGGAGGCGAAAGTATTAACTACCTTCCTGCTCGCCGGTTTATTCTGCCTGTGGATGAACAACTGGTAAGAAGCAACGGAACTGTAAATAAAGATGATAGTGTTATCTCACAGGTTCCTGTTGTGATACCAGAAAATAAGAATACGCTTCTTAAGAATGACCTGGCCATCCTTAATATAATTGCAGCTAATAAATGGAAAAGACCCATTTGTTTTACTGCTCCGTATACTGCTTCCGAACTGGGTTTTGAAAACTTTGTTCGTAAAGATGGTCTTACTTATCGCCTGGTGCCTGTTTCTAATAATACTGGCATTAATACTGAATGGATGGTTGATAAGCTGATCAACAAATTCTCCTTTGGCAGTGCAGATAAAAAGGGCGTTTATTTCGACGAACAGAACAGGCTCCACCTGAATACCATCCGTGCAGCCTATGCAGATGGCGCGGGCGCCCTTGCCGACCTGAATCGGAAGGATGAGGCGAAAAAACTGCTTGACATTGCTGACAAGGGAATTTTAGAAGAGAACAACCCATATGCGATGGTTTCCAAGAACAACCAGCATAATTACTTCACCTTTAAGTTCCTCGAGGCATCCTATAAAGCCGGGCATACCGCTATGGCCGATAAGGTATCAAAGGCATTGCATAAAGATTTCGAACAGCAGCTTAGCTATTATAGCCAGCTTCCTGAAAGGAAGCAGGAAGCGATGAGGAGCGAGATCGCCGGCACGCAGCAGCTAATGCAGATGTTAGATATGCTGGAGAAGAATTACAAAGGGGGAAGCAGTATTCAACCATCCCTTGAAGGAGGTGGTTTAATTGGACCGACAGATTCTGTGCTGCCAACCGACAGCCCACGATAGGTTTTTATATTTTTTATAAAGGGGCCGTTTCAAACTAATTTGAAACGGCCCCTTTTTTTAACAATTGCCGCTGTTCCAATCCCCACCTAATGGACAACCATACTCGGGGTCCCTATCTGGTCCCTATCTGGTCCCTATTTTCAGGTACCCAAATATGTCAATATAGGCTACATTTAGGGGGGATTTTCCCGGTTGTGCTCTTCCACAGAACCATCTCTTCCGTTTATGTGTTTAAGTGTCTGACACATGTTCGGAAGATGTTCGAACATATCACGAACATGTGTCAGACACCTAATTAATATGAAAGGGTTCCAATTCACCGGTTTTCGTCCCGAGGAGGGAAAATCTACGTTTGAGCAGTTGCTGGAGTTGTTCATCCAATTGCTTACTTATACTAACGGGGATGTGGGGGAAGCATTGCAATGGTTAAACCAGATAGATCGTGAATATGAGCTCACGAGGCCTGATTATGGAATGGGGGATTTTATAGATGACCTTAAATCAAAGGGGTATATAGATGAGGACCCTGGTAACGGATCTATTAAGATCACACCCAAAACAGAACAGGGAATTCGAAAAAGGTCGCTTGAAGAAATTTTCGGTAAACTAAAGAAAACGCGCCAGGGTAACCACCAGACCTTTAAACCCGGAGGTGGTGATGAACAAAGTCCGGATACAAGGCCATTTCGTTTTGGTGACCAGATTGAACAAATCGATTTTACTGAGAGCATACGCAATGCCCAGATCAATCACGGCATTGAGTCATTCAATATGCAGGAAGATGATCTCCAGATCAGGGAAACTGATTTTAAAGCGCAAACCTCAACGGTTTTGATGATTGATATCTCCCATTCAATGATACTATATGGTGAGGATCGCATTACTCCGGCAAAGAAAGTTGCGATGGCATTAAGTGAATTGATCACCACCAAATATCCAAAAGATACATTGGATATAGTTGTTTTTGGCAATGATGCCTGGCCGGTAGAAATTAAAGACCTGCCTTACCTGCAGGTGGGGCCATTTCATACCAATACAGTGGCGGGATTAGAACTTGCAATGGACATCCTTCGCAGACGAAGAAATCCTAATAAGCAGATATTCATGATCACGGATGGTAAGCCAACCTGCCTGAAAATTGGAAAACGGTATTATAAGAACAGCTTCGGGTTAGACCGAAAGATCACTACCCGTTGTCTTAACCTGGCAGCTCAATGTAAGAAATTGAAAATTCCAATTACGACATTTATGATCGCATCAGATCCTTATCTGCAGCGATTCGTAAATGAGTTCACTGAAACCAACCAGGGTAAAGCATATTTTGCCTCTCTTGATCATCTTGGAGCTTTTATATTCAAGGATTTTGAAAGTGGCAAAAGGAAGACCTTATACTAAGGGATAATATACCCCAAACAAAAATTTCAAAGCAACAAATAAATGAATCATAGTTCAATAACAACACTCGGCGAACTGAAGGCTACCGGATATAAAGCAAGGTCGGTACGAGAAGAAATAAGGCAAAATCTGGTAAAAAATCTTTCTTCCGGTAAGAAAAGTTTCGAAGGTATTATAGGTTATGATGAATCTGTTATTCCAGATACAGAAAGGGCGCTGCTTAGCAAGCATAATATTCTATTCCTTGGGTTGCGGGGGCAGGCGAAAACACGTATGGCCCGTCAAATGACCAATCTGCTTGATGAATATGTTCCTGTTGTTGCAGGTAGTGAAATCAATGATGATCCCATGTTGCCTGTTTCTAAATTTGCAAAAGACCAGATTGCACAACATGGCGATGAAACCCTTATCCATTGGCTTCATCGTTCTGAAAGATATGGGGAGAAGCTGGCCACACCTGATGTAAGTGTAGCCGATCTTATTGGTGATATCGATCCTATTAAAGCTGCCAATCTCCGGTTGAGTTTTGCCGATGAAATGGTTATTCACTATGGTATAATTCCCAGAAGTAACAGAGGCATTTTTGTGATAAATGAATTGCCCGACCTTCAGGCAAGGATACAGGTTTCACTATTTAATATTCTTGAAGAGGGTGATGTACAGATCAGAGGATTCAAACTACGGATGCCGCTGGATATTGTTTTTGTATTTACTGCTAACCCAGAGGATTATACGAATAGGGGGTCGATTGTAACGCCTTTGAAGGACAGGATCGAAAGTCAGATACTTACCCATTATCCAAGGAACCTGGAAGATTCACTTGCTATTACAGAACAGGAAGCAACTATTGCTGAGGAGCAATCAAAAAGAGTGCTGATAGGAGATTTAGTAAAAAGACTCATTGAGCAGGTTGCATTTGAGGCACGAAACAATGAGTATGTTGACAAGAAAAGTGGTGTATCTGCACGACTCACCATCAGCGCCTTCGAAAATGCAATAAGTGCTGCAGAGCGCCGCGCAATCATTAATAAGGAAAAACAAACACAGGTATGGATAAGTGACCTGGTAGGTATCATACCATCACTTACCGGGAAAATTGAATTGGTGTATGAAGGTGAACAGGAAGGCCCCTACCAGGTGGCGATGAATCTTGTTGACAAGGCAATACGCTCACAGTTTATTCTATATTTCCCTAATCCGGAGACGCTGAAAAAACGCCGCGGTACAGGTAAAGAATCCATGAAGGGAGAAGAAAATCCCTATAAACCCATCACCAATTGGTTTGATTCGGGTAACCATATTGATATCTTATTCAACCTTTCTGATAAGGAGAAACTCATACAGTTATATGCTGTTGATGGACTGCATGCATTGGTTAAAAAATACTTCCCAAAAATAAATGATAAAGAATCTGCTTTATGGATGGAATTTGTTCTCCATGGACTTGCAGCTCATTCCTTAATATCAAAGAAAATTATTGATAACAGGATAGAGTTTAAAGACCTTATGGGCTCGATGGTAAATCTGGGAAGCAGTACTTTCCGTGATGAAGATTACGACAGCGAAGATTTTTCATAGTTTAATTTGTCTTCTTTTTACCCAACATCATTCCCAGCTTAAGGCCTCCTGAAAAAGCCAGGCCTGGGCTGCGGGTGGTGCGGATCACACTGAAATGATGGGCAGTATATTCATCGGAAGCACTACTCCAGTTATTATCATCAGATTTCACATTGTCAAATGCATAGCCTAATCCCCCGTAGATATCCACTAAAAAAACATCAGAGAAGACCCACTGTTTACCCAGCTCAACATTCAATGCGCCATAAAAAGTAGTGGTGCGTTTGGTGTTGACGGTATTGGTTTTATACTCCAGAATATTTTCACCGTAAACTCCGGTGTAAAATACTGGTTTAATATAAGAACCCTGCAACAGATGGGCATACCTGACACTTCTATTAATGAAATCAGGCGTTCGGATAAATTTGTATCCGATTCCAAGTCCAAGGCCGGCAGCATTTCTCTTAACCTCACGGTAACCAATATTCGGGTCGTAATAACTTAATTCGACCATATCATTTCTGCCAAGACCAATAATGCTAACTGTTGCTTCAATGGACCTTCCTGGCGCTAAGCTTCTTTCATATCCAAGTTGGGTATGCCCGAAAATGGGAGAAAGAAAATTCAGCTTTATTGCATTTCTTGATTGGCCGGCATATAGCTCAGGATCTTTGAGATTACTCTGGTAAGTTTCGGTACGACCGCTCTCAAAGACTATTTTAAGGATCCTGTCCTTTTCAATCGCATATGCAGGGCCTTCCGGTTCTTCAAACAATTTGTAACGGATTTCATCCACCCCTATCTCCAGAATTTTGACCTTAAGGATAGAGCCACCTTTCTTGTATATTTTGTCCTGGCTGAAAGATTTTAATCCGCAAAAAAGCAGGATCAGGAAGATTGATAAAAGGCGCATATTGATAGGGTTTGGAAGATTGACAACAAACCTAATCAAACTGTTGCTTTGAAAACTTAAATAATATTTACTTCCCGCTCAAGAATGACCCCGAACCTGAATTCCACACTTTCAATAATTTCCTGGCTTAATGCGTAAATCTCGGATCCTTTTGCTTCGCCATAATTCACTAACACAAGGGCCTGCTTTTCATGGCATCCGGCATCTCCTTTCCGCCATCCCTTCCACCCACATCGCTCAATCATCCAGCCAGCAGCGAGTTTCACCTGATCTCCCGGTAAGGGATACCCGATTATTTCGGGATACTCCAGTTTTAGTTCCTCAAAGTATTCCCTGGTAACCGTGGGGTTTTTAAAGAAACTTCCGGCATTTCCGATTTGAGAAGGATCAGGAAGCTTTGAGCGGCGAATATTGCAAACAGCCTGTGAAATGGCTCGGATACTCAATTCCTGTGTACCCATTTTTTGTAATTCCTCCCTGATTGCTCCATAGCTGGTATGAAATACCGGCCTTTTATTCAATCGGAAAGTAACATTGAGTATAACAAATTGGCCTTTATATTTATTCTTGAACACACTTTCCCTGTAACCAAATTCACAATCTTCTTCTGTAAATGTATGTACCTTTTTATCCTGAAGATGGTATGCTTCCAGATCCCAGAAAACATCCCGCAGTTCTACTCCATATGCACCAATATTCTGCATAGGTGAAGCACCAACATTACCCGGGATCAGCGAAAGATTCTCCAGCCCTGCCCAACCATTCTCAATGCAGTATTGAACAACGGAATGCCAGTTTTCACCTGCGCCAACCTTTACATATACATATGCATCATCTTCATGAAGTTCTTCAATACCCAGGATTTCGTTTTTAAGAACCCATCCATCAAAATTTTTAGTAAGTAAAATATTGCTTCCGCCTCCTAACACAAATAGTTGCTGATTTGTAATGGAAGCATGTTGTACAGCTGAAAGTAAGGCTTCCAGATGTTCAACTTCAGCGAAGGAGCCAAAATACCTTGCAGTTGCTTCTATGCCGAAACTGTTTAACTTACGAAGAGAAAAATTTTCATGAATTTGCATGGTACAATAATACTTCAAAGATATGGGCCGAAAAGCAACAGTCCTCGGATCAAGCGGATTAATTGGCAACGCCTTACTTAACTACCTTTTAGCCGACGATTATTATAGCGAAGTGCATGTACTTGTACGACGTTCGCTGGAGAATTTCCATCCCAAACTCAGGCAGCATATTATTGACTTCCAGAATCAGGAGGCTTACCGCGAAGCGATTTCGGGAAGCGAAACAGTATTTTGTGCTATAGGCACCACAATGAAAAAGGTTGAAGGGAACCATGATGATTATCGAAAAGTTGATCATGATATCCCGGTAATGGCAGCCTCCGTTGCAGCAGAAGAGGGGGTTTTTAATTTTATACTTGTTTCCTCTGTTGGGGCCAATGCTTCCAATAACAATAACTTTTACCTGAAGCTTAAGGGAATAGTAGAAGAATCGGTGAGTCGGAAAAATATCCCGCAAGTACAAATATTCAGGCCCAGCCTGCTCCTTGGCGACAGAAAGGAGAAACGATTGGGTGAAAGGATGGCCCAGGTATTAGCTCCGGTTTACTCAATTTTCATGCTGGGAACTGCGCGGGATTTTAAACCTGTTGAGGCAACTGTTGTTGCGAAAGCAATGCTTGCCGCGTCAAAACAACAAACAAGAGGAATTTTCATTCATACTTATAACAGCATTCTAAAATTAGCTGGTAAATAATGTTAGATCGGATCAATATCAGGAGTCACGATTACAGATTTGTAGGGCGGTTGCTGGTGTAGATGTGCCGTTAATAACTGGATCTGGTCCTTGCATTGTTGCAATAAGTGAAGATCTTTAGGAAGTTTGATCATTAGTTCCATCAGGTATTGGTTCCGAACACGGTTTACTACCGGAGCTGCCGGACCAATAAGATATGCTCCGAAAACGGGCTTTAGCCAATCTGCTATCTGCCGTGCGGCTCCTGCAACCACTTCAGGTTGTTTGTGGCGAAACCTCAATTGAATCATCCTGCTGAAAGGAGGATAGCCAAATTGGTGACGGCTTTCGAGTTCTGCTTTAACAAATGACTGGTAATCGTGTAGCTGAACATATTTTAATACCGGGTGGCCGGTATTGCGTACCTGAATCAATACTTTTCCCTGATCCCCTTTACGGCCTGCCCGTCCACTTACCTGCTCCATCAATTGAAATCCCCGCTCATTCACCCGAAAATCAGCGAAACCAAGTATAGCGTCAGCATCCAGAATGCCAACCAGCGCTACGTGCTCGAAATCCAATCCCTTTACAACCATTTGAGTGCCCACCAGTATATCTATGCGCTGTTGTTCAAAAAGCTGGATCAATGCATCATGCGCATGTTTGCCTTTAACTGCATCGATATCCATCCTGGCTATCCTTGCTTTTGGAAAAAGTTCCTGCAGGGTTTCTTCTATTCTTTCAGTTCCGAAATTCTGCTGCGTGAAATGGTGATTGCCACAGGCTTCGCAGACGCTTACCGTTGGGTATATGGTTCCGCAATAGTGACATATAAGCTTATGCTTGATCTTATGGTATGTGAGAGAAACATCACATTGCTGGCAGTGTGGTATCCAGCCACAGGACTGGCATACTTGGTAGGGCGAATAACCCCTCCTGTTCTGAAAGAGAATTACCTGTTTATTATTAAGTATACTTTCTGTAATTGCCTTTTCAAGATCTGGTGATATGATCACTTTAGATTTATCAGGAGTTTGAATCTTCTTTGTATCTACCAGCATAATTTCCGGCAGAGCAATATCACCGTATCTCTGGTTCAATTCAACCAACCCATATTTACCCTGTTGGGCATTATAATAAGATTCCAGGGAAGGAGTTGCACTACCTAAAATTGTACGGGCCGAAAATAACTGGGCAAGGTATATACCAGCATCGCGGGCATTGTACCGGGGAGCAGGATCCTGTTGTTTAAAGGAGGAGTCATGTTCTTCATCGCAGATAACAAGGCCAAGATTCTGAAATGGCAGGAAAAGTGAAGACCTGGCTCCTAAAATAATCCGGGCTTCACCCGATTTCACTTTATTCCATAATTCCACCCGTTCATTTGGATTAAATCGCGAATGATATATTACGATATAACCTCCGAAATATTGCTGTAAGCGACGTATGACCTGGGCTGTTAGGGCAATCTCCGGCAGCATATATAATACCTGCTTACCCTGTTTGATTGCCTCTTCCATCATCTTCACATATACCTGGGTTTTACCACTTGATGTGATGCCATGCAGCAGGCATACTGCCTTCTGCTCAAGGGAATTTCGTAAATCATTGAGGGCTTCTAATTGTTGTTCGGACAATGTAAAATTAATATTCACTTCCCTGGCCACACTATGCAGGCGATCAACAGATCGCTTCTCCGCAATAAGAATTCCCTTTTCCAATAATCCCTTTAACTGGGCAGCAGATGCACCTGATTTTTTCAGCAATGCAGGTTGAGTAACTTCACCTTCTGTTTTATGCAGATGTAGAAAAGCAAGGAGGAGTTCCAATTGCTTTGGTGCTCTCGACCAGTTATTCATCAGTTCTGCCAGTGCATCTTCCTCATGATATTCTGGTTTAAGAAGTATGAATGTTTCGCGTTTCTCTTTATAGGTTTGTTTTAATTCTTCCCATACAAAGCAGAGATTTTTATCAAGCAATCGCTTGATAACAGGATAGACATGGGATGCATCCAGTAGTTGCTGAATTTCGGTAAGTCGTAATTGGTTTCGTATAGAAAGAGCTTCGGCTACAAGAAACTCTTCATCGTCGAGGTTAGAGAAATCTTCACCGGCCTCCTCATTAAAAACTAAAATTGTTTCACTGCTTAATTTGAAATGAGTGGGTAAGGCTGCCTGCATAACCTCCCCTTCACTACATAGGTAATAATGGGCCATCCATTCCCACAAGGCAAGCTGCTGTTGATACACAATGGGCGCATCATCTAAAACATTCAGTACATCCTTGGGTTCAAATGCAGCTGGTTTTTCCTGATGAAGTCGCTTAACTATACCGGCGTACTTCTTATTCCTTCCAAGAACCACTTCAACACGCACACCGGGTTGAATGGCAGCAACCATCTCAGATGGTACATGCCAGGTATAATTCCGCGGCAATGCCAGTGGAAGAATCACTTCTACATACCAGCTTTCGGCATTTGTATTAAAAAAATCGATATGGGCCGGTTCAGTCAATGTTGCTATTTTTCTGGTAACGGTTCAAAGCCTCAGCCATTTCATCAAATACTTTATTCTTTAATTCAGGTATATGTTGCAGATCATAGTCCATAACACTAACCATTGGTAAATATACTGCCCTGCTGGTTCCCGGATTAAGGGAAAACACCGATCCATACCAGAGTCTTTTAACGGTATCAGGAAAAATTATTGGCTGGATTGGTGTTTGCGTTTCAATAGCGATCCGGAATGCACCATCATAGAATGATTTGAGGGGATGAGCAGTTTCATTGAAGGTGCCTTCGGGAAATATGAAAATTGAAATGCCCTGCATTAGCATTTTCTTAAGCACTCCCACCGACCTTGCCCGCTGTGCAGCATCCTTTCTATTCACCATTATTACTGCATTACGGTATACAAAACCAAAAATCGGTATGCCAGCCATTTCCTGTTTTCCCAACACACGTACAGGCTCGCGTATCACTTTAACGATCATTGGAATATCAAGGTAGGAAATATGGTTTGCGATAAATATGCATGGTCTTTCCTCTGATGGCTTTGCCTCATGAATAACGGGAACCCTTATACCAATGAGAAATAACCATATATCAGCCCATATGCCACAAATTGCATAAATCATATTTCCACCCTTAATCTTTCCATAAAGGGAAGCAATAAAGAATGCGGGCAAAAGTATTAACAGGAGAATTGTGAAGGCCAGAAATCCATAAATGCTGAAGAGGACCAGGGCGATTCTTTCTAAGAACTTCATGAAGAGTTTTATTTACAATTGCAGGTAAATTCACGATCAAGATCTATACAGGTAATTACCCGTAAAATTGATTCACATTGCGCAAATACAATTCGCACATGTTGTCCATCCTGTTTAGTATATCCTTCCAAAGCAAAGGTTGGGCATGGTTTATCATGCGGGTCAGATTTTAGTTTATTGATCTTTCCATTTGTTAGTATATCTCTTACTTCCGCTTCGGAAATTTGCCGGCAGCTCATCCGGCAGCGAGCATGACGTGTATACTGGATATTTGAATCATTTCGCCTAAATGACTCGCTGTCAATGAGTAGCGGATCATAAATATTATATATAAGCAGGCTGATGCCAATGATAATGATGGCGAGGATGGGCAGTACCTTGTTCATTCGCATAGACTCAAATCTACGTATCTTTGCCGCCCTATGGCCGAAAAAAGAACAGTAGCATTTCATACCCTGGGTTGTAAACTCAATTTTTCAGAAACCTCAGCAATTGGCAGGATGATGGAGCAGGAAGGATTTGAAAAAAAAGAGTTTGATGACCTGGCGGATGTTTATGTAATCAATACCTGTTCAGTTACTGATAATGCAGATAAGGAATGCCGCCAGATAGTTCGTAGAATTCAGCGGCGATCGCCACAAAGCATGGTTGTTATAACGGGGTGCTATGCCCAATTAAAACCCAGGGAAATAGCTGAAATTCCTGGAGTGGACCTGGTTTTGGGGGCAGCTGAGAAATTCAACATTGCTACACACCTGGCTACACTAACCAAAGGAGACAGTACGAGGATATGCAGTTGTGATATTGAAGATGTTAGTGGATTCAATGCATCATGGTCAGTTAATGACCGCACCCGTACCTTTTTAAAAGTACAGGATGGCTGTGATTACAGTTGTTCATTCTGTACCATTCCAATGGCAAGAGGAAAAAGCAGAAGCGATAGCATCCGTAATGTTTTAAATAATGCAAGAGATCTTGCCAGTAATGGTGTAAAGGAAATAGTACTTACGGGAGTAAATCTTGGTGATTTTGGTAAAGGTGCCGATGGTAATAAAAGAAACGAAGAAAGTTTTTTTGATCTGGTAAAATCACTTGATGAGGTAGAGGGTATTGAAAGGTATCGCATCTCAAGTATTGAACCCAATTTGCTGACCAATGATATCATTGCATTTGTAGCTAACAGTAGAAAGTTCATGCCGCATTTTCACATTCCGCTGCAAAGTGGAAGCAACGAGATACTTTCTTTGATGCGCAGGAGATATAAAAAAGAATTGTATGCAGACCGTGTTAAGCTGATAAAGACCCTGATGCCGCATGCATCTATCGGAGTAGATGTTATTGTGGGTTTCCCCGGTGAAACAGAGGATCTTTTTAAAGAAACATTTGATTTCCTCCATGCACTGGATGTAAGTTACCTCCATGTGTTCACTTATTCAGAGCGCGCCAATACTGTTGCGCTGGATATTAAACCCATTGTTCCCATGAATACCAGGAATGATAGGAACAAGAGTCTTCGCAACCTTGGTTATATGAAACAACAGTATTTCCAGCATCAGTTCCTTGGACAAAACAGGAAGGTATTATTTGAAGGGCATTCTAAAAATGGCATTATGGAGGGTTATACCGATAATTATATCAGGGTTGCCACCCCATATCGAAAGGAATGGGTAAATGAAATCATCGACTGGAAGCTTTGAGTTGCAGGAACTTTTTACGAAAATATTTTGTCGTGAAATTATAGCCCTTATCTTTGCAATCCCGTTACAGAAAACGGTAAGTTCTTTGTGAGGTATTGAGGTAAATCATCGATTAATTCTGGGAGCATAGCTCAGTTGGTTCAGAGCAGCTGCCTTACAAGCAGCGGGTCCGCGGTTCGAATCCGTGTGCTCCCACAGAAATGTATAAAAATTTACCTGCTTTACCGGGAGCATAGCTCAGTTGGTTCAGAGCAGCTGCCTTACAAGCAGCGGGTCCGCGGTTCGAATCCGTGTGCTCCCACAGAAAAAACCCTGCTTATTGCGGGGTTTTTTATTTATATCTCCTCAGCCCTCCGGCCACCCTTTGCTGGTAAAAGAAAGTCCTTGGGATACTTTTTAAAATATCGCCATACAAAACGGAATAGTTCCGGATAGTCACGCATTAGTAATCCCCTCGATTTGAGTGCAACAAAAAAAGCGAGGGAGAAACTGACGAAAAAATTCAAAAAGCCTATTCCTAATACACCGGCCAACACAATTAATAGGTATGTCCATTCAACTTTTTGCTCAAGGCCAAAATAGCCTATTGCAGCATTTCCCGCTGATATCGTAATGTGACGTATATCAAAAGGTATCGCAAATATTTTACCAACAGCTGATGACATACCAAGAAAGAAACCAAGCGCGATGCTACCTGTAAGCGCCCCTGAATAACGGGTCATCAGATCCACCAGCCGGTTTAATTTTTTTTCCGACATGGTATGGCTCAGCACAGGATGTTGGCGCAGCCTTTCCGGTAATTTGCCATATACCATATGATTCTCTACATAGCCTGAAATGATACCACTGGCGAATAGAAAGACTCCTGTAAAGCAAGCATATAATAATGCAAAACTCTGGTAAGGATGTTGATCCTTCAAGAGTTGCATAGCCTGGTTTCCATCAACGATCCGATAGTTGAGAAAGCGATCCATAGCCCACACAATGCCATAAGTGAGTGGGAAAACAATAACAAGATTTCCTGCAAAAGATGCAATCTGACTTCTCGAAATATTACCGATTGTGATGGCAAGATTTTTAAGATCAGGTTTTCCTTTTTGTTTTTTACTATCCAGTGAGTTGGCAACCGCCGAGGCAGTATATGCTGGCTGTTTGGTAGCCAGGGTACTATTGGTTCTATCCATTAATACAAAGCCGGCAGCGTAATTGGTACTATATGCTACTCCCGCCCAGAATGGTGCCATGGGTATTTTTGTTAGCAGGTTTTTTACAACAGCTACTACGCTTACTATAAATCCGCCACCCACCGCACTCCAGAACAATTGTTTAAATTCCGCTGAATTGGTACTTATATACTTCTCCCCTTTTTTACCCTTATGCTCTGCTATCTGGTAAGCCAATAACCCAAGATTATCAGAAAGGAATTCCCTCAGGCTGCTTTTCTTATTCTCATTAGTGATAACAGTAATAAAATAATTTATAAACCGGTCTTCATCCAATTTGTTATCACGATCAAGCACATCCGAAATCAGCAGCATCCGGTCAATCATCTGTATGATGCGGGTGGTCAGAAAAGTCTGGGAAAGACTGGTTCCATAATACATACCCTGGTCGCGGAGCCAAACAATACTTTGCCGGCAGTTATAAAGATGTTCCTGAATATTGTAAAGGATGAGCTGTGCATTTCTTGGGTCATGCTCATTTTCGAGTAACACTGTTACCAGTTTATTCTGGTCAAGAAAAGGGGCCAGCGTATCCTGATATTGACCAAACCTCTGCACCACTTCTTTTTCGAGACTTAAGGTTGCAATCCTGAATGATAAAATACGCAGTGCTTCTTTCAATTGTCCAATCAATTGGAGGTTATTCATATTGATATGAACCCTTAATAGGCGGAACAATTTTTTCCATAGTTCGCGGTCAATTGATTTTACCCAGATATGATCAGTGTGTTTGAAAAAAACCCTGCTGATAACATAGAGGAAATTGGTGGGTTCCTGTAATTCAGGAAGTATTTTGTGCTTGATCTTTCCGGTTAATTCCTGTACAAACCCCCTTGAGCTGATAAGGCCGCTTTCCAGTAGTGCAGGCAAAACCTCGCTGTTTTGAAATTGCGATCGAAGTGCTGTGCGTAATGAGACCAGACTACTGATGTCCTGCTGTAGTTGATAAAGAAGGGCTTTGAATCTAATTTCCGCCTGTTCTGTGTTACGTGGCGACGAGGGCCGGATCTGTTTGACCAATTCTATAAGATATTCAAGCCCTTTATCTGCCAGTAATATTGGCAGTACAATGCCTGGCCCCTTCTCCGAATCCACAGAATCCTGATTATTTAGCACTCTTTTATTGAACATAGTCACCATTAGATCTCCCCTGTAAAAATACATTTTCGGCACCATTGTTTTGGGAGGTTTTATATCCGGAATAGGCACTTTGAAAGGATTTTTTATTTTTGTATCAAAGTGCTTTCTACATGCTGAATTACAAAGAGGAGTTTGATCATGAACTGAAGGAGGATATTGACGTTCTCACTGAAACAGCAAATCCATACCAGCTGATCGTATGGAATGATGAAGTGAATACCTTCGAATGGGTTATTGAGACCCTGATAGAAGTATGCGGCCACAGTTCCGAACAGGCGGAACAATGTGCAATGCTTATCCATACCCAGGGAAAATATGCTGTCAAGAACGGCGACTATGACGATCTGAAACCCATGTGCGATGCCATAACAGAAAGAGGTATAGGCGCAACTATTGAAATCACCGCATCCTGATGCTATATTATCTTGATCCTGCCGATCCCTTCCCTCCTGTATCGGAAGCAGGGCCGGATGGTCTTCTTGCATTCGGTGGTGATCTTTCAACCAGCCGCCTGCTTGAGGCATACAGGAAAGGTATCTTTCCCTGGTACGATGAAGATCCGATTCTCTGGTGGTGCCCCGACCCACGTTTTGTTTTATTTCCCGATGAGTTGAAGATCTCAAAAAGTATGCGCCCTTTGCTTAATGGCCAGCGTATGAGATTCTCCATTAACAGCGCATTCCGGGAAGTAATGATTTGTTGCCAGCAGACTGGCAGACCCGGTCAAAACGGTACCTGGATTAATGAAGAAATTATAAAGTCATATACAGATTTACACCTTCTGGGATATGCGCATAGTGCAGAATGCTGGATGGACGATCAACTTGCTGGAGGCCTTTATGGAGTTCGACTTGGCAATATATTTTTTGGGGAGAGTATGTTTTCCGAAGTCAGCAATGCCAGCAAGTTTGCTTTTATCAAAATGGTGCAGCTATTGAAATCCGATGGTGTTCAATTGATCGATTGCCAGGTTTATACCGGCCATCTTGAAAGCCTGGGCGCGAGGATGATACCCAGAAATGAATTCCTGGAAATTCTGGATGCAAATGTTGGCGATTAAGGCATTATCAGATAACTAAAACCGGGTCTCCAGGTAATGTGGCAACATCTCTCTCCAGGTAGGCCAGTCATGCGTTTTATCTGATCCCCAGATATCCAGTTCATACCAGATTCCTTTATTATACAATACCCCGGCAAGTCCACGGGCAGCATGCGGATCTTCATAAGCCCCGCTTCCGCTAAGAATATGAATTGGACGGTTACTTCTCATCTGTTCGAGAACATGATGATCGTGGAGATTCGGCAGATAATGGCCGGGACTATTGAAATAAACATCATCATCTAAGTATCCATCGGTGTATTCAGTGAGATGATACACACCACTCATAGCGATAAACCCATGGATAAGGTCGGGCCGCTTGAAGAATAAATTGGCCGAATGAAGTGCCCCAAATGAGGCGCCTGAAACAACTATCGGGGTTTCATGACTTGTCATGGTACGGATAAAAGGGACCACTTCATTATAGATATAGTCATTCCATTGCTGGTGACGGATGGCCTTATGACGGGGATCCATACTCTTATTCATCCAGCTTTCATTATTAATGCTGTCAACTGAAAACACTTTTACCTTACCTGATTCTATATGAGGCCTAATGCTGTCAATTAACTGGAAACGTTCATACTCGAGGTAATCGGCCGCGGCGGTAGGAATAAGCAGAAGGGCAAACCCATAGTGTCCATAAACCGCAACCGGCATCTCCTTTTGCAGGGATGGGCTAAACCAGGATCTTAATTCTCTGTGCATAATTAGGCTGTCTTTGGCCCAAAATACAACGAAAATTGTGTAAATTGAGTCAGGAATTCAACAAAACACCTCCGTTCCACAATACCGCTGAAGAACATCGTTACCGTGTAATCATTTTTCTAACATAAAATGGTTTTCTATGAGACGTATTTTCGACTTATCACAAGCAAGTACTGGTAAATTATTCCTGATCGTTGTCGTGTTATACAGCATCATTGCTGCAATAACATGGTACGTTTGGCAATAAGGCTAAAGCCATCCGATCACTTGTTTAAACCCCTGGTTAAGCATTATTCATGCAGGTTTAACCGGGTGTAAAAATTTTTCTCTGCATGCTGGAATAGTAGCCCCCTGATATAATCATTATCAGCGGATGGAGGAATATTATGCTTCCAGCATTCTAAAGCTAACGGCATTTTAAAAGGATCCGGCAGGATCGTCATCCCGTAAAATCGACCTTTTTCCATCAGGTAAACTGCATGACCTTCATTTTCCGATGGCCTGTTTTCTATCAGTACAAAACTTGGCAGACTTAAACTGATGTGTTCAATGGAATCCAGGATTCTTTTATTATAAGATTCAGCAGACTCTGGAACAGTGCTTAAAAAATCAGGCTTATCCCCCTCCATTTCTGTATCATTCGTCACCTTGCCAGGGGCGATTTTTCCAGCCTTGATCTTTCGGATATATGCCTGCCCTTCAATAATAGCATTGAAGGTATATATGGCCGGAAGGTTTACTTTTTTTTGTTCTATTACCAACTGCAGTAAACCTCTGCTGTCTTCATAACAATAAAGACCATATTTATGATGATATTTTTTCTGACTCCTATTGTAAAGTGGCCATCGCTGCCTGATTTCCTGGCTTTCCAGAATAAGAGCCATTAGTTCTGAACTACATTCTTTATAGCTGAGATGGTAAACATTTCGCAATAATTCCTGTTTACGCTTACTACCATCATTATTAGAAAAATGGCTCCTGACCCTTTTCCGAAGGTTTATCGCCTTACCTACATATATAATCTCCTTCTTTTGGTTCTCGAAATAATAAACCCCAGGCTTTTCTGGTAATTTATCAATCTCCTCACAAGGCATATGGGGTGGTAAAAATTGCTCCGCGTTCCTTCCCTTTAACATTGCAGCAACTACAGAATTGTTATCCCCCCTGATTATTTTATTGAAAACTTCAGCAGTGGCCAATGCATCTCCTTTGGCACGATGTCTGTCTGTGATAGTCACCTCCAGCGATCGGCAAAGGTTACCAAGGCTATAACTGGCTAATCCAGGAAATATCTTTCTTGCCAGCCTTACTGTACAAAGTTTTCTTGTATTAAGAATAAACCCGCAATTGTTCAGGTGATGCTTCACAAAGGAGTAATCGAAATTTACATTATGCGCAACAAATACACGATCTTTCAGCAGCCCATAGATAGTTTCACCAATTTCTGTAAATGATGGAGCTTCAGACACCATTTCATTTGTAATACCGGTTAGGGCAACAATATATCTTGGTATTACCATGAAAGGGTTAACCAATGTATGGTAACAACCTTCAATCTCCTTTCCATCGTGTAAAACGATGGCTATTTCAGTAATGCCATTTCCGGTGGCAAAGCCGCCTGTTGTTTCAATATCTACAATTGCATACACAATGCGAATATAACTAAAGCCTCTCAAATACTAAAATTATTAGTACGGCTTAATCCTTTATTGATGCCGCTTCGTTTTCTTATTTTTGCAGCCCTAAGTAATAAGTATCATCACAAAGTATGGAACTGAGCAAGAATTTTATACCGGCAGAAATCGAAACTAAGTGGACCAGCATTTGGAAAGAGAAAGGTTATTTCAATAGCGTTCCTGATGATCGACCAGCATTCACCGTGGTGATTCCTCCCCCCAATGTTACCGGCGTGTTACATATGGGACATACCCTGAATGAAACTGTGCAGGATATTTTAGTACGAAAGGCCCGGATGAGTGGTTTTAATGCCTGCTGGGTACCAGGAAGTGATCATGCTTCCATTGCAACAGAAGCAAAAGTTGTGCAGATGCTGGAGAAAGAAAAAGGCATCAAAAAATCCGATATCAGCAGAGAAGAATTCCTACGCTATGCATTTGAATGGAAAGATAAATATGGTGGCATAATCTATAACCAGATCGAGAGACTGGGATGTAGTGTAGACTGGAACAGGGTCACCTTCACAATGGATGATCACTACTACAAAGCTGTCCTAAAAGTTTTTATTGACCTCTACCAGAAAGGCATGATCTATCGCGGGGCGAGGATGATCAATTGGGACCCGGCTGCCGGAACAGCCCTCAGTGATGAAGAGGTTGAATATAAGGATATACAAGGCAAGCTATATCATTTGCGCTACCGCCTTGAAGATGCTTCAGGCAATCCATTATCTACGTTTTCGGGGGATGGAATTGTAATTGCCACCCAAAGACCTGAAACGATTATGGGTGATACCGCCATCTGCGTAAACCCTAACGATGAGCGCTATTCGCATCTCAAAGATGCTTTCGCATATGTACCCCTTATCAATCGTAAAATTCCAATCATTTTTGATGAATATGTTGACCCGGCTTTTGGAACCGGCGCTCTTAAGGTTACTCCTGCTCATGATATAAATGACTATAACCTCGGATTGAAACACCAGCTTGATGTGGTTGATACCCTCAATGCTGATGGAACACTTAGTGAGGCAGCACAGATATATATTGGCGTAGACAGGTTCAAGGCCCGCAAGCAAATCATAGCAGAGCTTAAAGAGCAAGGCTTTTTGGTAAAGGAGGAAGATTATTCATCCCGTTTGGGTTATAGCCAGCGTACAGGAGTGGTGGTAGAGCCACGGATCTCAACCCAGTGGTTTCTCAAGATGAAAGAGATGGCTGGTCCCGCTCTAGATGCAGTGGTAAACGGCGATATCAGGATTCACCCGGGAGACAAGTTCCTCGCAACCTATCGCTATTGGCTGGAGAATGTTAAAGACTGGTGTATCAGCCGGCAGTTATGGTGGGGTCAACAAATTCCTGCCTGGTATACCCCTGATGGAACTTGCGTTGTTGCTGCCACACGCGGTGATGCATACACTCAATTACAGCAAATGGGACTGGGTGAAGTAAGTGTTGATGAACTCCGCCAGGATGAAGATGTTCTGGATACCTGGTTTTCTTCCTGGCTATGGCCTATGGAAGTATTCAAAGGAATCACCAGCCCGGGTAATCCTGAAGTAAAATATTATTATCCAACCTCAGTACTTGTTACCGGCCAGGATATTATCTTTTTCTGGGTAGCCAGGATGGTAATGGCGGGAATGGAATATGAGAAAAATATTCCTTTCCATGATGTGTATTTCACTGGTATGGTTCGCGATAAACAGGGAAGGAAAATGAGCAAGAGCCTTGGCAATTCGCCTGACCTGCTTGATCTCATAGATAAATATGGTGCTGATGCTGTAAGATTCGGCATCATGATCTCCTCTCCTGCCGGTAACGACCTCCTCTTTGATGAATCTGCTCTTGACCAGGGCCGAAGCTTCAACAATAAAATGTGGAATGCATTGAAGCTTGTTAATATGTGGAAGGACAAACCATTGCATAATCTGGAACTTAACAGTGCCGAACTGAAAGCAATTAACTGGCCAAATGAGTGGATGCAAAACAGGATCAGCGAAGCCCGCGCAGAAGTTGATAAACTGATGAAGCAGTTCAGACTTAGCGAAGCTTTAAAAACAATCTATTCACTGATATGGGATGATTTCTGTAGTTGGTATCTTGAACTGATCAAGCCAGGCTTTGATGAACCGGTAAATGCCTTCCACCTGAAAGCTGCAATAGGCTTCTACGAGGATCTGCTCCAGATGCTGCATCCTTTTATGCCCTTTATTACGGAAGAGATATATTCACTGCTTGAGGGACGAACTGAAAATGATAAACTATGTATCCGCCAATTCAGCCCACTCACCCCTTCTCAAGAATTAATTCTGAATGAAGGAAAGTTATTGAAAGAAGTAATTACCGGTATCCGCGACGCAAGAAATAAAGCCCAGATCAAACCAAAAGAACAAGTAAAGGTTCATATCATTACTCAAAACAAAGAAGTATACAATACCATTAATGTTTTGGTGGCAAAACAGATCAATGCGGGTAATATTTCATTTGTTCAGGCTGCTGTTGCCAACACCATCTGTACTGTTATTGGCCACGACCAATTTTATATTGAAACAGAACAGCCTGTTAATTCTGGGAGCCAGAAAGAAGATCTTCTCAAAGAACTGGAATACCTGAAAGGATTTCTGGTTAGTGTGGAAAGGAAATTGAGCAACGAACGTTTTGTACAGAATGCAAAAACGGAAGTTGTGGAAATGGAGCAAAGAAAAAAAGAAGATGCCATCAATAAGATCAGGGTTATAGAAGAAAGTCTTTCCAACTTCTGATTCATTATCTCAATCCTCTTCCAGAGACGCCAGGAGGTATATTAATGTTGCTGTTCCATCCATCGTGGGTTCATTGGTAGAATAATCACCATAATCATCATGGTAAACTACCAGTGCACTCTGGAATCTGGCATATTCATCCGGATCGTTTAGTGTTATACCAATAAGGTTGTTATATATGCTTGCATATACAGGCCCATCCACCAACCCGCCATTAATGGGGTAATTTTTCAAGTGTGTGAATGCCGAATGGGGATCAATGGGAGTATCGCCCCAGGAGGGTAGTCCATACACCATGGATGTGCCCCATGGATTGCAGCCGAAGAGCCAGTCGATATTCGCTTGCTCCAGGGCTTCGAATTGCCGGTCATTGGTGAGCTTACGATACCAACCACATTGAATTGCAAAAGAAGTTGTAAGATTATTACTGCACCAAATAAAAGGAATTCCCCTATAAAAGGCATTCTGTAATCCTTTCTCATAAACTTTTTGGATCCCCGCCTTGTAATATCCCAAAAGGGTATCGCGACGCAGATCTGAAATTCGTTTAGCCAGTTCATAATGCCCCAGATTGATGAAGGGATACCACTGGTAATGTTTTGCAGTGTCTGACCCTAACCATGGTGTTAGTGGTTCCTGCCCCGCATACTGGTATGCTTCATTTAGTCTGTTTATAGAAGTGGAAGCGAGTTCCATATCATCCACCCAATTCTCTTCGGCATATATATAGGGTGCTTTTACAGATACAGTTTGCGTAACACCAGGTTTGATGTTCGCATAGTGGTAGGCAGATAAAGATTTTTCTTCCAACAACTTACTGTATCCATTATCAATAGATGAGTAGATTGATGCCCCCAACGCAAAGGCACTTGAAAATTTTGCGGCTGTAGAAGAAGTGCCGGTAGTATTGTTTTTCCCCTTACCCCGTTGTTGAGGTTTTCCATCAATAAAATAAACTGGTCTTTCATGCCCCCGTCCATACATGCTGTCCAACTTTGGAATACGCATTGAAATATGATCACGGTCATCTGCGATCTGGTTGAACATCCAGTTTTTCTGCGGATGCATTTTTAGAAGCCAGTCTAGTCCCCATTTTGCTTCATCCAATACATCTTTTGTCCCATTCTGGCCTTCCGTTCCATTGGATAATTTTTCGTCTCTGAACGCGGCAGGAAAGTCCCGGTAAGCCATCAGCAAATGATAAGTAGCATTAGCAGATGTGGTTGAGTACTGTAGATAATCACTTGCATCATGCCATCCACCCACCACATCAACATAAGTGCTGTCTGGCATGGGTCCATTTAGCGTATATCCATCCCTGGTATGACAACTATCCTTAAGGAAGGGATTGAAGCCAGTGCGTTGCTGCCGCATATATTGTAAACAGAAATTGGCAGTTCCGGAATATACATTCTTGCCTATCCTGAAATGAGGAGATACTGCCTTGCCGGAGCGGAGGTAATAATCGCCCGACTTATTAAAAGTAGAAAAATCAAGTCTGTATGTTGATTCAAATGGTCCATAGGCTCCAAAATCTTTTCCGGCGCCGGCGCTGTACACTACCTTTCCTGTTGACACATCTACAAGTTCGAATTTTCTTACCCTTTTCTTATTGAGTGCACACCATACCGCCACTTTTATACCCTCATTCCTGTAACCGAGTTGGTTTATTCTTATCCAGCTTTGGAACTCTGTTTCATTTTTTGTGAAGGCCACAAGTCCAACAAAGAAAAAGAATAGCAGGAAACGCAATATCTTTTTCATAACTATTAATTAGATGTATTAAAAGATAAGCTCTTTTTTCCTGTTTACTGTTTGTGGAATAAGGTCTAACGGTAATATGAATTGCCAGCTATTGCTGCCTGGTCCATTAAACAGGTCAGGATCCAGTAATCTGGAATAGCGTATCCCAAAACTTACGGGCAACTGGTTCCACCACTTTGTGTCAAAGAACAATTCACTGCCGAATGATCGAAATTCAACCCTGTTTCCCGTTTGCAGGAGAGAAAGATCCCTTGCATAAGCATGGTCATAAAAGAAATTATTTCTTACCCTTAGCAGGTACACTATTTGCGCTATTCCCTTATCGGGATATAACAATGGCAATTGATAATTGATGCCCCATTTTACTATCCGATAAAGATTTTCAGACTCATATCCTCTTGCGAACGGGAAGTTATCACTGAAGCGTATCCCCCTTGCACTATCACGCTGCTGTGCTGCCAGATTCAGGACCAGGCTGTGGTTGGTCGATAATCCCGGCAGGTAAACACTAGCAGCTGCCAATGCCTGCCATGAATCATATTGCGTAACGGTATGTCTGAATTGACCACGTAAAGACAAGGCTAACCGCGGATTAAATTGTTGAACAGCCTGGCGACTCTGGATTGTATAACGAACCTGGTGATTTAAATATAGATAGGAAAGATCCCCCAATTGACTTTTTTCAGGCTCTGTGAAAAATGGTTTATTATATACAAATGCTGATTGTGCAGTGAAAAAACTCAGCTGCCTTCCTTTGCTTAGGTTTAAAGGAATACTGGCACTGATATTGCCTTCCAGTTCATGCCAGTTAATTGTTCTTTCCTCAAATCTTGCCTTACGGTCAAGGGTAAAATCTATCCCGCCTCCTATCATTGGAAACCATCCGCCATATATACCGGAAAAGCTAATCTGCTTTGACCTTTCATTACGGTTATACATGAAAGTTAGCTGACTTTGCATGGTATTCAGCAGGTTCTGGCCCAGCAAAGAAAAACTGAATTCCGGATCCTCGAAAAAAGGCTGCCAGCTATGAAAATTGAAAAGTCCACTGGATTTTCTATAGCTACCCGATTGTTCTTTTTTACTTGCAGGTATTACTGCCACGGAAGAATCTGATGCCTTAAGTGCAGCTAATCCGAAATTGCCAGGCACCTCGAGCCGGGAATTCAGAAAGGTTTTCTCACTGATCTTTTCAAACTGAAGTTTATATCCCCGTGCGGTAAACCTGCTGAAAGCAACGCTGTCTCCCATTCCAAATGGCTGGTAAATTCCGGTTTTGCCTAAGGCATCCGGAATCACAAGTTTCTCCAGGCTTTTGGTTTGCGGGTTAAGCAACATCAGTTCATCACGCTCTTTGCCACTGGTGGAAAAGAATATTGTATCGCCCTTTAACCGGGGGTATGCGATTATGGTATTTGTCCAGTTTGTCAGCGTTTCCATCTCCCCACTCTGCATCATGAAGACAAGTGCCATATCCCCGTTTGTTTTCTTTGCCACTGCAAGGATCTTTCCATTATAAAACTGGGGAAAGGCCAGCAGGACACCCGGGGGCGACTTTATTTCTTTCAGGATAGCACCCCCAAGATCAAGCAGGTGGATTGCATGTTCTCCATCCGCACCCAAATGCAGGGCTGAAATACTATCACCCCTTACTGAAAGCGAAGGCATAAAATATTTACTTCCCCTTGTAATGCTTTCCTGTTGACCGGTTTCAATATCCAGCAGCTGCAGTTCACCATAGTCCTGCCAACCCCATCTGATATTAGGGCGATAAGCAGCATATATTATCTTTCCATTGGAATAGCTGAAATAATTATCGAGCGAGCGATCACGCTGACGAATAACTCTATCTCCCTTTTTTGTGCGATGAACAAAAATCGGCAACTCCTTATAGGTTGAACGAATAAAAAGCAACTCACCGTTCTCCATAAATACGGGATTCTCTTCATTCCTTACAGGTTCCCGATCTATAGCTACTTTAGTAGTTGGCTCCGTTAAAGCATTTCGCCTCTCTGAAAAGGCTTCCTGAAGGAATTGCCTGTATCTTAGTGATGTGTGCTTTTTTATACTTCGTTGAAAAGGATAAAATAATCCTTTCATAGCCGCAGCATCCTCTGAAATATTTTTCCAGAAACTTGTTCCATAACGGTTATGGCCATAGGCAATAAGTAAATAACCAAGTTGATAATGGTCAGGGATGTAATGTTTATACGACCCATTTCTCAATTTCATGTAGGAGTAATCCAGCCCAGCCTCCCATATGGATCTATATCCATTGAAGAATGTTGGAAGTCTGCCTCTTCCCTGTTTACTCAGGATGGTTTCCTGGTAAACAGCATCACCTTCAAAGAACCAGTCAGGTACAGTTAGTGCATTGGCCAATGCCTGCCCCTGTTCTCCAAGCACAAAACGAAAAGCCTTTGCCAGTCCACGGTTAAAATTGCTGTATTGCTGGATATGCCTCAATTCATGAAGGGTTAACGTTGTTAACCAATCACCATTTCCCAGGTCAAATCCATTCAGGGGCGGTGTAAGCAGGAGTTCGCTACGGTAGGGTGCCAGTGCAACATAGCCATTGGAGATGGTTGAATGCTGCTGCAAAATTATGGATAATGGTTTAAATTTTCTGCCAATACTGTTGTCTGGAAATGATATTGTATACGAGACGATGTCTGCCACCCTGGATGCACTGCTGTCAAGGCCTTGCGGAAAAATAACCCTAACCCTGGGGGCACGGATCTGCTTCCATTCCTGGCTTGAGGGGATGCCTCCAAATTCCTGTGATCGGACAGTTATAGCCAATAATAGGCAACAAAAAAAAATCTGAGCTTTTCTCATGGAGGCCAATTCTGACTCAATATTAATTCACTAATTTCAGCGCAACAAACCTGATATATGGAATTGCTGGCTTTGGCCCTGGCACCCGGGATCGCAATCATGTGGTTCATTTATTCAAAAGACAGGTATGAACGCGAACCGCTGAAGGCACTGGTTAACTCTTTTTTCCTCGGGATGCTGGGAATACTACCCGCAATCCTGCTGCAACTTGGAGGCATTAAACTTTTAAAACTAATGATGCCAGCCAATGGATGGACCTACTATATTCTCTTGGCTTTTATCGTGGTTGCACTAACCGAAGAGTTGACCAAATTCATAATGCTCCGCACCTATGCTTTTCCCCGTCAATTCTTTAATGAACCGTTTGATGGAATTATTTATGGTGTGATGGTTGCTATGGGTTTTGCAACACTTGAAAATATTGGATATGTAATGGAGCATGGATTTGAAACAGGTATCCTGAGGATGTTCCTTTCAGTTCCGGCTCATGCCACTTTTGGGATATTGATGGGTTATTATGTGGGACTTGCCAAATTCACCCATAACCGTCAATCCAAACAATTAATGGTAAGGGGACTATTGCTTGCTATATTCTTTCATGGTCTATACGATCTGTTTTTGTTTGTGCAGGTTGATGAGGTCATTACGCAAAGAGTGTCATCGGGTTTTCTTTTTGGCAGCGCAGTACTCTCCTTCCTTGTTGCTGTCCGGTTGAGTTGGCAGGCAATCCAGATGCACCAGGCTCTTTCAAAAAGCACTTTCCATAACCCTGATAAATCCGTTAGATAAAATGAGTGAAGCATTAGTCATAAGAAGCGCCGATCAGGATGATATTCCAACGATCGGATTTCTAGCCCACCAGATATGGCCTGAAGCATATAAAAACATTCTTTCCAAAGACCAGATGGATTATATGCTCGGCCTTAATTATAGCCCTGATGCATTGGAAGACCAGATCATCAATAAAGAGCATAGGTTTATTATCGCTGAAATAGAATTGGAGGAAGTGGGCTTCGCCTCCTTTGGACCAATCACCGATTCCATCTGGAAGTTGCACAAACTTTATGTACTGCCTGATGTTCATGGCAAAGGCGTGGGCCGCGCATTGCTGGATATGGTAGAAGAAGAAGTGCGCACCCATAATGGCGCGCACCTTATTTTAAATGTCAATAAATTTAATAAAGCCAGGTTCTTCTATGAAGCCATGGGCTTCCGGATAGAAAAAGAAGAGGTAAACGATATCGGCCTTGGCTATGTGATGGACGATTACGTTATGGGAAAGGATGTTTAATTTTTGTTCCTTTCCGGACGTCTTGTTGAACCACCCTGATTACTGTTGGCCGACTCCCTTGATGGTGGAGGAGCCGCAGGCCTTGTGATCTGGGAACGCTCAATTCTGGGTGATGGTGATTCACTTCTTTCATTCCTCGCCCGGTTCTCAACACCAGCAGGCCTTGATGGTGCTCCTGAAGGAGCTGGTTGCCTTGTTATTACCCTGCGTTCCATTTCCTGGTTACGCTGGTTATAATCCTGACGTCGATTTTCCTGTTGCGGCTGTGAACCCGGACGATATTGTCTATCGGGCCTGATTTCACGGTTATTATTCTCCACCCTAACATCCCGCTGGTTGTTTGCATCAGGGATGCTTTCTCTAACCCTTCTACTTACATCAGATTGACGATCGCCGCGATTTGTATTCCGGTCAACACCCAATCCGTCATTGCGATTATTATAACCATTGCTGTTATTATATCGACCATCATAATTGCCTGTATATTGTCTCCTGTCAGGATTTTGAACAGGCCTTGAAATATTTGCAGGGCGCCTGTTGTCAACAGTTACAACATCCCTGCGCTGGTGATAAATATTGTTGTGATAGTAGTTATTACTACGTCTGCCACCATAATAATTATAGTAGTTGTAGTTGTTCACATAAAAATGATTTCCACTATATCCGTAATATCCGTTGTTGCGGTAAAAAGGACTGCAGTATGATGGGCGGTACATTGATGGTCCCCACCATCCTCCACCCCAATATCCCCATGGATTATAATTATATCCAACATTGAACCAGCCGGGGTTATAACCAAGTCCGATGGTCCAGCCCATCCATGGTGTGTAATGCATATTGAATCCCCATGTATAAGGCCTTGCAAAATACCTGCGGCGGTGCCATGGTCGGTAATAATAACCTGTTCCATATACTACAGTAGGCCCATAAACATAATTGTTCAGGTAGCCTGGTGTATATCCCATATATACATAATCGGGAGTTGTTTCATAGATATAAACATACTTCACATTATATACCGGATATGATGGTGGAATCAGATCCACTTCATCGGGCCTGGTATTACTGACAGCCCATGGACCAGATGGATAATTTGAACGGAACCATACACCGTTCTCAACCAGGTAATAATCATTCCTGTATTTGATAACTGTGGCTGAACTATTAATGGCATAAGACATTTTTGTACCACTGATTCGCTCAAACTCAGGATCGCCATCATAGCTTACCGAGGCTGTTGCTTTGTTTCGGTCAACCCTTGCCGTTAATGGTAGCTGGGCATCCATAAGTGCATTCTTCGCTGCTGGAGTACCTGCAACACTTGCCAGAACATTATCCTTTTCAGTACCAGCAGGTATCCTTGAAAAATCTTCCGGAAGTTGATCAGCATTAATAAAAGACCACTCGCTTTTCAGGGAAGGGGAACGATACCAACGGCCAGACAGTAATACATAATACTGTTGGGAAGCAATGTCCATGAAAATATCATTAGGAGAATTGCTCACATATAACAAACCAGTATTGCTGATGGGTGTAAAATCTGCTTCACCTTCTGATTGGATAAGCTCTGCCGGTTCGGTACTTACAATAACTGCCCTGTTTATATTAGCATTATCGAAATCTGATTCAAATTCCTTTTCAGTATTCTCCCCCTTCTTTACTGCTTTTTCAACTGAAGCCAGATTGGCGGGTGGATACCCGGTATAATTGAATGGTCCTTTTGCCGACTGGCTCTTATACCAACGATTGCCACCATAGAGGTAAAAATTACCGTCATTGTTCTTTACGATTGTATTCGGTGAATTCACAACGGCTTCCATCCCCCACTCCTGGTTTTTTTGCAAAACCGGTTCTCCATCAATGACCACTAATAAAGATGGTGTGGTTGTATAAATAACTTTCGGGGCTTTATTTGAAAAGGAAGCATCAAGTTGTTGCTTTTCTTTATTTCTTGAAAGTGCATTTTCGAGGTATGTGCTTGAAATGATCGCCTTCCTTGCAGGAACGCCAGATTCAAGCTCCACCTCTATTTCCCTGGTTGTTTCCTCGGTAATTGAAGCAGGAAACCTTATGTCGGTTATTGATAATGACTCAAGTGAGATATTTCCGCTGGACTGCTCGGACCTTGTTTGTGAATTTGCCCAAAGGGTTCCAAAAACAGGTTCAGTCTCGCCTTTTTTTATAAGGGAGATGGCCGACCTGAATACAAGGCGGGATTGTTCGTACGATTCGGGTTGGGGCTCATATAGCTTTACCATGTCACCATTGCGCAGGGTAAGCTTAACTGGCCATGATTGTGCTAACCCCACGAGGGAGAGCAGGCTGGCAACAAGTAATAAACCAACGCGTGTAAAGCTCTTTGACATAGCTGTAGGATTTATATTGTTTGATTTCATCGTTAAATTAGGCTAGCTTCTGATAATTAAGACCCTTATAAATGTTAAGGTTTTACACTTAGGAGCCTGCAAAGGCTTCCAGGTTTAATGAGAACCCATGGTTTAACTTTGTTTTTGCAGTTCAAGGGCCGCTGCCTTCATTTCGGCCGCCTGTTTTTTACCCAGATACCGCTCAATCAAACCATGGATCAGGTAAATAAGTGGCGTACATAAAATGGCTATGGTAAACTTATAGGTATAGCCAACCATGGCGATTGCGGTTACCCTTGGAAAAGAAAATCCCAATGCAAAATAGAGATAGATATAGGACACAACAATGGTATCTACCATTTGGCTGAACAAGGTGGAAACAGTTGCTCTCATCCAGATCCTCTTCTCCCCTGTGAGCTTTTTGATTTTTCTGAATACAGTAGCATCTGTTAACTGACCTACCATAAAGGCTGTGAGGGATGCCAGGATAATACTCATTCCCTGTCCCAATATCTGGCTATAAGCTGCCTGCATATCTGGAACACCATTCTCTTGTTGTGACACCTGCCACCAACCGGCGGGTACTGTATGGATCGCAAAATAAAACAGGAAAAAAGCAAATGCAATTAAACCTGCAGTAAGAAATGAAAGGAAGCGCACCCCACGGATACCATAATATTCATTGATGATATCGGTCATGATGAAAACAATTGGCCAGGGTAAAACGCCTACCGACAAGTCATAAGACAAACCTGATTCACCCAATAATGTAAAGCTCGCTTTCTCAATGCCAATGGTAGGTTCAAGTGAAAAAATCTTCACCCCTATAACTTCTGCAATAATGGCATTTGCGATAAAGAAGCCTCCGAGTATGATAAAAAGCCTGCTGGGTTTGTCGCGGATGATATTATGTATCATGAGTTGGTATTGCCTAAAGATAGGATACCCGTTAGTAAAAGAAAAACCTGCAGCAATAAGAAACCGGCATTCAACAGTGGAATGGTTTTATGGAACTGCTTCATGCCTTTACGCTGCCAGTATAAATTAGCCAGCAGTACAAAAACATTAAACAGGGGTGATAATACCAGTCCGCCGATCAGTAATGCTGATTGAAAAGCAGTCCCCGGCAGGAAGGGATAGTACCGCATAACCATGGCCAGCAGGAAAGCGATGTTGGTAATAAATGCAAGTTTATTGAATTGGGAAATTGACATGGTTATACAAATTCGCCGGCAATGTATAAAATTGCCCCTGTTTAAGGTCAAATATGTGTTATTTTGCCAGCTAAACTGAAGCTGGCACATGAAATCCAACTGGTTCAAACAGGCATCGCCTCATATTTACGCCATCCTTTTCTTCCTGGTGGTATCAATTATTTATTGTCAACCGGCCCTGATGGGTAAGGTTGTTGAGCAGCACGATATCATCGGCTGGAAAGGAATGGCACAGCAATCTTTTGAGTTCAAAGAGAAATATGGCCATTTCCCTTTATGGTCCAACTCCATGTTTGGCGGTATGCCGGCATATACCTTTACCTCTAACGGTGCGCCGGTTGAAACCATTTACCTGCAGACGCTATTAACCCTTGGGATGCCCGTTCCTGTAAGTTTTTTCTTCCTTGCCTGCATAAGCTTTTATTTTCTTTGTATGGTGATGCGCATCCGGCCCCTGGTGGCAGCACTCGCCGCTATCGCTTATGCATGGGCAACTTATGATCCGGTGATCATTGCCGTAGGTCATAATACTAAGATGTGGGCCATTGGCTATGCTCCCGCAGTAGTGGCATCCCTCCTCCTTATATACGAGAAAAAATACCTGACCGGAGGGGTATTGCTGGCACTTTTCTTTGGACTTCTAACAAGTACACAACATATCCAGGTCTTATATTATACTGCCATTGTTATTGCCTTTATCAGTATCGCATACCTCGTTAACAGCTTTCGAAAAAAAGAAACAACAACTGTTCTGCCTGCATTTGGAGTAGCGCTTCTCGCTGCGATTGTTGGATTGGCAACTTATGCCATCAGTTGGTATCCGCTGCAGGAGTATTCAAAAGAAACCATGCGGGGTGGGCGATCTGAAATAACCGAAGGTGTTGATGAACAAAATAAGACTGCCGGTGGATTGAACAAAGATTATGCATTTGGCTGGAGCTATGGTATCAGTGAAACACTCACATTTATTGTACCTTCTATATATGGTGGTAGTTCAGGTAATGTGGTAAATGGTGAAGCCGTATCTGAATTTGGTGATGAAACCAGAACGGCGGAAGTACTTGCTGAAAAAACAGGCATGCAGGGAGAACAGGCAAATGCTTTTGTAAAACAATTACCAGCCTATTGGGGAGCACAGCCCGGAACATCAGGTCCTGTTTATTTAGGCGCTATTATCTGCTTCCTCTTTATCCTTGGAATGGTTTATGTAAGATCATGGCATAAATGGTGGATTCTCGCCGCTACAATTGTTGGGATCATACTGGCATGGGGTAAGAATTTTTCCTCCATCAATTATTTCCTTTTTGACTACCTGCCTTTCTACAATAAATTCAGGGCCCCTTCCATGGCTATGATCATACCGCAACTCACCTTTCCATTACTGGCAGCATTGGGATTAGAGCAGTTCATGAACAGTGATCATAAATCTGCGGAAGACGAAAAAAAATTCAGACTAACGGCCATGATTACCGGCGCAGTTATACTTCTATTGACTGCTTTCTATTTCATGGCTGATTATAGTGGTGCAGGTGATGCCGCCCTTAAACAACAATTATCTAACATGATGATGCAGGGCCAGCAAAGTCCTGAAATACAACAACAGGCCGCCGACTTTGGCCAGTCAATCGTCTCAGCCCTGCGCGATGATCGTAAGGCCCTGTTTGGTGCCGACCTCCTTCGATCCACCATTTTAATATTACTGGCAGCAGGCTTATTATATTTCTACCGCAAAGCCCAGGTAAGCCAGATAGTTTTATTATTGGGATTACTTGCCGCTAGCTCCATTGATCTTATTGGTGTAGGCACCCGTTATCTCAGTCACCGGAATTTCGTGGAGCCGGAAGAATTTGAGGCAACACTTCAACCCAATACAGCCGATCTGGCAATCAAAGCCGATACCCGCCTCCCCTTCCGTGTATTCGACCAATCGACAAATGCAAATCCTTTCGAAAGTTCGAGGGCTTCCTATTTTCATAATTCTGTTGGGGGTTACAGTCCGGCTAAACTTGGACTCTACAATGACCTTATCCAGCAACAGCTCAGCAAGGGAAATATGCAGGTGTTTAATATGTTGAACACAAGATATTTCATCATGCAAAACCCTGCCGATGGGAAGGCTGTTGCACAGTCAAACCCCGAAGCCTTTGGCCCGGCATGGTTTGTAAAGGAAGTTCGATTCGTAAAGGACGGAAATGCGGAAATGAAAGCACTTGATAGTGCAATGCTTCGTGAAGTGGCGATCGTCCAGGAAAAATACCAGCAGTCGGTTGGCGCACAACCCCTGTTTGATTCAGCAGCTACCATCCAGTGGGTCGAAAACCTGAATGATAAAGTATTATACAAAACCAATGCATCCTCTGATCAGTTTGCGGTTTTCAGTGAAATATTTTATGATAAAGGATGGAATGCATACCTCGATGGCAAGTTGGTTCCCCACGTTAAAGCAAATTATGTTTTAAGGGGAATGAAAGTGCCCGCCGGCAATCATGAGCTGGAATTCCGTTTTGAACCGAAAGCTGTGCAAACAAGTAAAACGATCTCAACGATCAGTGCCAGCCTCGTTTATCTTTTACTTGCACTGACGGCCTTCCTGGCATGGAAACGCAAACAGCTGCCATGATCTCTGTTATCATCAGTTCCTATAACCGGGCCGATTATATTATCAATGCCATTGACAGCCTCTACAACCAGACGGTTGATAAAAATGGTTATGAGATCATTGTGGTTGATAATAACAGCACCGATAACACCGAAGAGCTGTGCCGCAATTATATTGCCAGTCACGGGGATGCTAATATCCACTTCCTGAAAGAAACCAGCCAGGGCTCCTCCTATTCAAGGAATGCAGGTGCCCACGCTGCAAAAGGTGATTTGTTTACCTTCATTGATGACGATGCCGTTGCCTTCCCTGATTTCCTGGAAAAGATTCGCCGCTTTTTTACTGTACATCCTGAAGCAAGTGGATTAGGCGGCCCAATCATCCCTAAATATATTCCGGCTGAACCCGAATGGATGTCTTATTATGTTTCTTCGCTGGTTGCCAATTTTGATTACAGTGATGAGGTAACAGAATTCAGTAAAAACCGTTACCCCTTTGAACCAAATATGACAGTTACACGGGAAGCATTCTTTGCGATCAACGGTTTTGACACCAATCTTCCCGGCGTTGTAGGTAAACTCAGGATTGGTGGTGAAGGGAAGGATTTTTTCTTCCGTATGAAAGCACTTGGATTCAGGATATTTTATGATCCTGAAGTAAAAGTTCATCATGTGGTTGAAGTGAAAAAGTTGACCAGTGAATACCTATACAGGGTTGCCTCAGGGCAGGGCCGCGGTGAAAGAGTAAGGGTTAAGAAAATCGGGGCATCCGCCTATTACAGTAAAGTAGTTGAATTTATTTTCAAGCTAGGTGCTGCAATCATTTTAGGAATAGGCTATGCATTGAAAGGGAAACCTAAAAAAACCTGGCCAGTTATAAAGTTCAGGATCGACGCATTGAAGGGATTGACGCAGAAATTTTAAAACATGGAACTCAGTATTTCCGTCATAACGATCTGCTTCAACAATCTTACCGAATTGAAGGAAACCTGCTCTTCGATCGATGAACAGCATTGCCCTCCCTGGGAACACTGGATCATTGATGGCTCCACTAATTCAGAGATCAGGGATTGGTTGGTGGGCACTCAACACCCACCCTATCGTAAATGGATATCCGAGCCCGACAAGGGCATTTCCGATGCTTTTAATAAGGGCATTATCCGTGCAACAGGAACGATCGTCAACATGCTCAATTCTGGCGACCGATTTAGAGATGCCACTGTTTTGGAAACAGTGTCAAGGGCCTTTACAGACAATAATAGCATTACCTGGCTTCATGGCAAATGCCTAACCACACGCGGTGGAAAACAGGTTGTTTTAGGCAAACCTTTTGATAAAGAAAAGCTTTACAGGGGTATGCGATCTGTCTGGCACCAGACCATGTTCGTGAAAAGATCATTGCATGACAAGTATGGACTCTATGATATTTCAATCAGGATCGCCATGGACTATGATTTTGTCTGCAGGATCGCCAACGAACCATTTCTTTTTCTGGAAAAGGAACTGGTGATCTTTGCTCCGCATGGGGTCAGCCAATCGAGTTATCTTGACGCACTCAGCCAGATGAAACAGGTGTATCAGAAATATTTCGGTAACAGTACGCTACTCGAAATATGGCAGCTTCGTTTGAAAATGCTGTATTACCTGCTTAAGAGTCCGGCGGGAAAGTTCCTCTATAATATTAAGACAAAACTTAAACTGGAAAATATTTAAGGCCTCATGGTTTGATAAGCAGGCTCCGGATATAGGTGGCCGTCATCAAAAGCTTAGAAACTATGCCATTCTTAAGAACTGATGGCGAAATAGACGATTGTACTTCAAGCATTGTTTTTACTATAGGAAGAACTGGTCCTTCATAAAGTGCAGAGATCTCAGCTGGTTTACGAATTCCAAGGTTGCGATACAATCGCCAGTAATAATCAAAAACGAAGTAGTTGCGGAGTATGGATGCACCCATAGTCTGCAGCAGCAAATGATTCTCAGGAATCTGAACTTCTTTCACCTGGAAGGTGTACTTGGTTACCTGCTCGGCATTGAATCCGATCTGCAACAAAACATTATCGATATACTTCCACTTTCCCTCTTTTTGAATGCATCTTATATAGTATTCAAAGTCTACCACATATTTAAATCTGCTATCATACAACAGGCCTATGTCTCGCCTGATCAGTGTACAACTGGGATTACCCACATAAACTTTTTTGAAAAGATGTAATGGGCTTAATCGCAAAATGGCCAGGTCAAGGGCATTACATTGAACCACCTCCCTCCGTCCGCTGTCCTCATCCACATTTCGAAAAGCTGAAAAGAAAAAAGGGTAATCGGGATCTTTCAGTGTTGCCTGGTAAAAGGCTTCGAGAGAATTTTCATCCGTGAACCAATCATCATCATGCATAAGTTTGATCCACTTACCCCTGGCCTGGCGGATACCTTCATTCCAGTTTTCCGGGGTGCCCAGTGCTTTTTCATTTTTAAAATAGCGAAGGTTCAACGCTGAATTGATATTGCGGCAAAAATCCCCTACCGATGCATCGGGACTATCATCGGTGATCACAACCTCAAAATCACGGAAGGTTTGGGTTTCAATCGAATTCAACAACCGCTCCAAATAATCCAATCTTTTGTAGGCTGGAATACAAATTGATATAAATGGAGCTATCATTCGCGTGATTGTTAGTGTCAGATATTTTGTGCAATTTACAGCTTGTTAAAGTAAAATTTTTTCTAATGCAGTCATTGCGAGAAATATATGAAGAGCATTCCGGTCGATTGTTGAATAAATGGGAGCATTATATCGATATATATGATGAGTATTTTAGTAAATATAGAAATACTGATTTCACCTTTCTTGAAATAGGAATTGCACATGGTGGATCACTTGAAATGTGGCGTAAATATTTCGGGGAGAAAGCAAAAATTATTGGAGTAGATGTGAACCCTGAATGTAAAAAATTTGAAACCGAGAATTGCACTATATTCATAGGGTCCCAGGAAGATGCAGATTTTCTAACTGACTTGAAGTCGAAGATTCCAAAAGTCGACATTCTTCTGGATGATGGTGGGCATACCATGAAACAACAGATTACTACCTTTAATGTTCTTTTCGAACACGTAAAAGAGGATGGGCTATATGTTTGCGAAGATCTTCACACATCATATTGGGCTAGTTATGGAGGGGGGTATAAAAGAAAGGGATCGTTTATAGAGTTCAGTAAAAATTTTATTGATAATATACATGGCTGGCATGCGGTAAAGAGTGCAAAATCCAAGATGATGAATCATATTACTGAATCTGTCAGAGGATTACATTTTTATGATAGTATTGTTATAATTGAGAAAAAACGAATGCAGGCACCCAAAAATACATTTAAAGGGAAAGAACAGCTATCTAATCATTTCGAGACATTTGGCCAGAAGAAGAGTTTGAAAAAAATTGTGGAATCATGGCTAAAATAGCTGGTATTGTAATTTTATACAATCCAGACGAAGAGGTGGTACAAAACATCCAAACCTATTCTTCTCATATCAATAAGTTATACATTGCTGATAACAGCAAGATCCCAGCAATAGGCAATAAATATAGTGATGCCAACTTTGAATACATTCATGATTCTCATAATCATGGAATCGCCAAAAGGCTTAACCAGGTAGCAAATCTTGCAATTCATGAAGGCTTCGATTTCCTGCTTACCATGGACCAGGATTCTGCCTTTACAGATTCTGATATTGAGAAATATATTTCCTGCATTGATAAGATTTCGTGGGATAACGTAGCGATGGCGGGTGTCAATTTTGAAATTAAGAATCCCTCTCCAAACCCATGCTCATTTATAGATACAGTTGAATTAATTACATCAGGTAGTATAGTAAATCTCCGTTTATACAAATCAATCGGCGGATTTGATGAGAATTTATTTATAGATGAAGTTGATCATGACTATTGCTTCTCTGCAATAAAATCAGGCTATAGAATAGTGAAGTTAGAGAACATTCATATCCAACATAAACTAGGGAAGGTTTCGTTTCATAAGTCCTTACTTAATCTAAAAACAACACCTCGGGTATTGCATTCGCCAATCAGGTTGTATTATATGACTCGCAATCATCTTTATATATGCAATAAGCATAAGGGCTATTTTAAGAATGAATTAGAATTAAAAAGAAATGAGTTGTTGAACAGGATAAAAAACAACCTGCTTTATGGCAAGCACAAATTCCTTACACTTCGTCTTATAATGAAGGGTATTATAGATTTCAAAAAGAAAGTGATGGGTAACTACCTTAATAATTGAAGAACACCTTTTTTATTCACATCACCACATATAGAGCTACCAACCAGTTGATAAACATACGTCCCTTCTCCCTGGCTTTTACCATTTAATGTTCCATCCCAACATTCAGATTGGTTCTTGGAGCTAAATACACGTTGCCCCCACCTATTCCAGATTGTAAGGCTGTAGTTGGTCAAAGTCCCATATTTGGCTGTTCCAAAGCAATCATTTTTATTATCGCCATTTGGTGAAAATGCATTAGCCAATTTATATTCTTCATTGGCAGAACCTGGAACGACTATAACTTCAATTGAATCCATGACTGTACAGCCATTAGGATCAGTGCCTTCCACTTTATAAATCGAACTGGTTGATGGAGCTACTTTAATTGAATTACCAAAGTTTTCAATAATACTTGAATTACTTGTCCATAAAAAAGTCGCTGCCCCAGTGGCGGTAATTAAAGCGGTAGGTTGCTTGCAATCAATATCATTTGATTTTTCTATACGTATTTGCGGAACGGGACTAAGTCTTACAATGCTGGTAAGTGTATCGGAAAGATTGCACAACTCATTCTTTATAATGACTGAAAAATTACCTGCCCTGCTTCCATCCAAATCTAATACAGGACTATTGCTTAAAAATTCCTCACCATAATACCATTGGTAAAATGTACCCCCCGAGGCTGTTAATTTTGCTTGTTCCTCTTCACATAACTCAACTTCAGTTGCACTTAATGCAAATATTGGTTTTGGCTCTACAATAACCTTGACGGAGTCAATGGCTTTACAACCAGAAACAGTTTCAGCTGAAACGTAATAAGTTGTTGTTACATTAGGACTAACCTCAGGGGTTAGAGAATTAATATTGTTAATAAATGAATTCGGCGACCATTGTACCGATGTTGGCAAATCCGTTTCAACAGAAAGTATCGCTTTGTTTCCAAGACAGATTTCAGCATCATCGCTTGCTAGCAGTGAGGGTATTTCTTCAACATTCATGTTTATATATTCGCTGTATAATTTGTATTCACTCAGTATCATATTATCAAGTGCAAATACATTGCTTCCCGTAGGTAAAAGTCCAGTTACTAATTTTAATTCCACTTCATTTGAATTTCCAGAATTCCAGAATATCTTGTACTGCTGCCATGTACATAGTGCTCCGGCGCCAAACTCAGCCTGATCTATTTTATTCCCATTGATATATATATGAATTCGTGGATTTCCAGTTTTCAAGTTTGCGATAGAAAACCCAAACAGATAGTTTGTACCTGGTGAAATTGTAACTGTAGACTTCCATATTGTTGTTCCGGTTATCATCTCACCATTTACAAGCATCATCTCGGAAGCAGGGGATGTCAGTTCGCAATTGATTTCATTATCCCAGGCTTTTACATTACTACTTATTGCATAATTACCCGGTACATTACCTGCGGAAGAAAACAAATAGTCTGTACTAAAAGACTCATTACCGGATTCAAAATCGCCATTAACAATCAGGTTGTTTCCAATCTCAACTCTTTTATATAAATATTGCCTTGAAGCATCAGCAACAATAACTTGATCACGATCCTCAGTTTCTGTAATCCCAATAACCTGATCCCAGCAATACGCAAATGATTCAGGGGCACTGAGTGTCACTTCTTCTCCTTTACAAACAGTAGTATCAAAGGATAATACAGGTGAATTAGCTCCGTTCATCGCAATTGATATCTGTTTGTCTATTTGTGCAATGCATCCATCTTTAAAAGTAGTTGTTAGACTAACAGGGATATTCTGAAGCGTACTGCCGAAATCTATTGTTGGTGTAAATGAATCAGAAATACCAGCCGCTCCGAAATCCCATCTAACATTTTGTACCTCTATATGATCAGTGATAAAATCTATACTATTTGGATTACACAAAGATTGTCTGAATGCAAAATCTGTTGATTTATCGCAAACGACATTACAAGAATCAGTGGAAGTAATGCATTTAGGGTTTGTTTGGTTTATCTGGGTAGATAATCTTCTCAATCTTCCATCCCACATAGAATTACCTTGTTTATTGATAAGGTCATTAAACTGGTAATATGCTAATAATCCAGGTTGTGTTGATGGTGATGGTAAAGCAATATCCATATTTGCCCTGATTTGCTCCTGAGAACGTGGCACATTCCATATTCTGACTTCATCAATATAGCCTCTCATACCTTCCTCTGGTGTTACCGACATGTTTAAGGCGTTTTGGCCAATCGTTGTCTGAAAGTCATTCAAAATCAGATCACCACTACATGCAACCTGACTTAATAAATAACCATTTCTATAAAACTTAAGCGTACTCCCATCATACACCATGGCTACATGGTATGTTTTATTTAAATCAAATGCACAAACTTCTGGCGTGATAAAATATCCATTAGATGTTGTAACTTCTGCAGAACCCGGCCTTAAGAGATAATTGGCATCATTAGGATCACTATGTTTTGATACAATATTGCCTGCATATACATAGGGTCCAGAATATGGGTCAGTTCTATTAAACTTCGCTTCTACGGTAACTTTATTACCTGGAATATCAAGATCCCCTATCTGTACTCCGCCACCGGCTTCTATGATTTTTAACCACGAATTGCAACTTGTTGAAAGTGGATTTAGGTCATTTTGTGCATTCGCAAGTGAAGAAAACATCAACAAGTAGAAAAGGATAAGTAAATAAATTCTCATAAGGTTTGGGTAAAGCAGCCGGAAAAATAAAAGTTTTTTGGCATTTTATTTATATCCTTCTTAATTATTTAGTTTTGGCCCCAATGGGCAGTATCCAAAAGCAAAGCATCAGGTCCACCGTAATCATCATCCTGGGATTCGCGGTAGGTGCTTTCAATATGCTTTTCCTGGTGCCCCGGATTCTTTCACCTGAAATGCTTGGCCTCACCCGCGTCATTACCGACGCCGGATTAACCCTGGCAACACTTTGCACACTAGGCAGCCTTCCCGTGATCTACAAATTCTTCCCCTTCTATAAATCATACCTGAAGCCCGAGAAGAATGATCTTCCCTTCGTTACCGCCATGGTATGCATCATCGGATTCATCATCATGTGCCTCGCGGGCTGGCTGGGCCGCGATATAATTGAAAGGAAATTCTCCGAACGTTCACCCCTGTTCGTAGAATTCAGCTACCTGGTTTATCCTTATTGCTTTTTTATCCTGTTCTTCATGTGGCTCGAATCATTTGGATGGTCTTTCCGGAAAAGCATAGCAACCAACACTCTCCGCGAACTGCTTCCGCGCTTACTGTTTACCGTTCTACTCTTATTGCTGACCGCCAAAATGATCAGCGATAACCGCTTCCTCCAGTTATTCTCCCTCTCCTATATGGTATCAGGATTTGTTCTGTTCCTGATCCTCCGCAAAACAAAACAGTTCCTGTTTGTACCCAAAATCAGTTCCGTTACCGACCGCCTTCAATATAAAATGGCCAGCTTCGGCTTCTTTATTTTCGGCTCACAATTCCTTAACCTGCTATCACGCACCATCGATACATTCATACTAACGGCCAAAGGTGACCGCGGACTTACTGATACCGCTGTATTGACTATCGCTACTTATATTGTTACACTTCTTGAAGTACCGCAGCGTAGCATGAATTCTGTAACCATACCGGTTCTTGCCGAATCATGGAAAAACAAGGACCTGGCTGGTATTAAAAGCATTTATAAGAAAAGTGTTGCCAACCTGCTGGTGGTGGGGCTCGGCATGTTCGGACTGATCTGGTTGAACCTCCACAACCTATCCGGACTGCTTGGAAAAGATTTTGCCGGTATCGAAAGCGTTATTCTTTTTATGGGAGCAGCTAAACTAATTGACCTCGGTACAGGGGCCAACGGACAAATAATGGGAACTTCCAGCTATTGGAAAGTTGATTTCATTGTAAACGTGGCATATACCATCCTCGCCCTGCCAATGAATTATTACCTGATCTCCTATTATGGTTTGATGGGTGCGGCTTATTCAATGCTTATTTCACTCACGTTTTATAATATACTTCGCTTCTCCTTCCTATTCCTGAAATTTAACATGCAGCCATATACGCTGAAAAACCTGCTGGCAATTGTGATTGCCGTTGCTGCCACCCTCGCTGTTAGCTTTATTCCAACCCAATCAAATATTTTCCTTGATACATTTATCAGATCAGTGGCATTCCTGATCCTTTTCATTCCAACTACCTACTTCAGTGGAATCTCACAGGAGATCAACTCCACCATCGAAAGATACCTGCCATTAAAGAAGAAATAATTATTTCACCTGGAATCCAAAACGCTGCAGGTAATCGAGGTAGAGCTCCAGACCTTTCATTTTTTCTGTATCCAGTTTATATATGATGTCCTCCGTGTAATATTTATGAAGATCATAGGCCGGATATGGATGTTCCGTGATCACCTCTTCCAACCTGTTCAACCCATACTCATTTGCTTCATTAAAAGCAGCTATAAAATCTGTACTAATTGGTTTGTTGCTGATCCATCCTGCAAAAACAAATGGAAGTCCTGTCATCAGTTTCCAGGCTTCACCAAGGTCATACACATAACGCGAGCGGCTTCTTTGTTCAAGTGCCCTGTCGCCTATTACAACACCAGCCGTGGTGCCGGTGATCCTTTCACGGAAATCATCCCGGGTATCAGTGATAACAGGATCGATCTTCCAGAACTCCTTCATCAGTATGCGTGCAAGCCTAACGGATGTACGGCTTTGATAATCGAGCAGCACTTCGGTTATCGCCTCCACAGGCACTTCACTGAACAGGCATACAGAGGCTACAGGGCCATCGCAACAGATTCCATAATCGGCTACAAAATGATGTTGTCTTAACCTGGGTATAATTGCTACAGGCACCAAACCTATATCAATGCTATCATCGAGTAACTTGCCCGCAATATTAGCAGGGAAGTCCATTTCCAGCGTTATCTCGTCTTGCAGCATTCCTCTCTCCAGTCCATAGATCAGCGGCTTTGTATTCAGGTAACTCACTGCTCCCACTCTGATTTTTCTGTCCAATCGCTTTAATTTAATTTTGCAAATATATGGAACTACAATCCCTTACTGCCATCTCTCCCATCGATGGACGTTATCGTAACCAACTTCAACAATTAGATGAGTATTTTTCTGAATATGCCCTGATGAAATACCGGGTGATCATTGAAGTGGAGTATTTCCTTTTCCTCGCCGATAACCGGTTTTTCAAACTTCCTGTCAAAGCCCGCAACTTCATGAAAGAAGCCGCAGCAGGTTTCAGTACTGAAGACGCCCTTACTATTAAGGAAACGGAAAAGATCACCAACCACGATGTGAAAGCAGTTGAATATTTTGTAAAGAGTAAGCTCGAAGCCTGTGGAGCTGCCAACCTGGTTGAATGGGTTCATTTCGGACTTACCTCGCAGGATGTAAACAACACATCAGTTCCCCTTAGCTGGAAAAACGCGATGGAATTCGAATACCTTCCTGCATTGTTAAACCTCAATACCGCCTTTCGCAACCTGGCAGAGAGCTGGCGCAATATCCCGATGCTGGCGCGTACACATGGACAACCCGCCAGCCCAACAAAACTGGGAAAGGAAATGATGGTATTTGTTGAGCGACTGCAAAACCAGGTTGAACAGTTAACGTATATACCTTACACCGCAAAGTTCGGTGGTGCAACCGGTAACTTCAATGCTCACCATATTGCCTATCCTAAAAAGGACTGGGTTAAGCTCGGCAATACATTTGTTGAATCCCTGGGCCTTCAGCGCCAGCAATTCACTACCCAGATCGAACACTATGATAACATGGCGGCTCATTTCGATGGGCTGAAAAGGATCAATACAATCCTAATGGATTTCTGTCGCGATATCTGGACCTATATCTCCATGGATTATTTCAAACAGAAAACAAAAAAGGGGGAGATAGGATCTTCGGCCATGCCTCATAAGGTTAATCCTATCGATTTTGAAAACGCAGAAGGTAATCTCGGCATCGCTAATGCTCTGCTGGAGCACCTTTCGGCAAAACTTCCTATAAGTCGCTTACAGCGCGACCTAACCGATTCTACTGTTCTCCGCAATATAGGTGTGCCCTTCGCACATATCATTCTCGCCATCCGTTCAATTGAAAAAGGACTTGGCAAACTTGTGCTGAATGAGAAAAAGATCAATGAAGACCTCGAAGCTAACTGGGCCGTTGTAGCGGAAGCCATTCAAACGGTATTGCGTAGGGAAAATTACCCCAAGCCCTATGAAGCGTTGAAGGATCTTACCAGGGGTAATGCAACCATCGACAAAAAAGCCATCCATAATTTCATCAATGGTCTCAAAACCTCAGCAGCTATCAAAAAGGAATTGAAAAAGATCACTCCTCAAAACTATACCGGCATAAGCGCCGACTATTAATTTGCTGATCAGATCATATCCTTATGTATCTCTGAAGTAAAGTGGAATTCAATATCCGGGTTATTGGTCCTTTCTGTATTCAGGAACCATTCACTTTGTGCCAGGTATACAAGGTGACCATCTTTGTCTTCCGCAATATTGGATGACTTAAAGCGGATGAAATCCTGCAGTTTTTTGGGATCATCACTTGTTATCCAGCATGCCTTATAATAAGGCTGGGCGCGGAATTCAACAGATGCACCATATTCCTGCAACAGTCGATACTGTATCACTTCAAACTGCAGTTCTCCCACACACCCGATGATCTTTTTATTACCACCAAACTGTGTAAATAGCTGTGCAACCCCTTCATCTGTAAGTTGCAGCAATCCTTTCTCCAGTTGTTTGGTTTTCATCGGATCCTTGTTCAGAACCTCTTTAAAGATCTCCGGTGAAAAAGATGGTATGCCAGTAAAGTAAAACTCCTCTCCCTCTGTAAGCGTATCTCCTATTTTAAAATTTCCGGTATCAAATAATCCCACCACATCCCCTGGATAGGCTTCTTCAATCACATCCTTGCTGCGGGCAAGAAAGCTATAAGGGTTACTGAACCTCACATCCTTATCAAGCCGTACATGATGGAAATATTTATTTCTTTCAAAGCGGCCTGAACATACCCGTAAAAAGGCGATCCTGTCGCGGTGCTTGGGATCAAGGTTGGCATGTATCTTAAAGATGAATCCGCTGAATTTATCTTCTTCAACATCAACTTTTCGCTTGGTGGTTTCACGGCTTCGTGGGATGGGTGCTATCCGAATAAAGGTGTCAAGCATTTCCTTCACCCCGAAATTGTTAACCGCACTCCCGAAAAATACCGGCGCCACTTTACCTGCCAGGTAATCTTCCACATTGAGTTCGCCATGAACACCATCCACCAGTTCTACATCTTCCCGAAGAACAGCTGCATCGCGTGCTCCCAGTTTATCATCGAGAACCGGGTCACTGAGGTCCTCCAGCTGTAATACCCCGTCTTCCGCCTTGGTATGGGCAGTGAAGAGACGAAGATTCTTATTATGCAGATCATATACCCCCTTAAAATCCTTACCACTGTTGATAGGCCATGTAAGGGGATGGAGCTGTATGCTAAGTTCTTTTTCTATCTCTTCAATCAGATCAAAACGGTTCTTACCATCACGATCCATTTTATTCACAAAAACGATCACCGGCGTATCCCGCATACGGCAGACCTCCATCAGGCGTCTTGTCTGTTCTTCCACCCCATTTACACTGTCAATTACCAGGATAACACTATCCACCGCCGTGAGGGTGCGATAAGTATCTTCGGCAAAATCTTTGTGGCCGGGAGTATCCAACAGGTTTATAAGAATGCCCTGGTATTCGAAGGTCATAACCGATGTAGCAACCGAAATTCCTCTCTGGCGCTCGATCTCCATGAAGTCGGAGGTAGCGTGCTTCTTGATCTTATTGCTTTTTACCGCCCCTGCCGTCTGGATAGCACCTCCAAACAGGAGGAGCTTCTCAGTAAGGGTGGTTTTACCGGCATCGGGGTGAGAAATAATGGCAAAACTGCGGCGTTTAACTATTTCTGAATGATATTTCATGACGGGCGCAAAGGTAATACATGCGGAGGATGAAGAATCATTTTGTAAATTTCCACAAATAAATACCATGAAGAGACTGCTTGTTCCTATCGATTTTTCAGAAACCTCGCGTAATGCTGCCCGCTATGCTGCTGCACTTGCAGCAGATCTGAAGGGTACAAAACTGGCTTTTTATCATGTTTTCAGCCCTGTTCTTGCCGGTTCCGATGGTACCCCCCTGGAGAACAATACAGAAGCACGCAGGCAGGTGGTTGAAATGGCCCTGGGTAATATTGTGGCCGACCTCCCACCCGGACTGGATATTGAAACCATCGCCGAAGAAGGTGATTCACTCACTGAAAACCTGGTAAGATATGTAAGACACCAGGGGGCCGACATGATCATAATGGGTCTCACAGGCGCTACCCGCCTGCAGCAATTGCTGATGGGAAGTAACTCCCTCAATATGGCCCTCGAAGCCGTTTGTCCGGTGCTTATTGTTCCGCCTAATGCAGCCTACAGGGGAGTTAAAAATATCCTTTTTGCAACCGATATGAAGAATGCAAAAACCAGCACCCCTATTCACCAGTTAAGATCAGTGCTTTCCATCTTCGAGGCTAACCTGCATATTGTTAATATTGATGTTGATCATTACGTGGAACTGACTGAAGAATATAAAAAAGAAAAAGCCGACCTGCAGCAGATGCTGGATGGTTTCAACCCCGAATTCTACTTTATCCGGATCGGTGATTTCGTCGAAACCATTAATATTTTCTCTAAAGACAAAGACATTGACCTCATCATAACAGTGCCGCGGAAACATAATTTCTTTTCTGCCCTGTTCAATCCTAGCAATACAAAACGCCTGCTTTATCATACCCATGTTCCGGTTGTGGCGATTCGGGAATAATACTGTAGTTTTGGCATATACAATGTACAGCACCTTAGCCATATCATCATTTGCTTCCAAAGCACTTCCGGCTAACTATTACCAGCCTTACTGACAGCGCTGTTATATTTCCTGCTGTTTACTAAATTCTTATTTAGTTATAATCCTTTTTATATGCCTAAAGACTTAGCATTTGCCAACGTTACCAGCGAAATTGGTACACTTAGAAGATTATTAGTTCATAGTCCCGATAGCGGCCTCGGAAAGGTAGTTCCTTCCAAAGCGCAGGACTGGCTCTTTGAAGACATTGTTCACCTGGATACCATCCGGCGGAAAGAGTATGATTATTACACCAAGATCCTGCTCTATTTCCTTGATCCGGAAAAGATCAAAGGAAAGTTGAAGGAGATCGATGCACCTGATGCGAAAAGGAATTTCTACAAGCCAGCCCACAAAGATTTTTATCGCTCTGATAAAGTGATAGAATTGCAGTGGCTGCTCGAAGAGATACTTGAAGACCGCGAGATAAGGATCACACTGGTGGCATCCGTTTGCGCCATAGAAGGCTGTTCCTATGAGAGCCAGCAGGAGATGATGAACCACTCTCCCGCCGACCTCGCCAAGATTTTCATCAGCGGCAGCCTTTCTGATAAGATCATGCTCTTTCCGCCGATCCCAAACTTCATTTTCACCCGCGATATTGGTATCACCATCAACAACCATATCCTTCTAAATAAGCCGGCAAAAAAAGCCAGGACCCGCGAAGCCCTGCTGGTGCGATATATATTTTTCAACCACCCGCTGTTCGCCGACCTGCGCAACAATATCATTGAACTCCCCGATACCCACCAGCATTTCCTTCTTCCAAAAGAAGGTGATGACAGAAAGGTTACCCTCGAAGGTGGCGACGTAATGGTTGTAAGTAAAGACCATGTGCTGATTGGCGTAAGTGAAAGAACCAGTATGGAAGCTGCTCACCAGGCGGTGCATGCCCTTTTTAATAAAGGTGTTGTAAAGAAAGTATCGATAGTGAAGATCCCAAAAAAGCGCGACTACATGCATATCGATACGGTGTTCACCCAGGTGAAAAGAAATGTATGGGTGATGCTGGGGCATTTCTCCAAGAAGGCCATCAAGAAAGATGATGCCGATATTGTTCAACGCATCCTCGAAGGAAAGAAAGAAGATCATAAGATTAAGATCATTCAGTTTCGTAAAAAAGATCTTGATAACCCTGTGTATTTCGACAACCTCGAAGACCTGCTCACAGATATCAGTCGCAATGATCTTGGCTGTGATGAAAAAGTTCGTTTTATCTATTCCGGCAACAATGAGTTCCCTTTTGATGCCCGTGAACAGTGGACAGATTCCTGCAATGTACTTGCGCTGAAAGAAGGCGTGGTGCTGGGTTATGATCGCAATGATAAAACCGCTGATGCCTTTATTAATGCGGGTTTCACCGTAATTGAAGCAAAGGAACTTCTCAATCAACTGGAAGAAGGAACAACAACAGTTGAGAAGTTAAAGGACTGTCTCATAACAATGCCTTCCGCTGAACTATCGAGGGCACGCGGGGGCTTCCATTGTATGAGTATGCCATTGTTAAGAGATCCACTGGATGAAAAATAAAATAATACCATGCAAACCACTTCCCATATAATGATGATAAGGCCGGTGAATTTCAGCTTCAATGCCGAAACGGCCGTGAACAATGCTTTCCAGGTAGCCACCGAGTCTGATGATGCACAGGATAAAGCTGCCGCAGAATTCGATGGATTTGTGAGCAAACTGCAGCAAAATGGCATAGACGTTACCGTTATACATGATACACCAGAGCCCTATACACCCGATTCAATTTTTCCAAACAACTGGGTAAGCTTTCATGATGATGGAACCGTTGTATTATACCCCATGTTTGCCGTCAACCGCCGCGCTGAAAGAAAGCCGCAGGTACTGGAAAATATTTTCGGCAAGTTTGATCATAGCCAGTTGATCGACTGGAGCAAAGAAGAAGCATCAAACCGTTTCCTGGAAGGCACAGGTAGCATGGTGCTCGACAGAGAGAATAAGATCTGTTATGCCTGCCTCTCACCCCGCACCAGCCAGCAATTGGTTGACAAGTTCTGTCAGCAATTCGGATATACTGCCGTCACCTTTTTCTCCCGTGATCAGCAGGGTCGCGAGATCTACCATACCAATGTTATGATGTGCGTTGCAGATCAATATGTGGTCATTTGCCTTGACTCCATCACCGATGAGGCAGAAAGAAAAATGGTGTCTGAAAAGATCACGCAGAGTGGCAAAAAGATCATAGAGATATCTATAGAACAGATGAATTCTTTCGCTGGAAATATGCTTCAGGTGAATAACAGGGATGGGAAGAAATTCCTTGTCATGAGCTCACAAGCATATCATTCCCTTTCAGCAAACCAGCAACAGGAACTCGAATCTTTTAACCCTATCATACATTCTGATATCACCACCATTGAAACCAATGGCGGTGGCAGTGCGAGATGTATGATGGCGGAGGTTTTCCTTCCCCCTAAATCATTGTCTTAAATATTCAAACGATTCATCAATGGACCTGGGCGCAAAACCCAGTTCCATTGATGCTTTCTCAATATTGAACCCGGTTAATAATGGTCGCCTTCCTGGCTGACTGAAATTGTCAGCGGTAACTTTCTCCAGCAATCCACTATCCAATCCGTATGCTTCTGCCAGCTTCAATGCAAATCGGTATGGTGTAAGCTGGTCCTTGCCCGACAAATGCCAGATCCCCTCTTTCTGCTGTTCTACCAGCAAGAGTATTCCATTCACCAGATCATCAACTAGTGTTGGGGTTCGCCACTGGTCATCCACCACTTTTATAGCCTTTCCGACTTCAAGACTTTCCCTGATCCAGCTATAAAGATTTGCCCTTCCCCCTTCTGGTTTTGCACCATATACTAAACAGGTGCGCACAATGGCCCATGGTATGGTAGATGTTTGTACCACCGCTTCTGCTTCCACTTTTGTTTGCCCATACCAACTGATCGGATTAACATCATCTTCTTCACTATACATTCCCCGCTCGCCATCAAATACAAAATCAGTGGAAAGAAAAATAAAGTAGCTGCTGAATTCTTCCGCGTCCAATAATAATCTGGCAGTTGCCTCCACATTCAGTGAATGCGCTTCCTTCTGCCTTTGCTCACATTCATCCACCTGCGTCATCGCTGCTCCATGAATAACCAATTCAGGCTTCTCCGCTTCAATAATAACGCGAAGCTGAAATGGATGGGTTATATCAGCATCATACCATCTCAATAAATTATGCTCAAAGCCTAACCTTGATGGCCCTATACCGGTAGCTATCACCTCATGGCCGGCAAGCGCCAATGCTTTCACCAAAACCCTTCCCACCAGGCCATTGGCCCCTGTCACCAATACTTTCATTAGTTGAATGTTGGAGTGAGACCCATATGATAAAAAGCAAATGACATCAGGTCGGCATATAGCTCAATGGATTTACTGAGGTTACTCGCTCCATGTCCTGAATTGGTATCTATCCTGATGATCACCGGGTTCTCTCCTTTGTATTTTTCCTGAAGGGTGGCTGCATACTTAAATGAATGTGCCGGCACTACCCTGTCGTCATGATCCGCAGTTGTAATAATGGTAGGTGGATAGGCAATCCCTTCCCTGATATTATGTATGGGAGAATATTTATAGAGGAAGGGAAAATGTTCCGGCTTCTCACTGCTGCCATATTCAGCGATCCAGTTCCAGCCAATTGTAAATTTCTGATAACGCAGCATATCCATCACACCAACCTGCGGAATAGCAACACCGAAAAGATCAGGACGCTGGTTGATAACAGCACCTATCAGCAGTCCGCCATTGGACCCTCCCTGTATAGCAAGTTTTTTCGGATTGGTATATTTCTGACTCACCAGGTATTCTGCTGCAGCAATAAAATCATCAAACACATTTTGCTTCTTCTCAAGCATACCTGCTTCATGCCATTTTTCACCGAGTTCTGCTCCACCTCTTAGATTAGCAACAGCATACACACCGCCCTGCTCAAGCCAGGTTAAATTCACCGCGCTGAAACCAGGTGTCATACTAATATTGAATCCACCATAAGCATATAGCAAAACAGGGTTTTCTCCATTCAATTCAATTCCCTTTTTATGGGTGATGAACATAGGAACCCTTGTACCATCTTTTGAGGGATAAAATACCTGTTTTGTTTCGTAGGCCTTAGGATCATAGGATGGTATGGTTGGCGCCTTAAAAACGGATGATTTTTCTGTGGCGATATCATACCTGAAAATGGTGGGTGGATAAGTATAGGAGCTGAAGGTGTAGAACAATTCCTTATCATCCATATTGCCATCAAAACCACTAACACTGCCTATGCCCGGCAGATTCACTTCTCCTTCCGGCGTACCATCACTATTCACGATATAAATATGTGAACTTATATTCTCCAGGTAGTTCAGAAATAATTTTCCACCGCCACTTCCCGCACCCTGCATAGGATAATTGCGCTCTTCTACAAATGGCTCCCATGCTGCCATATCAGGATTCTTTGCATTGGCCACCACCAGTTTATAATTGGGCGCCTTATCATTTGTGCGAAGGATGATACGATCATTAAAATTATCTACCCATGAATATAGATATTGACCGGGTTCTTTCACCAATGGTTTCCAATTCTTATCAGCAGATTTGCTATCCTTTATCCAGAGTGCATTACCCTGAAATCCCTTGCCCCTGTCGCTGATATTCAGTATCAGAAATCTTTCATCTTCACTGGTTGAGGCTATATGAAATCTTTGTGGATTGGAAGCGTCTTCATAGATCAGTTGATCTGCTTTCTGTGAAGTTCCTATCTTATGATAATATACCTGGTGATTCTCATTCTTGGTACTTAGTTCTTTCCCTTTTTCAGTGGCTGGATATCGGCTATAATAAAATCCGTTACCCTGCCAGGCTATTCCGGAAACCTTTACCCACTCAAGCTGATCTGCCAGGTCCTTGCCCGTCTGCAGGTCGCGCACACGGTAACTCTGCCAGTCTGACCCTCCCTTTGATAATGCATAAACAGCATAGCGGCCATTTTTTGATAGTGAGAAACTGGTCATCCTCGTTGTTCCATCAGCAGAGAGTTTATTGGGATCTATCACAAGTTGCTCAGCACCCGTTAATCCCTTGCGGCGATATAATACAGATTGATTCTGCAGTCCATTATTGCGATAATAATAATAATATTCACCCTTTCTGTTTGGCGCGGTCGTCTTCTCATAATTGCTGACCTCCAGCATTCTTTTTTTCCAGTTTTCGCGGAAGCTGATTTTTTCAAGATGGGAGAAGGTCACTTTATTCTGCTCTTTCACCCATGCCCTGGTTTCTTCACTGTTATCATCTTCGAGCCAGCGGTAAGGATCCTCAACCGCAGTGCCATGATAATCTTCTTTTGTATCGGTTTTTCTTGTTTCGGGATAAGTGAGCTGTGCAAGTCCATCCAAACTAACAAGTGTAAGTAGAACAATAATGATATTTTTTGATCGCATATTGCTTTTTTTTGAAAATGTACCCCTGCAAAATACAACAGCTCACCTGTTCTCCCGCATAATCATGGCAAATCCTTATTTTTGGCGCGCCTAAGCAAAATATTGCCGGCTCCAGCGAACCTTGCCACGCTAACTTTATGACTAACCAAAACAAATTAATTTAATTCAATGAACGATAGAAAGGTCACAAAAATCGGGGTACTGACCTCTGGCGGTGACTCACCCGGAATGAATGCTGCGGTTCGGGCAGTGGTGCGTACCGGGCTTTACCATGGATTAGAAGTGTATGGAATCATCAGGGGTTATGCCGGCATGGTAGAAGATGATATTTACCAGATGGAATCAAGATCGGTTGCCAATATTATCCAACGCGGTGGCACCATACTTAAAACAGCCAGGTGTAAAGAATTTTTTGAATACGAGGGAAGGAAGAAAGCCTATGAGAACCTCAAGAAGAGAGGGATCAACGGGCTCGTCATAATAGGTGGCGACGGATCCTTTAACGGCGCACTGAAATTCAGCCAGGAATTTGATATCCCCTGTATCGGACTTCCGGGTACTATCGACAAAGATATTTCAGGTACAGATTTCACCATCGGGTTCGACACGGCGGTTAATACTGCTGTTGAAGCAATCGATAAGATCCGGGATACTGCAGATGCGCACGACAGGCTTTTTATTATTGAAGTGATGGGTCGCGATGCTGGATATATTGCCCTGCATAGCGGCATCGCAACCGGCGCTGAACATATTCTTATTCCGGAGCGTAAAACCGATATCAACAGCGTTCTCGACAGCCTGCTGGAAAAAGAAAAACGCAAAAAGCTCGTAAACCTTATTGTAGTTGCTGAAGGCGATGAATTTGGCGGTGCAGAAGAGGTTGCCAAACACGTTAAAGCAAGATTACCTAAAGTAGATACCAGGGTTTGTATCCTCGGTCATATTCAAAGGGGTGGATCACCAACCTGTCTCGACCGACTGATCGCCAGCAGGATGGGATACCATGCCGTGGAGTCACTCATGAATGGCCGCCACAACGTTATGGTAGGTATCCAGAATAATAAGATGCATTATACTCCGCTGGAAAATGCGGTTAAAGCAAAGCAGAAAATAAATGAGGAATGGATGAAGATCGTGAAGATCCTCGCCTCCTGATGAACAAGCATTCAAGCAACGAAACCAAAACATATGTCTAAACACGCTTCCAAATACCTGCACCAGCAGATGGATAAAGAAGCAGGTCGCCAACACGCTTTTAAAAGAACTAAGATCGTAGCAACTGTTGGTCCCGCCTGTGATAAATACGAACAACTACTGGCACTGGTAAAAGCTGGCGTCAATGTATTCCGTCTGAATTTTTCCCATGGCTCACATGAGGACAAACTGATGATCATTGACCATATCCGCAATATCAATTCTACCGAGCCTTATAATATTGCTATCCTCGGCGACCTGCAGGGCCCTAAGCTCCGCGTTGGCGAAATTGAACATAACAGCCTCATGGTAACAGAAGGTGATATCCTCACTTTCACCAATACAAAATGTATTGGCACCATGGAAAAGATCTATGTAAGCTATCCTAACCTGCATGCAGATGTGGTAGTGGGAAACAGGATCTTTATTGATGATGGTAAAATTGAAGTGGAAGTAGTTGAGATCACCCCAACCAATGATGTAAAGGTGATGGTTACACTCGGAGGAAAGATCTCTTCCAAGAAAGGAATCAATCTTCCTGATACCAAAATATCTCTTCCTGCCCTAACCGAAAAAGACCTGGCTGACCTCGACTTCATCATCGAGCAAAAACTTGATTGGGTTGCGCTTTCTTTCGTGAAGCGTGTTGAAGACCTTCGTGATCTTCGCGCCATCCTCGATAAGAATGAAAGCAAAACCAAGGTCATTTCCAAAATCGAGATGCCTGAAGCTATAACCAACCTGAGGGATATCATTCTTGAAAGTGATGGCGTGATGATTGCGCGTGGCGACCTTGGTATTGAGATCCCCATGGAGCAGGTTCCCCTCATTCAGAAAGATATCATCCGCAAATGTATGCACCGTGCCAAGCCGGTTATCGTTGCAACGCAGATGATGGAAAGTATGATCGACCGCGTGAAGCCCAACCGTAGCGAGGTGACTGATGTTGCCAATGCTGTTATGGAAGGCGCTGACGCAGTGATGCTGAGTGGTGAAACTGCTACGGGTCAGCATCCCGTGCTGGTAATTGAAACCATGAGTAAGATCATCGGCGAAATTGAGAACAAAGCGTATAATTATAACCGTGAGGATGACCTCACGCCTCAGCCACACTCACCATCATTCCTGAGTGATGCTATATGTTACAATGCCTGTAAGATCGCGAAGGATGTTAACTCTGATGCACTGATAGGTATGACCCAGAGTGGTTATACCGGTTTCATGCTATCCAGTTACCGTCCCCGTTCACCGCTTTATATCTTCACCAAGGAAAGGACCCTCGTAAACCAGCTCAGCCTGAGCTGGGGAGTACGTGCATTTTTCTATAATGAAGAAGAAAGTCTGGATGATATTATCTCCGACCAGATCGAGATCCTGAAGAGCCGCGGCTTCATCAATGCCGGCGATGTTGTAGTAAGTACAGGTAGTACGCCAGTGCGTGAGCATTTGCCTACCAACGTGCTGAAGATCACGACAGTGAGATAGAGAGATGGAGGGATGGAGAGATGGAAAAGGCTGCCAGCATTCTGGCAGCCTTTATCATTATGTGAACCCAAATCTTAACTCAAATCTTACCTCTTACCTCTTACCTCACATCTTACCTCCCACATCTTCCTAATCTCCTCCCCATCCACCGTCCACTGCTCCATGTGTTCCGTCATAAGTTCATTATGCCAGAGCATCGTTGTTTGCTTCAGGGTGCGGGCAGAGCTGTGAAACTCGCGGAGACCGGTTGCGGCGGCAATGGCCGCAATATTTGTTGAGCGTATGCCCGAGCCCGGTAGTATTATGATACGGTCGTCGGCTGCTTTGATCCATTCCTGCAGTTGTGGGATGCCCTGCTCCACTGTATCACGCCCCCCTGAGGTAAGGATTCTGTTGCAGCCAGCCTCTATCACCAGCTCAAGCGATTCAAGCGGATCCTTCACCCTGTCGAATGCACGGTGAAAAGTTACTTCCATCGGGTAGGCCAGTTCCACCATGGCGGCGATCTTTGGAAAATCAATGGCCCCTTCCCTGGTGAGCATGCCAATCACCACACCTTCCATACCGGTTTCTTTTGCAAGCCTGATATCGGAAAGCATGATCGCATATTCCTCTTCGTTATAATGGAAATCTCCTCCCCTCGGCCTGATGATAGGGAATATAGGAATTGTTACCGCTTCCCTCGCTGCCTTCATCATTCCATACGAAACAGTAGTGCCTCCTTCAAGTGGATTGGCACAGAGTTCTATCCTTCCACCTCCTGCTTCTTCTATGATCTTGCAACTTTCAATATTGAAAGCAATCACCTCAAGTAAATAATCCATTGTAAGTGCTTGAAATGATCAGATTAAGAATTTTGCATTTTTTGTATAAGGCCCACTCTCCGTATGCACAGCATAGTTAAAGCCATCAATCAGTGAATAAGCGCCAACTTCTCCCTGTTTGTTGATAGCAATAAATCCGGCCTGTATCTCTTTTGCTTTCTGCAGGCCATTGCGCTTTACAATACGCTCCACTGCTTTCTTACAGGCTTCCTCAGGTGAATGCCCCACTCGCATCATCTCTACTATTGTATGTGAACCACAGATCCTGACAATTTCTTCTCCCACTCCTGTTGCCGTTGCTGCTCCTACCTCGTTGTCTACAAATAATCCGGCACCAATTATGGGTGAGTCGCCCACCCTTCCATTCATCTTGAAAGCCATCCCACTGGTGGAACAGGCGCCGCTAAGATTACCATTGCTATCGAGGGCAAGCATACCGATGGTATCATGGTCATGCTGTTGACCTGGCTTTTTCTTGTTCTTTTTATTTCTTTCTTCCAGGTGCTCAACTGTGATCATCGGATCATACTTGGAGGTCTTCAACCAGTTCCGCCAGGCTTTCTCCGCTTCCGGCGTCAGCAGGTTGGTCTTGCTGAAACCCTGCTCCAGCGCAAACTTCAGGGCGCCTTCACCAACCAGTTGTACATGCGGTGTTTTCTCCATCACCAGCCTGGCAACAGAAACAGGATGCAATATATGTTCAAGGCACATCACGGCACCACAATTACCAAACTCATCCATCACACAGCTGTCCACCGTAACCTTTCCATCCCTGTCGGGGAGGCCGCCATACCCTACACTCTGGTCGCTAGGATCAGCCTCGGTTACATGAATACCCTTTTCAAGCGCATCCAGCGCCCTTCCCTTTGCTGCCAGCACTTCCCATGCCGCCGCATTGGCCTTGGCATTCGGCGCCCAGGTGGATATCACCACCGGACCGGAAGCTTTCCCCATCTTTCCGCCAACAGGGTTAGCACGAAGCTGCTCTTTACCGATCAATACACCCAATGAACCAAGCAGCGACTGCTGCAGAAATTTTCTTCGCAATAACATGTATACAGAATTTGAATTTCAAAGTAAGGCATTTTGACCCATCAAATCAGTATTTTTAAGCCCTCATCTTTTTCAAACAATCTATTCAACATGAGAAAATCCATTTTTATTCTGTTGGCCCTATTCACAGTTTTGATTTCACAGGCACAGACACAATACACACTTGACTCTGCATGGATCCGTGATAACTATGTGAAAACAGAAACGATGATCCCTATGCGTGATGGTACTAAACTCTTCACTGCCATCTATGCGCCAAAAGACCAGTCGGAGAAACATCCCGTTCTCATGACAAGAACTCCATACTCCTGTGCGCCATATGGCGAAGACAGGTACCGCAACTTCTGGGATAACCATTGGAGATATTATATGCGGGAAGGCTATGTCATCGTACTGCAGGATGTGAGAGGAAGGTGGATGAGCGAAGGTGAATTTGTTGATGTAAGACCTTTCATCAAAGACAAAAAAGCGAAGACGGATATTGATGAAGCAAGTGACACCTATGACACTATCGACTGGCTCACAAAAAATATCGCCAATAATAATGGTCGTGTTGGAGTAATGGGAATATCCTATCCCGGATTCTATTCCACCATGGCGGCGGCAAGCGCACACCCGGCTCTCAAAGCAGTGAGCCCGCAGGCACCGGTAACAGACTGGTTTATTGGTGACGATTTCCACCACAATGGTGCCCTCGCCATCATGGATGGATTTGATTTCTATGCCGGTGGCTTCGGTTACCCACGCCCAAACCCAACTACCAAAGGCCCGGTGAATGCACTTAAGATTCCACGCAATGATAATTATAAGACTTTCCTCGAAATAGGTGCTCTTCCTAATTTCATGAAGCTTACCGGCGACAGTATTAAATTCTGGAAAGATCTCTATGCGCATCCCAACTATGATGATTTCTGGAAGGCGAGAGATGCTCGCAGGGCCATGGTGGATATCAAACCTGCCATGCTCACTGTTGGCGGAACTTTTGATGCTGAAGATGTTTTCGGTGCATGGAATCTTTACAAGGCAATAGAAAAACAAAGCAGCAATACCAATAGCAAACTGGTAATGGGGCCCTGGTTCCATGGACAGTGGAGCCGCGCCGACGGCAGCTACCTTGGCAATGTTCGCTTTGGCAGCCGAACTGCAGAATGGTACCAGAACAATATCGAGATACCCTTCTTTAATTATCACCTGAAACAACAGGGTGCTGATCCCGCCCTGGCAGAAGCCACCATTTTCTTCACCGGTGAAAATAAATGGAGGCAGTTTGAAAGCTGGCCACCAGCACCCATGAAAGAAACAGCTATCTATCTCCAGCCCAATGGCTCTCTCGCATATACAAAGCCGGCAGGCAAAGCCGCACCAAGTGAATATATAAGCGATCCCGCCAAACCTGTTCCTTATACTGAAGATGTTCATTTCAACCGCACCCGTGAGTACATGACAGATGACCAGCGTTTTGCCAGCAGAAGGCCCGATGTGCTTACATTCCAGACAGAGGTACTTGAGCAGGATCTTAGCCTGGCCGGACCATTGATCGCCGATCTCCTGGTAAGTATCAGCAGCACCGATGCCGACTTCGTTGTTAAGCTGGTGGATGTTTTCCCTGATGATTTCCGCTATGAGGGCAACCGGTCTGATGATGAATCTTACCCCATGGGGGGATACCAGATGCTGGTACGCGGTGAGATCATGCGCGGCAAATTCCGCAAGAGTTTTGAGACACCGGTGCCCTTTAAACCCAATGCCGTTGAACGCGTGAAGTTTGAACTGCCTGATGTTGCCCATACATTCAAAAAAGGACATCGCCTCATGGTACAGATCCAGAGTAGCTGGTTCCCATTGATGGATCGCAACCCTCAGCAGTTCCTGAATATCTATGAAGCTAAAGACAGCGATTTCAAAAAGGCTACCATCCGCATTCATCACGATGCCACCAATTCATCGGCCATCTTATTACCTGTAGTTAAATAAGAATGCATAAAAGATAATTTTGAGACCGGTTTACTAAAAAGCCGGTCTTTATTTTTGCACCCGGATCAAACAATTAACATGATGAAAATCTACGCTTGCCTGCTGGCACTGGCTATAACCCTGGCCAACAGCCTCTCCGCTCAAAACTATAGTATCGTTCCCGAGCCCGTTTCCTTTACCGTTTCTAAGACCGCCGGATCATTCACGGTGAATTCTTCCACTAAGATCAATAATATGGGAAGCGGACTCGAACATTCCGCAAATTTCCTGGCAGCTTATGTTCAGAAACTCTATGGCACAAAACTCGACACCATCAGAGGGGGAAATATTGCTGATATCACGCTCTATAACTTATTTAATAAAGAACCCCGAGCTGGCGCATACGAACTGCAGGTGAACAGCAAAGGCATCTTCATTGGTGGCGATGATGCAGAAGGTGTTTTTCATGGCGTACAAACACTCCTGCAGTTACTGGCACAGAATAAGAAGGACGCTGCTTTCGCACTTCCCTTCATGACCATCCGCGATTACCCACGCTTTGCCTATCGCTCTATGCACCTCGATGAAGGAAGACATTTCTTCGGGATGGATTTCGTGAAGAAATATATTGATTATCTCGCCATGCACAAGATGAACTATTTCCACTGGCATCTTACCGAAGACCAGGGCTGGCGTATCGAGATAAAAAAATATCCTCGTCTCACTGAAGTTGGTGGATTCCGTAATGGTACTATCATTGGCCGCTATCCCGGCACTGGTAATGATAACCTGCGCTATGGCGGTTTCTACACGCAGGACCAGATCCGTGAGATCGTTAAATATGCTGAGAGCAGGCATATCACCATCATTCCGGAAATAGAATTACCGGGTCATGCCTCCGCTGCTATAGCGGCCTATCCTGAGCTGAGCTGCTTCCCTGAAGAAGCCACCTACAAATACTTCCCCAAAGAAAGTGTATGGGCAGGTGATACAACAGGCAAACAGGTTATCCAGGGATGGGGCGTATACGATGATGTTTTTGTTCCCTCAGAAAATACATTCAAATTTCTGGAAGATGTATTTGATGAAGTGCTTGCTCTCTTCCCTTCCAAATATATTCATATTGGTGGCGATGAAAGTCCCAAGACCAACTGGAAGCGTTCAGCCTTCTGCCAGCAATTGATAAAAGAAAAGGGCCTGAAAGATGAACATGAATTGCAGAGTTATTTCATCCAGCGTGTGGAGAAATTCCTGAATGCAAAAGGAAGAACAATCATTGGATGGGATGAGATACTGGAAGGCGGTCTTGCACCCAATGCAGTCGTAATGAGTTGGCGCGGCGAAGAAGGCGGTATTGCTGCGGCAAAAGAAAACCACAAGGTTATCATGACACCCGGCAACTATGTTTATCTCGATCATTCACAAACACGCAATGAAGATTCGGTTACTTTCAGTGCATATACACCAATTGAAGAGACCTATAGCTATGATCCTCTCCCAGCCGAACTTCCCGCCGACAAGCATTCTTATATCTGGGGCGCGCAGGGTAATGTGTGGACAGAATACATGAAGAACCCATCAAAGGTGGAGTACATGATCTTCCCCCGACTCAGTGCGCTGAGTGAAGTGCTCTGGAGCCCTAAAGAAAAACGTAGCTGGGATGCTTTCGAAAAGAAAATTCCTTTCCTCATAGATCTCTACAAACTGATAGGCACCAATTACAGCAAGGCATATTTCGAAACAGCCGCCACTGTGGAACCTTCGGCTAACCATGATGGTTTGCTTGTGAAACTGGAGAGCCCCCTGGCTGAAGCAATATCTATTTATACCCACGAGATCCCCGGCACTACAACTATCCACAGAAGCAATTATAAGCAGGCATTTAAGATAAATGGCAGCAGCAAGGTTACTTACTGGACCGAACTGGATGGCAACCCAATGAGTTCTAAGGTTACCCTGGATTTCAGTGTTAATAAAGCAACTGGAAAAAAGATCAGTCTCGCAAATGCTCCTTCCAAATCATATCCCGGACAAGGTGGTGCATTCGGACTGGTAAACGGACTTCGTTCCGCAAAAGGAATGAACTCCGTTGAATGGCTTGGCTTCAATGGCGATGACCTGGATGCAACAATAGATCTTGGTAAAATAACTACCATTTCATCCGTTGAATTGCATATACTGGAATCACCCGGCAGCTGGATATATGCCCCACAGAATCTGGAGCTCCTCGTTTCAAAGGATGGGAAGAATTTTAAGAGTGTCGGAACTACGCAAACGTTTGATAAGAAGGAGCTGTCAATGGGTTCTATGACAATTAATACAGGTAAACAACAGGCACGGTATATCAGGCTGAAGGCCCGTAACCAGGGCGTTATAGCCGATGGAAAGGCAGGTGCAGGACATAAGGCATGGCTCTTCGCAGACGAGATCATTGTACGCTAATAAACAAAGATTATTACCTTCGGCTCTTACTTTCAACTCAAAAAAACCAACACTATCATGGTTGATTCATTCGAGAAGGTCCCTGTTCGGATCTTCAATGATCTCAAACAGGGATCGGCTTTTATTGCTGCTGAAATAGCCGCCACCATCAGGCAGAAGCAGGCAGAAGGTAAACCTTGCGTACTGGGTCTCGCAACCGGTTCCTCCCCCAAAACTGTTTATGCAGAACTGGTGAGGATGCATCGTAACGAAGGACTGAGCTTTAAAAATGTTGTCACTTTCAACCTCGATGAGTACTATCCCATCGACAATGATGCATTGCAGAGTTACAACCGCTACATGAAAGAGCAACTATTTGATCATGTAGATATTGATACTGCAAATATTTATATCCCCAATGGTGAATGGCCAAAGGAGGATATCAAAAAATACTGCGCCGATTATGAAGCAAAGATCGAAGCCCTTGGCGGTGTAGATGTTCAGATACTCGGTATTGGTAACAATGGTCATATCGGTTTCAACGAACCCGGCAGCAGCAGGTTTTCAAGAACAAGATTGATCACACTCGAAAATTCAACAAGGATCGCCAACTCATTTGAGTTCGCTAATATATCACAGGTGCCAAGGCTTGCAGTAACGATGGGTATTGATACCATCATGAAGGCCAAGAAAGTTTACCTGATGGCATGGGGTCCAATGAAGGCTCCTGTATTGCAGAAGGCCGTTGAAGGAGATGTTACTGAACAGATCCCGGCTTCCCTTTTGCAGCAACATCTCGATACAGTATTTGTAGTGGATGAAGCCGCTGCAGCTGAACTTACCCGCTTCAAATCACCCTGGCTTACAGGTGACACTGAATGGACTCCAAAGATGGTGAAGAAGGCTGTGGTAAGTCTTGCGCTTAAAACAGGCAAGCCTGTACTTGGACTCACCAACAGCGATTATAACGATAGTGGATTGGGCGACCTGCTGGTTGAAAAAGGAGATGCTTATGAGATCAACCTGCAGGTATTTTATATGCTCCGCGATACCATCACCGGATGGCCCGGCGGCAAGCCTAATGCAGTGATACCAGCACATCCGGAAAGATCTATCCCCTATCCAAAACGCAGCCTGATATTTTCTCCCCACCCCGATGATGATATTATCAGCATGGGCGGAACATTCATGCGACTGCACGACCAGGGCCATGAGGTGCATGTTGCCTACCAGACCAGTGGAAATATAGCCGTTACGGATGAGTTTGTAACACGCTTCCTTGATTTTGCTGTGGGCTTTGAAGAGATCTCCGGAATTGATGCCAGCAAGAGCAAAGGCATTGAAGCAGATGCAAGACAGTTTCTCGCCACCAAGAAACCAAGCGATAGTGATACAGAAACGATCAGGGCTATCAAGGGATTGATACGCCGTTGTGAAGCAAAAGCAACCTGCCGTTATGTAGGCATCAGCGATGATAATATTCATTTCCAGAACCTGCCTTTCTACGAAACAGGAAGGGTGGAGAAAAAACCCATGAGTGAAGAAGATGTTGTGATCACGATGGAGTTGTTGCGCAAGCTTAAACCTCACCAGGTTTTTTGTGCAGGCGACCTCGCCGATCCGCATGGCACGCATAAGGTTTGCCTGGATATTGTTTTTGAAAGTCTGCGTCGCATCAAAGCCGATGGTGACAGCTGGGTAGAAGATTGCTGGGTATGGTTGTATAAAGGAGCATGGCAGGAATGGAATATCGAGGAGATCGAGATGGCCATACCGATGAGTCCCGACCAGATGATGAAAAAACGTTTTGGCATTTTCATCCACCAGAGCCAGAAAGATATGGTGCCATTCCAGGGATCAGACAGCAGGGAATTCTGGCAGCGTGCAGAAGACAGAAACGGACAAACCGCCAGGCTATATGCGCAGTTGGGATTGACCCAATACGCTGGTATGGAGGCATTTGTACGCTGGCACTACTAATATTTTATAAAATAAGGGAGGCGGAAGTTTTGGAAAATTGATCCGCTTTCCCTTATCTTTGCAATCCCATTTACGGGAATGGCTCTGTAGCTCAACTGAATAGAGCATCTGACTACGGATCAGAAGGTTTCAGGTTTGAATCCTGACAGAGTCACACTAACAAAAAGAGCAGCTTCTAGCTGCTCTTTTGTATTGTTACCAGGTCATAAAAATCTTGCAACTAGAATAATTTCTCCTGCGGAGGCGTCACTTTTGCAAGGCGCAGATAAACCGTTGTTTGTCCACGATGGTGTGCCTGGTGCTCCAGCATTTTTGCCAGGGCTGAAGCTTTAGTAATCTCGAAGCGGTCGAAAAACTTCATCTTCTCATTCATCTGTGCAGCGGTAATTGACGGTAGATTTTTTATCACAAAGTCATAGCTGTCCATCACCATTTTCGTAACTGCTGCTTTTGATTTATCCTTCGCTTTTTCTGCTTCTCCAAAAGCAACCGGACTCGCTACTCCCGTAATTGCTGACATGAAACCAAAATTTGCATCGGTGATATGAAGCATTTGGTCAGCAAAAGAACGCATCTCGGGAGTGGGCTTAAGCGCATAGTCTGCATCCGACATAGCATCCAGATACTCCTTGGTATAGGCTTTTGATCTTTCCCAGTCTTTCACCATATCCTCCAGGGAAGACTGGCTCTGGGCAAAAAGAGAAATGCTTAATAAAAGGCAAACGGTTGCCATTAATTTTTTGAAAGTCATGTTTTTTGAGTTTTGGTGTTTATTACGTGAATGTCCATCCTGGTTATCACAATTATCTTACCATTTTATTTAATATCAGTTTCAGGGATCCCTCATTTCTATTTAGATCCCAGATCTGCCCTGGTAAAAAGCATTTCACCCCACTGATGGTCTACTGTTTTCCTGAATGACTCTTGCCACTTCTCGAAAGATCCTTCACCGTTTGCAGCAGTATATCTTTCAGGAAATGGTTTCCGGAATCCTGTTTGCCTTTCCTTTAAACCATCCTTATATCTGGTAACAACTATCAATTGTGGTGCACCCGATGAACTTGCTTCATACACAGCTACATTCATCTTGTCGGCCTCCCACATCTTTTTCATGGTTTTGTAATTCTCAACAATCTCACCATACATCCCGGGCTTGAAAAACACATGGTTAATGGCATATTTCTCAGAGTAATCATCTGGCTTAACGGTACTGATTTCTGGAAGGTAAACACCATAAAGAGAGGAAGTTTTTTCGGTAAGATGAATGGCAATGTTCTTGTTCCAGTCGGCCTGGTGTGCCGGACCAAGATCACCTCTTTTATCAACCTGCTCCCATGTAAGCGGCCCTTCCACTAGGCTGTATCCACCTGCATCTGGCCCCGACATGATCTCTGCAACACGCCACTTATAGTCGCCCGTGTGAAACTTTTGAGCATGGGCTGCAATGGCCTTTTCAAACTCGGCTACCTTGTCGGGCTTAGGGAATACCCGGGTAGCATTGATCACATTCTTATCCTGGCTGCTCCCATAAAAAGGAACAAGCATCAGGAGAAGGAATAACTTTCTCATGACCGAAATTTTAATGGTAATTAAATGGAGGGGTATTGTTGTTATAGGGAACCGCGAAGACTATTAAGTTAAGAAATATTCAAATATTTTCCCTAAAATATTTCGTGTATCCATTGCGCAGAAACTATCGTTTCTGATACACCCTGATATAATCCACTTCAAATCTTTTTGGAAAATCAGTATCTGCCGGGTCTCCCCCATTCATTCCACCGATGGCTAAATTAACCAGCATATAATGCGGCTGCCGGAAGGGATTGAATCCTGATCCATTCCTGTTCTCGAGTTCACTCAACGATACTTTATTCAATAAAACATCATCCATAAAAAGAGCGATATAGTCTTCCGTCCAGTCCATCCGCCAAACATGAAACTGATTGGCCCATGCTTCACCACCAAGTGAATCAACGGGAAATTTTTCATCATACCACAATGCCTTCCCATCCTTCCCCAGCAAGGCAATATTTGCGAGAACCTTACCCGTATAATATTCCATTATATCGATCTCACCATTGGCAGGCCATGGCTTCGATACACCCAGCGTCCACCACGCGGGCCATAATCCCTGGCTGATATCGATCTTAGCACGCATTTCAAAACGGCCATATAACCATTGCTTTTTGCCCCTCGTGATCATGCAGGATGAAGTATATCGGATGGAGTCCCTGTTCATCCGCCAATCGCTACTCCCCTTCGCATAATTTGGATTGGGCTTTGATTCACGCCTTGCTTCAATCACCAGAAAGCCATCTTTACAAAATGCATTTTCAGGTTGATACCATTGCAATTCCTGGTTGCGCACAAATCCTTTTTCATAACTCCAGCTGGCGCTGTCAGGTCTTCCCTCATTCATAAACTCATCAGCCCAAACCAGCTTATACTCAGCCGCAGTAGTATCTGCAGTTGTTTTTGCAGTGTCACCAAAAAGTGTAAGGAACGCAAGCAGAATTAATATACTCATGCAGGAATGATTAATGAGTGTGAATCTAACGCATTCTATTAATTATATAAATCATATCAGTAATAGTGTAATGCCCCTGGGCCGGCCTGATTCTAATTTTGATTTCAATAATCAACCATAAAACCAAGGCTCATGCAACCTATCAATTTAAAGTCAATTCTGACAGCAGGAATGCTCATCATCATCCTGTCAGCATGTTCTTCCAATGCAGCAGATAATAAAGATGCACTTCCAGCATTGCCATTATCCGCATTAGGCGTTGATGTTTTTATAGCGAGTGAAAAACCCTTGCATAAATCTGAAACAGTAGCCGGTTCTATTGTTCCCAACCGCTCTGTTGACATCATGAGTGAACTCACCAAAAAGATCAGTCTCGTGAGTTTTAAAGATGGATCCGTTGTTCGTAAGGGACAGCTCATCTACAAGCTGGATGATGCTGATATCCGTGCCAGGCTCCGGCAGTTACAGGCCGAGCTCCACCTGGCGCGGATCAATGAGAGCCGCCTGAGTGAACTACTTAAAACTGAAACTGTTCGCCGCGAAGATTATGATATTGCCTTGTCTAAACTTCAATCGCTACAGGCGGGAAAGGAGATCCTCCAGGTTGATCTTTCTAAAACAGCCATCACCGCTCCTTTTTCTGGCACTATAGGTATCTCGAAAGTGTTTATAGGCACACTCGTTCATCCGGGAATGCCATTGGTGAGTCTCCAGGAAGAAGGCATTTATAAACTTCTGTTCTCCGTATCTGAAAAATATTTGCCCCTTGTAAAGAAAGGTACAAGTATTCAATTCTCTACTGCTCTCGATAGCAGCATAATGACAGCAACTGTTGTATCTACCGAGCCATCTGTTGATATGCAATCAAGGAATATTACCGTGCAGGCCACAACCGGCAACCATGGTGGAAAATTAAAACCGGGTATGTCGGCAAAAATATATTTCAATACTGCCGGTAAAACAGGAAAAGGTATCATGATTCCTACAGAAGCATTGATGCCCGGCGCAAATGGTTACAATGTTTTTGTGGTGCACAATAGCCAGGCAAAGATCACCCCGGTAACAGTGAGTTATCGTAATGAACAGGAAGCCCTGATTGCATCGGGTTTGAACAACGGCGACACAGTTATGATCTCCAACCAGCTTCGCGCCGCCGACGGTGTTGCCGTAAAGATCATGAGCACTAAAAATTAACCTCCCAACCTTATTTTATGAGTTTACCATCTTTAAGTATAAAAAAGCCGGTACTGGCGGCAGTATTCTCGGCGCTCATCGTCATCGCCGGACTGGTAGGATGGCGTTACCTCGGCGTGAGGGAATTCCCGATGACAGAGCCTCCCGTCATCTCCGTCATAACATTTTATCCCGGTGCCAGTCCCGACGTGATCGCCTCCAAGATCACCAAACCCCTGGAAGAATCTATCTCTGAGGCCAGCGCCATCCGCACGATATCTTCTGAATCAAGAGAGCAGGTAAGCCTTATTTCCATTGAATTCAATCGTGATATTGACCTGGAAGATGCACTGAATGATGTTCGTGATAAAGTGGCCAAGTCAAAGAACCAATTGCCCGCCGATGTTGATCCTCCCATTGTGGAGAAAGCATCTTCACCCGATAACCTTGTTGCCTTCCTTGAAGTGGAAAGCGATACAAAAGACATCAAAGAAGTTAGTCACCTCGCCTCCACCGTTATTAAAGACCGCATGCAGTCCATCCCCGGCATCCAGAAAGTAGCCATAGTGGGAGAACATAAATATGCCATGCGTCTTCGCTTTGACCCGGTTAAACTGGCTGCCTACCAGCTAACGCCCGAGGATATACGAATTGCGCTGTCCAGAGAAAATATTGACCTGCCCTCCGGCAGAATAGAAGGCAATAATAATGAACTAAGTGTAAGAACACTTGGCCGACTCACTTCCGAAGAGGATTTTAATGAGATGATCATTAAACAGCATGGCAATGCCGTCATAAGGCTCAAAGACATTGGCTTTGCTGCACTCGGAGAAATGAATGAAAGAAATGCCATCATCAATGAAACAGATGGGAAAAATACAATCGGCGTTGGCGTTGCCATACAGATACAGCGCGGTGCAAATGCCATTGAAGTGGTGGATGAATTTTATAAGAGACTCGAACAACTAAAGAAAGAAATATCCTCGGAATACAGGCTGATCGTGGGATTTGATTTCACCAAACCTGTGCGCGAATCGATCAAGGAAGTGGAAGAAACTTTATTCATAGCATTTGGACTGGTAGTACTTATCATATTCCTGTTTCTGCGCGACTGGCGTTCTACAATCATCCCGGTTCTTGCCATCCCGGTTTCTATTTTGTCGGCCTTCTTCATCATGTTCATCGCCGGTTTTTCCATTAATGTATTGACGCTACTGGCGCTTGTGCTGGCCATTGGACTTGTGGTAGATGATGCTATCGTGGTGCTGGAGAATATTTATAAGAAAGTAGAGGAAGGCATGAACCCGGTTCAGGCTGCGTTTGCCGGCAGTAAAGAGATTTATTTTGCTGTCATCTCTACTACTATCACCCTTGCCGCCGTATTCATGCCCATCATTTTTATGGGTGGCATAAGCGGACAATTATTCAAAGAATTTGCCATCGTGGTGTCGGGCTCTGTACTGGTTTCGGCATTTGTTGCACTCACTCTCTCCCCAATGCTTAGCGCCTACCTGCTAAAGAAAAAGAATAAACCCAATTGGTTATACAGAAACACGGAACCACTTTTTATAAAGCTTAATAATGGATACTTAAGCCTGTTGAAATCATTCATGCGCCATCGCTGGCTGGCATGGGTATTCCTTCCTGCAACGGCTGTGCTTATCTATTTCATTGGACAGAAACTGCCATCAGAACTCGCTCCGGTTGAGGACCGTAGTAATATGAGCCTGATTGCCATCGCACCCGAGGGTGTATCCTTTGAAAAAATGAAGCAGAACATGATCAAGGTTGGTAAATATGTGGCTGATTCTACTGAAGGATTATACCAAACCTATAGCATGGTGGCCATCTCTTTTAACCCTGCCCCTGCCCCAACAAGTTTTGCCGTTCAATCTATTTACCTCAAAGATCCAAAAGAGAGAAAAACCACTATCCAGGAACTCTATAATAAATACGGGATGGCTTCCGGCAATTTCAGAAATATACTTTTATTCCCCTACCTGCCACCAACTATTGGTACCCGTTATGGAGGTGGAATGCCGGTGCAGTTTGTATTGCAGGCTCCATCACTCGACAGTATATCAGCAGTATTGCCTTCATTCCTGAATGCAGCAAGACAGAGTAAGAAATTCATGTTTGTGGATGCAGATCTTAAGATCAATAAACCTGAGATCAAGGTCAATATTGACAGGAAGAAAGCAGCCATGATGGGCGTGTCTATCCAGGAAGTGGCAAGAACCTTACAACTTTCTTTCTCCGGACAACGATACGGCTACTATTTACAGAACGACCGTCAGTATGAAGTGATCGGCCAGGTAGAAAGAACCAACCGCAATGATATCAGTGATCTTCGTGCTGTACATGTGCGCTCCGCAAATGGACAAATGATCTCCCTCGACAACCTTGTAACCATTGAGGAAGGTGTTAGTCCCGCTGCCATTTATCGCTATGATCAATATACATCCGCTACCGTATCAGCAGCACTTGCACCCGGCACAAGTCTGGAGGAAGGTATTGAAGAGATGGAACGCATTAAGGCAGAAACCCTGGGCCAACATTTCAAATCATCACTGGCCGGCCAATCGAGAGATTTCCAGGAAAGCCAGGGCAATATCAATCTGACCCTGATACTCGCCTTGCTGCTTATCTATATGATCCTTGCTGCACAGTTTGAAAGTCTGCGTGATCCACTGATCATCATGTTAACCGTTCCCATGGCGGTAACCGGTGCCCTGCTGAGTCTTTACTGGTTTAATCAAAGCCTGAATGTTTTCAGCCAGATAGGGATTATCACACTGGTTGGACTCATTACCAAGAACGGCATCTTGATCGTGGAGTTTGCCAATCACCTGAAAGAAACCGGGCTCTCGAAATTTGATGCTGCCATCCATGCTGCAGAACAACGATTCCGTCCCATCCTGATGACCTCACTGGCAATGATATTCGGTGCCCTGCCCATTGCCCTGACGCAGAACAGTCGCCAGTCGCTGGGAATCGTGATTGCAGGCGGACTCATCTTCGCAGGCATTCTTACCCTCTTTATCATTCCCGCAGTTTACTCCTACCTCTCTGCCGGAAAAAGAAAGAAAGCTGTTGAAGAAGAAATACCCGTATTGGAAACCATGCAAAAAGAAATCGCATAACCTCAAACGGAACAATCATGAAAAAAAATAACCTTATCAAGATCTGGTTGCCGCTGCTCTTATTATCAGCGAATAACCTCGCCGCACAAACGAAAAACCTTGCGTTAGACGAAGCCATCCAGCTGGCCAGGAAAGGAAACCGGCAGTTACAGATACAAGCACTCAACAACCGCGTTACAGATGAAGCAGTGAAAGAAGCGCGATCCTATTTACTACCTTCTGTAACAGCCAATGGAAGCTATTCGGTATACACCGAGCGGCCAGTCATCTACCTTCGGAATGAAACAGGATCACCAAAACTGGATGATGTAAAATATGGCGGCCGCTATGCATTTGATGGAAGCATTACAGCAACCTATCCCCTTCTGAAGCCGGTACAGCAGAGCAATATAAGACTTGCAAAGATCAACACGCTTATCAGCAGAGAAGAAACAAAATCAACAGAAGAGCAACTGGCATTGCAGGTTTCACAACTATACCTCACCGTGTTGCTCCACCAGCAACAGGTGCAGGTATTAAAGCAAAGTCTGTCGCGCAATGAACTTGCCTTAAAAGATTCCCGATCACTTTTCTTACAGGGAAAGAATCTCAAGACCGATACCCTCAGTAATTATATTTCGATCAAAAACCTGGAAGCAAATATCTCGGCACTGGAAAATAATATCCACGTTATAAGCACTGAATTGAAACAGCTACTTGCTATAGATACGGAAATAAATATTGTTTATACAGACAGCCTGAACGTTAACGATAGTCGCCCCACTATCGATGAAGGCAATACCGGGTTGGACCTTGCATTGAACAATCGCAATGATCTTAAAATGCAGTCATTACTGGTGGAGCAGGGAAAGGAAAAGATAGATCAGGAAAGGGCAAACTTTAAGCCACAGCTTTCTGCCATCGCCCAATACCAATTGCAATCACAGGCCGACAATCTTAGGATCTGGAATAATGGGCTGCCTCGTACTTCCTTTGCAGGAGTTAAGTTGAGCATCCCGCTATACGCCGGCAACAGGTTAAAGTACAGGACCACACAGGCAGAGCTATCAGTCAAACAAAATGAACTGGCGCTGCAGGAAATGAAGAGCAGCATACATACTGAACTTATTTCATTGCGAGCAAATCTCGATGAAGCCAAACGGCAATGGCAGATACAGGAAGAAAATGTTAAGGCAGCCACGGTAAATTATACCATGATGAATGATCGCTACCGCTATGGACTCGGCAGCAGGCTTGAACTCACTGATGCAGAACTGGCACTCACCAAAGCAAGGCTCGGAAACCTGCAGGCTGTTTATGCCATAAGGCTTGCGGAACTACAGCTGATGAAGGCAATGGGACTATTAATCAATTAAACCTTTAAAATATCAATCATGCAACTATCATCAAACAATACAGCGCGTCCTGATAATAAAAGATGGACAGCCCTCGCACTCCTGTGTACTGCACAGTTTATGGTGATCATGGACACCTCCATAATTGGTGTGGCATTACCCGCAATAAAAAATGATCTCGGTTACAGCCAGAATGGATTGCAGTGGATCTTCAACGCATACGTAATTCTCTTTGGGGGAATTCTCTTATTGGGCGGAAGGATCTCAGATTTGTTTGGCGCAAGAAAAATATTCATGTGGGGTTTTGCCATCCTCGCCGCCGCTTCCTTGCTGGCAGGATCTGCCTGGTCGCCCGCCTCGCTCAATACCGGGAGGGCCTTGCAGGGACTGGGTTCGGCATTGATAGCTCCTGCTGCCATGACCTTACTTATGACAACCTTTACCGATCCAAAAGAACTTGGAAAAGCATTCGGCTTCTGGGGTGCATCTGCTGCTGCCGGTGGTTCAGCAGGTGTATTCCTCGGTGGAGTGATTACAGAATGGATGGATTGGCGCTGGGTATTCTTTATCAATATTCCGGTAGCAATTTTTGTTTTAGTTGTTAGCCGCGCTTATTTGCAAAGCGGCAGAAAAAGCAGTGGAAAGGTGGACTTCACCGGCGCTCTGTTGGCGACAGCCTCACTGATATTATTGGTATATACCATTGTTTCAACCGAAGCATCTGGTTGGCTGTCACTGCAAACCCTGGGATTATTGTCAATCTCCTTATTACTATTTATCCTTTTCATTTCTATCCAGAAAAATAAAAAGGAACCCTTACTTCCCCTTCATATTTTCAAAGCACAAAACCTGTCGGCAGGTAATATTGTAATGGGATTGCTGGCTGCAGCATGGATCCCCTTGTGGTTTTTCCTCAACCTTTATTTGCAACAGGTTTTGAAATTGAATGCATTCAACAGCGGACTGGCTTTATTACCCATGACCATCACCATCATGATCGTTATGGTTGGTATAACGGGCAAACTGGTGGCAAAATATGGATTCAAGACCAACCTGGTGGCGGGACTTATTTCGCTTACCCTCGCCCTTGTTTTATTCAGCACCGTTTCTGCCAATGGCAGTTTCCTTACCAGTGTATTGCCAGCATCATTATTGGGAGCAGTGGGGATGTCGCTCGCTTATATTCCAGCTACCATGGCGGCGATGTCTGGAGCCAAACCAACTGAAACCGGGCTCGCATCAGGCATTGTCAATACCAGTTACCAGGTAGGTTCGGCACTTGGATTGGCCATAATTGTGGTGATAGCAGCAGCAGCTACAAAAAATTCTATGGCAACCGGCATAACAGGTGCAGAGGCACTCAATGCGGGTTTCAGGATAGCATTCATCTCCGCCGCCGTTCTTGGCGCAGCAGGTATAGTAGTTGCTGCCCTGAAAATTAAACCAGCTAATTAATAACTGGCGTTTGAATCATTCAATGAGCCGGATGCTGATTTCCTTATTTTTGCGGACTAATAATCCGAAAAATGATCAAATTAATCCGGCTCATCACTATACTCCTCCTGGTTATTAACGCAAGCGGCGCAATTGCTCAAAAGCAGGAAGAAGTTTGTTATAATCCCAACCTGGTAAAGGATACCACTAAAAAAAGTATTAAGTCGATGGCCTTTGCCATCATGGGCAATGACAGCATGAAGATCGTTTACCATTCGCCCGGCGTGCGCAACCGTGTTATCTGGGGTGGATTGGTTCCTTATGACGAAGTATGGGTTACTGGCGCACATGATGCCACTACCATTGAATTCAAAGAGGCAATTGTGATTGATGGCAAAACTATCCAGCCCGGCAAATATGCAGTATTCACGATACCGGGTAAGAAAACCTGGACCTTCATTTTAAATTCCAACTGGCAGCAACACCTTGCATCAGAATATGAGCAGGCAGAAGATATAATCCGTTTGCAGGTGAAGCCTAAAAAGAATAACCACACCGAAAGATTGCAATACTTTATTGAAACAACGGAGGCTAAAAAAGGTCAGCTATCTATGGCATGGGAGAAGAAAATGATCCAGGTCCCCTTCACACTACGCTGAGGGAGTCCCGGCATGGTTGACTGATCTGCTTAGAATTTCTTATCTTATAACAGTAAGCATTTCCGCTAATCATGGATCATTCACATCATCAACATCCCGACAACAAGCATAAGGATCACAATAAACACGAGGAGCATAGCCAGCAACAGAAGCATACTCCAACCGGGGATCATAGTGCGCACCATGACCATAGCGCTCACCCCCAACCGCAGTCAGAAGAGCAGCATGCCCATGATAAGCAACATAGCAAGGAAGCACATAATAAACACGCCGGCCATCATACAGAAGATTTCCTGAAACGATTCTGGATCTGCCTGCTGATAACAGTCCCCATTCTTTTATTATCACCCATGATCCAGCATTGGATCGGGATAGATATCAGCTTTCCCGGCAGTAAATACCTGCTGCTGGCGCTTGGTACAGCCATCTACATTTACGGCGGGATGCCATTCCTAAAAGGCATGGTGAGCGAGCTCCGCAACAATGCCATGGGAATGATGACCCTGGTTGCAATAGCCATAACTGTTTCCTTTTTTTATAGTGTAGCGGTGATATTTGGACTGGCGGGCATGGACTTTTTCTGGGAGCTGGCTACCCTGATAGATATCATGCTGCTGGGCCACTGGCTGGAGATGCGCTCTGAAATGGCAGCCTCGCGCGCACTGGAATCATTGGTGGAATTACTCCCCGCCACTGTACATATTGAAGTGGACGGCGCTGTGAAGGATATTCCCTTGCAGCAATTGAAAAAGAATGATACCATCCTGGTTAAGCCTGGTGAAAAAATAGCGGCAGATGGATTGGTGCTTGAAGGCAGCAGCACCGTCAACGAAAGCATGCTCACCGGCGAAAGCATGCCGGTTCAAAAAGAGAAGGATGCCAAAGTGATTGCCGGATCGGTTAATGAGAACGGTGTGATTAAAGTTCGGGTAACCGGCACCGGGAGCGACAGCTATCTCAATAAAGTAATACAACTGGTACAGTCGGCGCAGGCAGCAAAATCCAACACCCAAAACCTCGCCGACAAAGTTGCGAAATGGCTCACCATTATTTCCATAATTGTTGGTGTGCTCACTTTCATTTACTGGATCACTAAGGCGCAGGGCATTCCATTTGCCCTGGAGCGACTGGTAACGGTGATGGTCACGGCCTGTCCCCATGCACTTGGGGTGGCCATTCCACTGGTGGTTGCCATCTCCACCAGCAGGGCGGCTATCAGGGGGCTCCTGATCCGCAACCGCACTGCATTTGAGAACGCACGCAAATTAACGACTATCATATTTGACAAAACCGGCACCCTCACAAAAGGGACCCATGCCATTCGGAATATCATCCCGCTTACCAATCAATATACTGTTGCTGAAATATTGCAATATACCGCAGCAGTGCAGCAGAATTCTGAACATTTTATCGGTAAAGGGATCATGAAAAAACTGGGCGAAGATAAACTTGAACTTTGGCCATCCACCGATTTCAGCTACCTGCAGGGGATCGGCGTTTCTGCTAAAGTGAAGGATAAGATCGTGATTGCCGGCGGACCTAATTATTTCTCCCAGCATTCAATTCCCGTTCCTGAAATCCCAACTGCAATAGACCAGCTTACAGAAACTGTGATCTTTATTCTGTTCGATAAAGGACCCGTGGGAATAATCAGTTTTGAAGACTCTTTGAGGGAAACTTCTGCAGAAGCAGTTGCACAACTAAAGGAGATGGGCATCAAATCATTTTTGCTAACGGGCGACAATGAGAAGATCGCTGCAGCGGTTGCCGGCAAACTCAAAATGGATGGATATCTTTCCAATGTATTACCGCACCAGAAGCAGGAAAAAGTGAAGGAGTTTCAGGCGGGCGGAAAATTCATTGCCATGACGGGCGATGGCGTCAATGATGCACCTGCGCTGGCCCAGGCCGATGTTGGTATTGCAGTGGGAACAGGTACTGATGTGGCAGCAGAAACTGCCGATATTATCCTCGTGAACAGTGATCCGCTGGATGTTGTAAAGATCATTTCATTCGGGAAGGCAACCTATGCCAAGATGATCCAGAATCTTTTCTGGGCCGTTGGGTATAATATCGTTGCAATACCCCTTGCTGCCGGCATTCTCTACCCCAATTTTGTTTTAAGTCCTGCTGTGGGCGCCATACTCATGAGCGCCAGCACCATCATTGTTGCCATCAACGCACAACTCCTCCGCTACCGCCTCAAGTGATTCTTCCATCCCTCCATCACTCCATCACTCCCTTCCATCCCTCCATCCCTCCATTACTCAAACTCTCGCTTCCAAAAGCTTGTTCGCTTCCAAAACTTCTTCCCCACTTATTGTATGCCCCATTCCCGGATACACCTTCTCCACCACCGCCGCATTCATATCACGCAGAATATTGGAACTCGCATAAACCCTTGCAACAGGAACATGCATATCGGGATCGCTGGTACCGATGAATACAGGTGTGCCGGCAAAATCGCCTTTGTAGTTTTCGGGATTGATCTTCTCGCCTATCAGTCCACCCGTGAACGCAATTACCCCGCCATACCTGGCTGCATTCCTTGTAACAAATTCCAGCGTCAGACAAGCACCTTGTGAGAACCCGCCGAAGAAAATATTCTCTTCTTTCTTACCGCTTGCCTTCAATTCTTTTACCAGATCTTCCAATAGTGATAAGGCTGAAGAGAGCCATGGTTCATTCTGCTCAACCGGCGCCATAAACGAATAAGGATACCAGCTGTTATTGGTGGCCTGCGGTGCCAGAAGGGCGAAATCCTTTACTGACAAATGATCCGCCAATCCCAATATATCTTCTGCACTGCCTCCTCTTCCATGAAGCAGTACCAAAACTTTATCGGTCGCAGGCAGTGGTTTGCCTGCGCTTACTATATTCTTCTTATGCATCTTATTTAAATTGTTCGTAGTTAACCCTGATGGGTATTAATTTGTTTTCTAATTCCGCTCTTCTTGTTTCAAACTGTTCGGGTAGCTGCAAATGCTCACCCAATGTTTCCATGGATTCATCCACGCTAAAACCCGGACTCGCAGTAGCTACTTCAAACAGCACTCCTCCCGGCTCGCGGAAATATACCGAGGAGAAATATTTTCGGTCAAGCACCGGCGTTATATTTGACTTGAGTGGCATGATCCTGTTGCGGATAGCCTGGAGGCTTGCAGCGTCTGGCGTTGCAAAGGCAAGATGGTGAACGGTGCCACTTCCTGCCAGTCCGCGCAAACTATCGGGAGAACAAATGATGTCCACATAATTGCCGGGCGATTTATTTGCAGCAAACCGAAACCGGTTACCGCTTTCCGCCACCAGCACATGATCCAGCTGCTGGGTCAGTATACCGGCAGTCCGCTCATATCCCTCTTCCCATATCTCTACATTATACAATCCCCTTATTGCCATCGCAGCAGGAACAGGTCCTGAGCTATTTCCCTTTCTTGTATCTGTATCAGTAAATACCAATTCCAATCCCAGTCCATCATCATCTTCAAAATAGATCACCAGCTCCGTCCCAAAACGCTCCCGCGGCGACTTAAAAGCCACATCAAATCTTTTGAGTCTTTCCTGCCAGTAATCAAGTGCCTCCAGCGGCAGAGAAAAACTGGTAGTATTGAGCATGCCCTTACCGTGCCGGCCATTTACCAATCCCTCATAAGGAAAGAAGGTAAGTATGGATCCGGGATTGCCGGCATCATCACCATAATAGAAATGATACACTTCCGGCGCATCAAAATTCACTGTCTTCTTGACCAGTCTTAATCCAAGTATAGCGGCATAGAAATCAATATTTCTTTGCGTACTGCCGGCGATAGCCGTAACATGATGTATTCCTGTGATCAGTGCACTCATGAGCTTTATTTTGATGCGCTCTTAATAATTTACAGAACGGGTAAAACCGCTTCTATCCTTGCCCTCGCGGGTTCATACTGCTTAGGCAATTTCAGGCTGCTTCCCAATGTTTCCAATGGTTCATCCCTGGTGAAACCGGGATTATCAGTTGCCAGCTCAAACAACACACCACCGGGCTCGCGGAAATACAAAGAGTAGAAATAATCACGGTCTATCTTGGGCGTGATATTATATCCCTTCCTCGCGATCCTCTCGCGATAATCCATTAATATATTATCATCTTTTACCCTGAAAGCAACGTGGTGATTGGTTCCTGCAGCATTAACGCCCGGCCTGCCTTCACTGTCTTCAAGTATATCAACTATCGCAGCATTCTCCACCGTATTGGTTTTAAAACGATAGCGGTTTCCTTCCTGCGCTTCTAAACTGTATCCCAATATATCCGTAAGGATTGCAGCAGTTGGATCCAGCTTCCTAACGGTAAGGGTTATGCTGTGAAATCCTCTTGTGGCAACATCATTGCTCACCTCTCCTGTTACCCATGGTGCACGGTCATCTGTATGCGCCGGTACTATAAGGTCGAGGTTCAATCCATCCGGATCACGCAGCGAAAGAAACTGCTCGCCAAATCTTTCCTTCACTTCCTCCTGGGCGATATTGAATTCCTTGAAACGGCCTGCCCAGAAATCAAGGCTTCCACCCGGAACAGAATAACCTATATCTGTGGCCATGCCATTACCGGTTCTGCCAGCGCCGATGCCTTCCCATGGGAAGAAGGTAAGGATGGTACCCGGACTACCCTGTTCATCTCCATAATAGAAATGGTAGGTACCCGGATCATCAAAATTCACTGTCTTCTTTACCATCCGCAGTCCCAGTACCTTGGTGTAGAAATGGTGGTTCCTGCGGGCATTATCTGCTATCGCGGTTATATGATGTAGTCCTAAAATATTGTTTTCCATAATCTTGTTTTGAATACTGCAAATTTCGCCTGTTTTCCAGCGGTGGAGAATAGTGAAATCAGGGAAATTGATGTACAATTTACGGTTTTCTTTAGCGGCCGGGGCAGGTCAGAGCTGACGCTTATAATCGCTGAAGTTTTGTCCCGATGCTTTCTTGAAATACTTGCTGAAATGTGCTGCATCCTCAAAGCCCAGCTCATAGGCGATCTCCTTGAGTGAATGATTCGAATAGCGCACCAGCCGCTTCGCCTCCAGGATGATCCTTTGCTGTATATGATAGCTGGCAGGATGCCCCGTGATCTTCTTCACCAGCTCATTCAGGTAATTGGGCGTTACCACCAGCTCCTTTGCATAATCACTCACCTGCCGCAGCCTCGTATAATGCTGGTCGATAAGGGTAAGGAAAGCCTTTACGGTTTCATAATTACGGGGTTGGTTAAGCGCAGCCGGATTGCTTTCGAAATTCCGCGTGAGGTAGATCAGGAAGATCTGAAGGAACCCTCGCAGTATCTCTGAGCGTAATAAATAATAGTTGCTGAATTCTCGCATCATTTTTGCCACCGCTTCCTCCATATCGGCTTCAACTTCCTTATCCACTTTTATCACGGGTGCATAACCGTAAGGATAGAAGGATGGCAGGAAATCGGGGGTAAAGGAGATAACATAACCATCTACCTCGCCGTCAACCGTGAGCTGGTGTACGCTGCCGGGACTGATAAAATACACCGATCCATCTTCTATCGCCATTTTCTCGAGGTCGAGCAGGTGCACACCCTTTCCATGCCGAACCCAGATGATGGTAAAATAATTATGACGGTGGGGAATAGCATTCTGCTCCTTGCGGTTCTGCTCAATCCATTCCATGGTATGGATCTCAAAAGGTACATTCACCTCGAGCCTGTTGAATTCCAGCGTGGGATGAATATTTTGTTTGGACACCTGCATGGCCGTCAGCTTAGTTTCATGAGTTGAAGATCAGCCACTATAGTAACCTCATCCGATAACAGGATCCCCTCCTGGTCAAAATATTTATTCCAGCTGATGTCAAAATCTTTTCGGTTAAGCGTGGTGTTTAGGGTAAAGCCCGCTTTGCGATTGCCATAAGGATCATTCACCGTGCCCAGGAATCCGGCATCAAAGCTGATCTGTTTAGTTACACCTTTTATGGTAAGATCCCCGCTAACTACCAGGCGCCCCTCCACGGAATTTACTTCGGTTGATTGAAAACGGATGGTAGGAAAACGTTCAGTATCAAAAAAATCAGGAGAGCGAAGATGCTCATCGCGGGTTTCATTCTGTGTGGTGAGCGAGTTGGTATAGATCAGCAGCGAGATACTGCAGGCTTCAAAATTATCAGTTCCCGTAACCACGCTTCCTTCCAGCTCATTGAACCAACCTGTTACAGAAGTGAGTAGTAAATATTTTGATTCAAACCTTATTTTACTATGCACCGGATCGATCACCCAGCTACCATTATTTGTGGATTCCATGCAGGTTTTTTTGGGGATTAAATCGCATCCATAATAGAATCATCCGGTCGGTTATATTTAAATTCAAGAGCACCGGAAGGGCATCTCCTCACCTGCTCCTCTATCCGCTCAGGCGCTGCCCCATCCGGATCGATCCATTTCTTCTGGTTAGGCTTGAACACCGTCGGAAGCTGTGCCCAGCAACGCGTAGAATGCTGGCAGAACTTAGGTCGCCATACCACGGTTATATTTTCATTGGCATAGTTGATGGTAACGGTATCCCCCTCTTTATAAATAAAGGTCCTCACCTTTACCTGGTTCATGAGTAATTTGGAAACCGGGCATAGATCAGCGATCTGCTGCAGCCTGATCTTTACTTCTTCGTCAACCGGACTGGTAAACAAAATATCCCTGTCGATAATCGTTTCCAGTTGACCATCCTTGGTGCTCTGGTAGAGATTGGTATTAACGGCGATGCTGGGAATATCAAGTCCCTTACGTTCAATATACATCCGCAGGGTTATCAGCGTGCAGGAGGCCAGCGAGGAGAGTAAGAGTGTGAAGGGATCTGGACCGGTATCCTTACCACCACTGGAAAGGGGCTCATCAGAAATGAATTGCCCGTTACGCCATTCGATGGTGCATTGGTACTTTTCGGTACCAATGCTACCATGAACAGGTTTTTCAAGTTTATATTTCATGCAGGGGAATCTTACCCAAATTTATTCAAATAACAAATGCCCTGCTAACTGCACTATAAATTGAAAGCTCCCGCAACTTCCTTATGTGCAGGTTCAAAGTTTGTCTCGGGGTAGAAACTTACCACACCGGTGGCAATATCATGCGTTCCGCCAATAATACCCACCTCTCCGTTCTCGATCATCTCACGCAGGATCGGACTCTGCTCCATGATGGCCTGCACCGTGCGCTTCACATTCAGACTGGCAACTTTTTCAACGAATTCGGCATTGCCTGAATTGCGGTTATCCCTCACTGTTGTTTCTGCTTCTACCGCTGGCTGTATCTTGGAAAGCAGGGCGGTAAGATTACCCATCTCCACATGGTCACATGCACCTTTGATGGCACCGCACTTGGTATGTCCAAGTACCACGATGATCTTTGATCCGGCCACCTTGCAGCCGAACTCCATGGAGCCAAGAATGTCTTCGTTGATGATATTACCGGCAATCCGAACGCTGAAGATATCACCAAGCCCCTGGTCGAAGATCAGCTCTGCCGAGGTGCGGCTATCGATGCAGCTCAGGATCACAGCAAAGGGATGCTGCCCGTCAGAGGTTTCATTGGCCTGCTGAAGAAGATTGCGATTCACTTTAAGGTTGCTGACAAATCGCTTATTACCTTCTTTGAGCAGATCCAATGCCATGGCGGGTGTGATGGCAGCCTGCATTTCTTTTGTAAGCGTTTTCATTCTTGCTTTTTTGATGGTTACAAAAATAGCGAAATCGTTTAAAATAATAGTATTACTATCATAAATAAATGTAAACATATATTCACTAGATTTGCCCTATAGCCTCGGGCTCACCCATCATGAAAATTGAATTGCAAATAAGTATGAATGAGGCCCTCTATCTCCGCAACCCGGAGAGTTCGGAGCTGGGCCGCAACATCCTTTCACATAGTGTGGAGCTGATAGACAAGATCGGCTTTGAAGCTTTCACCTTCAGGAAACTGGCAGAACTGATCGGCACAACAGAAGCGGGTATCTACCGCTACTTCGAGAACAAGCATAAGCTCCTTGTTTACCTCACAGCATGGTACTGGGGATGGCTTGAATTCCAGATAAGATTTCAAACCAATAATATCAAGGACCCTACGGTTCGATTAAAAAAAGTGATCGACCTGCTTGCCGCGGCGGTGGAAGATGATGAGCGCACCAGTCATATCAATGAAGCGCTGCTGCACAAGATCATCATTTCAGAAGGCTCCAAAGCATACCTCACCAAGCAGGTGAGTGAAGACAATAAACAACAGTTCTTCAAGCCTTATAAAGATGTATGCGAAGTAATTGGGAATATTATTTCTGAATGCTCTCCGGACTATAAATACCCGAAATCACTGGCATCCACCATTATTGAGATGGCGCATTTCCAGAATTTCTTTATGCACCATCTCCCCTCCCTCACTGATTTCGGAAAATCAAAACAGGAAGCGGAGATCATTTCATTTCTGAATGATCTTGTATTCGCAAGTATAAAGAAGCGACAGCACTAAACAGAAAAATAGTCCCGCGCATTGCTGAAAGCGATCTTGCGCACGATAGATCCCATCCACTGATCATCATCGGGCAGCGTTCCCTGTTCCATTTCCTGGCCTATCAGATTGCAGAGGATCCTTCTGAAATAATCATGTCTCGAATAGGAAAGGAAACTCCTGCTATCGGTGGTCATGCCAATAAATGTACTGAGCACACCCAAATTAGAGAGCGTATTCAATTGCTTCTCGATTCCATCTTTCTGGTCAAGGAACCACCAGGCCGATCCATACTGGATCTTCCCTGCCACCGAGCCATCATTGAAGTTGCCCGTCATGGCAGCAAATACTTCGTTGAGCGCGGGGTTCAGGTTATAGAGTATGGTCCTGCACAATTTATCCTCACTATCAAGCGCATCGAGGAAACGCGCCAGTCGCATTGCCTGCGCATCATCCCCAATAGAATCAACCCCGCTATCAGCCCCCAGCCTGCTGCGCAGCCTGCTGTTCAGGTTACGGATGGCACCAAGATGGAACTGCTGCACCCATCCTTTGGTATGGTAAAATTTACAAAGATGCAACAGCACATAACCCGCAAAGGCATCTGCATCAGGCATCTGGAAATCGGCTCTATTGAGAAATGTCGAAAAGTCTTTTTCAACTGCGCTTAGGGATGCTGGTAAGGTTGGCATCTGCACCAGTCCATGATCTGAAATCCTACAACCATGCTGGTGGAAATGCTGCACCCGCTCTTGCAGCGAGCTCAGTAAGCTCTCCATGTTGGTGATACTGATTCCACTCGCCAATTCCAGCCGCTGCTTATAGGCAAGAAAACTTTCTTTATCGGCGATATTCAACACGGGGTCGGGACGAAATGATGGCCGCACCACAAAGGAGTTGCCCTGACCTTGCAGTTGCTGGTGGTATTGAAGGGCATCGCAGGGATCATCGGTTGTACCTACCAGCACTACCCTGTTATGCTCGAGGAGTCCCTTCACAGAGAAGCCGGGTTCTGCCAGCAGCGCATTGCAATGCGCATATATTTCAGGAGCCGTATCACTGTTCAAAAAAGCATCTACGCCAAAAGGATTTTTCAATTCCATCTGCGTCCAGTGAAACAATGGATTCCTAACGGTATTGGGAACCGCAGCAGCCCAGGCAAGAAATTTTTCTTCATTGCTGGCGGCACCGGTTATCAGTTCTTCCCTCACGCCAAGGGCACGCATCGCCCGCCACTTGTAGTGATCCCCCTTCAGCCAGATCTCTGTGAGGTCGGTGAAATGTTTATTGCTCGCAATTTCCTGCGGCGGCAGATGGCAGTGGTAATCAACGATGGGGAGCCCCGCCGCATAATCGTGGTATAGTCTTTCGGCCTGCTTGTTTTGCAGGAGGAAATTTTTCCTGATCAATCCTTGCATGTGCTTTTATTTTATTTCTCCTCCAACCCTCTGCGTGTGCCCAGTTCAAGTCCGCGTAACTCTGCCAGTCCCCGCAGCCTGCCGATTGCAGAATAACCTGGATTGGTTTTCTTCTTCAGGTCATCCAGCATCTGGTGACCATGGTCGGGCCGCATAGGGATGGATTGCTTGCGGCGTTTCAACAACAGCACGATCTCTTTCATCACGGCATACATATCGGCATCACCATCGAGGTGATTGTCTTCATAGAAATCGCCCCACTCATTGCGGCGTGTATTGCGGAGGTGGAAGAAGTGGATGCGCTTACCAAATTCCTTCACCATGGCCGGCAGCTCATTGTCTTCCCGAACGCCATAGGAGCCGGTGCAAAAACAGAGTCCGTTGCTCAGCGAGGGAACGGCCTTCACCAGCGCCCTGATATCTGCCGCAGTACTCACCACGCGTGGCAATCCAAGTATCGGATATGGCGGGTCATCGGGATGGATGGCCATGCGAACACCTGCCGCAACAGCAGCGGGAATGACCTTCTGTAAAAAGTAAACCAGGTTGGCACGAAGCGCATTTGCATCTATGCCTTTATATGGTTCCAACGCCTCCCTGAATTGCTGCAGGGTGAAAGACTCCTCACTGCCGGGTAAACCGGCAATGATATTACGCTGCAGGATCTGCTTTTCTTCTTTTGACATTCGCAGCCAACGATCTTCAGCACGTTGAATAGTGGCGGGACTGTATTCTTCGGTTGCCCCTGGGCGTTGCAGCATAAAACAATCGAAGGCAACAAATGCTGCTTTCTCAAAACGAAGTGCCTTGCTTCCATCTTCCACGGTATAGGCCAGGTCGGTGCGGGTCCAGTCGAGCACCGGCATAAAATTATAGGTAACGATATTGATCCCCGCTTCCCCAAGATTCTGTATAGAGCGGATATAATTGGCGATATATTTTTCACAGCTCCCGCTCCGCGTTTTGATCTGCTCATGCACGGGAACACTTTCCACCACCGACCATTGCAGTCCCGCCGCTTCGATCTCTTTTTTTCTTTTCCTTATCTCAGCCCTGGTCCACACTTCTCCATTGGGGATATGGTGCAGGGCGGTAACCACGCCACTGCAGCCGGCCTGCCTGATATCATGAAGGCTCACAGGGTCAGCGGGACCGAACCATCGCATGGTCTGCTCCAGCGCATATACGGGCTTGTTAGATGTCTTCAAATCGGTGCATTTACAGTTGACGGATCTTGATACTTCTGAAGTCCACCGCGTTGCCATGATCCTGCAGCAGTATCCTCCCCTTTTCTGCCATCCCGAAATTAGGCCATACTGCATATTTGCTCCTTGCCACCAGGGCTTGGTAGATAGGTGTGCCGCGCTGGTATTCCACCACCTTATAACCATTCAGGAAATGCTCCACGCGGTTATCAGGATGAACGCGGATCATACCGCGGTTCCATTCGCCGGGCTTCTTAATGGCCTGCCCGGGTTTGAGCGAAGGGATCAGGTCATAGAGGGAAGCGATGGTTCGGTTACCCACCACTCCTTCTTTGGCATCGGGATGTTTTGCATCATCGAGGATCTGGTATTCAAGGCCTATGGCCGAGCCTGAATTCTGTTCCTGCTCAGTCACGAAATATTTCACGCCGCTATTAGCGCCTTCCGTGAACCGGAAATCAAACTGCAGTTCAAAAGCGTTAAACATTTCTTCACTCACTATATCACCGCCGTTGGTTGATTCACCTCCACCGGCAGGCATCACGCGAAGCATGCCCTCTTCTATCTTCCATCCCTTTTCAGGGAAAGCTTTTTTGTAGGCGCCACGCCAGCCATCCGTATTGATGCCATTCCAGAGCAGCTTAACACCGTTCTTCTTTTCGGCATCGGTGAGTGCATTTGGAACAAGGTTCACCACGAAGATGCCGGTTTCGGGAGATGGCTTTAGGTTGCTGGTCTGGATCCGGATATTACGCCAGCGGATCTGCCTGCCGGCCTCTTCGGGTTTGCCGATGCTGTGCACCTGCAGGGCGATAAAGCCGGTGGTTTTAAGGTCATCCACGAGGTGGGCGGCGGGGATGCCATTCACCCAGGTGCGGACAGTATTGCCGATACATTCAATGCGATAGCGATTCCATTCATTATTGCGGAAGGCCTTTTTAGCCGGCTCATTGTATTCATGGGTATAGAGCCAGAGGCGGCGGCCTTCATCATAGATGCCACCGCTCCAGGCGCGGGCAGAAGGATCTATCTCCATCTGGTAGCCATGCACGCGACCGTTCTGGTATTCCGGCTTGCTCTCACTGCGGAACTGTATGCCCGAGTTCATGCGCGGGTCAACCTTGAATTCCAGTTCCAGGATAAAATCGTCGTAGTTCTTATCGGTAGCGAGGAATGAGTTGGGTTCATCTACAACGGTGGTACCCACGATCTCTCCTTTCTCCACAATATATTTCGCCTTGCCGCCAAGTTGTTTCCAGCCGCTGAGGTCTTTGCCGTTGAAGAGTTTGACCCAGTTTTCTTTGGCTTTGCTGGTTTGGGCAGATGCCCCCACAGTGATGGATAGGGCTATGGCAAGAAGAATCGATTTGATCATGATTATAGATGGTTTGCTCTGGCAGATTTTGAGAATCACTAAGTTAACTGGAAAAGGGGGAAATGGAAACTTGTAAAAATATTGATCAGATAGTGCCTATAAAATTAAAGTTTAGTTTTTTCAGCAAGAATGTTGGTGGTTAGATCAGATTGCTATAACCTAAATGAAAAAATACTATTGAATACGTACTCATAAAAATTACCACTTTAGGGTATTGCTAATATATCATTAACCTTATAAATTAGCATAAGTTTTAGCCACAACCCATCTTTTAAAACAACCTATCATTTAGTCAGCGAGTTGTATAATATATATAATTGCGATTAAAATTAAGGCGCCTTTTCGAGTGTCAGAATACCACTAAGTCCACCCCATACCAAGCTTACACTTCTTTTGGTAGAAAACTCAATATTTATAAAATAAATCAATTGAAATGAAATATTTTATTTGCGGATGGCTATTCCTAATATTAATCACTTTTAGTATTAACATAGTTGGACAGTTACCATCATCTAATGATGACCGTATATCACATACTTTTAATTATACGTTAAGAGTTGAGGCACCTATTTGGGAATGCGATATTACAGGTAAAATTATTGATAATGCAAAAGTTCAGACCGCTCCCTCAAATTCGATATTCACATTAATTGACCAAAATGAAGAATATTGCATAATAAAATTCTGGAATTGGAATTGGGAAAGATCAAATAAAAAAGCATTAGAATTTAATTATGTTGATTCATCAAAAGAAAGAAAAAAATACTTCCGTTTAGCTAATAAAGACTTCAACGCAAAAGCCATTAAACGATATAGAAGATGGGCACCTGTGTTTACTGCGGGGACAGTTATAGTTCCTGTAAAGATGCGTTTTAATAAATTTGATTTCTCAAAAGATTTTACAATTGGTCCAAGCATTGGAGCAAAGTTTAGAGCATCAAAATATTCCGACAATCATTTAAATTTACTACTGGGCTTTGGCATTACATCAGTTACTCTTGACAGTTTCTCAACAAAAGGGCAAATAATTACCTCAACTGATAGACCAGCGCTGACACCATCTCTCGGAATTGTTTTTGAATTCAACAATGTTCAGATCGGCTTATTTTCAGGCCTTGATTACATTTCAAAGAAAGAAAAAATTAATTGGCAGTATCAAGGAAAACCGTGGATATCTTTTGGACTTGGATATACTATTCTTTCAAGGCAGTCCAATAAAGTAAGTGATACTAATGGAAAACAAGACAAACCTTCATAAAACAATATGTATTACGTTTTAATAATTTAACCAAAAATAATTTGCAAATGAAATTGGCTTCATTAATAGTTATCTTCTACTTAGTAGAATCACTAAATGCAGATGCACAGATAACCTTAAGACTTAATAATTATACAAGTAATATAAAAAACTTTAAGGATACAACTATAGAGGCCCTGAAGATTGTAAGTTTTATTTTATCAACTGAAGAATTTAAAGAATCTCTCTCCAAGTTCAAATTCAAATGTACAAATCTACACTCATCCCGGCGAACTGAATGTAGTGAACTGCTTGGACCACAAGTTTATGATTCTTTAAATAAATTTTCTGATACCACATTAGATATAATAATAAAAAAATTACCATTAAAGGAAAGCATATTTGACCCAAATGATCAAATTGGAAAATCAAGTTATGGCAAATTTAAAGTAACTACTCGGAGTTGGTATTTAAATCAAACAACAAAATCATGGTATGCATCTGTAAAATATGCTGCTCATTTAGCTCATGAATACTGCCATATCCGGGGATACTACCATATAAATGGCCAAAAGTATGGTGAAGATGTTGCTCAAACAGTAGGAAAAATAGTTTCGAAAATTATAATGAGAAGACTAAAAGCAAATGAACCCATTACCCATGATTAGTAGTCCATTAAATTAACATCACTATTTCATTAATTTATTGTTGTATATTTTTAAACTTCTTAACTATGGATAACTTCTTCGCTTTAATAATTGGTGTTGGAGGTACGGACATTCCGGAAACAGTGAAAGATGCAGAAGCTATTCACAATGTTTTGACAACAAAAGGAGCATATAATCCCTTACACACCTATTATTTAACTGACCACAAAAGCACAAGAGATAATATTATCAATGCTTTTGATGAGATCATAAAAAAAAGTGAAGAAACAATAGATGCTACAGTATTCATTTATTATTCTGGACATGGGCAAAGATTTCCCATAGCAACCAGCAATGATTATGATTACTATTTAGTTACCTATGGAGGGGATTACAATAACAAGGAAAAAACAATGTTAAATGGCGATATATTTTCTGAAAAAATTGAAAATATCAAAGCTAAAAGAATATTAGTCATGCTAGATTGTTGTCATGCTGGAGGAATAAAAAAAGGTGGTCTGAAGACAAAAGGGGGGGAAATGACAATGTGTTCAAATAGAACCCTTCAAGAAAAGCTAAAGTCTGGGAAAGGTCGTGTTTTTGTTTCTTCATGTGATGATAATGAAACTTCTGTAATACTTCCTAATGCAAAATATAGCCTGTTTACTGAAGTTGCTTTAGAAGTCCTAAATGGATTTTATTCTCCTCTAAGAGAGTACGTAAGTGTTTTAGATTTAATATACCATGTCTTGATTGAAGTTCCTAACAGAATTCAGAAATTTAAGCATCATCAAAATCCAATCCTTACTGAAGCTATAAATCTAAATCATAAATACCATGTATGTAAAAACGGAGAATGGAAACCAAGGGATTACTTTCAGGAGACAATTACAGAACAGTCAAAAAAAGCAAGCTTAGAAGAAAATTATGACAAAAATAATTTTGAAGAATATATTCAAAAGAACAAGCCTGGTTTAGATGATATATATAAATCCATCGACAAAGAAAGGGTTCATAAAATAAACCCTAAAAGTGACTTGATCAATGAAATTGATAGTAATAAAGGTTGGAGTAAGAAATTGGGATCAACAAGTAATGATAAGGATAAGACCAAACAAAGTACTGAAGTGAATAATAATTCAAAAACTGTTAAAGAAGAATATGATGCCGATAAAATGTTAGACTTCATTAAAAACTACCTTCACAAAATATAATTATGGACCTATTAAATAACAACGGACATGTAATTAAAGATAAAGTTTTAATAAATAAAAGTCGAACCAATGACTGGGATATTGCACATAATCATTTAGATATTTCTCTCTCAAAGGAATATATTGAACCTAATCTAGAATCAAAGTTATTTGAAGTCCATAAGTATGGTATTAAAACAAAATCATTAGAAAATGATTATTTGCAAAATTGGCCTCAGCCTAAAGAAATATATGACAATTTGGTTTGGCATTTAAACGAAAACTTTTCTCAATTGCGAAAAGCTAAAGAAGCGGTAATAAGAAAAGTAGGAATAGAAAATTGCAAAATAAAAATTGCAATAATTGACACTGGTTATCAACCAGGACATCCTGCACTACCAGAAGGTTTTGAAACACCTAAAGGAATTAGTTTTATTAATGGTGAAACAAATCAAGCCGCAATTGACATAAGCACAGGAACTATTGCTGAACAAAATGGACATGGTACAGCTACAATCGCAATTTTAGGAGGAAAAAATGTAGACATTCGGATTTCAACTCAAAGTTACAAAGGCGAATTTGGTGCTATTCCTTTTGCTGAAATAATCCCTATTAGAATATGCGACACCGTAGCATTGATTAGAACGAGTGGTTTTGTAGATGCTGTAGAGTATGCAATAAATCAAGGATGTGAAGTAATCAGTATGTCAATGGCTGGAGCACCTACAAAAGCCTGGGCAACAGTTGTAAATAAGGCTTATGAAAACGGTGTTGTACTCGTAACAGCAGCAGGAAACAGTTGGTTTAAAGGATTAGCAAGTATATCACCAAAAAGAGTATTATATCCCGCCCGTTGGGATAGAGTAATAGCCGCAACTGGAGTTGCATATAATCATTTACCATACGCCATGGAAGCACAAACGAAATTAATGGGTGGAAATAGCGAATACATGCAAGGAAACTATGGACCTTTAAGTGCAATGAAATCAGCTATTGCTGCGTATACACCAAATACAACCTGGGCAACGTTAAATGATAAAAGATATCCTTTTAGAATAAACGGGGCAGGGACTTCTTCAGCTACCCCTCAAATTGCCGCTGCTGCGGCGTTATGGATTATTTATCATAGAGAAAAACTTGAAAACTTGCTAAAAAATAAGCCGACTGAGAGTTGGAAGAAAGTTGAAATGGTAAAAAATGCTCTTTTCAGTATGGCTGACAAATCACATCCAGAATATTCTAAATATTTTGGAAAAGGAATACTAAAATCCTTCGATGCTTTGAGTTTTGATCCATCAACTACAGGATTAGAAAAAGCAAAAGATGCCACAGTTTCTCTGTGGGGTATAATAGATCTATTAGGTGTGGTATTACGCTTAAAAAGTGGGAATAACGAAGAAATGATAACTCGCGGTGAGATGTTCGGGGTAGAAATTCTACAAGAAATGCACAAGAACCAAAAACTGTATAAATTTTTAGATTCTGATGAAACTTATATCTGGACAGTAGAAGAAAAAAATGAAATAGTTACAGTATTATTGGATTCACCTAATATATCATTAAGACTTAAAGATTATTTGAGGCAAGGCACTCTTTAAGTATTGTTGAATTTCGAACTTTGTTTAAATTGATTTAAATCCTAAAAATATTATTTAATAACCCTAAGTAGCTCGTGACAAACTAATGGAATATAAGTACCTAAATTTGAGGAGTCTTGCTCCATTTTTTTTATTCCCCTGATTGTAACACTATCTTTTAACTAGCGTTCGGTTTTTAGAATAATTAATAAATAAACTCAGCATTGGTAAATTTATACTGTCGCTTCTATTTTAAAAGAGCTGGAAGGCTGGGAAGCTATAGATGTTTGCCTAAAAAGCCTATATGACCAGAACTGCTGGCTCATCAATAACTACGATGAAAAAAAATTAAGATCACCTATTACTTTTTGAACTATCATTGAGTTTTCTCCGCTACGCAGCATTGCATTAAGCTGCATTTGCAGATTTGGAGATTCACCCGTTGTTACAAAATATCATCTAAAACCTCTAACTAATTGTCTTTACTACAAAGTTTTTTGACGAAAGTACAGTTCCAGGTTACCTTTCAATTTCAATTATTTAAATATCTTATTCAATGGTTTTATCATAAGATAAAATTCGTTAAAATTGTTAAGATCATTCTGGCCATCTATTTTAAATTTTTCTAGTATTTTAGTCTTTAAATGATTTCGACAATTTTTTCCTTCTGGTGAATTTTCCATTGCCTTCTGGACTAATTCTACGTTATCAGAATATACTTGTGATAATAGTTTATGAGGAATTAAACCTTCAATACATTTTTTTCCAGTTTCGTTCTTTCCAATTACTATAAACTCTTTATTTTCCTTAAGCCCAAGGGTATCAAAAGCACTTTTAACTTCAGGAAATTTATCAAGGTCGACTGTAACAACAAACCGCTTAAATCTTTCTTTGATAAACCTTAATAATATATTATTCTTAATATTTCCAGCGCCACCATATGGAAATATTTCACCATTAAAATTCAAACGACAATTTCCATGTTTTTCATCTTTTAATAATTCAAAATATTCTTTGTCTGATTCACCCTCAACCAATATTATGTCACTTGAACCGCTAAATATTGTGGATTTTAAAGGACCGAAGTCATCACCACTAATTCCAAGTGATAATGCAAACGGTTCATACCATTTATCTCCACTTGTATTTACTATTTCAGAACCTTTTACTGTCGCAGATAGATTTTTTTGAAGTAGAATGTTAGCAGATGGCTCCTTATGACTTAATAGATATGGACTATGGGTAGCGACAATTATTTGTATTTTAAACTCAAAAGCTAAATCTTGTAATACTCTGCCAAATTCAGCCTGCGCAGAAGGATGTAAAAAACTTTCTGGTTCTTCTATCACAATTATTGGCGTTAAGCGGTCATTTACAGAACTAGACTCTTGAACTCTTTTGGCATTCATTAAATTTAAAAGTATCAAGGTTCTATTTTTAGTTCCACTTCCCCAATCGTCTAATGAAACTTCAATCCCTTTTTCTTTCAATGATATTTCTACACTCTCCCTTTCAATATTTAAGCTTGAAATACCAAGGGAAACATCATACTTGTCTTCTAGTCTTCCTAGTAAAGAACTAAACTGCGTTTGATGTTTTTTAAGTAATTTTTTTACTTCATTTTCTAAACTTTCTTTTCTTTTAGTAATCTCTGTCCTATCCTCCTTACCAATATATGAAATTAGATTATCCCTTCTAGCTCTTCTTAGAAAAATTGGATCATTTTCCGTTGAATTATGAAATAATACTGAACCGGAACCTCTTAACCTATTTAATAATTCTTCCCGCTTATATTCATCTGAAATTTCGTGATTTCCAAAAATTGTTTTGATCTTTAAATCTTTTTGTTCAGCTTCCACAATCGCAATAATTCTTAAGGTTTCCTTCGAATTACTAAATTCTGTTTCATCCTTAAATATCAGCTCTTTTATAAACTTGAATAACCCAGCATCGTTTGATTCATCCAACTCAAGTTCAATTTCAACATAAATTTCTTCTTTTGTTTTGTCTTTCCTTTTTGAGTTAGGATAATCACTAGCATAATGAATAACATTTTCTGAGTAATCTCTTAAAAATCTAAAATCATATGTTAAGAACGCTAAAAGAGCTCTTATAATATTGGATTTTCCAGAGTTGTTTTTCCCAGAAAGGGCATTATAGAATGGGTTAAAGCTGATCTCTAAATTTTCTAAGCTTCGATAATTTTTCGTCTTTAGCCTCTTTATAATCATATTATTAATTGTTTTATAATTACTCTGAATGAATTACTACTTATCATTTATTCGTCAGCCGCTATTATGGACGCAGCTTTTTATAAAGTCTTTAAATCAATCTAGGATATGTGCAGGTACTTTATTGATAAAGCTTCCGATGATCTCATTAACTTTGCAAATGAAGATTTTCTGGATAAGTGTAGTCGAATCTTATTCTCATTTTGATGTTTAAGAGACGATCCAACAGGACCGTCTAACCAATCAATAATTTAGTGAAGGAAAAACTCATACTTCTTCTGAATTTCAGGCCTAACACCAGCCGAACCCAGCTTTGTATCTTTTTCATGCCTATTGTTTAAAATATTAAGACGATTTGCTGTGTTTACAGCTTTCATCTGACCCACTAAAAAATATATATCAATGTCTCAATAATCATCTAATTGCCGCATTCAAGTTTGAAAAAGTGTATGCGGCTATTAACTTCCATTTTATTTTTAGGTATTGTATATCTTGCACTTTATTGCGATCATTATTATGCTCAATAAACTGGAATGCAATTCTATTTAAGATGGTCGTTTTACCTGTACCGTTTTACCAGTTAAAATAATACGTTTAAATTCTGGCTAGGAATTTATTTGGATTCAAAATTTTGGTATTCGAAGCAGTTGTTTATGTTTCTATGTTTTAAAGATGGAAAGTTCATTTAAACTGATTGCGTCAACGAGTTATTGTGTGAAGATTTGAATATACATCTAGTTTATTGTGTATAATAATGATTAAGGATTCCGCAGGCGGGGCCATTTATGACGTCCAACACCGAGCCGAAGCTTGAGTAAAGAACTAAATTTTTACTTTAACTTTTTCTCGAAAAACTTTGTTGCTGCATCAGTTTGGGTCTTGATATGCTCCGCTTGATATTGGCGCCTATATAAATAGCCAAGTACTAATTCCTGCATTTCAACAAGGCGGACGCCTATTCCCTCCGCGTCTTTTCTAATGACCTTCGCTCTTTCTTCATCCGCAGGATGGCCAGCAAAGATGCCATCTTCACTTCCAAAACACCCCCCAATACTTTGTCTTAATTTTTCAAGAGTGTTTAAATATTTAACTTTTTGTTCGTCCGACATTTTTATTAAATTTTAATTGATTTTAACTTTCATCCAACTATTTAATTTTTAAGATAAACGAAGCCATGAATTATTTTTATTCCCTATTAAAAATATTATGTTTTAAACATTGCGAAATTTCTCATTTAAATACCCTGCTGTGCATTTGTGCAGAGTAGAATTGATCGTACTGAAAAAAAATCAATGAGTATTCACTACACTTTTGCTCATGTCCATTGTTTAAGACAATTGGTAATTTGAAGAATTTTTCTTTACAGATTCCAATATATAACGTTTCATCTTCTCCTACAATACCACTAAGAGGTAATTTTCTTCACTATATCTGCCAATTGAGTTAATAATTAAAAAACAATTTATGAAAAATTATAAGTTGCTGATTAGGTTCTCAGAAAGTGAGCAACCCCTCCAAAACCCAAACCAGGGAGCCAAAACCATATTCAGGGAGCGTTAAAACACACCATTTCCTCCTACCCACTTGTTCTACCCCCCCCATTTTAACCATCCACAAAATACCTCCTGCGCCAGTTTTGATACCTCCTGCGCACTAATTTCTACCTCCCGCGAATTTCATTTGGAATCCTTGCTGCTGCTTGTTATTGTTGTTTCAGTCAACCAGCAATCAATTATTCTAAATTATTTTTTATGAAAAAGCAGTTCATCATCATCACAGAAAAGGCTTCTGATTTCAAAGCATCTCCTGATTCAATCATCTTTATCCGCAAGTCCGGCGATCGCTGTAAGATCATTACCAAAAAGGGGAAATTTTCCGCCAGGTGCTACCTGTTGAAACAAAACCAGAATAAACCGCTTAACCCTCTTTTGAGACGCGACACTTATGGTGCCGTCCCCACCCTTAACCTGAATTGCTTTTTTCTCCTCCCTGCCTGATACCCGATCCCCCACCAACCTTTCCTAACCCACCCTGGACAGCCACATGACAGCGCGGGAGATGTGGCCCCGCAAAGTCTTCCAGTACCGGTGATGGTTAGGTTGGAAATGGATTGGCACAGATAAACCCCGCCAGACTGCCGTGAGAGTGCCGAGAGAGTGCCTGGATAGTCCTTAAAAACTCTGGCAAAACCCTGCAAAAACCCTATAGAAACCCCTTCCAGAGTACGGGAAAACCCAGGTGAACTGTCACGAATAGCACCCCCCCGTATAGCACGAATGACTCGTTTTTGCCCAGGCAAGGCCCCTTTTCTTCGCATTCTCCGCGGTAAGCTGGCACGAATGACACAATCCATCTTCGTAACGCTTAAAAACTTTTCCCATGTCATCCACTACCAACAACATGCTTACCAAAAACTACAGAGGTAAAGTAGGAAAGCAGTATGTAATGAAAACCCGCGGCGATAAATCTATCATCGCCTCCCTGCCCAAACGCCGCGATCCTGGCGTTCCCGTTCCCCCCAATATGCTGCAGCTCCAGAAAAAATTCCAACGGGCTTCTATTTATGCCCGTATGAGTAACACCAACCCCGACCTGATGCTGCAGTATGCCGATGGGCGCAGGGGGAACCAAACCGCCTTCAACGTGGCCTTCCTCGATGCTTACAAAGGTCCTGAAGTTGGTGACCTCCGCGCCGACGCTTACAAGGGACAACCCGGTCAACCTCTCTTCATTGAGGCGATCGATAACTTCCGCGTAACCAGCGTGCGCTTCACTCTCATCGCCCCCGACGGCAGCATCCTGGAAGAAGGCGATGCCCAAATGGATGAAACTACCGGGTACGACTGGATCTACACCACCCAGGTGGCGAACCCCAGTCTAACGGGTACAACCATCCGCGTTGTCGCCGAAGACCTTCCCAAGAACAGGGCCTTCTTCGAAGCCGTTCTCTGATCCACCTCCGCCCTATGATCACCCCCATTTTTTAACCTAAAAACCCTGAACAGATGAAACAAATTGATATCGACCAGCTCTCGCTCACCGGCCGCGCTCTTGCTGAGACACCGAAATTTTTCGTCAAGCTGAGAAATATCGGTATGGCCCTCGCCGCCATCAGCGCCGCCCTCCTGGCTTCTCCCGTGGCACTCCCCGCCATTGTAGTTACCGTGGCTAGCTACCTCGGTGTGGCAGCAACTGTTGCAAGCGCCGTTAGCCAGGTTGCCGTGAAGGGATAATCCATCACCTCCCCCTTCCTTCACAAGCCCCGGCCCGCGCCGGCCGGGGCTCTTTTATCTCATTACTTAATTTTTCTTTCTATGGAAAAGATACCATTGAAAACACCTTCGTGTGCCCTTCTTAAAGGGTTCCACCCACTCACTGGATTGCTGAGGAAACTCTACACACTCATCCAAAACTGGATCGCCACACAACCCAAACCCGCACTAACGGCAACCATTATCCCATCACGTATCCGTTTTAAAGATGCCGTCGACTATGCCAAAAAGGTTTACCACGATGAAGCTTTATTAAGCGCCTACCAGAAACTGGCTGCACCCGGCGTTCACCTTTTTCGGTTAGCCATCAGCGATGCACTCTGCGGCCCGCATATCTCTGACCTCTTTCACCTGGTGCGGAAAGGCGAGGACAGTCTCACCATTCGCATCAAAGCCACCGACAATGTAGCCGTTGCAAAAGTACTGTTCAGGTTTGTAGGCGCCGATGGGCATCTGCTGGAAGAAGGCATGGGACATGGTTTCGGCGACCGCGGCTGGTGGATCTACACCACCCGGCACAGCATCGATGACCTTCCCGATTCTTTGGTAACCATCACCGCTTTTGACATCTCCGGTAACAAGGCAATCATCTGTAAATATTTTTGACATGGAACTCCTCATAGAACGCGAATACGAACCTACCGGCACTAACGGCATCCTCAGTTGCAATGAGCATTTCCTCTGCTTCACCATTGAGCTCCCCTGGCAAGATAACCGCCGCATGCATTCCTGCATCCCCGAAGGCCGCTACCCGCTTGTGCTCCGTTACAGCACCCGCCATCGTCTACACCTGATGGTTAAGGATGTACCCGGCCGAACGCTGATCCTCATCCACAAGGCCAACAACGCGCTGAAAGAGCTGAAAGGCTGCATCGCCCCCGTGGCCGAAATGCTGGCCCCCGGCATCGGAAGGAACTCCGTCATGGCTTTCAAATGCCTCATGGTCACCGTTAGCAACGCCCTTGAAAAGGGTGAGAAGGTCTGGTTGCGCATAACCAGGCTTTCTGATCGCTACGGTTCCACCTGAAGTGCCAAACCCTACCCCCGACCAATCCTGGTTGGGGGTTATTTAGAACAAAAACATGCTACAGGGAGAGAAAAACCATGTACAGGGAATATTTTCGGTTACTCGCAAACATTTTATCTTAAAAGTTTGCAAGAATACTTTTCAATATCTAGCATTGTATATCCGCACCCCTGAGTAGTTGATAACTATTAAATCTACTTTACGTGCAAACGCAAATCTCACAAGAACTGAATGGTGCCATCAAGCTGAAAACCAACTTTGATGGCGAGTATCCAATAAAGGATCTTCCCCCTCATATTACGAGAGGTACCAAAGAAGAAAAAGGCAAAATTATGGCCATTGAATACCTGACGGGCGATGGACCACTTTACTGGTATTCTTTTGAAACTAAAGCCCAATGGGAACTCAGGTTCCAGGATAAAGCAGAGGAATTGAAACTTCTGATTGTAACGAAGGGCAAATTTATGCTCAATGTAAAGGGAGGCACAAACTGGTCATTAAATCCGGGAAATATCTGCCTGCTAAATTCATCCGATTACAAGATCATTTTAGATCCAAATGTCAAAGTGGATTATTTTCTTTTTCCTATCAAAGCGCTCAGCCAAAAGTATAGATGGGAAATTCTTTCGGAAAATCGTTTTAATACCACAACCAGAATGGATGAAATTATCAGGGATATAATTCAACTGTATAAGCCTGAGTATGACGCAAAGGACAAACTCTCTTGTATTTTAACACAATTGATTATCGAAGTAAAATATGCGTGTGAAATGGGACAGGAAATAGGGCTGATTGATCCCGAGGACCGCAAAAAATTAATAGAGGCGGATGAATACATACAAAAGAATGCAACCACAAAAAGGATTTTGTCCACAAAAGAAATTTCGATGTTTGTTACCATGAACGAGTGTAAGCTGAAAAAGTTATATAAGGCATACTATAAAAGGACATTAGGCGAACAGCAGAATTACTACCGGGTACTGGAGGGGAAACGATTACTCATAGAAGAAAATAGACTTGTTGAAGAAGCAGCCATATTAGCTGGATTTAATAACGCTGATACTTTTCGTGATCATTTTGTAAAACATTTTGGCTCCAAACCCATCGTTTGGTTAAAAAATAATATATGACAACCTATAAAGCACGCATAGAAGCACTTGCTGCTAAAGCTGATTTTTCGCCACGGGCAGCTTATCTGCTAAAGAATTTCTTTCTCGACCTCACAACCCAGGAAGAGCAAGATGAGCTGGACCTGTGGATGAATGAAAGTGAAGCCAATGGGGAGATGTTTGATCTTCTGATAGACGTGAACGCTGATGGAACCGGTGCCGGAACCATTGCCCTTCTGCATAAGCTGGGCCGTGAGAAAACAAAAAAGAAATTCAAATTCCACAAAGGTTTCTGGATAGGCATACTCGTTATACTGGGCGTAAGCACCCTCGATCATTTTCTTCCCAAGCATCCCATTGCCAGCTTCTTCAGCGGCGGGAAAGAGATCCGGGATTTCGGCTTCTTTGATATCACCGTTGAAACCGGCGAGGATACAAAGCAGATCTGGCTCTATGACAGCACGTTGGTTGAACTGTTGCCACATTCCAAAATCGTTTACCCTCCCCAGTTCTATCCCCACTCCCGTGAAATTGAACTGACAGGCGCGGCAAAGTTCACTGTAGCAAAATGGAAAGGCGAACCGTTCAGGGTTGTAACCGGCAAAGTATGGATGACTTGTCCGGAAGGCGTATTCACACTTCAGCAGGAAAAGGATCTTTCGCGCGGAACCATCAGTGCTGGAACAGGTGTTGTGACGGTAGGCTATACCAGACGGGAATCCTGGATTATTGAACCTGGAGAGAAAGGTCATTTTGCAAATGGCGAGGTGAAGATCGATCGCCCCTAACCCCACCCTTAAAATAAAATATCATGAACCCTCAACCCCTATTACTACCCAATGGTCGCAGCCTTGACCGGGTACCACTATCAAACATTGTTTACATCGAAGTAATGGACAAGCTCTGCAAGGTGGTTACCACCAAGCAGGAATACCAGATTTCAGCATCGCTGAATTCATTCGTGAAGCTCTTATCAGAACCTGATTTTATAAAGATCCACCGCAATTATGTGGTAGCCTTGAATCATGTCAATTCAATTGGTGATTCAGAGATTGTGGTGCTGGGCAAGAAGCTACCTGTGTCAAGGAATAACAGGATGAAGTTGTTTAGTTGTTTTAGGTTGTATAGGTAAATGAGTATTTAATTTTAAAAAACAATTTGAATTTGAATTTATTTTACTATCAGTTTTAAAGCATTTATTTTTAAAAAGGCTTCGCGGCTTTGGATATACCATTTCGTGAATTCATCTGATTTTTCAGGTAATCTTTTAGATACATAAAGCCTAAATATTTTGTAAGTGAACAGCGTTGAAAATAACACCACTTCCTGTAAATCTTTCAGATACCTTAATTGAACAATGCTTACGCTATGTTCTTTATTACTAGCAAAAACCTTACCCAAATACACGTCGGTTCCATGAACAGTCCCTGACCATTTTCTGTATAGTAATTCATAGGTACTTTTTTGATTTAGATATCCAGCTAACGCCTCAATATTTCTTGGTCCATCCTTAACCGAATACCATGGTGGATTTTTATACCCCTTTTTTATTGCCTTTTCAAAATGTAAGTTATAGCCAACTAATGATTCAGATGCTAATAACTTCTCTTTACTCTTTATAAATTCTGTAACCTGTTGAAGTTGTAATATGTCTGGTTGGGGAGAAAAGCCTTCTTTTTCAAATATCTCCAAAAGCTTTTTACTATCATTAAAATGAGGGGAAAATTTCTTTGCGCTTCTAATTTGTCTTCTTATGTCACTTACAATATAATTTAATGATCTCTCTTCAGTGTCTTTTTCAAAAAGATAATCTAGAAATAAGGTAGTTTCGAAAAGTGCCCTTATTAATATTTTTGCAGTATCTCCAGTTCCTTTATTTGTAAGTATTGAAATAGAATCAAGAATATCCAGAAAATGCCTAAAAAGCATTACCGCTGGCAAATTCTCCTCACCTCCGCTTTTTGATTTGCTATCTGAATAAAGAAGTTGACTGCCATAATTCACAGATTCCTCTATAATATCAGTAAACTCTTTAATTACTTCTAAAAGTTCTGTAGGAACTTGCCTGTTAATTATTTCTTTGATGGGAGTTGTCATAATATTTTATCCAGCAGAAGAGAGGCCTTCATAAATTTTGACAATTTGCTATTCTTAGTTTATAAATCAGAGATTCCGTCAATTAATTAATTTTCAACATCAATAATCCCTAAATTAATTAAATCTCGTATAGAAAATAAGCCTTGCTCATTCTCTTCTGCTTGAAGGTCCAAAAGAAAATCAATAGGAGTGATAAATGATAGAGGTTCGCTTCCTTCCTCTAAATCCATTCCGCTTGAGTTTACTCCAACTACACAGTTGTTTCGAAATACTGGCCCTCCACTAGAACCAGAATCGATAAACATACTTGTTTGATAGCACCTATTTCTAACTATTGGACTCCCCTCAGGCAAGAAACTTTGTACAAGCCCTGTTGTCCAATTCCCTGTAAAATTAAATGAAATATGAGGGTGAGTAAATTCTCTTGATGTACGTGGATAACCGTAAGCTGCAATTTTATCATTAATTTCCAGCGGCTTCATGGACATCTTAAATATATGAGCCATCTCAAAATCAGTTTCCTGAGCCTTTTCGTCTCGTGCTTGACCTAACTTTCCTAAGGCAATATCTGCTTGTGGATGAATTGATAAATGGGTAATAGGTCTTAAAACCAGGTTTTTATTACTCAAGGTTTGAACCCCCATAATCATACTAAAAATATTATTATTATTATCATAAAGGACATGCTTTGCTGTAACAAACCAACCATTTGGATTTATGAAAAAAGCTGTGCCTACACATATAAAATTAGGAGTCCTTTTTACGTACGCAATTAATGGAAATATGGCTTGATTATGCGCAATTGTTTGCCCAAGATTATTAGTTAACATTAATAATAATATTACTCATCAAAAAAACATAATTGGCTTAACACTTTCTACTCCTATTCCAACTGAGGTTTACCCACTTTATTACTTAACAATTCAACTTTAAAAAACAGTTGGAACATACTCGTATAAATTGTTGTATAAGTAGACTCATTATTACTATCGATATCATCTGGTCTTTTAAATAATGGGTCTGAAATCTCATATGCTAATAATGTATTTAGCGATTCGTTTCTTGATTTTATAGGATACCCACCTATTCCCGAAGCGCCCAAATTAATTCCATCATTATTACAAGTTATTTCAAAAAAATATTTATCTGTAAGAAATCCACTCCAGCTTTGACTAACATTATTAAAGGTATATTCTTCGCCCTTTCTAAGGTTTGAAATTGTAGTATTAATTCTATTTTGACCACTACCAAAACCTACAGTTACTCCATTTTCATTGTAGCTGCTTGGTAAAGGAGTTGGAAAAGTATAGGTTTTGTTAAGTGATTCATCGTAATATCTAAAGCTATTATTCTCCAACCTTTTAATTTTTACTAAAGTTGCTTTGATTGTTTGAATTAAATTAGACTTCTTTTCATAACTCACTTTCATATTTATATTGCCAGAGTGGGTTCGTGGCGTAGTTATTTTACCTAATTTAGTTTTGACTATAAAAAAGCCTCTTAGTATATTGTTGTCAGAAGTTTTATAACCCAAATTATAAAAGTCAACATTTATCAATTCTATATTACTTTCTTCGATAATAGTGGCTATTGTATCATTTTCAAATATTAAGAAATGTTTATTCCCGTCATTATCTTTAATTGTTACATTATTATGTGCAATAACACTTGCGGTAATTTGTAATTTTTCTTTTTGTCTCCTATTAAGTTCAAAAGCAAAGGCGAAGTTCCCGCTCAAAGTATCCTTACTCCAAATATTTATGGGTGTATCAAAATAATCATTTTCACTTTCAAACTTTCCCGAATTGTCTACAGCTAAAAACAAATTATAATAACGCTTATTTTTCCAAACAAACTCCTGTTGAATGGACCATCCTTGATCTATTGGATGTATTTCATTGTTATCCTTATGACCACCTGGATTATCTGGATCTAAACTTGGATGCCAATCACCAGCTGACTCCTTAACCCAAGCTCCATACATACACCCACCTGGCCGAAATTGTATATTATGCAATGAAACGGGGTAATATTTTTCAAATCCTGGATCAAATCTTATTTCACCTTCAAAATGATTCCATGGATAGTAATTATTACCAGAGCTTAGTGCATCGAAATGTTTTGTCAAAAGTGGATTTGTGAAAGGAATATCATAAACAATATTAAAATCTCCATCACTAGCATATTTTGAAAAGATTTCACGCCCACAGAATGTTCTTTTAAACCCATCTATTGGATGATAGTCTGTAACATTCCCGCCACTGTTTCTGGCTTTTTCCATCCCTATTTCCTCTGGCTTAAAAAAATCATTTCCAATTATTCCATATTGATTATTAGCTACATCGAACTTTCCATCTTCGAGATGCTGTCTTAAATTTTCAATAGTAGTCTTGGAATATGTGGTTCCATATCTATGGTCCCTTACAATTAATTTTCTAATAGTGGATTGAGAATATAAAGAACAGGCAGTCATTAAACATATTAGTAATAAAAATGAACTTCTCATACAGTTAAGTTTAATAGTGAAGTATTGGCCATGTTAACGTCTAATTATTTAATTATACTTTGTACAAAACGTTGTAGTAATTACAAAGGCGAGGGTCAGAATTAAATGGACCAGCCATACAAAAGAATCTTTTGAACTTCTATTCCGAAATCAATTTATCATTCTTCCGATAAAATTAGTACCGTATTTTTCCCGGTCCTTTCCAGTTATTTTTCCCGAACTTTTTAAAGCGGGTATATAAAAGTTATTAAGGAAGATTATACCGGGTGCAGCTTGTTATTCTGTGCAATGTCTTCCTTATTCTGTGTGGCCCAGTATTCCAACGAGGGAGGCTTAACTGAGTAGGAAAAATTTATCCGGGATCACAAATCCTCTCACACCGTTGTTTGCTCCCCCTTCCATTACCTTTTTGATCTTGTCAGCCCTCCTATTAGCTAACTGAAGACCAACAATGGGTCCATCACTCCAGCCCATCACATAGCCACTGTCAATCTTTAGTGAGTCGATCAGTTGCGACATGAAATCCGTTAACGGTCGTAAATTAAACTCAATTTGTTCAGACCTTCCTTGTCCTGGTGTATCAGGTGCAATAACTCTGAAATGTTTTGAAAGTTCAGGGATGCATTTACTAAAGTCCTTTATTCTCCTGTTGATCCCACCACCTGAAAGCAATAGCAGTGGAGTACCCTTTCCATATTCCTCATAATGGATGTTATTGCCGTTGATATTTATTGCGCTGCAGTTATTCGACTCAAATTCAATTTTATCTGTCCCGGTCTTGCAACCTGCCCCACAATAGCGAAACGGATATATGGCCGATGGCTATTTTTATGTTCTTTATTTTTTGGTGGTTAATTTATTCGCCAATACTGCACATACCTTGCTATCGCTGGTTTTCATTAGAAAGTTGTTTTAGAAATTTTATCGACCGTTCAAGTGCAAATTTTCCTGAGTCATCAAATGTAAACTGATATTCATGTCCTAAAGCGGGTTCGTGATTTTCAGGGAAAAACAATGTATCTATTGATATATTCACAACCGATAGTCTGTCTGCTAAAAGTTTAGATTGTGGTAATAAAGGATCATTATTTCCGGCAGAAATGAATGTGGGCGGAAACGCAGTTGTCAGGTAGTTTGTGACTGAAGCAGTTTTTGCATAAGCATTATTCGAAATGTCCTTCGTATCGAAATAGGCCCATGTTACCGATTTCAGGAAGGATCCAAAAGCACCTTCAGTGTTTAGATTGTCAATTTCATAGATCCCACAATATAAAAGCAAACCTTTTAGCTGCTGGAGAGTAAGGCCCGGCTTTATTCTGGTCATTTCTGCATAGGAAGGACTTGTAATGACATTTGCTGCCGCGGCTGAAATCATAGAACCACCTGAGTCTCCCGCGAGCACAAAAAAGGTGGTGTCGGCATGAAATGTATCTCCATTGGATGAAATGTATGCCAATGCCCTGTTCAGTTGCTGAATGGGTGTTGGATATTTTGCTTCCGGCGCAACAGTGTAATCAATTGAGATTACTACATAACCTTTCGCGGCTAGTATTTTACAATAATTAGCAACCTGAGTTTTATCTCCTGATATCAATCCGCCTCCATGTGTCCATACAATAACAGGTAGTTTAGCTTTTGCTTTTACAGAATCCCGATGGAAGTAGGCATCCATAAAAGCATCCGGATCTTTTTCATCATAGTGTATATTGCTGATGGTTTCTATTTGATCGGGAACATGCTTTTCCAGTTCCATATTTACCCGCACTGCTTCTTTATTGAAAGCATTTCGTATCATCCAAACTGATGGATAGGGTGACAATTTGAACGAAAGAAAAATAATACCTGCCAATACAAGGATTGAAATCAATGCCAGTTTTACAATCTTTTTCATTTGTTATTTATTGACGCTACTTCGGATCACCCTAACCATATCAAAATTATTAAATTCATTTTTAATATATTAATTCTTCTTCATATATTGAAATACATATGATGAAAATCCTCTTTGTTGCACTGCACGGAATTATCAAAGGCATTGCCTTTGTTGTTTTTATTGCCGGGTTGGTTCTGGCTTTGTTAGGTGTTTATGAATTTATTCATGCGCTATCCCATATTTCTTTACCGGATAAAAGTATAGCTGCTTCGCTGATAGCAGTAGGGATGTTACAGTCGGTTGATATATTCCTCCTCTCCCTTGTGCTATTTGTTTTTTCAGTGGGTCTCCTGGTACTGTTCGAGTCCAGGAATGCAGAGGGCTTAACGGCACTCCTTCCCTCCTGGATAAAAGTGAGCAGCTTTCTTCAATTAAAGATCATCATTTGGGAAGCTATTCTTACCACACTGGTGGTTTCATACCTGGCTGCGCTGGCTCAGTATAAGCTATCTGGCAAAGAAGTTTCGCTAACATCATTGGTCATTCCGGGTGCTATATTATTATTGGCCGCAAGTTTGTTTCTGATAAAGAAACACGATAAATAATGTTTTCGTTGTTAGCAATCCGCCTTAAATAGTCGCTCATCTCATTTGAAAAAATCAATCGCAACCTGGCTGATAAGATCAGGTCTCTCAGCAAATACTTCATGTGTTGTATTGGGTAATACACAATATTGACTATTCTTTATTAAACGGTGCATCTCCAGTCCATGTTCAATTGAGATCATATCTCTGTCACCAAGCACAATCATCACAGGAATGTTTATCCCACTATAAACGCTGGTTGGAAAATACTCTTTCTGATATACCATCATGTTCATGTTGGCAACAAATTTTCGCCAATCCTTTTTTGGAGTCAACATGTTATACCGTTCAATGTCTTCCTTATTCTGCGTGGCCCAGTATTCCAACGAGGGAGGCTTAACTGAGTCGAGGGAAAATCCATCCGGGATCACAAATCCTCTCAAACCGTTGTTAGCTCCTACTGCCATTACCTTTTTGATCTTGTCAGCCCTTCTATTAGCCAACTGAAGCCCCACAATGGCACCATCACTCCATCCCATCACAAAGCCACTATCAATCTTTAGTGAGTCGATCAGTTGTGACATGAATTCCGTTAACAGGTCATAGCTTAAACTATCAGATTGTTCAGACCTGCCTTGTCCTGGTGTATCTGGTGCGATCACTTTGAAATGTTTTGAAAGTTCAGGGATGCATTTCCCAAAGTCACTTATACTCCTGTTGATCCCGCCACCTGAAAGCAATAACAGAGGAATACCCTCTCCATATTCCTCATAGTAGATGTTTTTGCCATTGATATTTATTACGCTGCCGCTATTCGACCCATTTTCAATCTTATCTGTGCCAGTATTGCAACATGCCCAGAGTAGTGAAACTGAAATAAGGCCGATTACAATATTCGCAGTTTTACTTTCGCTCATCATTTAGTAATTGTCTGATTGTCGCCAGGTGCGATAATAAAACCAAAGGAACTACACAACATGGCAGCCAGTTAAATGGGAAATACAGAACAGCAATATTTGGTTGATCAAAAGCAAACTTTTGAAAAGGAAACGGGGCCGACAGAACTGCATTCACAACAATATTTATTAGAAGTCCTAAACAGATGAAGTTCCAAACCAGTATTAGCTTTTTGTCTATTTGATTCTTTATAAAACCAAAATAAAAAATCGCCGGAGCAGTCAGCCCTGATATAATATCAAAATTTCTGCCTTCAAAGGTCATAAGTTCTGGAACGGTCTTATTTACGAATAGCCAAAACAAAACAACTTCAACGGGAATTCTAATTGTGTGTAAAATCGTTAAGGTCTTTATATCTAAACTGTCTATATATTGTCTGCCACTTGAAGTGGTAAAAAGTCCGATGATTAGAAGTATGGGTGGCACAACTAAAAGCAAAAATCTTGGCGGAATTGTATCCGTCACGGTGTAAAAACCCGAAAGGCCGATGACCGCCTGTATTGTCAGCCAAATAAGCAGAATTACTAAAGTCAATTTTGAGTTGTTGGTCGCTTTATAAAAGAGTCCAACTGTCAATAGGGTTGTCAGTCCGAAAACGATACATATAAATGCTGGTAAATTTTCCATTGTTTACTGTGACTTTTTATATGTGCCTTCTTTGCTTGTTTGTCATTTAGCTATCTAACTTCATGGCCCGATTCACTGCTTTTTGAGCCATTTGATGGCTGCCTTAACTTTGACGTCATTAGCCAGATCATTAAAACTATCTGGTCCGTCAATAAAAATATCCGGCTTTAGTGCTTCTGTATACACAGTTCCATTTCTATCAGCTCCATAACCGATAGAAAGGTTCATGGCTGCTGAATCGCTTATTTGGAAACCATTATTTACCGTTACGTACCCGGCAGTGGTAGCACCAAGCAGGATAGTGTTAGGCCGACCTTTAAACGTCATAATCAGGAACTCACCGGAGCTGCCTGTCTGGGCACCGGTTAGGATAACAATAGGTAGTTGCCGCGCCTGCTTTATACACTTGGGAACAATAGTGGCAAGAACAGCTGTATCTATCAGAAAGCTATTGTTATTCAATAGCCAATCCTCTTTCTTTTTTATTTGAAACTCACCCACTTTACCTGAAGGCAGAAGGTTCTGAACCCCAAGAATCATGGGGTGCATGGCACCACCACCATTCAGCCTTAAATCGAGGATGAGCCCTTTGGGAGAATTATTGAGTAATTGACAAAGACTGTCGTTTAATTCTTGTGCCTTTTGAGAAAACTCCGCTATGCTGCCAGCCGGCATTGACGGTATCCTTAAATAAGCGATGTTTTCTTCCAACATCTTTTTCCTTATAGCTGGCCCTTTCTTCCATTCATTCATGATACTGTCAGAGACTATATTTACCTGCTTCTGCCAGTTGAATGCACTGTCGTTGTAAAAAAAACTGCCATGAAAATCATCAACTGATTGAAACAGGTAACGCATCACAGGGCCAAGCTGGTAGGGAGATTCAATACCGTTTGCCTTTTCTGTTGCTTCCTGCTTTACCTTAACCCAGTCAACCTTTGAAGCATTGACTGAATTTTCCCTCATGATACTTATGGTAGTATCAATGAGAAATCGCACCTCATTTTTTTGTCCATAAGAAGAAATAATAAAAAACAGAAGGAAGGAAAGAAGTAAAGCTGGTCTCCGCATGACTGTATGTTGTTCTATTTATGAATATACTCAATTATTAATCTTATATAAAATCCATACACCCTATCCTACCCTCTCAAAATTTATCGCTTAATTCCTCTCTAATATATGCTGGTATTGCGTTCTGGCTTATGCTTCGATTATGTTTCGGCCACCTATGCTAAACCTCTGTCCGTTTCTGACATCCCCCTGTCCTTCCAGGCGCTTCAATCCACGCTAGCTTTGTATTCTAAACAAAGGGATATGAGAAAAAGAGCAACATTAATGAATGTGGTGAGATCCGTTTCAGGCTTTATTGTCATTGGCTTTCTGATGAGCTCCTGTGCAAATCAATTGTTAGATATTGAAGTAAACAAAGTATTTACCCTGGATTCAATCGCCCGGGTAACATCCGCTGATATTGAAGCTGAATTGCCGATTGCCCTGCAATTAGCTTCCTGCTGGTGATAACTATTAAACTGCCTGTCAAATGGAAAAGAATATCGCCATCCTGATGGCCGACTTATCAGGATACACCGCGCTAACGGAAACGCATGGCCCGGCAACGGCTGCCGACCTGATCGATCGGTTTATCCAGATCGCGGAAAGATGCCTGGTGGGCGATACCCGGATCCATGAACGCAGAGGGGATGAAATTATGTTTGTCTCCGATTCTCCTGAAACCTTACTGGAAACTGCCCTTAACCTGGAGGCAAAAACCGCCAGGGAAGAAAATTTCCTTCAGGTGCACGGCGGACTTCATTTTGGTACCATCTTAAAAAGAGCCGGCAGCTATTTTGGTTCCACCATCAACCTGGTGGCCAGAATTGCCGCCAAAGCTTCGCCGGGAACTTTCTGGTGTTCGGATGACTTCATAGAGTCAATTGAGGATAAATCTGTTTGCAACTTCCTTTCCAAAGGCAATCACAGGTTTAAAAATATCAAAGAAGAAAAAGAGGTTTTTGAGATCAGGGTTGATAGACCAGAAAATATTACCGTCGATCCGGTTTGCCGAATGGTAATTGTAGACCACCAGAATGCGATCTATTATCCCCACCCCACGGGCCATTATTTCTGCTCTTCCCAGTGCCTTGCCATTTATCGGAATAATTGAAAATCATCATTAAACTACTAACAATGACAGCTGCTCTGATTGGTATCTCATCCGGACTGGTGATCATATTCCTTTTCATCCTGCTGAAGCAATTCGACAAGAAACTGATCTATGGCCTTATACTTTGCGGGATCGGATTTCTATATGTTGGTTTTACCTGGACGAACCTTCCCGCCTTAATTGTAAATTGTATTCAGGCGGTGGTCTTTATGTTTCTGGCATACTACGGAGTTAAGAAAAGTTTATATCTCCTGGCAGGTGGTTATTTCCTTCATGGAACCTGGGATCTGCTTTACCACCTTTTCCAGGATCCGGGTTTGATCCCGCCACAATATGACCTGTTTTGCCTGTCCATTGATTTCACTATTGGTTTTTATATTCTGCTGCTGGCAGGAACAAAGAATAAGAATCTATAAAAGTTATAATCCACTATATGCAAAAAGTTGCCTTTATCATTCCACCCACCGTTGAACTACTCGACCTTTCCGGTCCGGTTCAGGTTTTTGTAGAAGCGAAGTTCTATGGCTTTGAAATAGACATTGAATTTTACCAGTACCAGGATAACCCGGTGAGCACGGCCGGACTGGGATTTGAAAACATCAAACACTTTACAGAAGCCAAATTAAAAGAAGGTGATTTTGTATTCGTGCCCGGAATGGATAATGACTATGTAAACAGCATCCCCTTTAAAGCCGAAAGAGAATTCTTTAAATGGCTGAAAGATTGTGCTGATAATAAAGTAACGATCTGTTCTATTTGCACCGGTGCTTTTGCCCTTGGTCAGGCCGGGCTGCTGAAAAACACGGAATGCACTACCCATTGGCGGAGGGTAAAAGCCTTACAGGAGCAATTTCCCACAGCAAAAGTTGTAGCGGATATATTATTCGTTAAGAGTAATAATGTTTACACTAGCGCCGGTATCAGCGCAGGCATTGATCTTGCCCTGGCAATCCTCGAAGATTTAAAGGGCCCTTTATTCACCCATAAGGTTGCCCGCGGACTGGTGGTCTATCACCGGAGAAGCGGAACGCATAAGCAGCAAAGCATTTACCTGGACTACAGGAATCATATTAATCCGCAGGTGCATGAAGTGCAGGATTATCTCATAGACAATCTTTCCAAAGAGAACAGCATTGAATCGCTTGCTTCCCTGGTGGGGATGAGCCCCCGCAATCTAAGCCGGGTGTTCAAGGAAAAGACAGGATCTACCGTGCTGGAATACCTGACACTCTTAAGAAAGGAATATGCGAATACCATGCTTAATAATCCTGAATATACCATTGAGTATATCGCTTCAAAATGTGGGTTTAAGACGGCGAGGCAGTTACAGAGGATATTGAAGAATTGATAAAAGATGCTCCACCGCCTCCCGCCAATTATCTGAAAAATTCTTTTCGATAATGGTGGATTCATCCTCTCCTGCCATTCTGCAAAGAATAATTAAACTGAACAATGCATGTCCCCTATTCTTCCACCTTGCCATTTCGATCACAGAAGGCAGCGCATGCTTTCTGATCTGTTCCAAAATATCTTTGTCATTGGTTCTTGTCAGCTCCAAAAGAGCCATTGCACCTTTATTTCTATCGGTCCACGAAACTGAATTCACCATATCAATAAAAGGGGTGGCGGGGATAGTCACTTTGGTATCCGGACTTTCAGAAAGATACCCAGCTAATATACTTATTGCACGGGTTGCGTTATTCCGTACATCTTCATCAGGATCATTGATGGCATAAAGTAAACTTTCAGCTACTTTCTTTTTATCAGCGCAATAAGCAATTACCTGGGCGGCGGCGGCCCGATGTTCTGCATATTTAGAGTGCTTCAAAACCTTATCTAATTCGGGATACTTTTGTTTTGCAAAACCAATAAAGTTTGATTGCTCTTTTCTGGCGGCTGAATAAGTAAGTAAAGAATAGCCCTTCACATATTCCTCTGAGACCTCCCCTTTTTTTGCGCCCTCTTTGACCTGCTCATGGAAGTTTCGGTAGGACTGCATGATATCATCCGACAAACGAAGATCATGCTTTGGCGCAGACCTGTATGTAAGGAGATTTGCACCAGTTTCTGCAATGCCTATATAAATCGAATAGCCATTACGAACATCGCAGCAAACCGGACTCACTGTAACATCCCTGATACCGGGGATCGTTTTTAGTGCTGAAATAATGCTGTCTGGTTTAAAAGATACAGGGTTGATACTGTCCCCCTCTTTCAAACTGATATAAGAAAGAATACTATCAGAAGGTATTTTTCTATTTCCAAATACATCTATAGTTGATATAAGGGTCCACTGTGCAGATACGCAGATATTACAAACCAGTAAAACAGAAAACAGCAATATTTTCTTCTGCAATATTGACATCAGCTTATCCATTCCGTTAATTTAATCAAAAGACCTAAGGAAAGAAAGCCTGTTACCGAGCCGGCAACTACCATCAGAATGGCACTCAACAGTTTTATATTCAAAAGTTGATACAGGGCCGCAGTGCAGGTTGCCAGCCGGTATATGGCGAGGAGAATTAGCATCGGTAGAGATAAGCCCACCCCTTGTAATAGGGAAGCCAGAATGACCAGCACGCCCGGGAAAATCGAATAGCCGGTTGAAGACAGGATTTCTCTCAGCTTTATAGGCTTATGCAGCAGCAGTTTCGCAATAAGGAAGTATACAATTGATTGTACCAGCCAGAATGCTATCTCTCCCTGAAATCCGAACACAAAGGATTCCGTTGGGTCCCAGTTATTTATTCTTGCCCTGATCACTCCCCCTATTCCATGCGATAGGGCAACCAGTAATACAATTATGAAGGCGGAAGCTAAAGCATTACGTGTATCCTTGTAGACACTTGAATCAAACAGGCAAACTTTCTTTATTCTTTCAAAAAATAGGGAAGCTTCATTTTTGATCATTACTCAAAATATCACTTAATTCCACAACTTTGAAATTTTCGTCGAGGTCAATAAAATGCTTGAATAAAGCTGCATGACCGGCTCCAACCAGGATAACAATTTTATTGTCATTTTTTTCTGTCAGCTTCTGCACAAAAGAATACATTAATAAATTTCGCTTATACCAATTAGCCACTAAACCTGGACCAGTAAAATCGTTTGCCGTGCCTGCAGCGTTAAACATTGTTATATACGATCCAAGGTCATAATTTCGGTTAGATTGTTTATTATATTCCAGCAACAACTGGGTCAAAGAATATTTACTTTTATTTTTATTGTCTGTTTCTTCAAATTCCTTTATGCGCTTAAATATATTGTCCTTTAGTTCAGTCTGTTTGGCCCTCTCCATTGAAATCAGCAAACTGTCAAAAGGAAACTCAGTGTGCGTGTCTATCGCATATACTTTTTTATTGCCACTCAGTTTCGCTGCCCTGAATGCTAATTGAAATATTTCATTTTCTTTATAAAATGTATTCTTAGGATATTTGTTTTCTATATAATCGAAGTATTTGTTTTCCAGGTGTAATGCATATAAACTATCCAACTCCCTGGAGGCAGCATAATCCCATTCAACAAATATTTTATCTGGCGCGAATGCTTTAATTCTTTGAGCGATAATGTCTAATTCCTTTTGAGATTTTTCCGTTAAAACATCAAACTTATCCGTTTGGGCTATATCTGCACCTGGATTATGGAAATGAAATGTTCCAATCAGTAGAACTTCTTTTTCCTTATTGGATTGTTGCGCTAATACTGCAGTTGAGAAGGTTAATAGAAAAGCGAGTAAGAGTAGGTTTATAGTTCTCATGAACATTTTTTGAGATTAGACGCTGCTGGATCAGAAAGGTTACAGGAAGGGATTAATTACTTTCCCCTTTTGAACATCATCGAGGTTTGCTCCAAACAGGTCATAGTCAGTTTCCTTCCACTTGTAATTTTTAAATACAAAAGCATACGCTAAATAGTCGCTGTCGTAGGTGTCTGAATTGATGGTAAAATGCAATTCTAAAATATCCTCTTACTGGTGATGAAGTTCTATGTCAAAACAATTACCACTGTTCAGCATTTTTAATAGTTTAAGCTGGTCTGATACTTTGCACATATTAAGCGTTTAGTATTAAGTTGGCGATAATTGTTATACCGTTTTACCCGTGTTCAAAAATCTCTCAATCCTTTCCTTCTGCCTCAAATGGTGCCTCATATGCATTTCAGAATATTGCAGCCATTCATAACAATTGAAAAAACCCAGTCCCGGATGTTCAGATTTTCCGAATTGTTGCATGCTCTGCATTTTTGACCAAATGACATTTGTGTTGAATTTTAATTGCTCCAGGCCGGTTCTCAACTCCTTTATGCTTTTGGGCTGTTTTACTTTCTCTGCTGAAAGTGGATCACCCTGAATCCTTTCATCCGAAAATGACCCCTTGGCAAATAGCGTTCTTGCAGCTTCGGACATTTGGACATTCCGGTTTGCTTCATCGGTCAGGGAGATTTCGATCTGATCGTTAAACCAACCAGTATCCTCAATAAGATGATTATAGAGTTGTCCAAGTGACCATGATCCATCATCCGGCTTTAGTAATAACTGCGCCAGATCAAAGCGGTTTAACTCCGATATCCATATATCTATTGTATCGTTGAATGTATCAATTAGCATATTCACCCCACTAGGTGAGCAGGTGCTTAAAGATAATGTTTGTTGAAAAACGGCTTCTTCAAAATGTCTTTTTTATACCACCAACCCATTCTGATTAAGTAGTAGGTTTATATTGATAACTGTTATCGGCAACCTCATAGAAAAAATTTGAAAGCCATGAACAGAAAGCAATTTGTAAAACTTGCCAGCCTGGGTACCGCAGTAGCTGCCAGTGGGATGACAGGTTTCGCCCATAGTACACTTCCCAATGTTAGGTCCATTACAGGAACAGGATTCAGCTCTGATAAGGCGGTGTATGTTCCTAAAGGTAAGAATCGCTTCAAGGAGGAACTTATGATCTGGGGTGTTATCCCCCTGCAAATCAAAGTATCTGGTAAGGATACAGATGGTTCACTTTTTGTATTTGAACATGAAGGGATGAGCAAAGGTGGTCCGGCCCGACATTTCCATTACAACCAGGATGAATGGTTTTACGCTTTGGAGGGTGAATTCGCCTTTGAAGTTGGGAACGAGAAGTTTACCCTGAAGCCTGGTGATTCACTTTTTGCACCCCGCATGATTCCACATGTATGGGCTTATACCGGAGATAATCCCGGCACCTTATTATTGGCTGTTCAGCCCGCCGGATCATTGGAAGAGTTTTTCATGAAAAGCTGTAAGATGAAGTCACCACCATCTCCCCAGGAAGCAGAATCACTTTTTGCTGCTCATGGGATGAAAGTAGTTGGGCCACCTCTTTCAGTGAGCTAAACGGGCAGGCTTCTTCATTTTCATTCAAGCTTCAGGATTCTCTCCGGGGATTGATTATCCTGGTTGATCCATAAATTGGGATTAACACCGGCGAATTCCCTGAAGTCTTTCACCATGTGCTGATAATCCGTATAATTAAATAATAGTGCAATGCTTAGCCAATCGTCATCGGGATGGGCTTCTTTATACTGATAGCTTTTATAAAAGCGAACCAAACGGCTGTATAGTTTAGGACCAACGCCCATTCTTTCAGTAAACTTTCGATTAAACTGCCTTGGACACAAACAAGCCTGCCGTGCAAGCCAGTCCAGCGAAAACCGGGATGGATTGGTATAAAGGCAGGCAGCTATCTTATCAAGAGGATGTAAATCTGCTTTTACTTTTCTCAATTTATTTTTCAGGTAATCTTCCACAACATCAATCATTTCAGTGTAGCTTAAGCAATGAGCAAGTCGATCATTCACCCCTACTACTTCATTGTTAATTACAGATCCCGCGTCGAACCAACAGTCCCTAAATTCTAACAATGGAATTTGCAACAGGCGATACAGTGCCCCGGGTTGAAAATGCACTCTCAGCATCAGGTACTCCTGGCTGAGGTAAAAATTATATCTCGACACCTGCTGCCCGCAAATGGACACTGAGGGCGCAACCTGTTCTACTCCTTTTAAGGGATCGCTGATGGTTAAGTTACCTTTTGGCAAAAAGGTAATGGTATGCTCTGGCTTGGGAGAATAAGGTTTATAAGGTATGTGCTCCCCTTTTTCAAATGTGAAATGAGCAATTAGATAATCCCTGACAAACTCCTGTAAAATTGGACTAGGTGCTATGTATTGATATATCATAGCTGGTTGTTTGTGCGAATTTATTAATTATCATTCTTTCATTCAGCAATCATTCCCCGAAAGGCATTTAAAACCGCCTGGTGCATAATGGTGGCGTGGTTCTCCTCTGGCAGGTAATCAAATGCCAGTTTAATATTCTTTGCCTTAACTGATTGTATCTTCTCAGCTAATAAATTGGCATCCACTTCCATAACCCTCGGTATAACGGTTGGGGTAAGTCCCTCTTTACCAACCCCAATATAAACGGAGCTAATACTATTGGAGCTTTCCTTTAATTTTTCCAGATCATTGTTTAACAGGGAACCATTATCCCACCATAAACTTGGACTGATAATAATATACTTATTAAACAGGGTTGGCTTCTTGAACAGGATCTCTGTTGCCAGCAATCCGCCAAGTGATTGGCCGATAATTGTCCGGGAGCTATTGGTTTTGTATTTTTTCTCAATAAATGGTTGCAGTTCCTTTTCTATAAAATCTATAAATGCATCGGAATGCCCTGATGTCGGATTCTTCTTTTTATCGTCCGCAATGGTGGATGGAAAGGTATAATCCCTCCTCCTGTCTACCGTTCCTATCCCCACCACTATTGATTTGGGCACCCTATTGACCCACTCAAATGAATTGTATTGTACAAGTCCAACTATATGGATAAAATCCTCATCGGCAGAACCATCCAGCAAATAAATGACCGGATAGTGGATTGTATCTGTTGTGTTGTATCCTTCCGGCAGGTAGATATTCAGTATTCTATTTTCTGATAACCTGTTCGAGTAGATTTCTTCAATTGATCCAAGTACAAACGGTCTGGATTTACCCGTTTCAACAGGCTTCTTCGTTTGTCCAAATGATACAAGGGAAATGTAGGTGAGTATAATAATTGAGATGAGTTTTTTCATAGGCTGGTGTTAACGGTTTTGTACAAGGTCAATTAAAGCAGTTGTAAAACTGGTCAGGCGCTTATGGGTCTCGATGTCGGTGAAATTACCCTGCTCATCAAATTTCCCCTTTATACCCTGTATCAGTAAAGTAGTATCATCCCTAAACTTTGTCAATGCAGTTTTCATGATCAACTGTAATTCCTTATGGCCTTTTTGACCACCTGCCGCGGCCGTTATCAGTCCGATTGGTTTGTCCGTAAATACAGTTGTCGAAATGCACCATTCGATAGCATTTTTCAGTCCGCTGGGGATGCTGTATACATATTCAGGGGTGCAAATGATCAGTCCATCGGATTCTTCAATCGCTTTTCGGAATGCGACAATAGCTGCTGGTGGATTATTTGCAGAAAGCTCCGGGTCAAAATGCGGAAGTGATTTGAGGTCGTTAAAGATTGTCAGGTTGAATTCAGTTTCTGTCAATTTCGCAATTAGTTCAATCAGTTTCAAGTTCGTAGAATTGGAACTTGCACTTCCATTGATGGCAAATATGTTTTTCTTTGGGCGAATAATACTTAGTGTTTATCTATAAAGCTAAGCACTACTTTGTTAAATGCTGCCGGATTTTCATAACCCAGTCCATGCGAGGTATTAAGAAGGACTGCATTTTCCTTATTGCGCAAACAGCGGTTAAGCTCCTTCGTTATAGAATGGAGAAACAAGGGCGACTTGTCGCCGGCAACCAGAAGCACAGGCGTCTTTATTTTACTGAGATCATCACAACTAACCGGCGGAAATATATTTTTACTTAAGACAGATCCCCTTGTCTCCAATGTATTGGCCATCATACCTGCACGGACCTGCTCAGGAAGCTTTGAAAAATAGGAACTGTCGTCCATCACAGCCGTGATAAAAAGCTTTACCGCTTTCTCCTCGTTATTATTCTTAAAGGCTTCGGCAGCAGGTATCGCAGCTTTCGTGACAAAGTTATTAACCAGCGTGTCGCCACCTGGTACATTCTGGAGCATAGACATCACGGGAGCTTCCCCAAGCGTCAGACTGCGCACCAGGCTGGGCTGGTCCATCGTGGCTAATAATGCAGTATAGGCGCCGGAAGAATGCCCTACCAGGTGAACCGGACCGAGGTTCAGCTTTTGCAGCAATTCGACCAGGTCTCTGGCGTAAACAGTAAATGAATAATCGGCTGTATCATTAATTACCTGTTTGTTGGGATATGCATAGCGCCGGCTATAAGCGATTACCCGATAGCTTTTAGCAAAAGCATCAATTTGAGCACCCCAGCTTCGGTAATCACTCAATGCACCGTGAACAAAAACAACAGGCTCACCTTTGCCGATGTCAATATAATGAGTACTATCTCCATTAATGAATATGCTTTTAAGCTCAGGGCCTGTACCGGGCGAGCTTTGCGCCTTGGCAGAATTGCTGCTACTTAATAAATATAACAAGAACAGCGCTGAACAAAAACTTAGTGTGATTAAGTTCTTTTTCATAGTAACCAGGTTTGATGTCAACAATTCTTTCTATCAAACTTTGTTGAGGAAGGTCACAACCGGTTCCCCTATTACCCCAGCCCTCCTGATCGCTTCCTGTCTTTCAGGATCACTCATGAGCGTATCATAAAGTTCAACATTTGGAGCTTCAAACAGGAGCGTAACATCCTTGGGATTCTTAACAGAGGTGTAGATGCCCAGAAGCCTGGCTCCCGCTTCTTGTAATTTAGGCTGATCTGCATCAAAAATCTTCTTCCATTCCGCGAAGTCGCTGACTTCATGTTGGATAATTGCAGTGACCATTTTATTTGGTTGATATTAATCCCTACTCTTAAGGCTTTTCGGGATCCCCCAGTAATCAGGGGTGCGCATTTGTAGCTTTAATTTACGAAATTTTCAGGGAATATCCTCCATGATGAAAATGGCATTACTGTTAAGGTCAAACAGCCCAAACTCATTTGTATTCCATGGTGTATTTGTTTTGAATGAGTCATTGGTGACGGCGCCACGTTTTAGTAGTTCCTCAAAGAGAGGCCTGATATTGTTTACATGAATTCTGATCACTGATCCTCCAAGCAAAGGATCATCTTCTGTGTTAGCATGCCATTGTAAGTGAATGACAAGATTTTCCCTGTAAAGCACTGCATACATCTTGTCTGAGAAGTACTCCTTAAAGCCAAATTTTTCCGAGTACCAATCAACATCCCGCTCAATATTTGCAGAAGGAAGAACAGGGATGATCTTTAATAGGTCGGTATTCATTAGTGTTTAATCAATTGCTTATCTCTTGCATCAGAAATCAGATGTCCCATTATTTCCCAGCTATCTCCTTTCTTCTGAAACACTCTCATATGCGTGGTTTGCCGGTCGGGTAAAACAGAACCATCGGGCATCTTCTGGCCTTTTCTGATAACTGAAGTATGAATAATGGTATTTGTTGAATTTAAAACCTGGTAAGTATGATTGGTTGTTTCACTACTTCCCGCCATCACAAATGGTAAAGCGAATACTTCCTTTAACAGCGTTTCTACCTCAGATTTTCCGATTCTTTTATCCCCAAAGGCATTGGTGAAACGTGCTTCCTGGCTATAACCCTTAGCGGCGAGAATATAATCTTTGGTCTGCCATGCCTTGTTCCAGTCATTTATTACCGATAAAATCTGAAGACTATCCTTTGGTGTTATATTTTGTGCGGATGCCTGACAAACCCCGCATGAGAGTAGGTATAAAAGGAAAAAATATTTCATACATGTATTTTCCCCAAGATAAATATTCCATGCAAAACCAAGTCCGGAATTTACTTATTGCAACTCCCAGTATTCCACATAAATCCCCAGAAGGATATGCCAGAATAAATAGTGCCCAAGTCTAACGGCTAAGGATGCCAGAAAGCCTGCTTTCTTATAATAAACAGCTTGCAGGAAATTCATTAGAAAGCCCGTTAGCAATGAATATATTATCAGGAGAGTTCCACCACTTGGTAATTGATCAATGGGCTCGCGTAAAGCTGTTAAAACAGCACCCACCCAAAAAAAAGTATAAAAGTATTTGCCCTCTGCAAACCATTTTCCCAACAATAGTATCAATGTTAATGGAATCAGCCTGTAAAACACTTCTATCTCGAAGGCGCCTGAAAAATACAGGAAGAGAGAATAAGGAAATGGCTGCAGAAAGGGTGGCAGTTCTGTATAAGGTTGGGGATGAAGAATTAATTTAATTACAATTATGTCGAGTATCCCGAATATCGCCCCGGTTGCAGCAGGAATGAGCAGCCTTTGCTTATTGGAGATATTGTGCTCCCAAAAATTCGGAAGATTGGCTTTTGTCTGCAAGAACAAAAATGGAACACCCAATAAAAGAATAAGTACACTCCTATAATCCCATACGCGCAAAAAAGAATGATTGTCTTTAATGGCGTTACCATAAAGTAAACCTATTACAGCAATAAGCATGAATGCTGCATAGATGATCAGATTTACTTTTACCTCCCTGCTCAGTTCTAGTTTATTGCTCATTTTTTCCGATGATTTATGTATACTTCATTTTTATCTCCACATTATTAAAGGCATCAGATCGTTTGTTATAAGTAACCCGCAAAATTGTATTACCGAAATACTTGCCCAAAAGTTCATTGGATAAATGCCTTTCCTGTTTGTTTTTAAAGTTGAAACCATAGTCACTATAGAAAACACTGGCATCAAAGCTGTACTCAGCGCCAATAGGATATTTCCGGCAGTCATATCACCCATTCGCATAAATGGTTGAGTTGCGATGAAGCCAATTGAAACTAACATGGTCAATATGGAGACAAAGAGCCAGAATATTGGCTGCCTGCGAAAGCCTGATTTGTATTTTACCAGGTTGATGAATCCCGATATCAACAGATAGATGAAACCCGCTAATCCCAGGAAAAGACTAACAGCAATTGCTGCTATTTTCAAGCCCATCACTTTTTTGATTGTCTTTACGCCATCAGTAATCATATGCTCGCCGTCAGTTGTTTTATAGAAAGCATGTGATATGTGGGTTCTGTCCACCATCGAAAACAAATGATGCCCCTGGTATATCAAAGCTTTGCCCTTCCCCTGAAATGGTAGTAGTAATGCCCCATTTTCCGTTATCTCAACTTTAGTATGGGAAAACAGATCATCCAACAATCCAAATGGTTCTACTTTCGTGATCACTGGAACATAATAGCCATTCCAGTTTTTGATTTCAGTTTCTACCTTTTGATGTTTTGTAATAAAGCCATGGACCGGCAATCCAAGATATTTAACAATGGCTTCATTGAACAAGTCGTAGTTGGCTGTTTCACTATCCATATTATGGGCTATAAAAAATGCCTTCTTTTCCTTTGGGAAAAAATAGATCATGGATGCAAAGCCTAATGTATTCCCGTTTTTGGCAATGCCTACTACGCCATATCTATCACGTGAATATGCACCCAGAGCATCCCCAAAGGGAACACCATATTTAAAGGCATCTGTAAATTTCTGACTGCCCACTGATGCCAGGTATTCTTTATTTATAAAAGGCTTCCCATTAATGGTACCGTCACCCATCAGGTACCGCAGGAATTTTCCCATATCCTCCGCCGTGGTGGTAAATTGTCCTGCGGGTCTGAGGTACATGGGCATGGCAGCCACAGGTTCCCCATCATCAAAATGCCCGTAAGCCAGTTGCTTATCGGATGTTTGGGAAATAAATTGAAAGCTGCTGTTTATCATCTCCAAAGGCTTCAGGACTTCTTCGTCCAAATATTCTTCATATGGTTTTTGCTGTATTTTTTCTATGACCATTCCCAGAATAGTGTACCCGATATTCGAATAGGAATAAATGGATCCTGGCCTCGCATGTACTCTCAGAATACCCTCACTATTGAGATAAACTGTTTCAAGAGGAGTATTGGCTTTTGCGCTGGTGCTGAATACATGCCACAATTTTGCATCGGTTAACCCTGATCTATGATCGAGGAGTTGCCTGATGGTTACAGGATCCGAATTCTCCCATGGATTTTCAACTGGTAGATCGGGAAGGTATTTTTTAACGGGGTCATCCAGATCGATCGATCCAACAGTTGCCATTCTTAAAAATCCACATGCTAATATTGTTTTTGAAACGGAACCTACAAAGACTTTATCGCTGGCATTGAGCGGCTCTTTCGTTTTGACATATTTGTATCCATATGCATCCGCAGCAATTTCTCCATCCTCTGAAACAATGGCCCAGACTGCCCCCGAAAGATTTTGATCATTCAAGAGGTTTTTAATCGAGTCTCTTAATGTCTCTTTGTTTTGAGCATAAGATACATTGATGAAAAACAACAGGGGAAGAAATAGTACTAGCCTCATATGGTTTATGTAGACTAATCTAAATAGATCTCTCCCTTCATGTATAATTTCCCATGACCACTGATCTCTACCCTGTCTTGCAGATACTTACAATGCAAGAACCCTTTTCGCGCAGATAACTGAATGGCGGAGAACTCATTCTTACCAAGTTGATCTGCCCAGTAGGGAACCAGGGTGGTATGTGCTGAACCGGTTGCCGGATCTTCGTCTATTCCTGACTGTGGACCAAAGAACCTGGATACAAAATCAACCTCCTGCCCTTTCGCCGTAACAATAACACCACGGGCCGGGAGTTTTGAGATCTTGTCAAGTTCCGGAATTAAATTCTTTATATCATCCTCACACTCAAAAACAAGCATATAGTCTGTCTTACCTTTAAAGGCAGCGATTGGTTTGGTATTAAAGCAATCAGCTAACTGTGCTGTTAGTTCTACTGCTTCCAATTTATCGGCAGGAAAGTTCAGGGTCAACAGGTCTCCATTCCTGGTTACTGTCAGTTCACCACTCCTATGCGAATAAAACCGAATGGTATTCTCCGAAAAGTTTTCATGGTTGAATAATACATAGGCCGATGCTAATGTTGCATGGCCGCATAGATCAACTTCAACTGTTGGAGTAAACCAGCGGATCTGGTACTGGTCGCCATCTTTTACATAATAGGCTGTCTCGGCAAGGTTGTTTTCCATCGCGATCTGTTGAAGAAGTTCGTCACTCAACCAATGATCAAGGGGACAAACGGCTGCCGGGTTTCCGGTAAATACCTTCTCTGCGAAGGCATCTATTTGATATATTTTCTGTGTCATGATCTTTCTTGCCGACTATTCTGTTCCAATTAAGATGGTGGGAGCGCCACCGATCTGTATATGGCTTTAATCTAAGCTAGTATAATTCGTTCTTTTTTTATGGAATGAAATACGAGCGGTAAAGTCCGGCTTATTTTCGGTAAGCCCTAGCGAATCTAGATAAGTCGATATGCAAGTGATGCCTAGTCGTCCACCCCTTTTCCGGCAAGTATTTTAGGAAGGTATTTTTCAATCCTGCTCTCCCTTGTCTTAGCCTGCCGGGCGGCTGAAAAGTACAGTAGATAGCCTCTTTTGCGCCCGGGTGTTAACCCATCAAATGCTGCTCTTAGCATTTTATCCTTTTTAAGTAGCTGTTCAAATTCTTCCGGCATAGGAAAATCTTCGGTACGCCTGAACTCCACCTTCACACCGGATTCTTCTATTTTGATCGCTTCTTTTATATAGGCTTTAAGGACGGCCGAACTCTTTTGTATTTCCGCTAGGTTTTTAAATCTTATCTGCCTTCGGTCCTGCACGTTTTCTGTTTGCTGAATGAGGATTCCCTTTTCATCTTTCATCAGAACGCCTTTAAAGAAAAGCAGTGCACAATACTCCTTGAAGCCATGAATTAAAACAATATTGCTACCCTTATGCGTATAGCAGGGATGCATCCATTTGAAATCTTCCTCCAGTTTACAATCGAGGATTATCTCGCGCAACAGGGTCATTTCCTCCTTCCATTTTTTGGCTTTGCTTAAGAATGTATCAACTTTCGGATTGATGTTAATTGGTTTAAACACTTAGTGCGAATTTTTTATCGGCAGGCCTGAAATACCAGGATATGATTGTGAGGATTAGTAAAAGGAAAGGTCCAAAATATTCAACAGCCTTATCACCCGCTGCAAGATGGGTGAGTATAGCACCAGTCATCAAGAAGAAAAAACCTGCATAGGCCCACTCTTTTATCAAGGGTGATTTCGGAACCAGTATGGCCACTACTCCTATTAATTTCCATACGCCGATTATTGTTAGAAAATATGTCGGATATCCAAGGGCAGTCATTTTCTGTACTTCTTCCTCCATCTGGATTATCTGTACAATTCCTGTCGATACCATGCCCAGTGATAGCCAAAGGGTGGCAACCCAATAAATAATTTTATTTCGTTTACTCATAGCTGTTTAATTTGTTTTAAGGGCAATTTCCTGCAGTCGGTTATGCGCCATATTGATACCCTGCGCAAAGGGTAGTTTAAGCATATTGTCACGATCTGCAACCGATTTATATACAATATGCATGGTCAGTTTGCTCTGCTCTTCTCCTATAGGCTCGAAGGTTAAGAACTCGAGCTGCACAGGAAAGGGTGTGTTTTCCATTTCGAAAGTGCGGATGATCTTTTGGTTGGGTTCAAAGGCATGGATAGTACCATTAAAGAGGTGTTTACTGCCCCTGGGGTCAGTAGTTTCAAACTGGTATGATCCGTGATTGTGCGACTCAAGTTTTAGCACCTTTGTCCCCATCCACTGCTCAACAATTTCTGGTTCCACATATGCTTTGAACAGTAGTTCTAGCGGAAGGTCAAAGACCCTCGTCACAATAATTTCCTGCCTGTCATTCTCTGCATGAATTTTTGTTTTTTGTTCCATGATCAGCTATTTTTTGGGTTTATATGATTTCATCACCTTCTCCAGTTTATTGAACCTGTCATCCCATAGAGCACGGAAGGGCTCAAGAAAGTCCGAAACTTCTTTCATTTTATTTGGATTGAGGTGATAATATACTTCTCTGCCATTCAACTCCTGGCTAAGGAGTTCACATTCTGTCAGGATCTGCAAATGTTTGGAAACGGTGGGCCGGGCAGTGTCAAAGTTCGCTGCAATTGCTCCCGCACTCATCGATTGTGTGGCAACCAACAGGAGGATCGCCCTCCGTGTTGGGTCAGCAATGGCCTGGAATACATCCCTTCTCAGATTCATTATGTAGCTATTTGACTACAAATATATATGTAGTTATTTAACTACGCAATATTTTTCTGATTTTTTTGGGAATTCGGAGATCGTTGTGTTTTAATGACCTTTCAGCTTAAGTCAGTCAATTTAATGATCCTATTGCCGCGGAATTCGAAAACAGACCTTCCCTGCATTGTTAACTCCTGCCCTTTCTTTAGTCCGTTGGGAAAATCCATTCCAAGAACCGCATAATAGTTTATCTCGATTTCACTGGTATCCCCCGAATGCCTGGTGGATAAGATGGTCTGCTTTCGCTTTGTAAAATATGCCTTCGCTTGTTCAGCTTGTTCCCTGAATGCCTGCAAGCCTGCCAGCGACATATTCACATTACCATTCTGGATGTTTTCGAAAATCACATCATCATCAAAATCAGCTACCATTTTATCGGTATCAAACTGATTATAACCATCAATATAGTTTTGGATTATTTTTTCTCTATCATTCATAAAGTGAAAATCTATTTAGCCGGCATCTGCTTTATGAGCGCATCCAATTTCGTGCGCGTAACGGGGAATTCTTTTATCGCAAGGGCTTTCTTATAGTTCTCTATAGCCTTATCCTTCTCTCCTTTAGAGGCATAAAAATCGCCCATTGAATCGTATACATTTAAGCTGGTGGGATAATTTTTGATATTCATTTTAAAGAGGTATTCCGCCTCTTCCATTTTCTGACTTCCCATAGCCATATAACCCATTTGATTGATCATCAATTCCGGCACAGGGTAGTTAAAGCCAAAATGTTTTGACACCTCCTTATAATGATTCTCCACTTTTGTAATGGTGTTTCGGGAGAAGTTCATATTATCCTCCATGGTTAACCGCAGATCATAAAACTTAAAAATATGCTTTAAGGCATCATAGGTGCTGATCAGCGGAACGGAACCATGTGTTTCATCATGATAATACTTATAACTATAAGCCAACCCATTCGATTTACTTTGCTGGAAAATATTATTCAGCGCAAATATGGAGCGGATATGCTCCGAATCCATAGTGGTATCCAGTTTCACCTTCCCGGTATCCATACCGGCATTCATGGTATTGGCAATTCCCAGGAAAAGGGATTTGCCTTTATAATCGTTTTGCGACAGAATTGTGCCGGCAGACTTATTTAATTTTTGATTATCCCACCACATACTTGGATCGATCGCCACATAGGCATTGAACAGATCTTTATGTTTCAGTAGGGTGTTTATTACTGTCAGTCCCCCCAAAGAGTGGCCGATCATCACCTTATATGGAAGTGTAGGGTAAGCAGAATCGATATATGGCATCAGCTCTTCCTTCATAAACCTGGTGAACTGCTCGCCACCTCCCGAGGTTCTTACAAAATTGCTGTCCATATATGGACCTGACGCTACTGCGGTAGGCGTTAAATCCCTTGTTCTGTCAGTATTTGTTATTCCCACTACAATCATTTCCGGGCAGATGGTATTACCATTCACCGTACTTAATTGCTGTATCATTCCCACAACAGAATAGAAATGTCCATCACCGTCAAGCAGGTAAACCACTGGATACTTTGTAGGTGCAGTTACCCTGCCTCCCTGTTCACTGTTTGGTACATATACCCAAACCTGCCTCTTCTCTTTTAAGATCTTTGAATCAATATTGTCAATTGTACCAAGAATGATTTTATTGTCGGTACCGCCAGTACCGGTCTGTGCATTGCCGGTGTAAGAGATCAGGAAAATAAGAATGCCGTACAGGTATTTTTTCATAAACAATGATTATGAGTTTTAGCCGAAAAATAGCAGTACGGATTTGATGCAGCTATTGCTTTAAGATACGAATGAAAGTGGATATACTAGCATCAGTTGTCAGGGTCTGTTTCTATAAATTTATTCCTGTTAATTCCATAAATTTTGCAGTCGCTTTCGCCAAGCCTTCGATCTTCGATAAAAACAAATCCTATACGCTCATAAAATTTTATAGCACGAATATTTGATGCCAACGGATCAATCAGTACAGTGTTAACTTCCGGAACTGCGAAACACCTTTCCAAAGCAAGCTTCATCATTACTGCACCATATCCTTTGTTAAGATCATGCTCTTTCCCAATCCAGATGTCAATAGCCCTGTACCCTTCAGAAATTTCACCCCAATACTGACTTTCCTCCTGGGCTGGATTAATTATCTGCACAAATCCTAGGGGTCGACCATCTGACTCAGCAATCAATTGTTCACGCCATGCAGGAAATCTTCTAAGTTCATAGTCCCAATTCCAATCATCGTCCGGGTCACAATCAATTACATGCTGTTGCTTATCCCATTCTTCTAAAGTTACAAGATCATCAATTGTAGCGGTGCGTAAGTGGATCATACCATCAGTTATTACGCGGTCTGTAAATATCAGCTATCACCATTTTGATAGTTGTTTTTCCAATATTCTTTCCTGAATCTGAAAAGGGGCCACTAACTATACTAAAGCCGGTGGGAAAGTCGACCGTATCAGTTTTACCAACCTCTTTAATATACAATGCTGCTTTTCCGCCTTGCAGTACATACGCAGTATGGTCGGGGTGAGAATGTAAAGGAAAGATTTCGCCTGGCTTTATACTTACTTCATACATTTTAATACCCAGTGTATCTTTCAGTTTCTTTATAGCCTCACTCTGCATATTATAGCTATCCATTGCCGGATCATATGCTGGTATTGCGGGTTTATCTTCTGCCCTGGCCACCATTGTTGTATCGGCAGTTGCACCTTCAACCTTTGTTTCTGGCTGATTACAGCTTATGAAAACTAAAGAAGCAGCGATTACGGTAATGAAGCCGTTACATTTAATTTGTCGCATGATTTAAAATTTAAAACATGAATAATTAAATTCCAGTAACGTTTTCAGGGGGTTTATTTTAGCATTTGCCTGTTCTTTCTATAGGAATTCTTAATAGCTATTTTTCCATCCCGGAATGTAAATAAGTCGCACCCGGTTACCTCCACCTTTGTGCCATCTGCTTTAGTACCAGTAAAAAGCCATTCAGAGAAACCCCTGTTTCCGGAAATGAAATGTTTTGGTTTTCCCCAGTGCGCATCGGGGTAGGTTTTAAAGACCATTTCAAAAGCTTTTCTGACCTGCTCCTGACCTGAGAACTTCTCACCGTTTGCGTCAGGACCTGCGGATGCTTCAAACACACAATCATCTGTCATATGTGCCATCACTGCATTCAGATCATGTGCATTAAATGCATCTGCAAAGGATTGAAGAAAGTTCTCATCCACTTTTTTATCTGATTGTGCCATAAGCAGAATTGGAATGGAAAACAAGATTATTAAAAGGCTATACTTCATAATGTACATTATTCTATTTCTGAGGTAAGGATTTGTCAATTGTGAGTATTATAAGGTTTAATAATCAGGTTCCGTAAACTGACAATGCACAAGATCTGTTACACTGAAGCGTCCTCTTAAATTTACAAAACCTTATTGATTAATGGATGTCCGCTGTTCTAGGACTGTTGTGGGGGGATAACCAAACTGTTTTTTGAATGCAAAAGAAAAATGCGAGAGGTTCTCAAATCCCACTTCAAAACAAACATCAACCGGCCTGGCTGCTTTTTCAAATAAATGATAATGTGCCAGTTCCAGTCGCTTTTTAGTGAGCCACCGCTGCGGAGTCGTATTGAAAGCCTTCCTGAAATCTCTTTTGAAAGTGGTGATGCTTCTGCCGGTCAAATAACTAAACTTCTCCATCGGCATATTGAACATAAAATTCTTCTCCATATAACTCACTAAATCGAGTTTACCCGGTTCTTCGAAATTTGCCAACACATTGTCAATAGCGGGGTCAATGGCACGGAGTATACTGATCGCCTCTGTAATTTTCAAAAACGCAATGTTCTCGGGAATATCTTTCATCTCAAAATAAGGTATCAGCGATGCCAGGCAGCTTTGCAGTAAGGGGTGGCTGGTGAAGCGTAGTATTTTTTGTGCACCAGAACCGCCCAGCCTTGGATTCAGATCGGCATAAAATTCCCGCAGCCTTTCCGTCGTAAGGTGCATCACAACTGTTTTGTGTGGCAGTCCATTCCTGGGATAATTGATGATGGTGGCCAGTTGGTTCCTTGGTATTAAAAATATATCCCCCGACTTGAAGAGATATGTTCCATCGGCCTGTACAATTTTTGTTTCACCCGAAATAAACCAGATAAGCATATGATGCTCGAACATGATATCCGATTTAAAAAACTTATCCTCATAACAGGATAGCTTTATGTGAGGGGTGATATATTTTGCTGAGTAGTCCATCTGGTACTTATAAAGGTAAATACTTTAATCAACCACAAATTTCATGCGGCTGAGTTCTTCGCTCAATGTCCACAATCGCTTTGCATGCGTTTTATCCAACGAATAACCTAGCACCCCGCCTGCATTTGCCGCAGCGGAATTCTCTGCCACCAATTCTGCAATATCTGCATCTTCACAATACACCCCTCCCATCTCATCCAGCAAATTACTTGTAGCACACCATACTGTAGTAGCAGCGCCCTGGGGGATGGTTTTAAGCGATGCTGCCACTTCAGGTTTGATCTTACCATCCTCACCATAAAAGCCCAATTGCTGAAAGAGTTCTACAGGTGCTTCCCTTGCTAATTCTGTTCCACCAATCGAGCCGGGGTGAACCGAATAAGCCCTTACATTGAATGCTTTCCCCCTTACGTCTAACTCAAGGGAAAATAAATTGCTGGCAGTTTTGGACTGACCATAACCCTGCAGGGTCTCATATTCGCGATGCAGAAAATTAGGGTCTTCAAAATTAAATGGCGCAAACTGGTGGCCATGAGAGGATACGTTTACCACTCTTGCACCGCCTGACTTCTTCAACGCCGGCCATAATAATGCTGTGAGCTGAAACTGTGCCAGGTAATTGGTCGAAAGTTGCGATTCGATACCCCGGCTATCTCTGCGTAAGGGCACCCACATGATACCTGCATTGTTGATGAGCAGGTGTAGTGGTCTCCCTGAGGATAGAAACTTATCTGCGAAAGCGCTTATTGATCTGGGATCCATCAGGTCCATAGTTTCTAACTCAAGTTTTGGGAGGCCACTAAGATTTTTTCTTCCTTTTTCAATATCCCGGGCCGGGACAATTACCGTTGCGCCGGCTGCTGAAAGTACCCTGACCGTTTCGAGGCCTATGCCTGCATTACCGCCTGTGACGATAGCTACCTTTCCACTTAGGTCGATCCCTTCTATTACCTCGCCGGCGGTTGAATACGCATTGAATCCGGATCCCACAGGCTTTTGTAACCTGCCTCCATAATTGTTTTGTTTCATGATTATTCTTTTGATGAAACAAAACTAGAATGAAATGAAAGGGATCACTTTGTTGAAAGGTCCTGATTTGCTTTGTTGAAAAGGTCAGTTCCTTTGATCAGTGTCAGTGTTCCGCAAATAGTGAAATTTCTTACAAATTGAAAGTGCCAAGAATACATAACTTAAAAAGATGGTGTACTGAATAATTACAAATGGTAAGTACTAAGAGTATTAAAAGTTAATAATTAGTTTAATGATTTTTTTACAAATCGCAAGTACTTAGAATGCTAGTTCTTAAATGGTGGTGTACTGATTTCTTACAACTCGCAAGTACATAGAATGCTAATTCCAAAATGGTAGTGTTCTAATTTCTTACATATCGACACTAGCATTTGCTTATGTATTATACTCTTGATTTGTAAATCTTTTCCCCTACAAAACAACTCATTTTATCAACTGCCCATTCGCACAACTTTCCATTTGTAATATTTCTCTGCACCGTAGAATTCATCATCTCCTTCCGGTTACTTTCAATTTGTAAGATCTCTCTACACCTTAAAATTCATCATCTCCTTCCTATACTTTCTATTTGTAAACATCTCTGAACTCAAGAATTCATCACCTGACTTCCGCTACATGCTATTTGTAAGACCGCAAAAAACTAAAAAGCTATCTTCTCACCCAGGCCAGCATAAATGAAATTCTCTTTATACTGATCGCGCAATATTTTAAATGCGAGATGTCCTGTACAATGGCCCGGCGCTACCCTCGCCACTTTGAGATCATTCTTTATCATATTGGATATCCTTTTGGTCTCTGTTCTGTCAAAAGGCAAAAGGTGAAATCCGCCAATGAGCAGGTCAATTCTTTTACTCGTTTTGGCAATCGTCTCTTTGATTATATTTTCAACACCACTGTGTGAACACCCTACAAATAAAACTTCACCTTTATCAGTGGACAACGATAGTGATAACTCGGGCAGGTTATTCAGTTTTATCTCATCGTTTGTATCATTAAAATTGCCCGGCGTAAAGCTTTTGGGATATTTGGAAAAGTATCCCATATACTTTGCACGTGTGGGCACTAATGTTAGTCCCGGCATTATTTCTTTATACTCCTTAACATATTCAATATTGGCATGCAGGAAACGTCCACCTGATTGGTCTATTCTAAAGACAGCTGATTTGCCATCGAAATAGCGAAGTTCTTCCGGAAGGGAGTCTTTAACTAATGAATCCTGTCCCATTGCATTGAACATACCCGGAGCACCCCAAAACGTGTCATCGGGAAAATAGATCTTAACTTTTGGGTTTATAGAAAGCAGGTAATCAATTCCATTCAAATGATCATAGTGTGCATGCGAGACCACAACGAAATCAATATTTTTCAAGTCAACACCAAGTCGAAGAACATTCTTTTTAAACAGATCAGCATTGCTACCAGCATCAAATAAAATCCGTTTACCATTATATTCAATAAGTGAAGAAAAGCCCCAGCCTTTCGTTAAGGATGTATCCTTACCAAATGCATCAAATAAAATCAACGCATTGTTTGCAACAGATGTTTTTGATTGCAAAAGTTTTTCCTGGCTGAACAAGGTCAAACAATAAGACACCATCAAAACGAGCAATGGCAACTTTTTCATGTTGTTGTTTTTATTGCTGTTCCTTCATAACGGTTGAATGTAATAAGGAGATCCTCCAATCATTTCCTTCCTTTTTAAGAACCACCGATTCAAGCCATTTAACTTTCCGGTTATTGCCGTTCATTTGGATTGAGGCTTCATTAAAGTAGGTAACCCAACCAATATCACCTACTATTTTCGTTTCTATAAAATCCAGTCTATTAACCCTGTTGTAGGATGTTGCCCTATTTTTGACAGTAGTGAGTCGAAGGGCCAATGTATCAAAATTCCAAACCTCACCATTTTCCAAAAGCATAATGTCGGATGTACAATATGTCCTGGTTTTCTCAACATCCAACACTGAGATTGCATCAAACAAATTGATTACTACGGCCTGCAATACTGATTCTTTTGTATTTGATTGTGCATTTGATTTTATCGTCAAACTAAATAGTAGTATAAAGGCGAGGGTATATCTAATCATAAAATTTTTCTCCTTTTGCCAGTTTGTTAATGGTGCGTGCTATTCTTTCAACTTTAGTATCTTCTGTTTTGGCCGAATAAATCGAGTCTATAAATGCTTTCTGCTCTCCTTTGGTGCATGCCAGGAAAACTTCTAATGCCTTTGGTTCGTCTTCTAAACAGAGTTTCAGTAATGCATCAACCTAATTTAGCGATTATTTGCGTGGTGCTTTGAAAGAAATGCCAGAACGGCTTCATTGAATGCAATTGGATTCTGTCGCGGTGAGCCATGTCCGGCCAGTGGAATGATCGCCCTTTCTGCATTAGGGATTGTACGAATAATTTCATCGCTCACTAAAATATCCAGTTCCTTGGTATGCTCACCTCTTACAATAAGAACAGGCATGCGGAGCTGGGCAACTTTGTTTCTTGCCAGGTTGGGAAAAGGATCTGATGAATTCGTGACAGCTTTGAAGAAGATGGAATTCTGCATTACTATTTTTCGACGTTCTGGTGGAAGTGAATCAAATGCTCCAACTCCATCGAACCTGTTTATAAGTATGCGCATCGCGCCTTCATTGTTACCTGCTGCAAAAGCTTTCCCGGCAGGCCTGTGAATAGTTGTCATGAATTCATTATACAACTCTGCCCCACGCTCTGTTCTGGTTGCCCATTGCAGTACAGGCGGTTCAGCTAACACCATGGTTTTCACAAGCTCCGGGTGATCCATCGCAAAAGCCAATGCAGTGAAGGCTCCATATGAAGTCCCGACCAGGTGAACGGCCCCAAGCTTCATCGCTGCAATGAAACCAGCCAGATCTTTTGCGTCTGTAAGAGCAGAGTAATGGCCTGATACCTGCGAATTTTGATTTGGATAATGGTAGCGCCGGCTATAAGATATCACACGATACCTGGAGGCAAATGCCTCCATCTGTCTTGGCCATGCCCTGTAATCGCCCTGGCCGCCATGAAGAAGAATCAGGGGCTCCCCTTTTCCCTGCTCCACATAATGAAGCTCAATATCACCAACCATTATCTTGTCAACCCCATCTGCTACCTGAGCAAAAAGGGATAGCGTGCGGAGCAGGAAAAATGCTGTAATGAATGTTTTTATCATAGCTATCAGATCATGTTGACAAATTCATCCACTTCATTAGCAAACCGCTCAGGCTCTTCCCAATGCACACTATGGCCAATACCGCTATATACAGATAACCGTGAACCGGTAATTAAACGAAGAAATTGATCCTGGTTTTCTCTTCCGGTTAAATTATCATGGTCTCCCCAAACCAATAGCACTGGCACCTTAATTGAATTTAATTCACGGGTATAATCCACTTTAACTAATTGGGATAATATTGCCTTCAAAACGTTTGCAGGAATTTTAAGACTCTCGTCAACAAGGGTTTTAAGATAGGATGCACCGAGGGGATGAACTACTGTGCTGATTTGAAACTCCTCCATAAAATCGCGGTCCACCGGATCACTTAATGCATTAACTTCCTCCAGCAATTCAGTCATATTTTCGTTGCCAATAAAGGTTGAAAAGCCACCTATCAAAATCAGTCCCTTTGTTTTTTCAGGATGATCCAACGCGAAACGCAGGGCAATGCTGGCGCCCATTGAATGCCCTACAATAACAGCAGCATCAATATTCAGGTGGTCCATGAACAATGCCAGGTCGGCGGCAAAATCTTTTGGATCATAGCCGTGCCCTGGCCTGTCAGTATTGCCATGCCCTCTTTGTGAAGGGGCATATGCATGGATGTTTGCAGGCAGGTAAGGTAATAGCGTTGCATAGGATTGCCAGGAGTCAGGATAACCATGCAAAAAAATGACCTGCCTGCCGGAGGGATCTCCCTGCTCCACATATTCCATCTTAAGACTGTTAGGAAGCTCTACAGTTTTAATATTCATATGAAACTATTTAGCGTTGCCTCAAAGCATTCACAGGCTGCTAGTTTCCATATCTAATGTGGGTGCAGATCTTTGTGTGATCATTTTCCTGATCAATGAAATCTGTCCTAAATGATAATAGCTATGCTCAATTACGGCTTCAATATTTCGCAGGTAAGTTCCATATTTTTCATTAACAAAGGGCTGGTCTAACTGTGAATCTTCCATCCTTTCAACCTGGCTACAGAACAGATCTGCGTTTGACAAAAATTCATTCACTAATTTCTGCCAATCTTCTGATGATTGTAGCGGCGGAAGATCATAACTATACTTATCACTGATCTCAAGTTTTCCACCATTGAACACTTTTATGAGTCCGGCTATATAGTAGTTAACATGAAATGTGATCGCTGCAATTGTATTCAGGCTATCAATATTCTGTACTGCCTGTTCCCAGTTTATTCTTTCTAAGTGCTCTTTGAAATTGGTGTTAGCAATCCAATGCCCATTGAGCAGTACTTCCCTAAGCCTGTTTGCTAAACTGATACTCCTTGCCATTCCCTCCCTTCCGGTAATTAATGATTATGTCCTGAATGATCGTCTTTCTTTTTCATATCCATTCCGCACTTGGCACACTTGCCGGGCTTATCACTGGCCTCATCGGGATGCATCGGACAGCTATATTCTTTCTTGTCTTTCTTCATCTTTACCAGGTCCATATTGCATTTGGAGCATTTGCCGGGCTTATCACTTACTTCTTCGGGGTGCATGGGACAGCTATAATGCTTTTTCTCTTTCTTCGCCTTTACCATGTCCATATTGCATTTCGAACATTTGCCTGGCTTATCGCTAACCTCATCGGCATGCATTGGACAACTATAACTTGCCTTCTCCTTTTTTTCCTTCTCCATCTTTTGAGGTTTAGGCGTTGGATCCTGGGCAAATAAAGAAACAGACAGGATGGTGAAAGCTGCCATCAACAGAATTTTTATGGTTCGCATAATTGAATCGTTTTAAAATTTTAAGGAATTAGTGTTTTCCTTATTGTAGATACAAATTTAACCTATTTCCACAGGAGGTGATTCCTTTTTAAACCGGAAATCGCAGCAATTGGCTCCCCTGGCAATGGTACCGCTCCTGATCAATTGAAGTCCGGCCAACCCAGAGGTGATCTCATCCACTTCACATAATAGAGTTACATATTCTTCCATCTGGTGTTTTGCAAAAAGCTTGCAGATGCCACATTCTAAAATATCAAACCCATAGCCCAGTCCGAAAGTCTGCTCCTTGTCGGTAATGATATTAGCAACAAAACCATCAGGATGAGGATTTGTACTCATTCGTTTATTCAACCTGGCAATTATCTTATTCGCTATCCAGGTATTGGTCAGCTTTGCCGGCAACTTTTTCAGATAACCCTGCAGCTTATTTTTTGGCCGCACATATTCAGTTACTATTTCGAGACATGATTTCCTGATCTGGCTAAAATCTATTCCTCTTTCTGAAAGAGTTTTTATCAGGGCTAAAAAATAAGCACTGAAATCAAGTCGCCTGTCAATGGGGTTAGGCGATCTGACAGCAAAGCTTATATCCTTAAAAATGATGTTGTAATGATCATCCGTTTCGGCAATCATTTTAGAGGCTTCCCGGGGGTAATGAGCCTCTAAGATTCGTGTAAAATATTTTCGATAAGGCTGCATGGCGGGGAGACCATACAATTTAGCTATTCTTCTTCTTAAAACTGCAGAAAGTAAAATGCTGCACCACCCCCGCGGGAGTTATATGGTCATCCTGTATGCATTTTATCTTTTCAAAACCCTGCTCAAATTCTCTTGTAAGGGCTTCGGAAGAATATTGTTTTACAACCAGTCCGCTGCATTTCTCCGGACCGTTATCTGAAAAGGTTCCAATGATAAGATAACCGGCAACTGAAGATCGGGCAGTTCCGGTATAGATAAGCCTGTCTGTTTCCGAGGTAAGAAAATGGAAAGTAGCTCTGTCGTGCCAGCAATCATATTTCCCCACAGGTTTAAAATCGAGGATATCAGAAACGATCCAGTTTACCGTCGCTGCTTTTTCTCCCAATCGCTTCTTTGCATGTTCAGTGGCGGTTTCTGAGATATCCAGCACCGTTATGTCCTTGTATCCTTCCTCCAGCAAAAAATCAACCAGTTTACTATCGCCGCCGCCTATATCAATTATCCTTGCATTTTTCGGCAGGCTAAAAGAGTGTATGAATTCCATTGATGTTTTTGGAACGGGTTGTGCCCAGCTGGTTTTTCCGGGCTCGTTTTTTTGGTATACCGCTTCCCAGTGGTTTTTGCTAAATGGCTCCATGATACAAATCTCCCGCTTCAATTGATGCCGGTATGTGACTTTTGTCGCAAGAGATTATCTTGCACCCATGAAGATCCAGCTCTGGACAATCGGTAAACAACAGGATGCCTCCACTAAAGCAGCCGTTGATGATTTCACTATGCGCGTCAACCGCTATTTCCCTTGTGAATGGAAACTGCTGCCGCCATCAAAAGCCTCCGATCCCGCGCTGATAAAAAAAGCGGAATCACAAACCGTGCTGCAGTCGGTACAAAAAGACGATTACCTGGTGCTGCTGGATGAGCGGGGTAAAAATATCAGCTCTCCCGAGCTGGCATCCCTCTTACAGCAACGCGCAAACGAAAGCAGGAAACAGGTCATCTTCCTGATCGGCGGTGCTTATGGTGTGGATGCCGCTGTACGCGAGCGGGCCGATTTCACCTGGAGCCTTTCCAAACTGGTATTTCCTCACCAGGTAGCCCGACTGGTTCTTGCCGAACAGGTATACCGGGCATGCACCATCCTGCGCAATGAAAAATACCACCACGATTAATTATCTTGCCGCCATGTTTAGCATTACCCTATCCATTGTAATTATAACTGTAGTGATTTCCTTCATCGCATTTAACAACGAAAAGGTGAAGGAAGACTTGCTCTTCTGGCCCGCGGAGATCGATAGCCGAAAACAATACTACAGGTTCATCACCTGCGGATTTGTTCATGGCGATCTCATGCACCTGGCATTCAACATGATCTCATTCTGGAGTTTCGGAGAGTTCCTTGAAGTGGGACTATTTAGCCATCCTACCCTCTTTGGTAGCAATGGTAAAATGATGTTCCTTTTGCTTTATTTTCTTGCACTCATCTTTTCGGTGCTTCCCGATTATTTCCAGCACCGTAATAATTTTTCTTATCGCGCCCTTGGAGCTTCCGGCGCTGTATCGGCAGTGATCTTCTCTGCCATCATGCTTCAACCAGGAATGCCACTCCGACTGCTTTTCATACCGATCGATATTCCCGGTTATATTTTTGGTTTTATTTTCCTTGGTATATCTGCTTACCTCGCAAAAAGAGGAGGTGATAATATCGGTCACCGCGCCCACTTCAGCGGCGCAATCTTTGGCGTACTCTTTACCATTGTAGCTGCCAAACTTCTGGCCGATTATGATGTGATGAGTCACTTTATTGAAACCATCAAATCGAGGTATTAGTAAGCGGTACGAACTCAAATCGGAGGGTCTTTTTGGTTGATGCACTGATCCGGAAACGGTCATCGATCCTTTGTGCAAGTACCCAGATAATTCTTCCGGAAGATTCTATCACCCAGGTCTTTTCTTTCTGATTTCGACTTAGTTTATTATCAATGAAAAAGCGGGCAAGTTTTTTCTTTTTTCGCATACCCAGGGGGTAAAAATAATCTCCCGCTTTCCATGGGCGCAGCAATAATGGGAAGCGGATATCAGTAGCGTCGAGCCAGGCATCAAGGCTATTTTCCGAAATTGGTTCACCAGCATAGCCTTGAATTTTCCACTGGAGAATTCCATCGCGGAATTGAATCTTTCCCTCATCCCCTTCTAAAAGAATAATACCCGATGCCTCTGTGGGTAGTGGAGTTAGCACCAGCCAGTTCCTGTTCCGCAGAAGCCGGTGGGTAGGCGAATCTATATATTGCCCGGTCTGGCTATCGGCCAGAGCTTCAAGGTCAGCCATCTGCCCACTGCTAAAACCAAAAGGTTGCAGCCACTCATATAAAATGGCAGATTTACCTGGCAACTGTTTCCACTTAAGGATAGGAAGCTGTTCTTCTGCTTCTTTCTTAAGCACCAGTTTCTCCAACTGCCTCTTCATGGCTGCCATATAAAACTGCTCTATATCATGCAGGTGCCGCGCGCTATCATTGATGTTTTCGACAACAGTCGGGTACTGTTCACGTAATGCCGGGATTATATTGTTACGAAGGAAATTGCGGGCATATTTAGATTCAGCATTGCTACTGTCCTCCACCCAAGTCAACTGTTTTTGAGAAGCGTATTCAGTGATATTATTTCGACTGGCAAACAAAAGTGGGCGACGGATCTCGCCACGCGAGGGTAGAATGCCACGGAGCCCTGCGAGGCCTGATCCCCTGAATAAATTTATCAACACTGTTTCGGCATTATCGTCGGCATGATGGCCGGTGAGCATGTATTTTATTTCAGTATCAGAACCCTTACGCTCTGTTATAAGCTGGTTAAAAAATGCATAGCGAAGTTCCCTTGCGGCCACCTGTATGGATAGTTTTTTCTCCTGCGCATAATCACGGGTATCATAACGCGCCACGGCAATGGGCACATCCAATTGCTGCGCAAGCTGCCTGCAGAAATCCTCATCCCTGAAACTTTCCTGCTCACGCAACAGGAAATTTACATGGGCAATTTCAAAGCTATATCCCCCCTCCCGAAGCAGGTGGCAAAGTACTACAGAATCGATGCCGCCACTAACGCCCACGAGCAGCCGATCGTGCTTCGTAAATAACGAATGCTCTTCAATAAACTGCTTAAAAGCAACTGCCAGGTCTTTTTTGCTCATCTAGATTGCGTATATATCCGGGTATTTTTACGATAATAATATGCTACCTCCTCCCGTTAGTGTGGCATATTCGCCTCAGCGATAACCTTAAACTTGATCCTTAATGCCTGAAATAGGTCTTCTTATATCTGTAATTGATAATCTCACCCTCTTAGCTTTGCTGCTCACTGCTGCAATTTTACTGATTAAAAAGGGATGGGAACAGAAATTACAGTTGTTCATCCTGCTTCATGTGCTCTATAACCTGTTCCTTTTCGGGATCGTTTATATATACCCGATGGACTCACCCACTTTCCAGGCCATCAGCAACCTGACCATCCATATCGATACTATTACCGGGTTACTTTTCTTTTACTTCCTGTGGGATGATACCCGTTACCGGCGATTCCTGCTCATCACCATCATCCCTGTTATCGCCACCTGGATGCTGACCCTCTTTATAAAAGGCATCTACCGGAATACTTTCTGGAACCAGTTGCTGCCTTCTTTCTGGTATATGCTGGCTGCCGGTTATGCAATGATCTTGCTCTACAGGAATTCATCACTGACGGTAAACACGGTTTATGTGAGTCGATTCCTGCTGATCGCAGGATTCCTGTTCTATAATTTTATCTTCCTTGTGCTACAAACCTTTTATATATACTTCACCAGCATAAGTGATATCACCGATGCGTGGAATATCAACTACTGGGCTTATTTTATCTTCCGCCTCCTAATGCTTGCCGGAGTCATTTTCTGGTTCCGGAAGCCTGCAGCCCTTCAACCAATTATACGCTGATCAGAAAGAAAGCTCTTCCAATGCTGAGCGCAATTCACCAAATGCATGCTGGTCGCCCACCCGCCCTGCTGCTTCCATTCCTTTCTGGTAGCAATGTACTGCACCCTCGGTGTCGCCTGTACGCTCCAGCAATTTTGCCAGGTGGTAATAACTGCCAACATAATCAGGATTGGCAGAGAGGATGCCTTCAAATAGTTGCCGAGCCTGCTCATCATCACCGGTCTTGATATATTCCAACGCCAATGCATGTTTGAGAAATGAATCAGCTGGACTGGCCGCCAGAAATTCCTTAAGTTTTTGTATGCGGTCCATAATTCTTGAAAAAATTATTTGAGCTGCAACTGTAACTATCTTTGAACCTATTATATTTGTACAACGATTAGTTGCATAAACAACTTTCAAACATTACATAATTGCAGCTGTATGAAAATTTTAGTTTGTATCAGTAAAACGCCGGATACCACGGCAAAAATAGCCTTCGCGGATAACAACACGAAATTCGCTGCCGACGGCGTTCAGTGGATCATCAACCCCTATGACGAATGGTATGCTATGGTGCGCGCTATCGAGCTCAAAGAAAAGGATCCCTCCACTATTATCCATCTTATCAATGTTGGCGGCGCCGATGCTGACCCCATCATCCGCAAGGCCCTTGCACTGGGTGGTGATGAAGCCATCCGTGTTAACACAGACAGTACCGATTCATTCACAATTGCCAGCCAGATCGCGAATGTTGCCCGTGAGGGTGGTTATGAACTGGTATTCACCGGCAAGGAAACCATTGATTATAATGGATCCTCAATTGGGGGCATGGTAGCGGAGTTATTGGATATGCCCTTTGTATCGCTGGCCACCAAATTTGAACTGGCCGGTAATACGGCAACCATCACCCGCGAAATAGAAGGCGGTGAAGAAGTTGCCGAACTCTCAATCCCTGTTGTGGTTAGTTGCCAGAAAGGAATGGCCGAGCAGCGCATTCCCAATATGAAAGGTATTATGGGCGCACGTACCAAGCCATTGAAAGTGGTGGAACCAGTTTCAGTAGAGGCACTTACCAGTATTGAGCGTTTTGAATTGCCTCCGGCAAAAGCAGGTGTTAAGTTGGTATCGCCCGATAATCCGGAAGAGCTGGTTCGCCTGCTTCACGAAGAGGCTAAACTTTTCTGATCACCTTATTCCATCATCATTCAATTGCTACGCATGTCTGTTCTTATATATATAGATCAAGCCGAAGGCCAAATAAAAAAATCATCTTTCGAAGCAGCCAGCTATGGCGCGAAACTAGCAGAACAAACCGGCACCAGTGCCGAGGCCCTGGTATTAGGAAATGTTAGTGACGATCTCTCTGCCCTTGGAAAATATGGCATTAAAAAAGTGCACCATGTTGCCGATGCGCAACTCGATCACCTCGATGCTCAGTTGTTTATTAAAGTTATTGCAGAAGCGGCCGCGGCCAGCAAGGCAGATATCATCGTTATCTCTGCCAATGTGAATGGCAAGGCCATTGCGCCCGGACTCTCCGCCCGCCTCAAAGCCGGACTGGTAGCGGGTGCTGTTGCACTGCCCGATACCAGTAATGGATTCGTGGTGAAGAAAGCCGTTTTCAGCGGAAAGGCATTTGCCAATATCAGGATCAATTCCCCCATTAAGATCATATCCCTCACCCCCAACGCATTTACACCAGTTCTGGGAGAAGGCGTTGCAGAGGTCGCACCATTTGCTGCCACCCTGGAAGCACCGAAGGTGAAAGTTACCGCCACCAATAAAGTGAAGGGACAGATTCCATTAAGTGAAGCCGAGTTGGTGATCAGTGGCGGTCGCGGATTGAAGGGACCTGAGAACTGGGGTATGATTGAAGAGCTGGCACAATTGCTGGGTGCGGCAACAGCTTGTAGTCGCGCCGTTGCCGATGCACACTGGCGTCCGCACCATGAGCATGTTGGACAAACAGGAGGATCCATCGCTCCCAATTTATATTTTGCTGTAGGCATCTCCGGTGCTATCCAGCACCTGGCTGGGGTGAACCGAAGTAAGACTATCGTTGTGATCAATAAAGATCCGGAGGCACCATTCTTCAAAGCCGCTGATTATGGTATTGTGGGTGACGCTTTTGAATTGATGCCGAAGATCATTGAGGCGGTGAAAAAGCTGAAAGGCAAGTAAGCGGTTTTTTTTAGTAAAATGCCTTAGTTTCGTGCCTTCATTATGAGGAAGATAGAACTGGAAATAGTAGCCTTGTCGCACAGCATTACCCAAACACATTCATACGCAGTGGTGCTTGGGGAGGTAAATGGACTGCGCAGATTACCCATCGTAATCGGCGGTTTTGAAGCCCAGGCCATCGCTGTTGCACTGGAAAAAATGCAGCCCAGCCGCCCGCTGACACATGACCTGATGAAGAACTTCATGAGTGCCTTCAATGTTGACCTCACGGAGATCATCATCAGCGACCTGCAGGAAGGGATCTTCTATAGTAAACTGGTTTGTGTAGGTGAAAATGATACCGTGGAGATCGACTCCCGTACTTCTGATGCCCTGGCACTTGCCGTGCGTTTCGGATGCCCTATCTATACTTATGAGAACATCCTCGACAGTGCCGGCATCCTCATGGAAGACAGTTCTGGCAAGGCTAAAAAGCAGGTGGAAGCCGGGGCGCCAAAAGAAAGTCCCTCCGGCCGCGAAGACCTCAGCGCACTCAATCTCGAAGAACTTAACACCCTGCTCAGTGAAGTGCTGGAGCAGGAAGACTACCTGCGGGCCATCGCCATCCGTGATGAGATCAACAGCAGAAAGTCACAATAATATTTCGCTAAACTAACGGCCTTGATCGTTTTCCCAAATGCCAAGATCAACCTGGGATTACAGGTTAAAGCCAAAAGGCCTGACGGTTTCCATGACCTGGAAACCGTCTTTTTTCCTATTAACTGTACCGATATGCTGGAAGCAGTGCGTGCTGAAGAATTTGCGTTTACCACCAGCGGCCTTCCAATCGATGCAGCTTCGGAACATAATCTTTGTATTAAGGCCTGGAATATTCTGGCAAAAGATTTTGCGCTATCGCCGGTAAAGATGCACCTGCATAAGCAGATCCCCATGGGGGCGGGCCTCGGTGGCGGAAGCTCCGACGGCGCTTTCACCTTATTGCTTCTAAACAAATTATTCAAACTGGATCTTTCCGAAGAACTGCTTATCAACTATGCATTGCAGTTAGGAAGCGATTGTCCTTTTTTTATTCAGAACAAACCGGTGTTTGCCACTGGAAGGGGTGAGATCATGGAACCGGTTGAGATCCCTTCGATGAGAGGTAAAAAAATACTCCTGGTAAATCCAGCCCTGCATATCAGCACCCGCGAGGCATTTGAGCAACTTGAGTTGAAGGGAGGAAATTCAGATCTCAGGGAGGTGGTGAAGGAGCCGGTGGAGAGGTGGAGGGATGGAGGGATGGAAGGATCGAGAGATGGAGGGATGGAGAATGATTTTGAAGCGGGGGCAAGCGCGAGATATCCTGAGATAGCTCAGATCAGGGAAGAACTTTATAAGCAGGGCGCACTGTATGCCGCTATGACAGGCACAGGCTCAACGGTGTTCGGAATTTTCAAAGAAGTGCCGGCAGGATGGGAAAAAAGCTTCCCCACCCAATATCGCTGCATCGCCACAACCATGGCCTGATTTTTCCCACTGCCTAAAAATTCCTATTTTCGTACAAAGCATTCATATCAACTCACACACTACCATATTCAGCTTCCTGGCTGCTAACCTTGATCTTCTAAATCACTGACGGAAGAAATGTAAGAGGTAAGATGTAAGATGTAAGATTTACGTTGGAGATGTACTGCGGTTTTTTGGGGTTTGTGGTGGGGTTATTCTCCTGAAATGAATAATGGCGTTTTTTCTGTTCTCTTTTATCTATTCTCTATTGCCTCTTTTATTCCCTATTGACTATTGACTATTGCCTTACAAAAAATTTCTTCCAAAATGTCATCAACAATCGCAACTATAGTATCTGAAAAAACAGCCTATTTTCTTGAATTAGAAGAAAAGCATGGCGCACATAATTATCATCCCCTGCCTGTTGTTCTTGAACGCGGCGAGGGCGTTTTTCTCTGGGACGTGGATGGAAAAAGATATTTCGATTTCCTGAGTGGATACAGCGCTGTTAACCAGGGACATTGTCATCCGAGAATTGTGCAGTCGCTCATTGAGCAGGCTTCTGTTCTGACGCTTACTTCCCGTGCTTTTCATAATAACCTGCTCGGGGAATATGAAAAATATATCACCGAATATTTTGGCTATGATAAGGTGCTGCCAATGAACACCGGTGTGGAAGGTGGTGAAACCGCTATTAAACTTGCGCGTCGATGGGCCTATGTTAAAAAAGGTGTTGCCGAAAACAAAGCCAAAGTGCTGTTTGCTGAAAATAATTTCTGGGGAAGAACACTGGCAGCGATCTCCTCTTCTACCGACCCAAGCAGCTATAGTAAGTTCGGTCCCTTTATGCCGGGCTTTGAGATAATTCCTTACAATGACCTTGCAGCCCTGGAAACTGCCCTGCAGGATCCTGATGTAGCAGCATTTATGGTGGAACCCATCCAGGGTGAAGCAGGTGTAGTAGTGCCGCATGATGGATACCTCACCGGCGTACGTGAACTCTGTACAAAATATAATGTACTTTTCATAGCTGATGAAATCCAGACAGGATTAGCCCGCACTGGCAGGATGCTTGCATGTGATCATGAGGGCGTAAGGCCTGATATCCTGATCCTCGGAAAGGCATTAAGCGGAGGAACAATACCCGTGAGTGCAGTGCTGGCAGATGATTTCATCATGATGAATATCAAGCCGGGAGAACATGGATCAACTTATGGTGGAAACCCGCTCGCCTGCAAAGTGGCGATGACGGCACTGGCAGTTTTGAAGGATGAAAGCCTGGCCGAACATGCAGAAGAGATGGGTGAATTGCTGAGAACAGAACTGGCGAAGCTAAACTCCCCCTATATTGAGACCATCAGAGGAAGAGGTTTGCTGAATGCCATTGTTATCCGACACCAGAATCCGGAAGCAGCATGGGATCTTTGCCTGGCGTTGAAAGATGCTGGATTGCTTGCCAAGCCAACCCATGGTGATAAGATCCGCTTTGCACCGCCACTGGTTATCAGCAGGGAGCAGATTCTTGAAGCGGTGGCAATTATTGGGGAATGCTTAAAACAACTTGATTGAGAAGAGATATAGCAATCGGAATGAGTGATGGAAGTACCGTGCCACTTGCCCTCGCAGCAGGATTGAGTGGCATGGCCGTTCCGTCTGATATCATCGTTTTTTCAGGATTGGTAATTGCCTGTGTTGGTGCTGTAGCCATGGGCATCGGGGCATGGGCGGCACAGCGATCTACCAATACCCAAACCATCAGCTCGCCCGACCTTATGGAACTTGGATTCTCCGAAAGTCAGCAGGAGCAGGCCATTTCAGTGCTTAGGAAAGAACATAAGAACCTGGAAGAGGTGATCAGTGTTCCTGACAAATTAAAAGAGAAAAATAATAACCAGGTATATCGGAGGGCAGCAATAACAGTTTCTATTGCTTATTTTTTGTCGGGCTTACTGGTGATATTTCCCTACATCATATTAACTGATCCGGTGCGTATGCTTTTTACTGCAGCTATCATTGCCTGTGCAATACTTGTGATCTCAGGATATTATAAAGCAAAAGAGAATGGGATCAACCCATTGTTTGGCGCTATCCTCACAATGAGTATCGGGATCATGGCAGCAGGCGCTGCATTCGGGGTGGCGAAACTCATATCAGGATCCTGATATGCCGGTCTTAATATCTGACTCCCTTGGTAGCGCAGCCATAACCATCTGTATAAGTGATGCTCCCAATAAGAGATACAATCCCCATTGGCGCGATGGACAATCACCACCATGACAAGTTGATACAAGAATATAATTCCGGAATGCCCAAGCAAGATTAAATCCCGCAAAAAAAAGATTGGTTTTCTTGGCCCATAGTTTAGGCACCAGGAATAATACTAACGAAATCGCACTCATAAATACATTCATGATACCCGGTTTACCAAAGCCTGTACCTTCAGTTGAAAAACCGGTTACATGAATGTTCAGTCCCGGGATGATAACCCAGGTAAGAAAACAGGATATGATAACGAGCAAGGATGCGACTGCACCAACCTGGTTAGAATATTTCATGATATATATAATAAAGTAACAACAAAAAAAGAGGACCATAGTTTTTAAACTATGATCCTCATTTTGGAGGTCCCGAGCGGATTTGAACCGCTGTAGAAGCTTTTGCAGAGCTCTGCCTAACCACTCGGCCACAGGACCATTTAAAGAAGGGCGAAATTAGGGATTTTTATACATTCGTTGCAAATCTCTTCAAACTATTTTCATAAACGCATTGATCATGAAATCTATTGCACCTTCAGAATTAATTATTAACAATCGCGGTGCTATCTATCACCTCGATCTGCGACCGGAAGAACTGGCAGAAACCGTTATCACGGTAGGCGATCCCGACCGTGTTGCAGCCATCAGTAAATATTTTGACCGGGTGGAATACAAGCGTCAACATAGAGAATTCATCACCCATACTGGTTTTATTGGAACCAAACGAATCTCCGTTTTATCAACCGGTATTGGTCCCGATAATATTGATATTGTATTGAATGAGTTGGATGCATTGGTCAATATTGATTTTGAAACCCGTATGATCAGGCCTTCGTTACATTCGCTGTCAATTATTCGCATAGGCACTTCCGGGTCACTGCAGGCAGATATTCCTGTGGATGGATTTGTTGCCGGCACACATGGTTTGGGTATCGATAACCTGTTGAACTTTTACCTGCATGTTCAGCATGAGGAAGAGCAGCAACTTATCCAGTCGTTTCTCACCCAAACGCAACTGCACCAGAAAACCGCCCAACCATATATCACCAGTGCCTCCCCTTCGCTGATGAAGCATTTTGTAGAAGGCTATCACCAGGGCATTACCGTTACTTGCCCCGGTTTCTATGGTCCACAGGGAAGGGTGCTGAGGCTGGGACTGAATAATCCCGACCTGATTGACCGCCTGACTGATTTTCGGTTTGGTCAGCACAGGATCGCTAACTTTGAAATGGAAACCTCCGCGATATATGGACTGGGCCGATTGTTGGGGCATCATTGCCTTAGCCTGAATGCCATCGTTGCAAACCGGGTATCAAAGGAATTTTCTAAAGACGGGCAGGCTGCAGTTGAAAAGCTGATCCAGAAATCACTTGAGATCATTGCCGCCATTTAGCACCGCCATTTAACCACTTAACCAGTGACCGTATGAAATTGGATTTTTTTAAATACCAGGGTACAGGAAATGATTTTATCATACTTGATAATAGAAAGGGCGATCACTCCACACTAACAGCTTCGATTATCCGCTTTTTGTGTGATCGTCGGTTTGGCATAGGAGCTGACGGACTCATGCTATTGAATTCGAGGAGTGATTATGATTTCGAAATGAAATATTATAATGCTGATGGCAATGAAAGCAGCATGTGTGGCAATGGTGGAAGATGCCTTGTGAAATTCGCTTACGAAACAGGGATCATCCGCACTACTTATCGTTTCCTTGCAGTAGATGGTGAGCACGAGGCAGAGATCGACGAACAGGGAAGAGTTAGACTTAAGATGCAGGATGTTATTACGATCAATGAATTCAAGGGCGACCAGGTATTGGATACCGGCTCACCCCATTATGTGAAGACTGTTAAAAATATAGAAGAGATAGATGTGTTTGAGAAGGGACGGGAGCTGAGAAACAACGATCATTTTTCGCCTGGAGGTATTAATGTGAACTTTGTAGAAACAACATCTGATCATGAGATCAAGGTGCGCACCTATGAACGTGGCGTGGAAGATGAGACCCTGAGCTGCGGAACCGGCGTTACAGCATGTGCTATTGTGAATTATCACAATGAGTTTGGCTTTAACGAAGTGAGGGTGCAAACCCGTGGCGGATGGTTGAGCGTGGAATTTGACCGCAACCATGATGGAAGCTTCACTAATATCTGGCTCCGCGGGCCTGCTGAAAAGGTTTTCACCGGCACAGTGGAAGTAGGCGCATAAACCTCTTTTTGTGATTATAGCTTTTATCTGTTATTTGCAGCCACGTGATCCAGTACTTTAAAAATATCAACCACCAGACCATTGCCATCAATAAGCCTGAAAACGGCGCATGGGTGAATGTGCTTCCACCGCTTAAGCAGGAGGAGTTCACTGAATTGGCTGAGGGACTGGATATTCCGCTCGACTTCCTTACCGACTCACTCGATATTGATGAAAGAACCCGTTTTGAAGAAGATGATAATGTAAAACTCATTGTCATTAAAACTCCGACGGAGAACAATTCTTTCAATGATAGTGACGCGTTTTATATTACCATTCCTATCTGTATTATTTTAACGCATAACCAGATCGTAACGGTAAACTCTTTTGAGAATGATGCCATCAAGAAATTCCTGAATACTTTCCAGAACCGTCATCCCGATAACCGAAAGCTGATGGTGCTTAAGATAATAGAGAAAGTGGTGCAGAACTATATGGAATTCCTAAAAGAGATCAATCACAAAAGAAACCTGCTGGAGCAAAAGCTCTATGATTCAAACAGGAACGAGGAACTTTTGCAACTGATGCGGATCCAGAAAAGCCTGGTGTATTTTGTAACGGCGTTACGTAGTAATGAACTGTTGCTGATCAAACTGGAGAGAACCAATTTTCTCAGTCTTAATGAAGAGGAAAAAGAGATCATGAGTGATCTGATCGTTGACAATTCGCAGGCCCTTGAGATGGCAAATATTTATACGAATATCCTTTCCAGCACCCTCGATGCTTTTGCCAGCATCATTGCCAATAACCAGAACGAAGTGTTGAAAAGGCTTTCTGTTATTACCATCACGCTAAGCTTCCCGGTATTGGTGGCCAGCATTTATGGCATGAACGTGCCTATCCCCTATGCCAACTCGCCCTATGCGTTTTATATTCCCGTATTTCTTTCCATGGCTATCTCGCTCGCCATTGGCTGGTTTTTCCTTAAGAAAAAGTTATTCTGATTCCTGCCGGTTGCATTTCACTAGTGGATTTTGTAGTTTATTGAGGTGAAGCCTCACCTTATCCTTTTATGCTTGTTGGGCATGGCCTGCAAATTATCATTTTCGCAGGAGCCAGTAGAGAAGCCTGTTCCCCTGAAAGGTTTTTTTGGGGTAAACCTTGGAGTAAGTGGGAGCTTTTCCGAAAAGCGTGGCCCGAATTATATCGGCATGACGGATGCCATGTTCAATCTTTCTTTCAGTTATACAAAACCGCTTATTAAAGACCTGGGCTTATCAATAATACTACAGCCTATTGGTGTATTCACAGAAATTTTTGCATTTGAGGGCGATTTCTCCTGGCAATCCTCATTGATCGCCGCCGTTAATATAGGTCACGGTTCAAGTTTGGTAAGCGAGGCAGGTTATGGATGGTATGGTGGAGCGGGCATCGTGTATAATTTACTCGAATCCTATGATAAAAGAGGAGGTGAATTTTACTTTCATAAGTTGACAATCTTTGGTCCGATAGCGGTTACTGGATTTCGTATTCCTCCTAAGGCTGGAAGAACAGAACATATTGATTTCCGGCTTAGTTATGGAATGGATATGACCGTGTCAAAGAAAAGACTTTATGAAATTCGGCTTTCCTTTGGCGGATTTGGTAAAGATTGATATTCGGTGCATTTTGCAGGAAAGGAATCTCATGTTTAATATCCGGGTTTATGGAATACTGATCAATGAAGACCGGCAGGTATTGGTTAGTGATGAAAAGATTCGCGGTGGATTGTATACGAAGTTTCCGGGAGGGGGACTTGAATTTGGTGAAGGAACACGCGATTGCCTGGCCCGTGAATTCATGGAAGAAATGCAATTGAAGGTTAATGTGGGAGATCATATTTATACAACGGATTATTTCCAGATGAGCGCTTTCAATCCCGCCCACCAGATCATCTCCATTTATTATTTTGCCCATGCGCTTGAAGAAATCAAAGCACCCCTCAGAACTATCCCCTTTGATTTTGATGAATCACAGCTACGCATATACGAGGAAACCAAAGAGATAGAAACTTTCCGTTTTATAAACTGGCATGAGTTCAATGAGGATGCTGTTACATTGCCTATTGACAAGATCGTTGCATCCATGGTCAAATCACGCTGATCCCTCCATCCCTCCATCTCTCCATCTCTCCTTACCGGGCCAAATAATCCACCTTCAGCGTTATGCTCGCAGTCTTCTCCCTTGAGCTTGTATTAAATGCCCCGCCATAACTGTAATCCTCATTCGAATTTTTACCGGTTATCTGGAACACACCCATATTCGCTTTTTTCAGGTGGCCCAGTGAAATGCCGCTGCTCTTAGCGATTGTTTCTGCTCTCAGCTTAGCATCCTCCGATGCCTTGGCAAGCAGGTCGATCTTTAGTTCATTTAGTTGTGTATAGTAATAGGCTGGTGCCATGGAATTGAACTCCAGTCCACGCTCGAGTAGTTCCGTCACTTCACGCGATACTTTTTCAACTAAGATTATGTTTTTTGAATCTACCGTCACCCTTCCTGTTAATGAATAACCTGTGAATGCGGAACCAGTCATCCTGCCATTTTCGTCATAGCGCGAATCAAAAAGTTTTTGCATATCAACAGAGGAAAAGACAATCGCAGAATCGGGTATACCCTTCCCTTTCAGGTAATCGCGTATTTGCTTCTCATCTTCTTTGAGTGATGCGTAAGCGGCGCGGAGATCCATCCCGGTTCTGGTAAAGCTTCCCCTCCATACTACCTGGTCACTGGTGAAATCTTTTTCTGCGAGTCCGGTCACGGTAATTGTTTCCGTGGAGATGAATTTATATTTATATGCGTTTGCCAATATCAATACGCTGATAATGACCGCAACGCCGATGATGATTGCGCCAGCAAAATTTTTCATGAGTAAGGTTAAATATTCTAATGGTGGATAGATAATTTTTTGATCATCTCGGCGCTAATATCATCGGCATATACGCCATAGGCATTTACCAGCGTTCCCTTCTGCCCGTGTTTGGATTCTATAGCATATAAAATACTGGAGTCCGACGGGTTTGTGGCACCTTCAAAACGGTGAACTTCAACGATCTCGAATTCTGAAGGGAGGAGGTTGACCGGGGTCTCGTGGCAGGTGATACAATCAAAAGAAAGGTTAAAATCTATATTGAAACCACGCTGCTTCAGCCCGTTTACGGCTTCTGATAAAGTATCGTAGGCTATCATGGCTTAAAATTGAAACACAATCTAATAAAACTTCCCTCAAATCAGTACCTTTGCGCCGAATTAAAAGAGTTAATATGTCCACAGTAACAAAATCAAACATTGATTTTACACTGCCTTATAAGGTAAAAGATATCAGCCTGGCTGAATGGGGTCGTAAAGAGATCCGCCTCGCTGAAGCTGAAATGCCCGGATTGATGGCCCTGCGCACTGAATACGGCGCTACACAGCCATTGAAGGGTGCACGTGTTGCAGGTTGCCTGCACATGACCATCCAGACTGCCGTGCTAATCGAAACGCTGGTAGCATTGGGTGCTGAAGTAAAATGGAGTTCCTGCAATATATTCTCAACCCAGGACCATGCTGCCGCTGCTATTGCTGCGGCAGGTATCGGGGTGTTTGCCTGGAAGGGACAAACAAATGAAGAAGCTGAGTGGTGTATTGAGCAGACCCTTTTCTTTGGTGCTGCCGACCGCCCGCTGAATATGATCCTCGACGATGGTGGTGATCTCACCAATATCGTTTTCGATAAATATCCTGAGCTGATCCAGCATATCAGGGGACTAAGTGAAGAAACCACAACTGGTGTTCACCGTCTCTATGAGCGCATGGCTAAAGGCACATTGCCAGTTCCTGCATTCAACGTGAATGATTCAGTTACCAAGAGCAAATTCGACAACAAATATGGTTGTAAAGAATCTCTGGTTGACTCTATCCGCCGCGCAACTGATGTGATGCTCGCCGGAAAGGTTGCTGTTGTTGGTGGTTATGGTGATGTTGGTAAAGGTTCTGCTGCATCTCTGGCTGGTGCAGGTTGCCGCGTTATCGTTACTGAGATCGATCCAATCTGCGCCCTGCAGGCTGCGATGGATGGTTTTGAAGTAAAGAAAATGATCGATGCTGTTAAAGAAGCTGATATCGTTGTTACTGCTTCCGGTTGCCGCGACCTCATCACTGGTGATCATTTCCGCCTGATGAAAGACAAGGTGATCGTTTGTAATATCGGGCACTTTGATATTGAGATCGATGTGGCCTGGTTGAATACGAACTATGGACATACAAAAGATACCATCAAACCACAGGTAGATATTTATACCATTGATGGCAAAGATATCATTCTGCTTGCAGAAGGTCGCCTGGTAAACCTTGGATGTGCAACGGGTCACCCCAGTTTTGTGATGAGTAACTCCTTCACTAACCAGACCCTTGCGCAGATCGAACTCTGGACTAACCACAGCCAGTATGAGAACAAGGTTTATGTTCTCCCTAAACATCTTGATGAGAAAGTTGCCCGACTGCACCTCGCTAAGATCGGGGTTGTGCTTGATGAACTTACTCCCGCCCAGGCCGAATACCTCGGCATTTCAGGAGAGGGTCCGTTCAAGCCGGAACACTACCGTTATTAATAGCCCGTCTGACATCCGTCAGGACATACGTCAGACGCATAATAATTCAGCCCGCATTATTGCGGGCTTTTTTTTATCCCCCATCTGACATCTGTCCTGACGGATGTCAGATGGATAGTATTAATTTGCAGCATGACACTTAAACTCTTAGCGGCTTTATTACTTCCTTTTATCGCAACAGCACAGGAACCCCTGCATGTGATGAGTTTTAATATCCGGCTTAATACGCCAGCCGACAGTGCCAATGCATGGCCATACAGAAAAGAATTCGTGGCAGACCAGGTACTTAAAAACAATGTCCATCTTCTTGGCGTTCAGGAGGCATTGCATGAGCAGATGACTGATCTCGCATCGCTGCTGCCGGGCTATAAATATGTTGGGAAGGGAAGAGATGATGGCGGAGAGAAAGGTGAATATTCGGCAATCTTTTATGATACTGCGCGAATCGAGGTTATCAATTCAGCTACCTTCTGGCTCTCAGAAACACCGGAAGTACCTGGCAGTAAAAGTTGGGACGCGGCCATCACGCGGGTGGCTACCTGGGCGGAAGTAATGGATAAGATCACCGGTGAAAAATCATTCGTCTTCAATACCCATTTTGATCATATCGGAAAAGAAGCCAGGAGGCAGAGTGCTCTGCTGCTCCTGAAAGTAATGGAAGTAGTAGCAGGTGATTATGATATTATCCTGACAGGCGACTTTAACGCCACCCCCAATGAACCGCCGATCGTGGCATTAACCGACAAAGACAAACCTTATTACCTGGTCAACACCGCCAGTAAAAGAAGGAAGAAACTGGTTGGTCCCGCCGGAACTTTCAATGGATGGAAAACAGACTCATTACCCAAGGAGCCCATCGATTTCATTTTCTATCGGGGAAATTTTAAAGTGAAAAAGCATGTAACGATCCTGGAAACCCGGGATGGCCGTTACTCCTCTGATCATTTTCCTGTACTGGTTCACTTGCGACAGAAATAGGTCTGTAGAAAACTTATCTCGGGAGCGTTTTTGCCTCTTTCGCCATACAGGCGGTGAGCTGCATCAGTAGGTCTTGCTGCTGGGGAGTGAGGCTTATGGCGGTGAGCTTTCCATTGCGATCGGAAAATGTTATGGAGATCACTTTTTTTGTGGAGAGCCGGTTCATGGCGGTGGGAGTATATTGTCCACTGCGCATGGTGATATGAAAGAATCCATTGCAATTATCGCCGCCGGTATTCTTCAGTTCAAGTTTCTGCTTGCCACCTTCAAATACAAATGTTGCTTCTGAACGGTCGCCGATGCAATTGGCCATGGGATTATTGATGACGAAAAAATAATCCACCTCTTTGCTGGTTGCATCAATGGAGAGTTTTACCCCCTGAAGATCAACAAACCCGGTGGTGAGTTTAGGCTGGCCACTGAAATCGTCGGTGGTCTTCTGGAGCTTGCAATCCTGGGCATTTATTGCGTGAGAAAAAGCCAGCAGGCAAAGGGTAATTGAAGCGGACAAAATTTTCATGGGTGTAAAATAACATAATCCAGTATTTTCATTGCCCAATTTATCCCTCAAGTTATGTTAAGATCTTGCCTGATTACCCTACAATTAATTGTAAGTGTTATTGTTTTTGGCCAGGGAACTGTTCCCGGTCCAAAACTGATTCCGCAGCCCGTAAGTATGCAACCCGGCGCGGGCACCTATACCCTACCCAATGCCGTGAGTATAGACCTTAGCGACCAGGTGCCGGAGCTGATCACCATCAGCGACCAGCTTTCTGAACGCATTAAGGCAACCACGGGTTTCAACACCAGCGTGGTGCGCAATATGCCCAATGCGGTGATTCGTTTACAACTCAACAAGCAGGCCGATGCCACCCTTGGTAAGGAAGGCTACCAGCTCGAAGTGAATGATCGCGGTATAAGGATCAGCGCCAATGAAGCTGCCGGCATCTTCTATGGACTGCAAACAATGTGGCAGTTATTCCCACCAGAAATTGAAAGCAAAACAGTGGTGAAGAATATGAGCTGGAAAATTCCGCATGTGAATATCAAGGACCATCCAAGAGTTGCATGGCGCGGACTCATGCTGGATGTTGCCCGGCATTTTTTCACGAAGCAGCAGGTGAAAGATTTTATTGACAATATGGTGAAGTACAAATACAATCGGCTGCATCTCCATCTTACTGATGACCAGGGATGGAGGATCGAGATCAAGAGTCTTCCCAAACTCACCGAGGTGGGAGCTTTCAGGGCAGAGCGTACAGGCCGTTGGGGCGACTTCCAAAAACAACAACCAGGAGAAAAAAGCAACTATGGTGGCTTCTATACGCATGAAGATATCCGTGAGTTAGTAGCTTATGCCAATGCCAGGTTTGTGACCATACTTCCTGAGATAGATATTCCGGGTCATAGCCTTGCCATGATCGCCGCCTATCCCGACCTGGTATGTACTCCGGGTAAATACCAGGTGAGTGTTGGAGATCGTTTCATGATCTGGCCCGGCAATGGTAAATTCTATGGCATACTGGATAATAATTTATGTCCGGCCAATGAGAAGGTTTATGAAGTGCTCGACAAAGTATTCACTGAAGTAGCGCAGCTATTCCCTTATGAGTATATCCATATGGGAGGCGATGAAACCTATAAAGGCTTCTGGGAAAAAAGCGCCGCTATCAAAGCCCTTATGAAAAAAGAGAACCTGAAAGACCAGCACGAAGTGCAGAGCTATTTCGTGAAGCGGGTAGGAAAAATCATTGAGTCCAAAGGAAAGAAAATGATGGGATGGGATGAGATCATGGAAGGCGGACTTGCACCTGGCGCGGCGGTGATGAGCTGGCAGGGAGAGAAAGGCGGTATTGAAGCAGCTAAAATGAAACATCCGGTGGTGATGAGTCCGAATACCTTCACCTATGTTGACCTCTACCAGGGTGATCCCCTTGCTGAGCCTCCCACTTATGGAATGGTAAGGCTGAGTAAATCATATTCCTTCAACCCTATTCCTCCAGGTGTTGATTCAAGTTATATACTTGGCGGACAGGCAAATCTCTGGAGTGAAAGATTACATACTGTAAGGCATGCAGAGTATATGCTCTGGCCACGAGGCTGGGCCGTTGCTGAAGCAGTATGGAGTCCTATGGCGGTGAAAGACTGGAAGAGTTTTGTGAATCGCACTGAGGCGCATTTTACCCGATCAGATTTTGCAGGTACTAATTATTCACGCAGCATGTATGATCCCATCGTTAATGTAAAAAAGGTGAAGGATTCAACCATTGAAGTGAGTCTCACATCAGAAGTGGAAGGCATCAATATCCATTATAGTTTTGATGAGTTTGAGCCTGATACATTTTATCCCGTATATAAAACACCATTGCAATTTCCGGCAGGGGCTTCCAATCTTAAACTGGTAAGTTATCGTGATGGCAAACAGGTGGGGAAAAGGATCACACTGCCACTGGCTGATCTGAGAAAAAGAGTACGTTAATTACAGGACTACCTCTTTTGCTTCAAACCAGAAAGCATCGAGGGCAATCAGCCTGGGCTTAATAAATGAGATGATGGTGGGCCAATCGGCCTGGTTGAGCAGTGAAACGCCGTTCAACCGGGAGTAGATCCGGCTTACCATTTTTTCGTTTTCATCGGCCTGGTCCCGGAGCCAGTTCCATTCCGGTCCTTCAACAGGAGCAAGGAAACCGGCCATCGCCTGGCATTTATCAAAGAAGATGTGGCGTTCTGCTGTGTCGGGTTGGGCGATGAGTATGCCAGTTTCGCAGTAGGACCTGCCACCGTCTATGCGGAAAAATACATTTTTGACACCTGTTCTGTAATTCATCCAGTTAACCTGCCCTCCATCCATTGGAGGGATGGGCTGCATATATTGGCCCAGTACCGTAAAAAACTTAGTTTTTAACAGGGATGCTTCTTCTCGGGTGAACATGCCTGCAAAATGTTCAAAACTTTTCAGTTTTTTAGAAGTTTTTAGGGAACTGTAGCACGGGAATTGCTGCTTATAACTTGTTTATAGAAATCAATAGCAGATGCAATTCGTTAAAAATATACAGTTCACTCGTCTTATTAAGGCCGATGGACGCCTGAGGGAATTTAATTTCCGCAAGATGATCACTTCGCAGGAGACCCTGTTTTCCGTTGATGTTGTTGACGACAGGGGAAACAGGATCATGTTTAAAATGAACAAGCAGGATGGAAACTGGAAGATCATTCCAACGCCTGTTCCAGCCTGGGTACAGGACCAGGAACAGAATATGAGCGAAATGATCAATGAAGAGCTTACAGCCCAAACATTTACTGTTTATTAATAGTATGTTTAATAACTTTCCGGTCATCAATCAATTGATTATTTTATGGCCGGAATTCTTGATCTAGTTGGCAATACTCCTCTTGTTGAGCTTAAGCATGTAACTGTTAATCCAGCTGTGACCATCTATGCCAAACTCGAAGGCAATAATCCAGGTGGCAGCGTAAAAGACAGGGCTGCCTTTGGCATGATCAAAGGTGCCTATGACCGTGGTGAGCTCAAACCCGGCATCAAACTCATCGAAGCAACCAGTGGTAATACAGGCATAGCGCTTGCTATGATCGCCAGCCTTTATGGCGTTGAAATAGAACTCGTGATGCCAGAAGATGCAACCCGCGAAAGGGTGTTGGGTATGGAAGCATTTGGCGCAAAAGTGATACTCACTCCTAAAGAAAAATCAATGGAAGGTGCTATTGATTATGCCAATGAGCAGATAGCAAAGGGTGGATATCTCATGCTTAACCAGTTTGCCAATCCCGATAATCCACAGATGCATTATAATACCACAGGTCCGGAGATCTGGAATGATACGGATGGTAAGGTTACGCATTTTGTTTCTGCGATGGGTACTACCGGAACCATCATGGGTGTTTCGAAATATCTCAAAGAAAAGAACCCTGCAATTACTATTGTAGGATGCCAGCCAACAGATGGTTCTAAAATACCGGGTATCCGCAAATGGCCAGAGGCATATCTCCCAAAAATATTTGATCGTAAGCGAATAGATCGCGTGATCGAGATCGACGAAAAATATGCCCGCAGTATGGCAAAAAGGCTTGCGCGCGAGGAAGCAATATTCAGTGGCATGAGCAGCGGGGGTGCCGTTCATGCAGCAATAGAACTTTCGAGGGAACTAAAAGAAGGGATAATTGTTTGTATCATTTGCGATCGCGGCGACAGGTATTTGTCGTCAGATCTGTTTGATTAATGATCCAACCTTTACACAATTTCCCATTATGGTTCAAGCATATAATTTTCTTGCATCCTGGCAATTATTTCCGGAGAAATGTGACTACCAGCAGGGCATGCCGCCACGTTCGGGCAACTATCGCATTGAATCTGCCAACCAGCAACAGGAACTCTCGATACAGATCAACTGGGTTACACTTGACAATGAAGCTTTTTTCTCCCAATATGAAGTGAGGCCGGATGGCATGCTGCATCCTTTTTCTGATAAAACACTGGCCGATAGTATTCGCGCTGAGATCCTGAATGCTTCCACTATTGATGTGCAATTTCTTCGTGAGGATGATATTGTTCTTCGAGTGAAGAAGGAAATCATGCCCAATGGTTATCTGAAGATATCTCAGGAATCAAGAGATAAGGATGGAAATCCATTCCGCAATATCGATATCTATCATAAGCAAATGAGTGTATTGCCTTATGCTTCTTCTGTTGGCAGTGTGATGATCAAGCCTACGGAAGAAGGTGTGATAAGGCATAAGGCATTGCAGGCGATGGAGGAACAAACGAGCATGCACCTGAACCAGATCCGCGAACAAATAGAACTGTTGGCAAGGCAGGCTCAGGAGATACGCAAGCGAAAGGAATTATCTATGATCGTGTATGGTGCGAAGTTGAATTTTCAACCTGTTATAGGACATATATATTACCTCTACGAAAAGAAGGATGATACATTTATTCTTTCCATGGTGAGTCCCGCCGAATGGGGCGCTTCCGCCCCTTTCAAGCAATTCATTGCTGCTGTACGTTTACTTGCTGATCACACCTGGGTAGAAGTAACTGAACAAAAGAATGGCGATGCCGGAAGAACTGCTGTATAAGTTGCGCGTTGGCATGAGCAACATTGATGGCAGGGGCTGTTTTACAGAGCAGTCGATTGGCGCACGAGTAAAGATCGGTAACCTGGGAGGAGAGATCATTACAGTGAGGGAAGCGCGTAAAAGAGTGTTGGGAAGAAAGAAAGTTGCCATGGTTGAATTCGGGGATGGTCCTGCACTTGATGCAAGTAGAAATTCCAATGCCTTACGATATGTGAATCACTCCTGTGTTCCCAATACTTTTATGAGATGTTGTTATGGTAGGGTAGAATTTTACACACTTCGCAAACTCAAAAAAGGAGAAGAGCTGACATGCAATTATGGAGATACCCATCATGATGGAAAGCTTGTTTGCAAATGCCGGGCGCCGGGTTGGAGGGGATCTATATGAGCGCTCAGAATATTAACAATATCCACAATCTGTGTATAAGTAACTTTGCATCTATATAGTCACAGAATTATATTTACTAAGCTTCTTTGTAAAGCATGCGATGAGAGAATCGCGACTGCCGATGGTATTAATTGTGAACTTAAAATTGTAGCGCATTGACAGAAAAAATCATCAACCTCGAAACCGTTAACCCAATTGAATTTTTCGGAGTTAACAACGGCAAATTAGACATTCTCAAGAAAAAGTTTCCTCTTTTAAAAATTCTCTCCCGCGGCACACAGATCAAACTCAGCGGTGCTCCCGAACAGGTAGATACGGCGAAGGAAAAGATCGACCTGATCGTTCAGTACCTTGAACGCAATGGCCATATGAGTGAGAATTATTTTGAACAGATCCTTGGCGGCGATGATGCCGAAACGGTTGACCACTTTGTGGAGCGCAACCCCAATGACATTCTCGTGTTTGGTCCAAATGGGAAAACAGTTCGTGCACGTACTGCCAACCAAAAAAGAATGGTTACGGGTGTTGACAAGAATGATATTCTTTTTGCGATTGGTCCGGCGGGAACAGGTAAAACCTATACCGCAGTTGCTCTTGCCGTGAGGGCATTAAAGAACAAGATCGTGAAGAAGATCATCCTTACACGTCCGGCAGTGGAAGCGGGAGAAAGCCTGGGTTTCCTTCCCGGCGATCTCAAGGAAAAGATTGACCCTTACTTACGCCCGTTATATGATGCCCTGGATGACATGATCCCGGCCGACAAGCTCGGCTATTACATGAGTAACCGTACCATTGAAATCGCGCCGCTTGCATATATGCGCGGCCGAACACTAGACAATGCGTTCATCATTCTTGATGAAGCGCAAAATGCTACCGACCTCCAGCTGAAGATGTTCCTGACAAGGATCGGCGCCAATGCAAAGGCCATCATCACCGGTGACCTTACGCAGGTGGATCTTCCTAAGAACCAGCGAAGCGGATTGGAGAAAGCTGTACGGATCCTCAAAAATGTAGACGGTATTTCGCACATCGTTCTCGATGAAGAGGATGTTGTTCGTCACCGCCTGGTTAAAGCCATTATCAGGGCTTACGATCGTGAAAAAGAGAGAGAGGATCATTCCTCCTGAACAATGTGTAAAAACCAAATAAAGGCGTCGGTATCTTACTGACGCCTTTTTATTTAAGTTTGTGGGTATGAAGCAGAACACCCTCCTATTGAACGCCTTACTTATCACCTGCCTATTCGGTTCCTGCACCAATGATGCTGCCTTTAAAAAGGCGGAAGATGCACAGGATGCAGGTAGAGAATTCATCCGTGCATCATTGGATGGCAATATGGCCAAGGCTGAATTCTATCTATTGAAAGATTCTACCAACCAGATGATCTTCGATAAATGGAAAAACGATTTCTATAATAAACTGGATACTGAAGAACGCATGCGCTTCAAGGATGCCAATATCCTTCCGGTAAATATTGAAACAGTGAATGACTCCACTGTGAATTACACTTATACAAATACTTATAAGAATAAGGATACCACCACCGTGCGTATTGTGAAAATAAATGGAGAGTGGCTGGTGGACTTTAAAGATATCCACTGATTATGCTGAGAAATTACCTCTTCGTTGCCCTGGGCGGTATGGTGGGTTCTGTGCTACGTTATGCAGCCAGCCAGCTGATCAGGCCTTCACATTTCCCCTGGGCTACGCTAACGGTGAATGTAATAGGATCATTGATCATTGGGTTGGTCGTAGGCTTTTATAACCGGCCCGGCACTGATGATGCCATGCGGCTCTTGCTGGCCACCGGGCTTTGCGGGGGGTTCACCACCTATTCGGCCTTCAGCACAGAAAATGTACAATTGTTACAGGGTGGCCACTACTCCACCGCCCTGTCGTATATTGCAGCCACTTTGCTGCTGGGTTTTGGTGCAACAGCAGCCGGGTTCATCTTAACCAAAAACTGAAATAATTTATGCTCACCGTTTCACATCCATGGCATGGCGTTCCAACAGGCGAACATGCTCCACGTGTTGTTACCGCCGTAATTGAAATACCACAGGGTTCAAGGGCTAAATATGAGATCGATAAAGACAGCGGATTATTAAAGCTGGACAGGATTATTTATTCCTCCTTTTATTATCCCTGCAATTATGGTTTTATACCTAAAACATATGGTGGTGATAAAGATCCGCTTGATATCCTGGTGATCACATCACAGCCCGTACAGGCCATGTGCCTGATGGAGGCAAAGGTTGTGGGTGTAATGCGTATGATTGATGGCGGTGATGCAGATGATAAGATAATTGCTGTTGCTGCTAATGATCCAAGTGTTAACTACTATAATAATATAGAAGAGTTACCCAAGCATTTTTTTGAAGAGCTACGTCATTTCTTTGAAGAATATAAAAAACTGGAGAACAAGACAGTTGTCGTAAATGAATTCCAGGATAAAGCAACTGCTCTCGAGATCATCCAGGAAGCGATCGAATTCTATAAAGAAACATTCCAGAAATAAGCTATCCATCTCCGTTAGCACATGAATATACCAGAACTGATCACCATCATTGTCATTGGGCTGGCCGCAGGTGTGCTCAGCGGATTGGTTGGTGTGGGTGGTGGCATTATACTAGTTCCCCTGCTGATCTATTTTTTTAATTATACCCAGCACCAGGCCCAGGGTACTTCTCTGGGCGTACTTACATTACCGGTAGTTGTACTGGGCTTCCTTCAATATTATAAGTACTGTAAAGACACTGCAAACCCGATTGATTTCAGGATCATAGGACTATTGGCAATAGGTTTTATTTTCGGTGGTCATTTTGGGGGAAAGATCGCCGCCAAAATAGATACAGTGCTAATGAAAAAGATCTTCGCGGGTATACTTTTCTATACTGCTTTCAAATTGCTTGGCTGGGACAGCCTCCTGTTAAATTGGATAAGAAAACTATTTAATCCAGGTAGCGCTTGATGATACGCAGCTGGTGGGTTCGTTTACCAGTGTCGCGGTTTATTATTCCTGCATGATCAATACTATCTATGCGGACCTTACCGGAGGCATGGATGATCTCATGATCGTTCAGCAAGATCCCCACATGGGTGATGCGACCATCATCTTCTTCAAAGAAAGCCAGGTCACCACATTTTGCTTCCTGTAAAAAGCCAACCGACATACCTTCCGTAGCCTGCAGATAAGCATCGCGAAGGAGATGAATTCCTGCATGGCGATATACCATCTGTGCAAACCCACTGCAATCTATCCCTGCGGTTGTACGTCCACCCCATAAATAGGAAGTGTTCAGGTATTCCAATGCATGCTGATATAAAATAGTTCTGATATCAGCTCCGGATGGTGTGATCGATAATCCCTCAAAAGAAATAGAATAACCACCGCCATTTATGGTTGCCTCATAAACTGGTGTGCCCAGGAAAACAGGCATCGGCTGCCCGTTTACGTTAGCAACGCCAGCCGTACCACTGAAATATCCTTTGATGGAAACAGAATCATCGGTTAATGATGCCAGTTGTATCTTCTGGCACCACCCTTCGTAACCATCATGGATGGAGCGAATGAAAAGCCACTCTTTATTGATTTCATCTAATATATGAACCTGTTCTCCCAACAGGAGCTGGCTGGTCATTTCACTGCGATGGTCGGCCGCAGCCCTTACCGGGCAAACGGCAACAACAGGTATATAAATACGGTCACTAATCATATGAAGGCACAAATTATGGAAATAGCCTATACCGGCATCTTACAAAAAAACAATAAATTGTTGTTGTGAACGCAGACAGGTACAATCATATAAGTGAAAAAGAATTGCTTGACCGCTTTTATGCCGATCATAACAAAGAGTGGCTTGGCATTTTGCTACAGCGATACACTTTATTATTGTTGGGTGTATGCATGAAATACCTGAAGAATGAAGAGGCAGCCAGGGATGCAGTGCAACAGATCTTTTTGAAGGCCATTACAGAACTTGAAAAATACCGGGTGGAATATTTCAAATCATGGCTTTACATGATCGCGAAGAATCACTGCCTGATGCAGTTCCGCAACAAACACCGGAAAGCCCTTGAACTGAATGACCATACCTTTTTACCCGAAGATGAAACGGCTATAAATGCTATCCGTGAAAAAGACCAGCTGCTGGATTGGATGCATGAGGGTTTACAAACACTCAGTGCCGACCAGCAGCAATGTATAACTTTATTTTACCTGAATAAGAAAAGCTATCAGCAGGTATCTGAAGAAACAGGATTCAGCCTTTTGCAGGTGAAGAGTTTCATCCAGAATGGCAAACGAAACCTGAAACTCATGATACTCAAGAGGCTTCAGCAAAAGGAGCACCAATGAACAAGCAATTGTTGAACATATTGGCAAACAGCAATAAGGATATTGACAACCAGCTTCTGATGGATTATATCAGCGGGAGGTTATCTCATTCAGACCAGCATGCAGTGGAAGAATGGCTTGGCCAGAATGAATTTGCCGCAGATGCCCTGGAAGGACTGCAGGAATTTGGAAATAAAGAACAACTTCAGGAGCTGGTCACCCAACTAAACCAGGATCTTAAAAAATTCCTGCAGCAAAAGAAACAGAAAAGGGAAGAAAGAAAATGGAAGGGAAATCCCTGGGTTTTACTTGCAGTTGTATTACTGCTTACACTGGTAGTTATTGCGTTTGTAGTATTGCGTATGCTGCAAACTCAGTAAAGAATCTTATCCGTTTTAGCTTTCCATTTTTCAAAAACCTGCTTTGCAGCTTCGAGTGGAAGATTGATGAATGGAATCTTTCGGTCGCCATAATCTACATCCATCTCTTCATAAATAAATGAATCATCAAACCCAGCTTCAGCTGCATCCTTCTTCGTTGCTGCAAAATAAACCTTGCCTGGCCTTGCCCAGTAAATAGCGCCCATGCACATGGGGCAGGGTTCACAGGAAGCATACAGTTCACATCCGGTTAATTGGAAATCATTCAGCAGATGACACGCTTCCCTGATCGCTACTACTTCAGCATGTGCAGTGGGATCATTAGTTGACAACACTTTGTTATGGGTAGCAACCAGAACTTTTCCGTCTTTTACGATTACACATCCAAAGGGTCCGCCATGGCCCTCTTCCATACCTTTATCAGATTGCTGAATAGCAAGTTGGAGATAATGTTCCTGTTCACTGGTCATAGGTATTCTGAGGATCGGTGATAGTCAGTTTTATTACTGGTATTGAATATAGATCGGCATTGGTCTGAGTTTAAGCAACTCTTCTGGTGTCATTATCCTCGAAGGTGTTTCCCTCAGATCATTCTTATAGAAGATCTTGAAGCCTGTGAATTCAACGGGTTCTCTTTGTACAAATAAGCGGTAGGTATTGATCTTGCGCGCAGGAGCTCCCCATCCATCCATATGCATTACCACCTGAACTTCAGGACGTGTTTTGATCTGCTTATAATTGGTAACCATTTTCTGGGTGAAGCGGTGAACCACCAGAACTTTGGCAGGCAGATTATTCTTCTTTACGAGGTCGGCAAGATATTCAGTTGCATAATTGATATCTGAAGCATCGAATGTGCCGACAGCTTTTCCCGGTGCCTGTCCCCCTTTCATTGAAAATTCAGGATCAATGCCGAGGTGAACATTAGGCATGCTAAGGTATTTTTCGAGCTCCGGAATTTCTGACTGAAGGCTACTAAGTCCAACCTGGATATCAAGAAATACAATGGCGTCGATCTTCTTAGCCATATTGAGAACTGAATCGATCTGGTGGAAGGGCATGCGGAGACGATATTTTCCTCCTTTACCCGGACTACCCTGTGCGGTAACGGCAATATAGTGCAGTGCAGGTTGAACCGGCATTTCCGGATCAGCGGCCTCCCATTTTTTAGCCTCGTCTTTCAACCTGCTAAGCATTTGAGCTGGCGGCAACTCTCCCAGTATACCCATCCGGGTGCTGTAGAGATTCCCATAATAAGCAATGATTCGTTTAAAAGGCAGAATTGCACCATTAACCGGGTAATCGGTTTTTACCGGCCAACGTCCAGTTGTATCGCCATTGGCGATATAATTGATCTTTTTATTAAATACTGCTGTATCAACATTTGAGAGGGGGGCTACTGTGGTGGAGGCAGAAGTGGAAACAGATTTATCCGTTGTATCTGCACCAACAACACTACTATCTGCACCCTTGGTTTGCTGTTCTTTGGAATAAACAGTTTCACAACCAATCACACTTAACACTACTGGAAGGGCAAAGAGCCCTCCTACTACTAACTTCAATTTCATAAACGGTTTTTTATCATAGGACCAGCGGCAAGTTACCGATTAAGGCCCTTCTACGCAAAAAAACGATAATCAGAACATTTTATTATTGCCTGGTCTTAAGGTTGTATCAACATAATCCATGCCATCCCTGTTATGAGGAAATGCGCATCCTCATTACCGGAGCAAATGGTTATATAGGGCAGAGGCTTATTCCAACCCTGCTGGAAGCAGGGCACGAGTTGGTTTGCAGTGTACGCAACCGAAGGCGGTTTGAGGAAGAACATCAGCATCCCCAGTTATCGGTGATTGAGGTGGACCTCCTGGAGGAGAGTTCACCCTCCTGCTTTCCCGAAAATATTGATATTGCCTATTATCTTGTTCATTCGATGAGTGCTGATAATGATTTCAGCGGCATGGAAACAAGATCGGCAGAAAAATTCCTGCACTTACTTGAGCCTACTAATTGTCAGCAGGTGATCTACCTCAGTGGAATCGTTAATGAAAAACAATTGTCACGACATCTTTCTTCAAGGCTGGCGGTTGAAAAAATTCTTCGTGGCGGTAGAATTCCGGTTACAACATTAAGGGCGGGTATAATTGTTGGATCAGGGAGCGCATCCTTTGAAATAATCCGCGACTTGGTTGAAAAGTTGCCGGTGATGGTGACACCAAAATGGCTTAACACATCCTGTCAGCCTATCGCCATTCGGAATGTAATACAGTTTCTTGCAGGTGTTATGAATCGTCCTGAATTTTATAACCGTGATTTTGATATCGGTGGACCAGAGATTCTTAGTTACCGGGAGATGCTTTTAAAATTTGCCGAAGTGCGATCCCTCAAAAGATGGATATATACCTTGCCGGTAATGACACCCCGACTATCATCTTACTGGCTATATTTTATTACTTCAACTTCATACCCCCTGGCGGTGAATCTTGTGGATAGTATGAAGATCCCTGTCATTTGCCGGCCAAATGATCTTGCGTCGGTATTGGGAATAACATTGTTACCCTACCAGGAATCAGTATCGCTGGCGTTTCAGAAAATTGAGCAGAACCTGGTATTAAGTAGCTGGAAAGATGCATTTGTTGCCTCATCCACTCCCACCGACTGGATGAACAGGATAGAAGTTCCAAGCTTCGGATGTTTTATTGACCAGAAGGTAAAAGAGATCAAGGGAGAGACAGAACCGGTGATGAATAATATCTGGCAGATCGGCGGGCAACAGGGATGGTATTATGGAAACTGGTTATGGCGAACAAGAGGCATCATGGATAAAATGGCGGGAGGGGTTGGATTAAGGCGGGGCAGAACAAATAAGTTCGAGATCCATAGTGGTGATGCGTTGGATTTCTGGCGTGTATTGATTGCGGATAAAAAGGAAAAGAGATTACTTCTTTACGCCGAAATGAAATTACCCGGCGAAGCCTGGCTTGAATTCAGGGTGATCAATAAAGACAATAAAAACTATTTGCAGCAAACGGCAACGTTCAGGCCAAGGGGTTTGGGGGGAAGATTATACTGGTATGCAATGCTTCCTTTCCATTATTTCATCTTTCAGGGAATGGCCAATAGGATTGCAAAAAAAACTGCCTGGTAAATCCAGGCAGTTTAATTATAATAATCTTAAGCTGTTTTGTTATCGTCACCATCAAATTTATCTTTGATGCTTGCCCACCAGCCACCTGCTTTTCCTTTTAGTTCTTCCCACTTTTCTTTAGCTTCATCATCCCAGGTTTCCACCTCAGCTTTCATATCTTCATACCGGCCGGAAGCTTTTTGTTTCAGGTCATTGATTTTCTCATCACTGAATCCAGTTTTTGCCTGTAACTGCTTCCAGAGGGCTTCCGCTTTGTCTTCCACCTTATCCCAGGTCTCTTCTGCTTTATCTTCAAATTTCTCCCAGGAATTTTCAACTTTATCTGCTGCTTTTTCAGCGCCTTCGGAGGCAGCATTCTTCAGGTCTTCTGCATTTGTGTTCATGGTGTAACTTATTAATGGTTAACAATATTTATAAGGATCAGAAAGTTAAGCTTTTTAACCCTAAAATACATGTTTCCAAATCGTTATTTCCCATCGTAGATAACCCCTGATGTAGGGGTTTCATGGAGTTCCACCCTAACAAGTAAGGGTAGCTGCGGTTTCACTTTATCCCAGATATAAACAGCTATGCGTTCACATGTTGGATTCTCTAAATCCGGGAGTTTGTTCAGACATTTATGATCCAGACTTTCAATCACCGGTTTAACCACTTTTTTAAGGTCGGCAAAATCCATGACCCACCCGAGTTGGGGGTGCAAGGGGCCCTCCACCCATACCCTTAACCGGTAGGTATGGCCATGCATTTCTTTACATTTATGGCCTTCAGGAACATTTGGAAGGAAATGAGCAGAATCAAATGTAAACTCCTTAAACAACAGCATATTCTAAAAAATAAGGCTGCAAAGGTACCTGTTTTCAGGATTCTTACGCCCTTTTCTTCCTAGCGGGCAACCTTTCCAGGAGGGTTTTCGACAAGGCAGGCTGTGTAAACTTGCCGTCATAAAGCTGGTCATTTATAAATAGAGCAGGAACATCCCGAACTCCTTTTCCTACTCCTTCGAGCAAATCGGCCCTTACCGTCCAGCCATAAACCGAGTCGACCAATTTTGGAATGAAATTCTTGTCTTTAACACCAGCTTCAAAAGCATATTCTTTTAAACTAATGGATCCCAACCTTTTACGATGCGCAAAAAGAAGATGATGCATTTCCCAAAATTTTCCTTCCTGAACAGCAGCCACGGCTGCCTCGGCTGCCTTATGGGCAAATTGGTGGATTCGGGTTAGGGGAAAATGACGGAACTGGAATCGAATACGCCCATCATACTGTTTGAGCAAAAGATCGATGACATCCTGTGCTTTAGCACAGGCTTCACTTTCATAATCGCCATACATTACCAGGCTCAATTCTGCCTTTTCTTCCCCGATCCATACTGTCCGAGGCTCTATGATCTCTAATTTATTCTGATTTATCATGGTTTGTTCTGTTTGGCAGGGCTTTGGTTTGTAAATATATCAACAAAAGCCGGCTACAATTGTTCAGGCCTTCCTGGCCCTTAACATTTCAGGGTATCCCCAGCCCTTTGAAAGGGCTATAACTGCTTCGGCAATGCGGCTGGCTTTTGTTTCTTCGGTTTTTGCCGAATCGATCCATTTGCTGAAATACACTTTGTGTGATGACGCAAGTGTATTAAAATAGGCAAACGCATCGGGCTCATCTTTCAGACATAGCAAAAGATCGGGATTTAGCTCATAGGGGACCTTATCCTCTTCCAGAGCAAGTTTGAGCATATCGCCGGCACGTTTTGAAAGCTTTCTTCGCAACTCTGTTTTTAGTGCCAGAATGAAATCCCCCTCCCCCATGGGTATCATCGCCATTCCCGAAATTTCGTGATCATCCATTTTTCCCCTGACCCGAAACGACTTCCTGCAACCCGGTTTAAGCTTTACTGCAATTGCCGCAGGAACTTTAACATAGGTCCAGCCGGTTTTTTCTCCCATCTGTCCGAATTTCTCTATAAGTGCTGTAAACCTGACCATATTAAAGATTTAGTTCAGGTAAGCCCTCATAAGAACAGCGTTCAAGGGGATCAAGGGCAGTTCGAAAATCTTTACGGATGGGGCTTGCTTTCATCAGGGCAGCATCTGCCTGGTAGGTGGATAATTCATGAATGCGTTCTTCTGATAATTCCGGCTTTATCCATTCCAATGCCAGTTCGGGGGGAAGCACCAAAGGCATCCGTTTTTTCTTATTGTGAACCTGTTCCATCAATGAGTTGGCAGCAGTTGTGAGTAATGCGAACCCGGTCAGGTGTTCTCCGGTTGCCTGGTCGGTCCAGTTTTTCCAGACCCCTGCAATAAAGAAAATTTCCTGAGCAGGCAGATGAACAAAATAGGGTATTGCAACATCTTTCTTACTCCCCTCCGGCTTCCAGTGACGCCATTCATAAAATCCACTGGAGGGCACCAGGCATCTTTGGTGTAGGGCAGCTTCCCGATAAAGTTTTGATTCCAACACCTTTTCACCAACAGCATTCAGGGTCGTATATTTTTGCCTGCCTGCCTCGACATCCTTCATTGTTTTCATCCATGGCGCTATAAATTCCCAATGTGCCATAAGAGCTTCAGGCAGGTCATTACCGGATGGTATTCTAATGATAGGCCATTGTGCATATTCAAATCCACTCTGTACAGGAAATGCCATAGGACTGCCATCTGGCAGCGCTATGGCATAATCGCCCAATTGTATAGATTGGCTGACCGGAATGATCAGCCGGTTATAATAACACATCTTTAAAATTAATCATTCCTGAAAACAACCACACCATCAAATACATCCACCAAAACCGGGCGATCCTTTTCTATATCACCCATGAGTATGCGCTTACTGAGTTGGTTGACGATCTCCTTCTGAATGAGTCTTTTTAAAGGCCTAGCACCAAATACAGGATCAAATCCATGCTCGGCCAGGAAATCAATTGCATAGTCGCTGAACTTAAGCTGTATATTATTCTTTGCGACGAGTTCATGCAATTGAGCTAACTGAATGCGGATAATGTTCCGGATATCATTCTTCATCAGGGGCTGGAACATAATGATCTCATCGACCCTGTTCAGGAACTCGGGACGGATGGTCTGCCTTAACAAGTCCATTACTTCACGCTTTGTACGATCTACAACTTCTTCTTTATTAGCTTCTGTAACATCTTCGAAGTTTCCCTGTATAATATGACTTCCGATATTACTTGTCATAATTATAATAGTGTTCTTGAAATCCACAACCCTGCCTTTATTATCGGTGAGTCGACCATCATCCAGAACCTGGAGCATCACATTCCAAACATCGGGGTGGGCCTTCTCGATTTCATCCAGCAGAACAACACTATATGGTTTACGTCTTACCGATTCGGTAAGCTGGCCTCCCTCATCATAACCAACATAACCCGGAGGGGCGCCTACCAGTCGGGAAACAGTATGCTTTTCCTGGTATTCACTCATGTCGATCCTTGTCATCATGTGTTCGTCATCAAAGAGATAAGCAGCAAGAGCTTTTGCTAATTCTGTTTTCCCAACACCGGTTGTACCAAGGAATATGAATGATCCGATTGGTCGGCGGGGGTCGCTTAGTCCTGCCCTGCTTCTTCGAATGGCATCAGCAACAGCTGTAATCGCTTCTTCCTGTCCTACCACACGATCGTGCAGGTGATCTTCCAGCTGGAGTAACTTTTCTTTTTCACTCTGCAACATTTTTGCAACCGGAATGCCAGTAGCTTTAGCAACTGATTCTGCAATATCTTCTGCATCCACTTCCTCTTTCATAAGCCTGCTACTATGCTGGCTGTATTCTTTCAACTCTGCACTGAGGTCATTGATTATCTTTTCCTGCTGCTGGATTTTTCCATAACGGATTTCGGCTACTTTTCCATAGTCGCCGTTACGCTCTGCTTTCTCAGCTTCAAGCTTCAAATCCTCTATCGATGCTTTTGCTGTCTGAACCTTCTCCACCATATCTTTTTCCTGCTGCCATTTGGCTTTCAGGGTATCACGCTCAACACTCAGGTTACCTATTTCTATTCCTAGTTCCTTAAGTTTTTCTTCATCATTCTCCCGCTTGATCGCTTCGCGTTCAATTTCAAGCTGCCTTATCTGGCGCTCCAGTTTGTCTAGTTCTTCCGGCATTGAATTCATTTCAAGCCTGAGTTTTGCAGCACTTTCATCGATCAGGTCAATAGCCTTATCCGGAAGGAACCGGTCTGTAATATAACGGTGCGATAACTCAACAGCCGCAATAATTGCTTCATCCTTAATGCGTACATGGTGGTGTGTTTCATAACGATCTTTAATTCCGCGCAAAATTGAAATTGCATCATCTACAGATGGTTCATCAATCATTACTTTCTGGAAACGCCGTTCAAGTGCTTTGTCTTTCTCAAAATATTTCTGGTATTCATTAAGGGTAGTTGCTCCTATTGCCCTCAACTCACCTCTTGCCAAGGCAGGCTTAAGGATATTGGCGGCATCCATTGCCCCTTCTCCACCACCTGCGCCTATTAGGGTATGTATCTCATCAATAAACAGAATGATCTCACCATCACTTTTGGCCACTTCGTTCACAACACCTTTAAGGCGTTCTTCAAATTCACCTTTATACTTGGCACCTGCAATCAACTGGCCCATGTCAAGCGCAAAAATTATCTTGCTTTTCAGGTTCTCCGGCACATCACCATTCATTATGCGCATTGCGAGGCCTTCGGCAATGGCAGTTTTACCAACCCCTGGCTCACCCACAAGGATGGGATTGTTCTTGCTACGACGCGTTAAAATATGAAGTGTACGCCTGATCTCTTCATCGCGTCCAATCACGGGGTCAAGCTTTCCGTTTCTTGCAAGTTCATTGAGGTTCTTGGCATATTTGTTAAGCGTATTGAACTGGGTTTCCTGGGTCTGGGAAGTGATGGTATCACCTTTTCGCAATTCCTTTATAGAGGCAATAAGGCCTTTTTCAGTAAGTCCGGCATCCTTGAGCAGTTTTGCAGTTGAATCATTTCCCTGGTGAATGGCGAGCAGAAGGTGTTCAGGTGTTACAAACTCATCGCCAAATGATTTAAGGACAGAACCAGCCCGAAGTACCACATTGTTGGTATCGCGGCTGATTGCCTGAGCAGGCTCGCCTTGTGCCTTTGGAAGCTTATCAATCAACTGGTCAAGCTGTGCCTCAAGTTGGGTAATGTTAACGGCATTTTTCTTAAGAAGATATTCGATGGGTGAATCCGACTGGTCGAGCAATGCCTTCAATAAATGTTCTGTTTCAATATTGGTATGCTGCCCATTAAATGCCAACTGCTGTGCATTCTGGATTAGCTCACCCGCCTTGATGGTAAAATTATTCAGGTTCATATTTCTTTTTTCTTCTAGGTTGTATAATCAATCATCAAACCTCTATCCAAGCTTTTATTCCGGTAACTATGGCAGAAAAAAACAATACGACCTGACGCCAGAGCAGGATTATCCCTGGTTTCCTGTAATTTTTTCAGTCTAAAACATATAACTATGGTTTTTAACGTTATGAGCAGCAATCAACACTTAATTTTATCTTCTAATCATAGTATATGAGTAACCTTATGAAGACTTTATTCTTTTCCCTGGCACTGGCAGCGTCCGCTAACGTTTTAGCACAGGCCAAGCCAAAGCTGAGGGCCGGACTTATTGATATCCCGGCAATTACTTCTGTATTGGAGAAGAACAGCAAGGATCTCGGGACTGATTTTGCCATGATCATTTACAAGGATGGAAAGGATATATATAAACGTGAGTTTGGTGAGATGAAAACAACCCAGCAGGAAAATATTGGCGCGGCAAGCCAATGGCTTACAGCTGCATTGGTCATGACTTTTGTAGAAGAGGGCAAGATATCACTCGATGATCGCCTTGGTGATTATATACCTGCATTGGAGAGTTATAGCAAAGGTTATATTACATTACGGCACTGTTTAACACATACAACCGGAATAGAAACGGATCTTCCCAGCTTCCGGGCTGCCATCAAAAAGAAAAAATATAATACGCTCGAAGAGGAGGTAAATGCCATCGCAAAAGACAGGAATCTTAAATCAAAACAGGGAACTGAATTCTATTATGGAAATATCGGTCATAATATAGCTGGACGAGTATTAGAGATCATCAGCAAGAAGAACTTTGACAGGCTGGTGCGCGACCGTATAGGTAAACATCTTGGTTTTAAGAGAACTAATTTCATGAGTGATGATGCCTATGCAGAGAATCCGTCAGGGGGTGGAAAATCCTCTGCGGAAGATTATATAAAATTCCTGGCGATGTTGCTTAACAAGGGCCAGTTCAATGGCAAACAGATTCTGACAGAGCGTTCTGTTAATGAGATCCTGAAACTACAGGCTGCCGATGCAAAAATAGTTTATACCTCACCTTTATCACAGGGCAATTCCTACGGCCTTGGCTGTTGGATCGAGGAAAAGGATGCCGAAGGGAATGGCATTCTTGTAAACTGCCCCGGTATCAGCGGAACCTGGCCATGGATCCATCGCGGAAAAGGCTATGCTGCAGTTGTTTTTACAAAATCTGACAGCCCCGATCAGAAAAGAACCATTTTTGAAGAAATCAGGCAGGTGGTTGAACAATCGATTCAATAATCGGATTATTCAGATTTCTTTAATACAACCCTGCTATTATCAGACTTATAAATATTATCATAGAAAGCCACCAGATCATTATAAGCAGTGGCGCTAAAATTGCCTTTATTCAGCTCTAACCTACGATGATAAATAATCTTTCCGTCGGTAAATTCTATAATAGAATTGTATGAGCCGAATGGAGTTTTCAGATCAATGTTTTTGGGTTTGCTTTCTACCAGATAACCCGGCGGTATTGTTATATGGACCGTATCGTTTTCTATCCTTTCTTCAGTTAGTTCAATGTTATAAAGACGTGCGGTATCTGTATTGATTTTTGTGCTCCATCGATTTCCGATATTGGGAAGAATAAATAATCTCTTACCACTAAACTGGGCATAGTTACGCGCAATGATATGCAGGTCTTCCTTAATGACAGGCAGCTTTCCCTCAAACTCTTTGTAGTCAAATGAAATGAGGTCGTAATCCGGCAGGTCAATATTCTTCTTCAGGTATTTTTGAAGTTCCTCTTTTGAATAATGATGGATGCGCGCATGAACATCATCACCACATAGTGCCTGGTAATGATTAATCAGAGATGCCCTGAGGCTCCCGTCGGTTTCTAATGTTGCGGTTACTTTTGACCAGAATAGGTTATCGTCTTTTTTATATGCAGGAGTGCGAACCAGCTTACCACCAGCATCTGTTACAAGTAGTGCATTTCTATTTCCGGTAAAGCTTCCCATATAGCCTGCTGCCTGAGTTTGGCTGGTACATTCCAGCCACATAGTATCATTTTTCATTGGAACTGCGCATACAATATGATTGAAATTATCTGAAGGAAAATCTGGCGGAAATTCCCTGACATCATCTCCTGCACCTATAAGAACATAATGGGCCTTTATCCCTGCTTCTTTGAGCATGGCAACCATATAATTAGAAAGAGCTTTACAGTCGCCGTATCCATTCTCAACAACATAACTGGCAGGGAAAGTACGGAGCCCACCAATTCCAAGCTGAACACCAACATAGCGTGTGGTTTGCTGGAGATAATTATAAATTTTTTTTACTTTTTCTTCGTCGCTTTTCAATCCTTCAACCAGTTGTTTTACTTTAAGTTTGGTAGCGTCCGGTAGCTGATCTCTTCCAGCATTAAGCTTAGCATAAAAATTACCATATTCTTCCCAACTGCTGAGGGAGCCGTTAAAGTCATCGATCCGAAAAGTGGAAGGAGATATCGTAATATGTGGTGCCAGCTCTTCTATAGAGGGTGCTGCATATTCTCCAACAATTGCAGGATGGTTTGTGATCGACCATTTCAGGATCTTTCTTGAACCGTTGTTTGAAATAACAGCGGGGCTTGATATATTATACTCCCTTGTTCTTAACTGGTAGTCTTTGTCCATGATGGCAGTATAACTACTTTGCATCACCGAAACTCCCCGGGTTCTCAGCGGAGTCCAATCAGGAATAGAAAGACTTTGGGATTGGCTATATTCAAGCTCATATGCTACTGTATAGGGATAAGTTCTATGGTAAAAATTATGGTATTTGTAGCGGTTATCATCAATCATCTGACCGGAGATGGTGTAGTTCTCATCTTTGATCTCCGATTTTTTTAAGCTGCGGATTTTGTTGCCGGCAGCATCAAACAAAGTTCCATCCATTTTTTCAATAGATACCATTTTGGAATAACCCGCAACAAGATATGCGTGATGATCGCCTGACTCATTAAGGATGGTAACAATACGGCGATCTTTAACCGTAATCTTTCCCAGGGAATGAATTTCAATTACCTGTTCCTGGAGACGTATTACTGCATTCGCATTTTTTACCAGCTGTGCCGGGATACTCATGAATGGATATTCGCTCGCCGATATATTGAAACTGGCCACCGTAAGGAATGAAGCCAGGAAAAAAAACTTCTTCAAATGACTACTCATGGTTTCGCGGTTTTTTTGAGTACAATCTGTTCTGCCTGCTTATTAACGATAAAGCCATAGAAATTTCTCAGGATCTCATAATCTTCCTGAACAAAGGTGGTTTTATTCAACAACACCCTGCATCGGAGTTGAATCCGGGTTTTATCATATGATACCAGGTATTCAAAATAACCGTCGCTATCATTCAGGGACACTTTTGCTGATTTAGGAATTTCATCAACAACATAGCCTTGAGGGATCTCCAGATTAAGGAGGTAAGTTTCATCAATGCGGTATGGCATCTCCACGGGGTATAAGCGGGTGGCAGATTTGAAAGGGTTCTCTTTGTATCCGTCACCGATAATTGGATTGAGATAGATTATTTCCGGATCATCGGCTTTAAGAGAAATATTATAATGCAATGCTATGGGGTTCTCAAGCTGTGTGAGTGAATCAAAACGAGCGTCTTTTACAATAAAATCCGGTCCAAGGCTTGTCTTGAGTTTATCTATGATACCTGCTTCTCCTGATTGTTTAATGGCATGCCGGTACCGTAATGAATTATAGTAACCCATCTGTGTTTTTACGTATCCATTGAACTGTCCGTTTTCGGGAACAATGAAGGCCATGGTCACCTTCTTTTCAAGGAGGGAGTCAGATGAAAGAAATATTGCCGGTGGATCTTTGGTTAACACACGGGCATGACCGTTATAGCATGATTCATCGAGCATATTAAAACCAAGTTCCGGAATGCTGGCATCGAGCAGGTAATCATTATCACCAACCAGCGCAGCTGTAACCACATAATTGAACCGGTCCATCAGAGGGTAAATCTCATTTGTAAAACCGTGACGACGCGTGCTAAGCAATACGGGATAAGTTTCAATGCCGGCCTGCTCCAGCATTGCCGTGAGCAAAAGATTTAAATCGGTTGCTGTTCCGCTCTTCTGTTTGAATATACTCTTAAGGGTTGTGCTGGTATAAATGCTTCCCCGGCTTACACAGGTATAATTATCTCTAACATATTGAAATATTTTCTTTGTTTTCTCATGCGGATCAGTGGTGTTACCAATTACATTCTCCAATTCGTCTTTGAGCCATCCGTTGAATTTTGATAACTGAAGACCAAAATTTTCATGCTTCATCATATCCTCTGAAACTTTTGGCCAGCTGTTCATAACATAATCAATCGGACTTTGGGGATAAACAATTGCAGAAAGCTGGAATTCTATTTTGCTGCGGTGATTATTAATTGTTGTTGTGAATGCTTCTTCCTTTAAGGATGGTACATTTTTTATGACCCAGGTTTTCATAACAACCATACCATCAATGGAAAAGGGCCTGCTATTGGCATCGAGCCCGGTTTTCGGCCTGATAAGAAAAGTACGGGATGTTTCTTTTGATTTATTGATATGAAAAGGAAGATAACCCTGTGTTAATGTAACATAGTGGTAGTATTCAGGTATCTCTACGTTATACTCACTCCAGAGGCAGGGATAGTCGCCCTGGAACTGCCATGGGCGGAAATCAAAAAGAAAATCGGAGAGGATGGTATAACTGATCTCAAAGATGGAGCCTTCCTTCAAAGCAGGTAGGGCAAATTTCTTCATATGATAATTCCGGTTTTCCTTTTCCGTGAAAACCTGGGAGTTCTCAAGCTTTGTTTCCACTATTTTACCTCCTTCGAGGTTATAGGTAAATGCTTTAAGGGCACGCAACTCTTCCTTCATTTCTGAATTACGGGATATATAAACAGGGATATTGAAATCACCTGCATCAAGACCATTTTTATTGAGGATCTTCACGCGCAATTGGCGTTGGAATTCATATCCAAATCCACCGGAGTTATTTGGTAAAATTCGGGAAGTACCGACATCTGAAATAATTACGGCATTTGCACTCGTATCAAAGGTGGGAGCTTGTTGCTTAAAATCCTCGGGACTAATTTTACCGAATTTGATCGGGGATTTATCCTGGGCGTTAACTACTGAAATTAGAATACAAAAAATGAATGTGCCGATGCTACGGATATTCATAAGGATGGGTTTAGAACCCGAAAAATAATAGAAATTTGATTTTAACAAAACTTTTTCTTTGAATTTCGAGATTAAAATTTCTGAAAAGATAAAAAGCTATGCTTCTGAACTTGGATTTCTGCATTGTGGAATTGCAAGAAACAGACGACTGGATGACGATGCAAGGCGCCTTGAAAACTGGTTAAACAATAATTACCATGGCACCATGTCATACATGGCAAATCATTTTGACCTTCGGGTTGACCCTGGCAAATTGGTTCCGGGTGCAAAATCTGTTATTACCCTACTCATGAATTATTATCCGGCAGTAGAGCAGGGAAAAAATATACCAGGGATCTCAAAATATGCATATGGTCATGACTACCATGAAGTGATCAGGGAAAAACTCCATCACTTACTGTTTCGCATACGCGAATTGGCAGGGGAAGTGAATGGACGTGGCTTTGTAGATTCAGCACCCGTGCTGGAAAGATCCTGGGCAAAGGAAAGCGGACTTGGCTGGATTGGAAAAAATGGTAATCTTATCAACAAAGAAGCGGGCTCTTTCTTTTTTATAGCAACCCTAATAACAGATCTTGAACTGGAATATGATGATCCATATACCAAAGATTATTGCGGTACCTGTACCCGTTGTATTGAAGCTTGTCCCACCGATGCTATTTTACCTGATAAAACAATCAATGGCAGCAGGTGCATTTCTTATTTTACTATTGAACTGAAAGATTTACTGATCCCATCGGAGATGAAGGGAAAATTCAACAACTGGATGTTTGGCTGCGATATCTGCCAGGATGTTTGTCCATGGAACAGATTTTCCAAACCTACCACGGAGCTTGCATTTAGTCCAATACCAGGTTTATTAAATATGACAACGGGCGATTGGGAAATGCTGGGTGAAGAGCGTTTCAAAAATCTGTTTCGTCATTCGCCACTGAAGCGCTCCAGATACAAGGGAATATTGAGAAATCTGCGGTTTCTCAAACAGGATGATCCAATAGACTAGATCAGAACTGAAGGCCCATTCTTAATGAAATCCTGCTAAGTTTATAATTGTACATATCAATATTCTCCGGGCATGGCCCTATGACGCAGGGTTGTACATCCTTACGAGGCTGGATAACCTGTTTGAAGCTATGACCTATATCAAACAGCACTGCAGATCCGGTTTTGCCAACATTGATCTTATATCCAACTCCTCCCCTTGCAAACCAACCGGGTCGGTATTCACTGAAATTTGCACCCCCATCAGCACCTACAAACAATGCATTTTTCACCAATCTCCATTCACGTGCAACAGATGCATACACCGGAAAGCTGCTAATACGATAATTATCCCATCCCAATCCAATACCTGCAAACCAATTATTAAGGGAAATGCCATTAACGGTATGTAGTTCACCAGCTCTTTCTGATGAGCCAATAAGTAATCCAACAGTGTTCAATGAACGGAACTTAAGCTTTTGTTGAGCATGAACCAATTGCAATGATGAGAGCATTATCAATAACAACATTATTATTTTCATCAGTTGGTCTTCAGCGTACTTAAATGAGAAAGTTTTCCATCCTCCCCTATCCTGTATTGTCTCAATCCATCGCCGGCAACAAGTATAAGAAGTGACTGTCGAATAATAACATCATAGGTATCGGCCACCTCTATGCGCTGCACGGGTTCAATGTTCAGGGGTTGTTTTTTATTGAAAACTTTCAGACCGGCATCACCATCGCAGATATATAAAAAGTCGCCCTTTATTCCAAGTCCAAACGGATTAGCCATTGAATAGGTCTTTAGCAATACCGGGTTGCTGATATTGGTAATATCCAGAACATCAAGTTGGTTTGAGGTACCCATACATTCAGTACCAGTACGCAATGTTACATATGCATGGTTATCATCGGCAACTACCGGATCGCAGGCATTGGCATGAGAGAAACTGCCAACAAGTTGGGGACTGGCGGGATTTGAAATATCTGCTATGAACATACCGGAGGAAGATCCTATAAACAATTTATCTCTGAATGGATATACAGTTTCAATATTCCAACCAAAAGGGTTGGCATTAACAAGTGTCGGGTCTTCTGGTTTTGCGATGGTAAAAGAAGAAAGCGTTGAAGTGCTAACTGTATACAGATAATCATTCACGATCGAAAAACGGGCCATTGATCCCCCGATACCATCACCCCCTGCCTTTGTATCTCCACTAAAAGCAATTTGACAATTGACACAGAACCACCCTGGGGTATTTATAGGTCCATCTACTTCAACTATGGTGTCTTTTGTATTCCAGCCAATTATTATCTGATCGGGGTTGGTGTTGTAACCATACTGGTAATTGCGTTCGGGAAAAATATTCTCAACGAGCTTTTTCTGAACGGGATTCATGGGATCTGAGATATCAATTGCCAGCATATCGGCGTAGAGATCTGCATATAGGATATTTCCTTTTACAGCTATATCAATATTGCCGGGAAGTTTTATAAAGGCTTTTACCACAGGCCTTGCCGGATCACTATTATTGATGATATGAATACCATTACCGGGATCGTTCATGAAAATATAGTTACCATACCACCATATTTTCCCTGTCTTATCAATTGGTCTTGGCTCCTCCGCACTAAGGCCAGCAAGAATGGCTGATTTAGAAGCATAGATCGGCGTCCTGATCGAATAGGTTCTGGTTATACGGTCCTTTACACAAGAGCTGAGTACAAGGCATGCGAGGACCATTGAGAATGCCATCCTCATTTTAATTACCTGTTTCATATTTGTTAGTTTTTGGCTTTGAATTGTATCCTTGCCCCGATGCCAATCATCAGGAGGTGTTTCTTCGAATTGGTACGTTCAGGTGAATTCAACTGGTAGCTGGCAAAAGGACCTACAGCCACCTTAAGGATATCAGATCTTAGCAAACCATAATTTATGGAAGTGTGAATGCCGGTTTGCCATTTATTCAAGGCATTGTCATCACGGTAATATACTCCGGCCTGTTTGTTATAGAGAAGTGCATCACTGCCAATAAGGTAACCGATAGTCAGTCCGCTGTTCCACGACCATCTTGCAGCACGGTCAAAGTTCCAGGCAAATTCCAATGGCATCTGTAGAAGATGGTAGCGATTATAAAATGCCTCACCATTATTACCTGCTCCATTATAGGCTGCACCCACATCGAGACGTTGCTGGTCCTGCCCATATAAAGTCAAAGCAGAATCAACCGCTTTTCCGATTTCAATTTTATTAGACATGTAATTGTACTGAAGTCCAACAGATACTGCAGTACGTTTACTAAGTGGTCTGCTGAAGGAAGCACCTATCTTAAATGCCGGTGCTGCTGTAACAGCGGATGGCCTTCTTTGGATAGCTGCTAATCCGGCCGGAACAGAGGTGGGTGCCAGGTAATCATTAGCCACAGCATTATACTGCTGCAGAATGCCTTCCTGAAGGGAGCTTGCACCCAATCCAAAGTCTATATTCCAGCTAAGCTTTTTATTTTCATCTTTCTTTTTAGGTAAAGAGTTTTGAACGACAAGGTTATTATCTCCAACAACACGGCGCGGTTCAGGAATTAAAAAATCTTTTGAATTGTTATGGAGTGAAAATCTTGTATACGCATTTGGATCATTCGGAATATCCTCCTGGATTGAAAACTTTTCACCATCTTCTGTTGGGATAGTATTTTGTTTTATTACCAATTGTACTTGCTCTGTAGTTTGACCGGCAAGAGGTTTTCTTCCTGCTTTATTTTTATCTAATTCCTGCCCTCCAGCCCTTTTTGCCACGGACTTATCAATATCTCTTTGACTTATGGCCGTTTCCGGATCAGACTCTCGCCCAATGTTTAGTTTTGTATCCGGGCCAACAATATTTTTTTGTTGTCCGATGGTATTATTATTATGATCGGTTTTATCAAGCTCACTAAGATGTTTATCCTGCTTTCTCAGATCATCTTCATTAATTTTTTTCTGCTGCGGAGTACTATTAGTTCTCTCAGTAGTTGATGGGTGGGAATCCTTATTTTCTGTTTTGTTTATGGCGATTGGAGAAGTGCTGTTTTGATTATACCAGGTAATTCCGCCGGCTGTCAGGAACGAGGCGAGCAGGAAAAACCAAATTATTCCTCTCCTTCGCTTTCTTTTATGGAGCTGTGCCTCTACCCCCTCCCATACTGCCGGGGAAGGCTCAAGCTGCAGTTCCTGCATTTTAGCTTGTAAATTTCTATCGAATTCAGGACCGGGCATATCGGGTTTGTTTAGTTGATTCGGATTCTTTTTCCAACCATGTTATCAACAGGTTGCGGGCTCTCGCATATTGTGATCTGGATGTTCCTTCGTGAATTCCCAGCATACTGCTGATCTCCACATGGGTATATCCTTCAATTGCATGCAGATTAAAGATGGCCTGGTAACCGGGCGGAAGTTGTCGCACGATATCAGCCAGCTGCTTGGCATCAAGCATCATTTCCGGATCATCAGGTGATACGGGATGAAGGAAATGATTTTCGTCGGCACTGAATGAAAGATCATACTGGTATCGACTGTTTTTCTTAAGATAATTGATAGCTGTTGTAACCATTATCCGGCGAATCCATGCACCAAGGTCACCTTCGCCCCTAAATTGTGAAAGGTAATGGAACACTTTCACGAACCCCTCCTGTAAAACATCTTCTGCATCAGACATGGATTTGGTGTACCGGTAACAAACACCTAACATCCGGGATGCAAACAGTTCATAGAGCGCTTTCTGCGCCGATGGCTTCCCTTTCAGGCAATCCTTCACCAATTGGTGTTCTGTTGTCATTATTCTGATTAAACTGACAAGGTATTATTGTTGGCCGTTGCATGTAGTTAAAAAAATACAAATGGCCGGTTTATTGTATTGAATGGTAGGCTGAAGGCTTTACCCTAGTTTTACGGCATGAACTGGATAGAGAAAGACAGGGAGCTGATCTGGCATCCCTTTACCCCGCAAAAGCAATCTCCCGAACCCATCTTCATTGAATCCGGGAAAGGTAGCTGGCTTTTTGATGAAAAGGGGAATAAATACCTTGATGCCATCAGCAGCTGGTGGGTGAATCTTCACGGCCATTCCCATCCTTATATAGCAGAAAAGCTTTACCAGCAGGCACTGGCACTGGAACATATTATCTTTGCCGGTTTTACGCACCAGCCGGCTATTACGCTGGCCGACCGTTTGTTACCATTGCTTCCTGGTGATTTTTCGCGCATATTCTATTCCGACAACGGTTCAACTTCCACTGAGGTGGCGCTCAAAATGGCGCTTCAATATTGGTGGAACAAGGGAACGACGGAATGGGAGGATTCACCACCCCCCCGCCGAACCATTCTTGCTTTCAATAACTCCTACCATGGAGATACATTCGGAGCGATGTCTGTAAGCGACCGCAGTGTTTTCACCCGCCCATTTCATGATCTGCTGTTTGAAGTATGTTTTATTGATACGCCAACATCAGGCAATGGCGAGGAGTTGGACAATCTTCTTGAAAAAGGGGGACAAAGGATAGCGGCATTCATTTATGAACCAGTTGTTCAGGGAGCAGGTGGTATAAAACTTATGGACCCCGGGCTGTTAAATACTGTGCTGGAAAAAGTGAAGGCCAGGGGAATTATTTGTATAGCCGATGAAGTGATGACCGGATTTGGCAGAACGGGAAGGCTGTTTGCAAGTGATTACATGGAACAGAAACCAGATATCATTTGTTTATCCAAAGGTTTAACAGGCGGGGTTATGCCATTAGGCGTTACTGCCTGTACAAAAAAAATTTATGAAGCTTACCTAAGTGATGATAGAAAAAAGACATTTTTTCATGGTCATTCCTTCACAGCAAATCCGCTGGCATGCACAGCTGCCATTGCCAGCCTGGAACTTTTGCTGGAACCAGCGGCCAGGGAAGGTATTGACAGTATTTGCAAAATGAATTTAGTATTTGAAGAAAGACTAAAAGAGAAATATCAATCAAGGGCTGTTATTAAAAACACCCGCGTTTCGGGAACCATACTTGCTTTCGAAATAAATACCGGAGAAGATGTGTACCTGAATGAAATCAGCAGGATTGTGACTGCAAAAGCTCTTGAAAAGGGAGTTTATCTGCGTCCGCTGGGCAATACAGTATATTTTATGCCCCCTTATTGTATAACTGAAAATGAATATGGCTTCCTGACAAAGGTCACGGAAGCCATACTGGATGAATTATTTCCTTAAATAAAATTTATCAGGATACCGGAACTGCTACCTGGGTTTTATCCCATTCCATGATCAACTGGCCATTTTCAACCCTGATAGTGAATGATTCAACGGGAGCTGACAATTGCTTTACCGGTGCTGTAACTTCCAGCACGTTTTTGCCTTTGTGCTTCTCATACTCATATGCACCCCACTGCTTCAACTGGCTATTGAGAATAATTGTCCATTCTTTCTCTCCAGGAATAGTGAACAGTGTATAGGTTCCCGCTTTTACAGGTTTTCCACCAAGGCTTCCATCTGCCGTAAACGTGATTTCTGTTGCTTCATCTGCACCTGCGCGCCATACTTTACCATATGGTACCAACGCACCAAAAATTTCACGATCTTTCTTTGCAGGCCTGCCATAGGTTACACTTATGTTGCCCGCGCTCACAGTTTCGTGCGGACTTTTTCTTTGTTGCTGGGCACAGGCAGGCAAAATGCTTGAAATAGCAATGATTGCCAGAAATAAATACTTCATATAGCTGATTTTTATCTTTTAAAGTTAAGGATTCGCTTCCACAAGCGTCTTAAGATCGGTAAGACTTTCCTGCATGGGGGTGCCCAATTGTCCATCATATATAATACTGGCGATCTTTTCCCAGGGGTACCAGCTCAGCGTAAAATCAAAATACCATTGAACGGTAACGGTTCCTTCCACCTGGTTATAAACAGCCATACCGCTTTGAAATGTTTTATCGCCTGCCTTCCAGCGAGTAAGTACAAGGCTATCGGTGCTGCTGATTGTTCTGACGGCAAATTTCTTACTGCTGTCTTTAAAATAGGCATTCCACAGAGGCCATTTTGACTGGTCCTTCAAATAAGGAAGCACATCATTGCTCGCTGATCGGATATCAATTGCACGTGATATCCTTATATTGGAAGGTATTAACAGGCTCATGGCAGTGAGCAATAAAAAAAACACAACAGCACTGATTAGCACCAGTTTTATTAAGCGCATGAAATAAGTGGATTAGCGAATGATCAAACGGAAAGGCATTTTCGCTTGTACTTTACCGATGGATTCTTTGATTGAAAGCCATTCGGTATAAATACCATAAAAACCGGATCCAAGACTTTCTTTCATTGATTTTGTTTCAACCGTGTTTTTGTAGGCCCCTGTTATGCGTTCAAATATGTTTAATTTTTCAGGGTACTCCCTGATCCGGTAAGTTTTGAGTTTAGCAAGGCTTGCAGCCGAACGCATAGCATCGCCCAATCCACCGATTCTGTCAACCAGTCCGATCGAAATTGCTCTTTTACCCGTCCATACCCTACCCTGTCCTATACTGTCTGCAGCAGCTATAGGCATCTTCCTGCCATTGGCCACGCGGGTTAGAAAAGTATTATAGATACTGTCAACATCCTGCTGAAAAAAACGTCGTTCTGTTTCAGAAAGAGGTTCTACAATTGATGGTGAATTGGCATAGGGTCCGGTTTCTACTCCATCAAAAGTGACGCCTAGTTTATTACCGAAAAAACCCTGCATATTAGGAATGATAGAAAACACTCCAATAGATCCGGTGATCGTATTGGGTTGTGCAAAGATACTGTCGGCATTACAAGCCATATAATAACCTCCCGAGGCTGCAACGTCTCCAAAACTTATAACGACCGGCTTATCATTTTTTGCAAGCTCCAATTCGCGCCACATATTTTCACTGGCCATTGCACTGCCTCCTCCGGAATTGATCCTGATCACAATTGCCCTAACCTTATCATCAAGCCTGGCTTTTCTTATATAATTACGGAAACGGTCACCGCCTATATTTTCTGCATCACCAGCTCCATCAACGATATTACCTTCTGCATAAATGAGAGCGATAGGGTCGGTTCCTTCACCACCTTTATAATTTACTGCCTGCGCATATTTACCCATTGAAACAAAAGAAATTTTGTCAATGTTTTTGCTGTTACTAAGTCGGCGTATCTCTTCTTTCACTTCATCTTCATATTTAATGCCATCAACCAGTCCGGCTTTGAGCGCATCTACTGCTGACCGTATGTTATTTGAATCAGCCAAACGTCTTAATTCAGCAGAATCTTTTCTGCGCGACAAAGCAGTTTCATGGAGAAAATGAGTGTAAAGATCTTCCAGCAGAACGCGTGATTGTAATTCATTAGCCGGTGTCATTTCTTCTTCGCGGAATGGTTCTGTTGCACTTTTAAATTTTCCAGCATAAAAAATCTGAGGTTCAATCTCTAACCGGTCCAGTGCTTTTTTAAAGAATACATACTGAAGACCAAATCCGCGCCAATCGACCCCGCCTTTGGGATGTGTATATATTTTGCCGGCAACATTGGCAACATGGTAGGCCTGCTGTGGAATTACTTCTCCATAGGCAATTATGAATTTTCCAGAGGCCTTAAAATCTTTAAGAGCCGTTCTGATTTCCTCATTGGTACCAAAGCCATTGGCATTGGCGCCGGCCTTCAGGTAAATACCTTCCACCTGGTCATCATTTTTTGCAAACTGAATAAGGCGTACGATATCATAAACACCCGGCTGGGCAAAATCATCGCCACCACTGAATGGTCCGAAGGGATCTTCCTTAGCCTGTTCGGCAATTGGTTTACCGAGGTCGAGGTATAAAACAGAATGCTGGTCAATCACCACATCCTCCCGCGAGGCCACTGCGCCTGCAATACCGAACAAAAGAAAAACTGTCAGCAATGCAAAAACGAAGAGAGCCAGAAGCGCTGCGAAAAAGTATTTGAAGAATTGTGCCATAGAACAGCTTGGTTAAAAAAGAGTTTGCCGGATATTTGGGCTGTAAAGTAAAGAATATATGCATAAAGCATACCTCTTGATAGGGGGTAATATGGGAAACCGCGTGGGATATCTTGAACAGGCAGCCAGCCTTATTGGAAAAATGGCTGGCAGCGTGACCCGCCGCTCCTCCATTTATGAAACGGCTGCCTGGGGAAAGATGGACCAGGCTGCATTTCTTAACCAGGTATTGGAGCTTGAAACCGAAGAAGTCGCCATGGACCTTATGACAACATTATTACTGATAGAAGAAAAAATGGGTCGTCGCCGTCTAAACCGGTACGGCCCCAGGATAATTGATATCGATATTCTGTTATTTGACCAGCAGGTTCATGATACGGCCCATATTGCTATTCCCCATCCGCAACTTCCCAACCGGCGTTTTGCCCTCGTGCCCCTGGCAGAACTGGCCCCCGAACTGGTACACCCTGTTGAAGGGATAACCATAAAAAAAATGCTGGACGAATGCCCCGATGAGCTGGCTGTAAATAAAATCACCCTATGAATTATCATTTTATTACGATCGAAGGAAATATTGGAGCTGGCAAAACCACACTTGCCCACCTTTTATCAAAACATTATAATGCAAGATTGATTCTGGAGGCCTTCGCGGATAATCCATTCCTGCCAAAATTCTATGAGAATCCAGCCCAGTTTGCTTTCCCCCTTGAATTATTTTTTATGGCGGAACGTTATAAGCAACTAAAAGAACTGGTGCATACAAAGGATCTTTTTCATAGCATTACGATCTCAGATTATCTCTTTACCAAATGCCTGCTATTCGCCAAGGTTAACCTTCCAGAAGAGGAGTTCAGATTGTATCAGAGTCTTTTTGATATTATCCACCAACAGTTGGTAAAACCAGACATACTTATTTATCTGCATGCCCCGGTGCAGAAGTTGCAGGTGAATATCCGTAAACGCAACAGGCCATATGAACAAAGTATCCCCGATGAATACCTATTCAATATCCAGGAAACCTATACTCAATACATTCGTCAGCATAATATAAAAACATTATTTGTTGATGTAAGCAATGCTGATTTCCTGGGTAATGAGAAACATGTTCAGGCAATACTGGATGCACTGGAAAAAGATTATGAGAATGGAAAACACTTTATTGCACTTCCCTAACGCCCATATATGACCGAGATCCAGCCCTCACGGCAACAACAGTCAGATCCGCTTGCAAGTATCAGGCTACCGGAATTCCGTTTTCTTATGGCTGGAAGATTCCTTTTTATCATGGCCCTTCGAATGATGTCAACACTTGTTGGCTGGTGGTTATATGAACTTACGAATGACCCGCTGGCCATGGGTTTGGTGGGACTGGCAGAAGCCATCCCTGCCATATCTCTGGCATTGTACGCGGGGCATGTTATAGATCTTTCTGATAAACGTAAACTCCTGCTCAAAGGAGTATTTTTATACCTGAGTTGCGCCCTTGCGCTTTTGATGCTTTCATGGTCATATCATAATGGTGGAACCAAAGCGATGGTTGTTGGGGGTATTTATATTGCAATATTCTTCACTGGTATTTTCCGTGCATTCACGGGACCATCCTTTTCAGCTATACTGGCGCAAATGGTTCCCCGGCCCTTACTGGCAAATGCAACCACCTGGAGCCAGGGCACCTGGTTAACGGCATCCGTTACAGGGCATGCGAGTGCAGGTTTCCTGATTGCTGCTTTTCATACTACCGGTACCCTGGTGGTAATTTGTTCACTCATCAGCATAGGGTTGATAATGATTAGCCGACTTCTTCCTAAACCCCCGGCAGCAAGGGCAGGAAACCAGAGGACATTGGACAGTGTAATGGAAGGACTACAGTTTGTGTTCAGAACCAAAGAAGTACTTGGAGCGTTGACACTTGACCTGTTTGCCGTTCTCTTTGGTGGCGCAGTTGCCATGGTTCCTGTATTTGCAAAAGATATTCTGAAGGTGGGTCCTATCGGATTTGGCTGGTTGAATGCCGCGGCAGATATAGGCGCAATATGCGTTGTTATTCTGCTCACGCTTTTCCCAATGAAGAGGGCACAGGGTAAAAAGCTTTTCTTTGCTGTGGGTGGTTTTGGACTATGTATAATAGTATTCGCCATTTCAAAAACATTCTGGCTTTCATTCACCGCCCTACTGGTAAGTGGCCTGCTGGATGGGGTTAGCGTTGTGGTTCGGGGAACAATTCTCCAACTCAAGACGCCTGATGATATGCGAGGCAGAGTGATGAGCGTTAACAGCATGTTCATTAACAGCAGTAATGAGATCGGTCAATTTGAGAGTGGTGTGGCTGCAAGAGCAATGGGACTAATACCCTCTGTGATTTTCGGGGGCACTATGACCATACTGGTAGTGATGACTACCTGGTTTAAAGCACCGGCCCTGCGTAAGATGGAATACTGATCATTTACTATCGAGCATTTCAAGAATCCTGCGCCTGTCTCCCACTACCCATACTATATCATCCCATTCAAAAATGGTATATGAATCAGGATTCAGGATACGCTGCCCATTTCTTTCAATGCCCACCACCAATCCATTTGTTTTTTCCCTGATACCGGAACCCCGAATGGTTTGTCCCTTCAGCAGGTTATGCTCATCCACCCTCATTTTCATCAGTTTTATATCTTCTTCTTCAGGAGTGGTAACTTTTATAACGGATGGTTCAACTACTGCCCTGAATGCCTGCAGTTGCTGGTCGGTTCCAATTACACCCAAACGGTCATAGGGAAACACCATTTCATTTCTTTTAGGAGCCGGAATTTTTATACTCCCCCTGTCAATTGATGCTATATTCACTCCATACTTTTCACGCCATCCGAGTGATTCAAGACTTTTACCAAGCACTTCCGCTTCTGGTCGAACAGTAAAATAAACGAGGTGTGCATCCCATGGAGAAAGGGTACTTGTTGCACCTGTATTATTCTCAAGGTCCTTATGATGAAGGTTGGTCATGAAGCGTCGTTCAATGCGGGCATAAAAGGCCTGTAATCGTTTTGAAAAAATAAAGAGCACCACAGCCAGCACAATAATGGCACCGATGAAAGCTGTCATCACATCGAACAATTGGTTCAGCAATAAAAACAAATAAAGTACTGCCAGCAGGTTACGAAGGATCTCCACTACAACCAGTGGTCCATGGTTTGCCTGGCTATTCAACCATAGGCTGGTATAGGCCCCACGCTGCAATTTTTTTATGGTAAGGGCCCATATAAAAGGAGAGAGCAGAAGTAATGTCAATGCAACAGTAATAACATGTGCCACCATCATATTATCAAACTGGGTACGTAACCAGGGGTCGAGAAACCTGACAGCCATGAATATAGCGGCAAGTATTACCACCGAATTTAGGGTGATGGTAAAAAGGTAAGTTTTAAAAACCTGCTTCCAGTCTGCATCAGCTGGTATCTGTTGTGCACCGCTACTATATCGGTTCAGCCTGTTCCGCCAGCGTGGCGGCAACCTGTTGTCGATAAAATTATAGAGCGGCAGGGAGCACTTTATCATGAAAGGCGTGGTAAAGGTTGTAATGACCGAAACCCCAACTGCGATAGGATAGAGAAATTTGCTTGTAACGCCCAATGATACTCCCAGAGTAGCGATAATGAAGGAGAATTCACCAATTTGTGACATGCTCATTCCAGCCTGCATGCTTTGTTTAAGGGGTTGACCGGAAATAAATGATCCGAGGGTCACATAAAAAGTTTTTCCGAGTATAACGGCAAGTGTTATGAGCAAAACAGGCCATTTATATTGCCATAACAGAGTTGGGTCTATAAGCATCCCCACAGATACAAAGAAGATAGCTCCGAAGAGATTTTTAACCGGCTGCATCTGGTGTTCAATGCTCTCAGCCTGGGATGTTTCCGCTAAAACAGAACCCATTATAAATGCGCCAAGGGCAGCCGAGAAACCTATATTGGTTGCGAGAATCACCATAGCCAGGCAAAGTCCGAGTGAAATAATCAGCAGCGTTTCCTCATTCAACCACCTGGCGGCCCAACGGAAAAAGCTGGGAAGGATCAAAATACCGCTTAAAAACCAGAGGCTTAGAAAAAAGGCGAGTTTAACTACGGCAAAAATCAGTTCCTTTCCGGCAAACTGCTGGCTTACGGCAACTGTTGACAGTAATACCATGAGTAAAACGGCAACTATATCTTCAATCACCAGCATTCCCATCACTGATGAGGCAAAACTTTTATCCTTAATCCCCTGCTCTTCAAATGCTCTTATTATAATTGTGGTAGAAGAAATGGCAATGATTCCACCCAGGAAAATGGAATTCATCTGTGACCATCCCAGGAGCATGCCGGTTGTATAACCGAGCAGCAACATTCCACCGATCTCTATAATACCGGAGATGGAGGCAGCCCCTCCTACCCTCATGAGCTTCTTAAAACTAAATTCAAGTCCCAGGGAAAACAAAAGAATAACCACGCCTATCTCTGCCCAGATCCTTACGTCTTCGGCAGCGCCTACTGTGGGGAAAAAATTAAAATGAGGGCCCACCAACAAACCTGCAATGATATAGCCGAGTACAAGCGGCTGCTTCAGCATTCTGAAAATAAGGGTTGTGATAGCAGCAGCACCAAGAATTAAAGCCAGGTCCTTAATGAGAACAGGTAAATGAGCCATGTTCACAAATATCGGATTTGGCAATTGTATTTCCGCCGCCTTATTACTTTATGTTAATCATCAGTTTTTCCAGAACATAATATACTGCGGGACAAAAGCTACTGTTCTTTAAAGTGAGTGGAATCCGCTTCAGGAGTACGTCTTCATCAGTATAGGGGAAACGCTCGCAATCTGAGGGCCGGTGTTCATAGATGCTGCAGAAATTATCATGGCCCAGAAAGGGGCATGGGGTTGATCGCACAACATAGTCACCATCTTCATCGAGCCGAAGGTAAGTTTCAATGAAAACGCTTTCTTTCATGCGGAGGTGTTTACTGATCCTCTTTATATCTGTGGTTTTAAAACGCGGGGAATAATTCTTACAGCATGCGGCGCATTGGAGACAGTCGATCTTTTCAAAGGCTTCGTCGTGGAGTGCGGGCAGAGCCTTTAGCACCTTATTCTTATTAGCAGATTGTAAAAAGCTCTTATACAGCTTTTGCCGCTCTTCTGCTTTTTTCTGCCAATTGGGAAGGATTTCCGTCATCCCGCAAAGAAACAACATTTTCTCCGGCACTGCCGGCATGTGAACGTTAACAAGGAAGCAAACGTTTGCCTAAAGTATTGAACAAACAGATGTTAGTCTGCCGACCAAATATTACCTTTGCGCATCCGTAAAAAGGTCAATCTTTCATATTATGAATTTATTCCAATCGCAGTCGAATGAATTTCTCACCCGTCATATCGGCACCCTGTCTTCCACAGATGAAATGCTGGCAACAATAGGAGCCGGTAGTCTCGAAGAACTTATCAGTAAAACTATCCCTGTGGCTATCCGTAAAACAGATGCCCTGGCAGTACCAGATGCAATAGGCGAAGCACAGTTGCTGAAGGAGTTGAAAGAGATCTCCCTTCGAAATAAAGTTTACCGCTCCTATATTGGACAGGGTTATTATGACACCCTTACCCCCAGTGTTATCCTGAGAAACATTTTTGAGAATCCGGGATGGTATACCCAGTACACTCCTTACCAGGCGGAGATCTCACAGGGGCGACTGGAAAGTTTACTCAATTACCAGACTATGGTAAGCGATCTTACCGGACTGCCCATTGCCAATGCATCACTGCTTGACGAAGCTACCGCTGCGGCGGAGGCGATGAATATGTTCTTTCATCATGTGAATCGTACTGAAAAGATTGACCAGCCAAAGTTTTTTGTTGATAATGATGTATATCCACAAACCCGCGACCTGGTAATAACCAGAGCCACTCCTATTGGAATAGAAGTTGTTTTTGGTGATTACAGAACAGCAGAAATTGATAATGGATATTTCGGCGCCCTGGTACAATATCCCAATGATAAGGGAAGCATAGAGGACTACCGGAATTTCATCGGCAAACTTCATGCAGTGGGTGGATATGTAGCCATGGTAACAGATTTGCTGGCGCTTACCCTGTTAAGTTCACCAGGCGAATTAGGAGCGGATGTTGCGCTTGGTTCAGCACAACGTTTTGGTGTGCCGCTGGGTTATGGAGGACCTCATGCGGCTTTCTTCAGTGCCAAAGATGATTTCAAGCGTGCCTTACCGGGTCGTATAATTGGAATTAGTATTGATGCATCCGGTAACCGTGCCTTGAGAATGGCCTTGCAAACACGTGAACAGCATATTAAGCGGGAGAAAGCAACTTCCAATATTTGTACTGCCCAGGCATTGCTGGCCAACATGGCAGCTATGTATGCCGTGTATCATGGTCCGGAGGGACTTCGTAACATAGCCATGCGGGTTAGCCTGCTTACCCGCACGCTTGCCCATGAACTAACTTCTCTGGGTTTCAAGATTGTAAATGAATATTATTTCGATACACTAACAGTTGAAGTCACAGAGATTTCTGCTTTTCGTGAGGCCGCTCTGGCCAGAGAGATAAATTTCCGTTATTTACCGGGTAACCTGGTAGGAATATCGTTAGATGAAACAGTGGTTCAATCTGACCTGCTCGACATTGTTGGTGTATTTGCTTCTATATCGGGTAATGAAAATTTTGGTGTTGGTGTAAGCTTTGACAATGAGGCGGCATTAGACAATATCCCTTCTGCAGTTACACGTACCAGTGAGTACCTCACGCATCCTGTTTTCAATACACATAGAAGTGAGAGCCAGATGATGCGTTATATCAAATCACTGGAAAACAAAGATCTCTCTTTGAATACGTCGATGATCTCACTGGGAAGTTGCACGATGAAACTAAATGCTGCAACTGAAATGATGCCTTTGAGCTGGAGTCATTATAGTAAGATACATCCGTTTGCTCCTGTTGACCAGGCTGCGGGTTATCAGCAAATCATAAAAGAGCTTTCTGCTTTTCTTTCTGTGATCACCGGATTTGATGCCTGCAGCATGCAACCCAACAGCGGTGCACAGGGTGAATATGCAGGCTTACTAACCATACGGAATTATCACCTTGCTAATGGCGATAAACATCGTAATGTTATCCTCATTCCAATTTCAGCCCATGGAACCAATCCTGCATCAGCAGTTATGGCGGGTATGAAAGTAGTAGTGGTGAAGGCCCTTGAAAATGGGTATATCGATCTGGAAGATTTCCGTGCCAAGGCTATTCAGTACAGTGAAACCCTTGCTGGTACCATGATCACCTATCCCAGTACTTACGGAATTTTTGAGGAAACCGTTAAAGAGATCTGCGATATAGTTCACCAGCATGGGGGCCAGGTATATATGGATGGCGCCAATATGAATGCGCAGGTGGGATTAACTTCACCCGGTTTGATTGGTGCGGATGTTTGTCATCTGAACCTGCACAAAACCTTTGCCATTCCTCATGGTGGTGGCGGGCCCGGAATGGGACCTATTTGTGTGAAAGCACACCTTGAGCCACATTTACCTGGCCACTGGGCTACCGGAAATGGTGAAAATGAATATGGCGCAGTATCGGCAGCTCCCTATGGATCGGCATCTATCCTCCTTATCAGTTATGCTTATTGCAGGATGCTGGGGTCAGAAGGATTGCGCATGGCAACGGAATATGCTATCCTGAATGCCAATTATATGAAATCCAGGCTTGACAAAGCCTATTCAGTTCTTTATAATGGAAGAAATGGAACCTGTGCGCACGAGTTCATAGTTGACCTTCGTCCGTTTAAAACAAGTGCGGGTATTGAAGCAGAAGATGTAGCCAAGCGCCTGATGGATTATGGATTCCATGCACCAACGATGAGTTTCCCCGTACCTGGAACCATAATGATTGAGCCCACAGAAAGTGAGGACAAAGCCGAGCTGGATCGTTTCTGTGATGCAATGCTTTCAATTCGCGAAGAGATCGCAGCCATTGAAAATGGCAAAGCAGATAAAGGCAATAACGCACTCAAAAATGCTCCACATACCCAATTTTTGATAACAGCTGACCAATGGGATAAACCGTATAGTCGTCAGCAGGCAGCTTTCCCCTTGCCTTATGTTAAGGAGAATAAGTTCTGGCCGAGTGTGAGCCGTGTTAACAACACGTTTGGTGATCGCAATCTCATCTGCACCTGTGAGCCGGTTAGCTCATACGCGGAAGAAGAAGCATGAGGCTGATGAATGGTAATTATTGAATGATCGGTGATGATTAAACGCTGGTGATACATCAGCATTTATTGATCACCGATTTTCTTTCTTAAAGCCTGGGCAATTATTTACCAGTAAAGCTTCCGGCCATTCGCTTCAATAATTGAGGGCCGTCCCAGTTGCCTGGAACAATAATGCGACGGATAGTATGGATAGGGTCTGTTGAATCCCTTGCTGTGGATAATTGATAGGAAGCAACCATTCCTTTGTCTTTCAATGGTTGAATGATCTGTGGACTCCATAGCCCAAAAGGATATGCGAAAAATTCAACTGGTTTTCCTGTAATTGATTCCAATCTTTTCCGGGGCTTTGCCACTTGCTTATCCCAATCCTCGCCGGAATACTTCTTTACATTATTATGGTCCCAGGTGTGAAGGGCAATGGCATGTCCATCATCAGACAATTTGCGAATCTGTTCTTCGCTCATAAAGTTTGGGCGGTTTATGGCAACGGTCATAATAAAGAATACTGCCTTTTGATTCAACGGCTTCAGTACTTCTTCAGTAACCTGGAACTGCTCATCGCAGCCATCATCAAAACTGATCATCACTGGCTTGGCTGGCAGGGTTTCGCCATTCACTAAATAGCGATAATGTTGTTCCGGAAGGATCGTAGTATATCCACTATCAGCCAGAATTTTCATTTGCTCTTTGAATACTGCAGGCGGAACAATGTAATCACGCGCTGAGCGTGAGTCAGATGGCCGGTAATCACGAACCTGGTGATAGCATAAAACAGGAATTTGTGGCCTCGATAAAACGGTGACTGCATCCGGAACCTTTAAGGAAGACAAAGATGCGATTGCTTCATTATTTGAAGGTGTTGGGTTATTTACCAGGGATGATTCAGCGTTTTGTATAGCAACTTTTGCAGCCCCTTCCGGCTTATTATTTGAACAGTTCAGCAGCAGTAATGAAAAGCCGGCAATCAAAGCTGGCCTTAATGAAAGCAGGAATTGAATTTTCATATTATTAAAACGTCAAAGAGATAATTGTTCGTATCCGGCCGCAAAATTAGTGTTAGCTGACCTATTTTTGATTATTAATCATGGCTATAAAGGATTATTATGATATTCTGGAGATACAGCCGGGTGCGGGTGATGCAGTAATTAAGAAAGCATACCGAAGGCTGGCCATGCGGTACCATCCCGACAGGAACATAGGCAATGCATATGCCAGCAATCATTTCCGGGAGATCCAGGAGGCTTATGATGTGCTATCAGATCCGATTAAGAGAAGTGAGTATCACCACAAACGCTGGCAATACAGTTCAGATCAGATCTTTAAACATCCACCAATTATTATAACTCCGGCCATACTGCTTGCTGAAGCCCGTAAGCTGGAAAAATATGTTTCAGGTATAGATATTTTCAGAATGAATCATGAAGCATTACAAAAATTGCTTGCCCAGCTTTGCAGTGAAACTAATATCCGGATCCTGCAGGAATCAGAACAACCAGAAAAAAACCGGGAGATAGTTCACTGTATTCTTAATATCATCAGACCGCTTCGTTATCCAAATTTAGTACCACTTGTTCCGTCTATTGTTCAGATTGCGGGAACCGATAATGAACTTATTGAATCTATTGATGAGCAGGTAAAACAAAAGAGGATCCAATATTACCTGGAGAAATATAACTGGTTGTTTGTTGTTTTGTTAGCTTTAGGCATCAGCCTGATGATATATTTACTGGCTTAATTACAAATACCATGTTTAAAAGAATAATATTTTCCCTCTTATTAACTGTTTCTGTTTCCATTTTATGGGCACAGCAATATTACCTTTTCACCGGCACCTATACCAACGGAACCAGCGAGGGTATCTATGTATATCGATTTGATGCCTCTACGGGAAAAGTTGAGGGTGTTGATACTGCCAGGGGAATTGAACAACCATCTTACCTGGCCATCTCAGAAAAAGGAGACTACCTCTATGCAGTAAGCGAAACAGGGGGAGATAAACCGGGGCAGATAACCGCCTATTCCTTTGATAAATCAATTGGAAAACTTAAGCTTTTGAATACAAGGCCGAGCCTTGGGGACCATCCCTGCTATATAACGGTTTCGGGGAACCGTAAATGGGTGATTGCCGGAAATTATAGCGGTGGAAACATTGTTGCCTATAAAGTTAATGAGGATGGAAGTTTATCTGACCAGCACCAGTTAATAAATCATGAGGGTAAAAGTATAAATTCAGAAAGGCAGGAGGCGCCACATGTACATGCCACCGTTATTACTCCAGATGGCGATTATTTGCTTGCCCCTGATCTTGGTACTGATAAAATTATGGTGTATCGCTTTAAAGAAAATGCCAGGCGCAATCCACTTTCTAAGGCGAAGGTTCCCTATGTTGACATTCACCCGGGCAGTGGTCCACGCCACCTTGCATTCCATCCAAACAGGAAATGGGTTTATCTTATGGAGGAAATGACCGGAGAAGTAAGCGGATATCGCTATAAAAATGGAAAACTTCAGCTCTTCGATAATATTGATGGACATCCCGCAGAATATAAAGGCAGCAGGGGCAGTGCCGACATACATATTTCTCCTGATGGAAAAAACCTCTATACTTCCAACCGCTATGAAGCAAACAATATTGGCATTTTCAGAATAGATCCCCGTAACGGCAAATTAAAGAATACAGGATTCCAGGATGTGATAGGTCAGAAGCCCAGGAATTTTGTAATTGAGCCTTCCGGCAAGTATGTTTTAGTTGCTAATCAGGATACCAATGATATCCGCTTTTTCCGTCGTGATTCAAGCACAGGATCCTTAACACCCACGGAAACCGTTATTACGGTGGGCAGTCCGGTCTGCCTTAAATTATTTCCATATTAATTATGGATTGAAGCCATAATGCCTTTAACAAATTTTTGCAGGTCAAAATTATATCCGGCTGTTTGTCCGAGCCGTACAATTACCAGTTTCTTTGAGGGGATACCAATGATATATTCTCCCTCATAGCCATAAGCATAAAACATGTCGGGGGGCAGTGAGGGAAACATACGCTTTGATGTATCCTTCGGATTACCCGCATTCAGGCGCATATGATAACCATATTCACCTAACTGAGCAACTGGCGTGGGTGTGAGCGATTTTTTGATCCAATTCTCGGGAAGCAACTGTTCACCATTCCATTTTCCATTATTAAGGTATAGCAATCCAAACCTCGCATAATCACGTGCGGTTGCGAGCATGTATGAAGAAGCCACATAAGTGCCTGATGCATCAGGTTCAAGAATTGCACTGAACATACCAACCTTATGAAACAGTTTAGTAGCGGGGAATGCGTGGTAGACATTATCACCCAGGTTCTGGCGGATAAGCCGCGAAAGAATATTCGAATTTGCACTACAATAATAAAATACAGAGCCGGGTGGGTATTTTAATGGCTGTGTTGCAGCATATGCTCCCATATCGGGCTCACGGTAAAGCATATTGGTGACGGTAGTGGCTTTGGTATAATCCTCTTCTACATTAAGCCCGGTTGTATGCGTTAATAAATTTTCAACTGTTATCTTTTCCCGACCGTCGGAAGCTGAACGCCATTCCGGTACTGCCGCTGGCATGGAGATATCGAGACGGCCATCCCGCACCATAATTCCAGTTAAAGCGCCCCAGATCGATTTTGCCATTGACCACGAATAGAGCAGACTATTCCGATCGAATCCAGGAGAATATTGCTCTCCTACCAACTGACCGTCATACAATACCACTACAGCCCGGGTGCGAATAGGTTTATCAGCATCATTCTCTTCAAAGGCAAATCGGATCGCGTTTCCAAGATTTGCAGTATCTATTCCACGAGGGAAACTATCGGGAAGAAGATCACCCAGGGGCCAGGGAATTGAATCATTATTTGTTATGGGAGAAGGCGGAAGGTGAAAAGTCTTTGATCTCCACTCCTTTTCAGATATGCCGGTAATAAGTGTACACCCCAATCCCTGCCTGTAAGCGGCTTTCTGAACAGCAAACCCCAAAACAGATGCATTCACAGAACTATCCTCTTTATTTACAGAAATTTTTGCAAGATTAAGCGGGAAGCGACCCAATTCCTCTGCCTTAACTGAATTCAGATCGCGCCCAGCTGCAAAAACGCATGAACAGGTCATTTTTGCACTATATCCGCTGATAACAGGAAAAGCGCCCCATAAAAAATAGATCAAATAACCAATCAAAAGCAGCAATACTAGTAAGGTTATACGCTTCAACTGTATTCTATTATTAATTCGCATATTGCTGCTATTTAGGATCTAACCATTTGAGTTTGGGTTTGAGGCGCGGTCCTGGTAAAAATCTGCGGGCAAGTGTAACCCTGTAATTACCTGTATTGAAAAGATACCTTTGGTTACTGCTGGCACCTCTTACTGTAACACGGTTGCCAACCATTGTTAAGCTGGCAACCCAGCGATCACTATTATATCCAGCAACGCCCCTGTAAATAAAATTGGGGCTTACGCTAAATTTATCGCTGGTTCCACCATTCCTGAATTCGCGCGTAAGGCCAACGTCCAGATTCAGCGTAGCTGAACCTGTAAGGAACCAGTTTTTTGCCATAACAAGTGTATAGGCGTATCCTGCCCCTGGTCCGGCCTCAATGAACCGTACCCGCCTCACCTCCTTCTGGGGGTAATTCATTGCAAGCAAACCCGGAACAAAATTACTATCAGCTGAAAATGACCCGGCATAGATCTCCCCACCCAATAACCAGGTGCCGGCCGACTTTTGTTGCCATTCGCTCTGTACCATAGCAGCCCTGTAAGAAAATTTTCTTCCATTCTGCAATTGGTACACGGCTAATCCAAATAGCGAAACGCCAATATCCGGACGTACATAATATTTATCATTGTCGGGTATGGCAGTGCCCCTGGGTAATAAAAAATAGCCTTTGTACAGCTGGCCAAAAAAATCCATTGTCCAGTTGCGGGTATAAATATGACTTTGAAGGTCAAGATAGCGGGTATCACCCCTACCCTTATCGCGGTTCAGGAAGGGAAAGCCATATGCCAGGTTAAGGGTTAAAGAACGGTAGGTAAATCCCACTCCCATATTAATGGTGGTATTGGGCCGGTAACGCAGATCCGGAACATCCTCTTTCCCTTCAAGAACAATGGCTGTATATTTCTGGGAGAAGTAAAATCTTGTAATCAGTTCGGGCGCATATGTTTTTATATAATGTGAATCCACCTCGGGATCCGGATCAGGGTAGACAGGAAATTGAGATGCAGCAGGAGTTCCTATTTGCAGCATCATTAATAGCAAACCAACTATATGCAACCTTAGTGTTTGTATCTTCGCGCCATGCATTATGTTTCTGTAGAAGGTTTAGGGAAAAGTTACGGCATCAAGCCATTGTTTGAGAAAATTTCTTTTAACATTGAAGAAGGTGACAAGATCGCTCTGGTTGCCCGGAACGGTTCGGGCAAATCAACATTGCTAAAGATACTATCCGGCAAGGAAACTCCTGATAGCGGTAAAGTGTGGATCAATAAGGATGTTACCGTTGCCCTTTTTGACCAGGAACCAGAATTCATAGAAGAATTATCTGTACTTGACAATATATTTCATCACAACCATCCCACGTTAAATGCCATCAAGGCTTTTGAAGCAGCCAGCGAATCAGAAGATGCTGAGGCTTTGGGTAAAGCAATTTCAGGCATGGATGATACCGGTGGATGGGATTTCGATTCAAAGGTAAAGCAGATCCTTGGCAAATTAAATATCCACCACCTCAACCAGGCGGTTGGTACGCTATCGGGGGGACAAAAGAAAAGGGTTGCATTAGCGCGAACCCTGATCGATATCGGATTTGAGCATAAGCATACATTGCTTATTATGGATGAGCCAACAAACCATCTTGATGTTCAGACCGTAGAGTGGCTGGAACACTACCTGAACCAGGAAAAAGTGACTCTTTTACTCGTTACGCACGACCGGTACTTTCTTGATGCTGTTTGTGAAGAGGTATGGGAGCTTGATGGAAACGACCTTTATGTTTATAAGGGAAATTACGAGCAGTTCATGGAAAGAAAAGCTGCCCGAATTGAGCAACAGGCCTCCAGTGTTGATAAAGCGCGTAACCATTACCGTAAGGAGCTTGAGTGGATGCGTAAGCAACCCAAGGCAAGAACTACGAAATCAAAAAGCAGGCAGGATAATTTCTATGAAGTTGAGGCCCGGGCAAAACAAAAACTGGAGGAGCAGCAAATGCAGCTGCAGATGAAAATGAACCGGCTTGGGGGAAAGGTTGTAGAACTAAAAAAGGTTTCCAAGCAATATGACGATAAAACAATCCTAAAAGGATTTGATTACACGTTTAAGAAAGGGGAAAGAGTTGGGATCATCGGTAAGAATGGTGCGGGTAAAACTACCTTCCTCGATATTCTCCAGGGAATTGTAGAACCCGATAGCGGGAAGGTAAATATTGGTGAAACAATCATATTTGGATACTACTCCCAACAAGGTCTGCAATGGAAGGAAGATATGCGTGTAATTGAATTTGTGAAAGGATTTGCAGAGAGTTTTCCTCTTGCTGATGGGGGAAGTTTAAGCGCCGCACAATTCCTGCAGTTGTTTTTATTTAGTCCCGACCAGCAGTATGGCTACATCAGTAAACTAAGTGGCGGGGAAAAGAAAAGATTGTTGTTACTGACAATGCTATTCCGAAATCCCAATTTCCTGATACTTGATGAACCAACCAACGATCTTGACCTGCCTACATTGGCTGTGCTTGAAAACTTCCTATCAGAATACCAGGGATGTTTACTGATCGTTTCGCATGACCGATATTTTATGGACAGGCTGGTGGATCATCTGTTTGTATTTGAAGGCAATGGTAATATCCGCGATTTTCCAGGCAATTATAGTCTATATCGCGATTGGTTGAAAGACCAGGAAATAATCGAGGAAACCAAGCCACAGCAAGCTGCAGGCACTACCTCTACAACAAGACCTGATATTGAGGATAATGGTCCAAAAAAGAAATTCAGCTTCAAAGAGAAAAGGGAATTTGAATTGTTGGAGAAAGAGATAGCAACATTGGAAACAGAGAAAAGAATGTTGGGTGAAAAAATGTCGGCCAGTGATCTGCCATATAATGAGCTTCAGCAAACCGCAGAAAGGATAGGAAAGATAACGGAGTTGCTGGAAGAAAAGGAAATGCGATGGCTGCAGTTAAGCGAGCTGGCGGGGTGAGGAAACAGTATTGACAGACCTGAAATTCCAGAATACTATTGCCACTAACAGGCATGCACCACCCACAACGTACCAGGTATAGGAGAATCCCTTATTTTCTGCGAGTTGGGCTGAAAGCATTGGACCCAATGTTTGTGCTGCAGACCAGGCCATTGTATATAATGCTGCATATTCACCCCTATTGAATTCACTGCTTCGGGAAATCCAGAAACTGTTCATAAATGGCATAGAAAAAATTTCACCAAAAGTGATCAGAACAATAAGCATTGTTGCAATCAATAGCCCGATCTTTCCAATTCCAAGTATAATAAAGAATAAAGCCACCATGCCCACACCGAGGGCAATATAGGCCATCTGGTGCCTCCTGCCCTCCAGGCGGTAGATCAGCACCATTTCAAACATCACGATCAAGATGCCATTCATTGCCATGAGCATACCGATCACAGGTTCAGAAAAATGAAGCTCCCTTTTGAAATAAACTGTAACGTTTGTAAAGAGCTGGAAGAAGCAGGCACCAAATACAGCAACCAGCAGAATGAAAAAAAGATAGGTTCTGTCTTTATATGCGCTACTTATTCCATTTGCTGAAATAATTTTATCCCTTTTTAATGGTGTAGCCTTCCATCCAATATTACCCAGGAATTTCCACATCAGTATAGCTGCAAAGAAATTGGTAAATCCATCGATCCAGAACAGCCACTCGTAGCTGAATTTTGCAATTATGCCGCCTAATGCTGAGCCCAAAGCCCATCCCAGGTTAACAGCCAAACGGTTAAGGGAATAGCTGCGTGTACGGTTTTCAGGAGTACTGTAATAAGCTATAGCCGTGGAATTAGCGGGACGAAATCCTTCATTCACAAAACTCAGCAGGAAAGTGAAGATGCATATTAGCGGAAGGCTTTTCATTTGGGCGAGCACAATAAATAATATGGCTCCTCCGAGTAATGTAAAAAGCTGTACTTTATAAAAACCAATACTATCAGTGAGTTTACCACCTACATATGCTCCAAAAAAAGCACCTGCCCCAAAACAACCAAAAACAAAACCAGCCTGGCCCACTGAATATCCCATGGCCGGGCTGGTTAAGTATAAGCTAAGGAATGGCACAACCATGGTGCCGCTCCTGTTGATGAGCATGATAAGGGAAAGCAGCCAGGTCTCTTTTGAAAGGCCACTATATGCATTACGGTAAACAGATAAGGTATTCGCAATCATAAAGGATTGCAATTTACTTTAATCCAATACAGCCTGTCTGCCGTTCAAGTAAAATTACCTGGATCCGAAAACCTTTTTCAGGATATCGCTAACTCTTGCTGCGGGATTGGTCCTGATCTTTTTTTCTTCGTCGGCTACATAGTAGAAGATACCATCAATTGCCTTACCGGTCACGAATCCTGAAAGGTCAGGATTCACTGGTTTCAGGGTAAATTTATTATATACATCAAATACTTCTTTCCAATATTTTGTAGCACCTGTTTTTTCGAGGGAGTTTTCGATTATTGGCCTGAAAGCTGCCGTAAGATCAGGGGATGTGGTTTTGCGAAGGTATCCCGTGGCAGCCGAATCAGTACCGCGAAGTATTCCCACAGCATCCTGTACGGTCATCTGTTTTACTGCATTAATAAATATGGGTGCAGCCTGCTTTGATGCATCTTCTGCTGCGCGGTTCATACTGAGGATGGCATCATCAACCAGTTTACCCATTCCGATCTGGCGGAGCCTCTGTTCCACTTTGCGTGCCTCTTCAGGCATAAGTAATTTTACCGCAGCATCCTTAAAGAAACCGTCTGCAGCAGAAAGCTTACCAGTACTGTTATTTGTTCCTACAACAAGTGCTTCTTTTAATCCGGCAATGATCTCATCATTACTCAGGGACCCTGAGCCCCCTACAGTTTTCAGAATATTACCGGCTTTCTTGAGAACATCATTTGTTTTATCAGTTTGTTGGGCCGTTGCGCAGGATGCAAACATTACTATACTGGCGGCTAAGTAAAAGATTCTCATGTAAGTGATTTTAGAGTAAACGGGGGATAATAGATTTAAAGTATGCTAAAGCAGCAATAATAAGACCAATATGAGGAGTGAAAGGTTTAATGAAGGGATTGTATTATTTTCGATGCCACAAAAAGTAAACATGCGCAGAACGCTTCTAACATCCTTTTTCCTCGCAGCAGCTGTTTCAGGTATGGCACAGGCAAAAAAAACACCTGCAGCGCCGGCCAAGGCAGCTACAACAAAAAAACCGGCAACTGCAACTCCGGTGCCCTTAAAAAATGCAACAGATTCCATGAGTTATGCAATTGGCATGAGCCTTGCGAAATTCTACCGTGATCAGGGTATTACCCAGATCAATTCAGCGCTGGTTACAAGGGCGTTGAATGAAGCCATGAAAGGACAGAAAACATTACTCACCGAAGATCAAATGAATATGAGCATTACAAATTACCTGCAGCAACTCAAGAAAGAGAAATCAGCCGCAGCACGCAGGGCAGGGGAAACTTTCCTTGCTGAAAATAAGACAAAGCCCGGAGTGGTGGAACTTCCAAGCGGATTACAGTACCTGGTGGTTAAAGAAGGAACAGGTCCTAAACCTGCTATTTCAGATAAAGTAAAATGCCACTACCATGGAACGCTTATCGACGGAACCGTTTTTGACAGTTCTGTAGATCGTGGCCAGCCGATTGATTTTCCGGTAAATGGGGTGATCAAAGGCTGGATCGAAGCATTGCAATTAATGCCGGTAGGTAGTAAATGGAAACTGTTTATTCCGGCCGACCTGGCTTATGGAGACAACCAGGCGGGAGCAAAAATACTTCCGGGAAGCACGCTTGTTTTTGATGTGGAACTTTTGGATATCGTTAAATAAAAAAACAGGTCTGGCGCTTGCCAGACCTGTTTTTTTTAAAAGGTACGATCAACAATTATTTAACAATAATTTTCACTTCATCGGTGGAAAGGCCTCCTTTATCATCAATTACAGATAAACGGAAACTGTACTCTCCTTTTGATGCAACATTAAGAGCGGTGATGGCTGCCTGTGGATTAGCGATAACAACTGGTGAGCCGCCGATCTGCGTCCAGTGATACCTCGAGATAATGCCATCCGGTTCGCGGGATGCAGTACCATCAAGTTGTAAAATATCTTTAGAGGAAATTACCAGGTCTTCGCCTGCATTAGCCTGGGGTGGAATATTCTTTACCGCTTCCTGCTTCTTATCAGCCCCATTTCCTTTAACGGGATCAGTTTCGGAAAAGCCAAGGGTAGATGCAAGGGATACTATTAAAAGGATCGCTTTCATAGAGGGATTTTTTGGTGATAGAATAATAACGAAGCACCATCTCCCATTATTATGCCAGATTTCGTATTAATCTATATTCCCCTTCATTTTTTCGATCTGTGCCCTTGTACCGAGTACAAATACCTTCATTCCGCTCTTAATTTGTAGTTCATCGGGAGGATTGATCTGGAATTTCCCTTCTCCATTTCTCACCCCGATACAGTTTACTCCTGTTTTTTTCCAATCCATTATTTCCCTGAGTGAGCAATCATGCAAGGGGGCAGGCAATTGCTGGTAATCTACCGATTCAATATGGATAGACTCCCCTTCCTCACCGCTGATATAATCTATGAATTCTATCACATCAGGTTTTGATACAAGGGTGGCCATATGGGTGCCACCAATCCTGTCTGGCATTATCACATGATCGGCACCGGCCTTCTTCAGCTTTTGTGCAGAGCTTTGTTCTGAAGCGCGACTGATAATCCGGATCTTATTATTAAGCGAGCGTGCCGATAAAACGATGAACACATTATCTGCATCCACAGGCAGACTGCTTATCAATGCAGAAGCACGATCGATGCCTGCTTTTTTCAATACATCATCATCGGTAGCATCACCATGGATAAAAAGCACATGATTGTGCTCCTCTCCCATTTTAGGTACAAGTTCATGACGCTTTTCAATTACCACAAACTGGTGATTATGTAAACCAAGCGTTCTGGCTGCCTGTTGACCATTTCGTCCAAAACCACAGATGATCACATGGTTGTTGAGTTTGTTAACCGAGTTCATGAGTTTGCGGAATTTGAAGTATTTATTGATCTCTCCGTTAATGATATGTTGTATGATCCTTGTAATAGCCCAGGCGAGTGTGATCCAGCTCAGGATGAGCATGCAAACAGTGAAGATCCTTCCGTCATCACTAAGTGGTCTGACTTCAGTAAAGCCGGCGGTAGTAATGGTTATCACGGTCATATAAAGAGCTTCCACAAACCGGAAGTCTTCAACTATCATATACCCGGTAATACCAATTGATGCAATCAGGATAAGCAGCATCAATGGCTGTAGCAATTCCCATCCTTTAGGTTGCACGCGTTCTGTTTTATCTAAATTTAATGCAGACTATCGGATAAAAGAAAACCGGGTGCAAATGTTTTTCATTTGCACCCGGTTAATATATTAAAGTGAGATTTTAATAAGCGGCGTTGTATAACATCTCATAGTATTCATGGGCCATTCGATTGCTTTCAAACTGGTAACGCACATCGCGCATTCCATTTTTCACAACCTGGCGCCAGGTTTCTTTATTACTGTAATAGAGCGGCAGCACCTGCTGTTCCAGGATCTTATAAAGCATTTCCAGGTCATATTCGTCCTGCTCATGCGTATTCATATTTGCATAATCTGCTTTGGGAATCACAAAACCATTATTGCCATGGTTAACGAATTCCGGTATCCAGCCATCGTCGGTACTGAAGTTAGCAGCCCCATTCATTGACGCGGTCATGCCACTGGTTCCGGAAGCTTCGCGGGGAACCCTTGGGTTGTTGAGCCAAAGATCGGCAGCCTGCTTCATACGCTTTGAAAGTGATAGTTCATAGCCGATCAAAACCGCCATGTTCTTATGTTGCTTGCTTAAATGAACAAGATGGTTGAAATCATTGATGGCGGGATAATCCATTGGATAAGGTTTACCAGCCCAAATGATCTGAACAGGAAAGTTCTTATTCTCAAGCAATGCGCGGAACCTTTGCTGGTCGCGGGTTATCAGGTCAGCCCTCTTGTAACCGGCAAAACGTCTAGCCCATACTATAGTGAATACATTCGGATCGAATAATTTTCCCGTCTGGTCGGCAACGATCTCAAAAGCCCTTCTTTTGAGGTATTCTTTACGGTCATCAAACATTTTGTCGTTACCCTCTTCCATAAATTTATACAGTTGCTTATCGGCCCAATAGCGCCAGTTCTGGGCATTAGTGATGGAGAGGATGGGACAGATATCCGTATATTTTTCCCACATATGCCTTGATACCACTCCGTGCAATTGGGATACACCATTGGCAATGCGCGCAAACCGCAAGGCTGCCAGTGAATGATTGAACTGATCATCAGTAATTCCTGTAAGCGTGCGAACTTCATCAACAGAGAGGCCACAGAAATAACTCATTTTATTACAGAGATAGATATCATGCTTCTCATTTCCTGCTTCTTCAGGAGTGTGTGTGGTGAAAACAAGACGTTTTTTAACTTCCTGGATATTGTTACCAAACTTACGATAGAGATAGAAGGCGGAACTTATTCCATGAGCCTCATTGAGGTGGTATACATCCGGATTGAAACCAAGTTCATCCATGAGTTTAGCACCCCCAACACCGAGGAGAATGAACTGGGCTACCTTGGTGGCAACATTGGCATCATACAAACGATGGGTGATGGTTTGAGATACATAATCATTTTCCGGAAGGTCAGTGCTTAAAAGAAAAAGCGGAGCTGATTTAAAGGTCTCCGGATTCAGGCAAAATACTTTCACCCAAACAGGATGATCATGAATGGATATCTGAAATTTAATACCGGTATCTTCCAGGAAACTGTAATGTTTTTCCATCCAGGTAACCTGCAAGGTCTGGTCCTGGTTGCGAACCTGGTCGTAATAACCATACTTCCACAAAATACCAATTCCCACCAGATTCTGGCGCAGCTCATACGCACTTCTTAAATGAGAACCCGAAAGAAAACCAAGCCCTCCGCTATATATTTTCAGAGGCTGATGAATAGCAAACTCCATGGAGAAATAGGCAACTTTTTTGGCATAGCGATCATCGTGGGCATAGGGAACTTTGTAATTTCTGAAATTCATATCAAGCATTTTCGATTGGCAATGTGTATCAGCGACGCAATATAAACGATTATTTAAAACGTATTATTACTTCTTTTTCTTGTTTGCGGGAGGTGTTGCCTTTTTCTTACGGGTGAAACTACCTTCAAAGAAGCATTTAATATCGCGATAGGAACCGCATCCTTCCAGTTCTTTCATGGTTACAGTATTGCCTGAAAAAGTAAAATCGATCAGGCATGGACCATTTGTTTCAGTGTACCGGGCAGTATTTTTTCCGGTGATATTTGCTTCGCCTTTTAATTCACCGCGGCATTCACCCCCATCCTTTTCAAAGTGAACAAAAAACATTAAAGTGCCTTCAGTGCGGCCATCGCGGAAGGACAATACATTTTTTTTATCACGGATATAATCACCTGAAAGTTTATGTGTTGCTTTCAGCGTATCAATAGGATTCAGCAAAACTGCTGAAGCAGCGTCTTTATCATTAGACTCTGTGAGGATCATTGTAAAAACACCTTCGGTATTATAAACATATACTTTCTTATTATATACCACCTGGCCATCGGCAGCGGTACGTTGCCGTAAAGTTGTAATGGTATAACGGCTATCCATGGTTGCCACATTTCTATCCGCTTCTTTGGGGGTTCCGGAAATAGTTACAAGGGGAAGAACCGTTTTGTAGATCTCTTTATCAAAAACAAGCAGATAGGCAGTTCTTTTCTGCGCCAGAACGGCTTTAACGAACAGATAGGTTTCACCATCTTCTACTTCCAGTTTTCCAATTGGATAAATCTTTGGTTTGGATTTTTTACCAAAAACCGGGTGAAGGATACTATCGGGTACAAATTGGGCAAATATTTTGTTACCAATACGAAGGGAATCGGGCGACTTTGCCGGCAGGCTCGTATCGGCTACGAGAAATGGAAGTTTTAGTTCCGGGAAAAAATCTATGAAATCATCCACTTCAACCTTTTCGGTATCCAGTAATGGTTTCTTTTCTTCCTTACAGGCCATCAATAAAATAGAAAGCAAACAGGCCGTGATCCAGCTAGTACGATACATGAGATAGATTTCCGTGAACAGCTAAAATACTCTATCTGACATAAATGCCTGTTTTTGATACGATATAATTTTTTAGATTTACCTAAATACATATTTAGTCAAATTGAAATATTCGAGCAGTAAGGAGAATTATATCAAGGCTATTTTTCATCTTCAGCAGGATGAGGAAGTGGTGAGCACAAATGCACTTGCGAAAGCCTTATCAACCCGGCCAGCATCGGTCACCGACATGCTTAAAAAGCTGAAGTCACAAAAACTATTGCAATACCAGCCGTATAAGGGTGTAAAACTAACTGCGGAAGGGAAGAAAATTGCCTTACAAATAATTCGCAAGCATCGTTTATGGGAGTATTTCCTGGTTGAGAAACTGGGCTTTGGCTGGGAGGAGGTTCATGAGATCGCTGAAGAACTGGAACATATCAGCAGCAAAAAGTTAATAGACCGGCTTGATATATTCTTAGGCAATCCAAAGACCGATCCACACGGTGATCCCATTCCTGATAGCCAGGGAAGGATGCCTTTGATCCGCCAGATATGCCTTCTTGAACTTCCGGAGAATATTCAGGCCGACGTAATCAGTGTGAGTAATCAATCAACTGCCATGCTTGAATTGCTAAGGCATAACCATATTGCCATTGGCACCAGGTTGGAAGTAAGCAGGCGATTTGCTTTTGACCATTCCCTGGAAATCCGGATGCCATCCCAACCATTTTTTACAATAAGTGAGCAACTGGCGGCCAATATTTATGTAGCCTTTGAAGCTGAATCCAAATGATGCAAATCATCATTTTGGTTTAATTCTGAGGAGATGCTTCAGCCTGCTGAAAGTTTCGGGTTTGATATTGAGATAAGAAGCGATGTATTTCTGTGATACACGTTGCAGCATATCAGGATGTCTTTGTATATATTGAAGAAATCTCTCGCGGGTGCTTAAACGTATTTGTGAAAGATCGCGTAATTCCTTCCTTACATACATCTGTGAAGTCATCAGTCTACCAAGTTTATTCAACTCCGGCATGTCAATATATAACTGCTGCAAATGATCATAATGAAGGGATAGAAAAACGCATGGCTCAATGGCTTCTACAAAACAAAGCGAAGGCTTGCGGGTGTGGAACGACAATTCAGAATGGATAAAATGCCCTTCAGTGGATAATTGCAGGGTAATTTCTTTTTTGCCGGTGATGATATATTTTCTAGCCACACCTTTGAGGATATAGTTGAAATAATCATCTGTTTGCCCGGTTTCAACAACAATTTGCCTGCGTTCAAAATTACGGATGGTAAAAAAAGAAGCGATCCTTTTAAACTGTTCTTCGGTTAAACCTGAATTGGCATTGAAATAAGCGTAAAGTGATTTCAATGCTGGTTCATATTTTTTCAGGGTTGCTTCTGGCATCATCAAACGATTTTGTCTTTTTCTTCCATTAGCTGTTTTTTATACCTGCTGAAAGTTTCAGGTTCAATATTAAGGAGCGACGCCAGGTATTTTTGTGGCACCCTGTTTATCAGTGATGGTCTCTCTTCCATCAACATCTGGAACCTCTCTTTGGGTGTTTGGATCATCCTTTCGATATCCTGTTTTTCTTTGTAAAGAAGCCATTCAAGGATTATCAGCCTACCCATTCTTTCAAAATTTGTACTGCTGGCATACAGCGTTTCCAGGGAAGAGCGGGTGATAAAACCAAGTGTAGCTGGTTCCATGGTTTCCAACACGAAATCGGAAGGCACACCAGAAAGGAATGAAACACTTGATGACACTAGATCACCCTCCATACTGATCTGAATGGTGACTTCTTCTTTATTGCGGTAAAAATATTTTCGTATGATCCCTTTCTGAATGAAATAAACATGCTGCTCCATTTCTCCGGCCCTGGTAAGTATCTGCTTTGGTGCACAGGTCATTATCTGAAGGTGTTTCAACAACATTTCTTTTTCATCTTTCTTCAAATCAATGAACCGGGAAATATAGGAATAGGCATCATCTGACATGCTAGTGATTCATTATGCAAATCTACTACAATCGTGTATAGGACATTTTTCTCATTTGTTTTTTTACTCATTTACCTTAGGTTTGCAGACTTGCATCAATAAATCAGGCAACTATGAGTACAAAAATCAAAGTAACCAACCCGGTTGTTGAACTGGATGGAGATGAGATGACCCGCATCATCTGGCAATTTATCAAAGACAAACTGATCCTCCCCTACCTGGAACTGGATATAAAATATTATGATCTCGGTATTGAGCATCGCGATGCTACCAATGACCAGGTTACCATTGATGCCGCCAATGCAATCAGGCAGTATGGTGTAGGCATAAAGTGTGCGACCATAACTCCGGACGAAGCCCGTGTAAAGGAGTTCAACCTTCAGCAAATGTGGAAGAGTCCCAATGGAACTATTCGAAACATCCTTGATGGCACTGTTTTCCGCGAGCCCATTGTAATCAGCAATATCCCAAGGCTCGTTACAAACTGGACCGCTCCCATAATCGTTGGAAGGCATGCTTTTGGTGACCAGTACCGTGCAACCGATACGGTTATTAAGGGTAAGGGAAAACTTACTATGACCTTCACTCCTGAGGATGGAAGCACACCACAAACATTTGAGGTCTTTAATTTCAAGGGCGATGGAGTGGCAATGAGCATGTATAATACCGATGAAAGTATCACCGGTTTTGCCCGCAGTTGTTTTAATATGGCGCTAAGCAAAAAATGGCCATTATACCTGAGTACCAAGAACACGATTCTGAAAAAGTATGATGGTCGGTTTAAAGATATATTCCAGGAGATCTATGACAATGAGTTCAAGGCATCATTTGAAGCTGCCGGAATTGTATATGAGCATCGGCTGATTGATGATATGGTTGCCAGTGCATTGAAATGGAATGGCAATTTTGTATGGGCCTGTAAGAACTATGACGGAGATGTGCAAAGTGATACAGTGGCGCAGGGTTTCGGATCCTTGGGCCTGATGACCTCTGTATTGATCACACCAGATGGAAAGACCATGGAATCGGAAGCAGCACACGGAACTGTAACCCGTCATTACCGCGATCACCAGGCGGGTAAACCGACCTCTACAAATCCTATCGCATCGATTTTTGCGTGGACGCGTGGACTCGCTTTCCGCGGCAAGCTTGATGGGAACCAGCCACTGATCGATTTTGCAAATGCATTGGAGGCTGTTTGCATAGAAACGGTTGAATCAGGCAAGATGACCAAGGACCTTGCGGTTTGTGTTCATGGTAATAAGGTGAGTCACGGTGAGCATTACATGAATACGCAGGAATTCCTGGATGCTATTGATGATAACCTGAAGAAGAAAATGGGATTCTGATTCTAAATTTTTAGTATACCAAATTTTGGGCACAAAAAAGCCGCTTCATTTCTGAGGCGGCTTTTTGATTTGTTTTTATTTGTTTAGCGATTTGTCTTTTTGGCATCAGCCGGTTGTATTGAAACGGCATTACGACTTTTTTCTGCTTCTGCCCGCTTAACCTGTTCTTCCTGCTCACGGGCGATCTTGCGCATATTTTCAATTTTACGTTGCATGACCATTTTGTCAGGCATAGGCCTGTTGCTTGGAAGCAGGGCTTTGTCGGCCTTTGAATGTGTCTGGGCTTTGAGGCTATCGGAAGCCGCCACCAGCATGAGCATCATGATTATGTATTTGATGATGTTTTTCATATTAATATGTTTGGATTTATTATTTAACACTAACCAGTACATTGATTTTTCCCACTCCATTTGCATTATAATCCTGCAAGGCTTTTCCAAGAACCTGACCAACTCTTACCTTGTCGGGATCAGCTTTCATGGCTACTCCGGTGAGTGAAGAAGTTACCAGAAGATCACCCCTTTTGATGGCTCCGCCTTCAAGGCAAACTTTCGTGGGAATTACTCCTATAACACCCATTGGAACACCATTGTCCATAGCGCCATTTACGGCATCTTCTTCAGTAAGCAATAATCCTGGTTTTGTTGCATAAACACCTGCCACAAGTGTTGAATATGGGGCAGAGGATTTAACCATTTTGCGATCACCCTCGGTAGATATTTCCAGAACATCACCGGGCTCGTAACTGCTCAGTGAACCTTCCACATTAAAGAATTCAGCAACGTCGGCACCATTGGTTTGTGTACCACCATTAAAGAATGCCTTTCCTGTGCGGTCGATCCTGGCAACATTGGTAGCTCCTACCTGGAATACTGCAAGGTTACCACTACCGGCAACATCTAAACGGGCCAGGAGAGCTGTTCCCATTGAACCACCTTCTGTATTTGCTTCTGCAAGAACACCGATACCTTCGGGTGAATTTCCACGAACACCTGCATAAGTACCGTAGTTGGTACCGGCAATTGCTCCGGCAATATCACTAACGTTCATACCTGAAATTCCTTCACCACCATTATTATGAATACCCCAAACAGCGGCACCACCCAGGCTATTGGCAAAGGCCATTACCCCATTTCCTTTTGTACTGGAAACACTGATGGCGTTATATTGGTCGTTAGATACGATGAGGGCATCATTATAATTGGTTCCTTCGGTTAGGTCAAAAAAGGCAGAACTTCCGTTTTTACTTTTTCCAAATACACCATATCCGCTTTCGCTATATCCATATACACCTGATTTGGTATTTGAGCTGCCATAAACACCAATACCGGTATTTGAGCTTCCAGATACACCCATACCCCCGCCGCTATGTGCACCGAGTACACCATATCCATTAGCAGAGGTTGAAGTTACTGTACCCCTTACTGCTGCTGCCGTAGCGGCAGGAGTTGCATTGGTAATGCGGCCTGCAATACCTGTTGCATTGGCTGCAGAAGAGCCATTGGCACCGGCTACAGCAGTACCATAGTCGGTATTACTTATACCAAACAGATCCGAGGTACTGGCAGCCGTTGTTGTGAAAGGCAGAACGAGTCCGCCACCACCTGCATTATCAGTTGCAGGAGCCCATTGTGTACCATTGAATTTGAGAACCTGTCCACTTATGGGAGCAGCACCACCGATGGCAACACCATTGAGTTTAGCAACTGCCGGATTGGGGAAGGTACCACTAAGATCGCCACCCGCAGGGCCACTGGCAGGAAGTGAAGTTGGAATTACTCCGGCAGCAAGTTTTGCTGCCGTAATAGATCCATCCGCGATTTTGGCGGTAGTTATTGCGTTTGCGGCAACTGTTGGATTGGGATAAGATCCGGTGAGATCACCACCCGCTGTTCCGCTCACTGGTAAAGAGGTTGGGATTACGCCGGGGGCGAGTTTGGCAGCAGTGATAGAGCCATCGGCTACTTTAGCGGTAGTGATAGCAGCATCCGCTACTTTAACTGTTGTTACTGCGTTAGCAGCGATTTTATTGGAAGCAACTGCATTGTCAGCGATCTTGGTGCTGATAACTGCATTGGCTGCAATAGTTGGATTGGGATAAGATCCGGTAAGGTCACCACCTGCAGTACCACTCATCGGCAAGGATGTTGGGATTACACCCGGTGCCAGCTTAGCGGCAGTAATGGAACCATCTGCAACTTTTGCAGTAGTGATGGCTGCATCAGCAAGTTTTGTTGTAGTAATAGTATTTGAAGCAATGGTCGGATTGGGATAGGAACCGGTAAGGTCACCACCCGCAGTACCACTTATGGGTAATGAGGTAGGTATTACGCCAGGGGCAAGTTTAGCAGCAGTAATTGAGCCATCTGCTACTTTACCGGTAGTTATGGCATTGGCAGCTATTTTATTGGAAACCACAGCATTGTCAGCAATCTTGGTGCTGCTAACTGCATTTGCAGAAATGGTTGGATTAGGATATGACCCTGTCAGATCACCACCTGCAGTTCCACTCATTGGCAAAGATGTTGGAATTACACCTGGTGCAAGCTTTGCTGCAGTGATTGAACCGTCAGCAACTTTAGCAGTTGTGATGGCAGCATTTGCGATTGTTGGATTAGGATATGCACCTGTGAGGTCTCCACCAGCGGTACCACTCATGGGTAAAGAGGTTGGAATTACACCTGGAGCAAGCTTTGCTGCGGTAATAGAACCATCGGCGACTTTAACGGTAGTTATGGCATTGTCAGCAATTTTGGTGTTGTTGATCGCATTTGCAGAAATGGTTGGATTGGGATAAGAACCTGTAAGATCACCTCCTGCCGTTCCGCTCATTGGCAGAGATGTTGGAATTACACCCGGGGCAAGTTTAGCAGCAGTGATTGAACCATCGGCTACTTTGGCTGTAGTAATGGCATTTGGACTAATATTCAGAGACGAAATGGTATTGTCTGCTATTTTTGAACCTGTTACAGCTTTGTCGGCGATCTTAGCCGTACCAACCGCATTTGCAGATATGGTAGGATTAGGATAAGTTCCCATCAGATCACCACCTGCAGTACCACTCATTGGTAATGACGTTGGAATAACTCCCGGCGCCAGTTTAGCTGCAGTGATAGAACCATCCGCTACTTTTGAAGTTGTTACTGCATTATCGCTGAGGTTATTTGCAGAAATGGTATTATCAGCCAACTTGGCTCCTGTTACGGCTTTATCAGCAATCTTACCAGTGCCTACAGCATTAGCTGCAATTTTGGTAGCAGATACTGCGCCATTGGCAAGGGTTGGGTTGGGATAGGTGCCAGCCAGATCACCACCTGCAGCACCAGTTGGTGCACCGGAACCACCACCAATGATCAACCCTGGGGCTAATTTGGCTGCAGTGATAGAACCATCCGCAACTTTTGAAGTGGTGATGGAATTGTCCGCAATTTTGGAATTGCCTATTGCATTGTCAGCAACTTTATTTGAAGTGATTGCATTGTTAGCTACAGATGGATTGGGGAAGCTACCTGTGAGGTCACCACCGGCAGTGCCAGTAGCCGAGCCTCCCCCAATTACGATGCCCGGTGCAAGCTTGGCTGCCGTGATGGAACCATCAGCAAGTTTTGTGGTTGTAACAGCTCCGTTAGCCAGTTTATCGGCATTAACCGATCCGTTTGCCAGTTTATCACTGTCCACCACACCATTTTTTAAGGTAGGGTTTGGGAAATTACCTGACAGATCTCCACCAGCCTGTCCAACAGGATTAGCTGATTCGGCCCTGAAAGCAAATGGAACACTGGTAAGCGGTGAGCTACCTAATGCTATATATTGTGATCCACCTTTCGGATCCATTTCCACCTGAAGGTATTTTCCGGAATTGTTTGACCAGTTTACGGATTCCAGGGTTCCTGAAACACTGGTTGCTCCCTGGCTGCCGATGGCAGTAGAAAAAAGACCAAACTGGTTTGTTTCCACCTTTCGGACTTCCTGGTAAACGACTGCACCGTTGGGATTTCCTTCCCTAACAGTAAGCCTTAAACTGATGGACTGGTTACCTAACGCAACTCCCGAAGCGTTTCTGGCAATACCCTGGTAATTGATCTGCTTTGGCACCTGAGCATGAAGTGAAGTGCATAAAAACAGTCCTACCACAAATGGCATAACTTGTTTTATCATTGGAATTGGATTTTGGATGGTTAATCGATCTTAATTATCTTAAATGAACCCTTTCTGACAACTGATCCCTCCACCGGCTCCAGTTCAACATACAGATAGTATCCGCCTGTTGCCAGCTTTGTCATATTTATTGTTTGTGTGTACCCGTACCCGTAGTACTGGAACTGGCTTTGAAACACCCGTTCGCCTTTTGCACTGTACAGGATGCACCTGATTCTTCCGATCTGCCGCAGTGAAAATTGCACCTGCAACAGGCTGCGTACCGGGTTGGGCAGTATTTTTACTTCCCCCGGCGCAAATCCCGGATCTGAAACCATCACCAGCTGCCCCCCAAAATCGGGTTGCAAAAGGCCCTGCGTCACAAGCAATACTTTGTTGTCAGATATCCGTGTGTCAATGCGGGCGAGTTCCCCGATACTCCAGTCAACCTGGTAATGATCGTTTCGGAAGCTTCCCCCCCCGGCATTCACCGCGGAACTGGTCCTTTGTTGCGCTGCCAACCCAAAGGAAATGCAGCAGCCAAGGGCCATCAGGAATAGTTTAAGTGGTTTCTGGAATTTCATGGTTTGGATTTGGATGCTTTTCTAGGGTTTTCTTCTGGTAAGGATCATTTTTTGATTCATCAGTTGGTCGCCCACCTGAACCTGAACAGGATATATACCGCTGCTCCATTTATCAAACCCGTCAAATCCAATCACATTATTCCCTGAACGGAGTGTTACCCTTTTCATTTCCATTAACGCACCGGCCGCATCAAAAATTTTAATGACAGCAAAATCATTGTCTGACAGGGAAGGAATAACCAATTGCATCCTGTCCACTACCGGGTTTGGCGAGATGGTGAAACTTCCAGCCGGCCGGCTTCCCCGGCTCAGGTCCAGAGGATCTGAATACCGGACAGTCCCATCTACCCGAACCATCTTGATCCGGTAATGTACCTGGTTGCCTGCAAGGTTAGCTATATTATCATCTGTTAAATAGGTGGCATATCCGGTACTTCCATTATTATTCAGTTGTTTAACAGTTGAATAGTTTCTGCCATCTACACTCCTTTCTATGATATAATACTTAACATTCTCATTGGCCGAAACATTGAATTCCAGTCGGACCAGTGTATTCTTTAAAGATCCACTTAACTGGATTCGGTTATGGGGTAAGAGTGCGCAAATGGGGTCTTCGGTAATTACCACTGTATCCATTGCATATTGCCCACAGCCGGCCAGCAATTGCTGGCGTACTATATAGGTACCGGGGGTATCCACTGTAATGGAAACACCGAATGTATCACCAACAATATTACCGTCGGGGGTGATCCAGGTATAAGTTGAGGTTGGAAGAGGATTAAGTACGCTGATGGTACTGATCATCTCATCGCCGCAGATCATAGGCAGGTCAGCCGCCGCATCAGCAGCTTCAAAGGTGAAAAAGTCGAAAGGCCCCACGAAATCTTTCAATTCCGCTTCAAAGGAGGCAGACGCCCTTGTTTTTACAAGAATACGTCTGAAGGGCATTCCGCAGGCACCACCACCACCAAGCAGACTGATTGGATCAAGTCCCAGGGTGGTCATATTCACGGAAAATTCGAGGAACTGTTTCGCATCATAGGTGGTCTGGACGGTGTTATTTCCCCTTACTAACTGAAAAGGTCCTGCCCAGGTGGCAAGGTTATTTTGCAATCCCGAGTAGAATAATTCAGTATTATCCTTAGGCCTGATATTGGCGTAACCATAGATCCCCCCTGCACCGTCAAAATCGCCCACCCAATCAAAGTTGGGAGAATTGATTAATAGTGCGGATTGATGAACCCATATCCGGGCTTCAAGGATTTCGAGGCCACTTCCACCGAACTCTGCCGAAAATATCACATCACCCGGAGTAGTAACCACGCCGGTGGTGGCATCAAATTTCCAGGAGGTATGTCCGGCATCAGGGCCATAACCGGAAAATTTACCGGTGGTCCTATTGAAAAAGATATCGGTCTGGTATAATTCAAAATCGAAATAGCGGCTTCCGGAATTCACGTCGATGGCCACTCCGCCAATGAACCAAAGGGAGTCTGCGAGGGTGAGCCCTTCCCCTGCCCGCCTGACGTGAACGAACATGTCGAGGATATCATTCTTTTGGGGAATGTTACCAACAGTTGTTTCTCCATCCCAGGTAGCGGGACTATCCCCGTTTTTATTGGAAATGGTGAATACGGTAGAATCCTGGTCGTGGTAGTCGCGGATAAAAATGGCATCAATCAGCCTTCGGCCACTCACTGTGTCAAAAGGCGGATAGCGCATGAGGCGGAAAAAAGGAAGTTTCCTGAAATTGGGATCAACTGCGTACTGGTCAGTGATAAATTTAGCCCCGGTGGTATCAATAATAAATATTGGAACCCCACCAAGTGGCCCAATTGAAAGGTTGGCAAACCAGTCGTGCGAAAAATTTACACTTTGGGGCAATAGACCCAGGTATGGAGCTCTTAATTCACCGTCAACTCCAAAGTTAGCTTTGTTGGCGGCTGTGGCACTTTGGGAGTATCCCTGAAAAGAAAGAATAACTCCCAACAATATGATTATTAGTCGTTTCATAACATTTAATTGACATTAATAAAATAGTAGAGGTTGAATGGAAATACCTCTGTTTTGTCAATTGCCTGTCCATGAATGACTGGCCACCATCAGTTGGTGACAGGGTGATAAGGTTGGCCTTTTAGGCAGTTTCGGGTAAGCGTGTACAATTGCTTTCATAAGATTCTGATTTTGGACAAAGGATCTGGACAAGCTAACAACGACAGACATTGCCTATTTATTCTGTAAAAAGGAATATTTTATCGGCTTTTTTGACCGTTGGGTAGATTTCCTAAATCCTTGCTAGTAAGAATCCCACCAAACTATGAGTAAGACCACAAAATCAGTCAGTTATGGGCAAAAAAAAGTCGATCCCGGTTAGAGATCGACTAATTTTTAAGCCCGTTAGAGAAAGCCATCCTGCGAACAGGATAGCCCTAACGATTGCTTGCCATATGAAAAACTTACTTTTTCAAAGAGTCAACTACAGCTTTAGCGCTATCAACAGCAGCATTAGCAGTAGAATCAATAGCAGCTTTAGCGCTATCAACAGTAGCAGTTACAGCTGAATCAACTGCATTAACAGTAGAATCTGCGATTTCTTCAGTTGTGTCAGCAGCGTTGTTACAAGCAGCGAAAGCGGCGGCGATAGCCAGAACAGCAAAAAACTTTTTCATGAATTTTTTTTTTGTGTGTTTGAATGAATGATTTGCAGCTTTATACCCGAATGGGTTAAAAGGTAACCCTGCCATCTTAAAATATTTTTTCAGCGTTGATTACGGGTTACTATTTGTTATTTTGAGTATTAAACGAAGCAGTGTGACCACAGATCCAATAGAAAGAGAATTGTTAATGGGACTGGCCAGGAATGAAAGCAAGGCGACGGAAACCATTTATAAGCAACATTATAATATGGTACAGGCGATGATTATTAATAATAGTGGTACAGCTGATGATGCCAGGGATATTTTCCAGGAGGCCATCATGGTTGTATATGAGAAGGCCAAAAGTCATGAATTTGAATTACACTGCCGCCTGAAGACATATATTTATTCTGTTGCGAGAAGGTTGTGGCTCAAAAGGTTACAGCAAATAACGAGGTTTTCATCAGAGGTAGAAGAAGTTGCAGAATCGGTACCTGTGGAAGAGGAATTAGAGCAGCATGAACTTCAGAACCAGGCCTTTCAAATGATGGAAAAGGCAATGCATAGTATTGGTGAGCCCTGTAAAAGTCTTTTGGAGGCGTATTATATACATAGGAAGAATATGGCGGAAATAGCGGGGGATTTTGGGTATACGAACGCAGATAATGCCAAGAACCAGAAGTATAAATGTTTAACCCGCTTAAAGAAACTGTTTTTTGCGCAATATAAAAACCAGGCAGTATGATGGAAGATGTGCAGTTATTGGAGGCAATTGAAAGGTATATCCAGGGCGAAATGAACGCCCAGGAGAAGGAATATTTCGAAGAGCTTCGCAGAACCAATCCGGAAATTGATCAACTTGTTGTGGAGCAGACCCATTTTCTCCGTCAGATTGGCAATTACAGTGACCGAAAGGCATTTCGTTCCCTTTTGCAGGAAACGCATAGCAAGCTCCTTGAAAACGGTGAAATTAAAACTGAATCACCGAAAGTAAAGGTTATGCAGTTGGTGGACAAGTATAAGCGGGTATTGGCTTTGGCTGCATCAATTGCGGGATTAACAGCCCTTGCCATCAGCGGGCTTGTATCTTACCTCACGCCAAAAAGTAGTCCGGTTGAGATTGCCCAGCTCAAAAAAGAAATAAATGCGGTAAAGATCTCCCAGAAGAAGACCCAAAACGAGATCAACACTTTTAAAACAGCCGATAAGCCTGCTGAATTCCGTCCGGCGCAGCCGGGAAAATTCGGCGGTACCGGATTTCTGATCGATGGCAAAGGGTACCTGGTAACATCTGCCCATGTGGTGGCCAAAGCGGATTCTATCTATATAATCAATACGAAAGGCCAGTATTTCAAGGCTAAGACCCTTCATGTGAATGACAATACTGATATCGCCATCCTTAAAATAGTAGATGATCGTTACCAGCCCATCCGGCTTCCTTATGGAATAAGGAGGGCAAAGGCTGAGCTTGGAGAGCAGATCTTTACGCTGGGCTTCCCCCGTACAGAGATCGTTTATAATGAAGGTTATCTCAGTGCAAAAACAGGTTTCAATGGAGATACAATAGCTTACCAGATCGCGATCTCAGCCAACCCGGGAAATTCCGGCGGACCTATTTTCAACCATGCGGGCGAAGTGATCGGGGTGTTAAGTGGTAAGCAGTTGACAGCTGAAGGAGTTGTTTTCAGCAGCCAGAGTAAGAATATTTTCCAGGCTTTGGAAGCAATAAAGGCAGATACCACAGCAGTAACGATCAGGATGCCAACGCAATCAAACGTGAAGGGGATTGAACGTGTTCAGCAGATAAAAAAGATCGAGGAATGCATCTATAACGTAATGAGCTATTGAGTTTGAGGATATGTTTCGATTATGTTTCGAGTATACTTCGACCAGTCTTCTCCCCCGCTAACTGAATAAACATATAAATAAAAAAAACTGGCGTATCATCATGATAGCGCCAGTTTTTTTGTGCAATAAGCTTATCCCCATAAGCTCTGCGGGTACTCCCCTTTTTCTACGAGGGCATCAAGGCTGGCCTGAACACTTGGCGCGTCTTCTTTATAAGTAACCCCAAACCAATCGGCACTGGTGGCGATCACCGGGATCACCCCTTTTCCGGATTTGGAGAATTCATCAGCTACAATAGGTATAAAAAATTCTGCCTTTGGATTTTCTTTATTGACATTCACGAATTCACGGAACATATCGTGGCTGATGGCAAAAATGGAAGGGTGGAAACACCAGAAATTCATGGATACACTGCTATCCAGCGGCAGTTCATGAGGTTCCATGCCATCATCACAGGTGATTTTTCCATCCCGCAATGCGATGTTCAATCGCTCGGCAATTGACTTAAGATTGCCTTTTTCATCAAGTCTGCAAACGCCCCTATTAACCGTTCCGTGGTCAGAAAGGGTTTTGAGCAATTCATAACCAATAATAGCATAGGTGCGTTCATTACAATCATTCACCAGAAAATTATATGCCTTTTCAAATGCATCCCTGCCATAAAAATCATCTGCATTAATAACCGCAAAAGGTTCCTGAACGGCAGATTTTGCACACAATACAGCATGAGCTGTACCCCATGGTTTGGTACGATCAGCCGGAACATCGCCTTCAACATAGGCATTCAGGTCCTGGAATACATACTCCACATTTATTTTCCCTTCCAATTTGGAGCCGAATTGTTCCCGGAAATTCTGTTCAAAGTCTTTTCTGATAATAAAAACCACTTTTCCAAAGCCGCTTCTGATCGCATCATAAATGGAATATTCCATTATTGTTTCACCACTTGGACCAAATCCCTGTATCTGTTTGAGGCTACCATACCTGGAAGCCATTCCGGCTGCCAGTATCACGAGTGTTGGTTGCATTGTTCTAATTTTGAGTTTGAGGGCACGAATATAATATACCCCGATGAATATACCCCTTCCCCTTCATAGTATCCCAATACAATCGTTCAGGTACTCAGCATTGCAATCGGTTGAAACTGATATCCTCCGGCTTGACCAGCTGCATCCGGTTGTTTCAGGAAATAAATGGTTCAAATTGAAGGTTTACCTTCAGAATGCCATCCGGGAGGGCAAGGAAGGCATTTTGAGTTTTGGCGGGGCCTGGTCGAATCACCTTGTTGCCCTGGCCTTTGCAGCACGGGAGGCGGGACTGGGCTCCCGCGGAATTGTGCGCGGAGAAGAAGGAGTAAAATTATCGGATGCCCTAACCGAAGCCAGATCATATGGTATGGAACTGGTTTTTGTGAGCCGGGATGCCTATCGCGATCCGCAAATCCTGCAGAATGATCCTTCCCTGCTACCTCCTGACTGGCTGGTGGTGCCTGAAGGAGGCCGGGGACCGGAAGGAATTGCCGGGGCTGAAACCATACTATCTCTTGTGCCTGATTTAGCAGTCTATACGCATATCTGTTGTGCCGTAGGTACCGGCACCATGCTTACCGGGATCTGCAATGCCGCTCTTCCACTCCAGGAAATTATAGGGATCAGCAGCCTGAAGGGAAATGACCAGTTAAGCGCTTCTGTACGAAGGAGCCTGCGTGATGCTAACCGTAATTTTAGGATATTATTCGATTTTCATTTCGGTGGATATGCCAAACATCCTCCGGAGCTCATAGCGTTTATGAATGAATTTTATGCCGCCACTTCCATCCCGACTGATATTGTATATACTGCGAAAATGCTATATGGTGTGGATAAATTAATTCGGGAGCACTATTTCAAAAAGGGGTCGCGGCTGCTATTGATTCACAGTGGTGGATTACAGGGAAACCGATCATTAATGCCCGGTGAGTTGATATTTTAACGTCTGATTACCATCAGTGCTATCTTATATTTGTCACCGATGGCAAGTATTAATTCTATGATGATCAGGCTGGGATTACTTTTATTGTTGGCAACCTGCGCACCACAATTATGGGCCCAGGACACACTTCCTGCGTTCAATGTGGTATTACGTTCAGGCAATAAAGTGCTGGTTAGCTGGACCAACCCCTATGGCAAAAAAATCCGTCAACTTAGTATTCAACGTTCAGCAGATAGTCAGCGCTTATTCAAGACCATCATGACCATACCTGATCCTACCGTTCTGCAGAATGGTTATCTTGATTCACGTTCGCCTGATACCAGTCAGTTTTACCGACTCTATATATTACTTGACAGTGGTCGTTATGTTTTCAGCAAAAGCCAGAAAGCAAAAACTGCTGCTCCTTCACGCGTTGTGGACAAAAATGAACCTGCAGTTATTAAAAATGAGAAGAGTCCTGAGGTTTCCACCGTTCCCGAAAAGAAGGATCCTTCCAGTAGAACTGAAGCACCCACAGTAGTAAAGCCTATTCATTATTATACAGTAAAAAGAGCAGATACTATTAAGGGCAGGATCCCAGATACTGAACTCCGTAAATTTCGTGATTCTATCAGCTATCGCACGAAAGACACGCTTCTGGTTTCTCATCCCGATACCATATATATCAGACCTTTTGTTCCCCGCGATGTATTCAGGCCATCCCCCTATATATTCACTGACAGAAGGGGATTATTGAATATCCAGTTACCCCAGGCAGGGCGAAAGAAGTACAGGGTATCCTTTTTTGAAGCAGACAAATCCCCCTTATTTGAGATCAGGGAGGTTACCGAAAAGGTTTTGATCATGGAGAAATCGAATTTCATGCATGCTGGCTGGTACCATTTTGAACTTTACGAGGATGGTGTGCTTCTTGAAAAAAACCGCTTTTATATCAGTAAAGATTTCTGATAATGTTGGTGTCAATCGTTTGTAACCTGATCTGGAAGACAGTTTCAAAACTTCTTTTAACTATTTGTTTCACCTCTTCCATATCGGGTGTTTGCCCCAATTCCTTTTCCAATGAAGTAACTGCTTTCTGTTTTATACCGCAGGGAACGATATGATCGAAATAGCTGAGGTCGGTATTTACATTAAATGCAAAACCATGCATTGTGATCCACCTGCTGCAGCGGACGCCCATGGCGCATATCTTTCTTTCTTTGCCTTGAACTTGCGGGTCGAGCCAAACCCCTGTTTCGCCTGCTGACCGCTCCCCTTTCAAACCATAAGCTGCCATGGTGAGGATGATCACTTCTTCGAGGTTGCGCAGGTATTTCCCGATATCGGTATAGAATTTTTCGAGGTCAAATATTGGATATCCCACCAGTTGCCCGGGACCGTGAAAAGTAATATCACCACCCCTGTTCGTTTTAAAAAATGCGATCCCTTTTTCTTCACGCTCAACTTCTGAAATCAGCACATGTTCCATGTGCCCGCTTTTGCCCAGGGTATAAACGGGAGGGTGCTCTACAAATAAAAGGTGATGTTCCGTATTGCTGGCTAGTCCACTACCCTTTTTAGTTACATTAGACAGTAGAAGATCCTCCTGCATATCCCAGGCCTGCTGATAATCCATTTGCCCCAGGTCTTTAAACAATACATCCTGCATCCTGCAAAATTAGCGTAAGGCTGGGTGCAGATGCCTATTTTTGCGAAAATTAGTTTGAAACATGGTTATGGCGCATACAGAAGATGAATCAGAAGAACAGCAGGATTTCACAGAAGAACTGTATGAGCAACATACTATCCGAATTGATGCGGGACAGGAACCTTTACGGATCGATAAATTCCTGGTGGCCCGTATCGAGTATGCTACCCGTAATAAAGTTCAGAAGTCAATTGATGCGGGCAGGGTACTGGTAAATGGCAAAACCGTTGCAAGCAATTATAAGATAAGGCCGGCTGATGAGATAGTAGTTTACTCCCACCGGGAGAAAAGAGGTGAGCATATAGTTCCGGAGGAGATGCCCCTTAATATTCATTACGAGGATAATGATATTATTATCATTAATAAGCCGGCTGGATTGGTGGTGCATCCGGCATCAGGAAATCCTTCCGGTACGCTGATCAATGGAGTTGCATGGTATTTACAACAGCAGAACAAGGATATCACGGAAGAAAACCTGCCCCGCTTTGGCATGGTGCATAGGATAGATAAAAATACCAGTGGCCTGATGGTATTAGCTAAAAATGATAAAGCGGTCACCTCCCTTGCCAGGCAATTTTTTGACCATACTGTTTTTCGCCGTTACATTGCTTTGGTATGGGGTGATCCTGCTGAAGAGGAAGGCACAGTGGTTGCACACATTGGCCGGCATAAAAGATTCCGTAAACTATTTGATGCATATCCGGAAGGGGAATATGGCAAAGACGCCATCACCCACTACAAAGTGTTGGAACGCTTTGGATATGTAACGCTTGTGGAATGCAGGCTGGAAACGGGCAGAACCCACCAGATCAGGGTACATATGCAACATATTGGTCATCCTCTCTTCAATGATGATTTTTACGGAGGCGACCGGATTGTAAAAGGGACGGTTTATACCAAATACAAACAATTCATTGAAAACTGTTTCAATACCTGTCCAAGGCATGCGCTACATGCAAAGAATATCGGGTTTAAACATCCTGGCACCGGTGAACATGTATTATTTGAAAGTGAGCTTGCAACTGATATGCAACTACTGATAGAGAAATGGCGGAATTATGTAAAATTCAAGGGGATCAGTCATTCCGAAAGCTGAAAGATGGTGGCTGTAAATATGCCCCTTTCTCTTTTTTTGGTGGCTACTTTCCAGTTTCCGATATAGCGGATTGTTATGGGAACCAGGAGATCATTGATTTTTCCCATCTCAACTTCCATTTGTACATTAAAGTCATAGATGCCTGTATTATAGCTCATATCATAGGTGCGTGCGATAATGCGCATATCGGAAGCATCAAACCATGTATTGATCTGGTTAATAACTATACTGCTTCTTTCAGCATCGGTAAGATTGGGGCGGGGCGTTATTTTAAAAGTATAAGCGTTACGCCCCTGGTAATACTCCATATCCATTTCAAAGTTATAGAGCCGGGCCATGGGTAATTCGTAGATATTGATCTTATTACCAATAAATGGAATACCTGGAATTTTGCGTCCGGGATTAAAGAACAACATTTTCAGTTGTTCTTTATGCTTATGGAGTCCTTTCTTTTTTTTGAGACTGAGCTCTGCTTCTGCAACAGATTGTTGGGCACCACAAACCATACCTTCTGTAAAAAACAAAGCCGCATACATTTCTGCTGTGTAGTAGTTCCATTCATTTTTCCTGTTTTTCAGGTCACCTCCTATCGTCTCTTTCAACACCTCCATCTGGCGGCAGTCTCTGTCAACTCTTTGCCGAATGGTGCTTTCAAGGGAAGCTATGACCTTTCCCTTCTTATCCATCATCCTGATATCATTGATGGAAGAATAATTCAGCTGGCGCAGGTTTTTGAAGGCACGGTAAAAGCTGGTATCGAATTGAATCCGTCTGATAAAAGAAGGAATGTCCATATTATTCCGTACAACAACTTCTTTCAATGTAACCACTTTCTGATCAACCAATATGGTAGTATCCTGGGAATGGAGCGGTGCGATAGCAAATAACAAAACACCTCCCATCAGTATTTTCAGGGCAGGTATTCTATTGAGTTTCATTAGGGAAATTATTTATAGAACATCATTCGGTAATCAACGCGCACTTTACCTTTAGAGATATCATCTAATTTGCTTTTGAGCAATTTACGTTTCAGTGGTTTAAGATGATCAATAAAAAGTTTGCCATCAATATGGTCGTATTCATGCAGGATTACGCGTGCGGTAATTCCGGTGAAGGTTGTTGATTGAGGCTGAAAATTTTCATCAACATAATCCAGTGTAACTTCTTCGGGGCGGAATACATCTTCGCGAATCTTCGGAATACTCAGGCATCCCTCATTATAAGGCCAATCATCACCATTGAGTGTTTTGATATGTGCATTTATAAAGACCTGCTTAATACCAGCATCACCCGGGTATTCAGCTTTTTCTTCGTCGTCGAGATTTTCAAATATTTGCTTACTATCCACTACAAACAATCGGATATCGCGGTTGATCTGTGGTGCTGCCAGTCCTACTCCATTACTATAATACATAGTCTCCCACATATCTGCGATCAGTTTTTCCAGTTCGGGGTAATCTGCTGATATATCCTTTGCTACCATCCTCAGTACGGGATGTCCATATGCCACTATTGGTAGAATCATCTGCTATTTTAATTAAACGATTTGCAAAGTTAGGAAAAGAACCTGAAGAAGAGGGAGGCTTAGGCGCGCCCCAGCCATTCCTGGAGCATAATTGTAGCGGCGATCTCATCTACCAAAGCTTTATTACGTCGGTCCTTTTTTTTCATCCCACTCTCCAGCATACTCTGTCTGGCCATTTTTGATGTATATCTTTCATCCACTTTGGTAATGGGCATCTGGGGAAAATTCTTCTTAAGATCTTTAATGCAGGCTTCCACCAATGGTGTGGCATGGGTATCAGTATCATCCCAGTTTTTGGGTTCGCCAATGATGATGCGTTCAACTTCCTCCTGTTCAAAATATTTTTTAAGAAACGGTATCAGCTCTTTGGATGGAACGGTTGTAAGTCCGCTGGCAATGATCTGAAATGGATCTGTTACCGCTATGCCTGTTCTTTTGCCACCATAATCAATTGCGAGCACTCTTGGCATGAAGGTTTATTGGTTTAGTTGATGTTATTGAATTAACGAAGGAAGAGGTCGGTAATAACTAATATTGAGAATACAACACTGGCAATTCCGTTGGCTGTCATGAAAGCAATATTAACGCGTGAAAGATCGTCTTTGCTTACAATGGATTGCTGGTAAATCAGCATGCCCGTAAATACGGCCACGCCAGCCCAGTATAACCAGCCAAACTCGCCATATATACCGGCAATGATCACACTGGTAGCGCTCAACAGGTGCAGAAGGCGTGAAACGAATAATGCTTTAGCCCGGCCCAGGGCAGCCGGAATGGAATGCAATTGCTGGCTGCGATCAAAATCTTCATCCTGCAAAGCATAAATAATATCAAATCCACTAACCCAGAATATGACGGCAAAGGAGAAAAGTATTGGGAGCCAATCAAATTGTCCGGTGACAGCCAGGTAAGCCCCGATGGGTGCCAGTGAGAGTCCAAGCCCCAAAACCAGATGGCAAAGTGCGGTGAATCTTTTGGTGAAACTATACCCAAGAACTACCAGCAATGCAACCGGGGAAAGGTAAAAGCAAAGGGCATTAATAAAATAGCATGTTGCCACAAAAAGGAGGCTGTTAAAAATTGTGAAGAGCAGGGCTTTATCGGCACTGATTATGCCTGCGGGAATTTCGCGTATTGCTGTTCTGGGATTCTTCGCGTCAAAATGCCTGTCGAGATACCTGTTAAAAGCCATGGCGGCACTGCGGGCAAAAACCATACAAAGTATTACAAGAATAAATTTCAGGATGGCGGATTTGTAATCCTGTGTGAGGAAGCCGAAATACCCTGTGGCGCCCGTTGCTGCAAGAAAAAAACCGATCATGGCAAAAGGCATTGCGAAAATGGTATGCGAAAATTTAATGAGGCTTAAATAATTCCGGATAGCTGTCATAATTATATTTTTTCACGTACTAGTTCCCACAAAACTATTCCCGCAGCAACAGATATGTTCAGTGAGTGTTTCATTCCAAGTTGCGGGATCTCAATACATCCATTGCTGGCAGCAATAACATTGGCATCCACGCCGCTAACTTCATTACCAAAAACCACTGCCAGCTTTTCGCCGGCTGTTGTTTCCAATTGATTAAGCAGATAGCTGCCAGAAGCCTGCTCAACCGCATAAATACCATATCCGGCTTCTTTAAGGGATTCCACAGCTTCGAGCGTTGAAGGATAATATTTCCATTCTACGCTTTCTGTAGCGCCAAGTGCTGTTTTATGAATATCGCGATGTGGAGGTTGTGGTGTATAGCCACAGAGGTAAACAGCCTCCAGGAGGAAGGCATCCGCTGTACGGAAAACACTTCCTACATTATGCATACTTCTAATATTATCGAGCACTACTATGATCGGTATTTTAGCGGCTTCCCTGAATTCTTCCACAGTTTTGCGGTTCAGTTCATCCATGCTGAGTTTTCGCATCCTGCAAAGATATTCACTTTTTGCCCCCCACCGCTAAAACACGCTTTCCTGCAGCGTCCTTAGCACCTATATTTGCTGGCCATGTCAAAGAGTAGTGCCGACACCCCTTTAATGCAACAGCACCGGGCCATCAAACAGCGGTATCCCGATGCGATCCTGTTGTTTCGGGTCGGTGATTTTTATGAGACCTTCGGGCAGGATGCCATAATTGCTTCCCAGGTTTTGGGCATTACCCTTACCAAGCGAAACAATGGTTCAGCCTCGGCGTCGGAGCTGGCAGGATTTCCGCACCACTCGGTTGAAACATACCTGCATAAACTGGTTAAGGCTGGATACCGTGTGGCTATATGCGACCAACTGGAGGATCCGAAGATGGCCAAGGGCATTGTTAAAAGAGGGGTGACGGAAATGGTGACGCCTGGTACTGCCACCAGTGATAAATTACTTGACCACCATTCCAATAACTTCCTTGCCAGTTTATATTTTGTTAGCGATGACCTTTTTGGAATTGCATTTCTTGATATTTCAACAGGCGAGTTCTTCATTGCTGAAGGTGACCGCGAGTATGCGGATAAAATGTTACAGTCGTTTCAGCCGGCAGAAGTTTTGTTCCAACGCCCGCGACAGAAACTGTTCAAGGAATATTTTGGTCCCCGGTTTTACACGTATTCACTTGATGAGTGGATATTCCAGGACAGTTATGCAAAGGACATACTATTAAAACATTTCCAGACACATTCCCTTAAAGGCTTTGGAGTAGAATCACTTACTAATGGACTGATTGCGGCCGGAGCCATAATGCATTACCTTAAGGATACGGAACATCCCAACCTTCAGCATATTACTTCTATGCAAAGGATCGACAGGGATGATTTTCTTTGGATGGACCGGTTTACTGTTCGCAACCTGGAACTATTGGGTACACCCGGTGCGGAGAGTCACTCGCTATTAAGGGTGATGGACCAAACAGTGAGTGCCATGGGCGCAAGGTTATTGAAACGTTGGATCGTATTCCCGCTAAAAGATATTAAGCGGATAAATGAGCGATTGGACCTGGTGGAATTTTTTATAACATCTGTGGATATGCGCAATCAGTTATCGCAGCATATCCGCCAGGCGGGAGATATTGAAAGACTTGTAAGCAAGATACCACTGAAAAAGATTGGTCCGCGCGAGGTGTTGCAGCTCGCAAAGGGATTAGAACAGGTAGCAGCCATAAAACTGCTTTGTGGCGGGGCAAGCAATGATTACCTCGCGCGGCTTTCGGATGCATTAAATCCATGTGTATATATAGCGGCTAAAATCCATGCAGAGTTGGTGGAGAATGCCCCTCCAACAACAGCAAAGGGGAGTTTTATTGCATCGGGAATTAATAAGGAGCTGGATGATTTAAGGGCCATCGCAAGTACCGGCAAAGAATACCTGGTACAAATGCAACAGAAGGAGTCAGTGAATACAGGAATACCATCTCTGAAAATAGGGTTCAATAATGTGTTCGGCTATTACCTTGAAGTAACCAATACCCATAAACATAAAGTTCCTGCAGAATGGACCAGGAAGCAGACCCTGGCAAATGCCGAAAGATATATAACACCGGAGTTAAAAGAGTATGAAGAAAAGATAACGGGTGCCGAGGATAAGATCATGCGGATCGAGCTTGAATTATTTGAGTCTTTGTTGAACGAATTGCAGGATTATCTACAACCTATACAGGCGAATGGAAATATTCTGGCCATACTTGATTGTCTGGTTTGTTTTGCCAATATAGCCCTGCAATTCCGATACAAAAGGCCGCATATGCATGAGGGTGGTGATCTGACCATAAAAGCAGGACGTCACCCGGTTATTGAAAGGTTCCTTGGCGCAGGAGAACAATATGTATCCAATGATATAGAACTAAATAAAAGTGAACAGCAGGTTATTATTCTTACGGGACCCAACATGAGTGGTAAAAGTGCTTTACTCAGGCAGGTAGCTATTATAACACTTATGGCGCATATGGGGAGTTTTGTACCTGCTGATGAAGCAGAGGTTCCTATAACGGATAAGATATTCACAAGGGTTGGTGCATCAGATAACCTTAGCGGAGGAGAGTCAACTTTTATGGTTGAAATGAATGAAACGGCCAGCATCCTTAATAACGTAACATCGAGAAGTCTGATCCTGCTGGATGAAATTGGAAGAGGCACATCAACCTATGACGGAATATCCATTGCGTGGAGTATTGTAGAATACCTGCACCAAACTGTTCATGCGCCACTAACCCTTTTTGCTACACATTATCATGAATTGAATGAGCTGGAAAATAAATGGGAAAGGGTTAAAAATTTTCATATTACCAATAAGGAAGTAGGTAATAAAATTATTTTCCTTCGCAAGCTTGCACCGGGAGGAAGTACTCATAGCTTTGGAATTCATGTTGCCCGTATGGCGGGTATGCCGGGCACTCTCATTAACAGGGCAAATGAGATCCTCGAACAATTAGAAAGCAAACATCTTGGTTCAGGAAATGATATTTCAGATCATGACAATAGCGCAGGATCTCCCAGAATTGAAGATCTGGGTCATAAAGTGAAGGAGATCGGTGGACCAAAAATACAGTTATCTATTTTTGATGTGCACTCCCAAACCTTTGACCAGATCCGTAAAGTATTGGAAGGGCTCGATATCAACCGGCTTACGCCCGTTGAGGCGCTTTTAAAACTTCAGGAGATAAAAAACATGATCAACTAAAAAACGGCAACTATAAGCTGCCGTTTTTTTTGTGGATTTCAGAGGACTACTTTACTATTAGAATTTAAGTGACATTCCAATTTTCACAGCCTGGTTACGGGCATTAACTGATTTGTTAGCATCTATCCTGCTAAGTCCGTAATCATAACCTGCGTTAATGGCTACTCCATTTCGGAATTCGTAACCAATACCAGCAGTAAGGGCTGCATCAATTTTATTGAACTGGTCAGTTACATCAAACTTTTTATTGAGGAGATTCACACCAAGTACGCTGGCTCTGGTGCGGAGATCGGCGTTCATGAGGTAAGAAATCTGTGGACCTGCATAAATCTGGAAACCATTACCAAGGGTAGCTTTAATAAGTACCGGCATATCGAGGTATTGTGACATCAGGTCGGCTTTTGCGCCTATACCCAACAGATCCAACACTTTCAAATCAACATCACCCTTGAGTGTATATCCTTTAGTAGAATACATTAAACCAGGCTCGATAACAACTGTTTCAGAAATTGGTAACTGAACAAAGCCACCAACATGCATACCAGTACGTCCGGTTGTTGATACATAGCCATTTGTCCATTCAAGAATCTGGTTAAGTTGATGGTTAGCTTCGCCACCAATAGTAGCAAAATTGACACCTGCTTTAACACCAAATTTTACATCAGACTGGGCATAACTGAAAACAGTAGCCGACAATAACAGTAGTAGTGTAATTATTGATCTCATATGATTAGTTGACGCGGATTTGAAAGCCGTTCAATATTCTGACCACATGAGGAGAAAGAAGTAAAAAGAGCTGGTTCTAATGTTTTGTTAATGACAAACCTGGAATCTTCAGATCATTCCTTTAAGCTTATCCACTACGAAGTCAACTTCCTCTTTAGTATTATGCTTACTAAAGGAGAACCTTACAGCAACCTGGTTGGGATTGTTTTTAATGGCACGGATAACGTGTGATCCCTGGTCAACACCGCTGGTGCAGGCACTTCCGCCTGATGCGCATATGCCACTGATATCGAGATTAAATAATATCATTTCAGACTTCTCTGTTTTCGGGAACGAAACATTAAGTACAGCATAGAGACTATTACCGAAGGCATCACCATTAAATTCAACACCATTTATATGAGCCTTCAACTGATCTCCCATGTATTGCTTAATGGAAGCAACATATTTACTATCTGCCTCATAATTGTTGGTAGCGATTTCAAGCGCTTTTGCAAACCCAACGATACCATATAAATTTTCAGTTCCCGCACGCATGTTTCTTTCCTGCGATCCGCCATGAAGGAATGGTTCTATGTGAACGCTTTCATTTATATAGAGCATACCTACACCTTTGGGACCATGAAATTTATGTGAAGCACCTGTAATAAAATGTACCGGTGTTTTCCTAAGGTCAAAAGGGTAATGCCCTACTGTTTGAACAGTGTCTGAATGGAAGATCGCATTGTATTTTTTACAAATCTCGCCTACGGCATTAATGTTGAGCAGGTTGCCAATTTCATTATTGGCATGCATCAGCGTTACCAGGCATTTATCCTCACATTCTTTAAGGAGAAGTTCCAGGTCTTCAAGGTCGATATGACCGTCTGGAAGAAGTTTTACATAGCTGAGGGCAGCTTCTCCTTTTTTATGGAGGTATTCGATCGTATGACTGGTAGCATGGTGCTCTATCCTGGAACTGATAATATGCTTGCAGCCAAGATTTCTAACTGCGGCGGTTATGGCAGTATTACTGCTTTCTGTGCCGCCTGAGGTAAAGAATATTTCAGCAGGGTGTGCATTAAGGATCTTAGCGACTGATTTACGGGCATTCTCTATGGCCAGGCGGCTCTCTCTGCCGTAGGAATAGATGGAAGAAGGATTGCCAAATTTTTCAGTGAGGTATGGCATCATAGCCTCCAGCACTGCCGGATCAAGGCTGGTAGTTGCTGCATTATCGAAATAAGTTCTGTTCACTTGAATGCATTTAAATAAAAAGGCTCCCTTAAACAGGGAGCCGCAAATTTCTGAATTTATTTTGATTTAAAGGAACTCTTTAATATCCTGCATTAGCCTGAGTGCTATATTATTGGCCGTGGTCTCGAAATTACTTTCTGCATAAATCCTGATTATCGGCTCTGTATTAGAGGTTCTCAGGTGAACCCAATCACTATCAAATTCAATCTTCAAACCATCTTCAGTATTGACCGGCTGCTTCTTGTATTTCTTCTTTATTTTTTCAAACAGGTCTTTTACATCAATATTTTGCTCAAGTTCGATTTTATTCTTGGAGATGAAATAATCGGGGTACCTGGAGCGAAACGACTTAATACCATTTTTATGTTGTGCCAAAGCACTCAGGAAAAGGCCGGTTCCGATAAGGGCGTCACGACCATAATGAAGATCAGGCATAATAATTCCACCATTGCCCTCCCCTCCTATCACGGCATTCATTTCCTTCATCTTTTTCACCACATTAACTTCCCCTACAGGTGAGGGAAAATATTCGCCGCCATGTTTTAATGTTATTTCCTTTAATGCCTTGGTGGATGACATATTAGAGACAGTGTTACCCTTTCTATTCGAGAGAACATAATCGGCAACAGCAACCAGGGTAAATTCTTCACCAAACATGCTGCCATCTTCACAAACAAAACAAAGTCTGTCAACATCGGGATCAACTGCGATGCCCAATGAAGCATCCTTCTTTTTGACTTCAGCACTCAACCCGGAAAGATTTTCGGGGAGGGGTTCGGGGTTATGGGCAAACTTTCCGTTTACTTCTTCATTGAGAACAATTACCTCTTCCACACCAAGTGCTTTCAATAATTTAGGCATTGCAATGGCGCCAGACGAATTGATGGCATCAACTACAATTTTCAAATTTTTGGCACGAATGGCTTCCACATTCACTAAGGGGTGATTACATACAACCTCAATATGTTTATCGAGGTAAGTATCATTTGTTGTTATTGAACCAAGTTTATCGACGGGTGCAAACTTAAAAGATTCTTTAGCTGCTAATTCAAGAACCTGGGCACCCGCTTCTGCAGAAATAAATTCACCATCACTGTTGAGTAATTTCAGTGCATTCCATTCTTTAGGGTTATGGCTTGCGGTTATAATGATACCACCATCTGCCTTCTCCCATTTAACCGCCATTTCAACGGTTGGAGTGGTAGATAATCCGAGGTCAACAACCTGTATTCCGAGGCCCACCAGCGTTTGCAAAACCAATTGATTGACCATATCACCGGATATGCGCCCATCACGCCCAACAACAACTTTAGCGGATTTGTTACCGGATAAAAGCATGCTGCCGTAAGCAGCAGAAAATCTTACAATATCGAGGGGAGTCAGATTTGTGTTTGGAAGCCCGCCAATGGTACCACGAATTCCGGAAATACTTTTTATCAATGCCACAGTTCGAAAGGTTTAAGTATTCCAAAAATAAGCGATTATTTGGGTTTCGCCCTTTACTTTTGGTAAAAATACCCCTACATGCCGACAGGAAGTTGGTTTCGCGACTGGTTCAATTCATCATACTACCATCTTCTTTATTTTAAGCGGGATGAGGATGAAGCAGATAAATTCATCCGGCAACTGGTGTTAAAGCTGGCACCCGGGGCAGGCTCTACAATGCTTGACATTGCGTGCGGCCGAGGCAGGCATTCAAGGAGCCTTGCAGCGATGGGATTTGATGTTACAGGCATTGATATTTCGGAGGACAGTATCAAGGAAGCACTAAAATATGAACAGGAGAACCTGCATTTTTATGTACATGATATGAGGCTCCCTTTCAGGATGAATTATTATGATTATGCATTCAATTTTTTTACCAGTTTTGGGTATTTCCGAACAGAGCGCGAACACTACAATGCAATAAGAACCATTGCTCAGTCTTTGAAACCAAATGCTCTATTTGTGATGGATTTTCTGAATGTACATTATGCAGAAGATCATTTGGTACATAAGAGTGAAGAAGAAATAGATGGAGTGAATTTTTATATTACAAAATGGTTTGATGAAACTCATTTTTATAAAAGGATCGTTGTAGAAGATGAAAATTTTGAAGAGCCATTAGAGTATACAGAAAAGGTTGCAAAATTTTCTCTGGGCGATTTCAACGATATGTTTTCTTTTCATAACCTCCAGATCCAGGAAGTTTATGGCGATTATGAATTCGGGCATTATGATGTCCGAAAGTCGCCACGCCTTATAATGATGGCCAAAAAAATAAAGGTTTAGGAGAGAATTAGTCTTCCGATTTTTTATTGTTCAAAAGCATATATCGTGCTGTTTCATAGAATGCCTCGCTCCACCATTCGTATGGAGCCGTATCAGGAATATTCCCTTTAAATGGAACGGCAAAATCTGCCCACTCCATTACTGTAGCATTACCCTGCATAGGCCGGTTATAGTAAAATTGATTTTTCAGCAGACCAATATTCTTGTTATTATAATCCATAATAAAAGCCATATTCCCCCTCCCACTATCGCGATGGTGGGCAACCATAAGATCACGACCCATTGCAGTATTTTTGTAAGGAATATTTACAATTCCTGCCAGTGTTGGCAATACATCGATTTGCGATGCGAGATCATGCAGTTTCATTGCAGGCAATTTTCCAGGTGCATAAAACAATAAAGGAACATGATTTGCTGAGAGGCTGTTAACCGTCCAGGAAGATGGAAAACCAAAATTAGCATTGCCGGCAATTCCATGATCTCCTATGAACACAAAAATTGTATGTTTAAAATAAGGAGATTGTCTTGCTGTTTCCATGAACTGTTTAATACTGAAGTCCATGTACCGGAATGCGTTCAATTCTTCATTACTACGATATCCGAATTTATCTAGGCTGTCCTGGGGATAGTTGACAAGTCCCATTGCTTCCTGGTCTTCCTTAGGAATGGTATATGGTCGATGATTGTTTGCCGTTTGTATAACAGCAAAGAATGGCTTTTTTTCTTTTTCGAGAACTGCGTGAGCCTCCCTGAAAAGGTTATGGTCACTTATCCCCCATACATCAACATTTGGAACGGAGTAGCTTCCTTCCTCGTAAAGATGAAGTCCGGCAATATTGTTAGTAAGTATACCCCTGATATTTGCCCAGCTTGTACTTCCTCCCAGAAAATAATATTTTTCATAGCCCCGGAAATCATTGATAATGGAATGCTGATCAACCATCAGCGGATTCCTGCTAGCTGTTTTAACCAGTTCAACATCCGGAATACCGGTAATGGTTGCCCATACACCTTTGGCAGTACCGATAAGTGGTGTAAAGCAATTATCAAAGAACAAACCTTCCTTACAGAGGGAAGAAAAATAGGGTGTTGCATTCAGGGGATTTCCCCACATAGAGCTTTTATAACCACTGAAACTCTCACATAGCACCAGAACAATATTGGGTGATGGCCTTCCTTTCCAGTTATACAAAGAATCAGGAGCCACAAGCCTTTTAAAATTAGGCTTCTCGGGGTCGGGAGAATCTACTTCAAGATAAGCGGCCATTTGCGGGTAAGCAGCTTTAACCTTTAATGCATCATAGGATGAACTCCTGAATTTAAAAGAACTGAAAAATGATTGTATCGGGTTTAGGGCAATATTTGCCTGGAAATCATTTCCCAGGTTAAATGCATCGCTCCAGCGTAGAGGATATTGAGCAACCCTTCCAAATATGGCCAGGGCAAAAACCAGGAACGAAGCCACAAAAAAACTGATTCGCGAACGACGGGTTGGAGGCAATCCTGTATCAGCGATAAATGAATAAATCCATCGGATTGTTTTTGCGATCAGCCAACTAATCACAATAACGGAAAGGATTATTCGAAAAACGGGATAAGTTTGCCACACCATCCCTGCTGATATTTTTGCATCCTCCAGAAAGCTAAGAGCACTTGCATTCAGTCGCTGGTTCAGGTAGCGGTAATGCAAAAAATCCACAACAAAGAAAATAGTGAGTAACAAGCTGACCAGTATAAAATAGATAATCCAGATCCTTCTGGCGTTTTTGTTTTGAAAGGGATTTAGGACAGGAAAGGCTGAAAACAGGAGAAAAAACAGCCCTATGGCGGCAACCACGCGTGCATCATACCGAAATCCAAGCCAGAAGGTGGGGAATATATTGTCTGTTTCGGTTTCGGGTAAACGAAACATATACCAGCTAAAAACACGAGCGGCGGTCATGGCCAAAAGCAAAAGGATGGAAATTGCAAAGACCCATCTAACGGTGCGGGGGATCCTGTTCATAGTGTGCAAAAGTCGGAATTATTTAAACTTCACCATGCGGTTAATACATAACTGCTTATTTTTGTGATTGTTAGAAAACAACATGGATCTTATAGAACGGTTAATTGAATATGACAGGAGCCTGATGCTTCGCATCAACAGCGAATGGCATAGCCCGGTGCTTGACATGGTTTTCCAGCATATTCGGGAAACCTATTTCTGGGTGCCCCTTTACTTGTTTTTCCTTGTATTTGCTGCAATTAATTTCGGAAAAAGGGGCTGGATATGGGTAATAGCAGTTATAGTTACCATTGCGATCACAGACCAGGTGAGCAGCAACCTTATCAAAAATAATATTTTCAGAACCCGGCCCTGCCGTGATCAGTTACTTGCCGAGCAAGTTCGATTTTTTATCAGCTATTGTCCCCGAAGCAGCAGCTTCACTTCATCACATGCTACTAATCAATTTGGTTTCGCCACTTTTATGGTCCTCACTTTAAGACATATTACAGGGCCCTTTATAAGCCTTTTGTTCCTGGCAGCTGCAGCTGTTGCCTATGGACAAGTATATGTTGGTGTACATTTTCCGCTTGACGTGATAGCAGGTGGAATGGTAGGCGCCGGTATTGGTTACGGAATGAGTGTTATCTTCAACAAGAATTACGGGCTGCCCCCTGTGAAAACCAGCTGACAATACAATAAAAATGACGGAGATTCTTATAATACTGGGACTAATCCTGATAAACGGACTTTTTTCGATGGCTGAAATAGCGCTTGTTTCGTCCCGTAAGGCAAGGCTTGAAAGCCAGGCCAACAGGGGTGATGCCCGGGCCAGGGAAGCCCTTGAGCTATCAAACCATCCGGATACATTCTTATCAACCGTGCAAATAGGTATTACCCTGATCGGGATATTGACGGGTATATTTTCGGGTGACACTGTAACATCGGATGTGGCTGCTTTTTTCCAGGGCATCCCTTTACTTGCACCGTACAGCAATGGTATTGCAACAACTGTGGTGGTAATAATCCTGACCTATTTCAGTATGGTGCTTGGCGAACTACTTCCAAAACGAATAGGCCTTAGCAATCCCGAAAAGATTGCCAAACTGGTTGCCCGTCCCATGCATATCATCAGCCGGATTACCCATCCGTTTATTTGGCTTCTCAGCAAATCGACGCATCTTCTTTCTAAATTATTTAATGTTCAACGCAATGATACCCAAGTAACTGAAGAAGAAATAAAAGCTATTATAAGTGAAGGTACCGAGCAGGGTACAATTGATGAGGCAGAACAGGAAATAATTGAGCGTGTATTTCACCTTGGAGACAGAAATATAAGTTCCTTAATGACCCACCGGAGTGATATCGTATGGTTTGATCTTAATGACAACGAGGTTTCCATCAAGGAGAAGATTTTGAAGGAACCACATTCCATTTATCCGATTTGTGAGGGTGATATTGATAATATCAAGGGTGTTGTATCAATCAAGGATCTCTACATTACAAATGATCTTACTCTTTTTAAACATATTATGAAACCTGCCATGTTTGTTCCTGAGAACAATACGGCTTACCGGGTTCTTGAACGGTTTAAGGAATCACAGCTACACTCCTGTTTTATTGTTGATGAGTATGGAAGCGTGCAGGGAATGATAACCCTAAACGATATTTTGGAAGCTATTGTTGGCGACCTTCCCCAGCCGGACATAGAAGATTATGAAATCATAAAGCGTGATGATGGCTCTTACCTGGTAGATGCTCAAATACCTTTCTACGATTTCCTTTCAAGGTTTGAAATGACAGACTGGATGAATGAAGGCGAACATGAATTCAATACTTTGGCAGGATTTATACTACATAAGCTGGAGCGTATTCCGCAAACCGGAGATTCTATGGAATGGAAGGGCTTTAGATTTGAGATCATTGATATGGATGCACTCAGGATCGATAAGATATTAGTGACCATTTCCGAAGATATCCGTGAAGGGATGGATGATGCTGATTAAAAGTCAAATTCAGCCGTATGATCGGGATGCACCAGTTTTGAGCTTTTTCGCTGTCCCCCCACTGTACAATGCATGAGATTTATCTGCTTGTCAAAAGAGTTATATAAAAGGGTATTTTCAATTTCTATATTCTTTACGGAAATAACATTACTAACCTGCACATAACACCAGGCGGCTTCACGCTCACGCTCATATCCAACAAATTCAAGACGCACTGGTTTACCGTTAACCTTTAACCTTAAGTTTTCGGAAAGATAATCTGCCACCTGTTGATTTGTACGGGTGGCGTCTTTTGGATGGGTAAGATCGATGCTGGTATTATAGGACTTGCCCAATGCGTTTTCAAAATCATCAATAAATAGTTTGACACTGATCTCAATGGTCTTTTCAGCAGGGTTATGCTGAATTTCAGTAACCCCTACATAAAATGGATGGAGGACGGTTATAAAGGATGTCATTAACCACTTAAACAAAACTACTGCCATTGAACAATTAAATTTTTCTGTCACAAAACTCTGATTTATTTTGGAGACCTGACGAACTATGCAAGATTTTAACCTTTACTTCGGCCTGGGTGTAGAACATATTCTGACCTGGGATGCTCTCGATCACATATTATTCATTACAGCACTATGTTTAAGGTACAGGATCCAGGATTGGAAAAAGATCTTCATACTTGTGACCTCCTTTACGATCGGGCATAGCATTACACTTGTTCTCAGTGTATTAGGGCATGTTAAAATGGATGTAGAATGGATAGAGTTCCTCATCCCTCTTACGATAGCAGGCACAGCATTAAGTAATTTATTTTATAAGCCTGGAAGGCAGCATAGTAAATTGTCACTGATATATTTCCTTGCCCTGTTTTTTGGAATGATACATGGGTTGGCATATGCAAATCTCCTACTTGACCTGGAGGGAGGCCAAAATTTAAGCAGCCATCTTCTGGCATTTAATCTGGGCATAGAAGTTGGTCAACTATTTGTAGTAGCGGTTGTTTTACTGCTATCTTATATATTCGTTGAAAAGTTTAAAATCGGGCAGGGCTGGTGGATCGGGATCCTTTCTTCCATCATTCTCCTGTTCTCATTAAAAATGGCAATAGAAAGAATTCCCTCAGTCAGAAAACCTACACAAACAGCAATAATAACATGAGAAGACTACTCTTTGCATGCCTGGGATTTTTAGCCTTACCGGCGTTTTCCCAGAACATTCAGAACAATCCCGGATCCAACCATGCGAACAAGTTTGAGCAGTTGGGAACCATTTTACCAACTCCGAACGAGTACAGAACAGCAAGTGGAGCCCCTGGCCCCAAGTATTGGCAGCAGCGGGCCGATTATGATATCAAGGTGGAACTTGATGAAGCGAACCTTCGGCTAACAGGTTCGGAGACTGTAACATACTACAACAATTCTCCGGATGTTCTGACCTATCTGTGGCTGCAGCTGGATGAAAACGAACACAGTTCAGAGCGCAATGCAGATTACCAGGATGCAAGTACAATGGGCGCGCAAACATCAGATCTTTTCATCAAGCGTTATGAGAATGAAAAGAATGATTTTGGTGTTAACATTACCAAACTTACAGATGCACTTAATAAACCACTTAAGTATGTTGTGAATAAAACAATGATGCGTGTGGATCTTCCTACTCCATTGAAGCCCGGACAAAAATATGTTTTGAAGATAGACTGGAATTACCGGATCAGTGATCGTATGAAGGAAGGCGGAAGAGGTGGATATGAATTCTTCCCGGAAGATGGCAACCATTTGTTTACGATTTCACAGTGGTTCCCACGCCTTTGTGTTTACAGCGATTTCCAGGGATGGCAGAACCATCAGTTTACAGGAAGAGGTGAATTTGCCCTTGTTTTTGGAAACTACAAGGTTCAGATGACAGTTCCCGCCGACCATGTTGTTGGTTCAACGGGTGAGTGTCTGAATTACCCTGCTGTTTTGAATGCCGCACAACTTGCACGTTGGCAGAAGGCCCAGACAGCTAAGGATGTTGTTGAGATCGTTACCCTTGATGAAGCCAAGGCTGCAGAAAAAAACAAAAGCAAGTCAAAGAAGACCTGGATATTCAAGGCTGATAATGTTCGTGACTTTGCCTGGACTTCAAGCCGCAAATTTGTATGGGATGCCATGCCGGCAAATGTTGAAGGTAAAAAGGTTATGTGCATGAGTTTCTATGGCAAGGAAGCATATGGACTCTATCGCCCCTACTCTACCAAGGCTGTTGCGCATACCATTAAAACCTATTCAAAGTTTACCATTCCATATCCATACCCGGTAGCGCAGAGTGTAGAAGCATCAAACGGTATGGAATACCCGATGATCTGTTTCAACTATGGACGCACAGCGCCTGATGGAACATATAGTGAAAGCACCAAGTATGGAATGTTGGGGGTTATCATTCATGAAGTTGGTCATAACTTTTTCCCAATGATCATCAATAGTGATGAACGTCAGTGGTCATGGATGGATGAGGGACTAAATACATTTGTAGAATATCTGACTGAAGAACTTTGGGATAATAAGTTCCCAAGCCGTCGTGGGCCGGCTGCTTATATTACGGATTACATGAAGCTACCTAAAGACCAGTTGGAACCAATTATGACCAATAGTGAAAACATCATTGGTTTTGGTCCAAATGCCTATTCAAAGCCAGCAACCGGATTAAATATTCTGCGGGAGACCATCATGGGACGTGAGTTGTTTGATTATGCGTTTAAAGAGTATGCACGTCGCTGGGCATTCAAGCATCCGACACCTGCTGACCTTTTCCGTACGCTTGAAGACGCGAGTGCTGAAGACCTTGACTGGTTCTGGAGGGGATGGTTCTATAGTACAGACGTAACGGATATGGCTATTGATACTGTCAGATATTTACGTCCTGAATTTGGAGAGCCTGTGAACAGGAATCCATCAGGTGTAACTACCACTAAACTTGCAAAACCGCAGGTTAATGCATTTGAGGATATTTCTAAAGTGCGTAACCGTGAAGACAAGAATGTTGTATTTGAGGTAGACAGAGATACAACCTTGCGTGATTTTTACTGGCGTTATGCCCGTGGACTGGAACCAGTTGATACCACTACCTACACCATTCCGGCCGCTTCAAACATTGAAAAAGCAGACGCAGAAATTCAGCAGAAGTATGCGAACAAACACATTTATGAGGTTGCTGTTTCAAATAAGGGAGGCCTTGTAATGCCAATCATTGTTGAGTTCACATATGCGGATGGCAGTAAGGATATTGACCGTATTCCTGCCCAGATCTGGCGGAAGAATGAAAATAAGGTAACCAAGGTGTATTTGAAGGACAAGGAAGTTAAATCAATCAAACTTGACCCTATGCGTGAAACTGCGGATATCAATGAATCCAATAATACCTGGGGCACTATAGCTGAACCAAGTAAGTTCCAGCTTTACAAAATGAAGCAGGGTACCCGTGGTCAAAGTACTGGCATTACGCCAATGCAAAAGGCTAAGGAAAAGAAGGACAAGAAAGCATTCTAGTTAGGTTTCCTGACGGATTTAACCGTTATAATAAAAAAGGAGATGGCATATGTCATCTCCTTTTTTTATCGATTACTTCTGGTTTAATTAAGATCAGGCAAGCTCCTTTTCAAAATTGGCAACTGGTTCAGTTCTATGCAAACGCATCGGTTGAAGCTTCCAGTAAGTTAACGATCGCCAAAGCCATTCAAAGGGTCCGAATCGGAAATATCTTAGCCAGATAGTGGAAAAAATCAATTGAAATATCCAGATAATTATCACCACATAATAAAGTTGGTGGAAACGAAGTTCATTGTACTTGTCAAATCCGTATCCGTTGAAATAAAAAGTGCAGAAAATACTTTGCATCAGGTAGTTGGTAAAAGCCATCTGACCAACATTGGAGAGTGCCTGCATTAACCATGGCACCAGCTGGCTGCGATATACGAGCATTATCAGGCTTGCATGTCCAAGGGAAATAAATACCCGCTTCCAATCATATAATATTTCATGCCCTACCCTATATTGATCAACATACTGTCCAATATTGACACCACCAATTACTCCTTTCCAAAACATTGCCCAGCTACAGGTTATGCCAATAGTATATCCAATAATTAAACATAAAAGGTAGGTAGATGTATTACATTTATTGGAAAAAAATCCGACAGTAAATAAAGCCATCCCCAGGAACATCATGGTGAGGCTATCCCAGATGCCATGGTAGCCTCCCCACGTTTCACTACCGGCATTTTGTGGCAATAAATGCCTGAAGATTGTGGGATAATTCGAATGCATTGCTTCCAGATCTTTATTAACTATGGCAGAATCAACTGTGGTTCTTTGCTTCTCCATTTCCTGCCATTCGGCTTTTGCCTGTTCCTGGGCCGGGGTGAGTTTCTTTTTTTCCTTTTCCGCTTTAACTGCAGCATGGTAAGCATGTCGTTTATTACGGAGGTCCTGGTAGTTGGAATCGATCTTCAATAGTCCCACAAAAAGACAAAGCGCAGATAAGGTCAATAACCATTTTGTTCCCGCATTGCGGAATGGAAATAATAGCATTCCAGCTATTCCATAAAAAAACAGGATATCGCCGCGCCATAATAATATATAGGCGTTAAATACACCGAACAATACCAACCATAATAATCTTCGATAATAGTATTCAGCTACGGTGGGTGCTCCGGGAACTTCTTTTTTATTCATCATAAAAAGGATCATCCCTGCGCCAAAAAGCATTGAGAATAATCCCCGCATTGTGCCTTCAAAAAAGATAAATATTGTTTGCATTGTTTTGAAATCAACTGAATCATATGGTCCTTTAATGATTTCAAAAAATTTGCTCCAATGAATACCAAAGCCTGGAATATTCATTAACAGGATCCCGAGAAGGGCAACACCTCTCACAACATCAACTGATTTGATCCGATCTGCTGAAAAAACCGGATGAGGAGAATCAGGGGTTCTGTTTAGTTCCATATAATAAATTCTAAGGTTTAATTACTAGTTATTGAAGAGGGATAAGCTGATACTTTCGGTTCTTGTTTTGGTAGAGATTCCCAGGTTCCACTCACAAGTGAATTGAGTAACCATTCTGCCGGCCCTTGTTTATAGAATCTAATCCAGAGAACACTTAATATTACCTGTACCAGTATGACTTCCGCAGCAAAAAGATATAATTGAACCTGGGTAAGACGCCCAAAATAACCCAAACCAAATCCATAGAAAAAGAGGGATGATACGATCGACAATATCAGGTAATTGGTCAATGCCAATCGCCCCACAGCAGACCATGCCTGCCAAAACGCATTGGACTGTTTTAATTGTGAAAGGCACAGAACCAGAGATGCATATCCGGTTACCATAAATAGTTTTTCAAAAGGCATGAACATAGCTGGTGGCACCCAGTTTGATGCAATGTATTTTTCATAATTGATAAGGGATAATTGTTGCTGGTGAAGTCGCCACCAACCTAATAGTAAACCAGCGCCAAGAAATAGAAGCGCATAAAAAAGATATTTTCTAATGTTTAAATTACCAGTAAGAAACCCTGATTTAAATAATAGCATCCCGAGCAAAATCAGGCTTCCAAAATCCCAGATACCCTTTGTGTAAGTCCAGCTGGCTTGTTTACCCTGGACCCTTTGAAGTAAATGTTTCCATGAGGTTATATAGGAGACAGACTGTAGTTGTTTTTTTTCACCAGCGTCGCGAGTAGAGTCATATTGCCTTCCTTTTACAATTCCTTCCCATGCAGCTTTTTCCTCCTGTTGTAATTTGGTAAGCGTATCCTTCTTAGCTTTAACGGAGTCAGCCGGGAGTTTGTTTAGGGTTGCTGTTTTTGCAATAGCTGAATCCTTTTTGATCCTGGATTCAATAGCCAGAACTGCCCTATGCTTTTTATAGGCGGATTGATGATCTGCATAATCCCAATAAATTTTAGCCGTAAAAATTAAGGCAGTTATAAGTGTGGCAAGAAGCAGACCTTTTACAGAAAGCCTGGTAAAGGGAAACAATAATATACCCAAAATCCCCAGGTGGAAAAGGATATCACCAGAAAACAAAAATATCAGTCCATTCACCACCCCCAGGATTATAAGCCATATTTGCCTTCGGATAAATAAATCGGCCTTTAAAGAATTATCGGCATTGCCTGAATTGGTAAAATAAAATACAAGGCCGGCCCCGAATACCATTACTAATATACCGATCATTTTTTCATGGAGAAGGAGCTCGATTGCTCCGTAAAACCGGTAATCGAATCCCTTTGATTTAAGAAGTAAGGCCGTTTGTTGGATTTCTGAGAAGCCACCCATATTCCAAACGGCTGTAATAAAGCTTCCCATTAAAGCAATCCCTAATAAAATCCGGCAATATTCTTTGGTGTAATTGCCTGCTTCAGAATGCTGATTCCATGCGGAATTTGACATACAATAAGGTTTAGTGGTACTACAAAAGAGTAGATAAAATACAATTTATTTATTATATTTTTAAATATATATAGCCAACGTTAATGCGTATATATAGTGCTATGAGGAATTTACTGATTATTATGGTTATGTGGTTAGGGTGCTCAACCAAGGGGGACCACTTGGAGAAAAACGATCCTGATTTAATTGCAGAGAGGGTCACAATAATACGTGACAATTGGGGTATACCCCATATTTATGGTAAATCCGATGCAGATGTTGTTTTTGGTTTAATGTATGCGCAGTGCGAGGATGGATTTGAACAGGTAGAACAAAACTATCTTGAAAAGATGGGGAGATTGTCAGAAGTGTATGGTCCTTCTTATTTGTATACAGATTTATTGAACAGGCAGGTATATGATAGTATTGCGGCTCGAGAAGATTATGCAGCAGCTCCCCTATGGCTAAAAAAATTACTGGATGCATTTGCAGATGGTGTAAATTTTTTTTTACTCAACAACCCCGATAAGAAACCCAGAATATTAAAACGCTTTGAGCCATGGTTTCCATTGCTATTTACCGATGGAGGATATACATCCATGCAAACGGCGGGGATACGATTAAAAGATATTCAGCAGCTTTACCCTTTGCCTGCTGATGACGAACAGGCATCTGTATTCAACTTTCATCAACCTGCTTCTTTGAATGGCTCTAATGCATTTGCGATATCACCAACAAAAACGTTGTCCAGGAAGAGCCTGCTTTATATTAATCCCCATGTAAGATTTTATTTCCGAACCGAAGCGCACCTGGTGAGTGAAGAAGGACTGAATGCATATGGTGCAATAACCTGGGGGCAGTTTTTTGTATTCCAGGGTTTTAATCAACATTGCGGGTGGATGCATACCTCAACGATGGCAGATGTAGCAGATTTATATGGAGAAAGAGTTAGGAAGAATGGGGATGGCTTCCAATATTTCCATAATAATAGCTGGAAAAATATAACGGAAAAAGAAATTACCCTACGTTATATACTTGATGGCAAGGTCCAAGTACATCTATCCAAAGTTTTCCAAACACATCACGGACCAGTTCTTGGAGAGCGTGATGCGAGTTGGTTAAGTTTAAGAGCCAATAATCGCTCCCTCAATGGACTAATCCAATCCTGGCAAAGAACAAAGGCAGTGGATTTTGAAAGTTTTCAGGAAATCCTTGAATTAAAATCTAATATTTCCACCAATACAATGTATGCAGATCGGAAGGGCAATATTGCCTATTGGCATGGCAATTTTCTCCCTAAAAGAGATACCAGTTACAACTGGAATTTACCTTTAGATGGTACTACAAGTGCTACAGAATGGAAAGGTCTATATGAACCGGGGGAACTTGTACATTTTATTAACCCTGAAAATGGATGGCTTCAGAATTGCAACAGTTCTGCATGGGGGGCAACAGGTGAAAAGTTAGATGAAAGAGCCAAATACCCAGCATTCATGGCTCCTGAAAAAGAAAATTTCAGGTCGTTGTATGCAATCAAATTACTCGCTTCTAAGCAGCAGTTTACAATTGAGTCATTGGCAGCCCTGGGATTTGATACCCATCTTTCTATTTTTGACACTATGCTTCCCCCCCTGATCAATGCATATAATTCTTTACCTGAATCCGATCCACTAACTGACAAACTTAAAGCCCCCATCGATACATTGAAATCATGGAATAAAAAATCAGCTATCTCATCAGTTGCCACCAGCCTTGCAATTGAATGGGTTTATGCAATCATGAATTTTCAGGCAGGAAGCATTGATCCGATGGAAATAAATGACCAGGTGAACTATGTATCATTACTTATGCAAAGAACCAGTACTTTGAAACAATTGGAATTGCTGGATTTGGCAATTAAGGGGATGGAAGAACATTTTGGCAGATGGAAAATACCATGGGGTGAGATGAATCGTTTTCAACGGCCTCTAAATGAAGGGGAGTTTGATGATGCATTACCCAGTTATCCTGTGGCTATGGCTTCGGCATTTTTCGGATCACTACCAGCCTATGAAGTAACCTGGGCTAGCTCGAAAAAAGGTTATGGCTATGCAGGGAACAGTTTTGTTGCCGTGGTGGAGTTTGGTGATTCCATAAAGGCGATGGCAATTTCTACTGGAGGACAATCAACTATACCCGGATCAAAGCATTTTAATGACCAGGCTGAGCTGTTTGTTAAGGGTAAACTAAGGCCAGTCTATTTTTACAAACCAGATGTATTGAGACATGCTGCTTCACAGTATCATCCCGGAAAAGTTGAAAAAAAATAAATAAGCTTATATTCTACCCCGAGCCATTTTTAGAATTTGTTTCTCCATTTGTTGCCTTACGCTTTGCAGGTTCAGTTTTAGGCAATCTTCCTGCAGCCCTAAGCTGTTGATGAATGATCCATTCAAGCTGACCATTGACACTTCTGAATTCATCAGCCGCCCATTTCTCCAGGTGTTTATAGATAGATTCATCAAGGCGAAGCACAAAGTTCTTCTTTTCACTCACGATTTACCATTTACATTTTACTGGTACAAGGAACCGGTGTTTAGAATGGGTGTTGCAGCCTTTTCAGCACAGAGAACCACCATAAGATTGCTAACCATAGCGGCTTTCTTTTCTTCATCAAGGTGAACGATCTCTTTTTTTGAAAGTTCTGCCAGCGCCAGTTCAACCATACCCACGGCACCTTCCACAATTTTGGTACGAGCTGCAACAATGGCAGTGGCCTGCTGGCGTTGCAACATCGCGCCTGCAATTTCAGGTGCGTATGCAAGGTGACTGATACGGGCTTCCATAATAAAGATTCCCGCGGGCGCGAGGCGGTCGGTCAATTCCTGCTCAAGCAATTCATTCACTTTCTCTCCTCCCCCTCTTAAAGTAATATCAGCCTGAGCATCTTCAAACTGGTCATAGGGAAAGCTGGTGGCAAGATGACGTATTGCGGCTTCACTCTGAACCCGAACATACTGTACATAATCTTCTACATCAAATGCAGCTTTATAAGTATTGGCAACCTTCCAAACAATCACGGCGGCAATCTCAATGGGGTTTCCAAGTTTATCATTCACCTTAAGTTTACTGCTCTCAAGGTTTTCTGACCGTAATGAGATCATCTGTTTCCTATAAAGGGGATTCACAAACAGTAATCCATTCTCTTTTGCCGTACCAATGTATTTGCCAAAAAAGGTGAGTACGCGTGAATGGTTTGGAGAAACTACAATCAGACCAGCGGAAATAAATATTGCAACTGCCAATAATATCCCGCCCCAGATAAGCATTGACCTGTTGCCTGCGTAGTTGATAAAGAGATAAATGGCGCCAACCACCAGGCCGAGTGTCAGCAATAATGCCAGATAACCGGAAATGGGCCTAACAATCTTTTCCATAAAAGCAGTTTGATATTAAAATGATATCAAATTTATTGCTTTCTCTCCATATTTCCAAATAGGTATCGTGCTAAGCCAAGTGCTATCAGGAGTATTATTATGCTCCCATATCCCAGCCAACCATAACGCAGAATCTGACCTTCTTTACCTTGTATTACGATTTGTCCGGCAGCAATTGATGCAATGGTGGTTCCCACCTGCTGGAGGCTGCTGTTAAAGCTCATAAAACTTCCCCTTTGTTCGGGCTTAACCACATTACTTATCATAGCCTGGGCCGTTACCCCTCTTCCGGTGGAAAGGATGAACCATACTGCAAACATCAACAATACAAAAACAAAGGGAATAGGTGAGAGATGTGTTAGGCTGAAAACAAAGAAAAGGCTGAGTAACACGCAGATTGTAAAAACAGGCAACTTGCCAAAACGGTCGGCTACCCTTCCGAGAATATTTGCGGCAAAAAATGAAGCAATCCCTCCTACCAGGTATATCATGGGTGTTTGAGATCGCGAAAAACCCATATTGTATTCCATGAAGGGATTAATAAAAGGAATGATGAGGAAATGTCCCATCATAATGAGTGCAGAAAATAAAAGTGCAAGCATCTGTTGGCGGCTGCGAAGAACCTGTGAGAGTGCTTCCCAGGCTTTGGTTCCTTCCTCACGGTCACGCACATGTGCATCCATTACAGGAATGTATCTCATTAACAATGGCAGGAGTATTAATCCTAATACAGCAACGAGTATAAAAGGTGCGTGCCAGCTGATCAGATTTGAAAGATAGAGGGCAAATGGAACACCAAGAGTAGATGCTACTGCGAAAGCGCTCATAACGGCACCCATAGCCTTCCCTCTTTCCTCATAAACAAAAAGGTCAGAGATGATTGACAATACTTGTGCTGCGATTAGTCCACCGAAAAGTCCGGCCAATAACCTGGCCGCGAGCAGCAAAATATAGGAGGGTGCCAAACCGCAGGCAAGTGTTCCCAGTAAAAATCCGGCATAAGCAATAATCAATAATTTTTTCCTATCGAACCTATCAACAAAAAATGCTGCTCCAAAACCACTTATAGCAGCACTTATAGTATAAGCACCAACGAGGTATGTGAATTCGCGGGGATTGATGCTGAAATAGGGCATAAGGTAATTACCCAGCGGCATCATGATCATGAAGTCAAGGATATGCGTGAAATTCAGCGCTGCCAGCAGGAAGAGGATGATCTTTTTGTCGGATCGCAAGTATTGGTGGTGTTTATTCAGCCGCTAATATCCTACAGATCCGTCACGCACACGGATCTTTTTCTTCCCGGCATTCTTTTTTTCGAAATCAAGTACTTCTTTTGGCTTCTGCACCTTTTTTGCACTAACACTCATTGTGTCTTTGGCAAGTGTGGGAGGGAGATTGCTTTTATCAACCTTTCCCAAAAGATAGAATTCTGTTTTATTGATGAACCCTGAGGATGGGTCATAGAATTTCCAGGTGCCATGTTTTAAAGAAGACCCTTCATTCTTTACTATCACCTGGTTGAAATTTCCCGGACTCATTACATCTTCCACATCAATTGTATCATATTGCTGATTGGGATTAAATGCTCGCCAGCTTTCTTCCCTTATGAGATTACCACTTATATCAAAATACTGGCTCATTCCATCCAGAAATCCCCAGCGATAATTTTCAATAGCAAGAAGGTCTCCCATCAGGGAATATTTCCGCCAGTTTCCTTCTTTCAGATCATCTTTATACTCACCCTCTTCTTCATACCCGCGTTCTCCCCTTACAGTTTCGTATTTGTGCACCCATGGACCTTGTTTAAGACCCATCTTATCAACACGGTTCAAGGTATCTCCCTTAACCCCAATTATAAAATCCTTCCACTGCGCAACGCTGCTTGTGGAAACGAAGAGGAGTATGAATAGAATCCAACGCATTGTTAGTATGTTTGAAGTTAACATTATAACGAAATCAGGTCTGATATGTTATCCAGTTTTATCCGCACCAGCAAATTTGCCAGCCTAGTAGCTGTTCTCATTTACACCCAAAGCTACGCACAAATCAAGCCAACAACAGCAGCGGAGCGTCTTAAAGGAATGCAAAACCGTAGCAAAATGGAGGCGGGAAGCATTCTTAAGGACATTAGTTTCCGCAATATCGGCCCAACGGTGATGAGTGGAAGGGCTATTGACCTGGAGGTAAATCCCGATGACCCCACAGAATTTTATGTGGCTTATGCGAGTGGTGGTCTCTGGCATACCACCAATAATGGGCAATCTTTCATCCCCATATTCGACACGGAGCAGGTAATAGGTATTGGTGATATAGCCGTGAACTGGAAGGCGCCCAGGCGTAGCATCTGGGTTGGTACCGGAGAGGAAAACAGCAGCCGTTCATCGTATGCAGGTATCGGTGTATTTCGCTCCACCAACAATGGAAAAACATGGGAATATCTTGGATTACCCGAATCGCAGCATATTTCAAAAATTATTATCCATCCAGCAGATACCAATACTGCCTGGGTATCAGTAATTGGTCATCTGTATTCATCCAATAAAGAACGAGGGGTGTATAAAACCACTGATGGGGGCAAAAGCTGGAAACAGACATTATTTATTGATGAACATACTGGAGTAATTGATATGGATATCAACCCAAAAAATCCATTAGAACTATATTCTTCCGCATGGTATAGAACCCGATCAGCATGGAATTTTGAAGAGAGTGGTAAATCGAGTGGTATTTACAAGAGTAATGATGGCGGGGTTAACTGGGAACTAATTAGCAAAGAGGGTTCAGGCATTATTACCGGAGATGGACTTGGAAGGATTGGTCTGGCAGTATCCTCATCTGATCCGCAAATAGTATATGCAGTGGTTGACAACCAGTTTGGGCTACCAGATACAACTGCCGGAAAACAAGATACAGTATACCAGCTGAAGGACTTTAAGGGATTAAATAAAAAGCAGTTCGATGAGTTGAATGATGGAAAACTCGAAAAATTTCTCAGGGCCAATCGCATGCCAGACAAATACACTGCTTCATCAGTTAAAGCTATGGTTAGGGATGATAGGGTTAAGCCAACAGCTCTTTATGATTATTTTTATGTGAATGATGGTTTTCAGAACAAATCTGTCAAAGGTTGTGAGGTGTACCGAAGTAATGATGCAGGCAAAACCTGGAAGTTAACCCACGACAAACCCATTAACATTTTCAGTACTTATGGATACTATTTCGGGAAGATATATGTATCACCTGTAAACCCCGATAAGCTTGTGATCCTTGGCATCTATGCACAGCTTTCCGAAGATGGTGGAAAAACGTTTAAAACTATTGATAAACCAAATGTTCACGCTGACCATCATGCGCTTTGGATAAACCCGAACCGTGACAACCATATGATCAATGGGAATGATGGTGGTGTAAACATAACCTATGATAACGGTTTGAACTGGTTCAAGGCAAACAGTCCCGCAGTGGCTCAGTATTATTCTATTGCATTGGATAGCGCCAGGCCATATAATATTTATGGGGGATTGCAGGATAATGGCAGTTGGTATGGACCATCAAATCACAAAGAAAACATTGGTTGGGTGGATGAAGGAGATTATGCTTTCAAACGGCTTAATGGTGGCGATGGTATGCAGGCACAGGTAGATACGCGAACCAATAAAATCGTTTATAGTGGTTCTCAATTTGGGTATTACAATCGTATTGATCTGTCTACGAAGGAAAGAAAAATGGTGCGGCCACAACATGAGCTGGGTGAGCTGCCCCTCCGATTTAACTGGCAGACGCCCATATTGCTTAGTGAGCATAACAAGGATATTCTTTATTATGGTTCCAACCGCTTTCATCGTTCGCTACTCAAGGGAGATCAGCTTCAGACTTTAAGTCAGGATCTTACAAACGGGCCACGGCAGGGTGATGTGCCTTTTGGAACAATAAGTACCATCAGTGAGTCCCCTTTACGATTCGGACTGGTGTATACAGGGTCTGATGATGGGAATATTGCCGTTAGTAAAGATGGAGGAAACAGTTGGACGCAAATAGGGAAACCTGTTGAAAGCCGTAAGAATAAATCTACTACCAAAGAAAGGTTAGTTAATCTCGAAACGCTTCCACAGGATCTTTATGTTTCAAGGGTGCTAGCCAGTGCATATAAGGAAAACAGGGTGTATGTAACATTGAATGGCTACCGCAATGATCATTTTAATGCATATGTTTTCAGGAGTGACGATTATGGAGCCAGTTGGCAACAACTTGGTCTGGATTTACCATTGGAACCTGTGAATGTTATCCGTGAGGATCCCCGATCAGAAAAAATACTTTATATCGGAACCGATGGAGGGGTTTATGCAAGTATAGATATGGGCGTCAGTTTTATGACCCTGGGGCAGGGTATTCCCCGTTCTGTTCCGGTTCATGATATTGCGATCCACAAAGGCGAAAATGAAATTGTAGTGGCTACTCATGGCCGAAGCCTATATATTGGTAAACTTGACAAGGTTCAGGAAGCTGCATTAAAACCCTAAATTTTATACCCGTCTGACGTATGTCAGGACATACGTCAGACGGGGAAGAGGGCATGGACTGCCAATTCGTATCCTTTAAGTCCCAGCCCGCAGATAGTGCCCCTTGCTTTGGCTGAAACATGGGATATCTTTCGAAATTCTTCGCGAGCATGAATATTGCTTATATGCACTTCAATGACGGGTGAATCGATGGCTGCAATTGCATCGCCAATTGCGACGGAAGTGTGTGTATATCCACCAGGGTTCAGAATGATACCATTAACGTCAAAGCCTACCCGCTGCAATTCATTAATGAGTTCTCCCTCAACGTTACTTTGGAAATAACTGAATTCAACAGATGGGAATTTCTCTTTGAGTTCTTCCAGGTAACTATTAAAATTTTGTGATCCGTATACAACAGGCTCTCTCCTGCCAAGCAGGTTCAGGTTTGGACCATTGATGATGGCTATCTTCATGATATAAATTTAGTCCAAGATTTTCGCATATATATATAGGCTTATACGCTTATCATTTTTGATCTCTGTATCTCTTAATAATCCTTCGCAATTAAAACCACAATATTCGAGCAATCGCCGACTACTGTCATTACCAGATTCAACCCAGGCTTCCACCCTATGCAGTTTCCAAATGCGCGTCATTTGTAGGAGTAATTCTGGTAAAACTTTTCGCATTATCCCTTTTCCCCAATGATCGGGAAGTAACCAGTAGCCAATCTCGATCTTCTCATGTTTGTGCTGGAAATTGTTACAACCACAGGCACCGACCAATTTACCGCTTGAGTTGTCAGTGATCTTCCACCATCCACCCGTACCATCGCTCAGGATCTGTTCATAAAAATCCATCTGTGCTGCGGTTGCCTCATAACTGCGGTAACTAACACCATAAAATGGAATTACCTGGGGATGACTTAATCCCTCAAAAACGAAGGCCTGATCGGAGCGCTCTATGGCTGCCATTTGGAATTCGTCAACAGTAAAAACCGGCAGGTGTATCATACTTTATGCTAATGAAACAGTAAAATAAGCATTAAGGCTTAAAAAAAACCAGCAAGCGAAAGGCTTGCTGGCTATAGTATCAATATGAGGACTCAATTCAGTTCTTTGCTTCCTTGATCATTTTAATAAACTCATCAAAGAGGTAGCGACTATCGTGGGGGCCTGGAGTGCTTTCGGGGTGATACTGAACAGAGAAGGCTGGCTTTCCCTTTATACGAATTCCTTCAATTGAATTGTCATTCAGGTTAACATGGGTGATCTCTATATGATCTGCATTCTTTACTGCTTCAGGATCTACACCAAAGCCATGATTCTGAGTTGTAATTTCGCATTTTCCTGTAACCAGGTTTTTCACGGGGTGGTTTAGTCCCCTGTGACCGTGATGCATTTTGAAAGTAGGAATTCCATTGGCGAGTGCAAGTAACTGATGACCCAGACAGATTCCGAATAGTGGCTTTTCTTCCTTCATGATGTTTTGTACAGTAGCAATGGCATAATCCATGGGAGCAGGATCACCAGGTCCGTTAGATATAAAATAACCATCCGCATTAAAAGATTTAAGCTCTTCAAAACTCACTTTGGCGGGATGAACCCTTACAAAAGCGCCCCTTTCAACCATACATTCCAGGATATGTTTCTTCACACCGTAATCGATTACAGCGATGCGAATATCACTTTGGGGATCTCCCAATTCATAAGGAGACTGGGTGCTCACCTTACTGGCAAGTTCGAGACCGTTCATAGAAGGAACTTCCCGCAACAAAGCTTTTAGTTCTTCAATATCCGAAATAGCTGAGGAGATAATACAATTCATTGCACCTTCTGTACGTACTTTGGCAGTGAGGGCCCTTGTATCAACTCCTTCAATGGCTACGATACTATTTGCTTTAAGATAATCATCAAGGGAGCCCTGGGCCATACGGCGACTGAATTGTTCTTCCAGGTTGCGGGCGATTATGCCACGAACCTTAACTGTAGAAGACTCAATATCTTCATCTTTAACGCCATAATTACCTACATGGACCGTATTCATTATTATTACCTGGCCATAGTAGCTCGGGTCTGTAAAAACTTCCTGGTAACCGGTCATACCGGTATTGAAGCAGAGTTCACCAGTGGTGGTGCCAATGGTTCCAAATGCTTTACCATAGTGAACCGATCCATCCTCCAGGACTAGGATAGCTTGTTGTTGAGGAGCTTGCGTCATTATACTGGAAAAAAGTTTTGCAAATATCTGTAAAAAAAAGGCAGAATGGAAAACCATTCTGCCTTTATAGAAAATCAATCATTCATTCCTTTATTCAGCTGCTTTTTCTTCTTTGGAATCAGCAGGCGCTTCAGCTGTGTCAGGTGCTGCAGTTTCAGCAGCAGGCTTAGCTTTTGCCGGAGTTTCTGTAGTGGCTTTCTTAGATCCACGACGTGTTCTCTTGGCGGGCTCTGCTTTAGCATCAGCCAGTTTACCATATACTTCATTGAAATCAACGAGTTCGATCATAGCCTGTTCAGCATTGTCACCCACACGGGCACCAAGCTTAATGATACGGGTATAACCACCCGGGCGGCCAGCGATCTTTGCTGCTATGCTATCAAAGAGTTCAGCAACCGCTTCTTTATTCTGCAGGTAGCTGAAAACAACACGACGGTTGTGGGTATCATTTGATTTAGCCTTAGTGAACAAAGGTTCTGCATACACGCGAAGCGCTTTTGCTTTAGCGAGTGTAGTTACGATACGCTTATGTTCAATCAGGTTGATCGTGAGGTTAGCCAGAAGGGCCTCGCGGTGGGCTTTTTTACGGCCGAGATTGTTTTGTTTGTCTCCGTGACGCATGACATTAAATTTTACCGGCTGCACCGTGTCAGGAATTGCAGCCTACGATTATAAATAGTGAACGTGAATTAGTCTTCCTTATCAATTCCCATTTTAGCAAGGTCCATTCCGAAGCTAAGACCACGTTCATGGAGTACCTGCTCTATTTCAGCCAGTGATTTCTGACCGAAATTGCGGAACTTCATGAGGTCTTCCTGCTCGTATTGAACCAGTTCGCTCAGGGAGTTGATTTTGGCGGCTTTCAGGCAATTGAATGCACGAACGCTCAGGTCCAGATCTTCCAAAGGAGTCTTCAGTACTTTGCGCAGTTGCAGCGTTTGCTCATCAACCAGATCTTCTTTCTTTTCTTCCTTGTTATCGAAAGTGATGTTCTCATCAGTGATGATCATCAGGTGCTGGATCAGGATGCGGGAAGCCTGTTTAACAGCTTCTTCCGGATGGATGGTACCATCGGTTGCAACGTCCATGATCAGCTTTTCGAAGTCGGTTCTCTGTTCCACACGGGTGTTCTCAATACTGTACTTAACATTCTTGATAGGCGTGTAGATAGAGTCAATGGGAATGAAGCCCAGTGGAGCATCTTTCTGCTTATTATCTTCAGCGGGAACATAACCACGGCCTTTACCGATGGTAAGTTCGATCTCGAGTTTTGCAGAAGGATCCATGGTACAGATCAGCTGCTCAGGATTCATGATCTGGAAGCTTTGCGTACCGTCCTGGATCATTCCCGCAGTGAATTCGCTCTTGCCTTTAACGTGCAGAACGATCTTCTCATTGGAAACTTCAGTATCAACTACCTTCTTAAAGCGAACCTGCTTAAGGTTCAGAATGATATCAGTAAGATCTTCTGTAACACCTTTGATGGTAGCAAATTCATGTTCAGCCCCTTCAATTCTGATACCCACGATAGCAAATCCTTCCAATGAGCTCAGTAGTACCCTGCGAAGGGCGTTACCGATGGTTACACCGTAACCAGGCTCCAACGGACGGAATTCGAATTGTGCTTCAAAATCATTTGCTTTCTGCAGAACGATTTTGTCGGGTTTCTGAAAGTTTAAAATGGCCATTTGTATGTTCGATTTACGTTTTGTTGTTCCGAAAAAAGTATGCGCCGCAGCGGCATCCCATGATTCGGTAATGGGTTATTGACTATCCTCTATTACTTAGAGTACAATTCAACGATCAGTTGCTCCTTGATATTCTCAGGAACATTTTCCCTTTCAGGATATGCGATGAAGGTACCAGTCATGGTAGATTCATTCCAATCGAGCCAGCTAAACTTCTGGTTTTTGCCGCGAACCATACTTGTTAAGCCAGTCTTTTCTGTTGAAGCGGGCTTGAAAGTAATGATATCACCTGCCTTAAGCTGGTAAGAGGGAACATTCACAACATCACCATTAACCATGATATGCTTGTGACTAACCAACTGACGGGCAGCTGGCCGTGAAGGAGCGATACCCATACGGAATACCGTATTATCCAAACGTGCCTCGAGCAGTTTGATCAGGTTTTCACCGGTAACACCTTTACGACGTGCAGCCTCTTCAAATGTTCTGCGGAATTGCTTCTCGAGAACGCCATAGGTATACTTTGCTTTTTGCTTTTCGCGGAGCTGGAGGGCGTACTCACCCAGGCTCTTACGCTTACGGGCAGCACCATGCTGACCGGGGGGATTGCTGTTCTTGTTAAGCCATTTTCCATTTCCGAGGATCGGCTCACCGAAGATTCTAGAAATTTTGGTCTTTGGACCAGTGTAACGTGCCATATCAACTTGATTTTTTAGTTACGATGTACAATCATTAAAAATCTTAAAATCGATTGTACACCCATGTTTGAAAATACAAAATCCGAAACCCAAAGCCTGATTGGACCTTGGGTTTCGGTATATAAAAGACATTTATACGCGGCGTTTTTTCGGCGGACGGCAACCGTTATGTGGTAACGGGGTAACATCCTTGATCATCACCACTTCAATTCCTGATTGGCTAAGAGAACGAATAGCGCCTTCACGACCAGAACCAGGTCCTTTCACGAAAACATCCACACGCTTCAGGCCTGCATCAAGTGCAGTTTTTGCAGCATCTGCGGCAGCCATCTGGGCGGCATAAGGGGTATTCTTCTTAGAACCTTTGAAACCCATTTTACCGGCAGAGGACCAGGAAATAACCTGACCATTCTTATTGGTAAGGCTGATGATGATGTTGTTAAACGTGGCAGAGATATGGGCATCGCCATATGAATCTACCTTCACGATTCTCTTCTTGGCAGCGGCTTTAGCGCTGGTTTGTTGTTTTGCCATTTAGATAATGAGGTAATCTTTAAAAAATATCTCCCGGTACACATGTTCCGGGATCGTGGCGCTCCTCCCCCTCCTAAGCTGGATCTGGTAGCGGCACTATGTCTTACTTCTTAGGAGCCTTTTTCTTACCAGCAACTGTCTTACGCTTTCCTTTACGGGTACGGCTGTTCGTTTTGGTACGCTGACCACGAAGCGGTAACCCTTTACGGTGACGCAGACCACGGTAACAGGCGATATCGAGCAAACGCTTGATACTCATCTGCACCTCAGAGCGCAGCTGACCTTCCACCTTCAACTCGTCGTTGATGATGTTACGGATGGCAGTCAACTCATCATCATTCCACTCATTCACTTTCTTTTCATAGCTGATATTAGCTTTGTCAAGAATTTGCTGAGCAGTAGAGCGACCGATTCCGAAGATATAGGTCAGGCCTATCTCTCCTCTCTTGTTTTTTGGTAAGTCAACACCGGCAATACGAGCCATAATCTGATTCTATTTTCGATTTACTAATGACTGATTCAGGGCACAGTCAAGGATTACCCTTGTCTTTGCTTGTAACGAGGGTTTTTCTTGTTGATCACGTACAGCTTGCCTTTTCTCCTCACGATCTTGCAATCAGCGCTGCGCTTTTTGATTGATGCACGAACTTTCATGACTATTATATTATTTGTATCTGAAAATAATCCTACCCCTTGTCAAATCATATGGACTCATCTCCACCCCTACCTTGTCGCCCGGCAGGATCCTGATATAGTGCATCCTCATTTTCCCTGAGATAGTGGCCAGTATTTCATGGTCATTTTGCAGCTTAACTTTGAACATAGCGTTCGAAAGTGCTTCTACTATTATTCCATCCTGTTTAATGAGTGCTTGTTTTGCCATACAGATTTTGGGAGCGCAAAGATATGATTATTTGGCACAAAAAATAAAAAAATGGGGATTTTTTCCCCATTCTCATTGAAAATGTTGTGCTTAGGTGTCAAAACTACTGAAAATATGACGGAAATCGAGTATTCTAGTTCCTTCCCAATTCTACTTTGGTCATTTGATAATAATGATTCTGGAGCTCATGTACCCCGAGGTGGTGCTTGATATGCCGGCGGTCTTCGCGGTACCAGATCTCAAAATCGTCAAAAGCACCTTCCTGCCTTAGCTGTAAGCGGAAAGGTCCTTTCTTGTATTTTATCCAGCCATCACCATTTGTTTCCTTCTCAAAATTGAACTTCATCAACTGCTCTTCCGAAAGGGGTATTGAGCGAAGATTGTCGGGCTTGAACCAGAATTCCTGGACCTCCGTCTGAACGCAGACCTCTTTGTCTTCCCGGTTCAGCTCATTAACGATGCCTTCCCATAATTCTCCCTCATATTCGGCCATTACATAATCTCCTGGTTTGATTTCACTGAATTTGATCATATGGCAAATGGTTTTGTTCCTACAATATAAGAAAATTGACCTTTTTAATACCAGTCTATTCTGCCCACGACATTGTATATCCCTGGTTTTCGATTTCAAGGGCTTCTACTGTCAATTGTAAAGGATGGAAGGTATCGACCATAACGGCCAGTTCCCCGGTTTCCTTCTTGCCAATACTTTTTTCCACAGCACCAGGGTGAGGCCCGTGGGGTATGCCAGCAGGATGCAGCGTGATCATGCCCCGGGTAACATTCTTGCGGCTCATAAAATCACCGTCAACATAATACAAAACCTCATCACTGTCTATATTACTATGATTATAGGGAGCTGGTATGGCCTGCGGATGATAATCATAAAGGCGGGGAACAAAGGAACAAACAACAAAATTATTTGCTTCAAAAGTCTGGTGAACAGGTGGTGGCTGGTGAACGCGTCCTGTTATGGGTTCAAAATCATGTATGCTGAAGGCAAATGGATAACAACATCCATCCCATCCTACCACATCGAAAGGATGATGACCATAATGAAGTCCATATTGCATACCTTTTTTACGGGTTTTAATCAGGAAATCCCCGGCTTCATCATAAGATCTCAAATCCTGCGGGCCCCTTATATCACGCTCACAAAACGGAGAATGTTCCAGTAATTGCCCATACCTTGAAAGGTAACGTTTGGGGTATCGAATAGGGCTGAAGGATTCTACTATAAAAAGCCTGTTATTTGAATCTGTAAAGCTGATCTGGTAAATAGTACCTCTCGGTATCACGAGGTAATCACCATATCCAAAGGGAAGTTCACCATACTGGGTGTAAAGCACACCGCTTCCGGCATGTACAAAAATCATCTCATCAGCATCTGCATTTTTATAGAAGTATCGGGTCATGCTTTCGCGAGGGGCAGCCAGCACAATATGGCAATCATTATTCACAAGCACCGGTTTACGGCTTTCCAGAAAATCATTTTCCGGCTTTATTTGAAATCCTTCAAAGCAACGATGCTGGAGCATTTTCTCTTCGGCAACAACCGGCATAGTGTTGATTGGAGGATCTGTACTAATTATTTGTGTTGGTGGATGTGCATGATAAAGGATAGAATAATCATTTGAAAATCCTTCGGTAGAAAAAAGCTGTTCGGAATATAAACCACCATCAGGTTTACGGAACTGAGTATGACGTTTGTGCGGGATTTGTCCCAATTTAATATAATGAGGCATCTTAAGGTTTATTGATTGAATGAAGTATTTTTTAGCAAGGACGCGACTACTGCACGCTACGATCCAGCATCGCCAGAAGGAAAACATATTTCCAGGAGCGTTTATCAATATACCAGGTAAAATTTCTGTTGTATGGCATGGCTTATCGTATTGCTAAGATACAAAATCATACTTTCCACCTAAAATAAGCGAAACAGCACAAATGACCAGGATCGGACTAATTTCAGACACACATGGTTTTCTTGATGAAACAGTATTCAGATATTTCAGAGATTGTCACCAGATATGGCATGCCGGTGATTTTGGAAACATCAACATTGCGGAAGAACTTGGTCAAAAGAGCGGACTCCGGGTTCGAGGTGTTTATGGAAATATTGATGGTAATGATATTCGCAGTATTTACCCGGAAGAGCTTGCTTTCGATTGTGAAGATGTGAGGGTTTTCATGAAACATATCGGTGGATATCCCGGCAGGTATGCTCCCGGTGTTAAAAAACGCATCATAGAAGAGAAAGCCGCACTATTTATATCAGGCCATTCCCATATTCTAAAGGTTCAGTATGATGAAGGCTTGCAATGCCTCCATATGAACCCCGGTGCTGCCGGTAAACAGGGCTGGCATAAAGTACGCACCATCATCCGCTTTGTTATTGATGGAAATCAAATGAAAGACTGTGAGGTAATAGAACTGGGCGGCCGTTAATCATGCTTTTTCGTATCTTAAGGGGACCAAAAAAACTGCAAAATGTCAAACCAGCTACATCGTCGCGACTGGCTTAAGCAAACTGCCCTTGCCACTCTGGGAATGGGATTTTCTTTGAATTCACTTGGTGGAGAAGACTATCTTCCAAAATCATACGGATCTGAGTCCGGATTGCTAAATCTCGGCTCTAATGAAAATCCATACGGACTATCACCGTTAGCGAAAAAAGCGATTGCAGATATGATAGGCACAGCGCATCGTTACCAATATAATATTCCCAGTTTGCAGAGCTTTCGACAGGAACTTGCCGATTATTACGGGGTAACACCAGATCATATCCTGGTAACACCGGGATCTGGGGAAGCATTAAACCTTCTGGCCCGGCATTTCAGTAAGGGAAATCTCGTCACTGCAAATCCAACTTTCGGCATACTTCCCAATACAGCAAAAAAAATAGGTGTTGAAGTAAAAGAAATTTCGCTTGATGGGGAAAAGGTCCATGATCTGAATGCTATGCTGAAAGCTATTGATGACAGAACTGCGCAGGTGTACATCTGTAATCCGGCAAACCCTACCAGCACAATGCTGAAACCTGCAGTACTTAAATCTTTTTGTGAAGAAGCAAGTAAGCGTACGATGGTATCCATTGATGAGGCCTATATTGATTTCCTGGATGCCCCTGACAATGAATCAATGATATCATTGGTTAAAGCTGGCAACCCCAATATCATTATCATAAGGACATTTTCGAAGATCCATGCCATGGCAGGAATTCGGGTGGGTTTTGTGATAGCGGATCCAAAGACAATCAAAGATTTACAGGCAAACTATTTTGGCAGCAGTAATTTTTGTTTAAGTGCCTTATCAATGACCGCTGCTATGGCAAGTCTGAAAGACAGTTCTCATAGCAATTCCAGTAAAATAAAAAATGCAGCGGCCCGTGATTATACATACAAGTCACTACAGCAAATGGGCTATCGTTGCATCCCCTCCTATACGAACTTCCTTTACTTCAACCTTAAAGATTATAAAGGAGATTTTGCAAAGGATATGCTCGCGAAGAATGTTGTGCTTCGCTCAAGTGAGCAACCCGATGGAAAATGGGCCAGAGTAAGTATCGGTACTATAGACGAAATGAAACAATTTATGAAGCTCATGAATAGTCTCAACACCTAAAAGTACCGATACCCGGTTCAATTACATACCTGGGAACCATCCTCTGCCAAGATTTTCACGGAATGGCCAGGGAACAGCAACCAGCAGAATAATAAGTGCAATCAGGAACATCATGAAGGCTTTCCTGTGTTGAGCTCCTCCTGCATTGGAAGGCTTTCCTGCAGAACGTCCCACTGTGATCAATATTATGGCAACTATCATCCCAACCATGTGTTCAACTGCAAAAAAACGTTCAGTGCTGTTCTTCATAACTTCACTGAAACCTTTGTCCTGGATGAGTTTTAAACCCCAGGGACCTGCGAACCACTGGTATAAGCCAACCAATAAGGTTACATGGGCTGATATCATCAGGAAAAGGTCAACTTTCCGATCACCTGCACTATAGCCGGATTTGGTAGTCATCCCTTTATAATGCTTAATAATTGCGATGATCAATAAAATGAAGATGACCCATCTGAGGAGGCTGTGAAGGTGTAATAGACCGTTGTACATGTTATACTATTTGAGGTTTGGTGTAATAATTAATAATGAGATATTTACTCAGTCCAATCGGCAACAAATATATTGGTATCCCGGGTACTACCATTATTACGATTGCTGCAGAATACAATCTTTTTTCCATCATAACTGAACATAGCAAATGCATCGAAGCCCTTATCGCGGCTTATTTTCTTCATATTTGATCCATCTCCATCAACCATATACAGATTGAATGGAAAGCCTCTTTTATATTCATGATTTGATGCAAACAATATTCTTTTACTATCGGGCATAAAAACCGGAGCCCAATTGGCCTGGCCAAGATTTGTAACCTGCTTTACATCGGATCCATCGATATTAGCAGTATAAACTTCCATTCTGGTTGGTGCAACCAGATGTTCGGCAAGTAGTTTTTTGTATTCCGATTCTTCCTCACCCGGAGCAGGTCGGCTGGCTCTCCAGATTATTTTTTTTCCATCCGGGCTGAACCATGCACCCCCGTCATAACCAACGGTATGGGTCAATCGCTTTTCCCTGCCAGACTTCAGGTTCATGCAATACAACTCAAGATCGCCATCCTTATCACTTGTATATACCATGAGGCGCCCATCAGGTGAAATAGTTGCTTCTGCATCATACCCATCTGAGGATGTCAATTGCTTAACAATCTTACCTGTAGTGTCGGCCAGGAATATATCATAGGTATTATAAAGCGGCCAAATATAGCGGTTACCATATTTGGTTCTATCAGGAACCGGCGGACATTCATCTCCCCCCAGATGCGTGGAGGCATATACGATATGCTTACCATCGGGTAGAAAAAATGCGCAGGTTGTTCTACCTTTTCCGGAACTAATTAGTTTCGGGACAAAAGGCTCTGCAGCGCTTTCGGGAATTTTGCCCATATATATCTGGTCACAGGGTATCCCTTCTTTGAGGCTGGTTTTCTGGTATACCAGGTATTTACCATCATAACTAAAATAAGCTTCTGCATTATCACCGCCGAAAGTAAGTTGTCTCAAGTTTCTGAAATGAGTTTCCTCCGGATAGTGTAGTGTATCTGAAAGGTTAGTGTTCTTTATTTCAGAAGAACCAGTGGAACCCATGGCAAAAAAAGCCCCGGTGATCACTATACCTAACCAATTATACAAAACCATCATAATATGTTTTAATTTTATCCGTGGCAAATGTATTAGTATAATAGCATTTTTTGTGAAAACCATAGCTTTGGCCGATGAAATCATTATTCGCCATTTTAGGATTGGCTGTTACATTATTATTTTATTCCTGTGGTTCGGATGTAAATTCCGGTGATGATAAGGGCCAAAATACCAGTATCCTCTCCGTGGATCCTTACAAGCCGTTATCAGACAGTATCAATGCCGATAATAAAAACACTGAGTTGTATATACGCAGGGCATCCCTTCTTACAAGGAATGCCGAGCACGAACTTGCCTATGCCGACCTGCAAAGAGCCTGGGAATTATCGCCGGTAGAGGAAATTGCTGAAATGAAAGTTAGTTCTCTCTTTATGGCTGGCAGAAATGATAAGGCATTGGAACTGCTCAAAGAACTTACGGTAAGGTTTCCCGAAAATACTAATCTTAAGAGAAGATTGGGAGAAGCACTTCTGCAGAATGGGCAATATGATAAAGCACTGGAAGCGTATGATAAAATGCTGGCAGAAGACTCCCTCGATTTTGAGGCCTGGTTTGAAAAGGCAATGTTGTATCTGGAGAAAAAAGATACCCCTTCAGCGCTTCGCCACCTGGAAACATCTTTCAGGATCCAGCCACTTCAAATGACGGCATTATCACTTGCTAATCTGTATGCTGAAGCACGGGATCCACGATCATTGGAGATGGCGGACCTGGTAATTGGAAGGGATTCTGTTGGGGAGATGCCAGATCCCTATTTTATCAAGGGAATCTATTTTGCGAATACCGGCAATACTGCAAAAGCGCTTGACCAGTTCAACCAAGTTATAAAGATCGATTGGAAATTCCAGGAAGCATATATCGAAAAAGGAATAATCTATTTTGATCAGAAAAACCTTGACGAAGCCCTCAAGCAATTTAAACTTGCTGCTACTGTTTCCAATACTTATGCTGATGCTTATTACTGGCAGGGGCGCTGTTATGAAAAGTTGGGCAAAAAGGAGGAAGCTTTGAGTAATTACGCAAAGGCATATTCGCTCGACCGAAATTTTACCGAGGCTGTTGAAGCAGCCGCTAGGGTTAAAGGAGAAAAATAATTTATCTTCCCACCATGATCATTGCCCCTTCCTTACTAGCCTCCGATTTTCTGAACCTGGGTTCAGTATGTAGTATGCTTAATGATAGTGAGGCCGATTGGTTTCACCTGGATGTTATGGATGGCCGCTTTGTAAATAATATCAGCTTTGGGCTTCCGGTGATTGAGCAGCTTCGTAAGGCAAGTAAAAAGTTATTTGATGTTCATCTGATGATAGAAGAGCCGGAAAAGTATACCCATGCATTCAGGAATGCAGGCGCTGATATCCTTACAGTTCACCTTGAAGCCTGCAGGCATCTTCATCGTAATATCCAGGAAATAAAATCATTGGGAATGATGGCCGGGGTTGCCATTAATCCACATACACCCGTACAATTACTGCAGGATATTCTCCCCGATATTGATATGGTACTTATCATGAGTGTTAATCCGGGATTTGGGGGACAGAAATTCATTCCGCATACTTATGATAAAATAAGCATCCTGCGACAGAGGATAGAACAATTGGGAATAAATGTGAAGATTGAAGTTGATGGAGGAGTTGATATGACAAATGCACGTGCACTGGCTGAAGCAGGAGCGGATGTTCTGGTAGCTGGAAGTGCTGTTTTTCATTCACCTGATCCCCGGGCCACAATTGCTGCAATGAAACAGATTGACAGTTAGATTGAATTACAAACGCTTTTATAAAGCATCCTGATTGAAAACCTTAGCCATACTACTTAGCCTTCTTCTGGGATTATTTTGGGGAGCATACTCCCAGGATAAAACAGCAATTATTTATGGAATGATCGTTGACGAAAATGAACAACGTCTTAGTGGTGTAAGCATTTCAATTCTCGGCAAACAAGGGGGACTTCGCAGCAATGACAGCGGGTATTTCAGGATCACGGTGCCTGCAGGAAAAGCTATAGCGCTGATTTTTACTTATACCGGGTACAAACCTCAACAGAAAAATTTCCTTCTCAATAATGCCGAAACAGAAACAATTACTATCCGAATGGAAAAAGGAGCACAGGAACTAAAAGAGGTAACGGTCACAGATGAGCGAAGCCGGCGTGAAGCCGGTCTGGTTAATATAAACCCTAAACTTGCTTTAAATATTCCGGGGCCAGGCGGTAGTATAGAAAATCTTATTAAGGTATTTGTTGGAACGAATAATGAGCTAACCTCAAATTATAATGTAAGAGGTGGAAGTTATGATGAGAACCTGATCTACGTGAATGATTTTGAAATTTACCGTCCATACCTGGTCAGAAGCGGGCAACAGGAAGGCTTAAGTTTTATCAACCCCGAAATGACGAGGAGTGTAAATTTCTACAACGGTGGTTTTCAAAGCAGGTATGGTGATAAACTTTCATCAGTACTTGACATTCAGTATAAGAAACCCAAAACATTTGGAGGGTCTGCCTATATAGGCCTGCTGGAGCAAGGTCTCCAGCTTGAAGGAACAGGCGCAAAGAACAAGTTTTCCTGGCTAATAGGTGCACGTAACCGGAGTAACCGTAATCTGCTGAGCAGCCAGGAAACAAAAGGGAATTATGTTCCATCGGCGGCCGACCTACAGGGATTATTCACCTGGGAATTCAATTCAAAATGGACAGCAGAATTTATAGGAAATATTTCAGGAACAAAATTTACGTTAGAGCCTGAATTCAGCCAGCCTTCCGCTGCGGTATTTTCACCATTTTTTTCTGCCAACCTGGGGTTGGACATATATTTTGAAGGTCGTGAGGAAGACAGTTATAGTACCAATATGGCTGGATTATCAGTTATAAACCAGCCACGGAAAAACCTCAGGCTGAAATGGATGGCATCGAGATTCAGTAATAAGGAAAAAGAATCCATTGACATTACCGGTGCTTATCTGTTTGGGGAAAGGTCGTTTGACCGTAGCATGCCGGAATTCGGTCTGATTATAAATCCACTTGGTGCCGGTGTATTTCAGAATTATGCCAGGAACAGCCTTGATATTGAAGTGTGGAACTTAAGTCATAAAGGTATCTATGACAGAGGTAATCATTATTTACAATGGGGACTAGGTGTTGACCGCCAGCAGATCACGGATCAACTAAGGGAGTTTGAATACCAGGATTCTGCCGGTTATTCACTCCCCTATCAACCTGGAGAATTATCTCTTTTTAACAGGCTCCGGTCATCCGCGGATTTTTCGGTTAATCGTTTTAGTGGGTATTTCCAGGACAATATAAGTGTTGGCGATTCGTCGGGTCTGAGCATACAAGCTGGTGTGCGATTTAATTATAATGACCTTAATGAAGAATTATTAATATCGCCCAGAGCGGGTATTTCCTGGAAGCCAATCAGCTGGAAAAGGGATATTATTTTTCGGGGAAGTGCAGGTATTTATCATCAACCTCCTTTTTACCGGGAGATGCGCCGTTACGATGGAAGTATTAATTATTCACTCAAAGCCCAAAAAAGCTGGCAGCTGAGTGGGGGATTTGATTATAATTTCAAGGCATTTGACAGGATGCTTCGCCTTACCACAGAAGCGTATTATAAGAGTATGTGGGATGTTGTTCCTTATGACATAGATAATGTGAGGATGAGATACTTTGGCGAGAACAATGCAAAGGCATATGCTGCGGGACTGGAAGCCCGTTTATTTGGGGAGGTTGTGAGGGATGCAGAAAGTTATATAAGTGTGGGTTTTATGCGGACACGAGAAGATATTGAAGGTGACCAGTTTTACAATTATACAATTGATTCACTTAACCGGCCTATTGACAGCACTCTCACAGAGAATGGTTGGTTGCGAAGGCCAACTGACCGATTGGTTACAGTAGGTATATTTTTCCAGGATTACCTATCTACTAATAAAAATTTCAAGGTTTATGTAAACACCATTTATGGAGCAAACCTGCCTTATAACATCCCCAACAGTGTCAAATACAGAAATGCACTTGTGATTGATCCTTACCTCCGCATTGATATTGGTTTCAGTGCCCTTCTGCTTAATAGTGATCCTGCAAAAAGACGGAGCCACAGTCCATTTCGCAATTTTGAAAACCTTTGGGCAAGCCTTGAGGTCTTTAATATTATTGACCGCGCTAATACTATTTCCTATTTACTGATCAAGGACTTTTCTAACACAACTTATACCATACCAAACAGACTAACTCCAAGACTCGTGAATCTGAAACTGGTGGCGAGGTGGTGAACAATCCTGCAGTGACTATATTTGCATTATGACCAAACTTTCTGTTAATATCAACAAGTTTGCTACCATAAGGAACAGCAGAGGTGGCAACAATCCCGACGTTGTAAAAGCAGCCATTGATGCGCAGGCTTTTGGTGCAGATGGGGTTACAGTTCACCCCCGCCCCGATGAGCGGCATATTCGCTATTCTGATGTTAGAGCCATCAGGAACATAATTACTACAGAATTCAATATTGAAGGCAATTGCCGTGAACAAAAGTTTGTGGATCTTGTACTTGAAGTTTTACCAGACCAGGTTACGCTTGTTCCGGATGCAGAAGGTCAGCTCACATCAGATCATGGCTGGGATACAATCCGACATCGGGATTATCTGATAGATATCATTCGTACGTTTAAGAAAGCGGGTATCCGAACATCTATTTTTGTGGATCCTCTAAGTGAAATGGTGGAAGGTGCGGCTGAAACAGGAACTGATAGGATCGAATTATATACAGAATCTTATGCCAGGGAGTATTCCCAAAACCGCGCTCAAGCAATATCACCATATATCGATGCTGCGAAGCTGGCAAATCAACTCGGGTTAGGCATCAATGCGGGCCATGACCTCGATCTGCAAAACCTCCGGTATTTTGCAGAAAATCTCCCTTTTCTGGACGAAGTATCTATTGGACATGCCCTTATTTGTGATGCCCTCTATCTTGGCTATGAAAATGCCATCCAATTATACAAACGCCAGCTAAATCATCCTTGAGCTAAAACTGAAGGTTAAAAAACTCCGTATATGGCCCATAACCAACAAACGGAGTATATGAAAAAGATAACTACAACATTACTGAAAGGCAGCCTGGCTGCCATGCTTTCGCTGGGAATAATCGCTTGTAATAAGAATGATAATCCCGGAATGATGCCGGAGGGGCCGGATATATTATTCTATGCTTTGGATAACGGAATGAACCTGTTGAAATACAATGCACAATCACCCAAAATGCCGGAATCCAATATGACAATCAACGGCATGCAAACCGGTGAAAAGCTTATTGCTATTGACTTTCGCCCGGCTACCGGACAGTTATATGGATTAGGCACAACAAATCGTTTGTATGTTATCAACACCAATTCTGGTGTGGCTGTTCAGGTTGGTCCGGTCTTAACACCTTCCCTGTCATCTGGCGTTGCAGGCTTCGATTTCAATCCAACCGTTGACAGGATCAGGGTTGTAACGAGCAATGGTCAGAATCTCCGCCTGCATCCCGAAACTGGTGCGGTTGTAGCTACTGATGGAAATATTAACGGAGTAACCAATGCCATGATTACGGGAGTAGCATATGATAACAATTTTGCCGGAACAACCACTACAACATTATTTGATATTGACGTGCAAACCGACATGTTATACAAACAGGATCCGCCCAACAATGGTACAATCGTTGCCATTGGGGATCTTGGAGTTGATTTCAATGGAGAGACAGGTTTTGATATCGCTCCTGGAAATAAAATTGCACTAGCCACAAACGACGTAAAAGGCAAAACAGCTCTTTACATGATCGACCTGGCAACAGGTAAGGCAAAAAGCCTTGGCAATTTAGGTGGCGGATCCAATATCAGTGCAATTGCGATTCCCACTGAACCTGTGGCCTATGCAATAAGTGGTGGAACAAATCTTCTGATATTCAACCCTGATAAACCAGCACCTATAATAAAATCAATTACAGGTTTGCAACCGGGAGAAATGATTGTAGGGATAGACTTTCGTCCACTTAACGGACAGCTATATGCGCTTGGCAGCAGCAGCAAACTATATACGATCAATTCCGCGAATGGAAGTGCATCTTCTGTGGGCGCTTTACCCCTATCAACTATTCTAAATGGTAATAATTTTGGATTCGATTTCAATCCTACTGTTGACAGAATACGAGTAGTGAGTGATGCCGGCCAGAACCTACGGTTGAATCCTGACAATGGCATGGTTGCGGCAATTGATGGATCCCTTAACCCCGGTATGCCTGCAGTGAGTGCTGCTGCTTACACGAATAATTTTGCTGGTGCAACAATTACCACATTATTTGATATTGACCATGCTACTGATAAGTTATACCGCCAGGATCCGCCAAATGCAGGAACCTTAGTAGAGGTTGGTTCACTTGGGTTGAATATAGAAGGAACCAACGGTTTCGATATTGGGGGAAAGAGTGGAATGGGCTGGGCCATTTTAAATTCAGGGGGAATAACAAAATTATATCGCATAGACCTGAATACAGGTAGCGCCAGTGCTCAGGGAAATTATGTGTTTAGCAGCAGCATAACCGGCTTCACTGTTGGATTAGGAAACTGATCACTGATAAAAGAAGAGGACCTTCAACAGGCGCTCTTCTTTATCTCGTTTTAATTTGTTTACGCTATTGCTGAAGAAATCAGTTTTTCATGATCTTAAATTCAACTCTTCGGTTCAATTGACGGTTCTCGTCGGAGTCATTTGGTACAACAGGTTTTGTTTCACCATAACCCTGTGTTATAATCCGCGATGCATTTATACCTTTTGAAATGATATATTCAACCACAGATCGGGCGCGGTTATCACTTAGCTTCATGTTGTATTCATCTGAACCATAACTATCCGTATGTGCACTCATCTCAATTTCAATAGAGGGATTTTCTTCCAGCAGTTTTACGACCCTGTCCAATTCAAGATAGGATTCAGGCCTCAGTGACCACTTGTCGAAATCAAAAAATACATTGTTCAACCGAACTATCTGACCAATTTCAATAGGTACAAGGAACAGGTCTTTATGGATCTCTTTATAGCCTTCTTTTACTAGAGAGTCCAGATTTAAATTCTCAGATATCGCGAAAAATTTGTCGGCAGTAGCCCGAATGCTGTAATTTTTATTAAAGGGAAGAACGATCTTGAAAGCCCCATCGATTGCATTAGACATGCCATTACCTGCAATTATCCCATCTGGCAATGTTTCGTATAAAAGTGATGCGCTTAAGGGTTCATTTGTTTTTTTATTATAAACATTTCCACTAACAAGTATAACAGGGTCCGGCTTTTCCTTTTCCATAAGTTTTACACGAACGATATCGCTTTCTCCATAAGTATTTAGTTTGGTGGAAAGGTATGCGTACTCCCCGCCAGCATCAAGCGTAAAAAAGGCATCCCAATTTTCGGTATTGATAGGGCTTCCAAGGTTTACCGGGTCACTCCATTTCTGCCAGCTATCGTCAAGCCGACGAGTCATCCAGATATCATTATCACCCAGCCCTCCTGTTCGGTTACTACTGAAATAAAGGGTCTTTCCATCTGCTGCCAGATAGGGAGTCATTTCATCCGTTTCAGGGGAGTTGATCTTTTTACCTAGGCTTTTTGGCTCTGTCCAACTACCATTTGACGTAAGAAAGCATACAAATATGTCATTCAGGGATCCCCCTTTTTCCGGGGTCATATAAAGCAGCAGGGTTCGTCCGTCATGGGCCATGCAGGCACCTGACTGTTTGCCCTGGTCATATTTGAAATAATTACGAATACGAAGTGCATCTGGCTCACTCCAGCGACCGTCTTCCCTGAGGTGACAAATACTTACACCTTTTCCATCATAAGCGCCGTTTACAAAAGCACCCCTGATGAGTATCCTATTATTATCAGGTGAAATAGAATAAACGGTATTATAATGCACGGTATTGAGAGGATAAGATAAATGCCTTGCCTCACTCCATTGACCGTTCTCTTCTTTATAGGAAAACCAAATATCCTGGGAGTTTGGAATTGACCGGTACTTCGAATTTGCCGGATGATTTTCACATATAAAAAAAAGGAGATTCCCATCCGGTGAAATGGTTGGGCGTAATTCAGGGAGCTCAGAATTGATATTAAGTCCCAGATTTTCGATCTTGATGATCGTAGATTCCGTAATTATATTCTCCTTCTGCTGTTTAAGCTTATTATCAGTAGTATCCAACTTTGGCTGGGCCCAAAGCCCGCTTATGGTCGCCATTAAAGTTAAACTGAGTACAAATTTTTTCAAAAGACAGGATTTTATTCCCCATTAACGAATAAATAAGCTGGAAAATATGTGAGCATGGAGAAAAAACCGACCTAATTGCTTTTATCAGGCGTTATTCTGCCAAAACCCTTTTAAATGGGGCCTCACTGCTTTCAAATTGTCGTAAATTATAGCCCTTTGGGGGATGGTTCTTGTAGATAAGCCCCTCAGGACTATTTTTGTTTTGAAACGAAAGGAATGAAAGAAATACAATCCATTATAAAGGCATTTGATACGGCACAATTTGATGAAAGGAATAGCGCGCTGGTTACTGTGGTACACCTGGAAGGATCATCTTACCGAAGGCCGGGGGCAAGGATGTTAGTATCAGATGATGGCGCGATGACCGGAGCAATCAGCGGCGGGTGCCTGGAAGGCGATGCCTTAAGAAAAGCATTACTTGTATTGAACCAACAACAAAAGAGGCTGGTAACCTATGATACCAATGATGAAGATGATGCAAGTATTGGGGTGCAGCTTGGTTGCGCCGGAGTAATTCAGGTGCTGATTGAGCCAATCAATAAGGATGATCCAAATAATTCAGTTGAGCTTTTACGAAAGGCTGTCGCAAAACGACAGGCCAGTGTTCTTGTAACGGTATTTTCACTCCAGAACAGGAAAGGATATCAACATGGTACCTGCCTGTTGGTTGAAGAGGATGGTACCATAAGTGGTAACCTGAAGGATGATACTTTACGGGAGATGTTGCTGGATGATGTAAAACTTTCTTTCCGTGAGCAACGATCATCTTTTAAGAATTATACATCGGATCAAAACGAAATAACCGCATTTATTGAGTATATAAATCCTGCAGTGTCGCTCATATTAATTGGGGCAGGAAATGATGTTATACCCCTGGTATCTATGGCGGATATTATGGGATGGGAAACTACTGTTATTGATGGCCGGCCATCTCACGCAAAAAAGGAAAGGTTTTCAAGCACCTGCCAGGTGATCATTTCAAAACCCGAAAATGTGCTGGAGCAAATTTCAATTGATCAGCAAACAGTATTTGTGTTAATGACTCATAATTACAATTATGATTTTGCCATGCTTAAAGCATTGGTAAAAACTAAAGCGAAATATATCGGTATGCTTGGTCCCAGGAAAAAATTTGACCGAATGCAGGATGATATGAAATCTGAAGGGATTAAATTATCGGATGTGGAATTATCAAGGATATATTCACCCGTTGGATTAGAGTTGGGTGCTGAAACAGCAGAAGAGATAGCATTGTCGATAATATCAGAAATAAAAGCTGTTCTGGCGGGAAAAATGGGGGGCTCATTAAGACATAACATGAATCCTATCCATAGCACAAATAACCTTGTGATAAGCGATAAAAACATCTCTTGAAGAATAGAATCAAAAAACAGGTTAAATGCGGTATTGTTATTCTTGCTGCCGGTGATTCACGCCGATTGGGTGAACCCAAACAAATGCTATCTTACAGGGGCAAAACACTGATTTCAACTGCGGCAGAAACAGCAATGGCAACCGGATTGGAGCCCCTGGTAGTGGTTTTGGGTGCACAGATTGATTCTTTAATTCCTGAATTGGAACCTTATGGTCTTAAAATTGTTGTGAACAAGCATTGGCAGGAAGGCATGTCATCATCACTCAGAATTGGCTTAGAGACCGCCATAAAAGAGAAAGGGGAACTGGAAGCTATAATCTTTATGGTTTGTGACCAGCCATTTGTAACTCCTGAATTGTTGCTGGAATTGGTAGAAAGAGCAAGTGATGAATCAAAACTATGTGTTGCCAGCAAATATGGAGAAGTAAGGGGAACTCCTGCCCTCTTTCGCAAACAGTTGTTTCCTGCATTGTTTACTTTAAAAGGCGATGTGGGTGCCAGGAAACTGATGGAACAATATGAAACGCAAGTTGAGCTTGTGGATTTTCCACTGGGAATAATCGATATTGATACAAAAAACGACTATGAAACATTCCTGAAGGAATAATAATGGAAAAAAAACTTACAGATACATTTGGACGGGTTCATAATTATCTCCGGATCTCGCTCACTGATAATTGCAATTTCAGGTGTTTTTACTGTATGCCTGAAGAAGAGTATGATTTTGCACCCGCCAGCAGACTGATGCAGGCATCGGAGATTAATACTATTTCCAAATTTTTTGTGGAACAGGGTGTTGAGAAAATCAGGCTAACCGGAGGTGAACCTCTTGTGAGAAAAGATGCGGCCGAAATAATCCTTTCCCTCTCTGAACTTCCTGTTAAGCTTACCATGACAACTAATGGCAGCAGGATTCATGAATATATTAGTGTATTAAAAGAAGCTGGAATTCGTTCACTGAATATTTCACTTGACACCCTGAACCGTGAAAAGTTTTTATTGGTGACCCGCCGTGATCAGTTTCAACGTGTCTATGACAATATACACCTTCTTCTAAATGAAGGTTTTCATGTTAAAGTGAATATGGTGGTAATGAAAGGGATGAATGATATGGAGATTAACGATTTTGTAGAATGGACAAAACACGAACCTGTACATGTCAGGTTTATTGAGTTCATGCCATTCAGCGGAAATCGTTGGACCAGCAACAAGGTAGTTACCCTGGATGATATACTTCAGGAAGTTGGAAGCAAATATCCAATAGAGCGATTGCAGGGAGAACCAAATGATACAGCCAAAAAATTTGTAGTACCTGGCCACGCTGGCACCTTTGCTGTGATAAGTACTATGAGTGCTAATTTCTGTGGAAGTTGCAATCGTATACGGTTAACAGCAGATGGTAAACTAAAAAATTGCCTTTTCTCCCAACATGAAACCGATCTGCTTACTGCTCTCAGAAGTGGACAGGATATTCTTCCGCTGATCAGGGACAACATTAAAGCAAAGGCTAAGGAATATGGCGGGCAATTCCACCGGGATTTTGAAAATATTCACCCGGAAGATATCCATAACCGTAGCATGATCACCATTGGTGGATAGGAACAAGATTGAAATGAAAAGAATTTTTTATGATCACAGCAGCTAAGGCAAGGCAGCTCATAAGGGAGAATACTGTGAGGCTCGATCCTGTTACCGTTTCGCTTAGTGAAGCTGCTGAAAAGATACTTGCAGAAGATATTTTTGCGCCTATTGATATACCTGCTTATCCTCAATCATCCATGGATGGTTATGCATTTTCATACCAGGGCTGGATGGATTCAGAAGACCTTGGATTATATGGAGAGGTAGCGGCGGGGAGGGGCGATAGTTTTGAATTACCTTCCGGTAAAGCTGTACGCATTTTTACAGGAGCTCCTGTACCTACCGGTGCAGATACAGTTGTAATGCAGGAAAAATGCAGTATATCTGAAGATGAACTTATCATTGATGACCCCTTTCTTAAAATTGGTGATAATGTACGGCCGAGGGGATCAGAAATAACCAAGGGCTCAATTGCATTAGAAAAAGGCAGCAGACTCAGCCCCGCGGCAATAGGCTTTATTGCAGGTATCGGCATAACTGAATTAACTGTTTACCCAAGTCCCGTAGTAAGCATTATTGTAACTGGAAATGAGTTGCAGGTTCCCGGGGAACCTCTTTTATATGGGCAGGTTTATGAGTCAAACTCCTATTCACTTAAAGCTGCTCTATCAAAATCAGGAGTGAGTGTTTCAGAAATTTACCGGGTGGAAGATCAACTTGAATCACTTCGCAGCACACTTACGCAGGCACTTCTTAAAAGTGATATTGTATTAATTACAGGAGGTATAAGTGTAGGAGATTATGACTTCACCCTTAAAGCCTCATTACTTTGTGGAGTGGAACAGGTTTTTCATAAAATAAAACAAAAGCCCGGAAAACCTATATTCTTTGGGAAGAAAGGAAATAATCTTGTTTTCGGACTACCTGGTAATCCCTCTTCAGTTTTGACCTGCTTTTATGAATATGTACTGGAAGCCATCAGCATTCAACAGAACCGAAATGTTACACTTGAAACACAGAAATTACCTTTATTAAATGCACTGAGTAAACCTGCGGGAATTGTACATTATTTAAAAGGCTTGCACGATGGTAAAACTGTCCGTTCACTTGATGCCCAGGAATCTTACAAACTTAATTCCTTCGCAAAAGCAAACTGCCTGATTGTTCTCCATGAAGATATTATGGTTTGTCAACCGAATGATTTGGTGGAGGTCCATCTACTGCCATAAATAGTATCATGGAAATAACAGTAATATTTTACCTGCTTCTATTCACCGTTGCTTTTTTATATGCATCTGTGGGCCATGGTGGTGCAAGTGGATACCTTGCACTCATGGCCATTTACGGGTTTGCACCTGACCTTATGAAACCCACAGCCCTGTTATTAAACATTTTTGTATCACTAACGGCTTTCATTCAGTTTTACAGAGGCAGGCATTTTAATTGGAAAATATTCCTTCCCTTAGCTCTTGCGTCAATTCCCTTCGCCTTTCTTGGCGGTATAATGAGCATAGATGCAACTTTATATAAAAAAATTCTTGGGTTGTTGTTATTAATTCCAATAGCCAGGTTTTTCTTTCTTACAAAAACAGGCGAAGAAGAAAAACAGCTACCAAACATTGTATGGTCATTGTTATTGGGAGCTATGATCGGCTTTTTATCAGGGTTGATTGGAATCGGGGGAGGAATTATTTTATCGCCCATACTCCTTTTGCTTCGATGGACCGACCAGAAACAAACTGCTGCGATTAGCGCCTTATTCATTTTCGTAAATTCGTTATCGGGATTATCGGGACAACTTACCAAGGGTATACACTTCAGCAGCGATATGTTGTTAATGGTGATAATCGCATTTGCAGGAGGCCTTTTAGGGGCCTGGTTCGGTTCACTGAAGTTCAGGCATGAGATACTTAAATTTACGCTGGCTTCCGTACTAACCCTTGCCGCATTTAAATTATTATTTACAACAGCATGAACAGTGAGATAAATATTATGGTTTTCGGACAACTTGCAGAATTAACAGGTAGTACATCGGTAAAAGTAAATTTACCTGAGGACACGGACAGTTTGAAGAAGTTACTGCTTGAACAATTCCCTGCACTTGTCAATTATAATTTCATAATAGCGGTTGACAAAAGAACTATTACAGAAAACAGCAATCTATATCAGGGCGCCACGATAGCCATCTTACCCCCATTTTCAGGTGGATAATATGCAAAATCAAGAAAACATATTTGCCCGATATCATCGCCAGATGATATTAAAAGGCTTTGGTAAAGAAGGCCAGGAAAAACTCAATTTGGCAAGGGTACTGGTTGTGGGTGCAGGTGGCCTTGGATGTCCGGCCCTTTTATTTCTTGTAGCAGCTGGCGTCGCTACAATTGGAATAGTAGACCATGATAAGGTAAGCCTTAGCAACCTTCACAGGCAGGTGCTCTATAGCGAAGCTGATATCGGCCACCCTAAAGTGAGTATCGCTGCAAAAAAACTTCAGATGATGAATGAGATGGTCACCATCATTCCATATGAAACAAAACTTACTGTAAGCAATTGTCTGGAGTTCTTTTCGAATTATGATATAATCCTTGATGGTAGTGATAATTTTCCCACACGATATTTGATCAATGATGCCTGTGTATTAACAGGCAAGCCCCTGGTTTATGGAGCGGTATCGCAGTATGATGGTCAGGTTGCAGTTTTTAATGTTAATGGCGGAGTAAATTACCGTGACCTCTTCCCTACCCCGCCGAAAGACGGGGAAGTTCTAAACTGTGCAGAATCCGGCGTACTGGGTGTATTACCTGGAATTATAGGTAGTATGCAGGCAAATGAAACAATAAAACTAATTACGGGAATAGGAGAATCTTTGGTAAACCGACTATATACTTTTAATGCACTTACAATGCAGAGTTACGATATTCAAATAAGTGCTAATCCTTTATCAGCTTTTTTGATACCTCCTGACGTTGAATCATTCACACAAAAGGATTATGATTGGGAATGTGGCATCCCTACTACTGATCTTGAAATTGATCATAAGCAATTTGATAAACTGCTAAGTGAAAATATTACAGTGATTGATGTGCGAAATCCCGATGAAACACCTTTTATCACTTCCTTCGATCATCAGAAAATACCTCTTTCCATTTTGCAGGAATCGTTTGATGAGATTTCGGGCGAAACAGTCGTTTTCATTTGTCAATCAGGAAAACGGAGTCTGCAAGCTGCGCAAATGTTTCGCGAATGGTCCGGATCAGAAAAAAATATCTTTAGTTTAAAAGGAGGGATTCTCAATTACGAAACCCTTATATAATCATTATATGGAAGCCAGAAAACCAAAACAGCTATTTATTCAGGGTGCAATAAGCAGTTCATTCATTGGTGATAGTATTCAAAAACATAGCTCCCGTCATGATATTGGTGGACATAGTATTTTTCTGGGTCAGGTCAGGGCCGACCAGGTTGACGGAAAAACTGTCAGAGCAATTGAATACACCAGTTATGAGGATATGGCACTTGAAAAAATGCATGAAATCAGGGAAGCAATCTTTTCAAAATATGATCTGAGCTGCCTTCATGTTTACCATAGCCTCGGTACAGTTGAAGTGGGTGAGATTTGCCTTTTTGTATTCACTTCTTCTGCGCATCGGAAGGCAGCTACGGAAGCCTGTTCTGAATTAGTTGAAAGAATCAAGGCGGAGTTGCCAGTGTGGGGGAAGGAATTATTTGATAACGAAACCCATCAATGGAAAATAAACAAATAAAGAATGGTCAACATTACCCATAAATCATCTACTCTTCGCCAGGCTATCGCATCAGCGATATTGAAAGCTTCAAGCCAGGCAACCATTGATGCAATTGAACAGCGTAAAGTTCCTAAGGGAGATGTCTTTGAATTTTCCAGAGCTGCGGGACTGCTGGCTATAAAAAAAACCAGTGATGTTATTCCTGATTGCCATCCCTTGCCGATAGAATATGCTGCTATTACGCACCGTATTGATGGACTAAACATTATTATCAGGGTTGAGGTACATACAATCTATAAAACAGGAGTTGAAGTTGAGGCAATGCATGGCGCATCCGTTGTTGCTCTAACTATGTATGACATGTTGAAACCGCTTGATAAGGGAATTGAAATATCTACTATACGTCTGGAAGAAAAAAAAGGAGGCAAAACAGACATGAAGTACGCCATATCAGATCAGGTAAAAACGGCTGTTATCATTTGCTCTGATAGTGTTTCCGCAGGTATCAATGATGATCTTACTGGTGAGCGCATGGCTCAAAAGTTAATTACATATAATATTGCATTGACAAAACGCGAAGTCATCACTGATGACTTCAGTATAATACAGGCAAAAGCGAGGGAATTGGCGGATGCCGGTTATCAACTGGTATTATTTGCCGGCGGTACAGGCCTGGGCCCCAGGGATCAGACTCCGGAAGCCCTTGCCCCCTTACTTGACAGGGAAGTGCCCGGCATTATGGAGACTGCCCGCAATTACGGACAGCAGCGCATGCCTTATGCAATGTTGTCTCGCGGCATTGCTGGTTTTATTGGTGATATGCTTGTATTAACACTACCCGGCTCCCCACGAGGTGCTGAAGAAACAATGGATGCCTTGTTTCCTCATATCCTGCATATATTCAAAGCTGCTGAAGGAGTAAGGCATTCATGAATTACATCGTGAACCAATATGTAAACTTTACAACTAGTGCCCGGTTCTTAACCGACATATATTCAGGAAGGTAATTGTCTGTGTACACAATGAAGAAATCAGAGGCAGGTTTGTAACGCCATTGTAACCGGGTATTAAGATTAATGTTCTTCGTTTGTTCATTATACTGACCAAACGCGGTGAAATATAATTTGTTAGTAAAAGTAACATCTATCCGGGGACCAATTAACCAATAGGTACGCTTACCCCATGGCATAGGCAAACGAAGATCGTTATAGCTTGTGCTCATTGTAATGCCTACATATGGTTGAAACCGATAACCCAATTCATTAGTAACCTGTAAACGTGTTCCTTCGGCAAAATAGCCCCCGTAACGTAAGTATGCGGAATAAGTAAATAAATTCCTGGGACTGGAAATATATTCGAGGCTAAAGTTATTCCAATTATGCTCCGTTCCGGTTTGTAAGGAATCCAGTCCGGAATTAGTAGGATCAAAAGGGCGTAGAAGTTTCACATAATTCCTCGCCACCAAACCATTCAATGTTGCCTGGTTCCTGAAATTAAATTTATATGAGAGATAGGTTTCGTAATCCGTTTTCTTAAAAGTTTCATTTAAGTAATAGGTACTTTGGGCAACAGGTCCATGACTGAGTATCTTACCCGTTTTAGCAAAGAAGAGATATCCAAGTTGTGGATTAACCTTAATGTATCCGGTTCTGGGAACATAGCCCACTTCTGCAACGTAATCGCGGCCCACATATTCATGCTGCCAACCCAGTAGCCACTTACGATCTGTATAATTCAAATTAGCAGCATGTGTAACAGTTCGCCCTGAAGTATGTGGACTAAATGATTTTAACAGAAGTGCTTTCCCTGTCCAGAAATTTCCGGGAGAAGCAAGGTTATACTCAATTCCAATATTCCTGTTATACTGGCTATGTTCAGGTGTTAGCGGATCCTTATCGGGTTGATAATTTATTGACTGTTTATTAATAAAAAGTAATCCGACGCTTGATCTGGAGAAAACTTTTCGTTGAAGTGACATTACAGCGAAATTCTGAACAGGAAGATCCATTTCTCCAACCGCCTTTGTTTGCATATCCATTATGCCTATGCGCCAATCCTTATTTAACTTACCACTAAGTCTTGCACCAAATTGGATGGGAACATTCAAACCAATACGCCGGGAGAAAAAAGGCCTGACATTGGTATAGCCGAAATTGCCAAAGATATCGGCGTTCTCCAGGAAAAATTGCCGACGTTCGGGAAAGAATAATTCAAACCTGTCAAGGTTGGTCACTTGCTTGTCAACTTCCACCTGAGAGAAATCAGGGTTAACTGTAAGATCCAGATTAAGTGCAGAAGTGATTCCTATTTTCAGGTCAGCTCCTATCTCTTTTCGGTAATCTGTCTTGGTATTTTTATCATGATCTCTTGATAAGCCACCCAGAACATAAGGAATTACTGAAATGTTGGCTCCTGTGGCAGGTGGCGGCTGGTCCCACACGAGGTTACCAGTATATGCTAATGAAACCGTGGGAAACTGGCGGGGAACGGGAGCCCAGGATGATTTCTCTGTTGTTTTCAGGTCATTGCGACTGAAATTAAGTCCCCAGTTTGTCATACCCTTTTTGAAGCGAATGGTCTTAAAAGGAACAGCTGCTTCAAAGACCCAGCGGTCATCGAAATTTTTAACAACGGAGGTCCATTTATTATCCCAGCTAAGATCCATTTTACCCCCCTCATAAATAATTCCATCCCATTGTGCACCAGCGGCATTGGCACCAAACGAAAATCCGTTCGTACGGTCTTCAAATGGGTCAAAGAAGAATAAGAAATTATCATTCTTTCCAAAGTTGAAATCCCGGCGCAATGATTCTACAACATAGGGCCCGGGTACAGCATGGTAACAGATCGCGACGAGGTAAAGATTATCATCATCATAGGTCATTTTTACTTCCGTTTTAACCCTTGCAAAACTTGTATCCATTGGTAATACCATAAAGAAATCCCGGGCAGTTTCAGCGCTGGTCCAGGCTTCTTCACTAACATTTCCATCAATGATGATATTACTATTTGCTTTTTGGATATTTAACCGGTAGCGGTCATTTATTTTTTGGGCAGCGGTGGATGTGGCGATAGCAAATGCTACCAAAAGGAAGAAAATTCGGGTTCTCATTTTTTTGCTTGCTAATCGTTGGAATGCGTCAACCTACTCAAATATATTCCAAAATACAGCACCAAATCCTATAGTGTTGAACAAGTAAAAAAGTAATAAACCATGTGATAAAGATCACCGAACAGAAAAATGTTTTCCTATATCGCTTTAAAGGTAAATTATTTACCCTGCACTGATTTAATGACCATGTTCATGAAAGCTGCTAATTTAGAATCATCCAGCCACCTGGTAACAACCACAAGATCGTTGGCTTTATCTATGATTATGTAATTGCCACCATATCCTGCAGCATAGTAGATATCGGGTGGAAGTCCCTGAAGTCCTTTATCCTTGTTATTCCACCATAAGTAGCCATAGGTCTGGCTTGCAGGTGAGGATTGCTGTACTGCTTTTATCCAGTTATCAGACAGAAGCTTTTTGTCTTTCCATTTTCCCTCGCGAAGAAAAAGCAGTCCAAAACGGGCCTGGTCGGCAGCGCTAATGAATAGGCCACCACCAAAATGACCACCTCCACTTACAGACTGTACCATTATACCATCAATATTCACAAAGGAGTTATCATAGCCATACCAGCGCCATGTAGTAGACGCACCGATCGGATCCTGTATATATTCCTTTAGGACAACCGGCAAAGGTTTTCTCCATACTTGTAGTAATGCAAAGGCCAGTAAATTGACCCTGACGTCATTATACTCAAATACAGTTCCTGGTTCTATAAGTTTCCTGTTTTTCCATTCATCAATGGTTCCTTCCCTGGGGGGTCTGTCAGCCCAATCATATTGGTTAAACAGTTCGCCCGACCAGTCGGAACTCTGATTTAGGAGATGTTCCCAGGTAATTTTTGAATTATGCGGTCCATCAAAACTTACATCCCACACATAATCACTCACCCTATCTTTAATGCTCCTGATAAGCCCTTTTTCGAGTGCGAGGCCAGCTATAGTTGACAGATAGCTTTTAGTAACGCTGAAGGTCATATCCACGCGATCTATATCTCCCCAACTGGCAACGATATAGCCATTTTTTATTACAATTCCCGCAGGGCCACCCCGGGGCTTCGTAGGCCCGAGAATAGCATACCCCGGCTCACGCTGATACGACTTCAGAATAGCGACACGAAGATCCCTTTCCTGTTTTGTTTCATTATTAATAGCGAAGGAAACAGCGCTGTCAAGAAGTTTTTTATTTATTTTGAGTTGGGAAGGTGGGCGAGATTGCCAATTAGTATCCGGGAAATATAAAGCCTGTGCATTAAGTGGGCCAGACGTTCCGGTAATTACAATAATTATAAAAAAGCATGTAAGGATTCTATTAACCATACTCCAATTTACGAAGCCTGATCCACTCTGAAGTAAGGCTTCTCACTTTCCTATTTAATTACATCCGCCAAGTAATTCACAGAGCTTATCATGGAGATCTGTACCCCGAAGGTTTTTCGCAACAATTATTCCCTTTGGATCAATCAGCAGATTCTGTGGGATTGACTGAACCTTATACTGCACTGCAACAGCATTCTGCCAAAATTTGAGATCGCTGAGTTGGGTCCATTTTAATTTGTCGGCCTCAATTGCCTGGAGCCACTTTTTCTTATCCCGGTCAAGAGATATCCCAAGCACAGTAAAATTCTTATCCCTGAATCTATTGAAAGCGGAAACTACATTCGGATTTTCCTGACGGCAGGGTCCGCACCAGGAGGCCCAGAAATCGACCAGTACATATTTGCCACGAAACGATGAGAGCGCCACAGGATTGCCGGAGGTATCGTCCTGAATAAAATCCATTGCTTCAAACCCTACCCTTCCCACGCGGCTTTCCGCAATTCTTGCTGCTATGAATTTGCCATAAAAACCTTGCTTCACAGATTCACTCATGGCCTCAAAACTTTTTTCTACCCGGTTAATATCATTTACCACCTGCATGGTTGTTGCCCACATAAATGCAGCAATTTCTTTATCCTGATTTTCCCTTGCAAATAGCTCGCCTGTTTCTGCCATTTCATTGACCAGACCTTTGTATAAGGTCATCAGGCTATCATTTACGCCTGTACGCGAAGCAGTCTCGCTAAGGCTTGCATAGCGTTTGAATAGCGGATCAAATCGCTTTTGGAAAAGTATGAAACCATCATGGGCGGGAGAGCCACTAAATTTGAATTGTTGAATTTTATTGATATCGCCCGTTACAGAAACATTTTTAGGATCCAGGAAAACCAATGCCTTCTTATCAGCGGGCAGAAATACGATATTATATAATTTGGTCTGTAGCAGTTCACCCTTAAGTTCAAACCTCGATTTGTCTGATATTGTTCTGGCGATTGTATCACCCGGTTGATCGGGGTCAGTTAAGTATACCAGCGATTTATCAGCAAGGCCTTCAATATTTCCTTTAATGCTGAAATTATTTGTTTGAGCGAAAACAGGTGAAATAAATCCGACCGTTAAGAAAGCCAGGTAAAGAAAACGAATAGAAAGAAGGGGCAGGAATTTTGTTCTCATATCATTTTGAATGACGATCCTTTAAAATATCAATCACATCCTGTAAACTAAAGCCTTTTGCGTTAAGTAAAAGTAAATAATGGAAAAGCAGGTCGGCGGATTCATTAAGAAAAAGCTGGTCATTGTCGTCTTTAGCCTCAATAACCATTTCCACTGCTTCCTCGCCAACCTTCTGTGCAATCTTGTTGATTCCGCGTGAAAAAAGTTTTGCTACATAAGACTCTCCGGGAGAGGCCATCTTTCGAAGCGAAATAATATCCTCCAGGTAAAACAGGAAGTCTTCAGGATGATTCCTTTCACTCCAGCATGTATCCGCACCTGTATGGCAAGTGGGACCGAGTGGATGAGCTTTGATCAAAAGTGCGTCATTATCACAATCCACAGCCATTGACTTTAGTTCAAGAAAATTACCGCTCTCCTCTCCCTTTGTCCATAACCTTTGTTTTGAACGGCTAAAGAAGGTCACCTTGCCGGTTGACTCAGTATGGTTAAGCGCTTCCTGGTTCATATATCCAAGCATCAGGACTTTTTGGGTCTGGAAATCCTGCACAATTGCGGGCACCAGGCCATCGTCATATTTCAGAAAATCAACTTTCATCCTTCAAATTTAAATAAATCCTCTCTTTCCGGAAGCCCTCATCTCCTGACCTCTATACCGTTTACGGCGAGATAGTGTTTCAAATCGGGTATCTGGATCTCTTTGAAATGAAAAATACTGGCAGCAAGTGCAGCATCCGCATGCCCCTGCTCAAACACCTCCAGAAAATGTTTCATTGCACCACCACCGCCACTGGCTATAATGGGAACGGATAATTTATCGGATAGTTGACGGGTAATATCCAGGGCGAACCCCTGCTTTGTGCCATCATGATTCATTGACGTCAGCAGGATTTCTCCTGCACCTAATGAAACCGCTTTAATTGCCCAGTCAATGCACCTGGTCTCGGTTTTTGTTCGGCCACCGTTTAAGTATACATACCATTCCCCATCAGCTTCCTGACGGGTATCAATGGCCAAAACGATACACTGGCTACCAAATTCTTTTTCCAATTCACCTAGAAGCTCTGGTCTTTTGTAAGCTGCGGTGTTTACAGAAATTTTATCGGCTCCTTGCTGAAGTAATACGCTAACATCTTCCACGCTGCTTATGCCACCACCTACAGTGAAGGGAATATTTATCTGGTGACTAATCCGCTTCACCAGTTCACTCAAGGTTTTTCGTTTCTCTACTGTAGCTGTAATATCGAGGAATACCAATTCATCAGCCCCTTGTTCTGCGTAAAGCTTACCTAATTCCACAGGGTCACCAGCATCGCGCAGGTCAACAAAATTTGTACCCTTAACGGTTCTGCCATCTTTGATATCGAGGCAGGGAATTATTCTTTTAGTTAGCACTGGTTGTTATAGTTTATCATGTTAGATCATTCTCCCAAGTCTTAGCCGCTAAATCTTTAATCCTGATCCGTCCTTCATAAATAGCCTTTCCAACTATGGCTCCGGAACAGCCTATTTCTGAAAGCTGATGGAGGTCATACAAATTGCTCACTCCACCACTTGCGATAAAGTATAATTCCGGGTATTGGGAAATGATATTTTTATATAATTCCAGAGAAGGTCCTTCCAGTTTCCCATCCTTACTCACATCAGTACAAAATACCTGTTTGACACCATGATCCTGATATTTACGTATAAAATCATATATCCAGATATTTGTTGTTTCCAACCATCCACTCACTGCTATCCTTTCGTCTTTTACATCAGCCCCCAGCAGAAATTTTTCGGGGCCATATTTTTTGAGCCAATCCGCAAAACTGTTTTCATCTTTAACGGCGAGGCTACCGATAGTTGCAAGTTCTGCACCCGATTCGAAGACGATTCGAAGATCATCCTCCCTTTTAATTCCTCCTCCAAAATCTATAACCATTGATGTTTTAGCAGCAATTATTTCAAGAACTTTCCAGTTCTTAACAGCACCTGCTTTTGCGCCATCAAGGTCAACCAGATGAAGTCTCCTTAGCCCCGCATCTTCAAACTGCATGGCAACTTCAAGAGGATGCTCATTGTATATTGTCTTTTGTTCATAATCACCCTGGGTGAGCCGAACGCATTTACCGTCGATTATATCAATAGCGGGTATTATTTCCATTGATCTTTTTTTGCTATGCTTATTCAAAGGTTTTACCATTTTGCGGTATTCGTGGCCATTATCTTCCCAACCAATACCATCGGGGAGCATTCCAAACCGGTAATAAAGTCCCATTGCCTCCGTTCTTGCATTGCACCAAACTATTTCGAAATTTCCCTCTTCAGCATACTGCATAACTTTCTCCAGCAGCATGCTACCATAACCCTTTCGCTGTGCTTCTGGCAAGGTTGCAAATTTCCGGAATTGGAGGGATTTTCCTTTCTTAAATACGGAAATAATACTTACTGTTTCACCATGCACTTCCACCCCCCAATGAATTGCATTTGGGTCGTCTTCAAGCTTAACAAAATCCAGTGTCCGCTCCGGATACATTACCCGATGCCTGATTTGCCACACTGTATCCAGCGATGGTGATGTAATATTCAATCCTGACATATAATCCAGTGCTGGTTAAAAGAAACTGTTATATTTTTTCAATGAAGTTTCGCAATATCTGCTCCCCTACAGTGGCCGATTTTTCGGGATGGAATTGAACTCCGTAAAAATTATCCCTGTGAAGTGCGGCGCTGTATGGAAGTACATATTCTGTTGTTGCGATGGTATGCGAGCCGAGTGAAGCATAATAGCTGTGTACAAAATAACAATAGCTCTGATCAGGCACACTATCAAAAAGTGGGGTATGCAAGTCGAAAATATTGTTCCAGCCAATCTGGGGAACCTTTATGCGGCTTATCTCTGGTCGAAACAACTTCACTTCTTCCTCAAAAATTCCTATACATGAAGTGTCGTTCTCTTCCGAACTATTACACATCAATTGCATACCTAAACAAATTCCTAATACGGGTTGACGAAGATCCTTCAGCAGGATATCAAGTTTTCTATCCCTGAGATATCGCATAGCACTACTCGCTTCACCAACACCAGGAAAAATGACCTTATCTGCCGACCGGATTTCATCATGATCATCAGTTACTATTGCGTCAACACCTATTCTTTCCAGTGCATAAAGTACACTCTGAATATTGCCGGCATTGTATTTCAGGATTTTTAAATCCATATTATAATTTTACCCCTTATTTAATCAAGCACGGAATGAAGAAATTCACCTGTGCGTTTACCAATATCATCTGAGCCTTCGAGAGCTCTGATAAAAGCCGATCCTATGATTGCACCATTTGAATGGGCACAGGCTTTGTCAAAACTTTCTTTGTCTTTTATTCCAAATCCAACAAGAACCGGATTCCTTAATTTATAACCTTGCAGTTTCTGCAGGTATATGTCAACAGAAACCATCTCTTTGTCTGTACCTGTTGTTGACGATGAAGACACTGCATAAAGAAAACCACTACTCAGTTTATCAAGCTTAACAACGCGTTCCGGAGACGTTTCGGGAGTTACGAGGAATATAAAATCAAGGCCATTCTTTCGGATGATATCGCCATATTCTGTTTCGAACTCATACTCCGGAAGATCTGGTAATATTAGTCCATCAACACCTCCGTTTGCAGCATCAGCGCAAAATTTCTCAAACCCATATTGTAATACCGGATTCATGTAACCCATCAAAATCACGGGGATATGAATCCTGCCTTTCAGCGCCTTCAATTGTTCTAATAATACAGAGATTGTCATCCCATTGCCAATAGCCACCTGGCTGCTTTGCTGGATAACCGGTCCATCAGCAAGAGGATCACTATAAGGCATACCGATTTCAACAATATCAGCGCCGTTTTGCTCTAAGGCTTCTATCACTTCGCCGATGCTATCTAACCTGGGATATCCCGCTGTACAATAAACATTAAGTATCCGATTTTTTTTCTTCGCAAAAAGCTCCTGAATCTTGCTCATAGTTTGATTTTCATTTACCTGTTTCGCCAATCATATCCATCTGCTTCATATATGCAGAAAGGTCTTTATCACCCCGACCACTAAGGCATAGAATGATCTGGTGATTGCTTTTCAGATCTATTTTATTAAGGGCGGCAAATGCATGTGCAGTTTCGAGGGCAGGGATGATGCCTTCAAGACGTGCCACTTCAAAAGCTGAGCGCATAGCTTCTTCATCTGTAGCGTTCAGAAAGGTTGCTCTTCCACTTTCAAAAAGGTGAGCATGCAATGGACCAATGCCGGGGTAGTCAAGTCCGGCCGAAATACTATGGGGTTCAATAACCTGTCCATCTTCAGTTTGCATGAGCAGGCTTTTACTTCCATGAAGTATGCCCGGTTTACCAAGGGCAGTTGTAGCCGCACTCATACCACTATTTATTCCATGGCCTGCCGCCTCAACAGCTACCAGCTGTACAGACAATTCATCGAGATAATGGTAAAATGCTCCGGCAGCATTACTTCCCCCACCTACACAAGCGATAACATGCGTTGGCAATTCGCTTCCGGTTTTCTCCTTAAGCTGCCACCGTGTTTCTTCACTGATAACACTTTGAAAGCGAGCAACCATATCCGGATATGGATGAGGCCCCACCACGCTTCCTATGATATAATGTGTATCGGAGGGATTGTTTATCCAATCGCGGATGGCTTCGTTGGTGGCATCCTTTAATGTTCGGCTACCACTAATGGCCGGAATAACCGTTGCACCGAGCATGCGCATACGAGCCACATTGGGTGCCTGCCGTTCAATATCTTTCTCCCCCATATAAACAATGCATTCAACACCCTTCAGCGCACATACAGTTGCTGTGGCAACCCCGTGTTGTCCTGCACCTGTTTCGGCAATTATTCGCTTTTTTCCCAAACGCAGTGCCAGGAGTATCTGCCCGATGGTATTGTTAATCTTGTGTGCACCGGTATGGCAAAGGTCTTCACGCTTAAGATAAATATTGGTATTTAATAATGCGCTTAGCCTCTTTGCATAATACAGAGGTGTTGGCCTTCCTACATAATCATGCAGTAAGTCACGGAATTCGGCCTGGAAAGTTGACTCCTGCATAATCTCAAGGTAACATTGCTGAAGTTCCTCAACATTTGGGTGCAGCATTTCAGGGATATAAGCACCTCCAAATTTCCCATAATATCCATGCCCGGAAGGACGCTGATAAGAAGTTAACTGATCAATCATTTCAAATTACTTTATAGATTCTTTTACTATGCATTCAATGTTTTAATAAAGTGCTCCACTTTTACCATATCCTTCACTCCGGCACTGGTTTCAAACTTACTGTTGATGTCGAGTGCAAACAGGCTTTTTGCTGAAGGCTGCTTTTCGAATTCACGAATTGCAGCTTCATCGCCCGGTTCAATTCCACCACTTAGAAAATAAGGCTTACCCACATCAACATCTTTCAGGATCGACCAGTCGAATTTCTTTCCCGTACCACCATAACCAGCACCGATCGTATCAAAAAGGAACATATCGCAAACTTCCTGGTAAGGCCTTATCATCCATTCAATACTATCATTATCACTGAGGCGAAAAGCTTTGACCACTGAAACATAGTCGGCGATCTTCTCACAATACTTGGGAGTTTCATCACCATGAAGCTGGACCATATGCAACCGGCATTCATCCACCATCTGGAGAACTTCATCCATACCTGCGTTTACAAATACACCCACTTTATTGATCCTGTTTTCTTTCCTAAGGTCAGTTGTTGTCATATATCGAAGTACATAACGTGGACTCTTGGGATAAAAAATGAATCCCGCAAAAGCGGCACCTATTTGCTCCAGTTGATTAACCTGTTGTAGCTGGGTCATGCCACAGACTTTTACTCTCATACAGTTTTTCCATTTTAAGTGTTAGTTTCTGGCAGCAAGCATTTCATAGGATTGCCGGTCATTGTCAGCTGACCGGGTTCTTAAGACAGTTTCTACTTCATATTGTTCAGGTCGGCAACAAAATCAGCAAATGCCTTTCCGGGGTCAGGTGCTTTCATAAAATGCTCACCAATAAGGAAACCGCGGAAACCATGTTCACGGAATATTTTGATATTCTCAACATTATCAATCCCGCTTTCGGCAACTTTAATGGTTCCTTCCGGCAGCCGGGAGGCCATCGCCAAACTCCTCTCAATATCGACAGTAAAGGTCTTTAAATTCCTGTTATTGATGCCCACTACAGGGGTAAATTCGCAAACATGCCCCAGCTCTTCCTCATCATGCAACTCAAGCAGAACCTCCAGACCCAGTTCCTGTGCCGCTTTGGCAAGTTTACGGACCTCATCAGGGCTTAGACAGGCAGCTATAAGTAAAATAACATCGGCACCCATTGCCCTGGCCTCTTCCAATTGATATTCATCGATAATGAAATCTTTTCGGAGAATAGGCAAACTGTTCACACGAGCCGCAATCAAATCCTCAGTACTGCCCCCGAAAAATGAGTGATCGGTTAGTACTGATAATGCAGAGGCTCCATTAGCAGCATATGCCCGTGTCACATCCACCACGTTGGCCTTGTCATTGATGATACCCTTAGATGGTGACTTACGTTTAAATTCTGCAATTATCCCGGTATATGCATCGCTTTGCAGAAATTCCACCAGTGAAAATCGTTGTCTATCATAAAGTGCAGAATGCCTCAGGTTTTCTAATGGAACCTGTTTTTTGCGCTGCTCAACTTCGATCCTTTTTTCGGCTATAATTGCTTCCAATATATTCATCTCAGGAATAATGATTTATTAGTAATAGGCTATTGTAATGCGATAAGTTTTGTTAATGCAGCCATGGCCTTACCGCTCTCAAGGCTTTCTACAGCAGCACTGTATGCGTCATTATAATCCTTATAATTCCGGGTACTGAACAGGGCCATGGCGGCATTAGCGAGTACCACTGCATTCTGCGCCCATGTACCTTTACCTTCAAGGATACGGGAAAATATTCTCGCTGCTTCTTCTACTGTGTTGCCACCGTAAATATCGGAGGCTTGTACCATCCGCTTTCCCAACTGTTGAGGGGTAAACAATTGTTCACCCTCATTAGTGATCACTTTAGTATCAGAAGTAAGGGAGATCTCATCATAACCATCAAGGCTATGAATGATTGTAAACTGACCTTCGGTTTGTTGAAGGAGGTAATTGTAAATACGAGCCATCTCCAGGTTGTACACACCAACCAATTGGTAAGCTGGATTGGCTGGATTTACCATGGGTCCCAGCATATTGAAAAATGTTCTCATGCCCAGGTTTTTCCGGATGGGACCAACTGCTTTAAGGGCAGGATGGAATAATGGCGCATGGAGAAAGCAAATGTTGGAAGAATCAAGTTCGCGGCGAAGTGCATCACCCTCATTTTTGAATTTATAGCCGAGGTTTTCCATTACATTGGAAGCACCACTTATGGATGAAGCGCCATAATTTCCGTGTTTGGCAACTTTTTGTCCAGCCCCTGCAACAATAAAGCAAGCCAGGGTGGATATATTAAAAGTATTCTTTCCATCACCACCGGTTCCAACTATATCAAGTACTTTTTCACCATTCAGATCAAGGGGCACGCAGAGTTCCAGAAGTGCGTCGCGAAAACCTTGTAATTCTTCAATGGTAACACTACGCATAAGGAACACTGTCATGAAAGCCGTCATTTCATGTTCATTGTACAGTCCCTTTCCAATGTTCACCAATGCATCCTTTGCCTGTTGCCTCGATAGTGACTTGTGTTCAAATAAATATTGTAAAATCTTCTTCATGCTAAGTTTCGTTTTACTTTAATACTCCTGAATCATTTCCCCAGCCAGTTTCTCATCATTTGTTCTCCATCGGGCGTCAGTACGCTTTCAGGATGGAACTGAACTCCCTGAACATCAAATTTTTTATGTTTTAGGGCCATGATCTGTCCTTCTTTATCACGCGCGGTAATATCAAGGGTATCCGGAAATCCTGTTTCGCCTACTACCCAAGAGTGATAACGACCCACTTCCAATTGAAGCGGCAGGCCTTTGAACACATCGTTTGATGAAGAACTATGCTCAGGGTCCACCCATATAGGAGTAGCTACTCCGTGATACACATTCTTTAGGTTTATCAGATCAGCTCCAAAGGCCTGGCCTATAGCCTGGTGTCCCAGGCAGACGCCGAGAATAGGTTTTGTAGGTGCATAGGTTTTGATGAGTGGTAATAGTAATCCGGCTTCTTCCGGAATACCCGGGCCAGGAGATAATATAATTTTATCGAACCGTGCCACATCCTCCAGCTTTATCTGATCATTCCGGTGCACTTCAACTTTCTCGCCAATTATCTTCTCAACCAGGTGCACCAGGTTATAGGTAAAGGAATCGTAATTATCAAAAACAAGAATCTTCATGATGATCTTATAAGTTGTAATAAGTTTTCAGAATAAGTTCAGCAGATTTGCCCGGCCAATTCCAAAGCCTTTTTCAAAGCGCCCAGTTTATTATTCACCTCCTGCAGTTCATTTTCCGGTATACTTGCTGCCACAACGCCGGCACCAGCCTGGTAGGTAAGTGTATTTCTCCTGCTTAAAAAAGTCCTGATCATTATCGCATGATTGCAGCTACCATCAAAGCCCATAAAGCCAATGGCTCCACCATAATATCCCCTGGCGGTTGGTTCAAAGCCATCGATGAGTTGCATCGCCCGAATTTTTGGGGCGCCACTTAGTGTGCCTGCAGGAAAGGTTTTCGCTATCAGAAGAAAGGGGTTTGCCGCAGGGGGTACTTTTCCAGCCACCTCGCTTACAAGATGTATAACATGCGAAAAATACTGAACCTGGCGGTAATGAGTAACTTCAACTTCGGTGCAAACTCTACTGAGGTCATTTCTGGCAAGGTCAACCAACATTACATGTTCAGCATTTTCTTTAGCATCCAGGAGCAACTTCTCCGTTTCCCGCTGATCAATTTCATCATCTCCACTTCGTTTATATGTTCCCGCGATGGGATGAACAACAGCTTTACCGTTGCTGATCACAAGCTGTGATTCAGGAGATGAACCTATCAGTTTATAATCACCATAATCAAAAAAGAAGAGATAAGGAGAGGGATTTATAGTTCTAAGTGCCCGGTAAACATTGAATTCATCACCACGGAATTTCTGTTGGAAACGACGACTAAGCACAATCTGGAAAACATCTCCCCTATGACAGGAAGCTATTCCCTTCTTCACCATCTCCATGTATTCATCATTGCCCATATTGGTTTGCTCCTCGCCCGTAAGTGCAAAGGGATACACCGGAACGTCTTTACTTCGGATGAGAGATTCTACAGCATCAATTTCGGAATCTATTCCCGTGATCCTGTTTTCACAGAGATAAAGTTCATCACGGAAATGGTTAATAGCGATTACATACTGGTAAAGCCGGTACCGCATGAGGGGAAGGGCGTTGATTTCTGCTTTGTCAGAAAATCGAACTGAATCAAAAAACTGAACAGCATCATAGGATGTGTATCCATAAAGCCCTTGTGCGAACCTGGTAGTTTTTGGATCAGCACCCACTGCATTTACCGATTCGAAACGCTGCATAAATCCCCAGAGCTGATCTGGAACCAGGGCTGGATTTGTTATATCTAATTTCTCGGGAGGCAGTCCGGGTAGTTTATACTCAATACTATCCAGTGAACGTATCTCCATTCCGGCTATTGCATTTATGCAAATGAAGGAGTAACTATTATCCGCAGCATGCGAATCAGTGCTTTCCAATAAAACGGTATCGCGGAACCGGTCTCTTAACCTAAGGTAAATTCCAACTGGTGTATATACATCAGCCAGCATACGCTTTACTGTTGTTTCTATCCTGATCTTTTTTGTTTCTTTTGACATAGTTCTGTTTTTCGATTGCATCTATTGGACCCGGGGGACAATAAAAAAGCCCCGATGATCAATCGGGGCCTGAATATGTTTACAATAAACACAGTAATGACATTACAGCACCCCGGAAGAGTTTGTATGCCACCACCACTGATTATTTATACTGTTTTTATTCATTCGTCCACAAATATCAAGGATGAATTCCGTATCAGCAAAACTTTTTTTAAGTAGCTTACTGAAAATTTCCGCCATGCTAATACAACATACCCATACGGAAAGCAAAGGCGTATTCTTTGTTCAGCAGGAAGGCGCTGTACTTGCAGAACTGGTATATACACAGCCCTCTTTTGATAAAATCATCCTGGAACATACAGAAGTTTCTGAAGAATTGAAAGGCCAGGATGTTGGTTATTTACTGGTTGAAACAGCTGTGGACTATGCGCGTAAGCATCATCTTAAGATCATTGCCCTTTGTCCATTTGCCAGTGCTGTATTCAAAAAAAAACCGGAATACAACGATGTGGTTTTTGAATTCCAATCCTGAATATTTCATTTAATCATTGAGCACATAACTAATATTGAATTATGGAAGTCGCAATTTTTGGAGCCACCGGCCAGGTTGGTCGCCATCTTGTTAACCAGGCATTATTGAAGGGTTATAAAGTGAGGGCCTTTGGACGAAACGTTCATGAACTTAATGACAACAATGATGATCTTACCCTTATCAAAGGAGGTGTTTTTGATGATAAAGATGTGTTCGATGCGATAAAGGGATGCGATGCTGTACTCAGTGTATTGGGAGGAAGCTTTGATGGAACAGATAAGACAAGGTCACTTGGCATAAAAAATATTATCGCACAAATGAAGCGGGCTTCAGTGAAAAGAATAATTGCCCTTGGCGGCATGGGTGTACTAGACCATCCCGAAGGGGGATTGATTATTGAACAGCCTGAATATCCGGAGGAATATCTACCAGTAGGACTAGAGCATCAGAAAGCATGGGAACAATTAGAGGCATCTGGTCTTAACTGGACATTCGTTTGTTCTCCCGATATAATAGATGCAGATCCGGTTGGAAATTTTATTACGAGCGCAGACCATTTTCCAGATGGCGCACGTACAAAGATCAACTCCGGCGATATTGCTCTGTTTATGCTCAATGAATTGGAAGTTGAGGCCTATCCTCAGCAACGAGTTGGAATTGGTATGGTCTGATTTTATAACACTCCTTTTGTTGAAGGAAGGTAGTTACTTATAGGATCACGCTTTACGGCCATCCGGATAGCTTTCGCAAATGCTTTGAAAATAGCTTCAATTTTGTGATGCTCATTTTCACCATGGCACTCAATATTGAGGTTACACCTGGCTGCATCACTGAATGATTTGAAGAAATGGAAGAACATCTCTGTGGGCATCTCTCCTATTCTTTCGCGTTGAAAGGTAGCATTCCAGACCAGCCAGTTACGGCCACCGAAATCAATAAGTACTTTAGCATCGGCTTCATCCATGGGCAGTGCAAATCCATATCGCTCCATACCACGTTTGTCTGCCAATGCTTTGGCAAACGCTTCTCCCAAAGCCAATCCGGTATCTTCTATAGTATGGTGTTCGTCAATATGGAGGTCGCCCTTCGTTTCAATTTTAAGATCAATTTTTCCATGCCTTGCAATCTGGTCAAGCATATGATCAAAGAAGCCAAGTCCCGTAGAAATAGCTGATTTACCGCTTCCGTCCATATTAACTTCCACATGGATTCTGGTTTCATTGGTATTTCGCTCATGCACTACCTGGCGTAATCCAAGCTTAAGAAAAGAGTATATCTCCGACCAGTCAGTACTTTCCAGGGCAACAGTATCTTTTCTTAGTAATTCTGCCTGGTCATTGATTTCTGCACCACCAAGGCTGGAATCAAGATTCAGCCAAATGGCTTTGCAACCCAGATTTTTTGCCAACTGAACATCAGTGATACGGTCGCCAATAACGAAGGAATTCTCAATATCATATTCATCGTTATTGAGGTAATGTTTAAGCATCCCAATCCCCGGTTTCCTGGTATTTAATCCCTCATGAGGAAAACTCCTGTCAATAAGTACTTCACTGAAATAGATACCCTCCCCTTCCAGACTTTTCATCACGAGATCATGGAGTGGCCAGAAAGTATCTTCCGGGAAGATGTCTGTACCAAGCCCATCCTGATTAGTCACCATCACGAGTTTATAATCCAACTCACGCGCAATACGTCCCATGAACTCGAACATCTTGGGATAAAATGTTAGTTTATCAAAAGAGTCGAGCTGGTAAGTTGGTGGCGCTTCGTTGATAAGTGTTCCATCGCGGTCAATGAATAAAATTCGTTTAGCCATAATATTCTATGAATTTACAAAGCATCAAGTAATTCAGTATTCTCTTTCTCTGTTCCCACTGTTATACGGAGGCAATCATCACAAAGTATCACATTGCTACGATCGCGTACTACAATCCCCTTATTTAGTAGCTTCTGGTATAAACCTTTGGCATCCTTAACCTTCACCAGCAGGAAATTTGCATCTGATGGATACACATGTTCAACAACCGGAAGGTTGGGTAATTCCTGCTCAAGCCTTGTACGCTCCTGCACCAAAACCCTTATCATTTCATTAACTTGGTTAACTTCATCAAGCGCTTTTAAAGCCAGTTCCTGGGAAGCCTGGTTAATATTGTAAGGTGGCTTGATCTTATTCATAACATTAATGATACTTTCTGATGCAAAAGCCATTCCGACACGTAACGCAGCTAATCCCCATGCTTTAGAGAGCGTCTGCAAAACAACAAGGTTTGGATAATCTTCGAGCTCCTGAACATAGGACCGCTGTCTTGAGAAGTTAATATAGGCCTCATCCATAACTACGATCCCAAAATAATTGTTGAGTAACATTTCAACATCCTCCCGTATTAATGAATTACCCGTAGGGTTATTGGGAGAACAGAGAAATATCATTTTGGTATTGTCGTCAACAGCTTCTTCAAGTGCAGGCAGATCAAGTTGAAAACCTGCAGTAAGAGGCACTTTCTTTACCTTAACATTATTGATATTGGCACTTACCTCATACATGCCGTAAGTAGGTGGTACTATAATAATGTTGTCGACTGCTGGTTCACAAAATGCCCTAAGTAAAATATCAATACACTCATCACTTCCATTTCCCAGGAATATATTCTGCGGGGCAACACCTTTGATAACTGATAACTTTTCTTTTACTGCCCATTGCATAGGATCGGGATACCTGTTATACCATTTGGTAAGTGGTGAGCCAAGTGAATTTTCATTGGCATCCAGAAAAATCCTTGCTTCTCCTTTGAACTCATCCCTTGCGGAAGAGTATGGTACAAGATCCCTTATGTTTGGCCTGATGAGATCAGAGAGGTTAAACATATAAACGATATTCAGGTTAAATTAAATAAATGTCCTCCAGACATAATCTTTCAAGAGTTCCCCGCAACGTAGTTCAACTGCCCTGGCATGCCCATGAAGGCCTTCGGCCCGCGCCATTGTGATAACCGTATCGGCTATGCGCTGAAGGCCGTCTTCCGTTAGTTGTTGAAAGGTGATCTTTTTCACAAAACTGTCAACACTAACACCACTATAAGCCAGTGCGTAGCCATTTGTTGGGAGGGTGTGATTTGTACCACTTGCATAATCACCCACACTTTCGGGAGAATAATGGCCAATAAATACCGACCCGGCGTTAATGACCTTCTCTGCAAGTTCTTTGGCCCCCTCACAGCAGAGGATCAGGTGTTCAGGCGCATAGGCGTTGAGAAGTTCCATCGCTGTATTTTGAGTGTCAGTAACTACCATTGTACTATTCTCCAAGGCAATTGCAGCCATTTGCCTGCGTGGAAGTTTTTCTAATTGCCGCGATAGCGCTTCCTTTACAAGAGGGATGAGGTCATTATTTGTTGTTACGAAAAACACCTGGCTATCCACTCCATGTTCGGCCTGGCTAAGCAGGTCGGCAGCAACGAATTCAGCATTTGCAGAAGCATCTGCAAAAACTGCTACTTCACTTGGACCGGCGGGCATATCAATAGCAATACCACGTTGTTGAACCAACTGTTTTGCCGCAGTAACATACTGGTTACCCGGACCAAATATTTTATACACCCGTGGCACTGATTCTGTTCCAAAGGCCATTGCGGCAATGGCCTGAACCCCACCAAGTTTAAATATCCGGGTCACTCCAACCACAGAAGCAGCAAATAATATTGCAGGATGCAGATTACCATTTTTATCGGGGGGAGAACAAAGAACTATTTCGCTGCAACCGGCAATAGTGGCAGGGATGCCAAGCATCAGCAAGGTTGAAAAAAGTGGCGCTGTTCCCCCGGGAATATATAATCCGACTTTTTCTATGCCAACAGATTTACGCCAGCAACGGACCCCGGGCATTGTTTCGATAATTTCAGGGCCAGTGAGCTGGCTCTTGTGAAAAGAAGTAATATTATCTGCAGCCTGTTGAATAGCTTGTTTAAGTTCTGAACCAATCATCGATTCTGCTGCAGCGATCTCTTCTGCACTCACTGCAAGATTTTCAAGTTCAACACCATCAAATTGACTGGTAAACTGATATAAGGCAGCATCACCTTCTTTTTCAACCCGGTTAAGCACCTGCATAACTGTGCCTTCCAGAGATACAGCATCCATAACCGGTCTCTTAAGGAGTTCAGGCCATTGACTTCTTGGAGGATCGATGTATATCTTCATAAACTAATTCATTAATTGGATTCCGGCAATCGTTAAATGATCATTTTTTCTATCGGAATCACCAGTATGCCCTGTGCGCCCGCATCTTTAAGTTGTTCAATGATATCCCAGAAACGATCTTCACTGAGCACACTGTGCACACTGCTCCATCCGGGTTCGGCAAGTGGAAGTACAGTTGGACTTTTCATTCCAGGTAATAAGGCAATGATTTCCTGCAGTTTATTATTGGGGGCGTTCAGCAGAACATATTTGTTGTTCTTAGCTTTTTTAACTGCCCTGATACGAAATAAAAAACGGTCAAGCAATTGTAATTGTTCAGCTCCAAGTTTCTCATTTCGGATAAGCACCGCCTGGCTCTTTAGAACGGTCTCCACTTCTTTAAGTCCATTCATAAAAAGGGTGGATCCGCTGCTTACCAGGTCAACTATTGCATCTGCAAGCCCAATACCGGGTGCTATTTCAACAGAACCACTGATCTCGTGGATCTCAGCACTTATACCCTTTTCAGAAAGAAATTTCTCAACCAGGATCGGATAACTGGTAGCAATCCTTTTCCCCTGAAGAAAACCAACACCGGTATAATCATCCTTGCGTCCAACGGCTATGCTGAGCCGACACTTCCCAAAGCCTAATTCTTCCACTATAAAGGCTTTTTTATTTTTCTCATACATCACATTCTCACCCACTATACCAATATCCGCCACCCCGTCTTCAACGTATTGTGGAATATCATCATCGCGCAGAAAATAAATCTCGAGCGGAAAATTCTCCGCCTCGGTTTTTAACTTATTGATTCCATTTTTCACTTCAATGCCGCAATCCTTTAGCAGCTTCACCGAATCTTCGTATAACCGACCGCTTTTCTGAATGGCGATCTTGAGTTTTTGTTGCATATACTGGTAATAATAAAAAAGGGCCTACCTGTGGTAAGCCCTCAAATGTTTATATAGACGCAAACATCATCCGCTTACTGCGATGGCAGGAAATGATGATGATGGTGTTTTTGCGTGTTTTGAATCATTGCGGTGCAAAAATATAGGCATTGAGGGCAAATCTCCAAATTTTAATTTATAGCGGCTTCACGTAGTAGGGTCGAATGGCTCTTCTTCCTTAAATTGGGCACACTAAAGAGATGATATGAAAAGATCCTATTCATTATTTTTTTCCGCACTCCTTTTTTGCAATATGGTGATGGCTCAGGATGACACCCGTTACCAGACCCCGCCAAAAGACATTACTGACCTGGTTTTATCGAAGCCCACTCCCACGGTGTCGGTGGATGGGAAAGGACAATGGATGATATTTATTGAGCGGGCATCTTTCCCTACTATTGAAGAGCTGGCCCAGCCAGAATACCGGATAGCGGGCATAAGATGGAATCCGGCAAATTTCGGAGGTAGCCGAACAACATACTTCAACAGTCTTCAATTTAAGAATCTCAAAACAGGTAAAACGACAACATTAACCGGCATCCCCGAAGATCTAAGGGGAACCAGTTTACAGTGGAGCCCCGACCAGTCTTCCGTTGCATTTCTACATCATGGAAATGAGCGTATCGATCTTTATACGGCAAAACCAACAGATGGAATTGCAATAAAGATCAACAGTAAGCCAGTGAACGCAGTATTAGGATCTTCTTTCAGCTGGGTAAATAATGATATGCTCATTTATAAGTCAGCAGTGAATTCAGGTAAGCCCGAACCGGTAAAAAAGGCTGCACCTACGGGCCCGGTAATTCAGGAATCACTCGGTAAAGCAGCAGCCTCCCGCACTTACCAGGATCTTATCAAAAGTCCGCATGATGAATCACTCTTTGAATACTATGCAACAGCACAACTGATGCAAATTCAATTAAGCGGTAGCGATGTTGTGGAAAAACCTATTGGAGAACCTGCTCTCTACCGCAGTTTCAGTGTATCACCCGATAAACAATATATACTAAAAGGGGTGATCGGGAAGCCCTTTTCCTACCTTGTACCCTGGAGTGGATTTCCTGCCAGTTATACAATCACGGACATGGCCGGAAAAACAGTTCGTACTATTACAAATAACCCATCATCCGAAGGTGCACCTATTGGCTTTGACGATGTAGTTAGCTTTCCCAGGAATATTGACTGGAGAGATGACGAACCTTCTACAATTTATTATGTACAGGCACTTGACAAGGGATTAGGCAGAACTCCATCAGCTAACAGGGATGCCGTTTATACTTTAACAGCGTCAGGTAATGAACAACCGAAGGAATTGGTTCGTACAAAAAGAAGGTTCAGGGGGATTGACTGGGGAAATGCACAAACAGCCCTTCTTTATGAGGCGATGTTTGCAGACCGAAAGTCAAGGATCAATCTCTTAAATCCGGCAACCGGGACAGTAGACAGCCTGCATGAAAGGAGTTCAAATGATGCATATAATGATCTTGGAAATGTTGTGACCACCAGGAATGAATTTGGCAGGGAGGTAATTAAAATAATGAAGAGTGGGGATATTCTGCTTACATCTTCAGGATCATCTCCAAACGGCGACCTGCCCCTGCTCCGTTCTTTAAACCTGAAAACGCGGAACACCCGTGAATTATGGCGGAGCCAGGATGGTGTATACGAGTTTGTAGTTGATATTCTTGATGCTGAAAAAGGCGATTTTATAACCCGTAGGGAGACTCCTACCGACGCGCCCAACTACTATATGCGAAATTTCCGCAAACCCTCAAAAAACGGCGGCCTGGCACTTACAAACTTCACAAATCCCTACCCTCAGCTGGAAGGCGTTTCAAAGGAAAAGATCTCCTACAGAAGGTCTGATGGAGTAGATCTTACTGCAACGCTCTATTTACCAAAATCCTATGATGCAAAAAAAGATGGTCCGCTGCCGGTGCTAATATGGGCCTATCCGCGCGAATATAAATCTGCTGCGGATGCTGCGCAGGTAAGAGGATCGAAATATACATTCACAAGTGTTTCTTATGGCGGGCCGGTATTCTGGGCAACCCAGGGATATGCAGTACTCGATAATGCTGAAATGCCCATTGTTGGAGAAGGCAGTAAAGAACCAAACGATAATTTTATACCTCAATTATACCTTAATGCACATGCTGCAATACAGGCCGTAGCCAGCAGAGGTGTTGGGGACAGTAATCGCGTTGGTGTGGGGGGGCATAGTTATGGTGCCTTTATGACAGCAAATCTCCTTGCTCATACCAACCTTTTCAAAGCAGGTATAGCCCGGAGCGGCGCTTATAACAGAACACTTACCCCATTTGGCTTCCAGGCGGAGGAGCGCACCTATTGGGAGGCTCCGGAAGTTTATTTCAACATGAGTCCATTCAGCTTTGCCAATAAAATCAAAACCCCTCTTCTTCTTATACATGGCGAAATGGATAATAATTCAGGAACATTCCCTATCCAGAGTGAACGTTTATACAATGCCGTAAAAGGGCATGGCGGAACGGTTCGCTATGTTACGCTGCCATATGAAAGTCATGGATATGCAAGCAAGGAAAACATACTCCATATGCTCTGGGAACAGCATCAATGGCTCGAAAAATATGTAAAACAACCAGATTCAAAGAAAGCTTTCTGATCACATGTATCTTTGCATTCTATGGTCAATATCGGAAATGATGTTTCAGTAGCAGCTGCTCACCTCCGGGCTGGAGAACTGGTAGCTATCCCAACTGAAACTGTATATGGATTAGCTGCTAATGCACTGGATGAGGCGGCTGTTGTGAGGATATTTATGGCTAAGAACAGGCCCCAGTTTAACCCGCTGATTATTCATGTAGCGAATACATATCAACTGGAAAAGCTGGGTCTTTTTCTACCCGATAAGGCAATGGCACTCGCAGCGCATTTTTGTCCGGGTCCAATAAGTTTTGTTATCCCCAGTTCTGAAATGATCCCTGGTATTGTAACGGCAGGTACACCGGCAGTGGCTGTTCGTATTCCCAATCATCCTCTGACACTTTCATTGCTGCAGCAACTTGATTTTCCCCTTGCCGCCCCCAGCGCCAATCCTTCCGGTTATGTAAGTGCCACTACCGCAATGCATGTGGCTGAACAATTGGGTGATAAAGTAGGATATATACTTGATGGAGGTGAATGCAGGGTTGGTGTTGAATCCACCATTATTTCGTTTATGGAGTCGGAACCACGGCTTCTTCGTTTTGGTGGCGTTTCACTTGAAGCTATTGAAGCCATAATTGGTAAAATTGCGTTACCGGAAGAAGGATATGTTGATAATCCAATTTCACCGGGCATGTTGGCAAAGCATTATGCTACCAAACACAAATTGTTGTGGGGAAACCCTAAAGAAATATTGTCGGCTCACCTGGATACAGCTTTTGAAAAAATCGCAAGTATTACGTTTAAAGAGTCATTGGATTTAATTCCAGCTACAAACCAGTTTATACTTTCTCCTTCCGGCAGCCTTGAAGAAGCTGCCAGCCGGTTATTCGGAGCAATGAGAATGGCTGACAGTATGAATATTGAATTGATAATTGCGGAATCGTTTCCGGAAAAAGGACTGGGCAGGGCAATCAATGACAGGCTGAAGCGAGCATCCACCATTTAAGCATAATTTTTACAGTGATTTAACAAACTGGAAACCACGTAATACAACCCCGGACCCCTGAATATTCGTCTTATGGACTATCTTGATAACGAGGGACCAAATATGATGATTCGATTATTATTCGCCATTTTGCTTTTTTCATCCTGCAGCGTTCAGGCTCAGCGTAAATCAAAAGACAAAGAGCAGCCAGCTTCGGCTACACTTGACAGTATTGCGTTTCATTTATATACCGACAGCCTGAAAAAAGGGGTACACAATTATATAAATGTGGATGGTCATTATACAGATGGAAGGTGGCTTCCTCTTACAAGTAAGGAATTGAAATTCAGTTGTGACGGAGGAAAATTCGAAGGAAACAGTCTGTTACTAGATAAAGATTTTAAAGGAGATAAGGTAACGGTTACCGTAACGCATAATACAAATAATGCACTAACGCGATCCATGATAATCTATATCAAGCAAAAAGGGGATGATGAAAGGCTAAAGACTAAAGAAGAGATTCTTGATGAGATCAGAAATCCGGGTAAGCAACCCCGTAAAAAAAATAAAGGCTTCCTTAGTTAGAAGCCTTATAATTCAGTTACATTTTTTTTGCATCTTCCAGGAACTTTGCCAATCCGATATCAGTCAACGGATGTTTCAGTAGGCCCAGTATTGACTCAAGTGGGCAGGTGCATACATCGGCACCAAGTTCAGCACATTTTATAATATGGTTGGGATTCCTGATAGAGGCTGCCAGGATTTCCGTTTTAAAACCCTGAATACCATAAATATTCGCGATCTGCCCTATCAATTCAGTGCCATCCCATCCGCTATCATCAATACGTCCAATGAATGGGGAAACATAGGCCGCTCCTGCCTTTGCTGCAAGTATTGCCTGCCCTGCGGAAAATACCAGCGTACAATTCGTTTTGATCCCATTATCGGTAAACCACTTAATTGCCTTTACACCATCTTTGATCATCGGAACCTTTACTACAATATTAGGATGGATAGCTGCCAGTTTCTGACCTTCTTCCACCATAGTTTTAAAATCGGTGGAAAGAACCTCTGCACTGATATCTCCATCCACCATTTCGCAGATGGCCTTATAATGATTGACAATATTCTCTTCGCCCTTAATTCCCTCCTTTGCCATAAGGGATGGATTGGTAGTTACACCATCAAGAATTCCTAATTCATTCGCTTCCTGGATTTGGGCCAGGTTGGCAGTATCAATAAAAAATTTCATGTATTGGTTTGTTTTTGACGCAGACGAAGATAAGAAGAAATGGGTGACCAATGACCGGGCAGGGAGCGGGAGAAAGGAGAAATAAAAAATGGCAGGCTACTCACATCGCACCGCTACAACCACCTACCCTTGCTGTCTTCCGACCCTGGGGGAGTTCAGTAGGAGCTGGTCGTATGAGACCTGCCGGCGCAAAGATAGGGTAAGATGATTTTCCTGACAAATCAATTTGAAATAACGCCCGGCCTTCCTGCCAGTGAATTTATAGAAGCTGCAGCGATGAGTTCATCTGCCCTCCCGCCCAGTGCCCTGTAATAGACAAGGATGGTATAATTATTCTCTGCTTCCCAATAGTTTCCTTCTGTTCTGTCCATGCTGAAAAAGGCCTTCTCCCCTTCACCTTCTTTTGTCGCATAGCCATAATAGTAATATCCCTGTTTCAACCAGATTGAGGTTTCATATATTCCTTTTTCTTTGTTGAATACCATTCGTGATTGCGGGTCTTTGCCATAATTTGTAAGCTCCCCAAAAAGGTAAAGATCATTACGGAATGGCATCCCGCCAGGTGGTTTATAACTGAAATGCACGGTTGCATAATCAGCCTGCCAGAATGGATTTAATCCATCAAGCGTTTCATTGAAATACATTCCATTCCCATCGCGGTAATAAACAAACCTCTGCGCTGAACGATCGATATCGGTCTTTACATATATGTCAGTAGTTGAGGGTGAATAGCGTGCGCTATCTACACGGTCACTTTGGAGCCTGAAGCTGCGCAGGTCGAGCCAGCGCCATTCTTTGCCCGATGAAAATACACCATCCTGTTCAGCATTGAACTCAAGATTGTTTTGCCTGATAAATGTTGGCCTTAGGCCAAATTTCTTATTGTCCCAACGGTTATTCTGCAGAATACAAACGTTTATCTGCTGCATAGCATTAACAATATTGAGATTGCGTGTGGTTACGGTGAAATTAACTTTCTGATGGGTAGTGAATATCTGGTTATTGAATGGCTGAAGAACCTGCAGGGCTATGCCCGCTTTTTCTTCCACCACAAGTACCCTTCTTGTAAAAACCACTTTAGAAGGATCTCCATTAAGAAATACTTTTATAAGGTAATTACCAGAGCGCGAAGGCCCGCTGCTTCTATCTGGTAATGAAGCCTGGTAATGCGTATACCTGGTAAGTGCAACCGAAGAATTTCTGTATGTGGTTATCCGTTGCTGGGTAAAACCTTTTATGTAATCCATTGCGCTTAACATTACCGGGCTCCAGTCGGCATTACGAAGTTCCCATGTATATGAATAACTTTTAACACCTCCTTCGCGATCATCAAAGTGGAGTTCTAACTGATCGCCCCCGTTAAGCCTGATAAGTGGATAGCCAAACGGATTACCAGCCGGATGCAGTTTCAGATTCTGAATATTTGAATAATAAATAATATCCGGTTCCTGCGCTTTCAATTTCTCAGGCCCCATGGCAGTCATAACTACCAGGGCAATCAATATAATACGGAGTTTCTTCATAGCACGCATCCTTAATACTTGTAAATATCATTCAATTCCCATCAATTACCACACACTGGGGCACAACCTTTATATTTGTTGACTAAAACCATGCCGATTGAATGTTGCCGGATTCATAGCAAGGAGAGTGGCATTTAACCGCCAGAAATCCTTTTCCCGTTTTATTATCCGCCTTGCGATAGCTGCAACCACTATAAGTGTAACTGCCATGATCATTGCACTGGCTTTTACAAGTGGTTTCCAGCACGCCATCAGCCAGAAGATCTTCAGTTTCTGGGGACATATAAGGGTTCAGCATTATGAGCCTGATAAGGTTGCCATTGCAGAAGAATACCCGATAGATAAAAATGATACTGTAGCCGGTTTGAAAAAAACTGTTCCGGGTATAAGATCTGTGCAACCATATGCTACAAAAAATGCTATCCTTAAAACTGCTGAAAGCATTGAAGGTGTATTATTCAAAGGTATAGACAGCAGTTATGATACAATGCGGATGTCATCCTTTCTCAAAGAGGGCCGCTGGATGCAATTCCCTGACAGTGGGTACAGTAATGAGATCGTACTGTCTACATATACGGCAAACCAGTTAAACCTTAAGGTAAATGAAAGTATACTGATCTATTTCATACAGAATGACGGGTCAGCGCCAAGGGCCAGGAAGCTGAATATCTGCGGTATTTACAAAACAGGGATCGAAGATTATGATAAGATGATCGCATTAGGTGATCTGCGGCTGATACAGCGCCTTAACAACTGGTCGCCAAACAGTATTGGAGGTTATGAAATATTCCTTGAGGATCATGAAATGATTGATGGGGTGAATGAAGCTGTATTCACTGAACTTCCCGTATTATGGAACAGCAGAACCATTAAGGAGATATATCCCAATATATTTGACTGGCTGTCACTTCAAGACAAGACCATTGCCATTGTGTTGATCATCATGATCATTGTTGCTATCCTGAATCTGATAACATGCCTCATCATTTTGGTATTGGAACGAACAAGAATGGTAGGTGTTCTCAAGGCCATCGGCGCGCCTGATGGGATGATACAAAAGATCTTTCTTTATCATGGTGGGGTAATAACACTAACGGGAATAATCCTTGGAAACATTCTTGCGTTTACACTGATATTTTTACAAAAACGTTATGGCCTTATAAGTTTGCCGGAAGAAATGTATTATATCAGTAAGGCGGAGGTGAAGGTGATTCCATGGCAGATAATGGCAGTTAATGCTGGCACATTCCTGATCTGCATGGCTGTGCTGCTAATACCTACTTATATCATCCGCAGGATAGAACCGGTTCGTGCCATTCAGTTCAAATAAGATTATTAGTCCGTAATCATATGTGATAAAATGATGCCCGTGGCAACGGCTGCATTGAGAGATTCTGCATCTCCCATACGGGGTATGGTCACAAAATATTTCAATTCATTCTTCAATTCAGATCTGATTCCCATTGATTCATTTCCGATAACTAAAGCCGATGGTCCATGAGCCTTGATATCCCGTAACGGAGTTCCCTCAAGAGTAGCTGCATAAAAGTGCCTATGTGAATGTGTTCTGACATACTCCACCAGGTCTGTATAAAAAATTTCTACCCTCCCGATGCTGGCCATTGTGCTCTGAACAACTTTAGGATTAAAAGCATCGGCGCAATCCTGACTGCATATGATTTGCTGAACACCGAACCAGTCGGCGATACGGATAATGGTCCCAAGGTTTCCGGGATCCTGTATTCCATCCAGCAAAATTTGCCAGCTGCCAGGTTCAATAACCAGGTCGGGCTTGTAAAATATTCCTAAAACCTGGTTAGGTGTCTTCAGGAAGGATATCCTTTCCAGTTCACTCGGGGAGATTTCAATATATCCCTTGTCGCTTGCTCTTTCGGGCTGTGATGCGTACCATTCCTGGGTTCCATAGAGCTCCTTTGTGCGTATATGCGGCATCCCCAGCAGCTCCGTAACTATCTTTGGTCCTTCGGCCACAAAGATGCCTTCCTCATCCCTGAATTTTTTATGGCTCAAACTTTGGATATATTTGACCTGATTTTTTGTAATCATTACCTTATACTTTTTTCAACACACTATGCCCGCAGCTATAACCAACATGTACATCCGTAAATTTTATTTCCGGATGCTTCTTTGGTTACCCCTGCTAATGGCCTCCGGATGCAAGGTTATAAAAAATTATTCCCCCGATAAACCTTTTGTTTACAAGACGGATATCAAGTTAAGCACTGATATGCGGACTTCAGAAAAAACTGAGCTCATTTCCAGGATGCAGAACCAGCTTGACGACAGTCTACAGGTGAAATGGGTACGAAAAGGCTTCAAGCAGATTCTTAACAAACCTGCGGTTTTTGACAGTTCCTATGCTGTCAATTCCCTTGACTACCTGGATGATCTTCTGCGTGCCCAGGGTTTTATGTATGGGGAAATCAAATGGGATTCAACACTGACCCAGGTTGAGGATCAGCAGAGGGTAACTGTGAACTTTGATGTGATCACTGGTAAGGTAATGCGCTTTGATTCTATAGATTTTGCTTTCAGGGATAGTTTACTGCAGGAAATAGCCATCAAAAACAGGGAGAAATCGATCCTAAAGAAAGGGGATACATATAGTAAAGAAAAGATATCTCTTGAGCTTGACCGTATACTCAATATTTACCGAAACAATGGATATCTGAAAATAAATCGCGACGACATTTATGCAGAAGTAGATACTGTTGTTGGTGCGCTTATTGACCCGGGATTAGACCCCTTTGAACAGATCCGTTTACTCGAAGAAGTCCAGAAGAGGAGAAACAATCCCCAGATCGACGTGGTATTCAGGCAGAAAGGAATTGAGAACCCGGTACACCTGCAGCAGTATCATATCCGGAATGTTCGAATCTACCCCGACCGGCAGTTGTTAGGTGATTCTCTCCCCGTGTACAGAGATACAATTGTTAGAGAAGGCATTCAGATCCTGAGGACCCGTGATCTGTTCAAGCCATCATTCCTGGTTCGCAATAATTATATTCAGCCAGGAGCATTATATAAGCAGGAAGACGTTTACAGAACCAACAACATCATGGGTCAAATGGGTGCATGGCAACAGGTTGCAGTTGACCTTCTACCGGTAGACAGCCTGGGAATTGTGGATGTAAATATCAATATGTACCCTGCAAAAAAGCAAAGCCTAAATATTGATCTGGAAGCAAGCAGGAACGCATCAGATGTGGTAACAACCAGTAACCTGCTGGGGCTTGGCTTAAACTTCGGATTGCGTGACCGAAACCTTGCCCGGCAATCTATCCAGGCCTCCACCAACCTGCGTTTTGGTATTGAACTGGGAAATAAGGGACAGATCATTCAAACATTTCAGACAAGCCTTGGCCAGAATTTCACCATTCCCAAATTTGTAGCCCCCTTTCCAATCAGAGGTGAGAAAAATCTATTATCCTCCAGAACCATCCTTAATGCAAATGGCTCCTATACAGACCGGCGCGATTTTTATAAGGTACAGGCACTGAATGCATCAATTGGATATGACTGGACCAATAAGAAAAACCGAAACTGGATCTATAGTCCGCTTAATATTGAATTTGTCAGGGTTTTTTCTACGGATAGTCTTCAGCGTTTATTCGATAGTATTCCCAATCTCCGAAATTCATTCAATGACGGACTTATCATTTCCCAGAAACTTATTATGCTAAGTGCATGGTCAAGGTCAAATAAAGTGATAAATCTAAAAATAGGCCTTGAAGAGAGTGGAGGCGTATTTGGAAATATTAAAAGCTGGGATCTCCAGGCCCGGCTATCGAGATTTCTGAAAGCGGATATTGATTTCCGTTATTACATCAACCAAAGCAGGAGTTCATGGGCTTTTCGGTTTTTTGCGGGCATGGGGCAACCTTATGGAAAACTGCTTGATACACTCGGAAATATAACCAAGGAGAATAACCTGCCCTTTTTCAAATCATATTTTGCAGGAGGACCCAGTAGTATGCGGGCCTGGCAGGTTCGCCAACTTGGTCCGGGCTCTTCCCGTCTTTTCGGCAGCACCAATGCCGATCGATTTGCCGACATACAATTGGAAACAAATGCAGAATTCAGGTTTAACCTGGCAACCATTTATGGCATCAGGGTAAAAAGTGCAGTTTTTACAGATATTGGAAATATCTGGTTTCGCAATAACAGGGGGAATCCAAATTTAGATCCCGCTGTTTTTCGTTTAAGCAAGCTATATAAAGACCTGGCTGTGGCGGGTGGAACCAGTTTGCGATTCGACTTCAGTTATTTCCTCATACGTTTTGACTGGGCATATAAACTAAAGGATCCCTTTTACTCTAATTTCAATGATGGTTGGTTCTATAATCTGCGGCCAGGGAATGGCCAGTTTCAATTGGGCATCAATCATCCGTTCTGAGTGTTTCACCTATCATTTCTTCTGCTGACTGCATTGTATAAGCATCCTCCACCCTGAACTCCCCTATGCGTGTTCGTCGAAGAGAACTCAAATATCCTCCGCAGCCAAGTGCAGCGCCAAAATCATTTGCAAGGCTTCTTATATAGGTGCCAGTTGAACACACAACCCGAAAATGAACTACAGGCATTTTAATGGAAGTAATCTCAAAAACGGAAATAGTAACGGTGCGTGGTTCCATTTGAACTTCAATGCCTTTTCTGGCCAGTTCATAAACACGCTTTCCATTTATTTTGATAGCCGAATGGATGGGGGGCACCTGAAGAATTGGTCCTGTAAAAATGGCGGTTGCCTTACGTATGGATTCATCACTTAATCCCGATATATCTTTATGTAATTGCGGCTCGCTCTCCAGATCGAAGGTGGGAGTTACTGCACCCAAGGTAATGGTTCCCGTATATTCCTTTTCACGGGCCATGTATTCATTTATCTTTTTGGTAAATTTTCCCGTGCAGATAATAAGCAATCCTGTTGCAAGGGGATCGAGCGTGCCGGCATGACCAACTTTTTTTGTCTTCACCAGGTTCCTTATCTTTCTGACTGCGTCAAATGATGTCCATTCCAATGGTTTATCGATCAGCAAAACCCGGCCTTCTGCAAAAGGATTATTGAATAAGTCCACTTCTTAATTTTCGCAAAGGTAAGGATCGTTTATTACCATTGGCCTTTGTCGGGTTGTGGAATGGAAGCTTTCTCAATTGAGCGTTTCAGTATATCCCAATTTGTTATTAATACCGTCGGCAGATCCCTTTTAATGGAATGCTTGCGTGCAAATTCCTGTGCATGTTGTTTGCGATCTTCTGTCAGAGGATGTGTACTTAAAAATCCCGGCAATTCAATTCCATTACTGGCTTCTTTGAGCCGGTCCATCAGCATTACCATTCCTTCGGGATGCACATTATTTTTCACCATCCTTTTCATCCCTTCTTCGTCGGCAGATTCTTCAAGTGAGCGTGAATAGGAAAGGCTGCGAAGCATATTTGCCTGTGACGCCACGGCACCACCAATAGATCCCAGGTCACCGAAAACCATGCTTAGCATGAAGCTGCCGGTTAATTCCTGGAGCATATTTCGAAGACTATGGCGTTCATTCACATGAGAGGCTTCATGGCCAAGTAATGCTACTAATTCTTCCGGACGCTGCATCTTCTGGAGGATACCTTTATAAACCACTATATGACCTCCCGGAATGGCAAATGCATTCACCATAGTGTCGTCAACCACGGTAAACTGAAGATCATAGCTTTCACTCAGATCCAATGCAGTGGAAAAATCAGCCAATGCTTTGGTTGCATCCTGGTGAATAGTCTGGTCTTTGATCATAGCTTCATAAACCAGCTTACCCAGTTCGGCCTCCTTACGCGGAGAGATAAGCTGCAAGCCAATTCCGGATAAGCCGGATACCAGCAGGTAGTAGCCGCCTATAACCACCAGCAGAAATAACCCTAGTAATAACGGTAGTTTTATTTTGCTGAGCCCTTTAAACCATCGGTCGCGATCACCTGATGCATACTTCATTAATTCAGGAAGCAACAAATGATGACGCGGAATCTGTAGGGTTTGGGAACCATCAGATACCATTGAAAAATGTACAGCATCACCCGAGTTACTCAATAATCGGATGCCATTAAAGGGAAAATCTGCCAGGAAATTATTATCAACAATATCATAAAGTTGGATGGCATTGTTGAACAACAAGATCCTGGCAGGAACCGGTCTGGCAGACTGGCCATTAAAATATTGTACTATGGTTTGGTCCATTGCACAAAGTTAAACATGATAAAGTGCAAAACTGTGATTCAGGTTCAGATAACAAATCCGAAATCAAGCAGGTCACTGAACTCCTCTCCTGTTGCATCATTATAGGATTCCTGTGCCTGTTGCAGTTCATCAAAAGCAATGTATCCGTTAATCAGAATATTCCTGGTCAGGAAATTCATTGTTCTGGTAGTAGCCCATGGACTGCCTAATCCAAAACTGAATACCACAATAAGCATATTGATCACTATCAGTTCAAAAAAATCAACTGCTTCGGCCCTGCTATGAAGGAACAAGGCACGTTCTTCCTGTTCTATATGAAGATTGTTTACAAAGTACCGGAAGATATCACGCTGCCACCAGAAAAAATAAATCCCAAAAGTAATAAGAGTCAGGAAATACCCTTTGAAATTCAACCAGAAATATTCACCACCATCAGCATCATACCGGAAGCCTGCATTACCGACGCGGATATTACTCAGCATATATCTGCGAACATTGATGGTGAACCAGGGTCCATAAAACCCAAGCGTTATGATAGTAAAAAATATTCCCTTCAGGAAGATCTTAACCAGCTCTTTCCGTTCACCAACATAACCAAATCTTATTCCTCGCCAGTTACTCTTTGCCATGCGGTAACGATAGGAACTGTGTAGAATAAAGGGAGTGAGCGCTATGAGAAAAAGATAAAAGCCAAGAAGGACCAATTGCGTTAGCCCAAGTTTTTCTGTGGTTATTGCATAAATAAGCAGTGCATACCAAATAAGGATGAGTACAAAGGCTTTGATGAATCCTTTGAACATTTCCTTGCCGGTACCAGTAAACGAAAAAGGAGAATCTTCAAAATGAGTCTGGCTGTAGAGGTATGAAAGGGTGCGTGCTTTTGCCCATGGATAATATAATCCAAGGGTAAAAACTGTGAGGATGATGTTCACGAGTTGGATCCTGAATAATTCGAGACCCCGACCCAGATACTGGAATTTGTAATAACGATGTTCCATGTGGAAGTTGGTTTGGTGTTTAAGGTTTCTGTTAAGTATATTTTATGGTTAATACCTACCCCAGTTGAATAGTGTGGCAAGCGTACCCATGAATAAGAATAGTAAATACAGCAAGATTAATATCAGCAGTATTATTCCAAGGAAGCGAAAAAATGAAAGAAGGCTATCGAATGACTTTGACAGGAGGAGTTTGTCATTTGCCTTTATAGCCTTACTACACTGATGAGAAAACAGATATAATTTTATACAGGGGAATAATGACAATAAAAGAAGGACCATATAAGCTATCAGTAGCAGATTCCTTTCAGAACTGCTTGAAAGGCCCGAGGCAATTAAAATTATCAGGAGTATTACCAGCATACAAGAGAAAAGCGAAATGAATTTTCCCCAACCGGAAATCTGAAGCAATTTTCTTTTGGCCTGGAAACTGAGAATGCTATCTGTTTCCTCTGTAATTTCTGGCATAATTCAGGATAAGTCCTGAAAAATAAAAAAACATGCACAAGTTTTCGCTTGTGCATGCCTGTTTTTTTTATTGTGTTGGCAGATAAATAAATTTTAGTAAGCCCTTGCAAACAAAACCCGCTGACTGCTTGGCTTGCCCGTGAGGATGCATTTGCCTTCTTCCTGCTCATTTTGAAGGGGAATACAACGAATTGTAGCCTTGGTTTTTTCTTTTATTGCCTCTTCTGTTTCTGCGGTACCATCCCAATGTGCAGCAAAGAATCCACCTTTTTCATCCAGGCCTTTCTCAAATTCATCCCAATCATCAACCCGGGTAATATGGCTGTCGCGGTATTGTTTAGCCTTATTGAACATGGAAGATTGTATATCATCCAGCAGGTTTTTTATATAACTGGCAAGACCGTCCATTGAAACACTTGACTTTTCCTTTGTATCACGCCTGGCAATTTCCACAACATTATTCTCCAGGTCGCGGGCACCAATAGCTATTCTTACAGGTACACCTTTCAATTCATATTCGGCAAATTTCCAACCTGGGCGGGTATTATCACTATCATCGTACTTTACAGAAATCCCCAGTGCTTTGAGCTCGGTCATTATCCCTTTCACCTTTTCCCCAATAATTGCTTTTTGTTCATCACCCTTATAAATGGGAACTATCACCACCTGCTGTGGGGCGATCTTTGGTGGCAGAATCAGACCCTGGTCATCAGAATGGGCCATTACCAGGGCTCCGATAAGCCTGGTACTTACACCCCAGCTGGTTGCCCACACATATTCAAGTTTATTCTCCTTTGTCAGGAATTTAACGTCAAAAGCCTTTGCGAAATTCTGTCCCAGGAAATGAGATGTACCAGCCTGAAGTGCCTTGCCATCCTGCATAAGGGCTTCGATACAATAGGTATCTTCTGCGCCGGCAAATCTTTCACTTTCGGTTTTACGGCCTTTAATAACCGGAACTGCCATATACTCTTCAGCAAATTGGGCGTATACATCCAGCATCTGGTTTGTTTCAGCTATTGCCTCCTCCCTGGTAGCGTGGGCTGTGTGCCCCTCCTGCCAAAGAAATTCTGCTGTACGGAGGAAAAGGCGGGTACGCATCTCCCAGCGAACCACATTGGCCCACTGATTTATAAGCAAGGGCAGATCGCGATAGCTTTGGATCCAATCCTTATAAGTATTCCAGATGATAGTTTCTGAAGTTGGACGAACAATGAGTTCTTCTTCCAGCTTAGCATCGGGATCAACGATAACACCGCCACCATTAGGATCATTCTTAAGCCGGTAATGGGTTACAACGGCGCATTCTTTGGCAAATCCTTCCACATGGGCTGCTTCTTTACTCAGAAAGCTCTTGGGAATAAAGAGCGGGAAATAAGCATTCACATGACCGGTATCCTTGAACATACGATCAAGCTGGTCGCGCATATTTTCCCAGAGGGCAAATCCATATGGTTTAATTACCATACATCCCCGAACCGCGGAATAATCTGCCAGGCCTCCTTTCAGTACAAGGTCATTGTACCATTCTGAATAATTCTGTGCCCTGCTGGTGATCTCTTTACTCATTATAAGTTGTTGGGTTTTAACAATCTGCTTGCAACAATACTTTGCAAAACGCTGTCTTATATTTGTACTTTTATACAGCGAACGCAAAAGTAATTTTTTCAAACCATTAATGACAAAGCTATGAACCTCAAAATTTCGGGACTGATCGCTGGGCTGGCGCTGGTAGCGTTAAGCAGCTGTTCAGTATATAAATCCGGACAAACACCGGATGATGTATACTATTCCCCGGGAAATACGGGTATAGCTGCAGCTAAAGGTGGTAATGAAGAATATCTTGAAACAAATTCAAGAAGAAGGTATAATGATGCTGCTATGAGTGACAGCTATCGTGATGACCAGTACATGCGAATGATGATCGCCTCAGGCCGCCGGCCTTATTTCCAGGATGATTTCATGATGATGGATCCCTGGATGCGTTACAATTGGCGCTGGAACAGCTACATGACATGGAATAGTCCTTTTAATAGCCATTGGAATTCAATGTATATGTGGAACAGTTTTTATAACCCATACATCGGATTCTCCTTTGGCAACTGGTATAACCCATGGTATGGCGGAGGTGGATTTGGCAACTGGGGAGGAGGTAAATTTCCCAACGCAGGATTATTTAATCGTCCAAGCCGCCCTGTTTCGGCATTTGGCATGAGTAGTTATCTCAACACCAATTCAGGCAACCGTAACACGTATAAGCCATCCAGAACTTATAGTTCTGATTACAACAATAATAACAGGAACTACAATTCCAATCAAAACCGCCGATCAATATTCAGCGGCAATGAAAGTTCATCTGATCGCCCAAGCCGCAGTTACTCACCATCTTCATCCGGAAGCAGCAACAGAAGTTCCGGAAGCAGCGGTGGTGGTGTTAGCAGGCCAACCCGTAGGGGAGGAAACTAAATAGGACGGTTCACAATTATAGGAGGAAACACCTGGCCATTAATGCATTTGTTTCCTCCTTTTTTATAACCATAAGTATTCAACTAAAGCGCACGTACATGCGAAAAAGTATATTATTATTGTCGGCAGGTTTGATCTCACTTTCCACTTTCGCACAGTTACCTGAAGATGCCCTACGTATGTCATGGTTCACTACCAACGGTACTGCAAGGAGCCAGGCAATTGGTGGTGCGATTGGGGCGCTGGGTGGTGATATAAGTTCCAATTTTGTAAACCCCGCAGGTATCGGTCTTTTCAAAACAAGTGAGATCGTCTTCTCCCCCGGCTTCAAATTTATTACCAATGATGCAGGTTTCCGTGGTACTTCCGCAACTGAAAAAAGCAATGGTTTTGTATTAGGAACATCCGGACTTGTTATGGGTATGTCTGACGGAATGAACCGAAACCGGAATACAGCGTTTAGCCTTGCCATTAACAGGACCGCTGATTTAAATAATAAGATATTGTACAGGGGACAAAACAATTTCAGCTCTTATTCGGAAGCATATGCATCTGAGATCGCTGAATCGGGGCTTACCCTTGATCAGGCGCTTAATAGTAATAGCATTTCCTTTCCAGCCCGAATGGGATTGTATACCTATCTCGTTGATACACTTACCACCCCTGGATTTGGAACAGAAGTGGTAGCAACTCCACTTCGATATGCATTTCAGAATGATACAGCCTTCATGTTGAACCAGGAGAATTTTATTGAAACCTCAGGGGGTATCACTGAACTGGCTATTACATTCGCTGGTGGAACAAGGGATAAGTTTTACTATGGTGGTAGCTTTGGCCTTCCAATTGTGAACTTTGAAAAGAACAGCGTGCTTTCAGAAACAGATGCTTCCAATAATTCCAACAATGATTTCCAGGAGGCAATTCTACGCGAAAGATTTACAAGCAAGGGATTTGGTCTGAATCTTAAAGCTGGTATTATTTATAAGCCGGTAGAAAAACTCAGGCTGGGTTTTGCCTTTCATACGCCTACCATTTATGCACTCAAAGACACCTATGATGGAACGCTGGAAACCGACCTGGAAGGCTATAATGGAATAAGCACTGTAAATGTAAAAGAGCTAAATGATGGCTTTCTGCCGGAATACGAATATGACCTTTCTTCACCCTGGCGTTTTATTGCGAGTGGTGCATATGTGATCAATGAAGTGGCAGATGTACGCAAACAAAAAGGTTTTATATCCGCAGATGTTGAGTATGTAACCTATGGCAGCAGCCGCTTCAGGAATGCCGAGGAAAGCACTATTGAGGATGAAGCCTTTTTTAATGCAGTTAACGGAGTGGTGAAGGACATTTACAAAGGAACTATCAATGCAAAGGTTGGTGGTGAGTTAAAATTCAATACCATAATGGCGAGAGCTGGCTTTTCATATTACGGAAGTCCATACACCGACAGTGAACTGGATGGTAAAAGAATGTTTGTGAGTGGTGGGTTGGGGTATCGCAATAAAGGGTTCTTCATTGATCTCACATATGTTCATCGAATTACGAATGATGTCAATTTCCCATACCGGCTTTCTGATAAAGCGAACACATTCGCTGATTTGAGGGGAACGGGCGGTAATGTTATTGGTACGGTAGGGATCAAATTCTGACAATTAGCGTAAAAAATCACGCCACCAGTAACCTGAATCCTTAATAGTACGGAGCTGTGTTTTAAAGTCGACGTGCACCAACCCGAACCGGGCTTCATGCCCTTCTGCCCATTCAAAATTGTCCATTAGAGTCCAGGCAAAATATCCTGATATCCTGACTCCGTCTTTCATACACCGGTTTAGGGCCTGAAGGTGTGATTGAAAATAACTGATCCGTTCGGCATCATTTATTTGTCCACCTGTAAACCTGTCCTTGTAGGCAGCTCCGTTTTCTGTGATCATCAACTCCTTTATGGCACCATATTTCCAGAATCGTTTGATTATGTTTTGGAAAGAGGTAGGATTTACTTCCCAGCCCATAGCCGTAAAAGGCACCTGCCTCCTCTTAGGACTTATTTCTGAAGCCTGAATTATAGGAATGAAAGCATTATGCTTAACCACTACAGGGAAGTAATTCTGAAGTCCGATAAAGTCCATATTGAACTGCATCCTGTCTGTGTATTTCCAACTGAGATTCTCCCTGTTCATTTTATCCATCAATCCTTTATCATCCTCAGGAAATCCTTTGCCCAGTAATGGCTCAACGAATAGGCGGTTTAATAGAAGATCAATTCTTGCAGCAGCGGCAAGATCATTTTGCTGCAAGGTTGCAGGTATTACTTCAGAACAGGAAAAGGTCGTACCAATTCTGGCGCCATCAACATGTTTACGAAGAATTCGGCCACCCTCTGCCTGTGCGATGGCTGCATGATGAACGGCCCTGAGAAAAAAAGAAAGATTTTGTTTGCCGGGTGCATGTTTACCAAGCATATAACCAAGTGAAGTAAATCCTACGGGTTCATTTAATACTAACCAATGTTTCACACGATCTCCAAATGCTTTTGCACAGATCTTGGCGAAATGCCGGAACCATTTGTTTATTAAAGGACTGACCCATCCTCCTTGCTGTTGCAGTACCTGAGGAAGATCCCAATGGTATAATGTAACGAAAGGTGTAAGTCCATTCAGAAGACATTCATTTATCACATCATCATAAAACCGAATGCCATGTTCATTAACCTTTCCTGATCCATCGGGTAAAAGTCGAGACCATGAAATAGAAAACCGGAAACTATTAAAGCCCAGCGCTTTTACCAACATGATATCCTCCTTATACCGGCGATAGAAATCACATGCCTGTGCCGGAGTCACTCCTCGCTTTATAACACCCCTTCTGCGGGCGAAAACATCCCAGATCGATAAACTCCGGCCATCCGACAGAACTGCACCTTCATTTTGTGCAGCAGAAATAGCTACACCCCAATGAAAATCGGGTCCAAAGGCTGAAGCTTTGAACCCGATTCCTGAATCATTTTGATGCTGGATCATATCAGCACAAACTACTTCAGATATATTGTGTGTGTATTATATTTTCGTGAACATTCTGCCAGCAACTTCTTTATCCATTCCATAAATGTCTTCACGGAAATTTAATCTTCCTCTCTCATCAACCCATGCAGTATAATAGGTAATAAATACTTCAGCAGGGTCTTTCAGTTTTACGAACTTTTCAGTTCCGGCATTCATTGCTTCGAAGATTCGGTCATCATCCCAACTTCCTTCATCCTCCAAAAGATAGCTCGCCAGTTTCGATGGTTCACTAACTCTTATACATCCATGACTAAAGGCTCTTTTATCCCTACTGAAAAGTGATTTACTGGGTGTATCATGGAGATAGATATTAAAGCTGTTGGGAAAAAGGAACTTTACCTTTCCCAGGGCATTTTTTTCACCCGGAAGCTGACGGATGGTTGGCAGTTCACCTGTAGTTTCAACGATCTCCATATTATTCTCTGCCAGGTAATTAGGATTCTTTTCCATGGCAGGAAGTATCTCATCTTTTACTATGGAAGGAGGAACATTCCAATGCGGACTAAAAACTACCTGGTTCAAAGTACCGGTAAACATCGATGTATGGTGTCCAACTTTTCCCACAACTACCTCCATATCAAAAACCTCTTTTCCATCTTCAAGGGCGTGTAGTTTATACTCAGGTATATTAATTACTATGAGTTTTCCTTTGGGTTGTGAAGGCATCCAACGCATTCTGTCGAGATTTAGCAATAGCTGCTTCACGCGTTCTGTTGCAGGCACATTCAGATGCTTGAGCAGGTCGGCATTCACTATGCCGGTTGGAGTATATCCATAACGTTCCTGGTATGATTTGATGCCATTTTCCATCGCATCATCAAAAACCTTTGTTGTATCATTTCCCGGAAGATCACCTGTTAACTGTAAATGCTTTTTGATTGCAAGCACAGCATCTGTTGACTGACCTTTCTTTATTGGAAGCTTAGCTGAACCAGGCAGTGGCCATCCACCATTTTGGGCGATCTGAAAATATTTATTCAACTGTTCCTTGAGTTTTGCATACTCAGGATTTATATCTTCGAAATATTTATTGTCTTTATGCTTTTTATTAAGAAGTGAATCAGCCCATTCCATTGGGTCACGCTTGGTGAAGGGAACAAATCTTTCCAATTCCTTACGTTTGACATAACCATCTGCAAAATTTGCCAGCGAATACCGAAGAAAGTTAACTGTCATCATCAATTCAGTTTCCCGAACAGAAGAACCATTATTACCCACACTAAATTCATCTTCCATCAGCGCGTTCATTTTCTTTTGGAAAGGTTTATCGAGCAGGGATGAGTCTGCAGAATAAGTCACATAATGATCATAAAGATTCCAGAATCCGTAAGCCTGTTCTGTGAATCCTTTTGAATTAAACCATCCGAACTGGTAATTGCGTGCATTGTAAAAGCTACGCATACGGTTGGATATGGAATCGGGCACCTGGCGATCAGCGATGAATTTTTCAACATTCATACTATCCAGAAAAAGATCTGAATAGGAATTACTTTTGTTGATCCAGGTATTGCGCTTGGATATCTTCTTTTTTTCTTTTTCTGCTTTCTCAGCTTCCTTTTCTTCCTGTGATTTGCAGGATAAGAGACTAATAGTAGCCAGGGTAATCAGGATGAATATTTTTCTCATAAGCCACATTTAAAAAAATGTATGCCGCCGCATTCCTTTATTGCGAGCCTATCTAAAAGCGACCATCCAATATTAAATATTCAAAACTTCAATTTTTTGGGGAATTTATTTCCCACTATTAATTTTTTCTGTAAGCCACTGGAGAATTTCTTCCGTTTGACCTGGGGAAAACCATTGTATGGAAAGATCTTTTTTGAACCAGGTTAATTGCCTTTTGGCATATTGCCTTGAGTGGGCTTTAATTTGTTCAATAGCTTCATGCAAGGGGATTTTACCCTTTAAATAGTCAAAAGGCTCTGAATATCCAACTGTTTGCAGGGGAGATGTAGCCATGAGTTCAGGCATATTCTCATATATATAAGTTACTTCGTTAAGGAGGCCTTGTTCAATCATCATGTCTACCCGATTATTGATCCGCTGGTATAACAGGTCCCTTGGGAGGTCGAGACCTATTTTCAGGATACCGAACGGCCTTATCGCCTTTTTACCCGACTGGAAGTTTCGTATACTTTGCCCAGTTGCCATGACAACTTCGAGAGCACGCATTAATCGTTGTGGGTTTTGGACTTCTCCTGTCTGGTAATAAAGAGGGTCTTTCTCTCTTATTTGCTCCTGTAACCATTCAATACCATGGATCCTGAATGAGTCCACAATATTGTTTCGGAGTGCAGTATCAATGGGCGGTAATTCATCAAGTGAATCTGTGAAGGCTTTGATATAAAGTCCGGTGCCGCCAACCATCACAGCCGTATCATGATGGTTAATAATTTCATTAACGGTTGATAGGGCAAAAGATTCGAATGCGGCGGCATTCATTTCGTCGCGGATGCTGTGGGAGGCAATAAAATGATGCTTTACCTGCTGAAGTTCTATTTCTGACGGGCGGGCAACACCAATATTCAGTTCGCGGTAGCATTGCCGTGAATCAGCTGAAACGATCTCCGTTTTAAAGTGCTGAGCAATACGTATAGCCAATGCTGTTTTACCAACCGCTGTGGGGCCAACAACAATGATACATGTAGAGGGAAGTTTTTCCACTTCATTTAAATTTCTTCCTCTGTACTCTCCGCTGCGCCAAACTCTTCAGCATCATCACCAAGGTCTTCCCCTTCTGTACCAAACCCTTCTGCACCAGATTGCAGGTCATATTTTTCTTCCATTTCTGCAAGCTTATCTCCTACCAGTCCCTTTGTGCCATATTGCGAAGGAGCAATGCCTTCAACGCGCACGGTGGCCGGGTATTCGATCTTGGGATTTTCCTCCCTGGTAACATTGATGAGCTCAACATGAAATACCCAATTGCGAACGAAATCGTAAACATAAACGAACTTCTGGTTCGGGTCATTGATCTCAGAACCCATGGTTGTATCGCTCATCATCAGCGGATCGGCGCGGTATTGTTTATTGTATTTTTCCAGGGTTATTTCGCGCCCACGTGCCCAGCTATCATTGCTACGATAAAAGGTGGCCGCATGCTTATTGTCAAATTCATAGGCCTTTAGGATGGCCTGGTGAAGATCCTGGAAACTTTGTTTATGCCTGATGGCGATATCGCGATAAACGCTGTCATCTTCTTCAAAATAGATCCTGAACTTCAGTATAGCCATAATAATGAATGCTGTTATTTGTGCGTAAAATACAATTTCTTTTATTGAATGGGATGGAGGTTATGTTCCGCTGCTTTTTTAACCATTAAACCATAGGCAGCTTCATAACTGTTTTCGATGTCACCATCCAGGATTGCTTCCCGGATAGCATTTTTAATTTCCCCTACCAGTTTTCCGGGCGGTAAACTAAAAACCTCCATGATCAGCTCACCGGTAATTGGAGGTTGCCAGTTGCGCATCCTGTCTTTTTCCTCCACTTCTGCCAAACGCTGCCGCACCATATTGAAATTTTCCAGATAGCGTTTCACCTTGAACTTGTTTTTGGAGGTGATATCAGCAGAACAAAGCATCATAAGGTCTTCAATATCGTCACCGGCATCAAAAAGTAATCGGCGGATGGCGCTATCTGTAATATTTTCTTTGGTCAGGGAGATAGGACGAAGATGCAGCTCAACCAGTTTTCTCACATAACGCATCTTTTCGTTTTGCGGAAGTTTTAGCCGGGTAAATATCCTGGGAACCATACGCCCGCCAACTACCTCATGTCCATGAAAGGTCCATCCATGACCCTGCTCAAATTTTTTGGTGGGAGGCTTACCTATATCGTGGAGCAATGCTGCCCATCTTAACCAGAGGTCATCTGTATTAGCAGAAATATTATCAATTACCTGTAGGGTATGGTAGAAATTATCTTTATGACCCATCCCATCAATATACTCTGCACCTGCAAGGTCAACCATTTGTGGGAAGATGATATGCAGTATGCCCGACTGGTAAAGCAGATCCAGTCCCACGGAGGGTTTTCTGCTTAACAATATCTTATTAAGCTCTTCGGTTATGCGTTCCTGGGAGATGATCTTGATCCTGTCAACATGAAGGCAGATTCCTTCCCAGGTATGCGGGTCGATCTGAAATTCAAGCTGTGAGGCGAATCTTATGGCTCTTAGCATCCGAAGAGGATCATCACTAAATGTTTGACCAGGTTCAAGGGGCGTTCGGATGATTCTATCAGCCAGATCTTTTTGTCCGCCAAACGGATCAATGAGGCTGCCATAATCTGGCTGATTAAGGCTGATGGCCATCGCGTTAATGGTAAAGTCGCGGCGAAGCTGGTCCTCTTCAAGTGTTCCGGGCGCCACTTCCGGATTACGGCTATGATAGCGGTAACTTTCTTTACGGGCACCAACAAATTCGATCTCAAAATCATCGATACGGAGTGCTGCGGTTCCAAAGTTTTTGTAGAACGCGACCTGTGGTTTTGGCTGGAATCTCTCCGCCACACGGTGGGCAAGGTCAATGCCATCCCCAACGCAAACTATATCGGCATCCTTAGTTGGACGGTCAAGCAATTTATCGCGCACAAATCCCCCGATCACAAAGCATGGCATCTCCAGGTCGGCTGCCGCATGAGCAATCTTTTTCAGTAAAAACAATTCCTTTTCTGTGCAATTGATATCCATTGGGCTGCAAAATAATTTAATTTCAGAGTAAAATCTGAAGCGATGGCCAGTTCACAGGCAAGTACACCACTTGAATATATCAGCGAGCTGCCAGAAGAGCGGCAGGTTGTGATCAAAAAACTCAGGAATGAGATCAAAAAAAATCTGCCGAAGGGTTTTGAAGAAGTTATGAGTTATGGCATGATCGGCTATGTTGTGCCACATAGTTTGTTTCCGCAAGGATATCATTGTGATCCCAGGCTACCATTACCTTTTATAGCTATAGCTGCGCAAAAAAATCATTATGCAGTGTATCATATGGGCATCTATGCAGATCCCATCCTACTCGAATGGTTTCAGAAAGAATACACGAAGCAGGCTACCATTAAACCAGATTTTGGTAAAAGCTGTCTTCGTTTTAAAAAAGCTGAACATATACCTTATAAACTTATCGGAGAATTGAGTTCTAAAATGACTGTAGAGGATTGGATTGCGATTTATAAGCGTTCCTTGCAGAAATAAACCGAAGAATATCGGTTGCTAAATAATCGATAACAAAATTATGATAGCGGACTGTTGATGGGTAAAAGCAGTTGATTATCGGTAATAGTGAGGGCACATTTAAAATGGCCTTCAGGGCAGGATTTATGACCATGAAGACCACAGGGCCTGCAGGAAAGTTGTTCAGTTGTCTGAATAATGGTGGAATGATCGGTTAATGGCCCGAATCCAAACCATGGCATTGTGCTGCAATAGATGGCGGTGACTGGTGCGTTTACAGAAGAGGCAAAATGCATGGGAGCAGAATCATTTACATAATTCATCAGTGCGTCTTTCATAAGTGCGGCAGACCTTAGAAAGTCCAGCTTTCCACAAAGAGAGATCAAATCAGGATTGCGAACATTTTCAATAATCTGTTGTGCAAGGGCCTGGTCTGATGGGGCTCCTATCAAATAAATTTTCAGACCTGCTGGCAATATTTTAATGAAAGAGATCCATTTTTCGACAGGGTATTGTTTGGTAAACCAAACCGATGCTGGTGCTATTACGATATAGGGGCCGGATTTTAATGCTTCCACTTCGGAGAAGTCGGCCGGGGAAGGATGGAGTTTGGGAAGAAATGCTTTCTCATCAGTAATATCCTTAATCAGGTCATTGCAACGATCAATTTCATGCTTGTACTTATCGGTAACTGAAACAATATGGGGGATGGCTTTTGTGAAGAATCTACTGAAAGGATTTTTATCATAGCCCCTTGTTTCCCGTGCACCTGAGAAAGCGGTAAGAAATCCGGTTGTGGCGAAACGTTGTACATTAATAACACGGTCATATTTTTCTTCGCGGATCAATTTAAGGATACGTACGAGGTCACGGAATTTTCCCACTTTCTTATCCCATACAATCAGTTGATTTAAAAAAGGATGGTGGCGCAGCAAACCTTCATTCCCTTTACGCAGGAGGAAATCAATACGGGCATCAGGGAAAAACTTATGAAGCTTTTCGAGGATGCCGGTGGCGAGCACTACATCACCGATAAAGGCAGTTTGTATGATCAGGATTTTTTGCATCAGAAAGCTGATGGGGCGAAATTATACAAACTGTATCCATTGGCAATTGAGGATGTATGGGTAGAGCAAACAAATCCGGCTTTTGCATTCAGAGCACCATTATCAACAGGAATTACCACCAATGGTTTACGAAATCTTTTAATAAGAGTATTATTGAAAGTATCATTAACCAGGGCAATGGGAGCTGCGCGGTTGGCATCAAGTAATTGTTCGGAGATACCAAGAATTCCGTTGAACCAGGTGGCAGATGCAGGGTTAAGCTCTTCGATGAAATCAAAAACTGCGAGGTCTGGTGCAGAAACAAATTGAAGGAGATCTCTTTGATCGGCGATCAGAATAACTGGTTGTGGATTGTTGGCGGAAGCATTTAAAAGAGCATGTACCGCCAGATCATTGGTAGCATCAGCTGAAAGCATCAGGCCTGCTTCTGTTGGTATAACTGCCAATCTTCCATCATGGAGGCATAAAAGAGTATTGTCTATATCCGAATTGAAATCTCCCATCCCGTAAAAATAGCTCCCCTTTTCCCTATCTTCGCCGGAAATTTTTGCTATATGAACTTGCACGAATACCAAGCCAAGGAATTACTGAAGAAGTATAATGTGCCGGTGCAGGAAGGCATTGCCTGCAATACTCCCGGAGAAGCCGAAGAAGCCTACCGTCAGATCCATACCCAATACTCCAGCAAATTTGCTGTGGTTAAAGCACAGATACATGCTGGTGGAAGGGGTAAAGGAAAGATCCGCGGAACAGAGCAGCGTGGTGTTGCTGTAGGAAAGAATGCGGAGGCAGTAAAGGAAATTGCGCAAAATATTCTCGGTGGAACACTGGTTACAATACAAACAGGAGAAGCAGGAAAGGTAGTGAACAAGGTACTTGTTGCACAGGATGTATATTATGAAGGACCAAATCCGATAAAGGAGTTTTATCTCTCCATTTTACTGGACCGTGCAAAGGGACAGAATGTAATCATGTACAGCACTGAAGGTGGGATGGATATTGAAGAAGTTGCACATAACACTCCGGAAAAGATCTTTAAGGAGTGGGTACATCCCGGAGGAATGCTGCAGGGATTCCAGGCACGTAAGATCGCTTTCAATCTGGGATTGAGTGGTGAAGCATTCAAGAACTGCGTGAAATTTGTAACCAATTTGTACAATGCCTATGTGGGATTGGATTGTGCGATGCTGGAGATCAATCCATTGTTTAAGACCTCAGATGAAAAGATCATTGCAGTGGATTGCAAAATGAATATTGATGACAATGCCCTTACACGGCATGCTGATGTAGCATCACTACGTGATATCTCTGAAGAGGATCCAACAGAAGTGGAAGCAGGAAAATACAACCTGAATTTCGTGAAGCTGGATGGCAATGTGGGATGCATGGTAAATGGAGCGGGGCTGGCGATGGCAACCATGGACATGATCAAGTTAAGTGGTGGTGAGCCTGCGAACTTTCTGGATGTTGGTGGATCAGCCAATGCGCAGACTGTTGAGGCCGGTTTCCGTATCATCCTGAAGGATCCAAAGGTGAAAGCTATTCTGATTAATATATTCGGAGGTATTGTTCGTTGTGATCGTGTAGCCCAGGGCGTTATAGATGCCTATAAGAACATGGGCAATATAGAAGTTCCGATTATTGTGAGGCTTCAGGGAACCAATGCAGCTGAGGCTAAGCAATTGATTGATGAGAGTGGATTAAAAGTGCAGAGTGCGATCATGTTAAGTGAGGCGGCTGACCTGGTGAATAAAGCGGTTACGGCTGCTTAAAATTTCCAGAATTATTATTGAATCCCGGTCATGGTTGACCGGGATTTTTTTTGTGAAAATGACTATCGTATATATACGTAATTGAAAAAAAATATTGCGGAAAATACTATGAGATATTAAAAAACTTTGTACTTTACCGTTAATTATTTCAAAAAGCCCTTCCTGATCGTCTCCAAACTTTAGGTGCCTTGAATTAATAACCCCGCTTTATTAAAACCGTATCTGTCCCTAAGTAACCTGACAATTGTATTGAAGAATTGACGAGTATTTTCAAAGCCTCCCCGTTTTGAGAATCCTGTCCTATTGCCTAAACCGAGACGACTTATTTACACCCCCTAAACCATTAGAGTATGAGACTTCTTACTCAAACTTTTGGCATGCCTATGTTTATGCTGATAAACGGCGCTGCATCAGTTAAAAAATCACTTTATCTTTTCCTTACCTCTTTATTAATTTTTGGCTGGGGCACGGCAATTGGACAGAGTCCATGCAACACACCACCAAATGACAACTGTACTTCAGGAGATATCACCATCCAGAGTGTTGTCCTTGTTGACGCCAATGGAGATCCCCTTACAAGTGATTGTACGCCTGGAACAGATGTGACAGCGTACCTGAAAGTCAATTTCAATGTTACCTCAAATGAACGTTATGGATTTTTGATTACAGGAAGGGTTTATATTAATGGCTTTCACGAGCAGGTTATTGATGAATGTTATTCACAAACATTTAGTAGTGGACCGAAAAGTGTAATCTTATTTAACGATCCTGTTACATGGACCTGCGGCGGCACTATAGAATTACGAGATGTATTTACTGCATGGGATAATAATGCACCAATTAATAATGTATACAAAGTTTGTAATTATTATAATGGTACTACTTATGATTGCCGAAACTTAACTCCTAAATGTTTTTACTACCCAACACCAATAAAAGTTGTTGGTCCATTGATAGCAAATTTCGAGTGGGATGGAACCTGTAACACAGGCAACATCGCACAAACAATTACTTTTACAAACCTCACTACAGGTGGAACTTCACCTTACACATATACCTGGAATTTTGGAGATGGCTCTGCAACTTCCAGTGTACCCAATCCCACACACACATATTCAAGCGCTGGAAACTATACGGTAACCTTAACAGCCAATGATGCATCCAATCCTACAAAGCAGGATGTTCAATCTTATGAGGTAACTGTTGAAAATTGTTGTATCGCACCTACAATTGATAATGACCCGGCAAATCAAACCATTTGTGAAAACACAAATACCTCATTTACTGTTAATTTTTCCGGAGGTTTCCCTTCACCTGGCATACAATGGCAAGTAAGTACAAATGGTACTGATTATAATAATCTAACAAATACAGGAATTTATAGCGGAGTAACCACAGCGACACTTACACTCACAGGAGTAACAAGTACACAAAATGGTTATTTATACAAGGCTGTATTGACAAGCGGAAGTTGCACGCCTGTTAATTCAGATCCTGCAAGTTTGACCGTGGAGGAGAATATCACCAACAACAGCATCACCGCTGACCAGACCATCTGTACAGGATCCACCCCAGCTCAACTGGATGGCTCCACTCCAACTGGCGGTAGCGGCAGCTATACCTTCCAG
>NZ_JAKFDQ010000021.1:0-2991 GCF_036676075.1 Flavihumibacter sp. | reverse complement strand
GGACGCGGGGCATATAGCGGTGTACTTCTCCGCGCATACCTTGCTGCCGGCGAAAACCCGCGCCTTTGTGGATTGCCTGGTCGAGCATTTCAAAGCGCAGAATCTGGCTGAGCGGTTTTCCTGTTGAGCCAGATGCGGCGGCGCTATTGCGTTTCGCTCAGCTGCCCGGCGCCTCGGCGATTGCCTTGAGTTGATAGGGGACACCCATTACTTGCCAGATAGAACAGGTGATCTTCCTTAGCAAAGAAACAGGCTGAATGATTGTTCCCCCGTTGAATCAGGTGCAACGGGACTCCCGGCAACAGCACACGCGCTCGACGCGGCATATGGAAACTCCTTTTCCATGAAATGACGCCAGAAGAGTGGACGAGATCAGGATATTCGTCGTCTGTCCCTTATTACCTCTTGTTTAGGCTGGCGAATTTTCCAATGAGACCAACAATTCATCTAGTTGTTTTGAAATCTTTTCAGCATTTGACTGAACCAGTTTTCTATAGCCCTCAGCATCGGTGTCGATATCCAGCTCTTTACGGATTCCTACCATGACCGGAACTTGAAGCAATGCGATATTCTTCATTTCGTGTGCCAAATATATAGCAAGCTCTTTTGTATATTTATTAATTTTATCCCAACATTCATTTCTTTTGTTAGCCAATTCATCGGATCTCTTTTTATGGTGGTCAAAAGAATTGCTCAATGCATCAAATACATTATTGTCTGGTCTTCCTGACTCGTTTTGTTTGGTCATTGCGGCCAGAATTCTTTTTATCTCCGCTTGCTCTTCGTCATATTGTGAATTAGCTAAGTTAAGATCTATTTTTGAATCGCTGATTGGGGATAATTTGATCATCAATTTAAAAATAAGGCCGCTATATGAAATGACTAATTCATTAAGTGCCTTCCCTGTTTCCTCCTCTGCCACCAGAGCTAACTTAGCTGCGGTAGCAAAAAATTGCTGAAGTGGCTCAGCTAGATTTGTGTTTATAGGATCAACTTGGGTAAGAGTGCCAAGATAACTATTTGCTTTTACTAGCTCTTCTACTGCCGTTAGGTATACGTCCCTCCTTAGCGTAGCCTTCCGATCGATCGCCTTAATTTTCGCGTCATGCCTTAGTTGAATTTTAAGACGTCGCGTGTTGTTCCAGTTTGAAATCAAAACACCAGAGAAAGCAATGAGAGAGCCTAATGCGACTGACCATATGCTAATCGGAATAGTTTTTAAAATATCGATCAAGTTTTACCTTTCCTCTATCGGACGCCTAACGTCGTGCTCTGCGGAAATTTAGGAGCGACAGCGAGTAAATTTTCCTTAGCAGAGCCTTGTTAGGCATTACAATTGCCGAATATCAAAGCCTAAAAATCTTAAAACCTTGGTGGTTCGGCCATTAATTACGGGTAAGTTTTCCCTATTTATCCAACCAATAAGCTCTTGAATATTTGCTTGTCCGAACTCATTCAATTTATAGCTGTCGTCAAATAAACAATCTGACATCCGTGATACGACTTCTCCTTTACCATAAAGAAGATGTGCTAGTGTTTTCTTTATATTTTGGATTTCATTTGAGGCTATAAATTCGGACTTAAGAGTTTCTAAGCCGCCTTTATAAAACCGAAGTCTATCGTGAAATGAGTGTAGTACGCATAGCGCTTCTACTATTTCTTCTTTCGAAGATGAATTAATCGTTTCAGGGCTATTGAATACACGACTAATTAAGGGGTAATTTACCGGAATTATTCGCTCTTCGAAATGTTTCCATTCTGTATCCAGCCACTCATCAATAAGCGAGTTAAGAATTAACTTTTTGGCATCATTCCACCCGATTGGCTGTTGCTTCCATGTTTCTTGAATGGCATGACAATCTCTTACAAAACTAAAAAACGAATCTATCTCTAACCGAAGAGGTATATCATCTTCACTGACCTTTCGTGACTTTAAAGAATATTGTTCTTCGATTTTCCTATAAGCTGACACTGATTCCTGATATGACTTTCGGTACGTATCGAGAAAAATAGATTTTTTGGTGGTTTTTTTCTTTCCTCTATTCACATTTGAAAAGTTCTTGTCACCCAAAGTCGCAATTACTTCATGATCTAGCTTGGTCACCAACTCCGAGGTATTTTTAAATTTGTTGTATATGGTTTTATATGACGCAATAGAATCCTCACTTAGAACCTCGGCCTCATCCCAGTATTCAGAGAACAAAACTGTCAACTCATCAAACCTCAAATCATGAGATGGTAAACTAATCATGATCTCTTGATTGGTTTGTATGGCGGACTTAGTTAGATTAGCCGAACCAATCAATACTGATTTGTCGCCGAAAATATACATTTTTGGATGGAACGAATGGCTTGTGTAATATCTCGCCTCAATATTCTTATTGTTTAGCAGCTTTTCTAGAGCATGAGGTGAAGTCGGGAACCCTAACCTAACAACAATTCGTATATGACAATTCTTCTCAAGAAGTATGTTTATCACATCAAATTCGGTAAAGAATGCCGATGCGATAAAAATATCCATACCATCTCGTACGCTTGAATTTATGCCATTTTGTACGAAATCCCCTTTTGAGCTTCGATTTGTAAATAAATCCAGCATATTAATTGCCTAACAGTAATTAAACGAAATTTTTCGTTATTGAATAACCCAACATTCCAGATAAGTCCACCCGCCCGCCAACGACCCATAACGTAAAAGCCTCACAGTTCAAGCTATTACCTGTAACGGCAGCCAGCAGTGGGTAATCGCCTGGTCGCATGTTTTCCCGCAACCGATACGCTGTGGATAAGTGCTGTCTGGTCAGCTTGCCGCTGGCGTGCATCGAGCGCAGTGCGCGGCGACGAAGCGGGGCGGCATGGCAGGGCGCCGCTATGGCAAGCCTGGGCCATTCGGGTGATGGGCAACGCATACCAAACATCCTTTTGGTAACGGCAGACGCGGAAGCTGGCACCGGGCCAGCAAAGGTAGCTCGACCTTAAGCACTCGGCGGC
>NZ_JAKFDQ010000020.1:0-3766 GCF_036676075.1 Flavihumibacter sp. | reverse complement strand
GTCCGGAGCAAATGGCCTTCCTGCCGGATTGAGTGCTACTTGGGCAGGAAATGTGATTACTATTTCGGGGACCCCAACCCAGGCAGGAACATTCAATTATTCAATTCCATTGACTGGAGGTTGTGCTACTCTTTTTGCGGAAGGGACTATCACCGTAAACCCTGCCACCTCAATTTCGAGCGAAAGTTTAGCGGCACAGTCAATTTGTGATGGCCAAAACTTTTCCTCCATTTCAATAAATGCTGCAGGAACAGGGACTTTGGTTTACCAATGGTATAGCAATACTGACCCAAATACAACGGGTGGAACCCCTGTAGGATCCAGTCTTCCTACCTACACCCCTTCAGCAGCTGCGATAGGCACTTTGTATTATTATGTTGAGGTAAGCAGTGATTGTGGACCTGTTGCAGTATCCAATGTATCCGGTACCTTCACAGTAGACCCCATTACTTCGATTACTATACATCCAGACCCAACGGGGGAAGTGGAATGTTTTGGAGATGGTTTTTTTTCTTCTATTTCGGTTTCTGCAATCGGAGGTGGATTAACTTACCAATGGTATAGTAATTCTGTTCAATCTAATTCAGGAGGAATCTCCATCACAGGAGCAAATTCCCCCAGTTTCACCCCGCCTTCCACCCCTGTGGGATCAGCTTTCTATTATGCCGTTGTAACTGGAAACTGTGGAGTTGAAACTTCAACTGTATCAGGAGAATATATTGTTACTCCTCCCGTCACAAACATTACTCAAGACCCATCTAATATCCCCCAAACTGTTTGTCTTGGAGATACATTCTCATCTTTATCAGTTCTGGCAATAGGTGAGGGACCCGTAACCTACAAATGGTATAGAAATACATCAGCATCGAATTCTGGAGGTACCTTAATTCCCGGTGAAACTAATCCAAACTTCACTCCGACTGCTTCCACTGTTGGCATTACGTATTACTATGCTACAGCGTCAAGTGACTGTGGTACTGTTCCCACAGAAGTTTCAGGTGCATTCACTGTCACTCCGCTCACTGAGATTGAAACCGAGAATCTTGGTGGGCAGGTAATTTGTGATGGAGATTCTTTTGCTCCTATTTCGGTGGATGCCATTGGAACCAGTACAATCACCTATCAATGGTTTAGTGCAGCTACTTCAACCAATTTAGGAGGGACTTTAATCCCCAGCGGAACCAATTCCAGTTTCACTCCACCTGCCACTGCACCAGGAACTACCACCTATTATTACGTGGAAGTTTCGAGTGAATGTGGTTCGGATGTGGTTTCAAACCCATCAGGGGCATTTTCGGTAAGTCTTGACAATACCGCATCAGCGCCTTCTTCTGATCCTACATTATGTATTAACACGGCACTGACAAACATTACCCATACTACCACTGGTGCAACTGGAATAGGAGCTGCTACAGGCCTACCAGCTGGAGTTACTGCAAACTGGGCCGCAAATACCATTACAATCTCCGGAACCCCATCTGCTTCGGGGACATTTAATTATTCGATTCCTTTGTCTGGTGGATGCGGGGCTGTAAACGCTACCGGAACAATTACTGTTACACCAGATAATACCGTTTCAGCACCAACTTCATCGCCGACTCTTTGTATCAACACGGCACTGACAAACATTACCCATACTACCACTGGTGCAACTGGAATAGGAGCTGCTACAGGGCTACCAGCTGGAGTTACTGCCAACTGGGCCGCAAATACCATTACAATCTCCGGAACCCCATCTGCTTCGGGGACATTTAATTATTCGATTCCTTTGTCTGGTGGATGTGGGGCTGTAAACGCTACGGGAACCATCACAGTGACTGCTAATAATACTGCAGCTGCTCCCTCTTCTGATCCAGCACTTTGTATTAATTCTCCTCTTACGAACATAACGATAGCGACTACCGGAGCTATTGGTATTTCAAATGACGGTGAAAATACAGGTGTAAACGGTTTACCTGCCGGTGTTTCTGCCACCTGGTCTGGGGGGGTAATCACGATTTCTGGAACTCCGACAGAATCTGGAACTTTCAATTATTCTATTCCTCTGACTGGTGGATGTGGTGCAGTTAATGCCACTGGAACTATTACAGTAAATCCACTTGCAACAATTGGAGCAACTTCAGTTGCCTATCCAAGTGTTTGTATTAGCAGCCCTGTCTTAGCACCATTTACTCAATCCACAACTGGAGTCACAGGAATAGGTACGCCAACTGGCCTGCCTCCGGGGATTTCTGCAAATTTTGATTCTGGAACTGGTGTGATCACTTTTTCTGGAACCGCCACCACCACAGGACTATATTCCTACAGCATCCCTCTTACTGGAAACTGTATTAACGGTCTTCAGGCAACAGGGACAATAGATGTGACGCCGGATTACGTTTTAACATCTGTTTCTTCTGTTTCAGCTACCTCGATAGGAGGAACAGCTTCAATTACTATAAATGGAGATCCGGCCATTTTATCAAACGGCATTTACGAAGTCGAATATCAAATTGCCCAAGGGTCAGGGTCATTTTATCCTTTTGGACCTGTAACTGTATCAGTAATAAATGGAAGGGGAAGTTTTAGTACCATCCCTATTACCAGTGTGGAAGACACTTATGTGGTTCAAATATTAAGCATAAAAAAGTCTACCGACGTTTGTACCATTACTTTCCCAGACCCTCCCACCACATATTTTGGGGTATGTTCAGCAGTATACGATTCAAACAGCACCTTTTTTGTACCAGCAAATGTATATTCTATAACGATTGAAGTCTATGGAGCTGGTGGAGGAGGAGATAATGGAGGTGCAGGTGGCGGGGCCTATTCCATCCGAGAAAACATCCCTGTAACTCCTGGCGAATCACTCGGTGTTATTGTAGGAAATGGTGGTACAAAGAATGGAACTGGAGGAGTAACCTATGTAACGCGCGATTCCAATATAGCAGATCAATTAGGAAATAGCTTAGTTTATGCCAATGGCGGAAACGGTGGTTCTTCTGGCACTGGAGGAACATATGACCCTCGATTCTCAGGTGCAAACGGAAGTAATGCAAGTGGAGATATTGGAGGGAATGGTGGTGGATCACTCGGTGGAGATGGTGGCGCAAGTAAAGAAAATGGAAGATCCCCTGGTGGAGGAGGGGGAGCATGGTCTGGAGGTAATGGAGTTGGCGGAGATGGCCTTGTAGTTGTTTCATATTCCTGCCCTGATGCCGATGATACCGATTGCATAAAGATTATAGATGATGGATCCAAATCTGGATATACCGTTATTGAATATACCTGCGATGACATTTGGACAGCACCAGAGGGGCTAGCAGAATTTACTGTTTACGTCGGTAGTGGCGGTGGCGGTGGCGGTGGCGGAGAAGGTTCCGGAGGCGGTGGTTCGGGATCATTAATTAGTCAAACCTTTACTACCTCAAATCCTTATGGTTTCCCTGCTGGTACTAATTTCACTATCGGTGTCGGACAAGGAGGTAATGGAGCGATCGCAATCGACCTGCCAGGAGAAAATGGGGAGGAATCTACTTTTACCGGAACAGTCGATGGAAACGCCATAAACATAACAGTTCTTGGCGGAGGCGGAGGTGGATCCAGTCAACAAAACCCTGGAGGGAATGGTGCTTCAGGAGGTGGTGGAGGAGCAAGTCCTGATCCTGCCAAATCAGAAGGCTATGGAGGAACCCCCGTTTCAATCACCTATACTGGCTCAAATGTAATTGTTTATCAAGGAAATGCAGGGGGGGATGGAGATTACAGCGAACCTCAAAATTCTGTT
>NZ_JAKFDQ010000019.1:0-2096 GCF_036676075.1 Flavihumibacter sp. | reverse complement strand
TTTTCATCCACTTTCTTCTCTGCAGCTCTTTTCAAAAAAAGGAGATCAGGGTTGGCTTACTGCATCGTACTGTAACAATAAATTAAATAACAGAGATATAATTATTGAAAGACCAGAGGCAGCTATCAACATGGAATATCTTAACGACTCCAGGATGATACTGCCAAAAGAATTCAATGGAGCTACGGGCTCTGTAACCTGGGAAGGCAGTATCGCCAGCTTTTTTTCTGGCACACACCAATTCAGATTTACACTGGGCGGAAGTTTGAAAGTATGGATAAATGGAAGCCTTGTTTTAGATCGTTGGCGCAAGGCATGGAACCCCGCATCTGCAGTTGTGCCTGTTTCTTTAGTTAAAGGAGAAAGAGTACCTGTTCGTATTGAATGGATTCCTGAGTCTTCGGAATCGTATTTGTCGCTCAAGTGGCTTGAACCTGCTGCCGGCGCAGATCAGCATACGTTTAGTTTTAATTCAGAAGCCGGACGTCAGATAGATTACTATTTCATTTATGGTAGTAATATGGACGACGTTATTTCGGGATACAGAACACTCACCGGTAAAGCGCCGATTGTTCCAAAATGGGCATTAGGTTTCTGGCAGAGCCGTGAGCGGTATAAAACACAAAATGAATTACTCACCACAGTTAAAGAATTCCGCAAACGTAAAATTCCAATAGACAATATTGTACTCGACTGGAATTATTGGAACGAGGCAGAGTGGGGCAGCCAGGAGTTTGATAAATCGAGGTTCCCATCTCCAGACAGTATGATTAAAGTATTGCATGAAAAATACAATACACGGATCATGATATCAGTGTGGCCAAAATTTTATGAAGGCATTACTACATACAAAGATTTTGATAAGAAAGGTTGGTTATACAAAGGTAATATTGAACATCGCCAGCGTGACTGGATAGGAGAGGGTTATATATCTACGTTTTATGATGCCTTTAATCCACAGGCACGAAGAGGTTTTTGGGATCTTATAAACAAGAAAATTTATAGTAAAGGGATTGATGCCTGGTGGATGGATGCAAGTGAGCCTGATATTCTTTCAAATGTGAGTCCTGAAAAACGAAAACTTCAAATGACGCCTACTGCCTCAGGTAGTGCTGCTGAATATTTAAATGCATATCCATTACAAAATGCAAAAGGAATTTATGAAGGTCAACGCTCAAGCGATTCATCAAAGAGAGTGTTTCTGTTAACACGCTCTGGATTTGCAGGTTCCCAAAGATATGCTGCAGCAATATGGAGTGGAGATATCGGCTCTACCTGGAATGATATGAAGAATCAGATATCAGCCGGTGTAAATTTTTCAATGTCTGGTATTCCTTATTGGACAATGGACATTGGTGGTTTTGTTGTTCCGGAAAAATTTGAAAAGCCAAATGCTGAAAACCTGGAAGAATGGCGTGAGTTGATGACCCGTTGGTCACAGTTTGGTGCTTTCGCTCCTTTGTTTCGTTCACACGGTCAGTTTCCATATCGTGAGGTTTACAATACTGCTCCTGAAGATCATGCGGCATACAAAAGCTTTCTCTATTACGATAAATTGAGATACCGCCTGCTTCCATACATCTATTCATTGGCAGGCTCAGCCTTTCACAATAACTACACAATCATGCGTGGACTGGCAATGGATTTTGCAAATGATACTGCTGTATTAAACATAGCCGATCAGTATATGTTTGGCCCATCCATGCTCATAAACCCGGTATGTGAATATAAGCAAACAAAGAGGTCGCTGTATTTACCAAAAAATTCAGGTGGATGGTATGATCTCTATACAGGCAAATGGTACCTGGGTTCACAACATGTTACAGCAGACGCTCCTTACGAAAGAATGCCGGTATTTGTTAAGGCTGGTTCAATTATACCTTTTGGACCTGAGTTACAATACACTTCTGAAAAACAGGCCGACACCATTATGTTGAACGTGTATGCCGGCGCAGATGCATCTTTCGAATTATACGAAGATGAGGGAATCAATTACAATTATGAAAAAGGTTCATTTTCAATTATTCCTGTAAAATACAATGAAGCAGCAAAAACAATTACAGTAGAAGACAGAAAAGGAAACTATAACGGTATGT
>NZ_JAKFDQ010000018.1:0-7391 GCF_036676075.1 Flavihumibacter sp. | reverse complement strand
CGTAGCAACCGCAGGATTACTGCTAACCCAGGTGCCACCCGTGGTTGGAGATAATGTTGTTGATCCGCCAGCACAAATAGAGGAAGCGCCCGTAATGCTGACAACGGGTAATGCAGTAACAGTAACCGCACTGGTAGTTGCCGCACAATTCGGAGCAGTATTGCTGGTAAATGTAAACGTCGCACTGCCTGCACCAACTGCAGTTACTAAACCAGCATTCGTTACCGTAGCAACTGCTGTATTACTGCTAACCCAGGTACCACCAGTAGTTGGAGATAAAGTTGTGGTACCATCTGCACATATAGTGGAAGAACCCGTAATGCTGACAACCGGTAATGCAGTAACCGTTATTATTATAACGTTAGAATAAACCGGTTCTAAGCAGCCAGTAAAAGTTGCTCTGCGCCTGTACTGTGTTGTTTGTGTTAGACCAGCTGTTACTTGAAATGATTCTGTTGTAGCCCCAGTTCCACCAGTTACATTTGACCATGAAATTCCATCCGTGGATTGCTCCCATTGGTATCCTGAAAATGTTCCATCGCCTGTTGCACCAACTACAGTAGCAAAAACATTTGGATTTGTTCCAGAGCAGATGGTAGTGACAGTCGTGGTTACTGAACCCGGATCACATACAAAACTGTTTGAATTGAAATAATTTAAGCCTGTTGGAGAATTCAATCCCAACCCCCAACTCCCCCACTGCCAGACAAAACCCTGGTAACTGAACCAACCTATAGGAAATTTTTCATTATCACGAACATCACCAAACGCATTTTTTGGCGCTGCCAACATCCCTGTGGAAAACAGTTGAATAAGTAATGCCAGCAGGATGAAAAGTCTTGCTTTTCTTCCGCTAACATTGCATACAGGAAAGGTATTTTCCGGGTTTCGGGACATTCAGCTTTTTTATTCAGCCTAGGAGTTAATTGCTACTAAGCCAATAGAATTGTTACAATAAGCGATCTTTTGATTATTGATAATAATCCTGCTACCCATTAATTTTCCTCGTGGAATTTCAATGGACTATCAGGCCAACGGTTTATGTTCTTAGGAATTTCTGTGGATATAAGCAGCAGATTGGATTTTCATCAGGGTTCAGGTCTATTAAAATAATCATTAAAAGCCTTATTTTATAATATTCTTAACGGTTTTTTATAAACAAAATCATCGTCGTAATCATTACGAAATGACTTCGCCCATAAGGGTGATAAAATACCTGCTGTAAATGTTGTTGGAATTACCCCAGGATCCTGCAATCGGATCTAATAATGATCTGATCTATCACCGAAACTTCCGCTCCGGTAACTAGAAGAAAATAGGGTCAACAGACATAAACACCAGTTCTGATTTACTGTCTTCGTAAAAGGGGTACAATCAATTAAGTGGCAATATATTACGATATCCTCAAATTCAATAATTTTTGATATAAAAGATTTGTGATTTCTTTATAATTGATGGGGAATTTGCTGTAGTTTTTTTTCCCCATTTTTTTCATGTAGGCAATATCAAACGGGATGGATCTGAGGAGTTAAAATTCTAAACATTGTACCGGATTAGGTTCCCCATGCCGTTGTAAAGCCACGGTAGTGCCGCCTAAGCGCCGCCTCAACACCAGGATAGTCAGAATAAGTCGGGATGTATCAGGCAAAGTCCGGAAAAGTCAGGAAAAATCAGGGTAAGTCAGGATAACGTCAGGTAGAGGTCAGGATAACATCACCCAAAGATCAGCTCCTCTTCAGGTAAATTTCAGTAATATATCTGCAATATATCCGGTAAAAATTTGAACGAACCCGGGCTTTTTCTTCACCTATGCCCATTTCCAGGGAAATCGGCAATACAAATTAAGTATCTCCTATTTCCACGGCGGACAGTAAATGATGCCGCTGTTCTTCCGCTTCACGTCCCGGAATATGATCGAAACCTCCCAGGTGCTCCGCTTGCCCGGAGAATCCCGCAGCTTCGAGATCAATACATCCGAGCTGAACCCGAATTGCATCTTTCCCTTGCTGAAACCCAGGTAAGGCACAATAGCATTCTTTGACCAGTACCATAATCCCGCACTTACACTGGTGCTGGTCGACTCATCAACCACATACCCCAATCCCCCTCCTACCGAAAAATAGCTTGCAGTAGTCTGGCGCTGGTAAATTCCATTGGTGGTGAGCACCAGCCCGTTATTCAGGTTGCGCTCGTAATTGGCATGCACCGCGTAACGCGTCGCCAGCCGCTGGTTATCATCTTCCAGAAATGTCTGCCTCGGCTTATTCAGGTGAAAGGCCGATACCCCAAAATCAAAATTCGATTTATCTCCTCCTATTGAATAGGTCAGTCCCGCACTTGAAGAAAGATATGGCTTCATCGTGGATAAAGCTGATTCTCCGGTTGGGAGGTTAACATCAAATCCTCGTCCGGTATACTGCTCACCAAAAACCACCCTGCTCCAATCCATCCGTTTATGTCCATAGATCAATCCCACTCCCGCTCCGAGATAATGATTGTTATTATAGCCTTCTGCTATCTGCACATTGTAAGCAACATTCCCCGATCCATAAACACTCTGTAATACGCCACCCATCGTTTTATCATACATGAACATTCCACCCACTGCAAATCGTTGCCCCTCTGGTAATGTCTCCACAAATAATTTACGGTCATGCGAAATAGTTCCCGTTACATAAGGGGCAGTTGGACCGATCCACTGGCTCCTGAAATTCATGATCACTCTCCAGTCGCCATTGATATTACCCGTCAGTGCCGGATTAATATTCAGCGGCGATGCCCAGAATTGTGAAAAGCTTGGATCCTGCGCCCACAGCGGATTAGCGCCTGCCGTATAGCAGGTGACCAGTAGCACAATCCGAAAATATTTTAAGCACATTTTCATATCAATCGTTTATCTCACCAACGTTACCAATCCTGTTTTGCGGATCACTTCACCATTGATTCCAATAGCTTCCGCAACCCATGTATACGTATCGAGCGGTTGGATCGCACCCTTGTAATAGCCATTCCAACCCGCACCCAGCGCTTTGGTCTCATACACCAATTCACCCCATCTGTTGAAGACCCTGAACCAACGAAGCTCTCTTACATTGATCGTGAATGGGAACAACAGATCGTTCCTTCCATCTCCATTCGGGCTCCATACTGTTGGCACCAATACTTCAGGCGTTACACCTGGTATTGTACTGTTGATAACATTCACCACCAGCGTATCTATGGTTTCACATCCAGCCTCCGAACGCATGCTGATCCTGTATTGTACACGCTTATCATAATTGAATACAGGGTCAATGATATTATACCTGTCGAGTCCAACGGTCGGACTCCAGTTAAACATATTGTAGTGCGGTCCAAGATCCCTTGCCTGCAATGGCGTTGGTGTATTTCCATTCGTAAATATCGGAGGTAGCGTTGTACCCGGAATTGGATAAGTTATCCATAGCGTATGCTCAATACCGTTAGCAGTTATACTACAATTCCTGTCACTCACCGTAAGGATGGTGTATTTAGTTGTAGCATTAGGTTTAACCTTCAGCTTGTAGAGGTCAGAACCATGGTTATTGATGGTATATGTTTGCGAACCATCACTATAACTAAAGCTCCATGGACCGGTTCCTTTGAACCTGATAGTAAGATCAGTACTCAATCCGAGACAAAGCGAATCCACACCACTAATACTAACTTCCGGAAGCGCATGTACAACAACGTTAACCGGCTTCACGTCAATACATCCGTTGCTGTTCACTGCTCTTATATAATATGTACCCGATTGTGGTATAGCAGCAGGACCAGCCAAAGCAATTGTTGCTGCTTCATCTCTCCAGTAACTCAATCCTATATCCGTATCACTTCCAGCAGTTATTGCTGCAGTTGTTATATCAACTGTATTCGGACTGCAGACGGGTGCAGGATCTGTGATCTCGAGCTCCGGTGCCTCCAGTGATGTTACTACCACGGGCTTCACCATTACACAACCAGCTGCATTGATCGCCCTGATATAATATGTTCCTGATTGGATCAGGCTACCGGGGTTGCCAATCGGCTGACTTGTCTGATCATCTCTCCAATAGCTAAGTGTCAATCCTTGATCACTACCAGCAGTAACCGCAGCTTCAAGAATATTCACGGCAGCAGGCTGACAAACCGGCAATGGATTCGTAACCTGTAATACAGGCAACGCGTTAACGGTAACATTTACTGGTTGGATAATAGCACAACCATTAGCAGCTGTACCGCGGATATAATACCTGCCCGTAGTAACGGCATCAGGTTGCGCGAGCGGCGTTACACCATCTTCATCCATCCAGTAACTGTAAACCAATCCGGCATCACTGCCTGATGTTATTGCAGCAGCAGTGAGATCAATAGTAGCGGGTGCACAAACTGCAGCCGGATCATTAGTTACTACAACAGGATTAGGTATCGCAACAAAGCTTACGGTTGCAGTGGCAAGACATCCACCTGCATCTAAAACGGTGATGGTATAATCGCCCGGGGCCATATCAGCAAACAGATCACTGTCCTGGTAAGTGGCGCCATTATCAAGACTATATTTATAAGGTGCGGTACCATTGCTTGCATTTACCCTGAAACTTCCGGTAGTAGCTCCACAAGGCATATCAGGTGCAGCAACATTTAAAACAATCGTCGATACCAGTTGCACCAATGTTCCACTCGCGGTGGTGGTACAGTTGTTCGCATCAATGACTAATATCGTATAGTCACCCGCAGGAAGATCATTGAATACATTGCTGGTTTGGAAACTATTTCCTCCATCGAGGCTATACCTGTAAGGAGCTGTTCCATTGGATGCACTAACAGTGATGGTTCCGGTAGAAAATCCGCACGGAATATCAGGAGTAGTGATGGTTGCAGCAACAGTATTCTGGATCTGGTTTATATTAACATCAGTTGTTGCGATACAGTCTTTAGCGTCCCGAACGGTTATTGTATAATTACCAGCCTGCCTGTTTGTAAACACATTCGATGATTGGTATGTCGCACCTCCATCAATACTGTATTCATATGGCAGGTAGCCATCTTTTGCTTCCACAGTTATATCAACAGCCGTTTGATCACAGAGTATATCCGGTGCAGATGCAGTTGCAGTGATATCACAACAGATAATCTCACCAACGGTCATATCAAGATTTACTGAACAGCCATTTGCATCTGTAATTACCAATGTATAATCACCAGGCGCGAGCGCGGATATTGCAGTTTGCGTTGACGTGAATCCGGCCGGACCATTCCACTCATATGTATATGGAGCTGTTCCGCCATTCACCTGCACGGTAATTGAACCATCCGTGGTGCGACAATTTGCATCTGCTACAGTTGGTGTGGCAATTATGGATACATCTGTATTGGCAACGATAATATTTTTTGTTACTGAACAGCCGTTGATATCTGTCACAGTTACAGAGTAATCACCTGCTCCAATTCCACTTATATCTTTTGTATCGGCCATGAACCCATTAGGGCCAGACCATGATATGCTATATGGTGCTGTACCACCCTGTATCTGCATGCTAATGCTTCCGTTAGCGTTTCCACAAATCGATTGGGTGATATTTTCAGTAAGTATTATGGCAACATCAACCGAGTTTACTTCCACATCAAGTGTGGTAGTACATCCATTAAGATCAGTAATAACAACGGTGTATATGCCGGCAACCAATCCAGTCAGATCTTTTGTATCGGCAGTGAAGTTTGCAGGACCCGTCCAGCTATAGGCATACGCAGGCGTGCCACCCGAAACCACCAGGCTGATGGCTCCTGTTGCTCCTATGCATGAAGTTGCAGAAACAGCTGGAACAGCAGTGATCACTTGCTTATCAATAGTCACTTCTATATTCTTTGTAGCCGAACATCCATTTGCATCGGTAACTGTTACTGAATACGTTCCCGGAGCCAGATTAACCAGGTCCTGGTCTGATGAAGTGAATCCGCCTGGCCCGGTCCAGCTAATAGTATACGGTGCAGTTCCACCAGCGATGCTGAGGTCGATTGCACCATTATTAGAAGTACAGATTGCTTGGGTTATTACCTCCGTAAGATCTATCGTCACATCCTGCGTACCAACTTCCACATCAAGGGTGGTGGTACATCCATTGAGATCAGTGATCACAACAGAGTACATGCCGGCAACAAGTCCATTGATATCTTTTGTATCAGCAGTGAAGCCTGCAGGGCCTGTCCAGCTATAAGAATAAGCCGGCGTGCCCCCTGTTACTTCCAGTGCAATAGTTCCGGTTGCACCAATACATGTGGTCAGTCCTATTGTAGGTACTACCGTAATGATTTGTATATCAATAGTGACTTCAATATTCTTATTTGCGGAACATCCATTGGCGTCTGTTACTGTTACTGTGTAAACCCCTGGTGCAAGACTGGTCAAATCTTCATCAATAGAATTAAATCCATTTGGTCCTGTCCAGCTAATGGTATACGGTGCAGTACCACCAGCAATGCTGAGGTCGATGCCGCCATTATTAGAAGTACAGATCGCGGGAGTTATAACTTCAGTCAAATCAATCGTCACATCCTGCGTACCCACTTCCACATCAAGGGTGGTAGTACAACCATTGAGATCAGTGATCACAACGGTGTACATGCCGGCAACAAGTCCAGTAATATCTTTTGTATCGGCAGTGAAGCTACCCGGGCCAGTCCAGCTATAAGAGTAAGCAGGTGTGCCACCAGATACTTCCAGTGCAATCGTTCCCGTTGCACCGGTACAAGCAGTCAGGCCAACAGTGGGAACAGCAGTGATGGTTTGAACATCTATTGTTACTTCAATATCCTTAGTTGCAGTACATCCATTGGCATCGGTAACGGTTACAGTGTAAACCCCAGGTGCAAGACTGGTTAAGTCTTCATCAGTGGAGTTAAATCCACTTGGTCCGGTCCAGCTAATGGTGTAGGGTGTTGTTCCACCAGCAATACTGAGATCAATGCCGCCATTATTAGAAGTACAGATCGCGGGATTTATAACTTCACTAAGATCAATCGTTACATCCTGCGTGCCTACTTCCACATCAAGGGTTGTTGTACATCCATTGAGATCGGTGATCACAACGGTGTACATGCCGGCAACAAGTCCAGTAATATCTTTTGTATCAGCATTATAGCCTGCAGGGCCTGTCCAGCTATAAGAGTAAGCAGGTGTACCACCTGTTACTTCCAATGTAATCGTTCCAGTAGAACCAATACAAGTGGTCAGTCCTATAGTTGGTATAGCTGTGATGGCTTGAATATCAACAGTTACTTCAATGTCTTTGGTTGCGGTGCAGCCATTTGCATCTGTAACTGTTACGGTATAAGTTCCTGCTGCAAGAGTGGTTATGTCTTCATCTGTTGAGCTATAACCATTAGGCCCTGTCCAA
>NZ_JAKFDQ010000017.1:0-2061 GCF_036676075.1 Flavihumibacter sp. | reverse complement strand
AAACTTTGCAGCGTGAAGCTTGGCATGATGACAAGAATTAGCCCGAACAGCATAAGGCCCGCCGTGGCTGCAACGAGTAAGCGCCACCAAAAAATCTGACTACTGTTCAAAGGATTCTCCAAGCACCTAACGTTTGGTTAAGGGGCGGGCTTTAGCCTGTCCCAGTGAGCGAAGCGAACGGTTTGAACCAATTGTTATGTGCTTAATTAAAGCCATACCTTGCTTCCAGATAATCCATTAGCTCTCTAACTATTTTTTCTACTGCAGCCATGCACTTGTTCAGAAAGTCATATGACACGTCAATGTGCATTGAGGTTAGCTCAATGCCGACGCCCGAGCGCTCAAGTGTTTTTAATTCATCAATTTTTTCCTTGCTCATTGCAGGAAGGTTGCCGTTTGCGTGAGCGATACAGTTTCTAACTTTGCTTAGGGTGCTGATGTCCTTTATTGAGTGCTCGGGGATTTGGAAGTCAAACTCCAGAACATGCTTCATATATTTATTGAATTTTGCAGTCAGAGAGCAGTCGTTGATATCTTTGATTGAAAGCCCTTTCTGCTCCTTTCCCTGGGCGTATGAAAGTAGTTGAGTAATTGAGTTCTCAAAGATTGTATAGATTGAAACCACGAGCGGAAGCTTGATTACTCGTGGAATTTCTTCTTCGGCAATGGAGTAAATATGTTGGTATTCGTAATATTCGGATTATGCGTATTTTATTATTTCGTTCTCTAGGTAGGAGTTGCACACGGCGTTGATTCCGACCTCTATCTGCTTCAGATACTCTTGCATTACAAGAAGCTCGATCTTGATCTCGATTCCTGGGTAGCTAAAGTCGGTATTTAAAAGGCCTTCTAGAGAAGCCATGTGTTCACCATGACATAACGTTTGGTTAAGGGGCGGGCTTTAGCCCGTCCCAGTGAGCGAAGCGAACGATTTGAACCGCTAGTTAGGTGCCATATTTATTGCGGTTGCTTGAGGGTAAAGGTTCATCGGAGGTTCTCAAGTGTTATGACTAAAACCTCCTTCCCATTACTATCAAATCCTGCCAGCTCATCCTCGTCGGCTGTTCTTTTAAATCTGTGCTCCCACCTCAAGCCATCGGAGTCAATGTACGTATTAACTGTGCCAAAAAACTCTGTGAGTCCTTCTCCCTTTTCTGGTCGATAAATTCCCATTTTTTTTGAATGACCGGGAACCTGCTCGCACCTTCCTTAAGTGTTACAAGGACAAATGAATTGCTAATAGTTGCTATGAAATTATTTGCTTCGATGTACAACGCGACAGACTGGCGCTTACCTGAGCTGTAATCATCAATGGCATCGGCTTTCCTACTGGTGCCCGTAAACAATCCGACTGTTCTCTTGAGGAATCCAAGTTTCTGAATCTTGCCAAAGTGAGGATGCTCAACTTTTAGTAGCTCCTCTGCCGTCGTAATGTGAACAAGATCCATGTGATATACCTCTACGCTGGCGGTGCTAAATGTATTTTAGCTGCGATCTGACTAGATGGCACCTAACGTTTGGTTAAGTGGCCGGCTTTAGCCGGTCCCGAGTGCGCGAAGCGAGATGCTTGAACCAGTTGTTATGAGATTAGGGGCGAGTGACCTTCAGGGACATGCCAGGCTCAATACCGACCTCTTTCAGACTTCTTGTGTCAGGGCAAGGAACACCTTTTTCAGTCCCTGTGATCATTCTTGCGTTTTTGATCACTTGATCGTCTTCGGATTTTCTCAGTACCCAAGAATGGCCGTATTCAAATGGTTTGATGTGCTTGTCAAGGAGGAAATAAACCTCGTCTGTCAAATTATTTAGAGATGGAAAGGCTACGAATGGTAGTTCGAATATATGTTGGTTGTTGCCAGTTAACGGTCGAGCATCAATGGTGATAAATGAACTTTTCTTTATTGAGGCTTTAATTGCGTCTGCAACTCGTGCTCTTTCCTTAGGGATCCTCTGAAGTAGCCATGCATTTCTGGCTGACTTCAGCTGCTGCTGATTTTAAAAGCGGCAAATCGACCAAAAACGCTCAGATCACCCGCTCATTTCTGTGTTTTTAGCCGCCGC
>NZ_JAKFDQ010000016.1:0-350733 GCF_036676075.1 Flavihumibacter sp. | reverse complement strand
CAGTGGCGCAGACGATGAGGACTACCAGCCAGGAACCCTCACCACCACCACCGATTTCCAGCGCATCGTCAGCAGCGGAGAGTGCAACAGCTCTACTTCCAATGCCGTGACCATCACCGTGGATCTAGCATCAACCGGAGGAATTCTATCAGGAGCTAAAACAATTTGCGAAGGCAGCACCAGCGGAGAGCTGGGCCTCACCGGACAGACCGGTACCATCCAGCGATGGGAGTCTTCTCCATCAGGTGCTGATGGATCATGGACCACAATAGCACATACCGGTCCTACCTATACTTCCGGTGCCCTCAATGTAGATACCTGGTTCAGGGTTATCGTCAAGAGCGGCGTGTGTGCCGAAGCACCTTCCAATGCCGTGAAGATCACTGTTGAACCAACACCGGTTATTGTCATCAATCAGCCAGGAGCAGTTTGTGCGCCAGGAGTGGTGGATTTGTCAACAACTATAAGCGCAGAAGGAACAACAAGTGGACTCACTTTCACATATTGGAGAACATATCTCGATAATGTTCTTAGCAACCAGATTACTGGTACAAACATCCAAAACATCAGTCAATCAGGTACGTATTATGTGAAAGGGACATCAACAATCGGTTGTTTTGCGATAGCTGAAATCGTTGTTTCTTCCACCAATTGTAATGGCCTTATCTATCCAACATCTACAACATGCAACTCCTTCCTGAATGGTCAACCACCATTAGATAAGATTTGCATAACACGTGCAACAAAAGGTACTAAGTCAACGATCTCTAATGCAACACCAGGAGTATTCTTCTACTACACCAGTATAATTGCGCCATCTGCTAACTTTACTGTAGATGTTATTCAGTACAATGTTTGCAGCCCAGTCCTTAAACCATTTATCGTTCAAAAAGGACAGGTATTTGGATTCAGTGGCGGCTGTACAAAAATTGCAACTGGGGCAGAGATCAGAAACAAGCCAGGGGATGCAACCATATCATTCACCGGCCTCACGCCAGGACAAATGGTAGTAGTTTCTGTGAAGTATGACACCAAATCCATTATTGGTGGAACCATGCCGGCAGGTGATTGCCAATACTATTTCATCTCGAAAGTGAATGGTGTTGTTGATAATAGCACAGCTGGAAACATACTGATATCTGAGTGTAAAGCACCATTGATCACAGCAGCTGCACCATCTATCCAGGCTGCGATTTCTGAAGGTCCTGAAAGCATAATCTTGAAAGCATTTCCAAATCCATACATTGATGAGGTGAACTTCAATTTCATTTCACCTGTCAGTGATAAAGCAACAATTGAAATGTATGATTTGCTGGGCAGAAAAATTGCAATTGCATACAGTGGAAATGTTCGCGCCGGTGTAACGAATTCTGTCAAGTATAGGATTCAAGGAGCAAGAAGAGAACCACTATTCTATCGTCTTGTAATTGGATCACATATTGTAACTGGCAAACTCATCCCAGGAAGTAAATAAAATTAAACCCCTTTAAACATCCCAAAGCAGGCATTTAAATATGCCTGCTTTTTTATTATACCACACCCCTCCCATCCTTTTTACCGCTAACTTTAGAACCAAGATTAGTTGCCATGAATAAAGTAAATTTTATACTGCTCAGTTGTTTGCTGCTATCATTATCCGCCTGCATTAGCCAAAAGCCTGTATGGTCAGATGAGTTTAACAAAGCCGGACTGCCTGATTCCACGAAATGGAATTATGATGTAGGGGATCATGGCTGGGGAAACAATGAAAAGCAATTATACACAAACGCAGATTCCAATAATGCAGTAGTTCGCAATGGATCATTATTCATAACCGCCCGCAAAACAGGTGAGGGCAAATACAGCTCGGCAAGGATGATCACCAAAAACAAGGGCGACTGGAAATATGGTCGCATTGAAGTTCGTGCCAGGCTTCCAAAAGGATTAGGAACCTGGCCAGCTATATGGATGCTGCCAACAGACTGGAAATATGGCGACTGGCCCGCAAGCGGCGAAATCGATATCATGGAGTTTGTAGGGTATATGCCAGACTCAGTTTTCTTTAGTGTACATACAAAATCATATAACCACTCCATCGGCACACAGAAAACAAAGGGAATATTTCTCTCCGACACACATGAAAACTTCCATATTTACGCAATTGACTGGAAGGCAAATGAGATCATTTTCCTGGTCGACAAAAAAGAAGTTTTCCGTTTCACAAAAGAGAAGAATGATCCCGATGTCTGGCCTTTTGACCAGCGTTTCCACCTTCTATTGAACCTTGCTGTTGGCGGTAACTGGGGTGGACAGAAAGGAATTGATGATAGTATCTGGCCCCAGCATATGGAAGTTGATTATGTACGGGTATACAGTAAAGGTGGTGAGCCTCCTCTAATACTCATGAGCCAATTCCAGATTCCATGAGCCAATTATTTGTATTTATGATCCAATTAATGGGGGTACATGAGCCAATTATTCAACTTCTTTAGGGTTCATATTTTTAGCAAATATGTATTTTGCACCCGCTCCTTTACCTTCACCAATAAGAATGCCCATACTGATTATATCCTTCAAATCACGGGTAGCCGTTGCTTTGGATACCTTATTGATATTCTGGTAAATTGAATTGCTTAGTTCACTAAATCTTGCCAGATAAATTAATCCATTTAGCTGGCGTAGAGACAATGGAAAGGCTCCAAATTTTTCTACCGCCAGTTTTTCAACCGCCCTTTGTGAGAGAACTTTGTGCTTATTAATATACTCTTTTACCAGCAGACTACAGGCTCTTCGGTAGCCTTTATCCTTAAGATGTTTAATCCTTTCCATCACCTCCTCCCTTTGAACCGGATCAGCAAGTATTTCCCTGGCATGTTTCATTGCCTTACTAAATAATGCATTGGAGGCACGTTGAGCGGGAGAGCGAACCACTTTACTCATATTCGGGTGTTTGCTAACCACAGTCTTCCCTCTATAATCGCGGTAAACAATGGTTTTTCCAATAGAACCTGAGATGCGCTGCATTATAATATTAAAACTACCGTCGGCCATATAAATTAATTTATTACTAATATAATCCGAAATAAAAATCATCCTACGGACATCCTACGGATATCTTCCGAAAATCCTTCGTATTAGAAGGCATTCAACTTAGCTTTAACTCCGCTTAAGGCATGCTCATGCAAGCCTTTTCTTAAATAAAATACAATTATTTATACCGTATTTTATTTGTTTTTTACCATTAATTCATTATCTTTTACTAACCATTATCCCTACCCTCTTTATGATCAGTGAACGATGGATTTGTGTTGAAAAATAGCATCTGCACCTGTTGCATTCATTCGCTTTTTTAAACCCAAAACCATAGTTATGAAACGATCAATCATGATGGTGCTGGCCATTGCAGCATCCCTTTCATTCGCATTTTCGCAGGAAGACAACAACAACGTGTTCTGGACCAACATCATCCAGATAAAACTTGACAAAAGAGCCGATTTCGAAAAGAAGCTTCCCGCCTTCCTCAAAACACATTATCCCGGTTTTAGCTTCCGGATCTATGAAATTATTACCGGACCAAACACAGGTTCCTATGCCGTGGTTACCGGACCATTATCTTACAAAGACCTTGACCAGCCTATGACAAGTCCCAAAGGCGAGGCTGCGAGAATGGCAGATGAGCAGGCGCTGGACGCTATTTCCGTTAAAGCCGAAGTAAGCCACTTACGAAGGGTGAATGATCTAAGTATGGCAAAAACGGATAGAAAGCTGAAATTTCTGCAGGTTACATACCGCGAATTTCAAAACGGAAGCTGGGGCGATACCCGGGATATACTCAAAAAACTAAAAGATGCCCGAATTGCCGGGGGATCAAAGGTTGATGTGGACATATACCGCCCTGTAGCAAGCGGGCCACTGAATATGTATGCCAGTGTCCGCTATTTTGAGAAATGGGAAGAACTCGACTACGATGAAAAACTAACTGACCTGTATGATAAAGTAAATGGAACCGGCAGTTGGTACAGGGAAGTAGATAAACTGAATGAGTGGACAAAAAATTCAAGAAGTGAACTGAGGGTTTTAAGAACTGATCTTAGCGTCAATAAACAATAAAACAAAAAAAGGCTGCCAATCAAACTGGCAGCCTTTTTTAATCAGATTGTTTTTTTTGGTGGTAGTGCAAATGCTTTTGCCTCATGCTCAAAATGCCCCTTATGCGAACCATCACAGAAGGGTTTGTTCTGTGACATACCACATCGGCATATACTTACTAATTCTCTTCCCCCGAGATCATAAATATTCCCTTCCTTGTCGCGGATCTCAAAATCCCCTTCCACGCGTAATGATCCGTTGTTGTTGACTGTAATAATTGTAGTTGCCATATTTATATAATTTATACACTTGTTCTTTTTGTACCTGAATACAATTCATATTCCAACAGCCGGCAGTCTATTTTGCCATTGAAAAATTCGATGCGACGGCTTGCTTTTAATCCGATCTTTTTTGCGAGTTCGAGATTACCTGTGAAAACATAACCAGTATAGCCCCGACAGCGTTTTTTCATAAAATCTCCTATCCGTTTATAAGTTTCTTCCAGTTCAGCCTCCTCCCCCAAACGCTCACCATATTCCGGATTAATGATCACAATGCCACCTCCTTCTTCAGGAAAAGGTGCCTCAGCAAAATCGCCCTGAAAATATTCAATATAATTCTCAACGCCGGCCATACCAGCATTGATCTTAGATACATTAATGGCATCGGCGCTGATATCCGAAGCATAAATTTTTAATCCGGGTACTTCTCTCACCTTTGCCCTCAATAAAGCCATCTCTTTTTCATATAGCGTATGATCATATCCGTGGATATGCATAAATGCATAATTATTCCTGAGAAGTCCGGGCATACGCGAAGTAGCAAGCAAAGCCGCTTCAATTGCCAGCGTACCAGAACCGCACATTGGATTTATCATTGGCGATTCCCTGTTCCAGTTGGTTGCCAGGAGGTTTGCAGCCGCCAGTGCTTCCAGCATAGGTGCTTTACCGGGGATTTTCCTGTACCCATGCTTGGCAAGGGTTTCACCTGAGCTGTCAATGAAAAGTTCTGCCTGGTCGTTCTTCCAGAATAAATAGATAACGGTGTTATCGAGCAGAGGACCTGAATCCGGTCTTTTACCGGTTTTTTCGCGCAAAACATCAACGATAGCATCCTTTATCCTGACATTGGCGAACATATCTGTCCGGATGGTTTCATGATACACATTACTGGAAACAGAAAAGTATCCGTCGGCCGGAATCACTTTTTCCCAATCAACTTCACGTGCTGCTTTATATAATCCATCCGGATCAAAACAAGCAAATCTTTTAAGGGAGTACATTACCTGGCTGGCAGTACGCAGGTTGAGGTTGAGTCTGATACAATCAGCCAATGTACCTTCCATGAATAAACCGGTAGACAGTACATCTTTAACTGTATATCCCAGGGCTTCCACTTCCATTTTCAGGAAAGACGACAATCTCTTATTACAGGTGATGAAAATCCTGCTACGCCGTGTAAAATGACTCATTCCAGCAAAAGTAACGTACGGGGATCAACTTCTTTCATTCTGTACTAATTTTGCAGCAGTTCCATATTATGAGCAATCACTATACTATAGACGAGATCATTCAGCAAACTAAAGCATGGATCTATAAAGTTGTGATCGGATGTAATTTTTGTCCATTTGCCGAACGTGAGATGAAGCGGGGAACTGTTCGCTTCATTGTTGAGGAGAGTCATGATCCGGGCATTTTACTGCAATCATTCCATGATGAGTGCCTGCACCTGGATGCCGATCCCAATACGGAAACAACTCTTATCATTCTTCCATACGCTTTTGAGGAGTTCCAGGACTATCTGCAGTTTTTGGAACTCGCGGAAAACCTTATTATAGAAAAGGGCTATGAAGGAATATACCAGGTGGCGAGTTTTCATCCCAAATATCATTTTGCGGGTGAGCCTGCAACGGATGCAGCCAATTATACCAACCGTTCACCTTATCCAATGCTTCACCTGCTTCGGGAGGAAAGCATTGAAATAGCTTTGGAACATTACAGTGGCAATGCTGATGAGATACCAGACAACAATATCCGCTTTGCAAGGGAGAAAGGAACTACATATATGAAAATGTTGCGGGACAGTTGTTTTTAATATTTTTATGTTGAAACCAAAAATCTGCGAACTTTAAGCCGGCATGCTATACATGCCTGATTTTGAAATGAAAAGAACGATAATAACGGGAACCGGAAAATATATTCCCAACCGAATCATCAAGAATAGCGCATTTGGACACCATGTTTTCTATACCGAGGATGGTCAACCGATTCAAACTCCTCCTGCAGAAGTTACGGAGAAATTTCGCCAGATTACCGGTATCGAAGAAAGAAGATATGCCGAGGAAAACCTTACGGCATCCGCAATGGCATTGGAAGCTTCACGTATAGCTATTTCAGATAGTGGAATAGATCCGGAAACACTTGACTATATCATCGTTGCTCATAATTACGGCGATATCCAGACCGGAAGTATACAGTCTGATGCAGTACCATCACTGGCTTCAAGAGTGAAACACCACCTTGGAATAAAAAATCCAGCCTGTGTTGCATACGATATTCTTTTCGGTTGTCCGGGATGGTTACAAGGAGTGATCCAGGCCGATCTTTTCTTTAAAGCCGGTGCAGCCAGCAAGGCATTGGTGATAGGATCGGAAACCCTTTCGAGAGTAATAGATACACATGACAGAGACAGTATGATATTTGCCGATGGAGCGGGTGCCACTGTACTTGAATATAAAGAGGATGCCGGAGATACCGGTATACTGGGTTCGGCAGCACAGTCAGACTGCACAGTTGAAATGGATTTTATTGATTTTGGCATATCCTATATTCCGGGAAGTGTGGAGAACCACCGTTATATTAAGATGAAGGGAAGGAAAGTATATGAATATGCGATTACACAGGTACCCGCAGCAATGAAGGCCTGCCTTGACAAAGCCGGAGTTTCCATAGCTGATCTGAAGAAAATTTTCATTCACCAGGCAAATGAAAAAATGGATGAAGTGATCATTAAAAATTTCTATAAGCTCTATGGTCAGCGGGTAACGCCTGAAAAAATTATGCCCATGAGCATACAATGGTTGGGAAACAGTTCGGTTGCAACCATTCCCACCTTGTATGACCTGGTTAAGCGAGATGAGTTGCCGGATCACCACCTTCAGAAGGGAGATATTATTTTATTTGCATCCGTTGGAGCTGGTATGAATATTAATGCAGTTTGTTACCGATACTAGTATGATCAAACCCAAGCCTGAACATTACCAGGTCATCATTATCGGTGGAGGACCCATTGGTTTGGCTTGTGCGCTGGAAGCAAAGAGATCCAGACTTAGTTATGTAGTTCTGGAAAAGGGTTGCCTGGTAAATTCGCTCTATAACTATCCTACGAATATGACCTTTTTTTCAACCTCGGAAAGGTTGGAAATCGGTAATGTCCCCTTTGTTTCGAATAACGCCAAGCCAACGCGTGCGGAGGCCCTGGAATATTACCGAAGGGTAACAGTAAGTAATGAGATCAATCTGAAATTATTTGAAGAGGTGTTGGCTGTAAAAAAACAAGACGTCAATTTCACGGTTCGAACCGCGATGACCAATTATACTGCTAACAATATAATTATAGCAACAGGCTTTTACGATATTCCATACCGTCTCAATGTTGAAGGTGAAGACCTTCCGAAAGTTACCCATTATTACAAGGATCCTCATTTTTACGCATTCCAACATGTAGCCATCATTGGCGCACAGAATTCTGCTGTGGATGCTGCCCTTGAAACATGGCGTAAGGGTGCAATTGTAACCATGGTTGTAAGACAGCCGGAAATTGGTAAAAGAGTGAAGTATTGGGTAAGACCAGATATCATTAATAGAATTAAAGAAGGATCCATTAAAGCTTATTTTGAAAGCACTGTGGCTGCTATTCGTGAGCATGAAATGGAAATACAAACACCGGATGGAATGATAACTATTCCCAATGACAGGGTGATTGCTATGACGGGGTATGAACCCAATCTTAGCTTTCTGAAAAAAACAGGTATCAGACTTTCAAAAGCACCTGTGAGAAAACCGGAATACAATGAGAAAACACAGGAAACGAATATTGAGGGAATCTATCTGGCAGGTGTAATATGCGGAGGGATGGATACGCACAGTCTCTTCATAGAAAATTCAAGGATACATGCCAAAAGGATAATGGCCCATATCAGGAGAAGGGAAAAATGAATTATATTTAGGTAGCTATCTCACCCTCAAAACCTCTTTATGGGACCTTTATCCAAATGCGTAATCGGGGCATCCGCATACCTCATAATGTCCTCATGTTCCAAACATTCCGATACTAATCAAATTGATCTTCCCGGGACATCTCTTTCTCAAATTGCAAAAAACTCTTCCTTAAAAAAACATCGTCCTGTTCTTTATAAAGTTGAATACCTGGGTGCACGAAATGCAAGTTCTGCGGGCAAAGCAATTTTGTATAATGATAAAAAAACGAGGCCATCGAGTGCGTTCGTAGCAAGGGATCCAAGGAGGCAGAGCGGGCAGGGATTAAGCTATATGGTAGCTAATAAATACAGCACAAATTCAGGTAGCAATATCCAACAGCAATCAGCAGCTTTTGACAGGGCAATGAACAGTTGGGCTGGCACAAATTGCTCCCGTTTAAGCTTCCGCAAATTGCAGCCTGCAGGCGCTGTCGGTTATATATCCTCGTTACTCGGCTTTGGTGGCAGCCAGAATTATATGGCTGACATTGTTCATGCCGGATTTTTAGATGCTGCATTTTTTGATCAGATCGTATCAGGAGGGTCAGGATATATACTGGCCGCAACATTCACATTGATATTCTTTGATGAGAATGGCATGCCAACTGATATTGATAAAAATGGTGCTAATGATATCGCTTTCCAGGAAACCTATTACAACAACAATTTTAACTGGACCACATCTTTATCCACCGATTACGATATCGAATCGGTTGCCCTTCATGAAACAGGGCATGCCCTTGGCTTAGGTCATTATGGAAAAGGAGAACTGCAAAGAAACGGACAACTAAAATTCAGTCCACGCGCAGTTATGAATCCTGTTTACCAGGGAGTACTCCGTGAAATTAAAGGACCCGACAAATCCTACGAATGTCTTATCTGGAAGAACTGGATCAACTGATCTCACATCAATGCTGCATAAAGTAACACCAGCAGCAGCCCACCAATTGAAACGATGGTTTCCATGATGGTCCATGACAAAAGGGTTTCTTTGACCGTAAGCCTGAAGTATTCCTTGAACATCCAGAATCCTGTATCATTTACATGAGAAAAGAAAAGGCTCCCGGCTCCAACAGAGAGAACCATCCATTCGGGGGATACTCCGCCGGCCTGAACAATAGGTGCAACAATACCGGCAGCGGTAAGGGCTGATACAGTTGCGGATCCTATCATCACTCTTATAGCTGCTGCAACCAGCCAACCAGCTACAAGGGGAGGAAATTCATATCGTGCCACAAGTGATGCAACTTCATTTGCCACGCCACTTTCTGTAAGCACCTGCTTGAAAGCCCCTCCGGCCGCAATAACCATCATAATGATCGCAATGCTTTCTATTGCTGAGCCATAGTGCCCCATCAGGGTTGCCATATTCATACCCTTTCGGATTCCGAGCCAATAACCTGCAAGTAAGGCAGCGATAAGCATGGCCAGCACGGGTTCTCCAATGGCCATTAAAAAAGGGTAAACTGGGTTATCGGCAGGGATAATATTTATGAGTGCTGCGGGAATGGCAATTAATAAAACCGGCAAGAGGGCGATCCAGATACTGGCGCGGGCAGTGGGCAGACCAGTTGTGTCTGTGGTTGCAGTAATCTCTTCAGTAACCATAGGCCCGCGGTGACGGAATCTCTTTCCGAACAATACACCTGCGATCCAGACCAATGGCAATGCTACCATCATTCCGTATAGTATGGTCTTACCAATTGAAGCCTTGAATATGGCCGCCAGCGCAACGGGGCCGGGATGGGGAGGAAGAAAACCATGCGTAACAGATAAGGATGCCGCCATGGGCATTGCCACATAAAGCAGCGGAACTCCTGCACTTGCAGCAATGGTAAAAACAAAAGGAACAAGTATCACAAATCCGGCATTGTAAAAAAGTGGGATGCCTACCAGGAAGCCCATCAATAAAACAGCCCACTGAAGATGGTCTTTTCCGAAGGTTTTCATCAATGACTGGCTGATAACAGTTGCTGCCCCTGACTTTTCAAGTATGCGTCCCTGCATGGCTCCCAGGCAGAGTATAAGGGCCATACTACCCAGCGTTGAACCCACGCCATCCTGAACAGCTTTCATCAGTTTTGTGAAGGGGAGCCCATATAAAAATCCAACCATAAGGGTCACCAGTAAAAGAGCAATGAAGGGGCTGACCTTTTTTATTGTCAGGAACAGGAGAACAGCGATGGCTGCAATTATTATCAGGAATGACATAAGCGAAGAAATTGCTGGTAATTGGAATTGAATATAGAATTCGTTTGTGCATTGGGGATAAACTCTTCCATTTCACCCTTCAAAAGAGAAAAGAATGCATCATAATCTACAATGATTTTTTGCGATCTCATTCCTGTTGCAATAGCGCCCATGGCCGATGCATCTGCTTCTTTGGAAGGAACAACCAGTTTTCTGTCAAGTATATCGGCCATAAGTTGTACCCACCATTTATTGGCGGTAAAGCCACCACTGGCATGGATGGTGTGGATATTACCAGTGGCAGTTTCCAGGTGCTGTAGCAAAAGTCGAAAAGAATATCCGATACCTTCCAGGATAGCTCTTTTAAAATGTTCCTGCCGATGATTCACACTTATACCCGAAAATATTCCTGTTGCACCAGCATCCCAAACCGGTGCCCTTTCTCCTCCAAACCATGGCACACAAATCATTCCATCAGCCCCCGGCGGTACTGCAGAGGCCATCTCAATGAAAGAACTTATAACGGTCGCAGCATTGCGATTACCCTTCATCACCTTTTCTTCCCACCATTGCAAGACAATACCACCATTATTTGTAGCAGCACCAGTTATGTAAAATTGTTCATCAAGAATATAGGTAAATAATTCGGAGGAAGGATTTGTGCTGAGTTCACTGTGCGCCACCCTGATGGCACCGCTGGTTCCTATGGTTAGGGCAGCTTCTCCCCTTTTAAGCGCATTGCTGCCAAGTTGTGCCATCCCTCCGTCACTCCCTCCAATCACCCATTTGACATGCGTAAAGGGCAAGCCATGTATTGCTGAATTACCTTGCCGGCAAAATTCCACCGGAACGGGTTCTGGTAATTGGTCTTTGCGAATTCCAGCCAGTGTTAAAGCAGGACCATACCATTGACGCGACCGGGTAGAAAACATTCCGGTTGCTGAAGCAATGCTATGATCAGTTTCCCATTCACCGGTGAGGTGAAACCATATATACTCCTTGATGCCGGTGCATTTACCGGTTCGGGCAAGTTGAGTTGGATCGGAATGATTTATCCATGCCAGTTTACAAAGTGGCGACATGGGATGAATGGGTGTGCCGGTTTCTTCGAAGAGCCCCCGCGCCAACACGCTAGCCTTTAAATCCTGAATGATAGGAGCAGCGCTATTATCCGCCCATGTATACAAAGGAGTGATCGGCAGGTTATTAGCGTCAACCAGCATAATGCTATGCATTGCCGAACTAAAACTTACAGTCAGCTCCTTTTGAAATAATGACAGCGATTCTCCTGCTTCAGAAAGCAATTGCTTTACTGCATCAAGAATTTCCGGGGCATCCAGAATGGCGCCGGCTCCTTTAGTATATCCCCGTTTGGATTGATAAACCAATTGAAGGCGCTCATCACAAACAAGTAGTTTGGTATGGGTTGTACCGATATCAACACCGGCGAAATATTGCATAGACAGATTTACTGTCCCGAATATAAGATTTCCCTGCGAGGACCTTCCAGCGCATATACATCAAGAGGGAAATGCCGGGTGGTGCGTTTGTTTTGTAATAATTGTTGCTTAAGAGCTGCGGCAGCGGCCTCCAGTGAACGACCGTCCCTGCTGTCATAATCATTCAGCACCAGGTCGGTTGCTTCTTTAATGGCCATATCAGGATCGTCGAGATAGTAGTAGAGTTTTGCCAGAAGGTAATGGGAAGCATAACGCAATTTCCGATGGCTCTTACTACGACCACTATAATGCTTCCGGATCTTTTCGAAATAGGCAATAGCAGGCTTTACCTCCTTACGCACTTCATCAACAGGGTCGTTAGGGTTAAGCCTGAAAAGTGCATTCTTTATTGTAGCCCAATTAGCCCTGAAATCATCGTATTCAGGATGTTTCCGGCTATCGAGTATCCAAACCTGGTCTGATACCCTGCGCTCGGCATAACCATACTGGTCGGTAAGATTATAGGAAAGCCGGTTGATGGTACCCATAAGTACATCACGACTGAGTTGCGTACTCAGCACCATAATATTCAGGAAAATATTGGCAGCTTCAGAACGAATTCCGGTTTCCAGTCCTTTATACTGGTGCTGGCTTTCACGTGACATTAACTGGTATTGTTGCAACTGCTTTCCGCGGTGATCTTTGATCAGAACACGGGCTGCATAATTATAGGTAAGCACCGGGGCATACCACAAACGCTTACCGGTAATATTTCCATTTTTATCCTTTTTAATTTCCTCACGCTGAACTATATCCGATTTAACAATGATCAGGTCTTCCATTTTCAACTCCACGGTAATATGGCCATCATTTTCTAATTGACGCCAGCCTTCTATAACGAGGCTTTCTTCCGGTTTTTCCTGTTGAAGCCCGAGTTTCATCAGCGGTCCAGTTTCGAGGTTAAAATCATAGGTATGATAAGAAGAATCGATCGGGAGGCGCGGAAGGTCACGATAGGATACTGTGAAACTAAAACGGTCGAGATCTGTACTCTGGGCTTGCAGGGCTACTGTGTTGAACAGCGCTATGCCTATCAACCATAGGTTTTTCATAAAATGGACAATTTGGCTAGGCCTATAACGCTGAATCCTTCGAATTATTCTATTGGCTCCATCACCTGAAAACATTAAGAAAGGTGGTCTCAAGACTGAGGAAGTAGTTATTGCGTGCGATCCTGCTCATATTTCCAGATGCCTGAAAGCGTGCCCCCAGGTTAAGTTTTGTGGCACTGTTGAAGATCAGCTGTACAGAAGGAGCAATGTCAGTATAGTACATTCCAGCCTCTAAGCCCTTCATTCCCAACAATTCAAGGTATAGGTTTAAGTTAACCTGATCGTAGCTTTCATATTCGCGGGGAAAGAGCAGGTAACCTGCTGAGAGACTATAATTCAGTGCAGATCTTTCATATTCGCGCCCATGATGCAGAGCGGGCTCCTTATCTGTTAGCACCATTAGTGATGCTGTACCAGAGACTGCAAGTTTGTTAACGAGCTGCGTAGCAATAAGGCCGGCCTGAACACCACTATTATCACCATCAAGATTCATTTCTTCATAAACCATGTTATTGCGGGAATAGGATCCATCAGCAAATGCTGCCATCCGGAAATGATTATGGATACCGTCTTTAGAATAAAACCTCCATTTCAGGTATGCCTTTGCCGATTCCCATTTCAGATTATCCGAATAGAAATCAGAGAATGTTGTGCTTGCCCTAAGCATAATGTTTTTACTGATGCCTGCCATTAACTCGGGCATATAACGCTGCGCCAGTTTGCCTGATTCTTCATTGTCGGCAAAGCGGGCAGTCAGCTTTGCACTGAGTGAGCGTGCCGGAACATTAGATGCCGGGTCAGAAAAAACATATAATTCCTGTGAACGGAGGGATGCAGTAAAAATCAGCATCCATCCGAATAACAATAGAACCTTATTCATGCCATTATTTTAAAGCTTGCTGCAAATATTTTTCAAGTTCCTCATGGGTGGGATCAATGGAAATGACCCTCCCCTGCTTATCCAATAACCAGGCGGCGGGCAATTGTTCAATACCCCATGCCAATGCGGTGGGAGCATCCCAGCCACCGGGTTCCTGAACCTGCAGCCAATTTATACGGTCGGCGCGAATGGCTTTTTGCCAGGCCTTAATATCTGTATCGAGGCTGATCCCGAGAATCTCAAAACCTTTCTGGTGATATTTATTGTAGATGGATCCGATTGAGCGATTGCTCTTGCGACAGGGCACACACCAGCTTGCCCAGAAATCAACCAAAACAACTTTGCCCTGCAAGGATGATAAACTTAGAGTTTGTCCAGTTGTGTCAGGGATGGAAATTTCAGGAGCAATAGTGCCTATTTTCGGTTGTGCATTCACTGAAGAGTGCACCAAAAAGGTTATAATAATTAATATAAAATTTCTCATAATACGAATGCCGTTCCGGCAATTGATATTACCGGAACGGAACTTATTTTAGATGATCACATGATAAATTCTGGTACCCGCACTAATACCCTCAGCAGTACAGCAGTCGCCTGCTTTACCCGTTTGAACACAGCTCATTTTAGATGATAAACTATATTTTTTGAATGCTTTCGCAGGCAGGAAATTTTTATCTACGATGGTTATCTCCTGCTCGCCCGCAAGATTCCCTTTTCCTGCCGCCAGGAAGTGGTAGGTAACACCATTAATGGTATGGTGTGAATCTTTTTTTATTTCAACGTTGTTGAATTCACCTTTGAGTTTTAGCAGTGCAACTGAAAATCCCGCATCTTCAACACCTTTGCGAAGGGCATCAATATCAACCGGCTGGTCCTTTTTAAAAAGGATTTCAAAATTGGAAGATTTGATATCCACAGTGATGGATTCTACAAATGGTAGTTTTTCCAATGACTTATTAATAGCTTTTGTACACAAAGCACAGGTTAGTCCGCTTGCCTGTAGATTAGCCTTAGAGAATTGCGCATTAACGGCTACGGCCGACAGCACTATTGCTGCCAGTAATATGATCTTTTTCATTTTTTCTGATTTTGTGATTATGATTTGCAACAACCCTTCTCCTTACATGCCTGTTTGTCTTTTCCGCAATCATCATGATTGCAGTTGGTACAGGCTGAATCGGTGCAACAGGATTGCTTTGCAGGGGTTACTGAAGATGTTTCCTTGCGGTCATACTTGCAGCATCCATGAAGATTATCATAGACTTTATCATCGGCACTAAACTTTTCTGTATCATATCCTGCTGCTGCAATTGCCTGCTGGATCTTATCAGAACTGGTCTTCTTTCCTTTATAGCTTACAGCGAGAATCTGGGTTTCGTCATTCCAGCTGGCCTTGGAGGCGCCGGCAGATTTTGCGGCTGTTTCAATTGTTTTCTTACACATACCGCAATTGCCCCAAACTTTTATATTCTCGCTGTTGGAAGATTTTGACTGGCCAAAGGAGACGGAAGAAAAAAGAACAAATAATATAGTGGTGAATAATGAAAGCGTTTTCATGACTTTAATTTTTGATAATGATAGATAAATAGATAAACATGTTCAACATGCCGGAGAGGCATGCTATCATTATCAGATCCTGAAAACGCAAAGAAGACTTTGGACTGATGCCGCTAAGGCGCCAGGTGGCGGATTAGCCATATAGGGTTTCGAAGCCGTTTCACGGGGAATAGGAATATATTCTTCCGGCACCAGTAATGGTGTGAAAATGACCACAGGCGCATCTACAGTAAATTGTAAGGATGATGCTTTCTGGTCGGCGCTGATCTTTAGAAGTTTATACTCGTCCTTACAGCAATGGTTCTTACTATCTGTTACATCCATCCCGCAATTACCACAGGCATCTTGTTGATTGGAAGTAATGAATGTGAAGCCCGCATCGGCAATACGACCCATGCAATGATGTACTTCAAGCAGCAGTCCGCTGGAAACAGCCAGGTAAAGTATCCCAATAGATATGGCGAGAAATTTCTTCACTGGTGCAAAATTAATAGCAAATTCGGGATATCAAAGTATTGGCTGTTAAAAAGCTGGTTAATTCGCTTAGTTGACAAAACTCCAGAATATTCCGAGCCTGATCTGCAGACCTGGATATGGATAATTTGGTGCGGCAAGATTATGATTGGTGAATCCAAAACTACCATCAATAATCCTTGCCGTGTTGAGATTTTCCGCCCTCAAATAAGCGGCAAATCCACGTATTCTGAAATTCAGGTAGGCTGCCACATCGGGAAGTTCGAGCCTGATCTCTTCTTCATCCTGGTAAAAGAACTGGCTTTGCAGAGGTGAGTATCCTGCGGCTTTATAGGCAGTATGGTAACGGGCTTCTATACCCGTTGACAATAACAGGTTTTTGAAACCAAGGCTGCTTGTAAATCCAAACTGGTGGAATGTAAATAATAGTGGCAGGTTAACGGGGCCATCTCCTATTCGCTGGTTCAATTGTACCCTTGCCAACCAGTGCAGTGTTTTGCTTAGCCGGAAGGTTTTTTCGGCATCAACCTGAACTACATTGAAAAGACCGGATGCCTGATCGGCCTTATAGAAGTCGCGGAAAAATGTATAGTTACTCACCAGGTAATAGCTTCCCCCAACACGCCATCGCTTAAGATCATTTTCCAGCGATCCAAATACCCTGGTAGTGTTTTCTTTGTTGAAACCAGGCTGGTTTCCAAAACTGAAACTACTGGCCGTTTCATAAATATAAGATGGTGTGCGGTTTACATTCTGCAATCCCAATTGTGCATAGCCAATGTTTTTACTGATATACCTCTTCAGGCTTCCGCTTGCATTAAAATCCCCATTATTCAGTCCGGCAAAGTATAGCTTACCATACGCTTCAATATCCCATTTTTTATTCCTCGTTTTATTCCTGTACTCTCCATGCCCGAACAAATTATAAAACCGTCGTTTACCATCATCAAACTGGCCTGTGAGGTTTTGGACAGATAATCCTGCTTTTAGAAATTGCTGTGGATTCTTCGAATCCGGGAAACTATAGAGTGAAAAATCATTGATCACTTCAGACCATCTCTCTTCTATGGAAAAATCAGAAGCAGGTGTCACCAGGAAATCATAGCGGGTGGTGTAGAAAGGTGTATCGGGGTTGGAATCATAATAGCGAAACTTATAGGTACTGTAGTTCAGGTTATACTCCATCCTGAACTTAGGATAAAATAACTGTACAACGTTCGAATCGGTGACGATGGAATCACGCTTCCCAAGGTCATATTGCTGGCGAAGCATCATGGTGGTACTGCGTTGTTTATTACCTGTATTAAGACTGCTGTTGAGGAAACTCTGCCCCGCCTGTACATAATCGCCCAGGTTAACAGGAATGGTTACACGCTGTTCATAAGTGGTAACATTGTCAAGATAATTTTCATTGTTCTTGATTCCTCCGTTTTCATTAGCCTGCATTGAATTACTCAGCACCATAAAATAAAGGTTATAGCGCCGGTTATTGGAATGGTAATCGGTATTGAAGAGGTATCGGTTATGATTGGTATTCTGGTTTTTGAAAAGTCCGGGTGCATTAATTAGTCCATACTGTAAAGCAAAATTCCAGTTGGGCTGAATGTTCTGGGTGTGAAGCAGGTGTATTGATTGTTCGGAATTACTTCCTAAGAGATAACCCAGTTCTGAGTAAGGCCGGGTGGTTTGGAAGAAGCGAACATTTTCTGGCTTGTATTTATATATGTCGAAGGCATGAAAGCCGTGGTCCCAGCCACTTTCCATCCTGGGGGCAAATCCATATGGCCTTGCGGCCTGGCCCAGATTACCGAGGAAGGCATAATCGACGGGAATAGGGAATCGTTTACGGAAGTCCGTTATAGAGGAATCCAGCATATTAAGCCTGGAAGTATCGAGGTAACGGAACCGGATAGTGATGGAGTCTTCGGAACTGTCGCGCCTTTTAAGACTGTCCTGCCCTTGAGAAGCTCCCCTTCCAATACCGCTCATACCCGGAATCCGGCGCATTGGGTTTTGTGCAGTCAGCTCAACGGACAGGAAAAGCAGCACCAACAGGTATATATAAACGCTATTTTTCAAGATCAGAGTGCTTTCACCAGTTCTTTAAAGATGGCAGTCAGTTTTGGCTCTGCTGCAGCGGCAGCTTCCAGTACTTCCTGGTGTGTGATGATGTTTTCTTCTTCCCTTATACCAAGGTCGGTGATCACACTGATGGCAAAAACATTTACCCCCATATGCCTTGCAACGATCACTTCCTGTACAGTACTCATTCCAACCGCATCGGCTCCCAGCACCTGTAACATCTTGTATTCAGCCCTGGTCTCAAATGTTGGTCCGGTTACTCCCGCGTACACACCTTTATGCACAGGAATCTTAAGCTCTTTAGCAATTGATTTTGCTTTTTTGATCAGGTCTTTACTATAGGGTTCGCTCATGTCGGGAAAACGTGGTCCCAGCGCATCTTCATTTTTACCAATAAGCGGATTTACAGTGAAAAGGCTGATCTGGTCACGGATAATCATCAGGTCACCAACTTTGAAATCACTGTTCATTCCACCGGCGGCATTACTTATCAGCAGTGTATTGACACCTAATAATTTCATTACCCTGATGGGGTAGGCAACTTCACTGGCGGAGTAGCCTTCATAAAAATGAAACCTGCCAGCCATGGCTACAACCTTTTTGCCAGATATTTCCCCGAATAGTAGGCGGCCCCTGTGGCCTTCAACGGTTGATACTGGAAAATGAGGCAGGTCTTTATAGGGAATCTCTGCTTCTACTTTCATTTCTGCCACCAGGTTTCCCAGCCCGCTTCCCAGCACAATTCCTACCACGGGTGCATGGTTATAACGGGAGCGTATATATTGGACCGTCTCATCCAGTCTGTTCATCATAGCTGTCATTTAAAGATTTAGCCGCCTAAAGGCAGGCGCAAATATAAGGATTGAACCTGCCCTTTCCCGCCAATTCTGGTCATTTTACTGCCATGGCACCATACTTGACTATATAGCCTTCCACTTACGCCATTGCAAATACGCAACCGGAAGTGTTATTTTGTCATATCAACAGACGATTATGTACCAATCGACATTTTATTTGAAGCCCGAAGACGAAATGGATTTTATTCCCATCATTCCCCTGAATGAACACGATACAGACGATAGCCAGGATCTTGTTGTACCAGAGGATCTACCCATATTACCACTACGCAACACTGTTCTGTTCCCGGGTGTTGTTTTACCAATTACGGTTGGCCGCGATAAAAGTATAAAGGCTGTTAATGAAGCATACAAAGCTGATAAACTTGTGGGTGTGCTGGCGCAGAAAGACAGTAATATTGAAGATCCTACAACAGTAGATCTGGAATCAACCGGAACCGTGGCAAAGATTGTTAAGCTTATCAAAATGCCTGATGGTGGTACCACTGTTATCATTCAGGGTAAAAGACGATTCCAGTTAAGGGAATTCACTTCCAATGATCCTTTTTTCCGCGCAAGGGTTGAACTCCTTGAAGAGCCGGCACCACCGGAAGACGAAGATTTTGCTGCCTATATCTCTAATATAAAGGACCTGGCAACACAAATTATCCAGCTATCTCCTAACATGCCATCAGAGGCGGGTATCATATTAAAAAATATTGAGCATCCCTCATTCCTTATCCATTTTGTAAGTAGTAATCTCAATACAGAGCTGGGAGAAAAGCAACTCATCCTGCAGACCAATGATATAAGGGAGAGAGCAGAATTACTGATGAAGTTGTTACAGCGTGAACTACAGTTTGCCGAGTTAAAAAACAAGCTGACCAACAAAACAAAAACTGAACTGGATAAGCAGCAGCGGGAGTATTTTCTTCAGCAGCAGATGAAGAGTATCAAGGAAGAACTGGGAGGTGATACCAATGAGTTGGAGATAAAGGAGATGAAGAAAAAAGCAGAGCAGAAAAAATGGAGTGTTGCAGCAAGGGATATGTTCCAGAAGGGTATTGAAAAGCTGGAGCGTATGCATCCCTCCACACCTGACTATTCTGTTGTGTATAACCATCTGGATCTCATGCTTGATCTTCCCTGGGGCGAGTACACGGAAGATTCCTATGACCTGGTTCACGCGAAAGAAGTTCTTGATCACGACCATTATGGAATGGATAAGATCAAGGAAAGAATTCTTGAATATATAGCGGTCCTGAAACTTAAGGGCGACATGAAAAGTCCGATTCTTTGTTTTGTTGGGCCGCCCGGTATAGGCAAAACATCTTTGGGCAGAAGCATAGCAAGTGCAATCGGACGTAAATATGTTCGTCTCAGTTTGGGTGGGCTACATGATGAAAGTGAGATCCGTGGTCACCGTAAAACCTATATAGGTGCGATGCCTGGTAGAATTTTGCAGCAGATCCGGAAGACCAAGACATCCAATCCGGTAATGATACTGGATGAGATCGATAAAGTGGGTGCCGACCAGCGTGGAGATCCATCCTCTGCTTTACTGGAGGTGCTGGATCCTGAACAGAATAACAGCTTTTACGACAATTACCTGGAGCTGGAATATGACCTCAGCAAGGTATTGTTCATAGCCACTGCAAATAATGTTGGCAATATACAGCCAGCCCTTCGCGACCGCCTTGAGATCATTGACCTTAGTGGTTATGCGGTTGAGGAGAAAGTAGAAATTGCCCGCAGGCACCTGGTTCCAAAACAAAAGGAGGCACATGGCCTTTCGAAGATCAACTTCAGGATATCTGATAAAGTGCTGGAGAAGATCATTGAAGACTATACAAGGGAAAGCGGTGTTAGGGAACTTGACCGCCAGTTAGCATCCATTATGCGTGCAATGGCTAAGGAATATGCCACAAACGGGAAGGTTAAAGCTGCTCTGAATATTAATGATGTAGAGAAGATCCTTGGCAGGAGCAGGTATAGCAATGAGATCTATAAAACCGCGAATATGGCGGGGGTTGCTGTTGGTTTGGCCTGGACCTATGTTGGTGGGGATATACTATTTATTGAAACCACGTTATCGGATGGTAAGGGTGAATTAAGGCTAACAGGAAACCTTGGAAACGTGATGAAGGAAAGTGCCAGTACTGCCCTCACCTATCTGCAGGCAAATGCCCGTAAGATGGGCATTGATCCGGAAATGTTCCAGAAAAAGAATATACATATCCATGTACCTGAAGGTGCTGTTCCAAAGGATGGTCCAAGTGCCGGTGTAACCATGCTTTCGGCCCTTACCTCAGCATTTACCGGGCGTAAGGTAAAACCATATCTTGCCATGACCGGTGAAATCACCCTTCGCGGGCAGGTTCTTCCAGTGGGTGGAATAAAGGAAAAAGTGCTGGCGGCGAAAAGAGCCGGGTTGAAGGAAATTGTTCTCTGCTGGCAAAATGAAAAAGACGTTGAGGAGATCGATGCCAGTTTCATCAAGGGATTAAAGTTCCATTATGTGAAGACCATGCAGCAGGTTCTGGAACTTGCATTGGTTCCATAAAAAATGTTAGGTTTTAACATTATATATTTTAAACAAACCAACAATTATTTTGTAATAAAATATGAATTGAATTTTTTCATGTTGGTTGTTTTAAGGGTTAATAGATCCCCCATCTCAATGGGGGATTTTTCTTTACTTTTCCGATTCAAACAGCCAACTACATGAGGCCAGGGCTTATAGTAACTTTTCTTATTTCTTCCATTTATCTGCAGGCCCAGTCCGCCGGGGGTGATGCTGTTTATAATTTTCTCCGTATTCCGGCGGGTGCATTAAACACGGCACTTGGTGGAGAGCAGGTTAGTGTGATCAGTAATGAAAATTCCACGGGATTACAGAATCCTGCATTACTGAGGTCAGGGATGCATCAGCAACTCTCAGCCAATTTCACCAGTATTGCACCTGGAATACGTAGCCTTGTTTTGACAGGGGGAATGCATCACGATAAACTGGCCACAAATATTGGTGTGGGCATTCAGTATTTCAGTTATGGCGATCTTGTATCCACTGATGCCGGAGGCAATGAAACGGGAAGCTTCCGGGCAAGAGATTTTGTTGCAACAGTGTATGGATCCAGGCAATATGCCAGCCGATGGTTTTATGGAGCAGGTATTAAGTATATAGGATCTAATTATGGCCAGTATCGCTCTTCTGCGATAGCAATGGATATTGGTGTGAATTATTATGATAGCAGCCGCCAGTTACAGTTTGGATTGGTCATGAAAAATATGGGTATTCAATTGCGATCCTATACCGGGCAAGGCAAGGATAATCTGCCTTTTGACCTGCAATTGGGTTTTACCAAACGTCTGGCCGAAGCCCCACTGCAGTTTTCCCTAACGGCACGTGAGTTGCACCGTCTCATTTTATTCAAGGCCGACAGCAGTGGAACTTTTGACCAGGTATTCCAGCATTTTATATTTGCCACTCAATTTTTTATTGCGAACAAAATAGAACTCACTGCTGCTTATAACCATTTACGACGCCAGGAACTGCGGATTGCGAATACATCTAATGGACTCACAGGTTTCTCCATGGGCATCGGTGTATTGTTACCTCGTATTGCCATTCGATACGCCAGAAGCAATATCAGCAACCAGCAGGCCTGGAATGTTTTTGGTGTTGCAGTGAATTTTGCTTCTAACAGCCGACCTCTTCCTTAAAAGCTTCCCTGGCCTTTAGTCCCAACAATTGGAACATCAGGTTATCATCATCGAAAGATGGGTTTGGCGTAGTGAGTAATTTATCACCTGCGAATATAGAATTGGCTCCAGCCATAAAGCAAAGCGCCTGCTCGGCAATGCTCATTTCATTGCGTCCTGCGCTCAGTCTGACCATGGTAGCGGGCATAAGGATACGGGCAGTAGCAATCATGCGAACCATATCCCATATATCCACTTTTTTATTATGCTGCAAAGGTGTACCGGCAACAGGTACCAGTGCATTGATAGGAACTGATTCGGGATGTGAAGGCAAGGTGCTCAGGGTATGCAGCATACCGATACGGTCGGCATGTGTTTCGCCCAATCCAATGATTCCGCCACTGCATACGCTGATGCCCGCCTTGCGAACATTGCTCAGCGTGCGAAGACGATCATCATAGGTGCGCGTGGTAATTATATCACTGTAATGTTCTTCTGATGTATCAAGATTATGGTTATATGCATAGAGTCCCGCATCATGTAATTTTTTTGCCTGCTCTTCGGTTAGCATGCCCATGGTGCAACAAACTTCCATGCCCAGTTGGTTTACGCCTTTAACCATTTCGATTACCCTGTCGAAATCACGGTTATCGCGCACCTCTCTCCATGCCGCTCCCATACAAAAACGTGTGGAACCTGCTTCACTGGCTTTCCGGGCATAATCCAATACGTCTTCTGTTTTCATGAGGGCCTGAACATCAACGCCGGTATTGTAGCGGGCAGCCTGCGGACAGTAGGAACAATCCTCTGAACAACCGCCGGTTTTAATAGATAAGAGAGTGCATACCTGTACTTCAGCGGTATCCTGGTATTCACGGTGAAGGGTAGCCGCCTTATAAATAAGTTCCAGCAAAGGTGTATTATAGATGCTGGTGATTTCTTCTTTGGTCCAGTCAGTTCTGATCATCGGTTCTGATTTATAGATATTGGAGATTGGTCTTGGGGCTGATGGTTAATAATGTTTCATACATAAGCCTGATGGTTTGTTCTATATCATTCTTATGCAACATTTCAACGGTAGTATGCATATAGCGCAGAGGAATGGATATAAGAACAGAAGGGCAGCCATCATTTGCATAGGCAAAAGAATCGGTATCTGTTCCTGTGCTCCGGCTCACTGTTCGCATCTGAAGGGGGATGGCAGCCTTTTCAGCAACATCCTGTACCAGGGCAAGCAGTTTGTTATGTACGGCCGGACCATAAGTTGGAGATGGGCCTTTACCGCATACCACATCACCTTCAATGATCTTACTGATCATAGGAGTTGAAGTATCATGGGTTACATCAGTGATGATAGCGATATCAGGTTTTATTCTGCGGGCAATCATTTCAGCTCCGCGCAAACCTATCTCCTCCTGTACTGCATTCACTACATATAATCCGAATGGTAGTTTCTTTTTATTTTCTTTCAGCAACCTTGCTACTTCTGCGATCATGAAACCTCCAATGCGGTTATCGAAAGCCCTTGCGATATAGTAATCATTGGCCAGCTCATCAAATCCATCCTGGTAGGTAACCACAGCACCCACGTGAATGCCAAGATCTTCCACTTCTTTTTTTGTTCTTGCACCACAATCCAGGAAAAGATTGTCAACTTTTGCGACGGGTTCTTTCTGGTCGCTGTTGGAAAGGCGGGTATGAATAGCAGGCCATCCAAATACAGCTTTAACAGCACCTTTCTTACCATGAATAAAAACCCGTTGAGATGGGGCTATCTGGTGGTCTACTCCCCCATTGCGCTTCAGGTAAAGCAAACCTTCAGGGGTAATATAATTGACGAACCAGCTGATTTCATCGGCATGTGCTTCAATCACAACTTTGAAAGGAGCATCCGGATTGATCACCCCAACAACAGTTCCATATGGATCCACGAAATGTGTATCAACATAAGGTTTAATATAATTCAGCCAAACCTTCTGCCCACCCGTTTCAAATCCAACCGGTGAAGGCGTATTAAGGTACTCACGTAAAAACTGGTGTGAAGATTCGGTTAGTATGTTGGGAGACTTTTTAACTGCTTTGCTTTTGGCCATATCCTAACTATTTTGCGACCAAAGATAAAGACTAGATGGTTCCGATTCCTACAAGTATTGCCTGTAATAGCATCATTCCATCCACACCCGCCAAATAAATATAATCGTTGTTTAATTTTTTGGTCTGCATCATCATAAACCATGTACAGGCTGCTGAGAGAAGCATTGCATGAAAAAATACAAATTCCCCCTGCCGTACCAGCTGCCAGGCTGAAAGGGATACGAAAAACAGGAGGCAAATATTGGCCAGCAGGTATGAACGGCGAAGTCCAAGTTGAATGGGCAGTGTTTTAATGTTAGCGGCCCGGTCGGCCTCCAAATCCCGGATATCAAAAAGTAAACAGAGGATGAACATGAAAATAAAACGTCGGCTGAATACAAGCCAGAAACTGGTGGGGTCCTGGGCAGACTGATCAACGGGAAACCAAACAGTCACTAATGTCCACTCCAGTGTAAGGAGGAAAATTTTCAGGAATCCATACTCTTTAAGTCTTCTTTTTCCAAAAGGAAGTAAGGGAAGAGAATAGAGGGATGCTATGATAGCCAACACTATCAGTACTCCAAAATGCCGGGTATTCAACCATCCTAAACTGATTGCAATGCAAATTACTCCAAGGGCCAAAAGAACTTTTTGGGTATTCCTGTTTTTAACACTCCACTCATCGCGGGAAGATGGTAAGCCAGTAGGTTGCTTAAAGTAATAATGAAGATTGTATTGAACAAGGGTAGCGCCGAATACAAGGAGGTAAAAAGACCAATGGTTAAGAGGGATCCCCAGTAACCAGTTGGTTTCCATACAAAGGGCAACTGCGCAAACTGCAATAAAAATGGCTCCGAAAAGCAGGAGATCTACCAGCTTTTTCATTATGCAAATCTACTGTCCGAGCAGTACTATATTACCGGTAATTGCAGTATCACTCAGGTTACCGGCCCTGTCCTTAACAGCGAACCTAATCCGGATGGTATCGTTTTTATCAAAGCCTTCCCTACGTTCATCAATTTCTTTATAGAAATCACGGTATTCAAGCCTGAATTGTATCTCTCCCGAGCTTTTATCAGGGAACTCAGGAAGGGGCGCATAGCCATCAAAATATTCACGGGGAACGCCCTGGGAAAGTCTTCTTGTATTAAGTAATTCAGCTTTATACCATAAGGTAGAATCTCCGGCACCAGACAGATCGCCTTCTTTATCTGTAAACTCAAGGGTTACATCAAAGCTGCTCTGCACTGCAACCACCTCTGAATGACTTTTTACTTCCAGAGATGGTTCTGTTTGGAATTTATCTTTGCTGCAGGCGATCAGCGTTAACAGGATCGCGACTATAGGTGCCAGTTTCCTTATCATATACGAGCTATCTTGTGAACGAATTTATCAACAACAAGCTGATTAACCTAACATGCGAAGCGAATTGATTCATAAAATTTTCAACGTCGAGTCTATTGGTATTGAATCGCTTGCATTAGAGGTTTTCCAGTATCAATACCATAACAACCCGCTTTACAGGTTGTTCTGTGATCAGTTGGGCCGATATCCCGAGCTTGTGAATGGTATGACAGATATCCCCTTCCTGCCAATAAGTTTTTTTAAAACGCATGAAATCAGGACAGGTGATTTTAAGCCTGTCACCTGGTTTGAAAGCAGCGGTACCACCGGATCTGTAAACAGCCGGCATTATATAAAGGGATTGGAGCTCTATGAAGAAAGTTTTACCCGCTGCTTCAGGCAATTTTATGGTGATCCGGCAGACTGGTGTATCCTTGGGTTGCTCCCCGCATACCTGGAAAGGCAGCATTCAAGCCTGGTTTATATGGTAGACCGTTTGATCAAACTCTCGGGACATAGTTCATCGGGATTTTACCTTTATGATCATGATTCATTGCATTCCACACTTGATCAATTGGAGCGGGCTTCCCAAAAAACCCTATTATTCGGGGTAAGTTTTGCTTTGCTTGACTTTGCAGCAGAATATCCTATGGAGCTCAGGCATACCACTATCATGGAGACGGGGGGGATGAAGGGTCGAAGGAAGGAATTGACCCGTCAGGAGCTCCATGAACAGATTCAGTCCGGATTTCCAGGTTGCCCGATTCATAGTGAGTATGGGATGACGGAACTCCTGTCGCAGGCATATGCAGGGGATGACGGGCTGTTTTTTTGTCCCCCCTGGATGAAGATTCTTTTAAGAGAAGAGGATGACCCCCTCCAGCTACTACCAGGCGGGGGAGAGAAAATAGGCGGGGTGATTAATATTATAGACCTGGCAAATATTGATTCCTGCAGCTTTATTGCCACCGATGACAGGGGAAGAATCCATCCCAATGGGGGATTTGAGGTGCTGGGGCGGATGGATAATTCTGATATCCGGGGCTGCAGCCAACTGGTGCTTTAAAAAAAAGTTTGTCGCTAAGCAGCATTATAATAACAGAGGCAGTCTATGGTACAGAGGTTTTGTGACCATCTGATTGACCAGATCTTACTGCATTATGCTTACCAACCACCGAACCGGGAGAATTTCTCCCGGTTTTTTTGTTTCAGGAGCTTACTCAATAAAGATCTCATCAGCAAATACCCAGCTTCTTTCCCCCTTTCCTTTATGCCAGGAGGGTAATCGGGGAACAGGCCTTGCAATCAGTTTCATATATTTCAGCAACATCGGTTCAAAACGAAAAATGTATCCCACATTACCTGCTGCAGAATCGCTCTGGGGTTGAGGAGGTTTTATTATACCCAATCTTTTAAGGTCATTGTCCTTATTTCCGCCCCAGAGTTCTACCGAAGCAGGCGGCATGATATAACTGCGGGTATCAACAAGTGTGCTTACTGTGAAGGAACTGACGCGGGTTGGATTTTCAAAACTTAACCGAAGTTCAAGGGGTTTTGATTTGAAGCCCAGCCATTTACCCGAACGGAAATTCATATCCCCTGTTTCTTCGTCAAAAAGTGTTTTCACCCCATTCCCCCTATATAAACTATCTGGCCGGTTAATAAGTGCTGTGGCATCAGGCGTTATGGTGGAATGGTAAAAATATTTGAGGTTAGTGGCACTAGTAGCCCAGCCCTTTTTGTAGGCACGGGTCTTAACTACAAGTGTATTTTGTAATAAGATGCCTGGCTTATAAACTGGTGACAGAATACTATCGGGTTCAGAACCATCAATCGTATAACGGATCTCGGCCCCTTTCATAAAATGCTTCAGTTTTAACGGAACTGCATCTACAATAATTGATTCCTGGTTTTCAATAATGGGAGGATTCAGCGGCATGAGAATAGTATCCCCTTCAAAACCCGTTTCAAACTTCACTCCGGGCATCTGCTTCCGGAGAGCGGTAAGATCGGTGGGGCTTAGTTTCGTTCCCCAGGTATAGATCTTTTGCAATGAAGTTAATCCGGATAATTTGCGGATTCCTTCCCCCGATACTTTTGTGCCGGCAAGTGAAAGTTGCCGGAGGTAGTTAAGTCCATTAAGCGCCGCCATACCGCTATCAGTTACACCGGTAAAAGAAATATTCAGATTTCGTAATGATTTGAATGATGCAATGAACCGAAGGTCGGGGTCGCTGACGGGCATCTTACTCAGGTTAAGAGAAACAACCTTTTCCTGTATCTGCTTCAGTTCCTCCAGTTGGTCAGGCTGATAATTTGCCGAAGTGTAGAAATCAATTTGCAATGCAGGAGATCCTTTGGCGATGGGACTAATTACCCGGTAATGATCATTGAGGTCATTGATTAAATCGGGAGAAGCGGGATCAAAAGTATATAATTCATCACCTCCTTCAGAAAATGTTGAGGATGCCAGTATGTATAAACTATCGGATGGATCCAAAGCTATCAATCTGCCCGTTGTATCGGCACCAGCTTTTATCCAATGATAGAGGATACTCAATTCCTCTGGTGTTAACTGGGGCTTGCCTTTGGGAGGCATATGTTTTTTTTCTTCGAGGGGTAAATGGAGGCGCTGCATCATCAAACCGAAATTCTTTGCTGTTGTATCCCAGAGAATACCACTCTTCCCTCCCTTAAAAAGGGCAGATCTTGTCTCCATTATCAATTCTCCTTTTGCTTTGGATGTATTATGGCAGCTAACACATTTCTTTTCAAGGATGGGTTCTATAACATGATCATATACCATTGCATCCTGAAGTGAAACGGTGATCTCTTCTTCTTTTGTATTGATGGGCGCAAGCAGGAAATCTTCGCCGTGAGTAATTGTAGCACCTTGGTGGGCAGTGATGATCAAACCTCCGATAGTAAGGGAACTCATTACTACAAATAAGCTGCGGGATCGACGGACAGGATGTTTTACAGAATACCAAAGCAGGGAAAGAATGGAAAGAAAAAATCCACCCCATTTATGCCAGAGAATTGCATCGCCTTCATAACCGGGTTCAAGGGAAAGCATGAGCCCCATCAAAGCTGCCAGATTTGTAAAGGCAGCCGCCAGTAACAATAATGTACTTCCGGTTTCATCCTCTGTTTCGGATAGCTGGAAACGTTTTCTATATGCGATCTCCCAAACAACAACCATCAGCAGCAAAACCACCGGAAAATGCAAAACAAGGGGATGCATTCTGCCCACAACCTGCAACCACAATGGCATTGCCAGGCGATCTTCTACTAATAGCAGGAAGAATAATAAACAGTTGCCTGCAAAAACGATATTGTATAATAAATTTTTCCAGTGTCGCATCAGGCTTTGATAATATCGTTTACAATTTTACCGGCAACATCTGTTAGCCTGTACCTGCGACCAAGGTGTTTAAAAGTAAGTTGCTCGTGATCCATTCCCATAAGATGTAAAACGGTAGCGTGGAAATCATGTACATGTACCGGATTGCTGGTGATATTATATCCGAAGTCATCTGTTTCCCCATACACCCCGGGCTTAATTCCTCCACCTGCCATCCAGATGGTAAAACATCGAGGGTGGTGATCACGGCCGTAGTTATCTTTTGTAAGCGGTCCCTGGCAATAATTGGTACGCCCGAATTCTCCACCCCAGATGACGAGGGTCTCATCAAGCATCCCTCTTTGTTTCAGGTCTTTTATGAGGGCTGCAGACGGTTGGTCGGTATCAGCACACTGGCCTTTTATTTCAGCAGGGAGGTTTCCATGTCCATCCCATCCCTGGTGATAAAGCTGAACAAATCGAACGCCGTTCTCAGAAAGTTTCCGGGCAAGCAGGCAGTTGGCTGCATAAGTACCTGGCACCAGGCATTCAGGGCCGTATAATTTTATAATGGATTCGGGTTCGTTACTGATGTCAGTTACCTCAGGTACCGCAGTTTGCATGCGATAGGCCATTTCATACTGCTGGATCTTAGCATTGATTTCGGGATCACCAAATTCCTTCAAACCTTGCTCGTTCAGTGCTTCCAGTTGGTCGAGCATATTACGTCGGTCGGCACGGGTAACAGAGGCATGATCATTCAGGTAAAGAACCGGGTTTTCTCCACTGCTGAACTGAACACCCTGGTGAACGGAGTCCAGAAACCCATTGGTCCATAGCTTTGAATATACACCCTGACCATTTCCTTTTCCTTTTGATAATAAAACGCAGAAGGCAGGCAGGTTTTTGTTTTCACTACCCAGTCCATAACTAAGCCATGAGCCCATACTAGGCCTGTTTCCAACCTGTGCACCTGTCTGGAAAAAGGTGAGTGCGGGATCATGGTTGATAGCTTCCGTGTACATGCTTTTAATGATACAGAGTTCATCTGCAATACCGGCTGTATATGGAAGCAGTTCACTGATCCATGCCTTTGATTCACCGTATTGTGCGAAATCGAAAAGTGAACCGGCCAATGGGAATTTAGTCTGCTCAGCTGTCATTCCGGTGAGCCTTTGCCCCATGCGGATCGACTCAGGAAGATCCTGTCCGAATTTCTCTCTCAGCATGGGTTTGTAATCAAATAATTCAAGTTGGGAGGGCGCACCATTCTGAAAGAGGTAAATAATCCTTTTTGCTTTAGGGGCAAAATGTGGTAACTGTTCCAGTATGGCTTCTTCATTGGCCTTTCCACTGAAAAGGTCGGGTATCAGTAAAGAACCAAGTGCAGCGCTTCCTATGCCCAGGCTTAGCCTGGAAAGAAACCGGCGCCGGTTCATCTGGAGTCTGTATTCCAATGCTTGTTTGGCCATCATCAGGTTTTTACAATGGATTCCTCCATGTTATAAATGAGGTGAATAGTCTTCATCAAAGCAGCCTGCAGGTTGCTATCCAGATCAGGATTATGTTTATACTCTCCAACTGCGAGGGTTTCTTTTGCAGCCAGTTTCTTTGACCGGAACAAGGCAAGTTGTTCATCATAATATTTCAGAAGGATAGCTAACTCCTTTTTAGTGGCTTTCCTGCAAACAATTCTCCGGAAGGCATTTTGAATGTTCGTTTGTGCATTAGTGTCAGACTCCAGTAATCGCTGTGCAAAAACCCTTGATGCCTCAAGAATCATTGGATCATTTAGCATGGCAAGGGCCTGTAAAGGGGTATTTGTTTGCAGTCGCTTCACTTCACACTGATCACGGTTACTTGCATCAAATAACATAAGCGAAGGAGGAGGTACTGTCAGTTTAATAAATGTGTACATCCCTCTTCTGTATAGCGCATCACCTTTATCTTGTTTATATGTAGCCAGTTCACCGCGGCCTGAAGTAGCTGTTTCCCATAGCCCGTCGGGCTGGTAAGGTTTAACACTTGGTCCTCCGATATCAGGAACAAGCAGTCCACTACTGGCAAGCACCATATCACGAACCCATTCTGCCTTCAACCTATTGCGGGGGGCGTGGGAAAGAAAAACGTTTTCCGGGTCGAGGTCAAGACTTTTCTTTGAGATCTTTGCTGATTGCTGGTAGGTGGCAGACATCACAAGTTGTTTTACCAGCCGTTTAATATTCCATCCATTTTCCATGAAATCAACGGCCAGCCAATCGAGTAATTCGGGATGAGAGGGAAGTTCGCCCTGCATGCCAAAGTCACCTGATGTTTTCACCAATCCCCTTCCAAAAAACTCCTGCCAAAGTTGATTTACAAACACCCGGGCAGTAAGTGGATTCTGCTTACTCACGGTCCAGTTGGCCAATCCAATCCGGTTTTTTGGGAGTGATAAGGTATCATATTTCATTACGGATTGCAGGCCAATGGGAGATACTTCTTCACCCGGCTGGTCATAGGCACCGCGGTTTAAAAGATAGGTCTTACGTAAAGTGTCACGTTCACCCATAACTGATACCATTAACTGGCCGGTATCTTTCTTATTGATAAACTTCATCATGTTACGGACATCATCATCCGAAATAGTCAGGATGGGCTTCTTGGCAGGTTTTGACACCAGGATATCGCCTTCAAAACCAAGTTCCTTTGTATTGTTGAAAAAAGCGTAGATGCTGAAATAATCCTTCTGCGAAATGGGGTCGTATTTATGATCATGGCATTGCGCACATTCAATGGTAAGTCCAAGTATTGCCTTACCATATGTTTTAGTTTTATCGATCACATATTCAACCCTGTATTCTTCGGGTATAACTCCCCCCTCTTCGGTGTATTTATGGTTTCGGAAAAATGCGGTTGCCAGCACCTGTTCTTTTGTAGCATCTGGCAGCATATCTCCTGCAAGTTGCCAGGTAACGAACTGATCATAGGGCATATTGCTGTTGAAAGAATGTATCAACCAGTCGCGCCATGCCCATTGCGTTCGGATATTATCATCCTGGTATCCATAGCTATCAGCATATCGTGCGAGATCAAGCCAGTGCAGGGCCATCTTTTCACCATACTGGGGAAGGTCCAGTAACTTATCTACCATATTGGTATATGCATCAGGATCCTCATCTACCAGGAAACTGTTCATCAGTTCTTCCGATGGTGGCAACCCTGTAAGGTCAAAAGCAAGGCGCTTTAATAATCGTTCCTTATCGGCGGGTGGATTTGGTTCAAGTCCTTTTTCCTTTAACCTGGCCCGGATAAAATAATCGATCTCATTGTTGAGCCCTTCTTTGGTTTTGAACAAAGGAAGAGGTGATTTCTGAGGCAGTACAAAAGCCCAGTGCTTTTCATACTTAGCCCCTTGTTGTATCCATTTCCTGAAAAGCTCTACCTGGTAAGGAGTTAGTGAGCCAAGATGAGATTCGGGGGTAGGCATCTGGTAGTCGGGATCCTGCGAACTAATACGCCGCAACAGTTCGGATTCATCAGGCTTTCCCGGAACGATGGCAAATGATCCTTTTGTTTCTTTTAGTGGTGCGTAGGCGGAATCAGGGATATCCAATCGCAATCCCGCTTCTATTGTATTACCATCCGGACCATGACACTTAAAGCATTTGTCAGAAAGGATGGGGCGAATATCAAAATTATAACTGATGGTTTCCGGAAGTTCAAAAGATTCTTCGCGGCTATCACTTGAACAGCCAAATTGTAAACAGGCAAGCAAACCTGCCATGCAAAATGCAATCAGTTGGTATTTCCTCATATGGCTCCTTAAGCAGTGGCTTAAAGTTAACTTCCATGACCTATTTCTGAAACTTATTTTTTATTAGATGGCACAATTATTTTAACACATTCTCAATAATTCAGATAAAAATCTTAAACTTTAGGTATGCAAAATTGGTTAAAATCACTCATCGCGGGCTACGGGGCTTATAAATGGGGAGGCGGATGTTTGGGAACCATAGTGGTCTTTCTGATCATTTACTGGTTATTGGGAGCAACCGGCTGCTAACATGATTAACAAGTAATTCAGGTCATCTGCATACAACGCAGGTGACTTTTTTATTTATAGGTTATTCTGTAATTAATGGAGATTGTATAAAATGATAAAGCACCGGGGTAAGCCGGCGCCTTATCTGTTCACTGCTTCCCTTCGCAAGCATTACCTTGATCAGGTGGTGGGAGTATAATTCTCAGGTTTGAAATGTGAACCACCTCCTGCAGTGATTGTACTTATAATACTTCTAATTTCATGCCAGTATAACCTTCGCTGTAAATAAGTAATCCACCTTCATTAAAAGTGGAAAATATTCCCCTTCAGCGTTCCTTTTCTTTCCCGGTTATGGTTTCCAAAGTGTACTTGCCATTTCCTGTTATCAGAAAATAAAACAGGAGCATTAGTACTATTAGGGACACGATTAATTCAGGAAATGGCCGAAAGAGATCTTTGTTCCAGTTAACAAATATAATAGCACCAAGCAGTATTGGTATCTGAATAAGGCAGGCGATTCGTGTATACATTCCAAAGATTAGCAGTATACCTCCTAATAGATGGGCAACAAAAATATAGTGTCCCAGAACTATAAGGGCAAAGGGCCCTCCTGATAATGAAGGTGGAAGTTCTGCCAGCAAGGTACTCATGTTCATGGGAAACTGAAGACCCCTGAAACACAAAAAGATACCGAGTGCTATACGAATAATATCTGTCCAGCCGGGGTGATGTCTATCCCCCCAATGCTCAACACGGTGAAGGAGATTCATACAACTTAATTTAGGTGGACCAATTGCTTACTGTAATTTACGAAAAACGGGTGGCATAACAATTATATAAAGAACAGCATATGACCAAACGCTTTTATCTACTGGCTATACTGGTATTGTTACTGGTTGCCGGTGCCTGGTGGGCAATTAAACGTTTCACCGGCTCACCTGATCTTCAGAATGAATTGAAAGACCGACTGGTCAATCTCGTAACCGAAAAAAGTGATGGCCTATACCAGCTTCGCATAGGAGATGTGAATATTGACATAGACAAAAGTTCGGTCATGCTCCGGAAGATTGAACTAACAACTGATTCGGTTGTGCTGGGAAGAAGACGTAAGGAAGGGAACAATCCGCCAACTATTTATGACCTCAAACTTGATAACATCATTATCAGGAATGTTGATGTAATGGCATTCTTGCAGGAAAATAAAGCAAGTCTGGGCGCTATTACTGTTTCAGGTGGTGAGCTATTTATCCGCAAATTTGATGAAGCAGAAGGCAAGCCCATAGAGATGAAGGAAAATAAAAAGGAGGTAGTAAGGGAAGTAAAGAAAGCATTGGAGTCGATTCATATAGACAGTATCCAATTGAATGACCTGAACATTACCTATGCCAACCGAAAAAACCAGCAAAAGAAAGTTAAACAGGTTCATATAGCATTGGCATCTGTTTATATTGGAAGCAATGCGGCATTTGATTCATCGCGCATTTTCTTTGCTAAATCACTAGTACTATCTGTTGACACTATATCGGTACCACTGGGCGAAAGCAAGTATAAACTTGGTGCTAATAAATTAGTGTTAACCATTGATGACAGCAGTATTTCCACCATCCGTGGAATTTATCTCAAACCTAATACCGGGGCCAACGCAGAAGCGGTAGCCAGAAGATCAGGCCTCCAGAAAGATGTTTATGACCTGGAAGCCCGGGAGGTGATCATCAGCAATTTCGATTATAATGCCTTTATGGAAGACAGTGTTATTCGTGGCGATCTGATGATTGTAAGGAACCCGGTATTGGAAGTATATAATGACAGGAGCCAGAAGCCATTAACTGAGTCAAAGGTGGGCAAATATCCTCACCAGATGCTGGCCAGGGTTCCTTATACTATGGAGGTACGCCAAATTATAATTGAGGATGGGCGTGTAAGGTACCGGGAGAGAAATGCAGATGGTGATGCAACGGGACAAATACGTTTCAGTAATATCAATGGCAAGCTGGGCCCTGTGAAGAAAAGCAATTCAACTTTATCGCCACTGGAGGCAAGTTTTGAGGCTTTGTTCATGGATAAGATAAACACAAATGTGCGCTTTAATTTTCCTGATCACAGAAATGGAAGTTTTACAGTGAATGCTGTAATGGGTGCCTTTGATGTTAGATTGCTGAATGAAGCAATACTTCCATTGGGTAATGTTAAGCTAGAGGAAGGGAAGATCAGTTCGCTATCATTCCGGCTTAACGGAAATGACAGGCAGGCAACTGGAACAACCACTATGGCCTATGAGGGTTTAAAGGTTGAAGTGATGAAGAAAGACAAATCAGACGGATACAAGAAAAGTGGTGTTGTGAGTTTACTCGCAAATACCTTCCTTGTGCGTACTAATAATACTAACGATGACAGGCATCCGAATACATACAGGGTCACCTATCGACGTGATCCTACAAAAGCATTTTTCAACCTGATCTGGAAGACTGTATTTTACGGCGTAAAAGGCAATACCGGAATTGGGGAAAAAGGTTTGGATAAGGACAGGGCTACCATCCATGAGTAGGCGCTAAGCCGATTTCCGGATAATGAGTTCCCCTTCAATATTTACCTGTGTGATCTTATTGTTCTTATCAATCCGGTCTAACAAAATTGCTGTTGCCTGCCTTGCCATATCTTCAAGTGGCTGACGGATATAAGTAAGCGGGGCATAGAATAAGTCGAGAGAATCCGTTTCATCAAAACAGATCAGGGCAAGATCTTTTGGTACCCTAAGCGGCAGGGTGTTAATATATTTTACTGCCTGTACAGCAATGGTATTGGAACCAAACAATAATCCATCTACGGGCTGAGCTGCTGATAGAAGATTAGCCACGGCCTTTTCAACTTCATCCTGTCTTGCTTTGAGAGATACCTCTTTAAGACGGCTGCGATTATTGCGGTTACCATTTTCTTTCAGCGCCGCCAGGAATCCTTTTTTACGTTCGGTGAGGTTGAACAATGGACTTTCATAGGTTACCATCCCGATATTATTGCAACCAATTGAAATGAGATGTTGGGTGGCAGTAAAAGCAGCTTTGAAATTATCGAGGGCTACGTAATTGGCATGGATAGCGGGGAAATACCGATCCACCAGAACAAATGGGATATTATTTTCTATCAGTTCATTAAGGCATGATTCAGTACCATCTGTGGCGGCGATAATAAGTCCATCTACCTGCTTATCGAGGAATGTATCCACCAGCTTACAAAATTTCTCGGGCTTTTCGTCGGAGCTCCCGATGATGACGGTATAATTCTTTAATTCTGCTTCGTCTTCAATGATACGTGCCAGGCGGGAAAAGAAAGGATTTGAGATATCAGCGATCACCAGTCCGATGGTAAATGTTTTATTTGTTTTAAGGCTTCTGGCGATCTGGTTGGTGCGGTAATTCATTTCCCGGGCGGCCTCGCGGATTTTACGAGCCGATTCTTCACTGATCCGACCTTCTTTCTTATTGTTGAGCACATAAGAAACCAGGGCGGTAGACACCCCTACCCTGTTAGCAATATCTTTAAGTGATACTTTTTTCTTCATATGACAAAACAGGCAATCGAGGTTGAATTCATGCCAAAATGGATGAAAATGGAATTATAAGCGGAATTGTAGATAAACCATTCGCTTAATCGTTTAAACAAAAATAGGATATTATTACTTAATAATCAAGGTTTTGTCATAATCAATAACCAGAAGGCCATGTACTGTTGTGTTAAATCTCAGTTATCACCAGGCACAGTATTTGATACTTGTTTAATCGTTTAAACAATATTATGTAATTTTGCTTTATAATCATGAACACAGATAAAAACAAAAAAATGAATACCTCTATAAATATCGGCCTGATTGCATCTGGCGCAGGCATACAGGAAGCTACCCTTTCAAGTGTAAGCATCCAGAACGGCTACCAGTTGAAGAAAGTATTGATCAACGAAGCCCTTCCGGCCCGGATGGCTGAAACAAAATATCCTGGAGCAGAACTGGTGGAAGGTCTCCATGCCATTCTCCAGGATGATTCAATCAACTTAGTAGTACTTGCCGGCAATGCAGGCAGCGACCTGAACCTTATCAAACAGGTTAGTGATGCCGGCAAATACGTCCGCATTATTTAAAAAAACAGTTATGAACAACAGAATATATTTTCCTCACATCTCTAAACGAAAAGCTTATGTAGCACTTGCCAGTAAAAAAAACATAACCGAAAATTCAGAGAACATGCAAGCAGAAACAACCGAACTTAAAAGTGAAACAATAGAGAAAAATAAAAAGGCAGGTAAAGGAACGCTTAAAAGCAGTTTGCTTACCCTTACCATTGGCGGTTTCGCCATTGGCATGACAGAATTCATGATGATGGGGGTGCTGCCTGATGTAGCAACTTCACTGTCTGTTTCTATTCCAACCGCAGGGCACCTCATCTCCATATATGCCCTTGGTGTTGTAATTGGTGCCCCCCTGATGGTAGGTCTGGCCAGCAGCTACCCTCCCCGTAAAGTATTGATCGGGCTGATGGTTCTGTTTGGACTGTTTAACGGCCTGTTTGCAATCGCCCCTAATTATGAAATGCTTCTTATTACCAGGCTATTTTCAGGCCTTCCTCACGGAGCCTTTTTTGGTATGGGTGCCGTAGTTGCCAGCAGACTAGCAGAACCCGGAAGAGAAGCCAGGGCTGTTTCCGTGATGTTTGCTGGATTAACATTGGCAAATATAATTGGTGTGCCCCTGGGTACCTATATCGGCCATAACCTCGATTGGAGAATATCCTTTATGCTAATCGCGGCCATAGGTTTCATTGCTGCAATCAGTATTCGTCGCTGGATGCCGTCACTGGCAGCAAGTGGAACCACCGGGTTTAGAAATAACCTGCAGGTGTTTCGCAAACAGGAACTATGGATCATTATAGCCATCTCAGCAATTGGTACCGGTGGATTATTTGCATGGATAAGTTATATCGCTCCAATGATGACAGAAGTTGCAGGCTTTGGAGATGATAAGATCACATATATTATGATAGTGGCGGGACTTGGAATGGCTGCGGGTAATTTCCTTGGCGGAAGACTTGCAGACAGGTACTCGCCGCTACGTACTACCAGCATGCTTTTAATGTTGATGGTTCTCTCACTCATTATTGTTGCAACCGTAACACAATGGCAGGTGCCGGCAATCATTATGACATTTGTTACCGGAGCTCTTGCGTTTGCAGTTATCGCTCCCATGCAGATGCTCATCATCAATGCAGCGAAGGGTTCAGAAATGATGGCATCAGCTTCCCTTCAGGCCAGTGCTAATACCGGAAACGCCCTTGGTGCTTACCTGGGGGGACTACCCCTGGTAGCCGGCTATGGCTATACTTCACCACAATATGTTGGAGCAGCCCTTGCTTTCGCAGGATTTCTTTTATGCCTCGTTCTGGCAAATAAATACAGGCAATCAGGGAAGCCCGCGATGGCCCTTCAAACAAATTAAATCAGTATTCAGTAGTTTTAAGGATGAAAATTGTAAAACTATTATTCCTCCTTATCACCCTTGGTAAAATAAGTATCGCGCAAACAAAGGATTCCCTGTCATTTTCAGGGAATCCTTTGTTTAAAGGATGGTACGCTGATCCCGAAGCCATTGTGTTCAGTAATAAATATTGGATCTACCCTACATTTTCGGCACCCTATTACCAGCAGGTTTTCATGGACGCCTTCTCCTCCCCTGACCTGGTTAACTGGACAAGGCATGCGCACATAATTGATACATCTGCTATAAAATGGGCCAAGAGGGCAATGTGGGCACCTTCAATAATTTTCAATAACAATGCTTATTATCTTTTTTTTAGCGCTAATGATATACAATCAAACAACGAGTATGGCGGAATTGGTGTAGCGATAGCTGAAAAACCTGAGGGGCCCTTTCGTGATTACCTTGGTAAGCCATTGATCGATCGCTTCCATAACGGAGCCCAACCCATAGACCAGTTTGTATTCAGGGATGATGATGGGCAGTTCTATTTGTATTATGGAGGATGGAAACATTGCAATATTGCAAAGCTGAAAAATGATTTTACCGGGTTTATTGCTTTTGAGGATGGGAAAGTTTTTAAGGAAATCACTCCTGCAAATTATGTTGAAGGACCTTTTGTATTCAAGCGCAATGGCAAATATTATTTTATGTGGTCGGAAGGAGGATGGACTGGCCCCGATTACAGTGTAGCATATGCAATTTCGGATTCACCATTGGGGCCCTTTAAAAGAATTGGGAAAATACTTCAACAGGATCCAAAGATTGCAACCGGCGCCGGCCATCATTCTGTAATAAGTGTTCCGGGTAAAGACAAATATTATATCGTATACCATAGAAGGCCACTAACTGAAAAAGATGGTAATTCAAGGGAAACCTGTATTGAAAATCTCTACTTCGATGAAGCGGGATTAATTAAACCTGTGGTTCTCACAAATAAAGGAGTGTCAAAACAACAATTATAGAGTTTGATTGTTGCGTTAACATATCCTTAGAATTTTAAGGATTCCTTCAGGTTTAAATAAGTTCCTTTGCAATTATGGATTTTATCTACCCACTTCAATTTAATATGGGCAAGTTTCTGCGCATATTAGTAACGCTTTTTATTTTTAGTGCAACAACTTCAATTGCACAGGAAACCGGAAAAGACCAGGTTTCAGTAATTGGAAAAGTAATCGACAAAACAACCGGAAACCCAGTTGAGTCTGCCACAATCACTGTTTTGATAAAACAGGAACAGGAAGGTGTGGGCACAGAAAATTTCTCACGGATATCGATAAGCGACAGAGATGGAAAATTCAGTGTTGCCGTAATAAGGGCCACCAGTGCGGAAATCTTTATTACTGCAGTAGGATTTGAAACACTCAAGAAAACACTACGCATAAGTGCAGATGCTACTGAGGTTAATGCCGGTGATTTCCTTTTGGGAACAGAAGCTACTAATCTCGCAGGCGTGGTAGTGACTGCCAGGAAACCTCTCATGCAGATGGGTGTTGACAGACGGATATTCAATGCGGATGCAGCTATCACCAGCAAGGGGGGTAATGCAGCCGACCTCATGAAGAATATTCCTTCCCTTTCAGTGGATATAAATGGGAATGTTCAATTGCGGAATAGCACGCCACAGATATTTGTGGATGGAAGACCAACCATCCTCACACTTGAACAAATTCCGGCTGAGGATATTGAAAAGGTTGAAGTGATCACAAATCCATCGGCCCGTTATGATGCGGGAAGTACAGGGGGGATAATTAATATTATCCTTAAAAAGAATCGAAAGGCTGGCTTAAACGGCGTGGTATCAGTAGGTGGTGGAACGCCTGAACTCTTTAACAGTAACCTGAGCCTGAATTACAGAAAAGGAAGTGTCAACCTCTTTGCAAGCGGTGGATACAACCGTTCTGGCGGGATTGCAGAAGGGGAAGCCAAACGTCAGAACAAATCCGATGGTATCATAACTGATTATTTTGACCAGGAAAGTGAGCGTGAAAGGCAGCGAAAATTTAAATCGCTTCGTTTTGGAATGGATTATAAATTCAATGACAATAACACCATCTCCATCAGCCAGGGTTTTGTTGATGGAAGGTTTAATAATATAGAAGACCAGAACCAGCGTTACCTCGACCAGAATAAGGTACTAACACAAACGGGTACTCGTCAAAGTTTAGAGGAAAACTTTTTCAAGCGTTCCAATACTCAATTGAATTTCCGTCGCACTTATGAAAAAGCTGAAAAAGAATGGACGGCAGATATAACTTATAACAGTGGTAATAATGGTGGTGAAAGCAGTATTCTGAACCAGTTTTACACACCCGACGGGCAACTATCAGGCACGCAGAACCGGGTTGAGAACTATTCAACCGGAAATAGCCAGCAGTTCACTATCCAGACTGATTATGTAAATCCATTATCAGAGAAAAGCAAACTTGAACTGGGTGCAAGAAGCTTCCATAATTACTCTAAGGATAAGCTCGATGTATTTTCAGTAGCTAATGATGAGCTTACAAAGCTTCCCCTCAGCAACAATTATAGTTTCCGGCAGGTTATAAATGCTATTTATACTAACTACTCCAATCAACTTGGAAAATTAAAATATCAGGGGGGTCTCAGACTTGAACAATCATCATTTACCGGTAAACTACTGGATAGCGCAAAATCATTTGGTTATGATTATCCTTCCAAAGGAAACGATATGTGGAATGCCGTTTTCCCCAGTTTGTTTTTAACCTATGAATTGAAAGAAGGCAATGATCTCCAGGTGAATTTTTCCAGGAGGATAAGGAGACCAAATTTCTGGCAGATCAATCCTTATGTGGATATAAGTGATCCGATGAATATCCGCAAAGGTAATCCCGAGTTGGAACCCGAGTTCACCAATTCTTTTGAGTTGAATTATAACAGAACATACAGTACAGGAAATATTTTGGTATCAACTTATTTCAGGAACAATACAAGGGATATTACAAATTACAGCGATACTATCAGTAATGCTGAACTCGATAAACTCAACAATGCCTCAATTGATCCCAATGCTATCCTGACAACCTTTATTAACGCAGACAGAACAAATCGCACCGGACTCGAAATTGTATGGCAGCAAAGAGTTGGAAACAGCTTTGATTTTACGCCCAGCTTCAATGCGCAGTATCGGGATGTTAAAGCATCTGTGGGTGGACTCAACCTAAGCAATACAGGGTTTAACTGGGATTTTGAACTGATGGCAAATTATAAGATCAACGATCCTGATAAGAAGCTTTTGAATAATTTCTCCTTCCAGGTCTCGGGTGAATATGAATCACCAAGGGTAACCCCGCAGGGTAGAAATAAAGAACAATATGTTGTTGATTTTGCTGTAAGAAAAGACTTCCTGAAGAATAAAGCTGGTACCCTCACATTTAATATTAATGATGTACTCAATAGCAGAAGATTCGGAAACATTACAGATACAGAAAACTTCTACCAGGACTCATACAGGAGATGGAGTGTGCGTACTTTCCGTCTTACTTTCAGCTACAGGTTCGGAAATAATGATATTGAAATATTCAAGCGGAAGCAGGGCGGAAATGATGATAATTCAGGCTGATATGATCAAAACTTTTTTTCCATTACAAGTCCATAGGTGAACAATAGATTTTCGTTTTTGGTGAGGTTAAATTTATTGTATGTAAAAGAAGTGTTTAGCCCCAGCCAACTGGTCAGTTTGAAATTGACCTGGTTATTTGTACGCAATATATAATCCTCTCCATCAGTAAAGGCATTCTGAAGAAAATTAACCCCTTCCACGATGATGATCTTACCAATGTGAAAACGATATTTAAATCTAAATGAGTTTCGGGCTGTTTCATAGTGCAGCCGTCCATATTTATCCATTTCCCTTAGGTCAGTGGATTCATATAAAATACCATTGGATAAAGTGATCTGCCCCTTCTCCTTTTTCAAAAGATTATAACCTATGCCAGCACCTGTCTGGATACGATGCTCAATTTTCAATGAGAAGCTTTTCTCATAATTACCCAACGCCCAGTAATAAAGCTTGCGGGTATTTTTGTACAGGTCAACATCAACAACATTGAGGAAATCATTATTTGTTTTCCGTTGTGTATTCTCCCCATAAATCCAGTATGAAGTAGCATTGAATGTAAGAAACGGTCTTTCAACACTAAATCGCAATGAATTATTAAAAACATAACTGGTTCCGAGGCTGGTTTTATTAATATTCCCCGTTCCGGAAAACCCGATTAAATATACAGTTGTATCCTGGGAATGAACAGTATATCCAACAGTTAAAAGACAAACAAGCACGGGCAGAAATAATGATCGATTCATTTCGAATACCTATTAATTCACCATAAAAGAGAAACCCTTGAAAGCTATTGCTATCAAGGGTTTCTTTATTTTCCATGTGCCCAGGACTGGATTCGAACCAGCACACCTCGCGGCGCCGCCACCTGAAGACGGTGCGTCTACCAATTTCGCCACCTGGGCAATCGTTATTTGAGTAACGGGGGGCAAATATACAGAAACTAAAACACCACCCAAGTATACTATTCATATTTTTTTCCGTCGCCCGACTTCCATCCAATCAATAGTACGCCAGCAATTACTAAACATGTACCGATGATTTGTCCACGGTGAATTTCTTCCCCCAGAAATAAATAGGCCTGAAGGATGGTTGAAACAGGGCCAATACTTCCAATTATGGCAACATTATTTGCCCCTATCTTTTTCATTCCGGCTGATATAAGAAATGATGGTAGCACAGTAGCAAGAATGGCTACCATCAATCCAAATTTCAATAATCCGGGCGACCATTGCATTTCACGGGTACTATTAGCCAGTAAAAAATGAATAAAAACACCTGCTGTGGCGGCAAGCATGGCAAATGCAGTAAATCTGGTTACACCAACTTTTGGAATGATCCTTCCACTGCCTGCCATATATACGGCATAGGTTATGGAACAAATAAATACCATAAAACTTCCCAGGAAAAAATTTTCGTTACCCGCATCAATCTGCAATTCTCCCATGTATGCAATGCCGATTCCCACATAGGTTAAAAGCATTGCCCATCGTTGCCGCTTATTCAATACCTGGTGAAAGATGAAATAATTGATAAGTGCGGTAAAACTGGGATAGAGGAACAGGATCAATCGCTCTAATCCAGCCGAGATGTATTGAAGTCCCACGAAGTCGAACCAGCTACTGATATAGTATCCAGTAACTCCTAGGCCGATCACTGAAAGCCATTGCCTGCGGGTAAGCGGTTCTGTTTTTTCCCTTGTTGCAAACCATGCCGCCACCAGGAAAAAGGGTAGGGAAAATAACATCCGGATTGCCAGCAGGGTGATAACATCTGTATCAGCATCACGGAAGGCAAGCTTAACCAGAACAGCCTTGGTAGAAAACAAAACTGCACCGGTAAAGGTGATCATCACCCCCATCCAGTGCAGTCTTTTCTTATCAGCTAATGCAGACACTAAACGCTTACATTGAAATCACGTAAAGCATCATTAAGGCTTGTCTTGAGATCAGTGCTGGGTTTACGCTGCCCTATTATAAGTGCGCAATTAACATGGTATTCACCTGCAGGAAACTTTTTTGGATAACTACCGGGAATGACTACACTACGGGCCGGAACACGCCCCCGGTATTCTACTGGTTCATCACCACTAACATCTATGATCCGTGTGCTTTGTGTCAACACTACATTGGCGCCAAGCACTGCTTCTTTTTCCACCTTTACCCCTTCAACTACGATGCTACGTGAACCCAGAAAGCAACCATCTTCAATAATCACTGGTGCTGCCTGCAAAGGTTCCAGAACACCACCTATACCAACCCCTCCACTAAGGTGAACACCTTTTCCTATTTGTGCACAACTACCAACAGTTGCCCATGTGTCTACCATAGTGCCTTCATCCACATAAGAACCGATGTTTACATAACTGGGCATCAGCACAACATTCCTGGCAATAAATGCACCATAGCGAGCTACTGCATGGGGCACTGCGCGAACACCAAGTGATGCATAATTTTTCTTCAGCTCCATCTTATCGTAAAACTCAAAAGGCGGAAGATCATAGGTCTTCATTTGCTGGATACCGAAATACATCAGGATTGCCTGCTTTACCCATTCATTTACTGTCCAGCCATTTTCACCCGGGCTCGCCACGCGTAGCCTTCCTTTATCCACTTCTTCAATTACGGCGCGTACAGCATCTGAGTAAGTAGCGTCTTTTAGCAGTTCCCGGTTTTCCCATGCCTGCCGGATCTGGTCTTGTAGGTGCATGCTTGCAAAATTTTTGCAAACATAAGACAGAAGACGACCCGAAGTCTATTATAATATTTTAATTCCAACACCAATCTGGTATCCCTTATTCTTCCAGGCCTGGTTAATATCTCCCGAGTTCACATCACTCAGACTCGTAAAGGCCCGGCCTGAAATCCTGAAGGCACCAATGTTGATCTGTGCTCCCCCAAGGATGGATACATCTCCATTTTTAAATGCCTCCTTACCTTCTTCCAACAGTGCCCTGTCTTCATTCATCAGTATCCCGAATTGTGGCCCGGCCTGAAGAGAAAGCCAGTCGGTTAAACGGTAATTAAGTGTGATAGGGATACTGAGGTAATTCAGTTTAATAGATTCATCATTCGATCCCGGCAATGCGATGCCATTAAAGATATCTTCAAAATCATCTGCTGTTTTGGTGCTGTACTGGTTCCACAATACTTCGGGTTGGATATACCATTTCTTGCCAAGTCCGATTTCAGCGAATCCACCAAGGTGATAACCATAGTTGAACTCGTCAGACATTGCCTTGCCATCTACTTTAGTAATGTTTGCACCGCCTTTTACACCAAGATGAAAACCTTGTGCCTGGAGGCCTGATACCGCCAGCAGGGCGGTTGCTAGGAATAATAGTTTGAATTTCATAACGGGTATTTATACCCAAACATAATTCAACTTGAATGCCAAGAGAAAGTATCGCCTGTTAAATAAAAAACAAACAGTTGAGGATTAAACCTTTAGATTTTTAGCAGGTCAGACGAGCTCGATCAGCGTTATTTCAGGCAATATGCCTACACGCCCCGGATATCCTATAAAACCAAATCCACGGTTCACATAAAGTTTTTGATTGCCCGTTTCGTATAAGCCGGCCCATTGGCGGTACATATATTGTACCGGACTCCATTTGAAGCCGGGTAACTCCACACCAAACTGCATTCCATGTGTATGGCCGCTAAGCATCAGGTCAATGTCTTTATATGATTCACGAACTTCTCCATCCCAATGACTTGGATCATGACTCATCAATATTTTGAAAGGGAATTCTTCCGTGCCTTTATAGGCCTCCGATAATTTACCATACTTGGGAAAGTTTCCTTTTGCGCTCCAGTTCTCTATTCCAAGAATTGCAATTTTCTCCCCTTCTCTTTCAATACTAATATGCTCATTCATTAAAAGCCGCCAGCCCATTTCACTATGAACCTGCTTAAGCGTCTCGAGGTTATCCTTTTTTACTTCATTGGAAGGCCATCTGTAGTAATCCCCATAATCATGATTTCCCAAAATTGAATACACACCCAATGGCGCATTGAGATCAGCAAACAAGTGTTTCACTTCATCCATTTCCACAGCACGGTCATTCACGAGGTCGCCGGTAAAAAGAATCAGATCGGCCTTCTGTGATAGAATGGTTTGTATCCCCTTTTTTACCGCGAGGTGATCATTGAAACTACCCGCATGTATATCACTGATATGGATGATCTTTAGTCCGCGGAATGCAGCAGGTAAATTATCAAAAGACAGCTTCAGCTTTTTAAGATTGTAATTGTATTTATTGGAAAAGCCATAAACCAGTGTGCCAAACAGCGTAGATCCAGCGGCCAGGCCCATCCAGCTAAGAAATGCAGATCGGGTTATTCCATCTGCACTCTGAGATACAGGAACGGAAGGGTTGCTATAAAGTTTCCCTACTATCCACATCATCCCCCTTCTCAGGTCATCAGCCACAAAAAATAACACAGCTATCAGTTTAGCAAAGAATAATCCAACCACAACGGCAAAGAGATAACTCTTTAATGATTTGGAAATTGCAGCGGCCTGGATGTTGGGCATAAATACCAGGGCAAGAACTGATAGTAATGATACCAGTCAATAAACCGAATATATAAGTAACCGCACACGTGAACCGGCAGATTGACTTACAACCTTCAGTGCCTGGAATACATATATATCCAAAACAATCAATATGGCCATTATGACCCATAAAAATCCGGAATTACGCATGTTATTCTTTTAAAATGCTATGAATTCGTTAAGCTGCTGGTCTATGGCTGCAAGCGTTGGTTCGTCTTTTATACTACCATCAAGGTTAAGCAAAACATTCACAACAGAGATCGGGAGTTTGTTGTGGTGCACCATCATTTTGACATAATGAAGGATGCCAGTGAGGTGTTCCATTCCGCGAAGATTTCCTGCCCTACCCGTTGAAACGCCCGTCAACAGTGCTTTCTTCCCTGCCCACACCCGGTTGATATCGGTACTGTCTATAAGGCTCTTTAATACCCCGGGGATACTGCCGTTGTATTCAGGTGATATAAAAATAAATTTCTCTGTATCAGCCAGAAGCCTGTTCTCCAATGCCCTGATGCCTTCATTGCGGGTACTGACATCTAAATTTTCTAAAGAGACCATTTCAGCTTCTATACCTTTTGCGGCCAGTAATTCTTTGTATTGATTGGCAATTTTGATGGTATTACTTCCTGGTCGGTTAGTTCCGGATATGATGGTGTACATGAAATTTTATTCAGGGTGCAAAAATCTGCCTTTCAATAACACCATCCAACCCGGTTTGTTCCGGATTTTATGCCCTGAAACGTTATTTTTGCCATCCCTACATTAAAATCAAGGTAATTATGCAATTCACTTACTACGGACATTCCTGCTTTTCTGTGCGTATAAATGGAAAAAAACTATTGTTTGATCCATTCGTTACCTATAACGAACTGGCGTCGGGTATTGATGTAGAAGCTATTGAAGCAGATTATATCCTGGTTTCTCATGGACATGTTGATCATATTGCAGACTGTGTTGCCATCGCAAAACGAACAGGTGCAAAAGTGGTAGCTAATTGGGAAATACATGAATGGTTGAATAAGAACGGAGTAGCCAATACCCATCCAATGAATACTGGTGGCATGTGGGACTTCCATGATTTCAGGGTCAAATGTGTTGTGGCGCAGCATTCTTCAGGACTCCCCGATGGAAGCTATGGTGGCAATCCAATGGGATTCATCATATTTACGGATGCCGGAAACTTCTATTATAGTGGTGACACTGCTTTAACCCTTGATATGCAACTTATTCCACGATGGGCAAAACTTAATTTTGCGGTGTTACCTATTGGCGACAACTTTACGATGGATGCTGCCGATGCTCTTGCCTGCGCTGAAATGATACAGTGCCAGCAAGTTATTGGCGTTCATTATGACACATTCGGATATATTAAAATAGATCACAATGCTGCAAAACAGGTATTTGCAGCATCGGGAAAAAGGCTTCACCTGGTAGCAATTGGTGAGACCATTTCCCTCTGATTTAAGAATCCCTGAAAACACGAAAGAACGAGGAGAATAATATGGCAAGAATAATTGGTGTAGCAAATCAGAAAGGTGGTGTCGGAAAAACTACCACTGCCATTAACCTGGCAGCAAGCTTTGCAGTACTTGAATACAGGACATTACTGGTAGATGCTGACCCGCAGGCCAACAGTACCACTGGAACGGGTTTCGATCTTCACAATATCACCCAGAGCCTTTACGATTGCATGGTGAATGGGACACCGATCCGAGATGTTATCCTGAAAACGGATATTCCCCACCTCGATGTGGTCCCTTCCCATATTGACCTGGTAGGTGCTGAAATTGAAATGATCAACTATCCCAACCGTGAAAATGTACTGAAAGGAATTTTGCAACCTATCCAGGATGATTATGATTTTATCGTGATCGATTGTTCTCCTTCCCTTGGACTAATTACGGTGAATGCATTAACAGCAGCCAATTCAGTTATTGTTCCGGTGCAAACTGAATTTTTTGCATTGGAAGGATTGGGAAAACTACTCAATACAATAAAGATCGTTCAGAACAGGCTCAACCAGGAACTTGCTATTGAAGGGATACTAATGACCATGTATGATGGTCGTCTTCGTCTATGCAACCAGGTTGTGAGTGAAGTTCGCCGTCACTTTGATGAATTGGTGTTTGATACTATCGTTCACCGGAATACAAGAATCAGTGAAGCGCCATCTGTGGGCAAGCCGGTGATTCTCTATGATGCATATAGCAAGGGTTCTGTGAACTACCTAAACCTTGCCAAGGAAATATTGCAGAAGAACAATATGACCAAGATCAAACAGGAAGACAGGGTTATTGAAATGGAAGAAGAAGGCAACACAGAAGATTAAGCCAACCTGATTTAGAATTTTAAAGTTGTAATACAGAAATGAATAGTCCCAATAAAAAAGATGCCTTAGGAAAAGGAATCCGTTCCCTTTTACAGAATATAGATGCTGATTTAAAAAATACTGCGGGACAATTAAAACCTCAGGTGGTTGAAGCGGCTACCGGCATGATGCGCATACCGATTGGCCAGATCGAAACAAACCCTAAACAACCTCGTCATGACTTTGACGAACAGGCATTGAATGAACTTGCTGCTTCTATCCGGATCCATGATATCATTCAACCAATAACAGTTTCCAAACTTCCATCCGGCAAGTATCGTCTGATTTCAGGGGAAAGAAGATTCAGGGCTTCAAAGATCGCGGGACTTAAAGACATGCCCGCTTATATCCGTCAGGCAGATGACCAGCAACTTCTTGAGCTGGCATTGCTTGAAAACCTGCAGCGTGAAGATCTCAATGCAATCGAGGTAAGCCTCAGCTACAAGCGGATGATGGATGAGCTCAACTATACCCAGGAACAGGTTGCAGAGAGAATGGGAAAAGAAAGAAGTACCGTTGCCAACTATGTAAGGCTTTTAAAGTTACCTCCTGATATCCAGGTAGCCGTACGCAATGGAACCGTTAGTATGGGACATGCCCGGGCACTGATCAATGTTGACCTTGTAGATAAACAACTATATATTTTCAACGAGATCAAGAACAAGGGATTATCAGTTCGCCAAACGGAAGAGCTGGTGCGTAAACTTTACAAGGAAGATGTTCCCGCTGTTAAAAATGCCGCAAAACTGGCACTTCCCCCTGCCTATAAAAAAATAGAAGATAATTTAGCATCACATTTCAGCACCCGGGTAAAATTGAACCATAACAAGAAAGGGCATGGCAATATTACACTGGAGTATTATTCGATCCAGGAATTGAATAAGATCCTTGAAGCAATGGGTGTTGATGTGAACTAAAGTCATGAAACAAACCCGGGCATTTATTCTGCTATTTACCTTACTGCTTTGCAGATCACTTTCCTATGCCCAGGACAGTACCCAAACCCTCATCATTGATTCGGCCGTACTGCTCAAGGCAAATATTACAGGTGATACTGTAAAAAAGCATAGCCCGAGGAAAGCGATCATTCGTTCTGCGATATTACCCGGCTGGGGTCAGGCATACAATAAAAAATACTGGAAGATCCCCATTATATATGGTGCATTGGGTGCTACCGGGTATGTGTTTGCTGATAATATAAAAGTATACAGGGATGTGCGCTATGCATACCAGGTTTCAGTTGAAGGTGACACTTCCAAATATGAGTCAGTAGCCGAATATCTCAAACCTTTTGTGAGGGGCAATTACACCAATTCATTGCGAAATTTCCGGAATGAGTCAAGGAGAAATATAGATTACTCGGTTCTTGTTTTCCTGCTTTTCTGGGGCCTCAATGTTGTTGATGCAACGGTAGATGCGCATTTGAAAGATTTTGATGTTAGTCCCAATCTGAGCATGCAGATCAAACCCATGCTTCCCACCAATATGAGCCAGAATGGTAACACGCCAGGTTCCTTAACCGGACTTTCCCTTGTACTGGACATCCACAAGGCCCGACCACGGCTTCTGCCCATTTCTCCCTAAATTGCATTTCTTTAATTTCTGATCAATATGAAAATAGCATTGGTAGGCTACGGCAAAATGGGAAGAGCCATTGAAGAGATTGCTCTGCAGAGAGGGCATGAAATTGTGCTGAAAATTGATGTGGACAATGCTGCAGACCTTAACAGTGACAACATTGCTAAAGCCGATGTAGCAATAGAATTTACTAGTCCCCACAGCGCTTTCGATAATATCATGAAACTTCTTGAATACAAGATTCCTGTTGTATGCGGATCAACAGGATGGCTTGATAAATTAGAAGCTGTAGAAGAATATTGCCTTCAGCAACAAGGCGCTTTTTTATATTCAAGTAACTACTCGGTTGGAGTGAATATTTTCTTCGAGGTCAATAAACGCCTTGCAGCGCTTATGACCAATCAGCCCTCCTATGAAGTATCAATGACGGAAATACATCATACCGAAAAAAAGGATGCACCCAGTGGGACTGCTGTAACATTAGCCGATCAGGTAATGCAGCAAATACCCAGGATAAAAAAATGGGTGAATAATGCAAGCAATAACCCGGAAGAACTGGAGATCATCAGTGAACGCGTTGACCCCGTCCCCGGAACACATAGCGTTTTGTACAGCTCCCCTATTGATGATATTGAGATCATCCATACTGCCCACAACAGAACCGGATTTGCTACCGGCGCTATTCTTGCAGCTGAATTCATTATTGGCAAAAAAGGCATTTACAGTATGAAAGATGTACTTGGGCTTTAGATTTTATTCAGCCAGTAAACTGTTGACCGTTTCTTCAAATTCCCTGATATATTCTGTATAGCGATCGCCTGTTGCGGGACCATAAAAGCCTGAATGTACCTTCGCCACACGCCCGTCTTTTCCAAGGAAAATAGTACTTGGAAAAACCTTGATTGCTGTTAGCTGGGGCAATGTTTTTTCAGTACGCAAGGTATCAGAACTCGTTACAGGCGTGATCAGGATCGGATAATCAACATTGAATCGCTGTTGAAATTTACGAAGGCTTTTCCTTGATCTTTCAAGGTCTGTGCTATATTCATAGGCCAGCGCAACCATTTCAATACCGCGCTGCTTATTGTTACGGTAATAAGTACTCAGAAAATTTGTCTCATCCATACAATTAGGGCACCAGCTTCCCATTAACTGTATCACAACCACTTTGTTTTTGAATTTATCATCTTTTATACCAACATGATTGCCATCAATATCGGGAAAACGGAAATTCAGTTTATCCTGCCCTGGTTTAACAAAGATGCTGACGTTTCCCAGGTCAAGTTTTGCGTTGGCGTTTTTCTTTGCTGAGAAGGCTTCTTTATGTAAAGGTCCCGAGTAGAAGTAACCCCCATTTATCGTTTGATCATTGCCGATATGTGCCGAGAAAACATATGCATGGCTGCCGTCAAATGTTGAAAGGAACATACTGTCGCCTTTCACCACGCCTTCCAGGAAGCGGTAATCGCCTGAGGGGGTAAGAATGGTTCCGGTGAGTTTTGATCCCTCCTGTTTCAACTCCGCAATGGCAGGTCTTGTACCTCCGGCAGGTCGTATTATCTCCATATCCCACCTCCCGCTGATATTGGCTGCCGGAGCCTTCCCCGAAGGAAATCTTGGTTCGGTACCATGCTTTGCAATGAATGGCATAACAACATCTTTTCCCGTGCTGGTTGCTTTGATCCAATTTCCCTTGAGAGAGCCGTCGGGCTGCACCTGCAGTTTGAAGTAGGATTCAAAAAAAGGCATATCAATGAAAACAGAATCCCTCTCAACTTTCACCTGCCGCACTTCCATCCTTTCTTCCGCATTGCGGATACGGATCACCGGAAGTTGCTGTTCATAGCTGAGGTCAAAGTTGAAAACGATATCATTGCCATCTGCCCGCTGGAGGGCAGCTTTCCAAAGTCCGGAACGGAGTTGCTGGGCATGGGCACCAGCTACATAAAATAAAAGAATAAACAACAGGGCAGGTATGCGCTTCATAACCTGCAAAATTAGGTGGCAGGGGTCATAAATTCTCCTTAAGATTTTCCAGCATATCAGCCGTCATCCTTTCGAGGTCATATTGGTGGTTCCAGCCCCAGTCGCGACGTGCAATAGAATCATCAATACTTTGCGGCCAGCTATCGGCTATATTCTGCCGGTAATCAGGCTTATAGCTCATCTTAAAATCAGGGATATGTTTATGGATCGCATTGGTTATTTCGCGCGGTGAAAAGCTCATAGCAGCCAGGTTATAACTGGTTCTCACTGAAATGCTCTCGGCTGGCGCCTCCATGAGTTCAATGGTTGCGCGGATGGCATCCGGCATATACATCATTGGCAGGTAGGTATCCTCTTTCAGGAAACATTCGTACTTTTTTTCTTCCAGTGCCTCATGGAATATTTCAACTGCATAATCCGTTGTACCGCCGCCCGGGGCTGATTTGTACGAGATCAGACCCGGATACCGCAGACTTCTCACGTCAACGCCAAAACGCTGGAAATAATAATTACACCAAAATTCGCCTGCATATTTAGAAATGCCGTAAACCGTGGTAGGTTCGATGATGGTATACTGCGGACAGTTTTGCTTTGGTGATGTAGGTCCGAATACCGCAATGGAAGATGGCCAGTAAACTTTATGCAGTTTCTCTTCCCGGGCAATATCGAGGATATTCAGCAGGCTTTGCATATTGAGGTGCCATGCCAGGTTGGGATTCTTTTCGCCGGTAGCAGAAAGTATTGCCGCCAGCAGGTAAACCTGGGTGATATTCTGGCGTATGACCTGAACATGCAGCATTTCCTTATTCAGTGCATCAATGGATACATAGGGACCGGTACCACGAAGGAGTTCATTTTCCTCGCGGAGATCTGAAGCGATGACATTACTATTACCGTAAATCTTTCTAAGTGCCAGGGTAAGTTCAACGCCGATCTGTCCGCAGGCACCGATCACCAGAATCTTTTCTTTGGTCATTTGCAATCATTTGATGGCTGCAAACCTAAGAAGGAACAATGAGATTTGAAACTTTCATGCAATCGATTACGTCATTGCCAGTGTTATTATATTTGCGCATGGAACAATTTCTAAAAGACCTTTTCAAAGGCCAGACATATGATGAAAAAAACTTCTTCCTGATTGCAGGCCCATGTGTAATAGAAAGCGAAGAGCTGCTTATGGAAGTAGCAGAAAAAGTAAGTACTGTCTGCAGAAGGTTAGGCATCCCCTATATCTTTAAATCATCCTACCGCAAAGCGAACCGAACCAGTGCCAGTTCATTCACCGGCCTCGGCGATGCTACCGGACTATCCTTATTAAAAAAGACAGGGGAAAGATTCAATCTTCCCACCATTACCGATATTCATGCACATGATGAGGCAGCACCCGCTGCTCAATATGCCGACCTCTTGCAGATACCTGCTTTTTTATGCAGGCAAACCGATCTTCTCATTGCTGCTGCAGAAACCGGTAAGGTGATCAATGTGAAAAAGGGACAATTCCTTAGTGGTCCGGCCATGAAATTTGCTGTTGAAAAGATCCGTAACGCTGGAAATGGCAAGATCATCCTTACTGAAAGGGGAAATAGTTTTGGCTACCAGGACCTTGTTGTGGATTTCCGGAATATACCCTGGATGAAGGAACACGGTGTGCCGGTGGTGATGGATGTGACGCATAGCCTCCAGCAACCCAATCAAACCTCGGGTGTTACAGGAGGAAATCCAGCCATGATCGGCACCATCGCCAGAGCTGCTCTGGCTTCAGGAGCCGATGGCCTCTTCATTGAAACCCATCCCAATCCGGCCATCGCAAAAAGCGATGGGGCCAATATGCTTCAGCTCGACAGGCTGGAAGGATTACTGGAAGAACTGGTGCGATTGAGAAAAGTGCTCTAGGATAGGCCCTGATAACGCCACGGTACATGCCTTTTTGCCCCCCATCTTTATCCTGAGCCAACAGGCTGTTAAAAAGCAGGACAGAAGCAAGGAAGAATATGCTTCTCGTATAATAATTTCGTTAGTTTATAAAAATAACAAGGGGCGCAAAGTAGCGAATAATTATTTTTACCCATAATTACCGGATCCTGAAAAGAGTACTCTCCATAATTGGCTACATCCTGCTTTCGCTGCTTTTATTGGTGGTGTTGATCTATTTCTCCCTGCAAACCAGGCCTGTTCAGAACTTTCTTGTTAAGCAGGCTGCCAGCCGCCTGTCAAAAGCCCTGAATACCGAGGTTAAAGTGAGCTATATAGATCTCGAATTCTTTGACAAACTGGAATTGAAGGGAACCCTCGTGAGAGACCATAATAAGGATACCCTTCTTTACGCTGGTGCCGTTAAAGTGAATATAACTGACTGGTTTTTCTTTAAGGATAAGATCGAGTTGAAATATATAGGACTGGAAAGTACCTACATTAATCTGCAAAGGCAGGATTCGGTATGGAATTACCAATTCCTCATAGATTATTTTTCTGCACCGCCATCAGCAAAGAAAAAACAACCCATCGAGCTATCGGTCAACACAATCGATCTTAAAAATATCCGGCTCCTGCAACAGGATGGCTGGCGGGGTGAGAATCTCGGACTGGCCTTAAAATCACTTCATCTCGAGGCCCGGGTATTCGATCTTAAAAACAAACAGATCCATATCAACCAGCTTGCCCTCGAGCAACCGGTTTTCTCCATTTATAATTATGATGGTAAAAGACCACCTGTTGAACGAAGGCCCAAAACCGGTATAGCACCGGTGAATGACCCTGATAATCTGCGTTGGAATCCCGGCAAGTGGGGTCTTAGCATTAAAGCACTCACCATCAATGATGGAGGATTCAGAAATGATGTGGAGAATGGCCGGAAACCCTTCTATTATTTTGACGGCGCCCACTTCGTATTTGGAAATATTAACTCCCGCTTCGAGAACCTCACACTCATTAATGATACATTTTCGGCTAACGTTTTAATCGCCACAAAAGAAAGAAGCGGATTTGAAGTAAAGCAACTCAAGTCAAAGATGAAATTTCATCCTGAGGCAATGGAGTTCAGGGAGCTTGATATAAGGACCAGCAAAAGCAGGTTAAGGAATTTCTTTGCCATGCGCTACGACAGCTTCAATGATATGAGCAGCTTTATAGATAAAGTGAGGCTTGAAGGAAATTTTGTGGATGCTGTCATCCATAGTGATGATATCGCCTATTTTGCCCCGGCGCTTAAGGAATGGGAAAAGCGCATATCCCTTACCGGTAAGATCAAAGGAACCATCAGCAACCTTAATGGCAAAAGGGTTATTGCACGCGCAGGGTCAAGCACCTACCTGAACGGTGATTTCACATTGAGTGGTCTTCCGGATATTGAAAAAACTTATATTGATTTCACGGCCAATGATTTCAGGACTACCTATTCGGATGCCCAAAAGATCTTTCCTGAATTAAAACAGGTAAGGGATCTTCGGATTGAACGACTCTCCTATCTCAACTTCAAAGGCAGCTTTACCGGCTTTATCCGCGATTTTGTTACCTATGGCACCATAGAAACAGCGCTCGGCACCATTCGCACCGATCTGAATATGAAGATCCCTGTCAAAGGAACACCCTCCTATTCAGGAACCATCAAGACCGACGATTTCCAACTGGGACAATTCATCGACAATAATAAGATCGGCAATTTCGCTGTTGCCGGAGATATTAAAGGAAAAGGATTTACCATGTCGGCACTGGATGCCAGCCTGGTTGGAACACTTCCATTTATTGAATATAACGGTTACCGCTACACGGATATAGCCATTGATGGTCAATTCGCCAAAAGGCTATTCAATGGAAACCTCGTAGTGAATGATCCACATCTTGAAGCAACCCTCAAAGGATTGGTTGATCTCTCCGGTAAAATACCGAAGTTCGATTTCAACGCACTTATTAATAATGCCAACCTGCAGAGTCTCAATTTTTCAAAGGAAGAGCTGGATATCAATGGAATTTTCAATGTAAATTTCACCGGTAATACTATTGACAATTTCCTCGGTACCGCCAGGATTGCGGAAGCCTCTATATTTAAGAATGGCCAGCGGATCGCCTTTGATTCCTTGTATGTGGAATCGTCTAGGCTTCCAAACAATAACAAAACTATTACTGTAAAAAGCAATGAATTTGAGGGGATACTGGCAGGCGAATTCAATATAAGCTCCCTTCCGGATGCCTTCCAGACCTTCCTTAACCGCTATTTCCCCAGTTATATAGCAGCTTCCACCAAAAAGGTTGATAATAATTTCAGTTTTTTCATCACCACCCGTAAAATCGACGACTACCTGGATCTTCTCGACAAACGTTTAAAGGGATTCAACTACGCAACCATTAATGGACGCTTGAACACCAAGGAAAATATTTTTGATGTGGATGCAGAGCTGCCCCATTTTGGTTATAATAATCTCGGCTTTTACGAAGTGAAACTGCAGGGAAGAGGAAATTATGATTCCTTATCGGTGGCCACCACCATCGGCGATATTTTTGTGAATGACAGCCTTCATTTTCCGGGATCACAAATTGCCATTACTACCAGCAATGACCTTTCTAAAGTAAACATCAAAACCAGCGCTAACCAAACGCTCAACAGGGCTGATATCTCTGGTGAAGTGCAGACCCTGAAAAATGGTTTCCGGCTTAAATTCAACCCTTCCTTTTTCGACATCAATAATAAAGAATGGACCATTGACGAAGGTGGTGAGATCATCCTGAGTAAAGACCTGGTAACATCTGATGGAGTAAGGATCTATAGTGGCGACCAGGAGATCCTCATAAGTTCTGCTCCCTCTTCCATTGGCACCGGCAATGATTTGAAAGTGGATCTTAAAAAAATACAGATCGGCGATTTTGCCCCATTCTTTGTGAAGAGTAACCGCTTAGAGGGTTTACTCACTGGAACAGTGGAAGTGATCGAACCATTCGGAAAATTACAGGTAGATGCCACCGCTGTTGCAGAACAGTTCAGGCTTGATGATGATTCTATAGGCACAATAGATCTTAGCAGCACCTATTCAAAGCAGTCTGGAAAGGTCACCTTCAAAACATTCTCCGCCAACGAAAATTATAATTTCGATATAACCGGTCTTGTCAATACCCGCGACTCACTTTCTGATGCTATTGATATAAATGCAAAACTGGATCACACAAGTATCAGCCTTCTTGAGAAATACCTTGGGGGAGTATTCAGCAAGATCGATGGAAAGGCTACCGGCAATCTCCGCATTGTTGGCCGGGGCAGTAACCTGAAGTACCTGGGTGATCTTGAACTCAGTGAAGGCGGCATATTGGTGGACTATACAAAAGTTTATTACCGCATTCCTTTGGCCACGGTGAAACTTTCGGATGGCATGATAGACTTTGGCAGGATACAATTGGAAGATACGCTTGGCAATAAGGGTGAACTAACGGAAGGGAAATTATACCACAATAATTTCAAGGACATGGCCTTTGATTTTAAAGTGCGGTCATCTAATATGTTGCTGTTGAACACAACCAGTGTGGACAATAAATTATTCTACGGTACAGTGATAGGGAAAGCCAATATGAATATCAGTGGTCCCATGTATGATATGACCATGGATATCAGTGGTGAACCTACAGACAGCAGCAGGGTCTATATTGCCACCGGTGCCAGCAGGGAAAGTGCCGAGGCTGATTTTATCGTTTGGAAAGAATATGGTAAGGAAATGGAAGCCTACCGCCCCTATGGAAAGGAATCCAACCTTACTGTATCACTTGATATTACTGCCAATAACAAGGCAACGGTTTATATGATCATTGATGAAACCACGGGAGATATCATTTCTGCGAAAGGAAATGGCAATCTTAAAATGCGGGTTGGCACCAATGAAAACCTAACCATGAATGGCCGCTATGAAATTGAGAGCGGTTTTTATGATTTCAATTTTCAGGCCTGGAAAAAGACCTTTATTCTCTTACCGGAAAGGAATAATTATATTTCCTGGAATGGTGATCCCTATGAGGCCACTTTAAAGATCGATGCCCTATACCAGGCAGATAATGTTCGTTTCAGTGACCTGCTGAGCAGTGGTGGATTTAGTGTAACTAATGAAGATGTGAGGCGCTACCGGGGACGGGTAAACGTAATTGCCAATATCTCCGATAAACTCACCCAGCCCCGGATCAAGTTTCAGATCGAATTGCCAGATAACAGTCCACTCCGAAACAATACAGAAGCACAGGGACTTATCTCCATTATCCAGCGCGATGAGAATGAATTGAACAAACAGGTTTCATACCTTATCCTCTTCAATACATTTGGTCCGCTTACGGCGGCAGGTAGTGCGCAGAACAACAGTGGATCTTTTGCCAGTGCGGCATTTGAAAGCCTGGTTGTTAGTAGCATATCCGGTTTCCTTTCCAATGTATTGTCGAACGAATTCTCCAAGCTGCTTCAGAATGTATTCAATGATAAGAGTCTGAAGTTTAATATGAATGCTTCATTGTATAGCGGAACCAATATCACCGGGCAGAACAATTCTTCCATCATGCTTCCCGACCGTACCAATATCAATCTTAGTGTTGCAAAAAGTTACCTCAATGAGCGGTTGACCTTTGTAGTGGGAAGTGCCATTGATTTTGGTATTGGGTCACAGCAGGCGGCAACCTTCCAGTTCCTTCCGGATGTGCAGGCCGAATACAAACTGACCCCCGACGGGAAATTCCGCATCACCTTTTTCTATCGCAACAACTGGAGTTATATAGCACAGAACGCGCTTCAGCGTTCAGGTGTAAGCTTATCGTTCCGCAAAGAGTTCGATCGCATCCGTGAACTGTTCTCCCGAAAGCCAAAGAAAACTATAGAGGATTTACAATCTCCCCCTTCCGATAGCACATTAAATGAATAATGGATTATTCTGCATCCAGAATGCGATGGCCTAGTTTGTCGCGCTTGGTTTTGAGGTACTTCTCATTATGGGGGTTCGACTTAACATTAATAGGAATACAATCAACGATCTCAATTCCATATCCCATTAAGCCGGCACGTTTGCGGGGATTGTTACTGATCAAACGAAGCCTGGTGATATTGAGGTATCGTAGTATCTGGGCCCCAACGCCATAATCGCGTTTATCCATGGGAAAGCCCAGATGGAGATTGGCCTCAACGGTATCCATACCTTCCTCCTGCAATTTGTATGCACGGAGTTTATTCATCAGCCCTATCCCCCTTCCCTCCTGGTTCATATATAGTACTGCACCCTTACCGGCTGCCTCTACCATTTCCAATGCCTTGTGTAACTGGTCACCGCAATCGCATCGCAACGAGCCAAGTATATCACCAGTAAAACAGGATGAATGGATCCTTACCATGATGGGCTCATCTTTTTCCCACTCACCTTTTATCAGGGCGATATGTTCGTTTTGGGTATGCTTTTCACGGAAGGCTACCATCTTGAAATGGCCATATTTGGTGGGCATGTCAACTGTTACCACTTCTTCAATAAGTGAATCGCGTTTGAGGCGATATTCTATGAGATCCTTTATGGAAATGATCTTGATCCCAAGTTTAGCCGATAGCACCTGCAGTTCGGGAAGCCGGGCCATAGATCCGTCTTCATTGAGAATTTCCACCAGAACCCCTGCCGGTTCCATTCCCGCCAGCCTGGCCAGGTCAATGGTGGCCTCTGTATGTCCGGCCCTGCGTAATACGCCACCCTTTTTTGCCCTCAGAGGGAAAATATGACCGGGACGGCCAAGATCGGATGGTTTTGTTTCCGGATCGATAAGTGCCTGAACGGTCCGGGCCCTGTCCTGGGCCGAAATACCTGTAGTGCAGCCATGACCCAGCAAGTCGACAGATACCGTAAATGCTGTTTCATGAAGGGCAGTATTACTGTTCACCATCATTTCCAGGTTCAGCTCATCACAACGGTCTTCCACAAGTGCTGCACAAATCAGTCCCCGCCCCTCTTTGCTCATGAAGTTTATAACCTCCGCGGTTACATGCCGGGCGGCAATTACAAAATCGCCCTCATTTTCACGGTCCTCATCATCAACAACAATCAGCATTTTGCCGTTACGGAAATCTTCAATGGCACTTTCTATACTGTCCAGCATACAAGATATTTAAGCAAAACTAACAATAATAAGTCTCTCCTGTTCAGAACGAGTACTGAGAGGTGGTGACGACCATCACTACTATTCAAACCCGGATGAATGATTTAAGGGTAAATGGGTAATATTCAATAGCTAAACATTAAAATACCGGATGGGTTACAATTTGTTAATATTGTCTTAACGGAGTTAGGGGATAATTCATTTTCTTTGCAGCAAATTTGTAAAACACACACATTATGTTTTTAAAGAGAATTGTCCGATTAGTATGCCTTTTCCTGGCATTCGCGATCAGCACAAACGCTCAGGTAACCACCAGTAGCATGACCGGTTCGGTTAAGGCTGCAACGGGAGATCCTCTTGTAGGAGCTTCTGTTACCGTGACGCATGTGCCAACAGGAACAGTCTATACCACATTAACCCGTTCGGGTGGCCGTTTTGACCTGGCCAATATCAATACGGGTGGCCCTTACAGGGTGCAGGTATCATTCGTGGGCTTTGAATCTGTTACCAGGGAAGACATATTCGTGGATCTCGGTGAAACAGAGCAGCAGAATTTTTCCCTCACAGACAAATCTACTGAGCTTACTGAGGTAGTTGTAGCAGGTGTTGCCCGTGCCCGCGAAACTGGAAAAGGCGGTACAGAAACTTCTGTGGGAAGAGATAAAATGGCAAACCTTCCAACGGTTGGCCGTAATATTTCTGACTTCCTCCGTTTTGTTCCCCAGGCTAAGATCACCGGAGATGGTGGTGTAGCTATTGCCGGACAAAACAACCGTTACAATTCATTCTATATAGATGGTGCTGTGAACAATGACGTTTTTGGTCTTGCTGCCAGCGGAACAAATGGTGGTCAAACAGGCGCGCCCCCTATTTCAATAGATGCCATCGACCAGTTCCAGGTTGTAGTATCACCTTATGATGCCTCTTTGGGTAACTTCACCGGTGGTGGTATCAATGCCATCACACGTAGTGGTACCAACGAAACACAGGGAAGTCTTTACTATTTCTTCCGTAACCAGGACCTCAGTGGTAAGACTCCCGGCGTTGATAAAGATGCAGCAACCAAGCTGAGTGATTTCAGCAATAAAACATATGGCTTCCGTATTGGTGGTCCAATTATCAAGAACAAATTGTTCTACTTCGTGAATGCTGAAATGCAGCGCGATGAACGTCCACAGCCTTTCAACTTCGATGATTACAGTGGTTCACTCACTAAATCGGATATAGACGGACTCTCTTCCTTTCTTATAAGCGAGTATGGATATGATCCGGGTGGTTATGAGAATAATGCCGAGAAGCTGGATGCTGATCGTGTTGCAGCCAAATTAGACTGGAATATCAACAGCCGCCACAAGCTCAGCCTCAGCTACCGTTATAACAGCGCTGAGCGTTATAATACAAGCAGAAGTACTGCACAGAATATCAACTTCTATAATAACGGTTATATCATCCCTAACAAGACCAACTCAGGATCATTGGAATTGAATAGCCGTTTCAACAAAGGTGCTAACAACAGGTTGTTGTTGACTTTCACGAATGTTGTTGATGACCGCGGACCAATTGGATCTGCCTTCCCAAGGGTTACCATCAATGATGGCAGCAACAGGTTGTTCTTCGGTACAGAAGAATTTTCTACCGGTAACAAGCTGGAGCAGAAGAATATTGCCATTTTCGATGTGTTCAAACTTTATAAGGGTAAGCATACATTATCAATTGGTACAGACAATGAGCTGAGTGATTCATATAATATTTTCATTCGCCAGAACTATGGATCTTATGTATTCAACAGCCTGGAAGATTTCTTAGAAGGAGAAAACGCAGCAACCTATAACCGTTCATATTCAGTTGTGGATAATGCAACGGGGGATGCGAGTGTTAATGCAGCAGCAGCCTTCAAGAATCTCCGTCTCGGATTTTTCGTAAACGATGAGATCAAGGTTACTGATAATTTCACCCTTAATCTTGGTCTGCGTGCAGACAATACAATCTACCTGGATGATCCACGTACTGATAATTTCTTCAATGATACTGCCGTAGCAGCCATCAGTCAGTATTATGACCTGAAGGGTGCAAGAAGCGGACAGATCGCTGATCCGAAATGGTCTATCAATCCACGTGTTGGATTCACTTACAAGATAGGTGAAGACAATATCACCATCCGTGGTGGACTTGGAACATTTACAGGTCGTGTGCCCCTGGTATGGCCTGGTGGTGTTTACAACCAGAATGGTGTGAGCCTTGCTGGTATGAATGCCTCTAACCTTGCATTCCGTCCTGATCCGTTTGACCAGTACACACTTGAAGATATTGGCCGTACGGCAAGGCTTCCATCAGGAGAAGTTAACCTGATTGCAAAAGATTTCCGCCTTAACAAGGTATTCCGTACATCACTTGGTGTTGATAAGAACCTGGAAGGTGGATGGAAACTGAGCATCGAAGGTGTATTCACCAAGAATATCAACGAGATCGATTACAAGCAGGTAAACCTGTTGCCTCCAACTTTAGAGTCTGTAGGTGTTGACAAACGCCCTGTATATGAACTTTCCGGAAACTTCCCTAAGAACATCCCGATGCGTCCTGATGGAAGCAATCCATATACTGGTGTTTTCCTTCTTTCAAATAACGATGGCAAAAAAGGATTTGCCTACAACTTCACCTTTACTGTTGACAAAGCATGGAGAAGAGGTTTTGCATTCAATGCAAACTATACCTATGGCAATTCAGTGGTAATGAATGAAGGAACAAGTTCACAGAACCTTTCACAGTGGAGGTTTATGGAAACTGTTTATGGTCGCAATTACATGACCCGCAGTACCAGTGACTTTGATATCGCACATCGACTGAATGCCTATATCGCCAAGAAGATCACTTATGCAAGCAAGATGTTGGCTACAACCTTCTCGCTTGTGTATAATGGACAGAGTGGCGCACCGTTCAGTTATGTTATGAGTCGTGGTATGATCCGTGACTACGACAACAACGAAGACAATGACCTGATCTATGTTCCGCAGAATAAGAGTGATATCATTTTCGTTCAGAATGGTAACCTCACTCCTGACCAGCAGTGGACGCTTTTCAATGATTATATTGAAAATGACGACTACCTGAGCAAGCGTCGTGGACAGTATGCTGAAAGAAATGGTGCACGTCTTCCCTTCACGCATGTGATTGACCTGAAGATCCAGCAGGACTTCAATATCCGCATCGCCAAGAAGACTTACCAGTTCCAGATCTCTTACGATGTGTTCAACTTCACCAATATGTTGAACCGCGATTGGGGCCGTCAGTATTTTGCGCTTAATGATAACTACCGTATCCTGAGCCTTGCTTCCAGCTATAGCTCAGATCTTACTCCACGTTATACATTTACGCCACCAACTAACGGTAAGCCTTACACCATAAACGATGGTGTTTTCAACAGCAGTCGCTGGACCAGCCAGGTTGGACTTCGTTTTAACTTCTGATAATAATCAGATCAATATAAAAGAGGCCGTCTCATATAATATGAGACGGCCTCTTTTTTTACGCATATACTAAAGGGTTATTCTGTATCCTTCATCTCTTTAAAAAATTCACGCACCAGTGAGGTGTACAATTTATTACGGGTCACATTCAACCTTAATAGTGCCGCATCCCGGGTGGCTTCATCACTTATAATACCCCGGGCATAATAATTGGCTTGCTCCATACGCTCGTTATTCTTCAACTGCTTTTCTGTTAATACCCGCTTGCTAAAATCCGGGTATTGGCTGAGGAAGGTCTTATCCCCTCTCTTTTTTATAACAATGTCCTTGCCTATGCGGCCGGAAGCAAGTTTCATTAAAAAGCTTTTAGCGATTGCCATATCAGTTCATTTTATGACTAATATAATTAATATCCTTGGGTTTTCCAAGGGTATTTTTAGGGTTATCCTAGGCTTTTATGGCCTGAAAACCCTAGGATAACCCCAGGATAACCCTAGGATAACCCTAGGATAGATTAAAGAATAGACATGATTTACCCTCCTTGTATTGTAGGACAGGCTAGCCAGAAAAACAGGAATATTTTATTTACCGAATGCCCATTTCAGGAATGCAGGCATTGCTTTGGCCCAGGTAGCCACATCGTGGCGGCCATCGGCAAGTTCGAGGTAGACCATATCATTTTCGCGGCTATATCCTTTGGCCACTAGTTCATCCATTAATCCCATCGTGTCTTCAATAGAATCGATGATGCCATTATTGTTACGGTCATTGGTTTCATCAAGGGTTCCGGTCATGAAGAAGAATTTCAGCCAGGGGGCATAGTTCCCTTTCCTTACCTGTTGGTGAATGATGCGATGTTTATCATCATCATATTCAGGATCATCCTGGTCAATATTACGCCACCATAAAGAGCCTGAAAATACTCCCACCCTGGTAAATTCATGGGGATGCGCCCATACAATATCAAGGGCACTCAATCCACCTAAAGAGAATCCCGCAAAAGCTTTTTCGCCAAACTCTGCGATGCCGAGTTTCTTACGAAGAAAGGGAAGCAACTCTTCAAAAATAAAATAGGTGTAGAGGTCGGCTTTATTACCCCTGTCCATATAATCGGGGATACCGGCGGTGCCATACTCGAGCCGGCGGTCTTCGCCTGCATGGATACCTACACATACTAGCGGGCGCAGGTGTCCTGACTTTTCCATGCCGGCCAGCATATCAGTGAGGCCCACCTTTTCCATGTCCTGCCCATCATTAATCAGTAATAATGAAGGATAGCTTTCAGGGGAAAGAGAGCGGGGACGCCAGGCGTCAACTTTTACTTTGCGATCGAGGTGTTCGGACCTTATTTCGAAATGCAGCTTTTCTATCGGGAGTGTTGTTTCTGGGCACATCAGTTCCTTCATATCGGTTTCTCTCGGGAATGTTTGTAGCGGATGAAAATAAGGGTTTTCTGCTAAATAATAGTATATTGAAAACAGTTAGTAATCATTAAACTGACAAGAGACTTATGAAAAAGATTGGCATCCTCTTTGGCCAGGAACGCAGCTTTCCGATGGCCTTTATTGAGCGCGTAAATAGTAAAAATATAGAAGGTATTGTTGCAGAACCTGTACGGATCGATAAGGTTATGCAGGGCGAACCAACTGAATATGCAGTGATCATAGATCGCATATCCCAGGATGTACCGTTTTACCGCGCCTACCTGAAAAATGCCGCGATCAGTGGCACAACAGTTATCAACAACCCCTTTTGGTGGAGTGCCGATGAGAAGTTCTTTAATAATGCGCTGGCCACTAAAATAGGCGTGCCTGTTCCCAAAACAGTTATACTTCCATCAAGGGACCTGCCTGCAGATACCACTGACCAGAGTTTCAGCAACCTTGCCTATCCACTCGACTGGGAAGGTATATTTCAGTATACTGGTTTCCCTGCTTACATGAAGCCATTTGCGGGAGGCGGCTGGAAAAACGTTTATAAGCTTACCAGCATGGATGATTTCTTCGAGAAACATAATGAAACCGGCGAGCTGGTGATGTTATTGCAGGAAGAGATCGTGTTCGATGAATATTACCGTTGTTATTGCATTGGCGGAAAGCATGTACACATCATGCCCTATGAACCCCGCAATCCGCATCACCTGCGTTACCAGGCTGATTTTTCACCGAGTCCGGAAAGGCATGCCCAGATGGAAGAGATCGTGCTTCGTATTAACCAGTATCTGGGCTATGATTTCAATACAGTTGAACTTGCACTTCGTGATGGTGTTCCTTATGCTATCGATTTCTGCAACCCTGCCCCTGATGCAGAAATAAAAAGTGTTGGAGAAGATAATTTTGCCTGGGTGGTAGAAACAGCGGCTAATTATGCCATTGAAAAAGCTATGTCATTTCAGCCGGGAATGGATAATCTAACCTGGGGTGAATATGTAAAAAGAAGCAGCAACAAAATACCCCTGATCTGATCAGGATCGAAAAACTAACTTGCTTATGTCATCTATCAATTACCAGCAATTTACACTTGGCGTTGAAGAAGAATATATGGTGATTGATCCGCAGACCCGCGAACTAAAAAGTCACGAACAGAAAATCGTGCTCGAGGGACAAAAGATCATAAAGGATAAGGTTAAAGCAGAGATGCACCAGGCCGTGGTGGAAGTGGGAACAGATATCTGTAAAAACATCGATGAGGCGCTTAATGATATCTCTATTCTGAGAAAAACCATTTCACAGGTTGCCGGTGAACTGGGTTTCGCCATGGGAGCCGCAGGTACCCATCCCTTCAGTCATTGGCAAAGCCAGCTTATAACCGACCATGTACGTTATAGCGAAATTGTAAATGAATTACAGGAAGCTGCACGCAGTAACCTCATCTTCGGACTGCATGTGCATGTTGGAATGGAAAATCGTGAGATGGCTAACCATATAGCCAATAGCACGCGTTATTTTTTGCCACATATTTATGCACTGAGTACCAACTCTCCTTTCTGGGAAGGAAGGCAAACGGGATATAAATCATTCAGGACAAAAGTTTTTGATAAGTTCCCACGTACAGGCATACCCGAATACTTCGCCACCATCGAAGATTATGACAATTTTGTAAAGATGCTGGTGAAAACCAATTGCATCGACAATGCAAAGAAGATCTGGTGGGACCTTCGGGTTCATCCTTTTTTCAATACTGTTGAGTTCCGGATATGTGATGTGCCGCTCACGGCGCATGAAACAATAATCATAGCAGCCCTGTTCCAGGCCATCTGTGCCAAGATCTATAAGTTGCGCACCAATAACCTGAATTTCATTCAGTACTCAAGGGCGCTGATAAATGAAAACAAATGGCGCGCGAGCAGGTATGGACTTGACGGCAGACTAATTGATTTCGGTAAGGAGGAAGAAGTGAATACCAGGGTACTGATATATGAACTCCTCGAATTTGTGGATGATGTGGTTGATGAACTTGGGAGCAGGCATATATTATCACTGGTTCCCAATTTACTGGAAACCGGTACTGGTGCCGATCGTCAACTTAAGGTCTACAATGAAACCAATAGTATGGTGGAAGTTGTTGATTATATCCGAGAGCAATTCCTCTACGGAATTTAAATATAATATGAGAAACCCAATAGTGCTATTACTGTTTGCGTGCATATCAGTTATGCCCGCAAGCGCACAGAAAATTGACACTGCAACTATCAGCAGTGCCTTGATTATTGCGGGACTGGACTTTACCGCTGCCGAAAAAGATTCCATGGCCGACGGGTTAAAAGATAACCTGAAAATGTATGAAGGCCTAAGGAAACAGCCAATACCTAATGACCTCGCCTACCCATTTGGCTTCCAGCCCGCGCTGGGTTCAGGAAGAACTGCGGGCATGCAAAAAGAATTCAACTGGCGCATACCAGCAAATACTGTACTGCCTGCCAATAAGGAAGACCTGGCGTTTTATTCCATCCCAGAGCTGGCATCACTGCTGAAAGCTAAAAAGATCAGTTCGGTTGAGCTTACCCGTTTCTTCATCGGGCGATTAAAAAAATGGGGAGATACCCTGCAATGTGTTATCACCATTACAGAAGAACTCGCCATGAAGGAAGCGGCTGCAGCTGATGAGGAATTGAAGAAAGGGAAATGGCGCGGGCCGCTGCATGGCATCCCTTATGGATTAAAAGATCTGTTTGCCGTAAAAGGATATAAAACAACCTGGGGTTCGGTTCCTTATAAAGACCAGGTGATCGAGGAGAATGCATTTGTGTATGAACAACTCCGAAAGGCAGGAGCAGTGCTCTGTGCCAAGCTAACGCTGGGAGAACTTGCCTTTGGAGACCAGTGGTTTGGCGGTAAAACAAAAAACCCATGGAATACAGCATATGGGTCGAGTGGGTCTTCTGCCGGATCGGCATCAGCAACCGCTGCGGGACTATTACCTTTTGCCATTGGCACAGAAACATGGGGTTCAATTATCTCCCCTTCACATACCTGCGGGGCAACAGGCTTAAGGCCAACATTCGGTTCTGTGAGCAGAACCGGTGCCATGGTGCTTAGCTGGAGCCTTGACAAAGTAGGACCCATTACCCGGTCTGCAGAAGATGCAGCAATTGTTTTTTATTATATAAAGGGAACAGATGGAAAAGACCCGTCTGCCACAGAGCATGCATTCAATTTTAATGCCGGCCGCGATATAAAAAAAATGAGGATCGCCTATGCTGAAAATTATTTCAAGCGGCTCGGCTCAGTGTCTTTGCAGTCGAAAGTGCTGGATCAGTTGAGAGCCATGGGTGCCAATATTGTGGCAGTAGATTTTCCGGATTCAACGATCTATCCCTACCCTATCATGGACCCCATCATCAGTGCAGAATCTGCGGCAGCATTTGATGAACTAACACGTAGTAACAGGGATGACCTGATCCGCCGGCAGGATAAGAATTTCTGGCCCAACAGTTTTCGGGTGGGAAGGCTTATACCCGCTGTGGAATATATAAATGCAAACAGGCATCGCAGTTTGCTCATGCAGCAAATGAATAAGTTCATGGAAAATTATGACGTAGTTATTGTACCTACCTACGGCGGCAACCAACTGGCGATGACAAATCTTACAGGTCACCCTGCTCTATGCATACCTGTTGGTTTTCTCCCGAATGGAACGCCGGCAAGTATAACTTTTCTCGGCAATTTATATGATGAAGCGTCGCTGCTGGAACTGGCAAGCGCTTTCCAGGGAGCAACTGACCATCACCGTAAGCATCCCGAAAAATTCACTCACTGATAAATAACAATGTTGATGTTTTTACGCAATCTTGTAGCTGCTGTAGCATTCCTTTATTTATTACCTGCATGCACAACTAAACAGGAAGCAGACCTGCTGGTGCACAATGCCACTATTTACAGTGTCGACAGCAGTTTCACCATCTATGAAGCGATGGCTGTAAAAGATGGGAAGATCACTGCCGTTGGAACCAGTGATTCACTTTTGTCAATATTTACTGCCAAAGAAACAATAGATGCCGGGGGTAAATTCATCTATCCCGGACTCATCGATGCCCATTGCCATTTTTATCGCTATGGACTTGGCTTACAAACAGCCGACCTGGTAGGAACAAAAAGCTGGGAGGCTATCCTGGATAGTCTGAAAAATTTTGCAGGATCGCATCCCGATGGATGGTTGGTTGGCAGGGGTTGGGACCAGAATGACTGGCAACAAAAATCATATCCATCCAATACAGAACTCAACAGACTCTTTCCCGACCGGCCGGTGATATTAACGAGGATCGACGGTCATGCTGCCATTGCAAACCAGAAAGCATTGGAGATGGCGGGTATCAGGGCTGGACAATCACTAACCGGTGGCGATATAGAAGTGAAGGACGGGGTACTAACGGGCATCCTTATAGACAATGCCGTTGACCTGGTCTATTCCAAACTACCTGCTCCTGATAAAACGCAAATGAAAGCTGCGCTTATGGATGCGCAGGCCAATTGCTTTGCAATGGGTTTAACGACAGTAGATGATTGCGGACTTGATTTTGAAGAAGTGCGTGTTATTGACAGTCTGCATAAAGAGGGGTCTCTGAAAATGCGGGTGTTTGCTATGCTTAGTGATAGCAAAAAAAATTACGAGGCCATCTTTAAAAACGGGAAAATAAAAACGCCATATCTGAATGTTAGTTCATTCAAGGTGTATGCCGACGGAGCATTGGGATCACGTGGGGCCTGCCTCTTGCAGCCATATAGCGACAGGGCCGGCCATACAGGATTTCTGCTCAGTAAGCCCGAGCATTTTGATTCGGTAGCAGCGCTGCTTTATAAAAAAGACTTCCAGATGTGTACACATGCAATTGGCGACAGCGGTAACAGAACTATCCTCAATACCTATGCGAAATACCTGAAGGGTTCAAATGACAGGCGATGGAGAATTGAACATGCACAGGTAGTGCATCCGGATGATTTCGCATTATTTGGAAAATACAATATCATCCCTTCCGTACAACCTACTCATGCAACTTCAGATATGTATTGGGCGGGTGAACGCCTGGGGAAAGAGCGCGAGAAAGGAGCTTATGCATTTAATGATCTGCTGAACCAGAATGGATGGATACCACTGGGAACTGATTTCCCGGTGGAAGATATCTCACCATTCAAGACCTTCTTTGCAGCGGTGATAAGGAAAGATGCAAATGGATTTCCGAAAGGTGGGTACCAGCCGGAGAATGCACTTAGCAGGGAAAATGCACTACGTGGAATGACCATCTGGGCAGCGCGTTCAAATTTTGAAGAAAACGAGAAAGGAAGTCTGGAGAAAGGAAAATATGCAGATTTTATTATGTTGGAAAAAGACTTAATGAAAATGCCGGAAGCAGAAATACTCTCTACTTCTGTTAACGCAACATATGTGAATGGACAGGCTGTATATAAGAGATAAAATAAGAACCGTAACGGATAACAATGCAGGCCTCCTGTGGTTGAAAAGAAAATTCTTATGTTTGCAGCTATGGCAGGGGCTTTGAGCAATATCAGGGTAGCGATCCTCGACCTCTATGAAGGAGTGGAAAACCAGGGCATGAGATGTATAAGGGAAATACTTAATCAGTATGCCGAATACAACCATGTTGAACTGGAATGGGACGAATATGAAGTAAGAATAAACAAGCAGGTACCCGATCTGGGCTATGATATTTATATTTCGAGTGGAGGGCCGGGATCACCACTCGAAAGTGAAGGAAGTGAATGGGAGACGGTCTACTTCAACTGGTTACGTATGGTGGAAGACCATAACAAATCAGCCGACGCGGTAAGAAGGAAATTCGTGTTTTTTATCTGTCACTCTTACCAGCTGGCCTGCAGACATTACAAGGTAGGCCAGGTTGCAAAAAGGAAATCAACAGCTTTTGGTGTATTCCCCGTTCACATGCTGGAAGGTGCGCATAATGAACCTGTATTCGCTAACCTGAAGGATCCCTTTTATGCCGTTGACAGTCGCGATTACCAGGTGATAGAACCCGATCATTCCCTTATCCGAAAAATGGGTGCCACCATCCTTGCCATTGAAAAAGAAAGGCCGCATGTTCCATTTGAAAGAGCGATGATGGCAATACGATTCAACGAATACATGGTAGGTACACAGTTTCATCCCGAAGCGGATGCCATAGGTATGAGTATGTACCTGCAACGGGAGGATAAAAAAAATACCGTCATCGCCAGCCATGGCTATGAAAAATGGGAAAGCATGATTGAACACCTAAATGATCCCGATAAAATTCTCTGGACCTATTCACAGGTGCTTCCCAACTTTATTGCACATTCAATTGAGCAGCTTGTTCCGGCGGAAGTCTAGTCATTTTTCTTATCTTTCGGTAAAGCCGCATCAATATGGTTCCATCATTAAGGAATGCATTCAACAGTTCCTTCAGCACAGAAAAATATGAAGCTTTCTTGAATGACCTGAACAACACCTATCCTGGTGCAATTGAGTTCAGGGTTGCTGAAACACCCGTTTTTATCGACAAATCATTTCGGGATAAAATGATAGAAGCATGTGAAAGCATTGTGGATGTGATCACTGACGAAGATTTCCATTCACTTACACAAAGAAGCATTCCACCCGGAGAAACTGTTCCTAACGAGAATGCACATTCGCACATGATAGCATTTGACTTTGGGATATGCTTAAACAGTGCTAATGAGCTCGAGCCACAGCTTATTGAAATGCAGGGCTTCCCTACCCTCTATGGGTTCCAGGTATTTTATCCCGACCATCTTCGTAAACATTTTCCTTTCCCGGATAACTATAATCAGTTTCTTGGGGGTTATGACCGCGAAACCTATCTCGCAGATCTAAAAGAACTTTTACTGGGCACCCATGATCCTGAGGAAGTGATATTACTGGAGATCCTTCCACATCAGCAGAAAACGCGGATCGATTTTTATTGCACCGAGCAGTATACCGGAATTAAGCCTGTATGTATTACCGAGTTAGAACAGGAAGGGAAAAAACTCTATTATCAAAAAGATGGCGTGCGTACCCAGGTCAAAAGAATTTATAACAGGGTGATCTTTGATGACCTGAAAGCACAGAAAGATAAGCTTGGAAATTTTGTTGATATAACGCAGGATCTTGATGTTGAATGGGTGCCACATCCAAACTGGTTCTACCGCATCAGCAAATTTACGCTGCCTTTTATACGTCACCCTTATGTTCCGGCAACCTGGTTTTTGAACGAGCTGAAACAGGTTCCGGCCGACCTTGAGAATTATGTATTAAAGCCCCTGTTTTCTTTTGCAGGACAGGGTGTTGTGATAGACGTTACCACGGCGGATATTGAGTCAATTAAAGATCCGGAGAATTGGATATTGCAGAAGAAAGTAAATTATGCGGAAGTGATCCCTACGCCAAATGTTCCGGCAAAAGCAGAGATACGGATAATGTATATCTGGAAAGATGAATGGGAACGGCCCCGGCCTGCTACCAACCTTGCCAGACTCAGCAAGGGTAAGATGATAGGCGTGCGCTATAATAAAGACAAGGATTGGGTTGGGGGAAGCGTTGCATTATTTGAACAGTAAAAAAATATACATGTTACATCTTGACGATATAGCCACGCGCGAAGTATTACCCGGACTATTCGGAAAATTTCTTCATGGTGATAAAAGCACCCTGGGAGTTTGGGATATTAAAAAAGGTAGTGTTCTTCCCGAACACTACCATGAAAATGAACAGATAACTTATATCCTTGAAGGAGAACTGGAAATGACCATTGGTGGCATCACCACCGTGTTCAAAGCAGGAAACCTGCAGGTGATACCTGCTAATGTTCCGCATAGTGCGCTGGCACTGACAGATTGTAAAGTAATTGACACCTGGGCTCCAGTGAGGGAAGCCTACCGCTGATGATCATTCTTCTTCAGCAGTGTTCTTCATTTTCCCCAATACAGCATATGCGTTTTTGGTGACCAGGGTTTTATTCTCTAACGGAATTTGTTGATTTTGTATGGCAAGCCTGTTATTGGAAGCGGTGGAATCTACTTCCACTTCAAGCATATTGAACCTGTCGTTTCCAACAGCTTCAAATACATAGAGTTTGCCACCGAAACGCACCACCGCATCTTCCGGAACAGTCAATGCCTTAACATTATCAAGGAATATGGTGGCATTCAGAAACATTCCGGGCATCAGGTTGGAAGGCATTTTATCAAAATGGCAATGCACAATACCACTCCTGTTTTCATCAACATTGCGGGTGAAAATAAGCACATCTCCCTCATAAATACGCTCCGGATCATCAACGAACCGGATCGATACTTTTTGTCCCACCCTCACCTTATTGATATCTTTTTCAAACACAGTAAGTGCAGCATGAATATCTGCCGGGTTGATCAATTCAAAAAGAACATCGGTTGGGTTTACATATTTACCAATATTGACATTTACTTTTGAAACATATCCGTTAATGGGTGAACGGATGGCAACGGAGCGACTAAGCTTTGAGTCAGAGAGCGATTCGGGATTTATGCCGATCAATCTTAATTTCTCAGCAAAACCTTTCAGCATCACCTGGGCCGATTGGTAATCGGAACTCACCTGCTGGAATTGTTTCTCAGCATTCACTTTATTTTCCTGCAGCATCTTCTGCCGATCATAATCTTTGGCGAGATATTGAAGCCGGCTTTTGGTTACCAGGTAATCCTGCTGCAACTGAACGAGCGATTGGTCTTCTATAATGCCAATAACTTCGCCCCTGTTTACATGCATACCAGGTAAGAGTTTTGTTGAGCGCAGGTAGCCTCCCATAGGGAAACTAACCGAAACGATATTCTGTGGTGGAACATCTACGATACCATTTACTTTGAGAGTATTACTCACATCTGACAGTACCGGTTTACCAGTTTCGATGCCGGCATTGGCAATTTGTTCTTTGCTTAACTGCACTTCAGTAACCACTTTTTCGGTTTGCATAGGTGCTTCTTCTTTTTGCGGGGAAGCGCATCCCAATGCAACAATCAGCAGGGTAAGGAAGTATATTATCTTTCTCATGATCATTTTTTTCCGTTGATATATTCTAGTTCAATAGTATTCAGGTTCATGCCTTTCAATGCTTCGAGGTAAGTGAACCTTATGGTCACCGATTGGTTCATCAATTGAGTCCACTGCAGGTAATCGATCTCACCATTGGTGAAGGCCATTCTTGCCTGTTCCTGCAGGGCATGGGCCTGCTGCTTTCCTACAGTATGATAATAATCCAATTGAAGGCGGTATTTATCATGTTGGGCAAGCAACTGCCGCTTCTTTGATTCAAGGGAACGACGGGTAAGATCAGCATCAATGGAGGCGATGGAAGCATTTATATCAGCCGCCTTCACCCTTGCTCTGGTTGCCTTCATGAATATCGGAACCGCAACAGTTAGTCCAACTGAATTAAAGCGATGACCCGATCCGAAATATTCCTGGCTTATTCCATCTTTGGTTTGATAGCCAACAAAGGACTGGTTGAAATAGCCAAGGGAAAAACCCGGTGTAAGGTTTGCTTTTTCAACAGCAGCTTCCGCCCGTGCAATCTGAATTTGTTGCGTTTGCCAGGCAAGCAGCGGATTGACCAATGAATCAGAAAGCAATATTGCTGAAGGGTTAAGCGGATCATTATAGAGTGGAAGAAATTGGGTTTCTGTATTCAGGAGTTCTGCGAGTTGCTCCTGCAGGGCAATACGATCAGCTTTAAGTAAACGGCCCTGTAACCTGAGTTGTTCCATTTGAGCATCAGCAGTAACCTTTTCCAGCATATTAGATTCACCCACTTCTAGCCTTAGCGCTGCGGCATCACGGAAACGAAGATATACCGTGTCTAATTCAAGGAGCAGCTTTTCCCTTTCTTCCAGGTCAACCAATTGGTAAAATAACCATTGAACCTGGCGGCGAATATCAACCTGTTTAACCGCAACCATTGCCTCCTGTCCATTACGTTGCTGCATGTAGAGTTCTTTCTGGCGACGATAAACAACGGGTAATGAAAAGCCCTGGCTCAAAGAGAACCTGTTATCTGTATTAAGACTGTTTATGTTGCCGTATTCAATACCAACCTGTGTTTTACCGGGTTCTATGGTGGCGCTTTCCAGTGCTTTCCAGTAGTCGGTCTTTTTACGGGCCGACTGAAGCAGAAGATTATTACGATCGGCCATTTGAAGCAGTGAATCCAATGTAGCACGCCGGTCATTTGTTGGTTGTGCCATTGTGTTATATGATCCCAATACGATGAGAGGAATCAGGATCACAGCATGTTTACGCAATTTCCGGACAGGCATTTTCTCCACCCACACATATAAAACCGGCAATACAAGCAGTGTAAGGAAGGTAGCAGTGAGAAGCCCTCCAATGACCACGGTAGCAAGGGGCCGCTGAACTTCTGCACCCGGACCATAGCTGAGCGCCATTGGCAAAAATCCGAGTGAGGCTACAGCGGCTGTCATCAATACTGGTCTTAACCGGAGTGCGGTTCCTTCCATTACCAATTGTTTAATATCAGTGATTCCTGATTGTTTAAGTCGATTGAACTCTGAAATCAATACAATGCCGTTCAGTACTGCAACTCCAAAAAGTGCTATAAATCCTATACCGGCAGAAATACTGAATGGCATTCCGCGCAGGGAGAGCGCCAGCACACCACCTATAGCAGATAAGGGGATGGCGGAGAAGATCAGCAGTCCATGCCGCATTGAGCCAAAGGAAAAATAAAGCATCAGGAAAATAAGCAATAAGGCAACAGGAACGGCAATGGATAAGCGCTGTTTCGCATCCTGCAGATTCTGGAACTGTCCACCATAATGAATATAATATCCGGGTGGAAGATCAAGCTGTTGATTGGTTTTATTCTGCAATTCCTCCACTATGCTCTCCACATCTCTGCCTCTCACATTGAAGCCGACTACGATCCTTCTTTTAGCATCTTCACGCTGGATCTGGTTGGGACCATCTTTCACTTCAATGGAGGCAACCTGTGCCAGCGGAATCTGTGATCCCATGGGTGTTGGAATAAGTAATTCATTAATATCACTCACCTGTTCCCTGCCCTCTGCCTGCAATCTGACCACCAGCTCATACCTTCGTTCATTCTCATAGATCATCCCCGCGCTTTCACCAGCAAATCCTGCACGGATCAATCTGTTCACATCAGTAATATTCAATTGATAACGGCTCATAGCAGCCCTGTCGTATTTAATGATGATCTGCGGCAAACCAGTAACTGTTTCTACAAAAATATCGGTGGCGCCATCTACGTTACCAATGATACGGCCAAGGCGATGGGCATAGGCGGCAAGTGAATCAAGGTCTTCGCCAAAGATCTTACAAACCACATCCTGGCGGGCACCTGATATAAGTTCATTGAACCGCATTTGCACAGGAAATTGAAATCCTGCTGTGAGTCCGGGAATTTGGGATAAAGTAGCACTCATTTTTGAGGCCAGCTCATCAAAACTTTTTGCGCTTGTCCATTCCTTTTTATCCTTCAGGAGTATAATCATATCTCCCATTTCAATGGGCATAGGATCAGTAGGTATTTCTCCTGCCCCAATACGTGTTACAATTTTTTCAATCTCCGGGTATTTTTTCAGTAATAGTGACGCTCCTTGTTGCGAAGTTTTTACCGATGCGGTGAGGGAACTTCCTACCAGCACTCTTGTATCAACGGCGAAATCACCTTCTTCGAGTTCGGGGATGAACTCACCTCCCATTCGCGTCATAATAAAAATTGCCATCACAAACATCAGCACTGCAATCATAGCTATCGTTTTGGGGTATGCAAGTGCTTTTTGTAATGACGGTTTGTACAGGCCCTGCAAACGATCCATCATCCTGTCAGAGAGGTTTTGTTTATGCCTCCGTTTTTTACTTAGCACCAGTGCCGTCATCATGGGCACATAGGTAAGTGAGAGTATGAATGCCCCTATGAGGGCAAAGGCAACTGTTTGCGCCATAGGCTTGAACATCTTCCCTTCAATACCTACCAGTGAAAGGATGGGCAGATAAACAATAAGAATGATGATCTGTCCAAATACGGCGGCATTCATCATTTTACCGGCAGCTGATCCAACCTCATTATCCATTTCTGCAGCAGTGATTTCCAGCTTAGCTGTTTGGACATGTTTTGTATGATACAAACGATGCATTACAGCTTCTACAATAATTACAGCTCCGTCAACAATTAAGCCGAAGTCAAGTGCACCGAGGCTCATAAGGTTTCCCGAAACCCCAAAAATATTCATCATGATCACAGCAAATAACATGGCAAGAGGAATCACTGATGCTACGATGAGTCCGGCCCGCAGGTTACCCAGAAACAGTACCAAAACAAAGACAACGATCAAAGCACCTTCCAGCAGGTTCTTCTTAACTGTACTGATGGCGTTGGTAACCATTTTGGTACGATCATAGAATGTTTCTACTTCAACACCTTCGGGTAAGGTCTTTTTGATAGCCTCCATCTTGATCTTTACATCCTTTACAACCTGAGATGCGTTTGCCCCTTTAAGCATGAGTACAACCGCACCTGGCACTTCACCTTCATCTTTATAGACCATGGCGCCATAGCGCACTGCGTGCCCGATACGAACCTCTGCAACGTCGCGGAGATACACAGGAATTCCTCCTGTAGTATGTTTGATGAAAATGGAACGTATATCATCAAGTGAGGCTGCCAGTCCTTCTGTGCGGATAAAAAGTGCGGTAGATTGTTTTTCTATATAGGATCCCCCCGAATTCTGGTTGTTCTGTTCAAGGGCAGAAAACACTTCAGCAATGGAGGTATTGAAGCTTTTAAGTTTATCGGGCATTACTGCCACTTCATATTGCTTGAGTTTGCCACCAAAACTGCTTACATCGGCAACACCTTTGGTGCCCAGGAGTTGCCTGCGGATGATCCAATCCTGAATGGACCTCAATTCAGTAAGATCATACTTTTGTTCATAGCCTTTTTTGGGTTTAACCACATACTGGTATATCTCCCCCAAACCTGTTGTAGACGGAGCCATTTCCGGAATACCTGAACCGGCCGGGATCTGCTCCTTGATGACGGTAAGTCTTTCAGCTACCTGCTGCCGGGCCCAGTAAATATCTGTATCGTCATCAAAAACGATGGTCACCACACTTAGTCCGAAGCGCGAAATAGATCGCATCTCGTGTATACCTGGGATATTGGCGGTGGATTGTTCAATGGTGAAAGTAATAAGCCTTTCAACCTCTGGCGCTGCCAGCGTTGGGGAAACCGTTATCACCTGCACCTGGTTGCTGGTAATATCTGGCAAAGCGTCGATGGGTAATCTGGAAACCGATAAGGATCCCCAACCAACCAGGCCAAGAATAAATAGCCCGATGATCAGCTTGTTCCTTATGGAAAAGCGAATGATTTTATTAAGCATACATATACATTACATGATCAAAAAGAGAGAACGCTGATCATGCGTTGCGCGGAGGCTGGAAAATATTGTCGAGGTTCTGCCAAACGGCAATATGGTCGGGATGGATGTTATATTCTTTGACTGTAGTTGCGAATACCCTTTCGATTGTATAAGATGATGGTATCACAAAAATAAAACTGATGGCGGTGATACAATCAGTGGTCTTGAAAGGTAATTGCATGTCGCGCTGGTAATCATTATCGGGATCGGTATCATCACGATAATGTTCAACCAAATAACTGATAAAACTCTTTTGTGGATCGCGGAGTTGGTGTTCACGGAAATGTTCTACCAACACCGGTAATTTCAGCAATTGGTGTAATTCCGTTTGTGCCAGGGTAAACAATAAGAGGAAAAATATGGGGATGCGCCGATTCACCCTGTAAATATAACAAGGATGTTGGAAGCATTAGGTGATTTAAATCAATTTCGTCCTTTATAGTGGTAACGTATGCCAAAAAAAAGTTTCCTTCCCTGGTTGGGGGCATACACATAATTAGGATCAAAACTCATTGCATAGGGATTATCAGGGGTTACCAGTATATTGCCCGAGCCATCCCTTTCCACTTGCTTATCGAAAGGATCATTTGCCCTTGCAATGATGAAGTTATTATTCCTGGCTGGCGTAAAATTGAGGAGATTCTTAACTCCCCCAAACCATTCTAAACCGTTACCATACTTCTTTGTAAGCTGCAGGTTCTGCATGCTCCATACCGGGGAGTATGGATTTCTTGGATCAAGTGAAGAAACAAGTGGAAGCTTCATTGGTCCATAAACATTACCGGTATAGTCGGCCGACCAGCCGGTTTTACCGAAAGTGTAGGAGATCGTCCAGGTACCCGACCACGGTTCGGTTAGGATCTGGCGGTTTGCAGTCTTCTTTCCTGTTTCATCTTTTTCAACAATGGATATATTCTGGAGTGTGAATCCGGCAGTGAGGCGGAGCTGGTTGCTGAAAGATGCTTCAATATTAAGGCTTGATCCCCTTGAAAGCGCATATCCATCAAGGTTGCGATATATAATAGCATCCGGGTCAGTGGTATAATCGGGCAGAATACGATTCCTGAAATAGGTATACCAGGCAGCTGCTTCCAGGTTCATGTAACCACGGTTGAAGATGAACTTCCGGGTATAATTAATATTTCCGTTAAGGCTTTGTTCCGGTTTAAGATCACCTTCAATGATCACCTTACGGGCACCAGTAAGTGCTGCGTGGTCTTCGGTAAAAAGGTTTACTACCCTGAAACCTGTACCAGCGTTCAATCGCAGATGCTCCACTTCTGAAATCTGCCATTTCCATGCAGCGCGCGGTGTCCAGATGGATCCATGCCTTTTATCGTGATCATATCTTAATCCGGCCAGCAGTTGGTGCTTACTATTCAAAGTAATTTCATCCTGCAGGAATATTCCGGGTAGGAAAATCCTATCGGGCTGGTTGATGATTCCACTACTATCGGCCGTAGCGGCTGTATTATCGTCGTACCATGTATAACGACCAACAATACCTGATAATAACTGGTGGTGGCTTCCTGCATTTTTTTCCCAGGTCAGCTGGGCAAATCCAATATGCTGGTCGGCATTGAAAATAGTATTGCCATAAGCTGAACGCTGGCTATGCGTATTGGCCGACCATGAGGCATTTATTTTTTCGGATACGGGAAGTTGGTAGTTACCAATAAGCTCAGCTCTTTTTGTACTGATCTGTTCTCCATAAACAGAATCACCTCCCCTGAACTGTCGGGTCCATTGCATTTCACCACCATAACGGTCTTCGGTGAAAAGGCGGATTGCAATACCCGCCTGTCTGTCTTCCTTTCTTTTCCAGCTTATTTTCTGGAATAAGGAAAGCCTGTTCTGCAGTGTGAGGTCAGTAAAATTATCCTTATTCTTATCATAACGATGGGTGAAGTTGAAGTAATTAATACCCACCAGCGCCTGGCTTTTAGGGCCTGTGCGGAAACGGAAGCCTGCATCAAGGTTATGCTCGCGCCAGCTCGTGGCACTATATTCAATTGATATTGCCGGAGCTTTTGAAGGGCTTCGGGTTATTACATTGATCAAACCCCCTATAGCCTCTGAGCCATAAAGTGAGGCGGCGGGACCTTTTACGATCTCGATTCTTTCAACAAGTGAATTGGGAATGCCCTGAAGTCCATAAACTGAGGCAAGGCTGCTGACAATGGGCATCCCATCGATCAGTACCATTGTGTAGGGACCTTCCATGCCATTTATATGAATATCACCGGTATTACAGACATTACAATTTAGCTGGGGTCTTACGCCATTTACCATCTGCAAGGCATCAAAGATGGTTGGGCTTGGGTTTTTGCGAAAAAATTGTGGAGAATAAACCTCAACAGGAACCAGGCTGGCACTGCGTTGTATGGCCCTCATGGTACCTGTTATAACTACTTCCTCCATTTGCTTACCGGTGGGCTTCAGATAGATTTGAAGCTGGTTGGAAGCAATTGCCACCCTCAAATTTTCATATCCAACAGAAGAGACAATAATGGTATCAGAGAGGGAACTGGAAGGGATCCTGAACCCCCCGGTTGATGATGTAACTACCGTTTTACCGGATAGAAGGGAAACTGTTGCTCCGGACAGTGGTTCGCCCGAGCCATGGATGAAAACCTTGCCCACCAGCCACTGCTCCTGTGATTTCGCAGAAAGGTTAATGAAGAAAATCAGAAACAGAAAGAGGACTCTCATATTATTTAGGCGTGTCTAAATTTATTTTTAGACAAATTTAATATAATTCCTCCATTTCCAATGCATGGTAATTAATTACACACATTAATAATATCCCGGGTTCTGGCACGTTATTGGCAAAAGCGGTTCATTATGAAACATGCTGAAAAAATATTCCTGGCAGCCATTTTTACCTCACTGGTGTTGTTCTACTCGGTGGCGGTAATGATCATTGGCTAAGCGCTTTGACTGCGGTTTTGTAGTTTTGCTACATGAACCCAGTGATCAGGCCCATAGAGGCCCGCGACAATGCCGCGCTCGCCAAAATCATCCGCTCTGCTCTCGCAGAATTCGGGGCAAATAAGCCAGGCACCGTTTATTTCGACGAATCCACAGATCATTTGTCTGATCTTTTTCAACATCCCGGAAGTTTCTATTATGTGGCAGAACAGGATGGGGTAATATTAGGTGGCGCAGGTATCTACCCTACGGAGGGACTTCCCGATGGTTATTCAGAGCTTGTTAAGATGTACCTGGATCCTTCAGCAAGGGGAATGGGGCTGGGTCGTAAGCTTATCAGCCAATGTTTAGAAGAGGCCCGTACAGCGGGTTATACACATGTTTACCTGGAAACTATGCCTGAACTGAGAAAGGCCGTAAGTGTTTATGAAAGGTTCGGCTTCCATTACCTGGATGGTCCGCTGGGCAATTCAGGACATTTCGGATGCGATGTCTGGATGCTTAAATCGCTTTGATCTCATTGCAATAGAATCATGCGACTTCATTGCCTGCAGGGTAAACCTCATAGAGTCCACTGAAAAGGTACAACTTTCCGGTTGCTAATTCCTTACACTGGTAGCGCTTCCGAAGTTTTTTCCCCTTACGGAACATTCTCCCGCCTTCAATTGCAAAGAGCGCTCCTTCCTGGATCTCCTCCACGAGTGTGCCACGTTCATCAGGATGATCGTGATTTCGTAATACCCGCATCAGGGGTTCATCGGCACAGCTACTTGCGGGAAGATCATGAAGACTGCGCAGCAGAGCCTGTTCCACATCGGCAGGAAAAAGTTGTTTACCCAGGAAGTTTTCCAGGAGTGACCTATATACCTGTTTCCATTCTTTGCCATGGGAAAGCACGCGGTTACCGAATTTTTCGAACGTAACGAGATGCGCCAGTTCATGCACCAGTGTGATCAGGAAGGCATAAGGATTCAGATTACCATTTACCGAGATGCGATGATTTCGGTCCTGGTGGGCATGACGGTAGTCGCCCAGCACGGTACGCCTTTCGCGGGTGATAGATAAATGAACTTTATAAGAATGCAGGTATGCCGCTACCATCTCGAAAGAGCCTGGAGGTAAGAAATGAGACAACTGTTGTAAGGGATATTCCTTTTTGGGCATTTCTGGTCACTTGGTTTGCTTCAAAACTATCCTTAGCTCTATAAAGGTATAGAGCAAGTATAAAAACATAAAGCCAAAAAGGGCTGGCTTATTCACGTTTTCGCGTGCAATATATATGTAAATGAATGCGGCAATGGCGATGCCAAACAATTTGAGGATCATCCCTCCATACATACTACGCATGAAAACCTGGGTGGACTTATTGCCGGCGGCACTAAAATGCATCCAGCCACTGATCAGAAAAATAAGGAAGAGGAAAATATTTCCATAGAGCAGCACATTTGTGTCGAGTCCCCATGGTTCAAGGCGACTCCTGAAAACGATCAGCAGGATATTCACAAGGGCAAAAGCAAAGGTGATAAGGCGAAATGGTTTTCTACTGGGGGAACTTGTCTTTTCCATCTGGTTTGGCAGCTGTTTCTTTTACCAGTTTAACAATGGTAACAGCCAATACCAGCAAAGGTAAGATCCAAACCAATAGGGGCATAGCAATAGCTAAGCGCTGGTCGATCCAGATGCCGGCCCACACAGATAAAGCCAGGGCGGCCATCAACTGGGTTCCCAGTCCTACATATCTCATCCAGGGAGTTTTACCTTCAGGCTGCTTTGTCTTTCTGCTTTTCATTTATAACTGTAGCCGGCTCGGAGCCCATATGACAGGCACCATTAAATGTTGCGGCTGGTTCAATCTGCAATTTGCCCGCGTAAATGTTTCCATTAACAACCGCACTGGCCTTAAGCTGTAATAATTCTTTGATCTTGATGGTTCCCACAATTTTGCCCATCACATCGGCCTGCTGGCAGTGTATATCACCTTCTACCAATCCGTTGGCGCCTATCACCACCTTGGCGGTACTATTAATATTACCGATGAGGGTGCCATCAATACGAAGATCGCCATTGCAGGTGATATCCCCTTTAAGCGTAGTGCCGTTGCCAATAAGATTGGTACTGTTGCCACCGGTTTCTGCAGCAAATTCTGATTTGGATTTTCCGTTGAACATAGTCTGGATTTTAGTCTGTAGTTATTTCGGTTACCGGAATATTTAAAGCGGTAGTATCCAGTTTAATACTGGTATCTCCCTGCAATACCCCTTTTATACTATTTAAATACTGCTCCCTGTACTGCATTGCCTGCTCCAGGGAGTCGGTTTTTATTTTCAGCTGGCGTAACTCGCGGGTAGCATTGGCACTGCCATAGCCGGGAATATACATTTTCAGGGGGGTAAAGACGATAAGCGCTACCGTTAGCCCCGTCAGTAACATGAAAATGGTACTCAACCCGATATACACACTTAATCTCGACAGTTTGAAAGTTACGACCTCTTCGTATGTGTCATCATTCATCACCACCAGGCGGTACCTATTACGTAAACGTTTAAAGGTGGTATTCGTATTGCTCTCGGACATTAAAATTGTTCAGTTTCAGTAAAAAAGCCGCCACAACTTACATAAAATTCGAGCCAAATAATTTGGCTAACTTTAAAATAATTTTCTTGTGTGAGAGTTATTATCAATTTATCATTGCGCTAATGATCAAAAGCCGGGGCATTCACCACCTTATTCTTTCCCTTGTTTTCCTGACATGTTATTTGTGGGGGATAGGGCAACCTACGCTTGACCCGGATATGAAGAAACCAAAGAAGTACGAGAATCGTGTACTCAGGTCAGAAAAAACAGGGGATAAGAAATTCAATCTTCCCAGGCGATTCTTCCAGAATACTTTCACCCACTACAATTATGCTTTCAATGCCACTGCCAAGCTCAACCAGGTGATCGCTTCAGCAAGGGCACAGCACCTCGATGATTATGAACAGCTCCTCTCCTTCTATGATTATAGTATAGAAAATACATCCAATCAAAGAACAGAGCTCGACTCGGTAATTTATAAGGTAAACGCAGGCATCCTTTTGCACGACCTGCGAAGCAACTGGATGGACAATCTATACCTGCTGATGGGTCAGGCATATTATTTCCGTAATACGTTAGACACTGCCTGGATGACTTTCCAGTATATGAATTATGCATTCTCTCCTAAGGAGGCAGATGGATTTGACAAGGTGATCGCAAGCAATGCAAATGAGGGTGGAAATGCCATGAAAGTTGCCACGGAGGAAGACCGTAATATTATCGACAGGGCATTTTCCGAACCTCCTAATAGAAATGACGCACTTATTTGGCTGGTGAGGACGCATATCCGGAATAATGAGATGAGCACCGCTGCTTCCCTCATCCAGACACTAAAACAGGACCCACTCCTACCTGAAAGATTAGAACCTGAACTTGCAGAAGTGACCGCCTGGTGGTTTTACCAGCAGGAGCAATATGATAGTGCCGCCTTTTATCTTGAGAATGCTCTTCCGGCAGCCGATGACAAGCCACAACTGGCCCGATGGGAGTTCCTCTTAGGTCAACTTTATGAAAGAGCATCCAAGCCTGAGCAGGCCAAGGATGCATTCAGGAGATCTATAAAACACACCATAAATCCCGTAATGGAGGTGGCGGCACAGTTACAGATCGCTCAACAGGTAGACAGTCTAGATAAGGCCGACTGGCAATCGGCCATTGATGCACTATTAAAAATGGCTAAACGGGAGAGGTATTCCAATTATCGTGATCTGATATATTATACGATAGCCAAACTGGAGATCAAGCGGGAGAAATGGGCGGAGGCAAAAGCTAATCTGCTAAGGAGTATCAAATACAACACCCCTGATAATCCATACCAGCATACCAGAAGCTATCTTTTATTGGCTGGATTATCATTTGACCAGAGAGAATACCTGCCAGCAAAAAATTATTACGACAGTCTGCAAATGGGAAATCTCCCTGATACAATGTCTGCTTTTATTGAGGACAGAAAGGATGTATTAGGCATATTAGCAACTCAATATGGAATAATATCGAGGCAGGATAGTCTGCAGAAACTGGCGGCCATGCCTGAAGCAGAACGAAATGAATTCCTGAAAAAACAGGCCAGACAACTCCGTCGGCAGCGGGGAATAAAAGAAGATGAGATGACTGGTGGAGGTACCAACCCCGTTTTGTCGCAGCTTGGTAACAATGTACCAACAGATCTCTTTGGTGGCCAGGCAACAGGTGATTGGTATTTCTATAATAATGCACTTAAATCGAGGGGATTCAGTGAGTTCCGATCCAAATGGGGTAACAGAGCAAATGCCGATAACTGGCGAAGAAGTGCGGCTGCGACGGCTCCCGGGTTCACGAAAGAAAATCCTGATACAAGTTCTGTAGTTACAACTGATGCAATTGATGAAACCACTGTAGAGGGATTGCTAAGCAGGATACCTACGACACCGGAAATGCTAAAAATATCCAATGATTCTATACTCCAGGCGGGATACCTGCTTGCCTATACGGCACAGAACCGGTTGGAAGATTATGAAACTGCCGCAACTGAATATGAAAAACTGCTGCAGCGATTCCCGGGAAATGTTCAGGAAATTGACATTTTATATAACCTGGCTATATGTTACCGGATGATGGGAAGGTCAGATATGGTATCACAGTTGAAAAATCGGCTGACTACTGAGTTTCCCGGAAGCAGACAAACAAAATTGATTTCAGATCCTCTGGGAGTACAGTTGGAAGATAGTGCGATCTCCAGAAAAGCCACCACCACCTATGATGAAATCTATGATCAGTTTATATCCGGAAAGTTTGATGAAGCATTAGCTGCAAAGCAAAAAGCGGATAGCGTATACGGAAGCCATTACTGGACCCCCCAATTATTATATATAGAAGCTGTTTACCATATCCGGCAGCAGTCGGATAGTGTTGCTATAAAAAGGCTGGAGCAGATCAGTTCACAATTCCCCGATCACGGATTAGCAGCTAAGGTCAATAATATGATTGATGTTTTGAAGCGAAGGAAGGAGATTGAAGAATATCTCACTAATCTGGATGTTGAGAGGCCGGCTGAAGACAGTACTGTGGCCCTTCCGGAAATCACTACTAAAAAAGAACCGGAAGATCCTGAAATAAAGGCCGCAACCACCCGGGATGTAACAAAGGAAAAGAAAGAAATAGATAAGAACAGGCTTGATAAAAAGGCACCCGAACTGAAAACCATGTTCAGCCGGCATTCTGCACAACCACATTTTGTGGTAGTGGTTCTCAATGATGTTGACCCTGTTTATGTAAATGAATCGCGCAATGCATTTACGCGTTACAATAAGGAGACCTATTACAATCAGCCTATGAACGTCCTGATCGTTTCCCTCACTGAAAAAGTAAATATGGTCACAATCAGGGGATTTTCCAACGAAAAGGAGGCTATCGACTATATTGCGAAGGCCAGGGTGCAGGCAAATAAGGATATTATTCCCTGGTTAAAAACTGATAAATATTACTTCATGCCCGTTGCGGAAGACAATATGAACCTTCTTATCGCCAACAAAAACCTGCCTGAATACAGGAATTTCCTTGAACAGCTATTCCCTGGGCAATTTTAACCGTTTAAAATTCAGGACGGTAAAATCAGGCGTAATTTTTGAAATATCATTTACCAAGTCATTGATCGTATATGAAACAAACAGTCCGCGTTTTCTGGAAGATTTTCTTTATTGGTTTCGCAGCATTTGCCCTACTTCTCCTGATGATCTATATGGGGGTATTTGGAAAACTCCCTTCTTTGAGTGAATTGGAGAATCCCACCATTCTACAAGCTACTGAAGTATACGCTGCGGACGGTACATTGATGGGCAAGTATTTCAGGGACCGTGGAAATCGAAGTAATGTAGATTTTCGGGATATTTCAAAGCATGCCATAAATGCGCTTGTGGCAACTGAAGATGAAAGGTTTTATGATCATTCTGGAATCGATGGAAAAGGTGTTATTCGTGCAGTTGCCTTCTTAGGAAGTAAAGGCGGTGGCAGTACCATTACACAACAGCTTGCGCTGAATATGTTCTCGGAGAGGGCCAGGAATCCTATAACCCGGGTGATTCAGAAATTGAAAGAATGGATCATTGCCATTAAGCTGGAAAGAAATTTCACCAAACAGGAAATATTAGCGTTATACCTTAATGTAGTACCATTCAGTGACAACATGTATGGCATCCGAAATGCGTCTCTTACCTTTTTCAGCAAGGAACCTGACCGCTTAAACATCGAAGAATCTGCTGTTCTTATAGGGATGGTGAATGGACCAACCATCTTCAATCCGCGTCGCAACCCCAAATCAGCATTGATGCGAAGAAATCATGTTATCACCAAAATGGGAGAGAATAGTTTTATCACTGAAGAGGAAGCCAGCAAGATCAAATTAAAGCCAATCGTTTTGAACTATAAACGAATGGATGAGAATACTGGTCTGGCCCCTTATTTCCGTGAAGTGCTGCGTGATGACATCAAGCAATGGTGTAAAAACAATACAAACCCTGCAACAGGTGACCCCTACGATATATATAAAGATGGGCTTCGAATTTATACCACTATAAATCCAAGGATGCAGATTTATGCGGAAGAGGCAGTAGCCAAGCATATGCCAGTGCTTCAAAAAGCTTTGAATGCACAAAACTCCATCAAAAAAGGAAAAGTTTGGGAAGGACGTAATGGAATCCTGGAAACTGCCATGAAAAATACCGACAGATGGAAAAACGGCCAGGAAGATGGCATGACTGATGCAGAACTCAGGGCCAGCTTCAAACAGAAAGTTCCGATGAAAGTTTTCGCATGGAACTCACGCAGGCAAAAAGACACCGTGATGACTCCTATGGATTCCATCAAATACCATCGTCAGATGTTACAAACATCTTTTATGGTGATGGATCCTGTAACCGGAGAAGTAAAGGCCTGGGTTGGCGGTATTGATTTTAAGACCTATAAATTTGATCATGTAAACCTCAATACAAAACGCCAGGTAGGTTCGGCCATCAAGCCTTTTCTTTATTGCCAGGCTATTGAAGAAGCCGGGTTTACGCCTGAAACCCCAGTGGAGAATGTGGTACAGAATTTCCCGGGATTTGGTCTTGTTCCTGCTAAAGGTGAGTGTAAAGGCAATACCGTAAGTATGGCCAGCGCACTTACCTATTCAATGAACTGCGCAACCGCTTATATAATGAAACAAATCGGCCCAAAGCGCTTTGTCGAATTCCTGAATAATATCAATATCAAAAGTAAGATGGATCCTTACCCATCAATCTCTCTTGGTGCGGTGGATCTTTCAATGTTTGAAATGTTATACGGTTATACCATGTTCGCAAATCATGGTTTCAGTACCAAACCAACTTATATTACCCGCATAGAAGACCGTAATGGAAATGTGCTTGAGAGTTTCCAGACCAAGATGAACCAGGTGATAAGTGAATCATCAGCTTATACAACAACTAAAATGCTGGGCGGACCGGTAGAAATTGGAACTGCAGCAGGTTTAAGGGCAAGGTTGGGCGCCGCTGAAATGGCTGGTAAAACAGGTACAACCAATGATAATGCAGATGCCTGGTTTATTGGATTCACTCCGCAATTGCTTGGAGGAACCTGGATTGGGGCAGATGACCGATTCATCCGCCTGGAAAGTGGATTAGGTTATGGTGGCCAGGCAGCAAGGCCAATCTGGGAAACTTTCTTCCAGAAAGTTTATGCAGATAAAACACTCGGTATTGATAAAGATGCACGATTTGCCCAACCTGAACAAATGCGGGAAGAGGCACTTTATGACTACATGAATATCATTGACCAGACGCCTCCTCCAGGCGCTGAGGGTGAAGACCAGGGTAATGGAGCAGCAGATCAGTATATGATGGAACCTGATACCAACAATGTTCCGGTAGATTCTGAACTGGATGAAGAAGAACAAAAGGTGCTGAAGGAAGCTAATCAAAAAAAGGATGAGAAGAAAAATGGCAAGAATCCCACTACACCACCACAGGAAGAAAAGAAGAAAGGATTACTTAGAAAGATATTCGGCGGAAAGAAGGATAAAGAGAAGGATAATGAGTATTGAGAGGAGGCAATAGGCAAAAGGCAATTGACAATAGACAATAGAAAGTACATAGAAATAAGAGAGCCCACCATAATGGTGGGCTCTCTTATTTTATCACAACTTAAACTTTGTAATTATTGGCTAACCTTGAACTCAACGCGACGGTTCTTAGTACGACCGGCAGCAGTTTCATTGTCTGCAATTGGTTGGTCGGGACCGAAGCCAGCTGTTGACAAGCGCTCTTCAGCAACACCTTTTTTAACGAGGTATGCTTTAACTGATTCTGCACGTTTAACACTCAGGGTCTGGTTCATCTCAGCTTTACCTGTATTATCAGTATGACCAGCTATCTCAACCTTAAGCTGCGGATACTGCTCATTAAGTATACGCGCGGCTTTATCAAGCTCTTTCCTTGCAGCAGCTGTAAGATTTGAACTACCGGTAACGAACTGAACAGCGCTTGCATTGAATTTAGAAGCTTCCAACAATGGGCAACCTCCATTTTCTGCCGGACCTGCGAGGTCAGGACAGCGATCTTCCTCATCGTTAACACCATCATTATCACGGTCAGGGATAGGGCAACCCTGATAACGGGCAACTCCTGCCACTGTAGGGCATTTATCTTCTTCATCATTCACGCCATCGCCATCACCATCCGGGATAGGACAACCCTGATAACGAGCAATACCAGGAACAGTCGGACATTTGTCATCTTTATCAGCAATGCCATCACCGTCCTGATCGGGGCAGCCATTAAGAGCTACAAGACCTGGAATATCAGGACACGCATCCAGAGAGTCTACAACCGTATCATCATCTTTGTCGATATCAACAGGTGGTGGTGGTGGAGGAATTACTTTAGGAGCTCTTGGTTTTCCTATATTTCCTGCAAAACCGATACTGTGATAGAAATGATTTGATGTAGTGTTGGTAATCTTCATGCGGTACTGAGAATTGACCATGAGGAAGGCCTCATCGAAAAAACTTACCTGAAGACCAAGTCCAACGGGCATGATAGCACCATAGTAACCTTTCCACTTAGAAGCGCCCAGGCCAGCAGAAATATATGGTACAACCCAGTATTTATCAGTCAGCATCTTAGCATGCACCATCGCATCCCATTCAAGAAGTGCAGCATCGTCACCTGAGGCCATTTTGCCTTCAAGTGGATAATCAAGGAAGGACACACCAAGTGTAGTTGAGAAATCAAGTTTACGGGTAACACCTTTCATATAGTTTGCCGCAAAGCCGAAATTCATATCACTAAATTTGCCCCATTGATTGTCTTTTAGAACTGAACTTAGTGAAGATGCTTTAATTCTCTGCGGAGTCTGGAAGTCATTTCCAAAAAAATGAATTCCCAGGGCAGGCCTCTTAATTTCATCATTCTCCTGGCTGTAAGCAGCAGAGAACAAGCTGAACAGGGCCAGCAACGAAAACATAATTTTCTTCATAATGGTAGTTTATAACTGCGGCAAAAATAGAACCTTGGATGCTAACTGGGAAATTATTTATTGATAGCCGTTAGTTCTGCAGGCTTTTTCTTTCCCAGCACCTCTAGCTTAACTTTGGTTAATCCTCTGGAAGTGAAGCCGAGTTTTTTTGCTGCAGCACCTGACATATCCACCAATCTTGTATTATTATGATGAAGTCTGTCATTCACTTTTACGATCACACTACGTCCATTTCTTTGATTAGTGACCTTAATCCATGTTCCAAGCGGAAGACCGTTGTGAGCAGCCGTTAATTTTTTATGGTTGTAAATTTCACCATTCGCAGTTCGCCGGCCATTGAATTTGGGTGAATAATAGCTTGCAATGCCATACTGAACTTTCGCATTGTTAAGTTTCCGTTTCTTTTTTACAGGTGTTTTGGAATTGGCACCTGTCTGGGCCACAACTACTCCTGTGTAGAGCAGGCTCATGGCCAGCAGGATCCGGGGTAAGAATTTCATAGTATCAGTTTATTGGTTTGGATTTAAAATACCGTTCTGCCAGTATTTTATCCTCTGAATAAATATCATCCAGAAACTGTAGTTTACCATCAATGGCATCTACTGTAAAATACCGGATATATATAGGTACATTTTCGAAATCAGAAATCACATGCTTTTCCTGTCTGCCAATCCATGACCGAAGCGTATCGGGGTGATATCGGATTTCATCATTTCTGGTGATAAAATGTGCCAGCTTCTCCCATTCCTTTACCCGAACACAACCATGGCTTAATGCCCTGTTATTCTTTTCAAATAATCCTCTCGCATTGGTATCATGCAGGTAAACACTATACTTATTGCGAAAGTTGAATTTCATCAGTCCAAGTGAGTTATCATCTCCTTCCCTCTGCCTGATAAGATACGGAAAATATTTTTCATTAAGTTTCGACCAATCGATGGCGGCTGGATTGATAACACTATCATATCTGTCAACAACCATGAGATTCTGTTGTTGGAGATAGGAGATATCTTTTCTTATTTTAGGCAACATCTCCTTAAATATAATGCTGTATGGTACTGTCCACTGCGGATAGGTAATGATGTTGGTGATCTGGCTGTTCAATACGGGTGTACGTGTTTTTGCAGCTCCAACTATTACTTTTGATTCAAGAGCAATTGTATCCATATCCACCACTGTTAATTTATAGGCAGGCAGGTTAACCCAGATATACGTTGAAGGCATTTTTGCGGGTAATTGCCTGTAACGGTCGAGGTTAAGTGCCAACTGCTGAAACCTGAACCAATCAGTATTGTTCATATTTGCGATGGTGAGCGCTGCTGCCACCCCAGTATTACGAATTCCATTTTGCTTCTGGTATTTCCTTACTGCTTCAATGTAACTGAGGCTGTCAGTTTCATTCCATCCTGTTGAAAGGATACCTTCTTCCTGCAATCTTTTAGCAACTTCACGGATGAGCGCCAATGAATCCGGATTTGGATAACGGACATATGTATACTGGCGGAAATCAGCAGTGTCGAGAAATGAAGGAATGGCCTCCCTTATTGCCTTGTAGCCAGGATGAGAAGGTTCTAAAGTTTCAAGTAAACTTCTAACTGTTGAACTGGTAGCTGCCTGCCTGAATAAGGAAAGGAGATTTGAGGTATCAAGCTGTTGGCCATTATTTATAGTGATACTATCTTTTGGTAAGTGGCCCATCTGCAGATGCCTGCCAATTTCCAGGAAGGCATCCGATAAGAGCAGATCAGCCCGCCCCCATAGGGCTATGTTTTTCCTGGAAATACTATCTGTAACAATGTTATTTCGGATCTTCAGTAATGTATGGAAATGATAATCGGATGGAAACAATCCAAGCTCCCTACTCTTACTGATTAGAAAAAATAATGAATCCCCGGCCGCAGTCCACCTGTCTGCCACGCTCCAGAATGGTTTGAATTCATTTCCTTCGTAAAGAGTACTTAATAGATTGGAATGGGAAATCAGGTTCGAATCATTCAGCTTTCCATTATTGGATTTGATATAAGCGATTAATTCCTGTAACTGTTCATGAATTTTCCGTTGCACCTCTTCCGGTTTTTCTGCTATAACAACTTCATCAGGGGGGCGGGACGGTTTCTCAGCGCAGTATTGCATCAAAAAAAATGCAGCTAAAAGGCAGGGGATCAATACAGGTTTCATTGATAGGATATTCAAATTTCAATATACAAGATAATATTTCATGATTATAATGCATACCTATCCCCTGGAAAAACCTGAAAACGGAAAATGTTAAGGTTCGCGGGTATCAATCACAGCTTCAATATTGATTGGCCCATAAATATGGGGAAAGGTGTCCTGGGTAGAAGGAGACCATTCGAAAATCAGTGGACTACTGAGTTTTTCCGGATCAATTATAAGTTTAATGAGGCCATTTTGTCCGGTATAATATCTTTCAAGAACTCCAGGGATCTGTTCCTCGTGCGATGCATGAATGAATCCTTCTTCCTTTAGAGATTGCGGTTCGTACGAACCTTTAGCAAGGGCTTCTTCCCATCTTTTGCGGGTAGTTATATGATAAATCATCCTATACTTTTTGGAATTTAATTATTGTGCATGAATCCTATCGATCTTTCCCGCAAGCATAAGCAGGTCGGCCAATACCATTGCTGTAACTGCTTCCAAAACTACAGGAACCCTGAGTGCAATACACAGATCGTGTCGACCCTTTACGGAAAATGCTTCCAGCTGGCCAGTTTCCCAATTCAATGTTTGCTGCTCTTTTGGCGTTGATGAAGTAGGTTTAATGGCAATCCGGAAAACAAGTTCATTTCCATTGGAGATTCCTCCCACCACACCACCTGCATGATTGGATGCTGTTTTACCTGAACTGTCAATTATCGGATCATTGTGTTCGGCACCAAACATTCTGGCAGCTGCGAATCCAGTACCGAATTCAATACCACGGACTGCAGGAATAGAAAAAACTGCATGACTAATCAATGATTCCACCGAATCAAAAAAAGGCTCACCCAGCGAAGCAGGGAGTCCGGAAACCCTGCATTCTACTATACCCCCTATTGAATCTTTGGCATCTATTGCTTTCTGAAGGCCTGTATCAAGATCAGCCTCCCCTCCTATCTCTAGTATTGTTGACTGTATGGTAATATTTCCCAATACCTTTTTTGCCACTACGCCCGCAGCAACCAATCCAACTGTCAATCGACCACTAAAATGCCCGCCACCACGGAAATCTTCGAAGCCTCCGAATTTCTGGTGTGCCACAAAATCTGCATGACCGGGCCTTGGAACAGACCGCTGTTTTTCATAATCGCCCGAGCGGGTGTTTTTGTTTTCAAATAATATGGTCAATGGGGCTCCGGTTGAACGCCCATTGAACAATCCTGTCTGGAAGAGAGGAATATCATCTTCTTTTCGGGGAGTAGTCCCTTTCTGCACTCCCCCTTTTCTTCTTTCTATATCAACAAGAAAATCCTCTGCTGAAAGAGGAAGACCAGCAGGTATGCCATCGAGAACAACACCTACTACAGGTCCATGAGATTCTCCAACTATTGTAACTCTGAATAATTTTCCGAATGCATTCATCTTGTTTATTTTAATGTGTCTGACATATGTTCTTAGGAAGTTCGAACATATGTTTGAACGTGTGACGAATATATGTCAGACACCTAATTTGAGCGTTGCTCCCAATTGGGAGAGGTGGTCAAAAAAAGACGGGTATGATTTGTTAATAGCCTCTGCCTGTTCTATAGTAGTTGTTCCGGTTGCTCTTAAGGCTGCCACAGCACCTGCCATTGCTATCCGGTGATCATGGTGTGAATGTAATGCCGCACCATGCAAACCTCCGCCTCCTTTTATGATCATCAGATTTTCCTGTAATTGAATATCCAAACCCATTTTTCCAAATTCTTCCTGGAGGGTCAATGCCCTGTTACTTTCTTTATGTGCAAGTCGTTCAACCCCTTCAATTACAGTTGTGCCATCGCAATATGCAGCAAGGGCAACTAGTGGTGGAAACAGGTCGGGACAATCAGTGGCATCAAAATGAAATGCTTTTAGCGGCATTGGCCGGAGGCTTACCCGATTGGTCTCAACACTGATTCCAGCACCTGAATCCATGAGTGCCTTCAGGATTGCCTTATCGGCCTGTGTGGAAAATGTATCCAATCCCCTTACAGTTATTTCACCTGCAATTGCACCTGCCACTAACAAAAATGCCGCACCGCTCCAATCTCCTTCTACAGTATATTCCCTCGAATTAACCAGGTTATTTTTGAGTCCATTATTATTAAAGTAAAATGACTCGTAATTTCTGTTTTCCGGTACTGGCAGACCGAAGGACTCCATAACGGAAAGGGTCAGGTCAACATAGGGTTTGCTTTTAAGATTGGTTACACGAATGGAAACATCCCTTGCACCAGATGCCGCATAAGCCATAAGCATACCTGTAAGGAATTGGGAGCTAAGTGAGCCGTCAATTGTAATATTCTGAGGTGTAAGTGGGCCTTTCACAATTATCGGAAGCCGGCCATCATTGGTGCTAACGTCTACGCCTACCTGTGGAAGTACCAGATCAAAAAAATCCATTGGCCTTGTTACAAGACTTCCCTCTCCTGTGATAGAAATAGCGGTATTATTCATGGCCACGAGAGGTGTAAACATGCGTATGCCGAGGCCACTTTCACCACAGTGCACCCTGTTTTCACGAGCCCGGATACCCGAACTTTCAATAATAATATCAGCACCATCTTCATGAACGTTTGCGCCGAGTGCCTTTATTACTTCAAGGGCCGCATTATCATCATTTGAGTTACCCCGATTATGAAGCCTGGTAGTGCCTCCGGCAGCAAGAGCTGCAGCACATGCCCTTTGCATGGAACTTTTGGATGCAGGGGCAATTACGTCTCCATTTAGTTTGGAGGAATGTATCGTAGCGATCATGAATTAAAATGCGTTAAAATTGTTCAATTATCTTTTTCACTTCACTTATAGGAAGTGTTTGCACTACTCCTTTTCCGATACGCTGTAAAAGGATGTAATGAATCTCGGATCTTTCTCTTTTTTTATCATGCAAAAGCACGTCGAATGCTTTGACCTTATCAAATTTCGCATAGGTTGGTAATCCATATTTCGCGATAAGGTCAACTACTTTTTCAGCGCTTCGAAAACCAAGCATAGATGCAGACAATTGTGAAGCGTAGGTCATCCCAATGGCTACTGCCTGGCCGTGTGAAAGTTCAAATTGGTTTTCCAATGCATGCCCGAGTGTGTGACCGAAGTTCAGCAATTTGCGATCACCCTGTTCTGTTTCGTCGGCCTGTACAACTTTTGTTTTAAGCATCACATTGCGGCGAACAAGTGCAGCGAGTGCGGCTTTTTTCATCCTGTACCAATCAATATTCTTCTCAGCAAGTTCACGGAACATTACGGCATCACGAATACAAGCATGTTTGATGATTTCTGCAAATCCATTTTGCCATTCCGCCTCGGGCAGCGTTTTCAGGAGTGATACATCGAAGAATAAAAAGTCTGGCTGCCGGATCGTGCCAACAAGATTTTTAAATACCCCAACATCTATCCCATTCTTACCACCAATGGAAGCATCCACCATCGCCAGCAAACTGGTAGGAACAAAGCCAACCCTTATACCACGCATATACACAGCAGCAACATAACCTGCAAGGTCTGTTATCACACCACCGCCAATTCCAACAAGTGTGGTCTTACGATCTGCATGCATTTCTATTAGAGAGTGAATGACTCCATCAGCTGTTTGCTGAATTTTATATTCTTCACCTGGTTTCAGGACGATGGTATTCCAACCCTTGAAGTATTTCTGGTATTGTTTGAAGATATTTTCATCGGTCAGAATTACCGAATACTTTTTATCCGCAACCTGGCCAAGTTTAGAAAGTGAAGCATCAAAGTAATATTCAGTTATTGTATTACCGATCCTGATTTTTTTCTTTTCCATTCTTAATTAACGCTTTCTCTTAACTATTCATAATCCTGTTCTGGTGGTTAATGCTCTCCATATGAACTGCATCAAAGTAACGCGTAATGAATTCATTACTCAAACCAAGTTTATCTCCTTTCAGGAAGGCCCGATCGAGTATCTCATTCCACCTGTTCGTTTGAAGGATAGTGATATTGTTATTCTTTTTATAGGTGCCGATTTGTTCAGCTATTTTCATCCTCTGACCCAGTATCTGCATCAATTCATCATCAAGGTGATTGATCTGCTGACGCAGTTTTTCCAGAGCTGCGTGAAATGCTGCCGAATCAACATCTTCCCTTCTCCAGATAATGCTGTCAAGCATTTCCGCAAGGCGTTCAGGTGTTACCTGCTGTTTCGCATCACTCCATGCATTATCAGGATCAACATGGCTTTCTATGATCATGCCATCATAATCGAGGTCAACTGCTTTCTGCATAACTTCCAGGAGAATATCTCTTCTGCCACAAATATGTGATGGGTCGTTGATTAGCATCAACTCCGGGTTGCGCCTTTTCATTTCAATGGCCAGATGCCACATAGGGGCATTACGATATTCAGTATTACCATAGGATGAGAATCCACGATGGATCAGTCCAATCTGGTTGATACCGGCTTTAGCTACCCTTTCAACTGCACCCAACCAAAGCTCAAGGTCAGGATTAATGGGGTTTTTGATCAGAACCGGCACATCCACTCCTTTCAGTGCATCGGCAACTTCCTGAACACTGAAAGGATTGACAGTGGTTCTTGCGCCAATCCAGAGTATATCAATATCAAAATGAAGAGCGTCTTCAACCTGTTTCGCAGTGGCTACTTCGATTGCCACAGGGAGACCAGTGATTTTTCTCGCCTGCTGCATCCAGGGCAAACCCTTGGTGCCTATCCCTTCAAAAGAGCCGGGTCTGGTTCTGGGCTTCCAGATACCTGCGCGCATTACATCCACTTTTCCAGTTGCTGCCAATTGTTGTGCAGTTTGAAGAACTTGCTCTTCGGTTTCGGCGCTGCATGGTCCTGCTATGATCAGGGGGCGCTTTGCCCAGGCATCCTGGGTTACCTGTTTCATTGATTTGTTTTCGGTTGCTTGCATTGTATAAAATTAACGTGTTCTGATTTACGATTTATATTATAGTGCTTTGGAGGCTATCCAAGGATTCTCCTGATCTTATTCGCATTCTCAATTAGCTCATGCAGGTATTCATAATTCTCTTTCTCCAGACATGATTTGAATTTGCGCAGTTGAGTGATATGTTCATTGAGTACATCCAGTACATTATCCCTGTTCTGCATAAATATGGGTACCCACATGGCGGAATTACTTTTCGCCAACCGCACAGTGCTCTCAAAGCCAGCACTTGCCATTTCAAAAATTGCCTGGTCTTCCCTTTCCTTCTCCAATACAGTATTGGCAAGTGCAAAGGAAGTAATATGTGAGATATGGCTAACATAGGCCGCATGCAGATCATGGGATACCGCATCCATTTCAAGTAAATGCATACCAATCTTTCGATATAACTGCTTTACCCATTCAACAGCATCTGAATCACTATCAGCGGCATTACAAATTACCACCGCTTTATTTTCGAATGCATGTTTTACAGCTGCCTGTGGTCCGCTATATTCTGTTCCCCACATCGGATGGCTTGCTACGAACCGGCCCCGTTTTGGATGAGCATCTGCGATTCGGATCAGCTCAGATTTGGTTGAACCAGCATCAAAAACAATCTGCTGGTCAACCTGATCTAAAACGGCTGCGAGCATGTCAACCATTTTATCAACAGGTATCGCGAGAATTACAACTTCTGCCCATGCAATAGCCTCATCCAATGGAAGAATTTCATCAACCAGTCCCATTTCTAATGCCCTGGCGGCATGTTCAGAATGGCTTTCCACACCCACTATTCCTGCAGCGAGTCCTTTTTCATTAAGTTGTAATGCCATTGAACCACCTATCAAACCAACACCCACTATGGCTATCCTTTTTCTTTCCATTACAAATTGTTTATTTGTGCTGTTCTGCTTACAATCTTTTTTACTCTGTTGATCGCTTCCATTAATTTTTCTTCCGGACTACAAAGACTCACACGGATATAACCATTGCCTGCGGAACCAAATATTCCTCCCGGTGTAATAAATACATCCGCTTCATAAAGAACTTTATCACTAAGCGCATAACCATCTACGTATTCGTTAGGTATCTTTGCCCAAACAAACATTCCTACCTGATTTTTGTCAAAACTGCAGTTGAGCATTTCCAGCAGGTCAAAAACAAGTTCTCTTCTTTTTCGATAGATGGCGTTGATGCTGTTATACCAATCCTCTCCGAGCTCAAGCGCTTTGGCGGCGGCCAGTTGAACCGGCAGAAACATTCCGCTATCCATATTGCTTTTGAAACGAATGATCTCATCGATCCGTTCTTTTGCTCCCGCCAGCATGCCAACTCTCCATCCCGCCATATTCTGGCTCTTACTAAGTGAATTCAATTCTACCACTACATCCTTAGCCCCTGGTACTGATAAAAGGCTCAATGGTGAATCATTCAAAATGAAACTATAAGGGTTATCATGGCATACCAGAATATTCTTTTCCCGGGCGAAAGCAACGAGCTTTTCAAAGAATGATCGGGAAGGGATCTGGCCTGTTGGCATGTGCGGGTAGTTCACCCACATTAATTTTACCCTTGAAAGATCCAAACGGGCCAAAGCAGCCAAATCGGGTTCCCAGTTTAGATTTTCTTCCATTTCATAACTCACCGGCTTCCCTCCCGCAAGTTTTACGGCACTACTATATGTTGGATATCCGGGATTTGGTATCAATGCTTCATCGCCCTCGTTCAGGTATGTCATACAAATATGCATGATGCCTTCTTTACTGCCTATCAAGGGTAGTATTTCTGATTCAGGATCAAGCTTTACTCCATACCATTTCGCATACCATGATGCCATTGCATTGCGCAGAACTGGAGATCCCTTGTAACTCTGGTATGCATGTACATTGGGCTTTACTGATTCCTCTTGCAACACTTTAATTACATCAGGGTGAGGCGGCAGGTCCGGACTTCCTATTCCAAGGTTGATTATGGATTTACCTGCTTTATTAAGTGAATCGATCTCCCTCAATTTCTGTGAGAAATAATATTCACCAATGCCTTCAAGTCTTCTGGATGTTGAGATCATATTGTTCTTCCGTTTTTGTAGATGCCATAAACCTGCAATGATGCCGTCAGAGGCTTTATGGCTTCAATTATGCTGTTGAATTGCTCAATAGAATCAAATTCCATATCTGCATGAAAACTATACTGAAAATTACTTCCTGGAATAGGAAAGCTTTGAAGCTTACTTAAGTTAATACCACCGTTGGCAATAGTACTTAATACCCTTGCCAGACTTCCCCGGGAATGATCGGTATGGAAATTTACGCTTGCCTTATTCGCCCCTTCCACAGGCAGGTCATCACCTACGCGCCTTATCACCAGGAAACGCGTGTAGTTATTTCGCATCGTATGAATATTGGGAGCAAGGACTTCAAGATCGAAGAGGTCGGCTGCCAGTTTACTTGCTATTGCAGCGGAATGCCGGTTTCTTTTCTGGTGTATATGCTTGGCACTAAGAGCAGTATCTTCGGTTTCCACCAATTTCCAGTTGAATTTTTCCAGGTAGTCTATGCATTGAAGGATAGCCATCGGATGGGAATGTACTTCACGGATATCCTCCAGCTTTACGCCGGGGTTCACCAGCAAATTCTGGCGAATCTGCAGGTAAACTTCCCCCACCACCCTCAGGTTGCTTTTCTGAAGTAGATTGTAATTAGGGAGGATGCTTCCCGCGATGGAGTTTTCAATTGCCATCACCCCGCCTTCACTCTCTTTCTTATTTCCGGCGATCCGAACTACCTCCCGAAAGGTGGCACAGGGAATCACTTCAACTTCCTTACCGAAGAACTGCTGTGCTGCCACCTGGTGGAAGCTTCCTTCATAACCTTGTATTGATACTCTTGTTGCCATAAAAAAACAAAAGTCCCGGCTTTCCTGCCGGGACTCTTTATGTTGGTTTAGTTTGATCTTAATTCCTTGATCTTACACAAAGCATCGCCGGCCTTCTGCCTGTAAAAAAGTAGAAGTAAAAATAAAATCGGCCAAATGACTTTGCTGTGATCATGGAGTAAAAATAACTAATGAATTAATAAGAGAAAAATGTTTTTTCCTTACGATCGTTAGTTTGCAGGCATTCTTATGACAACCTTTTCTGTTGATCCTCGTCTACTTTCCTGAAGAGATGAAAGGGCTTAAAAGTACGCCAGTTGCTGATTTCAACCAGTTCCAGATAACGTTGCAGCTTTGCTTTACGGAAGTCGTACTGGGTTTGTTCAGGCATATTCAGAAGAACAACCCAACCGTTTGCATCAATCATTTCCTCGAACCATTCTTCGTAATAATCACGGTCGCCACTATGAAAATTGAGCACATTCTCAGCGATGATGATAAATTTATGAATTCCGAAAGCCTCAAATTTATCAATGACTTCTCTTTTCAAATTCATAATATCGTTCTCAATGGCATCATTCCATTCGCCCAGCAGTTCGATAATGGCATAACCTTCTTCATAATCAGCCATGATTACTTTCATATATAATGTGCGGGAACCAAACTCATCCCATTGAGGATGGATATAATAGTTGTAAATGGTCTGTGAATATTCGAACTCTGAATAAACACGTCCATGGAAAGGAGATCGTTCATCTTCTTCACTAATATAGATGTATCTCCAATTGTAGAATGGTTCAATATCATGCATAATCAATACCGCAATTACCTTGATGTTAAATTACGGTGTTTCTGATTATTGCACCATCAGTTTATCTGAATAAACAGTACGCGCATTTTTGCCAGTAATCTTAAGTAGATAAACACCTTTAGCCAGAGATCCATCCGCCACAACTTTTTCAACCTGTTTGCCCTGGTTGATAAAAACAACCTGTTGAGTTACAAGTTTACCATTCCAGTCGAACAATTGCAATTCATAACGACCGGCGGGAAGTTCACTGAAACTTACCCGGAAATTTCCATTAATAACGGGGTTAGGAAATACATGTATTGCTTCATTACGTACTATTGCATCCATAAGGTTATTACTCCACGCAACGGGTTTCTGACCAATAACATATGCACTGGCCATATCAGCAACACTCAGAACGGCATTACCCGCATCTATTCGGGTTGCTTTGAGCGTTTTCAGATCTACCGCAAAATAACCATCCTTACTATTGGAACTACCCACAACCATCCTGCCCTGGTCATCAGCTGCCACCCCATTAGTACTGTAGCTTTTTGGAAGACCTGTGATGAGTCCTTTATAGCTTGCGACCCTTGTTTTTATGTCAATAAAAAAAACTGCCCTATTTGCCGTTACGAGGTAGATATCACCATTAATATCTGCACATATATCGCCGCCCCAGCTTATACAACGGTCATGCACAGAATAAACATCATTGCCAGGATTATTTACCAGGGCGCCAAGATCCTGCACCTGTATATCGCCGTTAGTATTGAATCTTACAAGGTGTTTTGCATCATTGGAAAGCGCATATCCATTCCCGCGTGAGTCGATGGTCATTCTTGTGACCTGGCTTCCGATATCACCCATGTCAGCACCAGCTATCAGTTCCTGGCCTGCTATTACACTAATTCCATTGGATGGATTAGCAAGATCAAGGTATCGTAACTGGTTTTGCTGCATCGGGGCAAAATAGAGTCTCTGCCCTTGTTTATCAAGTGCACAAGCTGCCAGCAATTGCTTTGAAGCATCCTGCCCTGCACTAAGTTTTACATGGTTAACTTTCCCCTGAATGGCAGCGCCGATCGCTTTACCTGTTTGAAGGTCCATGAGTTGTAATTGGGTCCAGCTGGTGGGGCCCTGCTGATCTGCAGTAATCGTATAAACAGGAAGCGAACGCTGTGAAAAAGCCACAGAGCTAATAATTGTAAATACAAGCAGGTAAAATTGTCGCATACCAATAGGATTAAGGGGATGAAATGGAGTAAAAGTTACGCAAAATTCCCTGACCACGCAAGTATGGATATCAACTTCTGAATGCGTCAACGGCCTTCTTTACACTACCTGATTGAAGCAGCAATGCCCGCGCTTTATCATAATCAGTGATGCCCAGTTCCTCCATTACCATTCGTGTTCCCCGGTCTACCAATTTCTCATTGCTGAGTTGCATGTTTACCATTTTATTGTCATCCACTCTGCCGATCTGTATCATGACTGCGGTTGAGATCATGTTCAATACCAGTTTCTGTGCAGTACCACTTTTCATCCTGGTGCTTCCGGTTACAAACTCAGGACCTACAACTACTTCAACCGCAATATCGGCATGCTCACTCATTGGCGAGTGGGGATTACAGGCGATTGAGCCTGTGCTGATACCTTGTTCGCGGCAGGCTTTAAGAGCGCCTATTACATATGGCGTTGTTCCACTGGCGGCGATGCCGATGACAACATCCTTACTATTAACAAAGTGTTTTTTCAGGTCCTTCCAACCCTGCTCAAAGCTGTCTTCGGCATTTTCCACGGCCTTTTGGATCGCTTCTTCTCCCCCTGCTATCAGCCCGATAACAAGGCCATAAGGCATGCCATATGTTGGCGGGATCTCACTTGCATCCAAAATACCCAATCGACCGCTCGTACCCGCCCCCATATAAAATAATCTTCCACCTGCCAGCATTTTGTCGGCAATGGTGGTAACTAGTTTTTCTATCTGGGGGATGGCCCTGGCAACAGCGCGCGGCACTTCCTGGTCTTCCTGGTTTATGTTCACCAGTATTTCATTAACCGACATTTTATCAAGGCCATGGTAATTGCTTTCCTGTTCAGTTATTTTTTCAAACGCTGACATGTGGTATCTAGATTGTTCAGTTTTCTGTTATGAGTGATATCGGATCAGTCCCTCCATAGGGTGCTGCAGGATGGTTCCCTGTTCCAGTTCATAGGAATCACAAAGTTGAGTGATAACATCCCTGAAACCAAAAGCCACTCCTCCAACAAAATGTACCGGGTATTTCCAACTCTCCGAATACTTGCAAAGGTGCTGGAAGAAAAAATCATTTAAGCCATCCTCAATAATATTCTCCACCATAAAATGCCCTCTGTTTTCGGCAAGGAATAGAGTGAAACCAGCCAGGAATCTATTTGGTAATGGCTGGGTGTACACTTTATCGAGGATATCCATATCACTTAACTTGTATTTTTCCTCAAAGCGGTATCGTAGCTCCTCGTCAAATGTATTATACATATAATATTGTACAACCTTTTTGCCAAGATATGCTCCGCTACCCTCGTCCCCCAGAACATAACCGAGTCCCGGACTATTCTTCATGATACGTTTACCATTAAAATAGCATGAGTTACTGCCCGTGCCGAGGATGCAGGCTATTCCTTTTTCCTGCAGGCATACTGCCCGGGCCGCACCCATAAGATCGTGGTTTACAGTTATTTCTATATCTGGAAATACCCGCTTAAGTGCTTTTAGGATCATTTTCTGGTTGGCCGGATTCTTACAACCGGTACCATAATAGAATATCGCATCTATTTTATACCTGCTTATTTCCGGATAAAGATCTCTCCTTACCAATTCCTCCACCTGCTGGCCATTGAGAAAGTATGGACTTATTCCAAGTGTGAACAGCGTTTTTTTGAGTTTGCCCTTCTCAACTACACACCATTCGCATTTTGTAGCACCACTATCAGCTATGAGGATTGCCATAAGGTTTTATTGATGGTCAGACGAAAATAAAACTATGTTCGGAAATCGGCGTTATTTATGTATGGTAGCAGGCCCATGGCTGCAATTATGTAATTTGCACCAGAATATTGATTATGAAGCAGAACAAGAAATTACAGGTTTGGCTCCCGCTGCTTTTTGCAGTTGTTATGGTGATAGGCATGGCATTGGGATATAAGCTGCGTGACAATACCCAGGCCGCCCGGAGTTTTTTCCAGTTTTCTGTAAAACGTTCTCCCATCCAGGAGGTGCTTGATCTTGTGATGTTAAAATATGTAGATAAAGTAGATACTGATACCCTCGGCAATGACGCTATCCAGAATATGCTTACACGCCTTGATCCCCATTCGAGTTATATTCCCGCTTCCGACCTTGGAGCCATTACAGAAGACCTGAAAGGAAATTTCCAGGGAATTGGGATTGAGTTCCAGATATTCAGAGATACCGTTAATGTGTTAAATGTTTTGCCGGGTGGCCCCAGTGAAAAGGCCGGACTTGCAGTAGGAGATAAATTCCTTTCAGTAGGAGATAGTGTTGTAACAGGAAACCAGACCACCGAATCGATCAAAAAACTGCTTCGTGGTCCTGCAGGATCGGAGGTTTCAACTACTATCCTTCGTGGAAGGGATCGAAAAACTTTCACCATTCAAAGAGGAACTATACCTCTTCCTTCCTTAGATGCTGCCTATCTGGCAGATTCAGCAACAGGTTATATAAGGCTTAGTAAATTCTCCGAAACAACATATGAAGAATTCATGACCGAACTGGAGAAGTTACAAGGTTTAGGTATGCGTTCCCTCATTGTTGACCTTAGAGGAAACGGTGGCGGCATTTTATCGGAGGCTATCGATATTGCCGATGAGTTCCTGGATGGTGACAAACTGATCGTATATACAGAAGGGGTGAATACTCCCCGTCAGGAATACCGCTCACGCAGAAAAGGGCTTTTCGAAAAGGGAAAGCTGGCATTGCTGATGGACGAACAATCGGCCTCAGCCAGTGAGGTTCTTGCCGGCGCACTACAGGATTGGGACCGTGCTGAAATTCTGGGCAGGCGTAGTTTCGGAAAAGGCCTGGTGCAGGAGCAATATGAATTAAGTGACGGATCGGCACTGCGTTTAACAGTAGCACGTTATTATACTCCTTCAGGCAGAAGCATCCAGAAGCCCTATGACAAAGGGGCGGATGCATATGATAATGATATTATTGACCGTTACCAACATGGAGAATTGGTAAATGCCGACAGTAATAAAGTGTCTAATGGAAAGGCCTATAAAACCAATGGCGGAAAAACAGTTTACGGCGGGGGAGGTATCATGCCGGATCATTTTATAGCTGCCGATACTTCTATACTTTCGAGAAGCGTGAATGCTGTATTTCGCAACAATACACTCAGCAATTTTACCTATTTATATTATATTGGTCATCTGGACCAAATGAAGAGATTCAGTGACGCCGCAAATTTTGCCGAAAGGTTCAGCTGGACCGAAGCCGATTGGAACAGCTTTGTTTCTTTCGCCGCAAAGGACAGTATAACATTAAAAAACCTGCCCGATCTTGATAAGAGTTTTTTACAGGAACGGATGAAGGGATTGCTTGCCCGTTATCGCTGGCGCAATGAGGGATATTACCAGGTAGTAAATAAGGAGGACGATGTGGTGATCAAAGCCCTTGAATTGCTATAATAATTATTTAAGGGATCTGTAAAATAATAAAATGGGCGTCCTGTGTTGGGCGCCCATTGCATTTCCGACGATTTAAGGATAAGGTGTTATGGCTGGAAAAACCAGTTTATGCACCATTGGTAAAATTATCAAAGAGGGATTTCTGTATTCTTATCGAGCAATTCCCGTTTTTCGATCCTGTAAGAACTTATGAGGCCAATTCCACCTCCAATTCCTATAAAGGCGAACCATAGGGCTGGATTTTCATCGTCATGTAATACGTAGGTGGTTATAAAATAGGCCAGCGCAAGGCCAATACCAGCTCCCAGGAGCAATAAACCATTTTTTAGATTACGGTAAGGGGCTGGACGATTGGCAAATTCTTTTGGATTCATTCCTCTTTCAATCATCGCCATATTCTCCCTGCTTTTAATGTATACCAATCCGAAGATCATTGAAAACAGACCCAGTGGAACCAGGATTGGAATTAAAACTTCAGCACTTTGCATAAAACTTGATTTTTATTGTTATTTGTTTGTGTTTGTTCTATTCTATCAGACTACCTCATCCGGATTGAGGTTACAGGGCTGAAGAACTTATTTTTTTCTGGATAACCTGTATACCTGATTAGGACTACCATTTAGTATTTTTGGTTACAGAAGAGCGGATTTTTCTTAAAAAGGATGAAATCACCTACGGCTGTAACCTAAACAAAGCATACAACGTCAAAGATACCAGGAATGCAAACCGGCCTTACAGATATAGAGATCATACAGCAGGTTCTGAAAGGAAATCAGTCTGTTTATGCCAGTTTGGTCAACAAATACCAGAACTACGTGTTCACGATTGTATTAAGATATATAAACAGCAGGGAAGACGCAGAAGAAGTGGCACAGGATGTTTTTGTTAAAGCTTATCGTAGCCTGAGTGATTTCAGGGGAGAAAGTAAGTTCAGCACCTGGTTGTACACTATAACCACCACTAGTTGTATCACTTTCCTGAGAAAGAAGAAGCTGGATGTTCATTCGCTAGACAATGAAAAAGTGATGGCCCATGCCGAAAATATCGATGGCGGGATGCGCGCAAACCAGGTAGAACAGAAATCCAGGGTTACAATGGTGAACCAGGCAATTGCGATGCTATCACCCGATGATGCCCAGGTGATAACCTTATTTTACAAAGGCGAACAAAGTCTTGATGAGATCGCACAGGTTTTAGGGCAGGAAACAAATACGGTAAAAGTGAGGTTACATCGTGCCCGGCAAAGACTTAAAGAGAAAATGGAAAAACATTTCCGGGCTGAGGTCCGTGACCTGGCTATGTAAAACAAATTGAAATAACACAAAACAAATTATATGACCCCGCATCAGAATATTGAGTCCCAGATCTGGGAATACATCGACGGGTTGTCAACACCTGAAGAGCGCAAATTCATTGAGCAACTCCTTGCAACCAACGCCGAATGGAGAGCCAAATACCAGGAATTACTGGAATTCAATTCCAGCCTTGCTGATAATATTGAACTGGAGGAGCCATCTATGCGGTTTTCCCGCAATGTTATGGAAGCGATTGCCACCCACCAGATTGCTCCGGCGGCAAAAACATATATCAATAAAAAGATCATATATGGGATCGCTGGTTTTCTTTTGTCATTGATCGCCGGATTCCTCATCTATGCTTTTGCACAGATCGACTGGAGTTCAGCTTCAAGTAGTGGAAGCAGCAGTTTTGACTTAAGCAGGGTGGATATGAGCAAAGTGCTTAGCAATAACTATATCAATTCATTTATGATAATGAATGTGGTACTTGGTCTAATGTTGCTTGACCGCTACCTGGCCCAGCAACGTCGCGAATGGAAAAAAGGGGACTTGTAACTGCCTCCTGCCTTTGACATCCGTATTTATTTTGAACAATCGGTTGCATACCGTTGAATCAATAGTAAATATTAAGTTAGAGGCAGAATAGCAGACAAGAACAATTCCAATGGCAAGATCTATTTTACCTGCATACCTTGAATATACGGAAGACCTCCAGGCAGAACCTTATGGTTCCGGACTTATTAATACCACCTGGAGAGTATATAATAAGGATTCAGCATACATACTTCAGAAAATTAATGCAGATGTATTTAAAGATCCGGTGAAGATTGCCAGCAATGTCAGGATGATCTCTGATTATCTCCGCCATCATCATCCCGATTACCTTTTTGTTGATCCAATCAAAACACTGGAAAACAAGGATCTTGCATTCATGGAAGGCGATGGTTTCTACCGCCTCACTCCTTTCATTAAAGGCTCTCACACAGAAGATGTGGTCTTAACTGCAGAGGTAGCATATGAAGCGGCAAAACAATTCGGCCGATTCTCAGCTTTACTTGATGGATTCGATGCAAACAAACTATTTATTACCATTCCTGATTTTCATAACCTTAGGTTGAGGTATGATCAGTTTAAAACCGCCATAAAAGAGGGTAATCAGAAAAGGATCCTGAGAGCCGGAGACCAAATCGACTTTATTGCAGCGAATGAACCGATAGTGGATCAATTTGATGCCATCCGCGCAAACCCTGATTTCAGGATCAGGGTTATGCATCATGATACCAAGATCAGCAATGTACTGCTGGATGAAAAAAACAAAGGTATATGTGTAATAGACCTTGATACACTGATGCCTGGATATTTCATCAGTGATGTTGGCGATATGCTGCGAACATATCTTTCCCCTGCGAGTGAAGAAGAAACAGACTTTGATAATATATATATCCGCGAAGAAATCTTTGAAGCGATCGTTAAGGGTTACCTCAGTGAAATGAGATCCGTATTAAGCGATGCAGAGAAAACTTCTATCGTGTATGCCGGTAAATTCATGATCTATATGCAGGCTATTCGATTCCTTACCGACTATTTCAACGATGATACTTATTACGGTTCCAGCTATCCTGAACATAATTTCAACAGGGCAGCTAACCAGATCGATCTCCTCAGCAAACTGATTGAAAAGGAATCGATACTAGATACGCTTCTTCAAAAATTCATTTAATAATAAAAGCCATATAAAATCAAGCAAAATGAGTTCAAATCGGCGAAACTTTTTAAGGAATATCACTCTGGGTACAAGTGCAATAGTAAGCGGACTTCCCGCTATTGCTGGCCAGAGCGATCCGGAATCTTCTATTGACAAGGGTCCTATTCAAGCTGAAAAATCTCCATCATTTAATATGTGCGGATATGCAGCACCTAAGCTCGACAAAGTAAGGATCGGTTTTGTTGGTTTGGGTATGCGTGGGCCGGGAGCCGTAGAACGAATGAGCTTTATTGAAGGTGTTGAAATAAAAGCATTGTGTGATAAATATCCTGACCGGGTAAGTTCTGCGCAGAAGATCCTGGAAAAAGCAGGTTTACCAAAAGCCAAAGAATACAGTGGTGATACGGGATGGAAAGCGATGTGTGAAAGCAAGGACCTTGACTTAATATATATCACTACGCCCTGGGATCTTCATACACCAATTGCAGTTTATGCAATGAATAATGGTAAACATGCTGCAACAGAAGTGCCGGCTGCAATGAGTATTGATGAATGCTGGGAACTGGTAGAAACCTCTGAGAGAACCCGCAAGCATTGTATGATGCTGGAAAACTGTTGCTATGATTTTTTTGAACTGCTGACCTTGAATATGGCCCGGAATGGTCTTTTTGGGGAGGTGTTGCATGCAGAAGGTGCCTATATACATGACCTCGTGTCTCTCAACTTCAATAAAAAAGGATATGCCGATATGTGGCGATTGAAGGAGAATATAAAACATAACGGAAGTCTTTATCCAACACATGGCCTGGGACCAATAGCGCAGTGCATGAATATAAACCGTGGCGATCAGCTTGAACATCTCACTTCAATGTCAACGAATGATTTCACAATGGCAGCAAAGGCAAAAGAACTGGCGGCTACTGATCCTTTTTTCAAACCTTTTGAAAACCAGCGCTACCGTGGAAACATGAATACCACTTTGATCAGATCGGTAAAAGGAAAAACCATCATGGTTCAGCATGATGTATCATCACCGCGGCCCTATTCCAGGATTCACCTTGTGAGTGGAACAAAAGGAATTGCGAGCAAATGGCCTGACCCGGCAAGAATTGCATTTGGGCACGGCTGGATCAAGGAAGCTGAATTCAAATCTCTGGAAGAAAAATACACGCCACCTATTGTAAAACATATAGGAGAGATCGCAAAAAGTGTAGGTGGACATGGGGGAATGGATTTCATCATGGATTGGAGACTGATCGATTGTTTGCGAAATGGACTTCCACTTGACCAGGATGTTTATGACGCAGCACTTTGGAGTTCTATTGTTCCATTATCAGAAAGCTCCGTAAATAACAGGTCAAGGACAGTAGAAATACCGGATTTTACACGTGGCAACTGGATCACCAATGTTCCGGTTAACCTGACATTGGATGGTGGGGCAACCACAACCGTAAGGAAAAAATCTGCCGAAAAAGGCGCGAAACAACTTTAATAAATTAGCAAAAAAAGAAGCCCCTTGCATAACACAAGGGGCTTCTTTTTATCAAGCAATTCTTCTATTGCTTATAATGGAAATTGTGATTTATCGATGCCGGGAATTATTCGAAGGGCATTCTTATAATAGATCTTTTTCAACACCTCATCACTCAAACCCATTCCGTACATTCCCCAAAAGGCATGGTATTTTTTGTGGTAAGGAAAATATTCATCTTCTGTTTCCAGCACCCTGAAATAAGTCGCATATTCAGATGGCACCCAGCTATCTTTACCAAAAAGTATCCTGTCCTGGAATTTATTAAAGAAGTATTTAGCGGCCCGTGGCTGACGGCCCAGCTCAGCAATAACAGCTCCAAATTCCACTACTACATTAGGCATTGCCGTTAGTATGCTATCGAGTTTACCAAGGTTATTAGGATACCAACCAAAGTGGGCGGCAATAAACGTTGTTCGGAAATGCTTGCGGAAAACCCTATGCTGCTCATCAATGAGTTGTTGCCAGCTATATTCTTCATTTTTTTGCTGGCGGCGGGGATGGATTTTTAGTTCCAATAATCTTTCATTGTTATTATCCAGGCTATCCCAGAAAGGAGCCGGATCAGCTGTATGTATCAGCACTGGTATGCGAAGGTCAGCACATGCTTCCCATATGGGCGCAAGCCGGGGATCGTCCACCCCAACCCGTTTGCCATCGGGATCCTTCACAGAAAATCCAAGGTTCTTAAAAATTTTAAGCCCGCTTGCGCCATTCTTTACATCATTCACCAATTGCTTGACGGTGAATTCTGTCCAGCCGGTTTTTCCAAACCCCGAAAAATCAATATTGGCAAATACCAGGAATCGTTTCGAGTTGGCAGATTTGATATTACCTATCTTTTTCTCGAGTGAATTACCGGTTCCACCGCTAAGATTTACCATCACCTGCATATTCAGTTTGTCCATCTCTGAGAGAAGCGGTTCGAGGCTTCCCGAATCCATCCCACGCTGATGATTATGCACATCTATGAAAGGAAATTTAGCCCTTGCAACCGGATTCTCCTTCACCACCAGGGTAGAAACAGGATTATACTGTTCAAAATCAATAGGGCCTTGTTGTGCCTGCGATAGGGTAGTTAACAACAGGCAGGCGGTGAGCAGTTTACTCAACATAATGAAAGCTTTTGGCTTAACCATTCTTATCTTGCAGTTTAATTAAAACCCGAATATACAGTATGGCAGGCGGAAGAAGAAGAGGCAGCGGCAGTAATGATAAAGATGATAGCCCCAAAGCAAAGATCAATAAGGAAAATATCCGCCAGGCCATGGTACTCTTCAATTACCTCAGGCCATATAAGGGAAAATTCATCCTAAGCCTTGTTTTTATTGCACTTTCAGCATTTACTACCAGCCTGTTTCCTCTATTTCTTGGCAAAATGATAGATGCTGCCGCACCGGGAACAACAACTGTTCCTACGACCGGATCAACTTCTATGATGCCCTTCGGCGAGCAATTAAGAAATCTTAACTGGGACCTTAACACAACGCTTCTTCTCATCTTTATACAACTAGGCTTCCAGATGCTCTTCTCCTATATGCGCGTTTACCTCTTAACCGAAGTTGGCGAGCGTTCTCTTGCCGGCATGAGAAAGGATGTTTACAGTAAGTTGCTTACTATGCCTATGAGTTATTTCTCTGAGAAGAGAGTAGGTGAACTCAGCAACAGGATCTCATCCGACCTCTCTCAGATCCAGGACGCTATATCATTTACATTGGCAGAATTTCTGAGAGGGATATTCACGCTGGTGATAGGACTGGTATTTATCTTCTGGATCAGTACCAAGCTTGCCCTGGTGATGCTTGCGGTAGTTCCACTGATAGCAATATTGGCCGTATTATTTGGCAAACGCATTCGAAAAATGGCCCGGAGAGCGCAGGACCAGCTGGCAGAAAGTGGCACTATAGTGCAGGAAACTTTCCAGGGTATCACCGTCGTGAAAGCCTTTACCAGCGAGTACCATGAAATTTCGCGTTATGTGAAAAGCATTTCTGCCGTTGTAGACACAGCTATCAGCAATGCCCGTTACCGGGGTGCCTTTATTTCCTTTATGATATTCAGTGTATTTGGCGCCATCGCTTTTGTGATGTGGTATGGTGTCAATATGATCAGAAGCGGCGAATTAAGCCTTGGCTCTCTTACTATGTTCGTAATCTTCTCCATGTTTGTTGGGGGAACCTTTGCCGGTTTTGCCGATATCTTCTCGCAGCTTCAGAAAACCCTTGGCGCAACAGAAAGCATCCGTGAGATCCTGCGCAGTGAGGGTGAGCCTGTTTCGCTGGAAGACGCAGGAGCACCTGAACATATTCTCCATGGGAATGTTCGTTTTGATCATGTGGCTTTTAGTTATCCCGGCCGCAAAGACATTTCGGTTTTGAAGGATCTTAACCTCTCAGTAGCCAAAGGCCAGCAGATAGCTATTGTTGGACCCAGTGGGGCCGGCAAAACTACAATTGCTTCCCTCCTTTTGCAGTTCTATAAACCCAACGCAGGCGTACTTTATTTTGATGATAAACCAGCGGAGCAATATCCCCTTACTCAATTAAGACAGCAGATGGCTTTTGTTCCTCAGGAGGTTTTGCTCTTTGGCGGTAGCATCCGCGAAAATATTGGGTATGGCAAACCTGGTGCTACTGATGAAGAGATCCGTGAAGCAGCTGAACGCGCCAACGCTCATGAGTTCATCTCCCGGTTCCCGGAAACATACGAAACCATCGTGGGAGAAAGAGGCATCAAATTAAGCGGTGGCCAGCGCCAGCGGATAGCCATCGCCCGTGCCATCCTGAAAGATCCCGCCATCCTCATCCTTGATGAGGCCACTTCGTCTCTCGATAGTGAAAGTGAGCAGCTGGTTCAGGAAGCGCTGGAAAACCTGATGAAAGGCCGCACATCCTTTGTGATTGCCCATCGGCTATCTACCATCCGCAATGCAGACAGGATCGTGGTGCTCGATAAAGGCCGAATCAGTGAAAGCGGTACCCACCAGGAACTGATGCTCCAAAATGGCCTATATCGTAAATTAAATGAGATGCAGTTTGAATTCGGCGTTGAAACACAGTCGTTGTAGAATTTATTCCCCAGTAAAAATGGGATTTAAGATATTTCACGCATTATAATGATGGCAGGGCTTTGGCAATAGGGGTCTAACCAAGCAGGCCAAATAATGTCATTAACCCAACACCTAAATTTCAGGAATACCCTTATTGCCATGGGCGAACAGGGAATCTTCCTTCGATCCTTTTTCAGGAATCTCCTGCGGGAAGAGTTCGAATTTGAAGAATTCGCCCGCCAGTCCTATACCATCGGTTTCCGTTCGATAGGTATTTGCGCCTTAACAGGATTTATTCTCGGTATAGTATTAACACTTCAATCTCAACCTACACTTAAAGAATTCGGAGCAGAAAGTTATATACCGAGTATGGTATCTGTTTCTATCATTCGGGAAATAGGTCCGGTGATCATTGCCCTTATTTGTGCTGGAAAAATCGCCTCCAGTATTGGTGCAGAACTCGGAAGCATGAATGTAACCGAGCAAATTGATGCCATGGAAGTATCCGGGGCAAATCCTGTTAGCTTTCTTGTTGTGCCAAGAATACTTGCCTGCACATTAATGATTCCGCTACTCACCATTTTTGCAGATGCAATGGCATTGGTAGGAGGATTTACCGCCGCTGCGCTCTCCGGCGATATGACCATCAAATTATATTTTACCAAGGCCATTTCAAGCCTTGCTTTTTCTGATGTTTTCCCTGCATTTATCAAATCAATCATGTTCGGATTTAGTATAGGTTTTGTGGGATGCTTTATAGGATTTAATTCTAATAAAGGAACAGAGAGCGTAGGACTGGCAGCAAATTCATCAGTTGTTACAGCATCAATCTGGATAATAGTAATAGACGCCATCGTGGTACAGGTCACCAACTCATTAATATACTCCTAAGCCATGAACCAGGAAGCGATCATAGAAATAAAAGGACTCAAAAAAAGCTTCAACGGAAAGGAGGTATTAAAGAATATCAACTTAACCGTCAGGAAAGGAGAGAATGTGGTAGTGCTGGGAAAATCCGGACAAGGCAAATCAGTAACCATTAAATGCATAGCCGGACTGCTCGACCAGGATGAAGGCGATTGCCTGGTGTTTGGCAGGGAGGTAAAAGAGATGGATGATCAGGAACTTAAGGGGCTAAGAAGCAAACTCGGATTTCTATTCCAGGGAGCTGCGCTTTACGATAGTATGACAGTAAGAGAGAATCTTGCTTTTCCCCTTAAGAAGGTTTTGAAAATAAAAGACAGAAAAGAGATAAGGGAACGCTCTCTTGAAGTGCTCGAAGCGGTTGGATTAGCAGATGCTATTGATAAGATGCCTTCTGATCTTAGTGGGGGGATGCGCAAAAGGCTGGGACTGGCTCGTACACTTATAGTAAGGCCCGAAATCATGTTGTATGATGAGCCCACAACAGGTTTGGATACAATTACCTCAAAAGAAATCAGTTACCTGATGTTAGAAATGCAAAAAAGATATAAGACCACATCATTGATCATCACCCATGATATCCCCTGTGCAGAACTGACTGCCGACCGGATCCTGGTTTTGGATGAAGGAGAGATAATTGCTGAAGGAACTTATGATGAACTCTACCATTCAGATGATGAATTTATAAGATCATTTTTTAAATAATTAAGTGCATGAAAATATCTACAGAACAAAAAATAAAAACAGGAACCTTCGTTGCAGTGAGCCTGGGCCTGCTACTGGTGTTAATCTTCCTAATCGGGAAACAACAAAACCTGTTCGGAAATAAAATAAATGTATTTGCCGACTTCAAGAATATTGCCGGAACAAGAGAAGGTAATTATGTAAGGTTTGCGGGAATCAATATCGGAACAGTTGACCAGATCAGGATCATTAATGACACGACCGTTCGGCTTATGTTAACTCTCGAAAAAGAAATGCAGCCTTATATTAAAGCTGATGCAGTTGCCAGCATTGGATCAGATGGTTTAATGGGTGATAAACTAATTATGATATCACCCGGTGATTCAGCCACAGTTCCTGTAAAAGATGGTGCAGTGATACAATCGGTTAATCCAATGGATATGGATAAGGTGATGAATAATATTAGTCTGATTTCGGAGAATGCAGCAGATCTTACGGATGGACTTGCCAATATTGTCGGCAGAATTGATGACGGCGAAGGAAGTCTGGGCCGTTTATTGAATGATGATAAGCTGGCAGTTAAACTGGAAGGTGCTATTGATCAGACAAAACAAACAGTTGGCACAATCAAGAAAACAGCCAGCACCGCCAATGAGACATTGGAAGCGGCACAGGGGTCTTTCTTATTGAGAGGTCATTTCAAAAGAAAGGAAAGACAGCGTATAAAGGATTCCATAGCCAATGCTAAGGAACAAAAAAAGGAGGCTCAGAAAGAAGCCGAACCTGACAATAAGAAAAAGGATTAATTATTAAAGAACCTTTAGCCTGAAGCTGCCATTCGTAATAGTTACCTTTTCAGCCATAGGATCAGCTTCAAGGTAAAAATCACCACTGAAACTTCCCTGAATAATATTGTCAGATACCGAGGTAATGATCAGCTCAAATTTATTTGGCAGGTTCATTCCCATCCTTTCAGCTTCTGCAGATAATGTTGTCCCGGATTGATAGTCCTTCTCCTGTGCTGGAATATTATAACTACCAATTACTTCGAATTCATCTCCTGAATCATTATAGGCACCAGCTGTGATTTGTTTTTTTGAGGGAAGATTTATAATTACAAATCCTGCAGTTCTTGAATCCTGGGAATTATTCTCATAACCTCCGGCCATAAGAGCAGCAAAATCTCCATTAATCTCCCATTGGGCAAATGCATTGGTATTAAATGCTACCTTTTGACCATTGACAGTTGCATTGAAATAGTATTGAGGATTAGAACTATCACTGCTTTTAGAGCATGAAAAAAACATGATAGAGAAAAGTACTGGCAGGAATAGAAAACGATTCATGGTTAAGGTTTGGGAATCAATATAATAAATTCTTTCGCTAACTGCAAGGCTTGGGAGATTAAGTGTCTGACAAACGTTAGGTGGACGTTCGAACATATGACCAGGTCACGTTGTTCCTGGGTGACGTTAAAAGTGGTTTCAAATCTATTTTTATTTTTATATAGTTTTATACCACTTCATTAATACATGGAAAAATCTAAGAGGATACAATCAATCGACATTCTTCGGGGTATTGTAATGATAATTATGGCCCTCGACCATACAAGGGATTTCTTTCATCATTCAGCTATGACAGCAGATCCCCTGGCGCCTGCATCAACTACTTATCCGCTTTTCTTCACAAGATGGATAACGCATTTCTGCGCACCAGTTTTTGTTATGCTATCAGGCATATCCATCTATATATCATCCCAAAATAAAACCAGGGCAGAGGCCAGTGCCTCCATGTTCAAAAGGGGCCTCTGGCTCATTATTGCCGAAATCACGCTTGTTACTTTCGGCATAACCTTCAATCCTTTCTTTAATGTAATAATTCTACAGGTGATCTGGGCAATCGGATTCAGCATGATACTGCTTTCCTTAATCAGCAGAATATCATTCAAGGCTGTTTTATTTTCTGGAATCATTTTGTTCGTAGGACATAATATGCTTGATTATGTTACAGCTCCTCAAACCGGTGCGGCGGGAGCCTTATGGAATATCTTTTTCAGGGCCTTTGGATCGGCAATTCCCATTTCCTCAACCCACATCATACTGACACTATATGCTATATTACCATGGACCGCAGCAATGTTTATCGGTTATGCATTGGGGTATTGGTACAATGCAGGTTATTCTGGCAGCAGAAGAAGAAAAAATCTTTTAATAACCGGATCAGTGATGACAATTGCATTTTTTCTGCTACGGTTTATCAATGGGTATGGTGACCCCTCTCCCCGACTAACAAATGGCAGCTTTCCACACGACCTTTTCTCGTTTCTAAATACCAGCAAATACCCACCGTCATTAATGTATCTCTGTATGACCCTGGGACCCTCATTAATTTTACTATCTATCTGGGAGAAAACAAATACCGCGTGGAGCCGTTTTGTAAGTGTGTATGGAAAGGTTCCTTTTTTCTATTATATTTTACATTTCTATCTTATCCATCTGTTCCTCATTATACTCTTCTTTAGTTCAGGCTATGGAATAAAAGATATCAGCAGTCCCGGACTTCCATTTTACTTCCGCCCCCTGAATTTCGGCTACGACCTATGGATCGTTTATGTGCTGTGGATAGTTATTGTACTTCTTTTATATAAGCCCAGCCAATGGTTTGGACGCTATAAAGCCCGGAACAATTACTGGTGGCTGAAGTATATATAAGCGTGCCTTTCATCGAAAACCAAATCAATTGCACAATAATAAATAAGGTATTTTGTTAATAAGGGAGACAAAAAAAATCCGTCATGGTAACCCTACGTACCCTGTTGTTATCAGCCATTAAGAATGCGCTGTTCATCTGGGGCACCACTCTTGTGGCGCTCACTTATTTCGGCAACAATCACCCGCTTGATCAGAAAATGTATCTCTACCTGTTTGGCGCATCGCTGATCAGTTTACATTTTGTACTCAGATCCATAAAAAGATCTGCCTACACTCCATCCTGAGAATCAGGGCATCCCAATAGATCCCCGGTTTAGGGAAACAGTAACGGCATCTCCTTTGATCAAACCGTTAATAGCTGTTTTCACCACAATGGATTGAGATTCAAGCTGGATATCCAACTCATAGGTGTCTCCCAAAAAGGACACCTTTTTTATTTCCCCCTTTACACTATTAATAGTGCCTTGATTCAAACTGAACTGCCCGGGGCGTAACATTGAAAAATCACCATCTTGCGATGACTTATTATTATATCCAAGTGCTATTGATGTTTCAGTATTCAGCACATTGAATTTACCAAAGAGTGCAGCCACATAAGCATTGGCGGGGTGATGATAAATTGTTTCGGGATCAGCCCGTTGGATGATACTGCCATCATGCATAACCATAATTTCTTCGGCCCATGATAAAGTATCGGCAGCATCATGTGACACTAGTATACAGGAAACACCCAGGTGTTCCCCGATATCTTGCACAACTGCTTTCATAATCTGCTTATGTATCGTATCAAGATTAGAGTATGGTTCATCCAGCAGCAATAGATCAGGAGAGGTGACGAGGGCTCTTGCCATCGCTATACGTTGACGTTCACCTCCTGAAACCCGGTCAGTTTTACGTTTGAGCAAATGTTCTACCTGGCATATCTCAAATATTTTCCGGGCATGTGGTGGGTCGAGTTTACTGGCAATCTCGAGTATCTCTTCAACCCTGTAATTGTTTCGTAGTTCAAAATGCTGTGAGAGATAAGCAATCTGCGGATGGCCAGGTATCAATCTCTCCAATGGGCCATCCACTTTTTTATCATGGAAGAATACGCTACCCTCATCGGGCTGAACCAGTCCGGCAATTATCTTCATTAGAGTGCTCTTACCTGAACCGGTTTCACCTGCAAGGGCCAACTTCCGGTTGCCCGGAACCGAAAACTCAATATCCTTTAAGATAAATATATCCTGATCTTTCTTACTTATACCAAACACCTGTAGCATACTGCAATTTACAAAGCATCGGGGGCCGAACCCCCATGGTGTAGTTTATTTATTACATTATCTTGCAAACAAACCAAGCAAGCAAGCAATGTTAAGGGAAGTCTTAGTTATTAAATTAGGGACTGCCGTAATAACTAACCAGGAAGGAAATATCGATACTTCAGTTATCAAAAAAGTGGCTGCGGAAATTGCAGCACTAAGCCAGCAATTCAATATTGTACTGGTTTCCAGTGGTGCGGTAGGTAGTGGCAGGAAATTTCTGCACAATTATAAAGGAACATTATCGGAGCGAAAAGCTGCCGCGGCAGTAGGCAACCCGATACTTATTCAAATGTATCATAAGTATTTTAGTGTCCATGGTATTACGGTGGCACAGGCACTTTGTGAAAGGGTGCATTTCTCGAGCAGGAAACAGTTTCTGCAACTCCGTGAAACCTTTGCCACTTTCTGGGATAATAAAATTATCCCGGTTGTAAATGAAAATGATCTTGTCAGTAATGTGGAGATTAAGTTTTCAGACAATGACGAACTCGCAACGCTTATTGCAATTGGTTTTGATGCCAGTAACCTCGTGCTCTGTACTTCTGCAGGCGGCTTATTGGATGACAAGAAAAATATCATTACCCGTATAGAAAAAGTTGATGCGTCAGTGTTACAGTATGTTCGAACAGATACCAGTGGCCCGGGACTTGGCGGCATGTTGTCTAAACTGACCTTTACCCGTTTAGCAACTTCCCTTGGTATCAATGTTATGATCTGTGGATTGAAAGGTCGGCACCCAATTTCGGATGCGCTTGAGGGTGATAATGGCTCCTATTTCCTGGCAAAAAAATCCAATCTACGGGCGAGGCAGAAATGGCTTGCAAGTGGTTCAGTAACACTGGGAACCATCCATGTAGATAAAGGTGCTGCGAGGGCTCTACAGGGAAGGAAAAGTCTTTTAACCATTGGCATAACAAAAGCCGAAGGAAAATTCGTAGCGGGTGAGGTGATACAGATCATGGATGAAACCGGCGAGATCCTGGGTGTTGCGAAAACCCGGCTGGAAGCCTCCAGCATCAATGATCAACTAAAAGAAAAGAATGTGATCGCAGCGCATGCAGATGATATTGTATTATTCTAACAAAAAGAAGAATGACTGTTTTAGGAAATATAAAAAAGACTCACGCTGCTTCTGGGAGTCTGCTGTCAGTGCCTGATATCCAGCTAAGGAAATTGTTACGCTCGCTGGCAGATGAACTGAATAATTCAATCCCGGCAATATTAAAAGCAAATGCAAAAGATCTTGCTAAACAATCAGCGGATAATCCCAGGATAGATCGCCTTATGCTGGATGAAAAAAGAATTCGTGCTATAGCCGCCAGTATCAGGAATATTGCAAAACTGCCAGATCCATCCGGAAAAATATTGGAAAAAAAGACTTTGCACAACGGACTTAAACTGGAAAAAATAGCGGTGCCCCTGGGTGTTGTAGGTGCGATATATGAATCGAGGCCTAATGTAACCTTTGATATTGCAGCCCTTTGCCTGCGAAGCAGAAATGCATGTGTACTGAAAGGAAGCAATGAAGCAGATCATACCAATAAAGCAGCCGTTGGACTGATAAAAAAGGTGCTTAGGAGTTATGGTATGGACGCTGATCTTGTTACCCTCCTTCCACCAGACAGGGAGGTTGTAGAGGTAATGTTTACTGCTACCAAATACCTCGATGTGCTTATTCCAAGAGGATCTGATGGCCTTATAAGGTATGTGAGAAAGCATTCCCTGGTACCTGTAATTGAAACAGGAGCAGGTGTTTGCCATATATATGTAGAATCAAAAGCAAATCTAAGCAAGGCTTTAGAGATAGTGGTAAATGCGAAAACCTCCAGGCCGTCTGTATGCAATGCTGTTGATACTATATTGGTAGATAAAAAAATTGCCTCTGGATTTTTGAAGAAACTTGCCCCCCTGTTTGCCGCAAAAGAAGTGGAGATTTTTGCTGGTAAGCCAGAAACTGTTTTATTGAAGGGATATCCTTTTCTTACACCAGCCACTACAGCAGATTATGGTCGCGAGTTCCTAAGCCTCAAATGTGCCATAAAGGTTGTAGATGGTATTGAAGAAGCTCTAAATCATATTGCTACCTACTCTACTAAACATTCTGAATCCATTTTATCGGAAGACAAAAAAGCCTGCGAATATTTTATCCGAAATGTAGATTCTGCAGTTGTATATTCAAATGCATCCACCCGTTTTACAGATGGAGAGGTGTTTGAACTTGGTGCGGAAATTGGCATTTCCACACAGAAGCTGCATGCCCGCGGACCCTTTGCATTAGAAAAACTTGTAACAGAAAAATGGATTGTTCGTGGTAGCGGACAAATAAGATAATTATAATCACAGAAATCTTTTCACCAATAATTCCCATTCTTCTTGGGTGGAATATTCCGGCATTTTTTCTCCTGCCTTATCATACCAAAACCCCGCATTCCACTTATCACCCTCCACACGGTGAAGATAGGCATGCAATATTGCAGCATCCTTTCCCGGCAGGTCCTGTATAAGCTCGTGTGCCTTCTCCCAATTATCATTACCTGCATACCAAAGTGATTGCAGATAAACAGAAATTCCTTCCGGCATCTGATTATCCTGGATAGTTGTAAGAAACTGCATAAGGTCCATAGTAATTATTTTTTAAACCTTGCTCTTAAGTACTGCTTTGGCCACTGATGCTCAGCATCTAATTCATTTGAAGCATAGTACACAAAATGCGGATTGCGCAACATCTCCCTTGCAAGGAAAACAAGATCAGCCTTACCTTCCCTGATTATTGATTCAGCCTGCTTTGCTTCTGTGATCAATCCAACTGCCCCCGTCATAATACCTGTTTCACGCACGGCTTCTGCAAAACGTACCTGGTAGCATGGTTGCAGGGGAATTCTTGCACTGGCATCATTTCCACCCGAAGAACAATCTATCAGATCAACACCTTTCTCTTTAAGGATCGTGCCGAGCCTAACAGAATCGTTGATCGTCCAGCCACCCTCTACCCAATCAGTTGCGGAGATCCTGACGAACAATGGAAGTGATTTCGGCCAAACTTTCTGCACAGCTTCTACAACCTCCAGCAATAAGCGAATACGGTTATCAAAAGATCCACCATACTCATCGGTTCGTTGATTACTCAACGGTGAAAGGAACTCATTCAATAAATATCCATGTGCAGCATGGATCTCAACAATTTTAAATCCGGCTTCCAGCGCCCTTTGAGTGGCCTTGCTAAAATCCTCTACCACTTTTAGTATACCTGCATTATCTAAGGCAATGGGTGGAACTTCACCCTCGCTGAATGGGATAGCACTTGGCGCTACTGTTGACCATCCGCCTTCATCTTCCTTTAACTGGGCAGCACCTTTCCAGGGTAAATCATGAGATGCTTTTCTGCCCGCATGCGCCACTTGAATACCAGGTATTGCTCCATGTTGCTCAATAAAACCTGCGATACGTTTCAGCATATCAATATGTTCATCATGCCAGATACCCAAACAACCCGGCGTAATCCTGCCTTCGGGTGATACACCTGTAGCCTCTACGAAAACAAGAGCAGCGCCGCCAACTGCCATAGCACCGAGATGTACCAGATGCCAGTCATTGGCGAATCCATCCGTCGCTGAATACTGGCACATAGGTGACACCACTACCCTGTTTCGCAACGTAAGGCCCTTGATAGTTAAAGGAGAAAATAATGAAGACATGTTTATTATATTAAAGTATCGGTTGGATATATTTCCAAACTTCATCGGCTACTATCTTATAACCCTCTGCCGTTGGATGTATGCCGTCTCCCTGGTTCAATTCAGGATTACCCCCAACACCTTCTAAAAGAAACGGTATCAAGGTCATTTGATTCTTCCTGGCAATGTCCGAATATATAGCATGGAACTCTTTAGCATAAGCTGCCCCCATATTAGGAGGAACATGCATACCCGCAAGCACCAATTTCACATCCGGATATTTTGATTTCACCTGGTCTATGATGGCCTGCAGGTTTTGTTTGGTTTCCTTAACCGGGATACCACGAAGTCCATCATTAGCACCAAGCTCAAGAATAAAAACATCGATCTTTTGACGCAATAACCAATCAATTCGTGTTTTGCCACCCGAAGTGGTTTCGCCACTTAATCCACCATTGATCACTTTATAAGGCAGCTTAAGCGAATCAATTTTTATTTGAATCAGTGCAGGAAAAGCTTCCACCGGGTCAAGCCCATATCCTGCCGTCAGACTATTGCCAAAAAAGAGGATGGTCTTTAATGAATCAACGGGCTCGGCAACCTTTTCAGTTGCTTTCTGGTTATCATCCGGAGCCTTGTCCGCAGCATTGCCACAAGCACCTATGGTTGAAATAATCAGCAGTGATAGCAGGTATATTAACAATGTTCTCGTCATCAACTGTTGTATTAAATGATAAATTAGCGCAATATTATTAAAGAATAAGGATGTTTATGCCCGAAACAATACTAGAAACAGCACATTTAAGTAAAACATATGAAGGGGCGGGAAGATCGACTACTGTATTAAAAGATGTTAACTTCTCCGTTGAGGCAGGCGCCACCATGGCAATCGTGGGGCCATCGGGCAGTGGAAAATCAACTTTACTTGGTTTATGTGCGGGACTTGATCGCAGCAGTGAAGGGACCGTTCACCTCAATAATATACTCCTTAATAATCTCTCTGAAGATGAACTGGCAAGGATCAGGAACCAGTATGTTGGATTTATCTTCCAGAATTTCCAGCTGTTACCAACCCTCACTGCACTTGAAAATGTTATGGTTCCATTAGAATTGAGAGGAGAAAAGAATATCCGGAGCAGGGCACTTGCCCTCTTAGATAAAGTTGGTCTCAAAGAAAGGGTGCAGCACTACCCTTCCCAATTATCGGGCGGTGAACAACAGCGGGTATCCATAGCCAGGGCCTTTTCAACACAACCAAAAATATTGTTTGCTGACGAACCCACTGGAAATCTTGACGCAGAAACAAGTGAGAAGATCATCCGCTTATTATTTGACCTCAACCAGGAAGCCGGCACAACTCTTATAATCGTTACTCATGACCTGGAACTGGCCGCCCGCACAGGCAGGATCATAAAACTCAGGGGAGGTTCCATCATTTCTGACCAGGAGACCTTCATCAACAATGATCTTACCTTATGAGCCAGTACAGTAACAAAGGACGATTGAATTTTGCCTGGCTCTTCCGCATGGCATGGCGCGATAGCAGAAGGAGCAGATCAAGACTGCTGCTTTTTATATCCTCCATCATACTAGGTATTGCAGCGCTGGTTGCTATTTATTCACTGCGATATACAGTTCAGGGGGATATCGACAAACAGGCAAAGGAATTGCTGGGAGCTGACCTTGTGATTGAAGCCAATAAACCAGCGGGAGACGCATTGCAACCATTACTTGACTCTATCGGCGACCAGAAAGCTACTGAACAAAGTTTTGCATCGATGGTCTATTTCCTTCGCACAGGAGGAACAAGACTGGTACAGATAAGGGCGGTGGAAGGTAATTATCCTTTTTATGGAAGCATTCGAACCAACCCGGTAAATGCAGCTAAAACATACCAGGCAGCGCAACAGGCCTTGGTTGACAAAACCCTTATGCTTCAATACCAGGCGAAACTGGGGGATTCAATAAAGGTCGGTGAACTAACTTTTACAATTGCAGGTGAGATTGATAAGGTACCAGGTAAAACCGGATTCTCTGCAGCTGTTGCCCCAGGTATATTTATCCCTTTACGCTATTTGGCTGCAACAGGCTTATCGCAGCGCGGCAGCCGGATCAACTACAGCTATTATTTCAAATACGATAACCCTGTTGATATAAATGCGCTCGTAGAGAAAATTGAGCCACGCATTGAAGATGCAGGATTTGATATTGATACAGTGGAAGCTGCAAAAAACAATACAGGCAATTCTTTCGAAGATTTTACCTCCTTCATGAACCTGGTCAGTTTTATTGCACTGTTACTTGGATGTATCGGCGTTGCTAGTGCCATCCATATATATATCAGGGAAAAACTGAACTCCATTGCAGTGCTCCGCTGCCTCGGTGCTACAGGAAAGCAAGCGTTCCTGATTTATCTTATACAGGTTAGTTTGCTGGGACTACTTGGTTCAATAGCGGGAACTATTGCCGGAACCGCCATTCAATTTTTGTTACCGGCCGTATTGGAAGATTTCCTTCCGGTTGATATCACCATGCAGATCTCCTGGAAAGCAATTGCACAAGGCATATTTGTTGGATTACTGATCTCGGTTCTATTCTCCTTGTTACCACTATTATCCATCAGAAATATAGCCCCGCTGAATACACTTCGGATAACAGAAACAAAGAACAGGTTTTTACGCGATCCTTTGCAGTGGCTGGTTTACCTGCTGATCCTCGCATTCGTTCTTGGCTTTAGCTGGCTTCAGATGAATAACTGGATGCAGGCCGTTGTTTTCACAATTGGTGTGCTGGCCGCCTTTGGAATTCTTGCAGGTATGGCATGGCTTATCATGTGGGTAACCAGGAAGTATTTTCCTGAATCATGGAGCTATTTGTGGCGACAGGGATTTGCGAATCTATTCCGTCCCCATAACCAAACAGTGATACTGGTTGTTGCTATTGGACTGGGAACAACATTTATCTGCCTGCTGTTTTTTGTTCAGCACCTGCTCACTAATAAGGTAGCGCTCTCATCAAGCGAAAACCAACCCAACATGGTGATCTTTGATATACAACCAGAACAGAAGGAACCGATTGCCGCCATCACCCGCAAGTTTAATTTACCTGTTATCCAGGAAGTTCCAATAGTAACCATGCGTATTGAGGAGATTAATGGTATTACTGCTACCATGGCAAGGCAGGATAGTACATTAGACCTTCCACGCTGGGCATTTGAAGGGGAAGTGCGTTCTACCTACCGTGATAGTTTAACCGATACTGAAACGTTGCTGGAAGGAAAATTACAAACTGTAGCACCATCTGTTACAGATGTTCGCATATCCATGGAAGATGGCTATGCTAAACGCCTGCATGTGGGGGTTGGGGATACTATTGTATTCAATGTGCAGGGAGCATTAGTATCTACTGTTGTGGGAAGTCTGAGGAAGGTGGACTGGAACCGCGTGCAAACCAATTTCAGGGTTATCTTCCCAAAGGGTGTACTTGAATCTGCTCCTAAATTTCATGTGCTTATTACCAGGGTACCATCAAAAGAATTATCTGCATCATTCCAGCGTGCCGTGGTGAGTGCTTATCCAACAGTATCTATGATTGACCTGGGATTAATCCTCAGCGTGGTAGATGATATACTCTCCAAAATTGCTTTCGTCATAAGGTTTATTGGTGGCTTCAGCATTGCTACAGGATTGGTGGTGTTGATTGCATCCATCCTTATCAGCAAATATCAGCGCATACAGGAAACTGTTCTATTAAGGACTCTTGGTGCCAGTCGCAGGCAGGTGCTTACAATTACTGCATTGGAATATTTCTTTTTGGGTGCACTCGCTGCCATTACAGGAATATTGCTGGCACTGGCCGGAGGGTGGGCTCTTGCAGTATTCAGTTTCAAAACAGTGTTTGCCCCGCCGGTTTTGCCTACATTATTGATCTTCCTGAGTATATCAGCACTCACGGTGATGATAGGTTTATTCAATAGCAGGAGTATTCTGAACGCACCGCCCAAGACTGCAGATATTATCTGAGTTATGCAGTCTTACGATTGATGAGTACTACGCTGGCGAGTATCACCACCAGGGCTATCATTTGTATAAGTGATATGTTTTCATTTATAAAAACAATCCCAAGGACCACTGCGATCACCGGGTTAACATAGGCATGTGTTCCTACCTGTGCTGCGGGCCTTACTGATAATAAAAATACATAGGAAAGATATCCGATTACCGATCCGAATATGATCAGGTAAAACAATGCCAGCCATGCCTGCAGGGAAACATCAGCAAATGAAAAAGAAGTAAGCGAGTCGAGGAATGGACTCAAACAGAAACTGAATAAACCTGCTGCGAGTAATTGTATACTGGCACTCACCGTCACATCCTGGTTGGGAGAATTATACTTCGTATATAGCGAACCGATAGTCCACATAATGGTTCCGGCAATGATCACCAGAATTCCGAGGGACTTCATATATCCCTCTTTGGTTTGTGTTGCATCCATGGCATTGGATCCAAATAATAGGATGATGCCGGCGAAACCCAGCAAAACACCCAGAATAATAAGCCTGTTGGAAAAATAAAGTGGCCATTGTTTCCGATCCAGTATAACAAACCAGATAGGCAGGGCAGATACAAGTATAGCGGCTAGTCCCGATGGTATATATTGTTGTGCCCATAATACTGAACCACTGCCTCCAACAAGCATCATTATACCACCTAATGCATTCACCAGGATGTTCTTTCGGGGTGGTAATGGGTAACCTTTGAAGAAAGATAATCCCAATAATATCATACCTGCTGCAGTAAATCGTAAAGCTGACATAAGGTAAGGCGGAATACTGCCCAATCCAAAATAGGCGGCCAGGTAGGTTGAGCCCCATATCAGGTAAATCGCTGTAAATGCAAGGAAAATTTTAAGCTTCACATACTAAATTGACACTGTAAATACCTTTCCATCTAATTGCCCAATAATAGCTGTATCCGCCATATTCAGGAACAGGCCATTATCTACAACACCTGTTATATTATTCAGATGGCTATGCAATGCAGGAGCATCGTCAATCCGGTTAAAATGACAATCCAGCAAATAGTGTCTGTGGTCGGTAATAAAGGGTTTACCATCCTTCATTCTTAAAACCACTTTAATGCCGTAGGTATTTTCAATGACCATTTTTACGGCCTTGTATCCAAATGGGATCACTTCTACGGGAAGTGGATGGCGGCCTAACTGCTCTACACATTTGGATTCGTCGGCAATGATTATATATTTCTTTGAAACAAATGCTACCATTTTTTCCTGCAGTAATGCACCACCACCACCTTTGATCAGTTGTAATTCCTTATCAATTTCATCGGCGCCATCCACCGTAAGATCAATAGTAGAAACATCATCCATTGGTAAGATGGGTAAATCAAATTGCTGCAGAATCACTGCTGTTGCTTTTGATGTGGGGATGGTGGCAAAGTCTGTTCCCTGCTGGAAAAGCTTTACCAATTCCTGGATAAAGTAGGCCGCAGTAGAGCCTGTTCCCACACCAATGATCATCCCATTTTTCACATAGGATGCTGCTTCCTGGGCTGCTTTATGTTTGGGGTTGATCATTTTATGATGGACTAACGGCCGGGAGTAATCGTAATTTTGCGGAATTCAATAGGACCATGATCACCCTGTATCATGATAGGGCCGGGTTCTCCTTCCCTGCTATCGAGTGCGCCACCTGTAATACCGGGTATCTCCTGGTTACAAACAACCTGCTTGCCATTCAGAACGATGGTAACCATCCTGCCAACAAGGGTTATATCATAGGTCTGCCATTCACCGGCATCTTTGGCCGGCATATCACTTGGTTTGATAAAACCATATACGGCACCCAGCAGATCTTTCTGCGGATCCTTGCCCTTACTGTCTTCTATCTGCACTTCATACCGGCCGCGAAGATACAGGCCACTGTTACTCCCCTTGGGGCAACGGAACTCAGCATGCAGCTTAAAATCATTGAAGGTTTTTTCGGTAACCAGGTTGGCACCGGAACGCGGACTTTTCAAAACACCCGACTCCACTACCCACTGGTTATCTCCCATGGCACGCCAGCCATCAAGGTTCTTTCCGTTGAAAAGCTGCAAAGGCTCACCCCAAACAACGTCTTTATCACGATGGAGAGAAGGTGCCCTGCGACCACTCCATTTATAGGATTTACCATTGGCAGCAACCAAGGTACCAGCCAGGCTATCGCCCTGCAAACTTGCTTCAAAGGATAAGTCATTGTCTTCTTCTTCCCACTGTGGTGGAATGGTAAAGCTCATCTTGCCATCCTTGAAATTGATTTTTGAAATCGGCCTCGCACTGCCTGAAATACCTACATAATGACCAATTAACCGCTTGGTTCCTGAATGGAAAACTTCCAGCCAGGATGGATAAACTTTCCCATCATCATAAATAGTAATATCCCAACGCCCTTCAATACCAGGAGCTGGCTGTTGTTCGGGAGGTGTATTGGCGGCTAAAGGAGATGCACAATTGTTGAATAAGGCAACTACTAAAAGTAGTAATGCTGGTACTAACGGAAACCTTCTCATATGGGGGCAATTAATGTATATTAAAATTAAGCGAAATGACAGGTTATCAGCAATATATTTTATGATGATTAACAGGATCGGCCACCGCATATATAATTTGCATAATTTGCCCGTTTAATCCAACCTGGTATAATGATTAAAATGAGAACCTTTCTATATTCGGGACTATTTATCACATGTTTCTGCCTCTTTATGATGGCCGCCTGTAATGAAAGGCCAGGGCAGGACAAATCAAGTACGGCACAGAATTCCATTACCCAGATCCGTCTAACGGATATGAATAATCAACCAATTGATTTATCCGCCTATAAAGGGAAACCATTATTCATTAATATATGGGCCACCTGGTGCAAACCCTGTTTGAAGGAAATGCCCTCCATTGAAAAAGCGCAGGAACTGATCGGAAAAGAAAATATGATCTTCCTTCTTGCAAGCAATGAAAATATGGACCAGATCAAAGAATTCATCCAGGAAAATAAATACAACTTCACTTATACTAGGGTTGAGAATGCAGAGTCACTGGGAATAGAGGCACTACCCACCACGCTAATCTTTGATGCCAATCACCAACTGGTATTTTTTGAGCCGGGATACCGGAAATGGGATGATGTCAACAACCTTGATTTACTCCGTAAAACCATCGCCGGAAAATGAAAAAGATATTGATTGGATTGCTGCTCACAACTATCATGGTTTCCTGTGGCAATGAGAAACAAAATGAAAATACCGGTGGTCCTTTAAAATTAATGGCCCTGCCCTCTCCTGCTGATTCACTATCGGCAGAGCCGTTTTTATTTGCCGGTAAAAAAGGAAGCGTTTATCTCTCCTGGATCGATCGCTCAGGGGATTCCAGCAAACTTATGTTTTCGGTATTGGAGGGAGATAAATGGTCCGCGCCAAAACTAATTGCTAAGGGAAAAGATTGGTTCGTTAACTGGGCCGACTTCCCCATGCTGGCATCGGACGGTAATGGCAATATGATAGCTCATTTCCTCCGGAAAAGCGATAGCAGCACCTTTGCCTATGATGTTAAGATCACAACATCTGCAGATGGTGGAAACGAATGGTCCTCACCCTTAACCCTGCACGATGATGGCAAAAAAGCAGAACATGGTTTTGTTTCAATGGCAGCTTACGAAAACGGATATTTTATTTCCTGGCTCGATGGCCGGAATGCATCCATGGAAGGCCATGAGGGCCATGATGGTCATCACGGAGAAATGACAGTAAGGGGAGCTCATGTTGATAGGTCAGGTAAGAAGATGAATGAATGGGAACTCGATGCACGCACCTGTGATTGTTGCCAGACAAGCACTTCTATCACCGCAAATGGTCCCGTTGTAATTTATCGTGATCGCACTGCAGATGAAGTGAGAGATATGTCAATAGTGAGAATGGTAGATGGAAAATGGACCAGTCCCCGAACAATTTATCCGGATAATTGGAAAATAAGCGGGTGCCCGGTTAATGGGCCTGCATCGGCAGCAAAAGGTAATAACCTCGCCATTGCCTGGTATAGTGCAACTGATAAAAACGCACAGGTCAAATTGATATTTTCTAAAGACGGCGGGGCAAGTTTTGAAAAACCCATCCGGATCGATGAAGGCAAAGCCATCGGTCGGGTTGATCTTGTAATGATGGATGATTCCAGCGCTATGGTAAGCTGGATGGAAGGCGCTGCCATCAAAGCGGTGCAGGTATTTGCAAATGGAAAAAAAGGTGATGTACACACCATTGCGACTTCCACAGAATCCAGATCCAGTGGATTCCCGCAAATGGTTCGGTCGGGTGATGGACTCCTGTTTGCGTGGACTGACGACAACGCGAAAACAATTCGCGTTGCCGCATTAAGGAAATGACAAGTGGCCCTGTTGTTACTTACCTTCTGCAATATTTGACCTGGTAAGTTTCCAGTTATTATCAAAAAAACCAGCCAGCTTAATTTCTGATGGACCATTTTTTAGCATGTCCAAACTATAGATCATAAAATCAGGGAAGCCGCTGGCACCAGCAAAATATTGATTGGCATTTGCCGCATTCATTCCCTTCAACCCAGTACCGGTTACAACACCAACACTGGCAAAAGAGGAATTCTCCAGCGGCCAAACGAAGTAGGCGCTCAGGTCATCGCCGGTCCAGGTTTTGTCCCCAGCCTGTATTTGATTTCTTTTAACCTGGATGGGTGAGTTCAATAGCATCTTATTCCAGGCGCTGTTGGTGCTTGCATTCCCAAAAAGGATCACACCCCTGTCCTTATATCGCGTAGGATCAAAATCCTTATCAGCAATTATCTCAACTGCTCCATTGCCGCGGTAGTACCATGTTTCGGCATCATAAATCGCTTTGTTATAACTCCATTCATTTTCTTGTTTGTTGCCGGTTGTGCCATACACAAAAATCATGTTGTAGTTAAAGGCATCTTTGAATGTGCCATTCCTGATGGGGTTCTTCTCTTGCGCCGTTGGAAATCCTCCTAAGACCCAAATGTTATTTTCCTTTTTAAGGATCACAGTATCATTTGCGGAGGTGGTTGAATACTTTATCAGCTGGCTGTCAAGCATGATATTCACAGTAGCGCCTTTCCCAAAATTGGCGAGACCAAATTGAATCAACTTTGCATTTTCAGTAGTTCCTGTTATAGTTTTTCCGCTGTTACTTCTTTTAAGTTGGATCCGGCTATAGCGTAGTGGAAACAGTTGTTGCAGAATAGAAGCCCAGCGATAGGATGAAGATATACCTGGATTTGCCGTGCTGAAATCAATTGTATTAACGGCAGTGTCCACAGCAATCTTGTGCCACTTGAAATAGTCGAATATATAGGGCCAGTCAACGCTCTCACTTCCTATCCAATGTTCGCCACCCGGGTATTCATAGTAGTTATAATCACTATGAAAATCAGCCAGCACCTTTCTCATTTGCCTGGCATAGGTAACAGGAACAACGCGGTCGGCATCACCATGCATTATATAAATACCTAAAGATTTATAGTTGGTGGCAAGTTTTATTACGTCGCTTTGGTTGCTGGAACGCAGTAGCATTTGTTCAGCAGGTGAATTACTGCTATCTGGAATTAGTCCATCAGCCGAGCCATATCCTTTCAGCGTGGGATAACCCGCGCAAGGTGCGATAGCCGCCCATTTATCGGGATAGGTTGCTCCGAGGAACCATGTACCATGTCCACCCATTGAATGACCCGTGAGATAAATATGCTGTGGATCCGGTTTGAATTTTTCCTTTGCCATGGCAAGTACTTCCAGTGCATCAAGCCGGCCCCAGTCTTCCCAGTTAAATCCACGAGGTCGTCGGTTAGTAGCGGCAACCAGTGTTCCCCAATCCTTGGATTGGTAAGCCCTGGCCTGTCCAAGTGCTTCAACTCCCGCCCCATGAACAGACAGGAATAAGGCATTACCAGAATCTTTTGATGCAGGCAATTGGGGTGTTACTGCATAGTATTGCAGGCTGCCATCAATATTGCTGGTGAAGGTGACACTATACTTATCGATCGGCTCAACACACTCAATTTTTATGGTAGATGTATCAATGAGTTTTTGCTTTTCAAATAGTGAAACACTGCAATCATTCCATCCTTTCTCGGTAATACCACTCGCATCAAACCTGAATTTCACCTTCCTTGTAGTCATGGGAGGAACCGGGGGTAGCGTGGATTTAATCTCCTTCCCTCCCATTGAGGTTTTTAATTGAAGGGTGGATAATGTTTTTGAACTTGTATTGATTACAACGATGGCAGCTTCCAGATTGCTATTGTCCTTTCCTTTAATGACGGAAGGTAGTGTGAGATCATCGGAAGCCAGTGAAACTGCTTTGCCGGGAAAGATAAGATCTGCTGAGATATTTGTGCCTCTTACATATAGTTCGTTCAATCCTTTTCTTAAGCTCACCGGAATATGCATATAACCTGAGTTATATGGATCGCCCATATGCGGAATACCATTGAAATAAACCCCGCTGTTGCCCCTTATATTAAGTATTGCAGACTGCTCTTTTGGTGAAGTATAGGTAAGATAGATATAACCCGTTCCACGGTCGACCCTGTTGGGATTTCCAAAAGTGTTACCCCTCGCAATCGCCTGCCACTGTCGGGTCAGGAACCTGTTGGCACTATCAGCTTTGATCGCCTGCCAGCGTTGGGTGTCCCCTTTTTCCGTGATGTCAAAAAGAGCCCCGGCTGCGGGTTTGGCTAGCGTATTATTATAGAGTTTCCAGGCCAGCAGGTCGGTATATACCGCCTCACGACCGTAGCGACTTCCTGAGTTGATCAAAAGAGCCTCAGTAAAATGATGGACTGTTTGGGAATAACATTGAAGTGCAGAAACAAGGAAGGCAACGAAAAGAAATGATTTATTAAGCATTAGACTTTCTTTGACGATTTGATAAATATACTAACGCAGAAATATAATAGGCATGCTATTCATTTTACCACGCTGACATAAAGACGAAAAAACTTCTGAAATAATTTCATGGCTTCCACTAACGTAAATAAAAAAGCCCTTGAATAATTCAAGGGCTTTTTTTCAGCCTGCTTTCGCTAAAGCTATAGCAGGCGCCGTGGAGCTGGAGGGAGTCGAACCCTCGTCCAAACATATCCGCCGAAAGCTTTCTACATGCTTATTACTGTATTAATTGTCGAAGGGAAGCAGGAACAGCACGAACCAATTTCCCCCTTAGCTGGATGGTCTTAAGCAAGCGTCACAGCCTTCACTTGCAGCAGCCTGTATTTTGTTTTGAGTCGGCGGCGGAGCTTGGTAACAGACCAACCTGCTCAACGCGGCCCTAATGACTACTTAATCACTGATTAGGCAGCCATGGCATACTGTGTATTGCCATTTGAGTTTTGAATATTCAGATTAACGTGCTAATTATCCAACGCACGACATGCTTATACTCTCAAAGAACTACGCTGTCGAAGCCAATACAGCCCCATTTGCAGGTAATAGGTGAGATTTAAGAGGTAAGATTTGTGGTCTAACTTTTAAATAACATTCCTTACTGCGTACAGCAAATATAGCACAAATCAGGCGCCATTTTCGTTAACCGATTCTAAAATATACTAGTTTCATGGCATGGTTCAAACTAACCCTGTTAACTGGTATAAAGAGGAGGAGTCAAGCTCACGAATGAAAAAAGAAGAGCTTGCAAGGCAAAAAAATATTATCGGCTGGATAAGAGTTGGCATTTTTATTCTGGGCGCTGTCATCACCTGGCAAAGCTGGAAGATAAGCATAGCTGCAGCCTTCATTAGTTTTGCAATTGCCACGGCCGCCTTTCTCTGGCTACTTGCCCGCAGCCTCAACCTCAGCGCAGGTATCAGCCTGCTCGAACAACTTATCAATATCCACCAGGAAGAACAGCAGATTGCCGAACATCATTTCACAAAGAGATATAACGGACTTGATCTCGCGCCAAAATCACATGCTTATGCAGGGGATCTGGATATATTGGGACAGGCATCTCTCTTTCAATACCTAAATCGCTGCACCAGTGAACAGGGCAACAGGCAATTGGCAAATGAATTGTTAGCGCCTGCATCAACAGAGGAAATAATGTTACGTCAGAAGGCTGCAGCAGAAATTGCTTTGGAACCTGCGTGGAGTACCATTTTCCAGGCTACCGGAATTTCGGAATCTGTTACCCTGAAAACAGAAACCCGCATCTCCGAATGGATGCAACAATCATCTGCTTTTCTGCCAAAGCGATCCTGGAAATTGCTTGCGATAATTTTCCCTTTCGTTTCACTTGGCTCTCTCCTATTGCATATTATCGGATTGCTGGATACATCTGTCTTCTACCTGCTGGTGCTGGTATATGTGGTCATCGCATTTTCCATTACCCGGAAAGTAACCCCGCAATATCGAATCCTCGATAAGATTGTTCCGGAATTGAAAACACTTTCTTCTTCCCTTCTGCATATTGAATCTTCACCATTTAAATCTGCAAAGCTGATTGCGATCCGGGAAAAATTATCACCCGCTAATGCACCCGCAGCATCGGTATCGATCCGATTGCTGGAGAAGATCCTCGACCGGTTCGACTATCGCCTGAACCCACTGGTATTTCTTTTTCTGAACAGTTTTTTATTGTGGGATCTGCGCCAGATCCTCTCCCTTGAAAAATGGAAAAATGATCATGGCAGCGATGCATCTCAATGGTTCCATACATTGGCGGAAATGGAAATGCTGAACAGCCTGGGGCGTGCGGCGTTTAATCATCCCCGGTGGACCTTCCCAACTATCCATGCAGAGCATGGGCGATACCATGCCATATCACTTGGTCATCCCCTCATACCTGAGGGCAAGAGGGTCAACAATGATTTCAGCACTTCAGGCCGGCCGGCCATTGCACTAATAACAGGTTCAAATATGGCAGGGAAAAGTACATTCCTTCGTAGTGTGGGAGTAAACCAGGTACTTGCAATGGCTGGAGCTCCAGTTTGTGCCGAATTACTCGAAGTGGCCAATATGCGCATCATGAGTAGTATGCGGATCGCGGATAATCTCGAAGAAAATGCATCTACTTTTTATGCCGAATTAAGCAAACTGAAATCGATCATTGAATCCGTAAATGCAAAGGAGCCTGTATTCCTTTTGCTTGATGAGATACTCAGAGGTACCAACTCCCACGATCGCCATACCGGCTCGAGGGCCCTGCTGCAACAACTGGTAAAACAGGATGCCTGCGGAATGCTGGCTACCCATGATCTTGCCCTTACAGAACTCGCCACCACCTTCCCCGATGCCATCAGCAACTATCATTTCGATGTTTCCGTTGAAGGAGAAGAATTGTATTTTGATTACAAACTCAAACCAGGTATCTGCCAAAGCATGAACGCTTCCATTCTCATGAAGAAGATTGGAATAGACCTGGGAGGTTAGGTGTCTGACACATGTTCGGATGATGTTCGAACATGTTGCGAACATGTGTCAGACACCTATTTGAATAGCCGGAAAATATCCAGGCCGAGTGCGTAGGCCATCAGTCCCAGCAGCAACACCATACCCACCATCTGTGCGTATTCCATGAACTTATCGCTCGGCTTGCGGCCGCTCACGATCTCAAAAATGGTGAAGAGGGCATGACCTCCATCGAGACCGGGAATAGGAAGTATATTCATCAGCGCCAGCACCAGCGAGAAAAATGCTGTCAGGCTCCAGAACTGCATCCAGTCCCACTGCGGCGCAAACATTTTACCGATACTAATAACGCTTCCGAGTGATTCATTTGTATTGACCTTACCACTGAAGATAAGCTTCAGTTGCAGCCAGTATGATTCAAGTGTTTCTATGCTTTTCTTGAAGCCGGCAGGAATCGCTTCGAGGAAACCATAACTGATCTCCTTCACTTCAAACTGGTCCTTGGGCGACATATTGTAAACACCAATGGTACCCGATGCAGGAACGGTCATGGCTACCTGTAAAGTATCAGTTCCACGCAGCACCACCATATCTACTTTCTTCCCTTTATTGCTCTGAACGGTTTTTCGGAAATCATGGAAAAACGCGGTGGACTTACCATTCACTGCAATGATCCTGTCATTAGCAAGTATGCCTGCATTGGCAGCAGCACTTGTATCAGCAACAGAATCAACGCCTAGAAAAGGCACCCGCATATCAATGAAATTGATTGTCTTGAAATGGATCAGCTTGGCAGCAAAATCTTCGGGGATGTTTACCGAAATTGGTTTGCCATCACGCTCCACCTCAATTGTATTGGCACCTTCAAGTATAACCTTAAGAGGGATCTTATTAAAGCGATCGATATATTTTCCATCAACACTCAGTACTTTATCACCATCACGCAGGCCGATACTCTGTGCAAGTGAATCGGTTGCAATACCATAGGTGAACTTATTTGTTGGAACATAACTTTCACCCCAATACCAAAGCATACCTGCATATATCAAAAAACCCAGGATCAGGTTCACTGTTACACCACCCAGCATGATGATCAGTCGCTGCCAGGCTGGCTTGCTGCGAAATTCCCATGGCTGTGCAGGTTGCTTCATCTGCTCTTTGTCCATGCTCTCATCAACCATCCCGGAAATTTTCACATAACCGCCAAAGGGAACCCATCCCAGTCCATATTCTGTTTCACCGATCTTTTTCTTGAAGAGGGAGAACCATGGATTGAAGAAGAGATAAAATTTTTCAACGCGACATTTGAACCATCGCGCAGGCAGAAAATGCCCCAGTTCATGGAGCACTACAATAATGGAAAAGGATAAAATAAATTGTCCGGCCTTAACACCTACTTCCGCCCAGTTAATTGCTAACAAACTCATATTATAAATCAGTGAAATTCAATTTTTAAATAGTGACAAATATCCGGTAAAAAAGGGTAAAGGGATGATAAAATTTTGATAACTGGCAACGTTATTGCACCGGCTGTTGTCAACCTCTAAAATGTTATATGAAAATACCTGTTTTATGTGCGGTGATACTGGCTGGGGCTGCATCCTGCCTGAAAACTGAATCCTTACCACCGGCTGAAAGGCTTTATGTTCCCATTACCATAACCGGGGTTTCGCCTATACCAGATGCTGAAGTTGGAGATACCGTGAGCACAAATATCAGTGTACAGGCCCCCAACCTTTGCTATAAACTGGAGGGATTTGATGTTCGGAGTTCTTCCCTGGGTGTAAACCAGTTTGAGGTGCAGGCTATCGCATCGGTTCCTAATCCGCAGAGAGCAGATACTACCTGTCCAACTGGTATATATGCAAAAGATTCAACCTTTAAGTTCAAGGTATCTACCGGCGGACGTTATATTCTTCGTTATTATAATAACCAGCAGTTATACCGTGCCGATACTTTTGAAGTGAACTAATAAGGATGGTATAAATCAGAGATGAATCAATGTGGCAGCAAACTCTCTTGCTTCCGCATCGCTTTCAAAATATTCTTCAAGTGTAGGTTGCCCAATAAAGGCAACCTTTTCCATTGTCCTTTCGATTACATCGGTCATATCAAGAAATCCTACACGGTTGCGTAGGAAAGCGAACACCGCAATTTCATTGGCAGCATTCAGCACGCAGGGAAGATTTCCTCCCTTATGCAATGCCTCAGTAGCGAGCGCCAGGTTGCGGAATGTTTTTATATCAGGCTCTTCGAAATTCAAAGTATTGGGTCTGCGGAAATCGTAACGGGGAAATTTATTGGCCAGCCTCTGTGGAAAAGCCAATGCATACTGGATTGGCAGTTTCATATCGGGCAACCCCATCTGAGCTTTAATACTACCGTCTTCAAATTGCACCATGCTATGAATGATACTCTGCGGATGCACCAACACCTGAACCTGATCGGGCTTGAGGTTGAATAACCATTTGGCCTCGATCATTTCGAGTCCTTTATTCATCAGCGTGGCCGAGTCGATAGTGATCTTAGCCCCCATACTCCAGTTAGGATGCTGCAGGGCATGGTCGCGCTTAACGTTCACGAGGAAATTAGGTTTCTTTCCAAGAAATGGTCCACCCGAAGCGGTGAGGATGATCTTATCGATGGGATTGAGGTTCTCTCCCACCAGGCATTGAAATATAGCGGAATGTTCACTATCAACCGGAATGATCGGCACTCTTTTTTCGATGGCCTTCTGCATCACAATATCTCCGGCTACAACAAGCGTCTCTTTATTGGCGAGGGCAACAGGCTTACCCTGTTCAACAGCCTGCAGGGTTGGCTTAAGACCGGCAAAACCAACAATGCCCGCCAGCATCAGGTCATAGCAATCCATCGCGGCAACTTCTTCAAGGGCTTTCTCGCCCGCAAAAACCTTTGTATCAGTTTTGGCAAGGGCATCTTTTACCTTCTGGTAGCGGGTTTCATCGCCTATAACTACAATATTTGGATTGAATTGGAGGGCCTGCTTTATAAGCAGGTCATCATTGGATTGCGCGGTGAGCACCTCCGCCGTGAACAACGAGGGATTGGCGGCGATCACTTCAAGTGCCTGCGTACCTATCGAGCCTGTGGATCCAAATATTGCTATACGTTTCTGCATCATTTCTTCAGCTTTTGGGATGGGCGTCAGATCCGCCCTGGCCTGTCGGGAAACGGCAAATTAACGTAATAATTGCTCCAAAGCCGCATTTGTTTGTTGAAAATTGAAGCCCGCCAGCACCTTCTCCATGGCAGCTTCTATTTCCTTATTATGCAGGTTACCGATGCTTCCTTCATGGGTATGCGCCACGTGTGTATCATAGGTGTAGCTGCCGTTTTCAATGGCGAGGCCCACCGTTTTATAGGCATCCCTGAAAGGCATTCCCTTCAATACAAGCTTGTTCACTTCCTCTACGCTAAAGAGGTATTTATATTTTTCATCGGCCAGTATATTATCATTTACTGCAATGTTTTCAAGCATGAGGGATGCCATCGCAATACAATCTTTCAGGGTGCCAAATGCCGGGAAAAGATTCTCCTTAAGCAATTGAAGATCGCGGTGATAACCTGAGGGCAGATTGGTGGTCATCATCATGATCTCATTCGGCAATGCTTTAATACGATTAGCATGACTGCGTATCAGCTCAAAAACATCGGGATTCTTTTTATGCGGCATGATGCTGCTGCCGGTGGTAAGTTCGGGTGGGAAACTGATGAATCCGAAATTCTGGTTGAGGTAAAGACAGGCGTCCATCGAAAGCCTTGCTAATGTATCCGCGATATTGGCCATGGCCATGGCAACAATACGCTCCGCCTTTCCTCTTCCCATCTGCGCATATACAACATTGTGATTGAGATCGGCGAAACCCAACAGTTGTGTAGTGCGGGTTCTGTTAATAGGAAAAGATGACCCATAACCGGCAGCTGATCCAAGTGGATTCTTATTCACCACTTCATAAGCAGCACGCAACATGATCATATCATCCACCAGGCTTTCGGCATAAGCGCCGAACCAGAGTCCGAAGGAGGACGGCATGGCCAATTGCAGGTGCGTATAACCGGGAAGAAGATGGTCTTTGAATTCATCGCTTTTCTTTTGCAGTAAATCAAAGAATGGAAGGATGGCTTCTGCGAGCGACTGCAGTTCATCGCGCAGAAAAAGTTTCAGGTCAACCAGCACCTGGTCATTCCTGCTGCGTGCACTATGGATTTTTTTTCCCGTATCACCAAGTGCAGCAGTTAACAGGAACTCCACCTGCGAGTGAACATCCTCTACTCCATCGGCAATTTGGAACGATCCGCTTTTCACTGTATCATGGATCCTTTTCAACTCCGCAAGCAATTGCTCCTTCTCTGATTCCGTCAGCAGACCGATCTCTGAAAGCATGATAGCATGCGCCATATTACCCAGCACATCATGCCTTGCCATCATGGCATCAAAATGTCGATCGTTGCCCACAGTAAATCTTTCTACTTCTGCGAGAGAGCTTATATTCTTTTGCCAGAGTTTCATTGAACCTTTTTAAATGTTGTTTCAATAAGCCTGGTATAGCCTTCTATACCTTCTTCAATTTCCCTAAGGTAAATATATTCATCGGCGGAATGGCTTCGGGCACTATCACCCGGACCCATCTTCAATGCCGCAAACGGGATCAGTGCCTTATCAGAACTGGTAGGTGATCCATAATAACCTTTTCCCATTTCAATGGCAGCGTTCACAAGCGGATGATGGAGGGGGATGGCAGTAGCACGCAATCGCATGCTTCTGGGTTTCACCTCGCAGTCGATTGATGCTGTGATAATATCAAGCAGTTCTTCATGTGTGTAAGCATCCGTAACCCTGATATCTACCGTGAACTGGCAGGTGGCCGGCACAACATTATGTGCTTTATTTTCTGTGATGACAGAGGTCACATTCATCTTGACCATCCCAAGTGTTTCCGACACTTTTGGAAACCTGTGATCCCTGAACCATTGGATGGCATCCATTGCCTTGTATATGGCATTTACACCCTCTTCCCTGGCTGCATGTCCGGCTTTACCATGTGCGATGCAATCAAGCACCAGGAGGCCTTTCTCAGCTACTGCCAGTTCCATTTGGGTGGGTTCACCAACAATGGCCGACCAGTTTTGAAAGGTGTTATTGAATGCTCCGGTGGTAGTAAGAAAATTTTCCTCGTGCAATAATGCCTCAATTCCATTTTTGCCGGAGATCTCTTCTTCGGCAGTGGCGGCAATCACCATGTTCCAGGGAAGATCCTCCACATTATAAAAATAAATGAAGGCGGCTATCAGTGATACCATCGGCCCACCTGCATCATTGCTACCCAATCCGTATAATTTACCATCTTCAATAACTGGTTGGAAGGGATCCTTCGTGTATTGTGGATTGGGCTTAACTGTATCGTGATGTGAGTTCAGCAGTAAGGTGGGCCTTGACTTATCGAAATGTTTATTTACTGCCCATACATTATTGAGGTATCGATGTGCATCAATGTTATGCTTTTTAAAAAAAGAAACCAATAGATCACCCGTACCCGATTCTTCTTTACTGAATGATGGGGTGCGGATAAGGGATTGCAGGAGGCTAATGGCATCCGAGGCAAGCAGTTTTATTTTATTGGGATCAATCATGCGGTGATCAGGGTTCCTGTTGTTGGTTGGGATGTATTTTGCAGGAGATCATCGGCATGACCTATCAATACTTCGTTTACTCCCGCATCAATTGCTGCAAATGCATTATCGAGTTTGGGAAGGATACCGGCGAATAATTTATTGGCTGATTTTAATTGCTGGTAGGAGGCTTTCGTAATAACCGGCAATACAGAGTTTTCATCCTCCACATATTCAAGAACGCCTTTCTTTTCAAAGCAATAGATCAGTCTCACTGTATAAGCTTCGGACAAAGCGACTGCCACGGCGGATGCCATGGTATCGGCATTGGTATTGAGAATATGACCTTGTCCATCATGTGTGAGTGGTGCAAGCACCGGAACGATATCCTGCTCCAATAAAACCCGCCAGCGATCGGAGGGAATCTTCTCCTGCAGTATATCTCCCACCCATCCATAGTCGATCTCTTTAACCGGTCTTTTCATTGCCGGCAACATATTTCCATCAGCTCCTGTAATACCCATGGCATTGCAGTTCCTGGCCTGCAGCTTTGCCACGATCTGTTTGTTTACCAGTCCGCCGTAAACCATGGTAACAAGGTCAATGGTAGCATCATCAGTAATTCGGCGGCCATCGATATACTTTGATTCAATTCCCAGTTTATCACCGATACGGGTGGCGATCTTTCCACCTCCATGCACTAAGATCTTATGCCCCTTCACTGCTGCAAAATCAGCAAGGAATGCATCCAGTGCTTCCGGATGGTCGATCACATTGCCGCCGATCTTTATGACAAATAATGGGGGTTTCAATTTTGCTTTTTTTGATTTTCTTTCTATTGACTAATGACTATTGCCCATTCCCTACTGCCCATTGCCCATTGCCTCCACCATTCCCTACTGCCTATTCCCTATAATCTCCGCAAGCACCGCCTGCGCAGCCCAAACCCTATTGCCCGCCTCTGTGGTCACTAAGCTGTTCGGTCCATCCAGTATCTCATCACTCAATTCAACATTGCGACGCACGGGCAGACAATGCATCACGCGTGCATTATTCGTGAGAGCAAGTTTTTCATTCGTCATCATCCAACTTATATCGTTGCTGAGAATCTGTCCATACTGCTTATAGCTGCTCCAGTTTTTTACATATACAAAGTCGGCGTCTTTTAAGGCTTCATCCTGGTTATGCGTGATAGTTGCACCCCTGCTGAAACTTTCTTCCAGTTCATAACCCTCGGGATGTGCTATCACGAAATCTGCCTTCCCCCATGCATTCACCCATTGAGCGAAACTGTTGGCAACACATTGCGGAAGTGCTTTCACATGTGGCGCCCAGGTAAGCACAACTTTGGGTTTTCGGTTTACTAATTGTGGGTTAAGACTTCGCTGCGTGGCGAGATATTCTTCTATAGTTATGATATCCGTTAAGCTTTGAAGCGGGTGCAAGGTTGCACTCTCAAGACTCACGATCGGGATACCAGCATATTTAATGAACTGGTTTATATATTTTTCACTGTAGTCCTCTTCCCTGTTTTTTAATGAAGGAAAAGTGCGGATGCAGAGTATATCGAAATATTTGCCCATGATGGGTGCGGCATCTTTTACATGTTCGGCCGTTGTTCCGTTCATGATGGCGCCTTCTTCAAATTCAATGGCCCATCCTTCACTTCCAACATTGAATACAACCGCTTCCATGCCCAATTGCTGGGCCGCAACCTGGGTGCTCAACCTTGTGCGCATACTGGGATTCAGGAATAACATGCCAATGCGTTTGCGGGCACCGAGTGTGTTATGGCGGTAGGGATCGGCCTTGTAAGATAGGGCCAGCGCCACCAGCGCATCTATGTCGGTTACATCATTTACGGAAACGAATTGTTTCATGTATGCTGAATTGAAATCTTGTTATTAGTTCATCTCCTCCCGCACCGCTGCAAGAAACTTATCTGCATCCTGCCGGGTTAATGCCAGCGATGGCAGCAGGCGGATCACATTCGGTTTTGCTTCACCGGTAAAGATCCGATGCTTCCAAAGCAGGTTCTTACGCAGATCCTTATGCGACTCAGGTACATCAAAGCCAATCATCAATCCCGCTCCTCTCACGTTTTCCAGATGGGGGATGGATTTCAGTTGCTCCATCAGATAGTCTCCGATCTCAGCAGCGTTCTCAAGAAGGTTCTCCGTCTCCATCACTTCCAGCACACCAAGTGCAGCAGCGCAGGCGAGATGGTTTCCCCCGAAAGTGGTACCCAGCATTCCATGCTTTGGTTGCAGGTGCGGGGCAATGGAAATGGCGCCGATCGGGAATCCATTTCCCATGCCTTTGGCCATACTATAAATATCGGCATTTATACCGGCATGATCGTGGGAGTAAAACCTGCCCGTTCTTCCATAACCGCATTGAACGGAGTCTGCAATAAAAACCGCGCCATGTGCATCGCAGAGCTGGCGGATGGTTTGAAGAAATTCATCGGAAGCAACTTTGATTCCCCCCACACCCTGTATGCCTTCAACGATAACGGCTGCCACCTGATCGCCCTGTGCACTGAAGCAGGCCCTGAGGGCCGCTACATCATTGAAGGGAAGGAAGATCACATTCGCCGTCTGGTTGATGGGTGCTACGATAGCTGGATTATCAGTAACGGCAACGGCCAGTGAAGTGCGCCCATGAAAGGCATTCTTAAAAGCGATCACTTTTTTCCTGCCGGTATGAAAGGAAGCCAGCTTCAGTGCATTCTCATTTGCTTCTGCGCCTGAGTTGCAGAGGAATAGCTGGTAATTATTCTTGCCCGATATCCGTCCCAGCTTTTCAGCAAGTTCTATTTGTTGTGGAATTAACACTGAATTGGAATAAAATGCGATCTGCTCCAGCTGGTCTTCAATGCGTTTTACCCAATGCGGGTGTGTATGACCGATAGAGATGACAGCATGGCCGCCATACATATCGAGGTATTCATTGCCTGCATCATCCCAAACAGAAGATCCCTTTGCATGGGTGATGGTGATATTATTAAGTGGATATACGTCGAAAAGTTTCATTGCTGCTTGTTTTAAAAATATCCTGCCTTTAATCTGAGACCGGTTTCTTCCTGCAGACCAAACATGAGGTTCATATTCTGCACTGCCTGTCCACTTGCGCCTTTCAGGAGATTATCGATCACCGAATGCACCACCAGCTTCTCTCCTACTTTCTCCAACTGGATGATTGCCTTATTGGTATTCACCACCTGCTTCAGGAAAATTGCTTCCTTGCTTATATGGGTGAAGGGATGTTCTTTATAATATTCAGTAAACAGATTCTCCAGTTCCTGGTAACTCAATGCCATATGCATGGTGGAGCTGATAAATATTCCACGTGCAAAATCGCCCCGCCATGGAACAAAGCTGAGGTCAATGGCTGCATCGGGTTGCCAATGACGAAGACTCTGTCCTATTTCACCAAGGTGCTGATGGGTGAGTGTTTTATAGGCCTGGATATTATTGGATCGCCAGCTGAAATGCGAGGTAGCGGAAAGCGATTGTCCCGCGCCGGTAGAACCGGTTATACCAGTTGTATATATGTCGTTTAATAGTCCGGCTTTGGCCAACGGTAATAATCCCAGTTGTATAGAAGTTGCAAAGCAACCTGGATTTGCAATAGCGCGGGCTTTGCGAATGGCATCCCGGTTTAATTCGGGGAGGCCATAGATGAATTGGATGGTATCGTTGCCGGCAACATCCAGGGTGGACTGCTCCGCTAACCTGAAATCATTGGAAAGGTCGATCAGTTTTACATGAGCTGCAGGTGGATTTGCCTGAAGGAATTTTCTCGCCTCACCATGACCGGTACAGAGAAACAAAACATCGATATCCTGGTGAAGCTCACTGCTGAAGAGTATATCTGTTTCACCCAAAAGATCCTGGTGCACTTTGTGCAATAGCATCCCGGCGCTGCTGTTACTATGAACAAAAGCGATCTCTGCATTGGGATGGTTGATCAATAAACGCAGCAACTCTCCCCCGGTATATCCTGCCCCGCCAATAATTCCGATTCTGATCCGCATAAGAAAATGTTTTATTTGCTTCCACTACCTGTTGCATCTGCATTTACTGCATTCCAGATGGCTGTCTGGTTGCCGAAGATCTTGCTGAAGCCGCGAACATCTTCGCCGGTGAAGCCTGTATTCATCTCTCCGTACTTACCAAATTTTGCCGACATCAGGTCGTAGGGAGATTCTATCCCGATCACCTGGAAACGGTAAGGTAACAACTGCACATATACATCACCGGTAACATTTGATTGCGAATGCTCGAGGAAGGCTTCGATATCGCGCATAACGGGATCAAGGATCTGACCCTCATGAAGCCAGTTACCATAGAATAATGCAAGCTGGTCTTTCCAGTTCAGCTGCCATTTGGTGAGAACATGTTTCTCGAGGGCATGATGGGCTTTGAGGATGACCATGGGCGCGGCGGCTTCAAATCCAACCCTGCCCTTGATTCCGATGATGGTATCGCCCACATGAATATCACGGCCGATGCCAAATGGACCGGCAATGGTTTGTAAATATTGAATGGCTTTTGAGGGATGATTGAAACTGCGGTCATTGATAGCAGTTAGTTCACCTTTTTCGAAATGCAGTTTAACTTCTTCGGCTTCCGATTTTGTTACCTGTGTAGGCCATGCCTCTTCGGGAAGAATTCCTTTTGAGTTCAGGGTTTCTTTACCGCCAACACTTGTTCCCCATAATCCTTTATTGATTGAGTAGGCCGCTTTCTCGAAATTCAACTCCACTCCTTTTGCTTTGAGGTATTCTATCTCCGCTTCCCTGCTGAGTTTGAGGTCGCGTATGGGGGTGATGATCTCCACGCCCGGAATCATGATATGAAACACCATATCGAATCTCACCTGGTCGTTACCCGCACCCGTACTGCCATGGGCAACCGCAGTTGCGCCAAGCTTTTTAACATGCTCTGCAATATGGAGTGCCTGGCTCAGTCTTTCTGCGCTTACACTTAGGGGATAGGTATTATTTTTCAGGACGTTACCGTAGATCAGGTAGCGCAGGATCCTGTCATAATATCCCTCAACAGCATCGATGGTAGTATGTGATTTCACACCTAGCTTGTAGGCGTGTGCTTCAATATTTTTCAGTTCCTCTTCTGTGAATCCACCGGTATTAACGATGATGGAATGCACTTCATATCCTTTGTCTTCACTGAGATATTTAACGCAGAAGGTGGTATCGAGGCCACCGCTAAATCCAAGTACAACTTTCTGTGACATCGGTATTTAAACTGTTTTAAAGATTAAAGAAGAAATTCAGCAGCGAGAACATTTTCTTTTTCTCGCCTCCGCCCCCGCCGGCATTATCACCGGAATTCTTTTTACGGAATGCTTTGATGAACCGCGATTGTTTGAAACGAAGCAGTCGCTCATATGCTTTCGAATGCTGCTTGAAATCTTCGGCGGTTTCTTCGGGTTGGTAATGGTCTTTGGGATCATAGAGCATGGCGGTACAGAAGCAGTTCTTTCTCTCCTTGCTCATCAGGATATCGTAATTCACACAGCTCTTGCAGCCGGCCCAGAAGGCTTCATCCTGCGTGAGTTCAGAATAGGTAACAGGTTCGTAACCGAGGTCGCTGTTGATCTTCATCACGGCGAGGCCGGTGGTGAGACCGAATAATTTTGCATCAGGGAAGAGGGTCCTCGACAATTCGAAGATACGCTCTTTGATACGCTTTGCTATTCCGCTCTTGCGAAATTCGGGCGCAACGATCAGTCCCGAGTTGGCAACATACTCGCCATGGCTCCAGGTTTCGATATAGCAGAATCCAACCCATACACCCTCTTCTGTAACGGCGATAACGGATTTCCCTTCGCGCATTTTTTGCTCGATATAATCCGGCGAACGTTTGGCGATACCGGTTCCGCGAGCCTTTGCGGAAGACTCCATCTCATCGGTGATGATGGTTGAATAATGAATATCCTCGGGAGTGGCTACCCTCACGATAACGGAAGTATTTTCCAACTGGCAATAAATTAAGGATCAGTAAATTTTTAGCGTACACTTCGGGTGTAAGAATAAAATTCCGTGGGGCTTTTTTCACTGATAGGGACCTTTGCAAAGGGCTCGTCCTATCAGCATCCACGTCGGGAGTGGGTGCACAAACAAAAGGAAGCCTCCGGGGAGAACACAACCTGGCAATCCATCTGGAAGGGAGCGCTATGTTGTTGGAATGCTTTCATCTTATAATGTATATACCTTTTGTTTTTAAATAACGATGCCAAAATTATGCCTTTTGCAGAATAACGAACAAAATAAAATTTAAGTATTTGTTATTTCTCCAAGGAAGTGGCCAAAAACAAAGATAATTTCTAACGATTGTTAGTTACCCGTCTGACATCCGTCAGGACAGACGTCAAGCATCTGTCGCGACAGACCCGGGGGGTCCATCTGACATCCGTCCTGACGGATGTCAGACGGGTGTTGGGGCGGTATTATTCCGTCCAGGGACCCAATGCCTCTGCTAGTTTGCGGTCGTTGCTGAGGCGGGGGACCTTGTTCTGTCCGCCAAGCTTGCCAACACTTTTCATGTAGTCGATGAATCCGTTTTTCTTAACGCGCGTGATGCGCAGCGGCAATAGGATATTGCCCTTTATCAGATCGTCGTAGTAGATATTTTTCGCGCGGAGGTTATTGTTGACAAGAGAAGTAAATGCTTCCATGTTGTCGGGCTCGGAGCCAAATTCCACAAACCATTCGTGGTAAGATTTCCCCTTATCCTGGGAAATAAGTGGGGCAACGGTGAACTCGGTGATATGAACGCCGGCTTCGGTGGCAGCCTTCATCAGACTGTATTCCACTTCTTCGCCGATCACATGTTCGCCAAAGGCGGAGATAAAATGTTTGATACGTCCCGATACAATAATGCGGTAAGGATCCAGCGAAACAAACTTCACGGTATCGCCAAGATTATAACTCCAGAGTCCGGCATTACTATTAATAACTAGCGCATAGTTCTCGCCCACTTTAACCTCATGCAATCCAAGGCGGGTTTGATTCTCGGAGAATATTTCTGCAGCAGGAACAAATTCGAACCAGATGCCGCTGTTTGTATTAAGAAGTAATCCCTCTGCATTTTGAGAATCCTGGAACGCGAAGAATCCTTCAGATGCAGGGAAGGTTTCGATGGTGGCAACCTCGCGACCGATACTTTCGAATAGTCGTGCCCGGTAGGGTTCAAAATTCACCCCGCCATGAACCATCACGGAAAAATCGGGGAAGAGTTCGCTGATCTTTTTACCACTCAGTTCCTGCAGGCGGTCGAAATACATCTGCATCCATGGAGGTATCCCACTGATGAGGGTCATATTGCGATTCATCGTTTCCTGAACGATCTTATCCAACTTGGTTTCCCAATCGTCGATGCAATTGGTTTCATAAGTGGGCAATTGGTTCTTGCGGAGATAGCTTGGAATATGATGGTTCACGATACCGCTGAGCCGGCCGGTTGGAACTCCCCCCACCCTTTCCAGTTCGGGGGAGCCCGAGAGGAAGATCATATTACCATCGGCAAAGGCGCTGTTTCCGCTTTCCGACATATAACATAATAATGCGTTGCGGGCAGTATTGATATGGTTAGGAATAGATTCTTTGGTGATGGGGATATATTTAACCCCGCTGGTGGTACCCGAGGTTTTGGCGAAGTAGATGGGTTTGCCCTTCCATAATATATTATGCTTGCCTTCCTTCACCTGTTCGATCCATGGTTTGAGCTGTTCATAATCGCGGATGGGGACGGCCTGGCGAAATTCCGACGGGGTGTTTACTGATTCAAGATGGTGATCCTGCCCGAACTGTGTGGTTGCAACTGTTTTCAGGAGACTCTTGAAAAGGTTATCCTGATCTGCAACTGCCTGCTGCATAGACCTTTTTACCTGTTTGGAGACGTAGGAAGCAAAGGGTTTAGCGAGGAATGACTTGAATTTCATTTGTAGAAGGAGGATGGTGCCGCAAATTTAGGGGCTGATTTGCTCTAATCGACCTAAATTTGCTGTAATTATTTCTAAAAATCTGTTTGCAGGTATGGATTTTCCCCTTACCTTTGCACTCCTAATTTTGGTAAGTTATGTTTGCAGTTGTTAAAATAGCCGGTCAGCAATTCAAGGTCGAAAAAGACCAAACTTTGTATGTACCTCAATTGTCAGGTAACGCCGGCGACAAAGTGGAATTCCCCGAAGTATTGCTGGTTGATAACGACGGTAGCCTGACATCAGGTGACGCTGTTAAAGCCATAGTGAAAGCCGAGATCGTTGATCACCTCCAGGGTGATAAAGTGATTGCTTTCAAAATGAAAAGGAGGAAAGGTTTCCGTAAGAAGCTTGGTCACAGGAAACACTATACTAAAATTAAGATCAACGAAATCGCTTAATCTGGTATTGTAGAATACCGTATAAAATTCATTCGTCATGGCACACAAAAAAGGTGAAGGCAGTGTAAAGAACGGCCGCGATTCACAAAGCAAACGCCTCGGTGTAAAAATCTATGGTGGTCAACCTGCAATTGCTGGTAACATCATTATTCGTCAACGTGGTACTCAATACCATCCTGGTAAAAACGTTGGTGTTGGAAAAGATTTTACAATCTTCGCATTAACTGATGGTGTAGTAGAATTCAGAAAGACAAGAGAGAATAAAACCATCGTTTCTGTGTCGGCTGTTGAAGTTGTTGCTTAATCATTTCCGATTAAAACAACAAAAAAAAATTTTGCAGTTTCAGATTAGTTTATATTTTTACTATTGGTAACCCATTTACTAATCATTAAATTCTAACAAAATGGCAACTGCAAAAAAAGCCGCTCCGAAAAAAGCTGCTGCAAAAAAAGCCGCTCCAAAAAAAGCCGCTGCTAAGAAAGCCGCCCCAAAGAAGGCCGCTAAAAAAGTAGCTAAGAAAGCTGCTCCTAAAAAAGCTGCTGCAAAGAAAGCCGCTCCTAAAAAGGCTGCTAAAAAAGCCGCTCCGAAGAAAGCTGCTGCTAAGAAAGCTGCTCCTAAAAAAGCTGCTAAGAAAGCTGCTCCTAAGAAGGCTTAATCATTTACAGCAAATGATATCTGAAAGTCCCGGTTACGCCGGGACTTTTTTAATGCCCCTCCCCCTGCATTTAGCCCCCACAAAGGGTTATAGCACTCTCTCATTCTCCCTATCTTTGTTAGATGATGGACAATTATGCGATCGCCGACCAGTTTTCCCTGCTTGCAAAACTGATGGATATTCATGGTGATAATCCGTTCAAATCAAAGTCGTATGCATCGGCTGCTTTCAACATTGAAAAGCTGCCCGTTCAACTCTCTGATACACCCGCAGAAAAGATCGCATCACTGAAAGGAATTGGTGATAGCAGTGCGAAGAAAATTGTTGAAATGCTGGAGACCGGAAAGCTTCAACAACTGGATGATCTGATTGCAAAAACACCTGCAGGCATACTCGAAATGATGCAGATAAAAGGACTGGGTCCCAAAAAGATTTCTACCATCTGGAAAGAGATGGGCATCGAAAATATGGGCGAATTGCTCTATGCATGTGGTGAAAACCGGTTACTTCTATATAAAGGTTTTGGAGAAAAAACACAGGAAAGTGTAAGGCAGTCGATCAATTTTTTCATGCATAACAAAGGACATTTTCTTTATGCAGAAATTGAAGAATTCGCCTTCAAGGCGGAAACAATTTTCCAGGAGCAGTTTCCCAAATATCGCAGTTGCCTGACGGGAGAGATCGGTCGTCAACTTAACATCATTACTAAACTCGAGATCCTTACAACCGCTCCGAAAAATGAAGTGCATGATCTTTTGGAGCGACAGGAATTTCAAAACATAGTAGCAGAAGATTCAACCATAACAGCCACCACTAGTGGAGGAATACAAATTGCTATCCAGCTTTGCAGTGAAGACAACTTTATTGCCAGGAAGTTCTCCGGCACCTGCAGTGAACTCTTCCTGGAAATATTCAAAAAATCAACAGGTTTTTCAGAGGATAGGAACTACGGTTCTGAAGAAGAGATCTTCCAACAGAGCAATCTACATTTCATTGCCCCCAACCGGAGAGAAGACCCTGAGATCATCAGCGCCGCCCTAATGGGACCATTAGAACCTGTGATTGAACCCGGCGATATAAAAGGCATAATCCACAGCCATTCCAACTGGAGCGATGGCCTCCATACCATCGAAATAATGGCCCGGGCCTGTATTGAGAAGGGATATGAGTACCTGGTGATCAGCGACCATAGTCGCTCGGCCTTCTATGCCAATGGCCTCTCAGCCGAGCGGATCGCCGAGCAGCACCTCTATATTGATGAGCTTAACAGCAAACTCGCCCCCTTCCGCATTTTCAAGAGCATCGAGTGCGATATCCTTACCGATGGCAGCCTCGATTACAGTGACGACATATTAAACAGCTTTGACCTGGTGATCGCTTCGGTGCACAGCAACCTCAAGATGACCGAGGAAAAGGCCATGCAACGACTCCTGAAGGCCATCACCCACCCGGCTGTTACTATCCTCGGACATATGACGGGCCGCCTCCTGCTGAGCCGACCCGGCTACCCACTTGATCATAAAATGATCATAGACGCCTGCGCGGAGCACAAGGTGGTTATTGAGATCAATGCCCATCCGCGGCGCCTGGACCTCGACTGGAGTTGGATCCCTTATGCCATGGAAAAAGGATGCCTCCTTTCAATAGATCCCGATGCGCATGCAGTAGAAGGTTATGAGGATTGCCGTTATGGAGTGATCAGTGCGCAGAAAGGGGGATTGACAAAGGCTTCCAACCTGAGCAGTTTCACGAGGGCGGAGCTTGAGAATTATCTCACAGAGAGAAGATCCGCGGTAAGGAATTAAGATTGCACTATTGGCCTCCTGATTGGCTGCGGGTGCTTATTAAGCATGTATAGTAGCCAGCGGCAACTCCACAAAGAAAGTAGTTCCAACATCTTCCCTGGTCTCAAACCAGATCCTGCCCTTGGCCTGTTCAACAATGCCCTTGCTCATGGCAAGGCCCAGGCCCGTACCCGAACTCTTGGTAGTGAAATTGGGCGTGAAGATCTTCGACTGCATTGCTTCCGGAATACCCTGACCATTGTCGCGCACCATTATAACAACATTCCCCTCAAGGATAGACTCTTCCAATTTCACCGAACGGTCTGAACGATGAAGTGTAGATTCAACCGCATTCTGAAGCAGGTTAGTGAATAGTCTGTTAAGCTGGGTGCGATCCGCTTCCACCATTACCTTACCCGGCACCGGGTGCCAGCTGAATTCAACCTGCTCGCTCGATTCGTATAAGGATGAAAGTGAGTAAAGAATTTCATGGAGATCGAACAACTCCGTTCTTGTATTACTGATATTGGCAAACTGCGAAAATTCAGATGCGATCTTGGAAAGGTGATCGATCTGCTCCACCAGTGTATTGGCAACATTGGAGGTGAGCACCTTCACATCGCCACTGTTACTATCGATAGCCCGCTGCAGGTATTGTATGCTCAGCTTCATAGGCGTCAATGGATTCTTGATCTCATGCGCTACCTGCCTTGCCATCTCTCTCCACGCACCTTCCCGCTCACTCTTGGCCAGAGCCACCGCACTCTCATCAAGCTTCATCACCATCTTATTATATTCTTTCACCAACTCCCCTATCTCATCTTCGCGATGCCAGCTAATCTCTTCGTTGTGCTGGCCCAGGTTCACCGCCCGCATTTTTTCACTGATGAGTGAGAAAGAGGAAGTGATCCTGTTGGTAATGAAAAGTGCGATCACACCCGCTATCAGGAAGATGAACACATTCAGGTTGATGATGGTGATAAGAAAATTCGATATCTCCCTTTTCAGTTCAACCTGGCTATCAAAGGAAGGCAGGTTCAGATAGGCATAGGCGTTACCCTGGTCGTCGCGCACCGGTGCATAGATACTTTTATAACTCACCTCCCCCATCTGCTCTTCTGCAGTAAACTGTACCAGCCTTTGCCGGTGTATCCTGTAATAGGCTTCAGGATTCATTCTTACGCTAAGAATTCCTTTATCATACACGAATGGGTTGGAAGATATTCTCAGTTCTCCATTAAGATCATAGATATTGATATCGGTTCCATGGATCTCGGAAACCTCCTTGATCATATTCTCCAGCACCTCATTATAACCGCCTTCATATAAGCTCAACAGGTATTCAAACATGGCCCTGCTTTCCATCTCGGTCTGCACTTCATTGGTCATGATCTGCATGGCCTTGCTTAGCTGGTCCTGTTTATTATTATTATACCGGTTAATGAAAAAGATAATCGTTGTTACCCCGATCACCAAAAACGAAAACAGGCTGATGAAAATAATAGTACCATGGATCTGCGTTCGAAGGTTCATCTGCAGCTCCTGTTTGATCTCATTCAACCTCAGTCTTGATCGAACGATCATGGTTATAAGCCGGAACAATCCGAGTAACAAAAGAAAGGTACTGAAGAGGTAGGCTACCAGTGTAATAGCCTCCAGCCACAGGTTATCGCGACGTGCAATGACCACCAGCTTATTATTATCACGGTACCAGAGCTCATCGTATTTGTCCTTGAATTTACGTGAGAAGTTCTGCTTCGGAACCTGGTTGGGTGTTAGCCTGGTGGGAAATGCGTAGTCATTATAATAATCGATCAGCTCGCGGTTATTATAGATGGCATAACTGTAAATTGGCGAGTATTCATCGGGCATGAAATCTTTCCGCTGGCGGAACAACTCAGGAACCAGGGCATCATTCTTATACTTCTTGGGTTCGGAAAGAATGAACATATAACCCACTGCCACACCACTTGTATCCGTTACCATTTTGCGGCTGATATAGGAGAACTTATCAAAGGATTTCTCGAAATAGCGCAGGTCGGGAATATTGGTGGGCTTCCCTTCTATCCTGAAAATTGTATTCAGTGTGTCATATGAAACAGGCGCCTCGTTGTACAATGGCTTTTCCTCTTCATCAAAGGTGAATATCCTCGTATCATATTTATTGAGGTAAGCCATGAAGTTCTTGTTAATCAGGCTATCCTTGAGGTATTGGTTGGTAGAAGCGAGCTGAAAGCGATGAAAGTTGGAATAGAGAAAATCGTTATCAAAATACGTGAGGGCAATACTTAACAATCTTTCACTGGTAGGATCCGCCTGCATGGAAAGCTTTTCGGCTGTGCGTTTTCGTTGTTCAATCTCAATGCGACTGTTTTCTGAAACGATGATAATGGATATAGAAATGGAATAGAGAAAGATCAGTAACAACATCACTGAAACATTCCAGCGACCATCGATTGCCGATAGTATCGGCTGCCTTATCAGCCATATATAGGCGATCAGCCAAACCAGCACAAAAATGTTCAGTTCAACCAGGATGTTCTTACGGATAAAAGTGATCACAATTAATCCGAACAGCGCCATGAAGGCGTATAGGAGATAGGATCTTTGAACAAGAAGTGGTTCCAGTAATCTGATGATCATTGACGAGGCCAGGAAAAAGCTCAGGGCCAGCGTTGCCAGTACAACGAAACCAACAATACTGTAAATATCGAGACTGAAGAAATTGGTAACGTTAAAGGATATGCGTGCATCGGCGATCAGGCTCTGGATCACCACGGCAAAACCGAAGGTGATGATCACCAGTATCATTGCACCGGTAGCCACCAGGGGCCACTGGAGGATGTGGTTGCGGAAGCTTTCCATGGTTACGCGTGTTGACCGGCGATACAGGAATAGCAATATCCAGCAAAACAAAAATGAATTGATCAACAGATCACCCAGTGAGGGCAGAAAGCCGCTGGAGCTATAGATGACGGGGTCAAAGAGTTCAAAGGATCGCCAGGAGAGCCAGTCGGTGAATATGTAAGTGAGTCCCCTCAGTACAACGATGGTACCAAACAGGAACAGTGTTCCCTTGATAAAACCAAATCGCGATGCGATACTACTGGCGGCATTATGGATCACCATCAGCAGGAGCACGATCGCCATTATATCGAGGAACATACTCCAGCCATTGGCGTGGCGTGTGGCATAGATATTTTTTGGTTGCAGGTAGAACAGTGGTTTGCCGTCCTTGCTTCTAATAACATAATCCGTTTCATATTCACTGAGTGAGACGCTGTTCTCGGCTTTGGGGAAGCCTACAAATTGTTTCTGCAGGTTATTATTCTGGATAAAATATTCGGTGCGGATCGGCACCAGCGCAATCACCAGCAGCGTTTCTCGTGCAAGGGTAACCGTTTGACGGATAAATTCATATTGTCCATTCCGCAGGCGGACAAGTTGCCTGCTATCGCCGGCATAAATAATTTCATCATGCGGCTCGGCCTGCTGGTTGCTCCAGAAAGCGAGGTTCCAGCTTTGGGATGGAGCAGCTTTATAGATGAAGAGTCCGAAATCAAGGTCAGCCATTTCAGCAAGCTGTCCCGTGCTATAGCTGCCTTCTGCCAGCATTTTCAGCAGTAGCGTATCTGCGGCGATCTTATCAAAAGCATTTTCCTGCTCCTGGATCCTTTCTTCCATGGCATCACGGAGATAGGGAGCCGAAGAAGCGCCGGCGAAATAATTATTGATGATGAATGCTATGGTAAACAGCCAGGCAGCCGCCAGCAGGAAATAAGCATTGCGCTTTAATATGGTAAGGACGAAGTTGCTCAAATCAGGGGCTTTTCTGCTTTAATAGCATTCCAGAGTGCATCCATTTCAGTGAGGCTCATATCCTGGAGTTTTAATCCTTTGGATGTAGCCATCTCTTCCATGCGGGTAAAACGGTCTATGAATTTTTTATTGGTGCGCTCCAGTGCATGTTCGGCATCAACCTGCAAAAACCGTGCATAATTGACCATCGAAAAAACCATATCACCAAACTCCTCTTCAATATGATCCTGGTCGTTTTTTTCTACCGCCTCCTGGAGTTCCTGCATTTCTTCTTTCACCTTTTCCCAAACATCATCGGCTTTCTCCCATTCAAAACCAACCTGTTTTGCCTTATCCTGCAGGCGCATTGATTTTACCATGGCGGGGAGGGCCTTGGGAACACCACTCAGCACTGATTTTTTTCCCTCCTTTAGCTTGAGTTGCTCCCAATTCCTTTTCACATCTTCTTCATCTTTCACGGTAACATCGCCATATATATGCGGGTGACGGTTGATCAGTTTCTGGTTAATCGATTGAAGCACTTCTTCGAGGGTGAACTGTCCCTTCTCGCTTCCTATCTTAGAATAGAAAACAAGGTGAAGAAAAATATCACCCAGCTCTTCTTTGATGCCTTTCCAGTTTTCGTCGGAGATGGCATCCGCCAGTTCATACAGTTCTTCGATGGTAAGGTGGCGCAGGCTCTGGATGGTTTGCTTATTATCCCAGGGACATTTTTCCCGCAGCTCATCCATTATCTGTACCAGTCTTTCAAACTCGGCGGTAGCTTTATTCATATGCTTTTATTAATGTGCGCCTGAACTTAAGCTTGTGGCGCTTAGGATAGTAAAAATCGATAGCAGGAAAACCATCATGATGAATGACAGCAAATTCAGCAAAAGGAATTTTACAATGGTCTTTCTCCTGCTCTGTCCATAAAATCGGCGCATTGCTTTGTAAAGGTAGAAATATATCAGGAACACCGAGATGGTTATCAGGGCGGTGAGGAAACCCCAGTTGGTATATTCCTCCAGTTTAATGAGTCCAAACCAGGCCAGCAGGAAGATAAAGGTGGCGCAATACAAATGGATGGTGAAGATGGCATGGTCGGAAAAGTAAAGATCTCTCCGGCGCAGGTATAATAATTTCAACAGCAGGGCAAACAGCGGAAGCGAGATAAATAACATTTTAGGAAAGCTATGCAACAGGTTATCGAGGTAGGCCCGCAGAAAGGCTTTCTTACCTTCTTTCTGTTCTTCCACAACGCTGATGAGTCGGGTCATGAAGATCCGTTTACCCCAGGAGTCGCGTTTATCGGCTGGCAGTGATTCCTGCATGGCAGTATAGGCGATCTGGGAGCGGTAGCCGAAATCGGTCAGACCTTTTTTCAATTCTGCGGAATCAAGAATAACGGTAGATTCCTCTTCAAACTCACCATCCCTGTTCCTGCCTGTTCGGGTCTTAACTTTCCAGTCGCCCTTGCCCACCGGTATCCCTTTCTTCTCCAGTGAATCTTTAACAATGTTCACCACTTCCGGAACATCCGTCTTTGCATTATTTTTCTCAACCAGTTTTGCTTCAAGCTGGAGACTATCGCGTTTCAGTTTTTCAATTGCTTTACCTGCGGCGGTTATGAAGACGGGATCCGTTTCCCTGGCGGCGCTCTCCCTTATATTGAGCAGAGCAAGGCTGATATTGGAACGTTGCTGTTCAAGGTCCTGCTCTTCTTTGATGAGGCTGCTGGCGCTGTAGAGCGTGAAGAAAATCACAAAAAACAGTGCCGAGGTAAAAACATACATCCGGATAGGATGCAGGTAGCTGGCGCGGCGACCTTTCAGGAATTCGAGAGAAAGGAAGCCCGGCTTTGTAAACAGGTATTTAAGGGTGCTGAAGAATTTTGAATCGAAATGGGTGATATCATATACAAAATGTGTGAGGAGGCCCCAGAAAGTCTCCTTAGGCACGATATTCTCCTGGCCACAGATCTGGCAGAACCGCCCTTCTACCATGGTTCCGCAATTGAGACAGTCTTTTTCCTTTCTTTCGGGATAATGCGACACGGGTTAGTAATTTGAATAAAAATAAGGCAATTTTAACCTTGCTCCACAGTTGCTCTATCGTTGCACTATCGGTGCACCTCCCATACCCTGCCAAAACCCCCAAAAAATGTATCTTGCGACCTAAATTGTAAAACCCGGATCCCGCTATGAAAAAAATCCTGTATACCTTTTTACTTATGCTTGCCGGTCAGTCGGCTTTTTCCCAATACTATTACAAAGACCTGGTAACAACCCAACAGGCAAATGATCAATATGCGCTCTTACAAAAGAACGGCATCAAAAAAGTGACGCTGGAAAGCTTTGATGGCAACTCTTCCGAAACAGCAGGCTTCACGGGTGTTCAGCAGGTTGATCTGAAGAAAGGAACGGTAACCACCACCACCAGCACAACCGTGATAGGTGATTCCTATCTCAAAACAACTTATAACGCAAAGGGACTATTAAGCTCCACGGAGGACAGTGCACAGAATGCCTCCAGCCGCGGCAGTTATGAATATGATGCGGAGGGAAGACTGGTAAAGATCTCTTCCACCAACAGTTCCGATAATGTGAATACAACGGAGACGCATAGCTGGAGATATGGAGCAGATGGGAAACCAACGGAGATGATCAGGGTACGCAATAATTCAGATACAACAAGAGTGACTTTTACGCTGGATGAAAATGGCAATGTGGTGGAAGAAAAAGTTATCCGTCCCAACCTGCCCATCGCGATCGTTTACTATTATTATGATGCGCAGAACAGGATGACTGATATTGTACGTTTCAATGCAAAGGCCAACAGGTTGTTACCTGATTATATGTTTGAATATGATGAGGCTGGCCGACTGAAAAAGATGGTAGTGATACCTGAGGGCAGCAATGAATACCAGACATGGTATTACCAGTATACGCCGAATGGATTAAAGCGAATGGAACTCTGTTACGACAAGCAACAGCAGTTGCTGGGGAAGGTGCAGTATGAATATGATATGTAAAACGAGAGAATAAACTTAGATATTAAAGCCCTCATCATTGATTGATGAGGGCTTTTGCTTTATCAGGATTTTATACTTCTCATTCACCGCAAAATATGCGGAGATTAGATGCTTTATTCGCCGCAAAAAATGCGGAGAATAAAGAGTTCAGTGCATAAAAAAAGGCTTCCGGAAGGAAGCCTTTAAACAATTTAAATAAGTACCCGGGACGGGGGTCGAACCCGTACTCGCTTTTTCGGCGAACAGGATTTTAAGTCCTGCGTGTCTACCTGTTCCACCACCCGGGTAGATTCTTGCTGTAAAAAAAAATTCCAAACGCGAGTCTGGAATTAATTTTTAAAATGGAGCGGAAGACCGGGCTCGAACCGGCCACCCCGACCTTGGCAAGGTCGTGCTCTACCAAATGAGCTACTTCCGCCTGTGACTGCCGTAACTTTAGTGAAGGCAGTCTGCCTTTACTATTACCAGCATTTATTTCTAAAGAACTCTTTTTCAATTGGGATGGCAAAGATAAGAACTATGGGTTATCTGCCAAATATTTCACCAAATTTTTTCTACTTGTACTTCGGTGTGTACTGGGTACTTTCAGGAACATTTACCCTTGGTTTTCCCTTGTAGCGATTGGTGTATAAACCATAACATCCACCTAAAACAAAAGCAAGAATACAGAAAACCTGGAGGTAAAAAAGAAAGGTAGAAGAATTCACCCAGCTATGCGTAAAATCTTTCTCCAGTGGATTCTCTATTTCGTGAGCCTGATGATTAGCCATAGTTTTGATAATTGCTGTGCAAAAATAAGGGTACTACAATAAAAATCATTTTTTGTCTGCTACAATTTCAGAAAATTGTTTTTTACCCTTTACAAAATGTTGCCATACGACACTCCCGCTGTACCATCCATTTAGCGCACCTTTTTTTGATTTAGGAAAAACACTTTTGCGATGCCGGAAAACCAACCATCCCATAAATCCAATATGCGCTTCAAGTATCGCTTTGAAATAAGTACCCTGTCCATCAAAGAGCGATTTCCACGCAGAGATAGAGTCAAGCAGAAAACGCAGCGGTATCTTCCAGATCGACTGGTATAGCGGCAGGTTCTTGGCAAGCATCACGAGGTTGTTGCGGAAATTCAGGAATACCTTCCACTCATTGCCTTTGGGAAGTGTGCCACCACCCACATGGTAGACCACGGAAGCGGGACAAACCATCACTTTATAGCCTGCCAGTTGCATACGCCAGCAGAAATCGATCTCTTCCTGGTGCGCAAAAAAGAATTCATCCAATCCGCCGAGCTCATGATAAAGTTTTGCCCTTACCAGCAAAGCAGCACCACTGGCCCAGAAAACAGGCGCGTTATCATTATACTGTCCATGGTCGAGTTCACAAAAATCAAAGACCCTGCCACGGGCAAATGGATATCCCAGTGAATCAAGCCATCCCCCTGCAGCACCAGCGTACTCAAAAGATGCTTTATTATCATACATCAGGATTTTCGGTTGACAGGCACCGATAGTATCATCACGCTGGATCAAGGCCATCAGGGGATGAAGCCAGCCCGGTTCCACTTCCACATCAGAATTTAATAGAATATAATAATCGGAATGAACTTGTTTGAGCGCTTCATTATATCCCTTTGCAAAACCATAGTTTTCTGGAAGCTGCAATACTTTAACAGTGGGGAATGCAGTCTGCAGGAAAGCCACGGAATCATCACTGGAGGCGTTATCCGCCACGATCACCTCAAAAGACGGATACCCGGAAGCCAGCACGGAAGGCAGGAATTTCTCGAGGTATTTTCTACCATTCCAGTTAAGGATCACTATTGATAAGGTTGCTTGCAAAATGGCTCCGGAATAATTTAGTGGCCAAAAATACAGTAAGCAAACTATTTGAATAGCTAAATTAGATGGATGATACCATCCTTCTACAATTGGCGCACCTGGTTAGCGGTAGTGGCACTGATCATTGTAATCGGCACTATCTTCTATTCGAGGTATCTCGCAAAAAAGATCGCGCTGGAAGAAAGAGATAAGGTAGAACTGTGGGTAAGCGCCAGCAAGGCCATCTTCGACAATCCTGATATGCCGTTGACGCTTCCTAATATGATCCGCAATGAGCAGACCGATATTCCCATCATCGAGACCAATGAGCATGACAGTATCGTGAACTTTATCAATCTCGATTCAGCCCGTGCGCGGCAGGACCCCTCCTACCTACCAAGAAAGCTCAAGGCCTTCAAGACCAATGATCCCTTTGTGCTGGTATTAAGTGAAGAGCCCTATGTGGCCAATAAATATTATTATGGCAATACCAGGCTGCTGAATGAGGTGCAGTATTATCCTATTATCCAGTTGGTGATAGTAGGGATACTGCTACTACTGACGCTGATGCTATTGAACACGCAGCACCGCTCGGCGCAGAATCAGTTATGGGCGGGGATGGCCAAGGAAACGGCACACCAGTTGGGAACGCCCCTCTCCTCTCTGGAGGGCTGGGTGGAGATGTTGAAGGAGACCGGCACAAATAACTCCATTACCCATGAGCTGGAAAAGGATGTGGACCGGTTGAAGCTGGTGAGTGACCGTTTCAGTAAGATCGGCAGTACGCCGCATGTGGAGCCGATGGATATAGTGGCCAAGGTGCAGAGCATGATGGATTATGTGAAGCGAAGGGCCTCGGGCAAGATCCTGTTTACCCTCAACAGCAGTGAGCAAATGCTGACGGTGCCGTTGAGCGGGACCTTGTTTGACTGGGTGATCGAGAACCTGTTGAAAAATGCACTGGATAGCATGGAGGGAACAGGAACCATTACAGTGGATATCAGGCCGGTGGGCGAAAACGTGCAAATTGATGTGACCGATACCGGGAAAGGCATAAGTTCGAGTCATATCGGGAAAGTATTTGATCCCGGATTTACTACCAAGAAAAGAGGATGGGGATTAGGATTATCATTAAGTAAGCGGATCATAGAGCAATACCATAGGGGACAGTTGTTTGTAAAACATTCCGAACCCGGCAAGGGGACGACGTTCCGGATCATTTTACCCACGGGCGATAAAAAGGCAGTCTAAAAATGTTGGGTGCAATTAGATGAATCCTTACATTTGCATCCGCTTTTAGCGGGCCCAGGTGTTGAAACTGGTAGACAAGCCACCTTGAGGTGGTGGTGCTGGAAACGGCGTGCTGGTTCGAATCCAGTCCTGGGCACAGAGACCCTCAGCTATGCTGAGGGTTTTTTCATTTGTAGCTGCACTAGCTTGCTCGCACATTCGGCCTAATTAAAAATTCTGGCCACGCAAGAGACGAACTCCTATCATCTCCTCTCCCACGGTTATGGACACAAAAATTACCTATAAGTGGTATTGCACAGCTAGTATAAACATGATATATTGACAACCGGAACAAAGGAATTTTTATTACCCATACCCCTAAACGATGTAAGTGAGTGAGTGAGCAATTGAAGCAGTGAAAATTACAAGTGATAATTATTTCCAACACTCATTACATAAGTAAGATTTGCGGAATGGAACAATCAGAGAATACTTGCACAATTGAAAGATTATGAAGTATGGTTCGTGAACAAAGAGTCTATTTGCAATTTAATTTATTGCATAAATAAAAGCGCTATAGGTCATATTTAAAAGAATACCACAATGAGCTTAATTGAATATCACAGGACAACAACAAAAGAACTATTGGCTCTGACAAATAAAGTTAGAAATCTTATTACTCATTGGGGTGAAGATGGTCGATATAAGGAAGCTGTCCTTAAAAATGTAATTAGACGTTTCTTGCCTGAAAAATTCACTATTGGGACTGGTTTTGTTATTAAGCAAACTAATAATCGTGGTGAGCATTTATCTTCAAGACAAATTGACCTTTTAATCTATGATGATGCAAGCCCAGTATTATTCAAAGAAGGAGACTTTGTAATTTTGACACCTGATGCAGTAAAAGGTATAATAGAAGTTAAAGCCAATTTGCAAAATCAGGGAATTAATCATGTTCTGCAACAAGCAAATAAAAACGGTCAATTTATTTTCAGCGGAAAGGATGACAAAATGCAACAGTTCTTTAATGGGGTATTTTCATTTGAAGGATATGAAAATAACTTTGACCAAAACGCTTTTGTAAATTCTTATTTACAAAGTAACAATGGTTTTGATGACGAACATTTTTCGAAATACAAAGTCAATCACGTAAGCTTGAATAAAGACTGGTTCATTAAATATTGGAAAGATGATGCAAATCCACATTCACTTTATAATATTGAAGATTTATCATTTTCGTTTTTCATATCCAACCTTACAGACGTCCTTTCAAACAAGTCAATAAACAAGAACAACTTTATTTGGTATGCAACTGACAAAGAGCTAAATAGAATTCAACAATTTTAAAGAAATAATAAAATGGACACAAAAGGAAAAAACATTTCACTTAAAGCATTATTATTTGCTATTGGACTTGGCATTTGGGTAATTGTGTTACAAAATGCAGGAATAATTCCCACTAAGCAAAATGTTTACGTTAAAGGCGGCAAGATTGATGCAGACGTTAGCGGTTCAGTAAGTATAGATAATACTGTTGATATAAATATAGAAGCAGTAAACGGACATAAAGACGCATTTTACGGACCATCGAAAGATGGAAGCTATGATGCATTGCATGTTTACACTGGGAAATAAAACGAACTATAACATGGTATTGCCAAAACCACGGGTAACGAGCATTTATGACACTTTTGTGTTTAACCAAACATTAGTTTATTAAATCATCAGTAGTGCAGAAAAGTCCCGCGTTGGGCAATACCAGAATTGTTACAATTAACCTGAAGCGACATATTATAAGAAATGCCAAGACTCAAACAAATAACAATTGAAGGATTTCGTTCAATTGGTGACCAGTTAGTGATCAACTTTCCGGAAAATAAGCCGGTCGTATTAATCGGCGAAAATAATTCAGGGAAATCTAACATTATACGTGCAATAGAATTGATGTTTGGAGAATTTCATCCAAAGTATAAGAAACTTGAAGATTATGATCATCATATGCGAAATCCTACAATTGAATTAATAATTGAAACTTCGGTTTCTGGCTTTGCAGGTAGACTTGGTAATCAACAACAATTTAGTTGCGGCGGCTTTAAGTTTTCTGCACAAAAAGGTAGAGAAACCTTATTCAATGCAGTGCAGGCTGAGAATGGTCAAGAAAATAAATATGTGAGCACCCAACTACGAGAAGAACTTTTATGTGTCGTGGTAACGTCAGAACAAAATTTAAACTTCCAACTTAGCTACGCATCAAAGTACACGCTTTTGTCCAGAGTGACAAAGGCATTTCATGATCAATTAACAAGTGATGAACAGAGGGTTGAAAAATTAAAGGCTCTATTCAAAAGTATTAAGGATACATTTCTAGAAGTTCCTGAATTTGATACGTTCAGTAAAAATATGTCAACTATTGCTGAAACAGTTTTATCAAATATGACACATGCTTTAGCATTTGATTTTTCAGCTTATGACCCCAGTAATTATTTCAAAACTCTGAGAGTACATCCAACTGAAAATGGTGAAACAAGGGCATACGAGGAACTAGGTACTGGACAACAGCAAATTTTAGCGTTATCATTTGCTCATGCATATGCAAAGTCTTTCATAGGCCAAGGATTAATATTTATACTTGATGAACCTGAATCACATTTGCATCCGTTAGCCCAAAAGTGGTTAGCTAAAAAAATGTTTAAAATGGCAGAAGATGGTTTACAAATCATCGTAACTACTCACAGTCCATATTTTGTGGATTTAAACTATCTCGAAGGGATTAATCTCATTCGTAAAGATGGTGATTCGACATTTAGAATAAATAATAATGCAGAATTACTATTTAATCATTGCTTAAATACAGGGTCCAATACTCAAAAAACTAAAGAAGAAACAATTATACCTTTTTATGCGAACAACTCAACAACTCATATTTTATCGGGTTTCTTTGCCAACAAAATCATTCTTGTTGAAGGTCCCACAGAAGAATTATCCTTGCCAATTTATTTTGAAAGATTAGGCTTTGATCCAACAGAATTTGGAATTGAAATTATCGGAGTTGGCGGCAAGGGTAATCTTGCCAAATGGTGGCGTCTTTTTACACTTTATAAAATTCCAACTTTTATTTGCTTTGACAATGATGCAAAAACAGAAGATAAGGACGGTTCCAGACGTCAAGATGCACTAAAAGCAATTGGCATTAAAGATGAGGAATTGAAAAATATTTTAAGTATAGAAAACTGGTGTGTGTCAGATCGCTTTTGCATATTTGGAACTGATTTCGAGACGACAATGAGAGTGTCGTTTGAGGACTACGGCAAAATCGAAAGCCAAGTGATCGAAACCCTCGGTAATAGTTCCAAAAATCTAATAGCAAGAGAAACTGCAAAACTCATTAATCTGGAAGCAAAAAGCGAAGGCAAAAAGCAAATGCAAAGCTTGATCGAGCTAATCAAAAAAATGAGAATTTAAATACTACGGAATCTACACAAGGGCCTCTTGTAACATTGCAATTTACATATGATGCAGCAACTATAATTAGCAGATTGAAAAATTAAATATCAAACCTTAGATTATGTTTTTTAACAAAAGTAAAAAACTTCTAATTGAGAAGGAAAGAGAATTACAAATTGCCTTAGCCGAAATTTCATTATTAAAATCAGATTTACAACACTCCAAAAATTTGTTTGATACTTCTCAGGCAGAATTAGCAAGTTGCAATAATACAGTGAGGAGCTATATTGCTAGATTTTCACAAATTATTGATAAAGAGAAATTTCTAAATGATCTGGAAGAAAACATTTCTCATAAGCAGCAGGAACTTGAAGATCTAAATAATAAATACAAATCAGGATTGCTAATATATTCTGAACTAGAGAAGCATGTTGAATTATATCGTGAAACATTAGATATCACGGAATATGGATTATTTGAGCCAAAATTTAATCTCGATGCTTCTGATCTATACAAGATAGCGTTAGATACTATCTATCAACAACAAAAGCAATTGATAAAGGACGGTACAGCAATTAATTGTTTTACAGAGTGGGAAGTGTCTGGCAGTAAAGTTGAAGGAAGAAAAATGACAAAAAGATATAGCAAATTGATGCTATATGCTTTCAATGGAGAATGTGATGCTTTAATTGCAAATGTCAAATGGAATAATGTCTCTAAAATTGAACTGCGAATCATAGAAACATTTAATAGCATCAATAAACTTGGTGAATCACATAACATTCTAATTAATCGTGATTTTTTAGAATTAAAACTTAAAGAACTATTTTTAACACACGAGTACGAGGATAAAAAGTACCAAGAAAAGGAAGAGCAACGCAGAATTAGAGAACAGATGCGTGAAGAGGAAAAAGCGCAAAAGGAATTTGAAAGAGCCCAAAGAGATGCAGAAGAAGAAGAAAACACATACAAGAAAGCCCTTGAAAGAGCTAGGCAAGACTTGGCATTTCAACCACATAATCCACATGAAATTGAAGAGTTGTCAAATCGAATCAAACTATTAGAACAAAATTTAATCGAAGCGCATGAGAAAAAGGAAAGAGCTATATCACTAGCACAAATGACTAAGGTAGGCCATATTTATATAATCTCAAATATTGGCTCATTTGGAGATGAAGTTTATAAAATAGGAATGACTAGAAGATTAGATCCCTTGGATAGAATACGTGAACTAGGTGATGCCTCAGTACCTTTTCAATTTGATATTCATGCTATAATATATTCTGAAAATGCTCCGCAATTAGAATATCAATTACATCAATATTTTAAAGAAAAAAGAATTAATAAAATTAATCTAAGAAAGGAATTTTTTAAAGTCTCACTTAATGATATCGAAGAATTTATTCTAACCCAAACTAATGCTGAAATTCATTTTACTAAACTAGCTGAAGCTAGAGAATTTCGGGAATCCATCATTAAAATTCAGGAAGCATTTGATATAAAAACCGAAAACCATGTCGATAACAAGTTCCCATCAGAACTTATTAATTAAGCCTATAAAATACAGAGTTAACCTGCTTCAATATTACAGATGAAAATGTATAATCCCATAAATCAGCACATCGATCCATATGAAATAAATGAACAAAGTAATCCACACCCATAGGAATTATTTTGCGAACTCAAGAGGAACAAAACATGAGAGTTAAAAGATATTTTCCGAAAACTAATAGGCACCAAAATAATTCAAACCATAAAAAGCCTATCCTTTCAACCCGCCAACAGAAACTCCTTTATTCTATCACAATTATAGGTACTATTGCATCAACACTTCTTGCAGGCTTTTCAATATACCTAACACATAAAATTGCCCAAACCTCCACCAAAGTGGAAAAAATGGACTCTTTAATTGCTTTGATTGCAGTTCAAAATCTAAAGCAAAATGAACAATTATCTAAACTACAAGACATTCAAAAAATATCAATTGAATTTTCACAGAAATTATCTGAACAAATTATATCAATTAAAGATCAAACGTCATTTTTACAGGACAGCTACTCCCCTGACATATCATTAGGAAAAATTGATTTCTCGAAAAGCAATATTAAAGAGGGTGAGAATATTTTAAGTTACCAATTTAATAACATTGGAGGTCGAGCATTAAAAGACTTACATTCAAAACTTTTAGTCTTTTTACCCACTGTAAAAGTTAAAGATTCAATATATTATTTAATGACATTTGAGCCAACGATATTTGATGGAAACACAACCGATTTAAAGCCAAATTCATCTAACTTCCATTATGCAACTATTCCGTCAAACAAATTTTTAGATAGTATTTTTAAGATTTCATCAATGGCAATAATGGCTGAATATGTCGACCCATTGACAAACGAAAAATCAATTAAAACTTTTTATTATAAAAATTTTAAAGGACTCGATAATCGATTATTAAGTATTTATGCCCCCCCTAAAGAAGCCCGCATTATGAGCACCTTCCTAGATACAGCAAAAATAATCAAAGCGAGTTTTAAGAGGGATAAAAAAAATATCAGATATTAGAGAATGAAAAACAGTATGTAAGCTCCCCTTATTTTATTGTCAGTTAGAGTTTGCAAAAGTAGTAAACTTTGTTTCAACCACTTTATCCATTACCGGCTGCGCTTCATTTTTTAAATGGTTTCCTCTTGCCGGTGTGGATAAAACTGTATCATTTTTTTCAGTTCGGTGTTATTCAATGGGGATAGGTATCCCAATAATAAATGAGGCCTTTCACTGTGTTGTAATCCATACTCCATTACTCGCTCAATTCCCGTATTTCGGCAAGGCTGTTAAACAGGTATGCATTCAACAGCTCATGCCAACAATTGAATGAATATCATTAATTTATTATATACTTAGTGTAACTTTTGCTGCTAATGCTAAATGGGGAAAATACCTAACCAACCCGGGGAAAACACCCAGCCTGCAAAGTGTAAAATTCATTTCCTTTAAGAGATCACATTTTAAGTCAATTTATATGTCTTCACAAAAAGTTATTGCTTATTTCATGCATGAAAAAGAAGAGGGTTTTGTCAACAAAATTCTTTCAAATAAGCAGCACACACAAAGTTATATTTTAGGAGATGTTGACGAGATTGGATTAAAAGAGCTGCAAAAGCAAAATATTATAGTGCAGATTTTAGGAACCCAACCTGATGATGGTATTAATAATGTCATTAAGAAAATTTCGAAAATAAGAGGTTTCTCCAATATTCACAATCCTACAAAGGATATTATTTTACGTGAAGAAAATAACGCAGGGTTTCCGGCATTTTACAAATTTTCTATTGAAGGTCCTTTATTAGAAGAATACCGGGAATAACTAGAAGCCTATCAGTTGGAAGTAAGTGAATTTGTACCACCCAATTCTTATATCATCCGTCTTGGTACACAAAAGTCACTTTTTGATTTAAAAAATTTCCCTTTCGCAAAAGATATTTCATTCTACAGTTCAAAAGATACTGGCATTCACATTGTAAAAAAACTGGATAAAGTTATCCCTGCTGGCCAAGCAGAAAAAGAAATGCTTTGCTTTGATATTTTGTTGCATAGGTCCGTAGACTTACAAACAGTTGAGCAATGGCTTAATCAAAAAGGAGCTGCTATTGCCGGCGCAGCTGGTAATAAAATACGAATTTATTTATTGGAAGATTCACCTGTTATGCAAGAGATTTCAGAGAATATATATGTTCAATCCTTTGATGAATATGTTCCTCCAAAACTGCATAATGATTTAGCTAGGCAGATTATGGGACTTGATAATTTAATTCCCATATCTTCATTGGGATTAAATTATAACGGTGACGGGCAAATTGTAGGTGTTGCGGATACTGGTATAGATGATACACATCCTGATTTCCAAAATCAAATTCACCTCATTCCAACTGCCTGGGGCAGACCGGGTGATTATTCTGACGAGGAAGGACATGGTACACATGTTGCCGGGTCAATTGTAGGGAATGGTGCAGCATCTAATGGTCAAATTAAAGGAACAGCACCGGGTGCAAAAGTGTTTTTTCAATCCATTATGGACGGTAATGAAGAATTAAAATTGCCATTTCAGCTACAAACACTGTTTCAGGAAGCATACAATAATGGTGCAAGAATTCATAACAACAGTTGGGGTTCTTCTACAAGTTCAAGATATACTGTGAACTCTGTTGAAGTCGATGAATTTGTATGGAAAAACAAAGACATGCTACTAGTTTTTTCCGCCGGTAACGATGGGAATGCAGTAAACCCAGTGAATGTACCTGCTGGTTTTCCTGATTTTCTATCAATAGGTTCTCCGGCATCAGCAAAAAATGTGTTAACAGTTGGCGCCAGCAGGAGCACAAGAAAAAGTGGGGGTTATGCTGAATTCTCTTATGGTGTAGTTTGGCCGCAATTTTTTCCTAACCCACCTCTTAATTCTGAAAACGTTTCTGGCAACAGCAATGCCTTAGCTTGCTTTAGCAGTCGTGGCCCTTGTGATGACTTTCGTATTAAGCCAGATGTAGTAGCTCCGGGCACTGACATTGCTTCTCCAAAGTCTTCAAAAGCATCTTTGTCAAAGTTTTGGGGAACTTATCCCGGTAATAAGTATTATGCTATAATGGGCGGCACAAGCATGTCTGCTCCAATCGTTGCAGGATGTGCCGCAGTAGTAAGGGAATATTTTCAAAAGAAACACAATCATTCGGCAAGTGCGGCTTTAGTAAAAGCTGCTATAATAAATGGCAGTAAAAAACTTACTGGTATAGATGCTGTGGTGAAATTTGGAGATTTGCCGAATTTCAACCAAGGTTACGGGATGGTTGAAATGACAAATACAATCCCTTCACCCAACCATGATTTTTATTTGTTTTTTTATGATAATTACCAAAACACCAATGAGCATTTTAAAATTACCGGCCAGCGTATCAGGCTGCAAATACACCTGCCTGCAAATACCTGGTTGAGGATATGCTTGACCTATACTGACTTTCCAGGAAGGGCATTGCAGAATAATCTAAACCTTATGCTTGATTATAACCTTACTAACCAAAAATGGACAGGAAATGAAAAATTGCCTTCTCTTTTACGGATGCCGGACACCGTAAATAATGTGGAAACCATTGTAATCGATAATGCTCTTGCAGGTCAATATACTTTACAAGTAAGTGCCACAAATATTGTAAAAGGAATTCAGGATTTTGCCATAGTTGTAACAACAGGAAATTTACATACAACTATTAATAAAATTTAAACCTCCTTATTTATGTTTAAACTTCATGTTATTCAAGCCGAATTTGGTGACAGTATGCTAATCGAATATGGGAGTAGGCAATCACCAAAATATTTCTTAATAGATGGCGGCCCATCAGATGTCTATGATAATTTCCTTCGTTCCGAACTTGAAAATATTGTAGGAGCATCAGGAACTCTCGATGTTGTGGCTATCACACATGTAGATATTGACCACATAAAAGGTATCTTGGATTTCTTAGCCGAATTAAAAAGTCAAAGTGATAATGGAAAAGAGCATTTTTTAAAAGTAAAAGATTTATGGATGAATACTTTTAGCGGTACAATTGATAATGATGGCGCAATGACAAAAAGAATAAATACAATTTTTTCAAATGCCGCCAGCAACAATGTAAATATGGCATCCACCGGAATCGCAATAAATGGGATTAAAGAAGGGAATAAAGTAACAACACTTTGCAACGTTTTACAAATTCCGATTAATACCCCAACCGTTCAAAGTATTTTCAGAGTTGGTTCCCCAAACGCTGCTTTAACTTATGGCAATCTTACCATAACAATCGTGGGGCCAACAAAAGAAAATCTTGAGGCCTTAAAAACAGAATGGGAAGAATGGATTACAGCAAGAGAAAATGAAATGGGAGCAGGTAATTTCAATATTTTATCAATGTCAGATAAAAGTATTCCAAATTTAAGCAGTATCGCATTTTTAATTGAAGGAAACGGTAGGAGTATGTTATTTACAGGTGATGGCCGTGGAGACCATTTGACTGAGGGATTAAAGAAAAAGGGTTTATTAAATAATGGAAGAATGCATGTAGAGGTTTTAAAAGTGGCTCATCATGGAAGCGACAGAAATACAAACCGGACGTTTTTCGAAAATATAACAGCTGACACATATGTAATATCGGCCAATGGTAAACATAGTAACCCGGACTATGCTACCCTTTCCTGGATAATCGAATCAGCAAACGAAGCTGGCAGACAAATTAATTTAGTTGTAACTAATGATACTGCTTCAACCAAAAGAATTGTCAATGATTACAATCCCGCAGAATTTGGGTATTCGATCACATTTATTTCAAATATTAAAAATTCCATTGAAATATAGTAAGATTTTTCCCTTTCTGTACGTTGCAAAATTATTACTGCCACAGTAAGCAGAGTCTAGTCACGATTAAGCTTTTTTCTGGAGATGATTACTTAGCTAAATTTATAAGACAGATTTTATATTTAACGCTTAGGAAGATTAATAGGAATACCCACCCGAATTCCCAAGGTACTATTGCGCTTACGAAAATCATCTCTAGTCTCTGCTTGCTGGGTCAGAATATTAGTCCTTACCTTATCAGTAAGATCCTCATGGCGATAATATGCTAGAATTGAAAGGATTGTCTTTTCTTTATCCTTTTCTCGACTATTAATATTTATTACAAGCCCACCTTCCAACATTAATTGGAACTTGTCATATTCGCGACCAATAATATTTGGTAATTTATACAATTGACTAAAGTTGAAACTAGTTGATGCATATAAGCCAGGGAGAAAGTAATCTGTCATTGGAAGTACGTAACCTTCTGCATGAACCTGCGCAATAAAACCACTTCGCACTTCACTTTTATTATATGCTGTTCCAGATTTTATTTTTTCGGTTATAGCTGTACCATTTGCAAAAAATGGTATTCTGGTTTCATAATTAAATGGACTAAGGTTTGTAAGATTATTTCCTTGATTCAGGCTAATACCTGGCCGAATCAAATATGCGAACTTTCTCTTAGGATAAAATACGTACCAATTTAAATATGTACTAACTCCATATGTAAAAGGATGATTTGATTTAAAATACAATGAATCAACGTTATCATATTTCGTGTGATACTCTGTTATTTTTTCAGTACGGGCAAAAGGTGTAAAAGTAATCCAGAAATATTTTTTCCGTGTCCAAATTTCACTAGCATTGCTAATTTTTCTGTTAATCACATCTTCCTCCAAATTTTTATAATGCTTTTTATATTTTATATACAGTTCCTGAACTAAATCATTATATGATTCTGGAGCAATATCGATATCGTTCTGCTGCATCTTAGCCATGTTTAATCTGTTTATTGCTTCCATTAAAGTTTCATTCTCAGGTATTTTTATTTCATTATCATTCTTTATTTTCCTTAAAAATTCTTGAAATATTCTTAATAATCTGATTGTATCTTCTTTTGATTTGAGGTTTATTATTGGGAGGGAATCAATCTTAGTAAGATCACCCAAATGCCTATTTCTTAATGCCGTGATAACATATAAAGAATCTACAACGTTTGCTTTGTAAATTTCTAATAAGTCATTTTTCGCATTCAGTATTCGGGTATTTTGTTTTGCAACATCACAAATCCCATACATAGCCCCACTGTTTGCAGGAATAATATGAAAAGAAGGACGTACCTCAAAAGAAGTATTGAAATTTTTATAGCCCTTAATAATACTGAAATTTCTATCAGTTACACCTCCCTTTATATCAAAGCTTATTATATCTACCCATTTTTTCTTTAATTGGAAAAAACCTGATATCGTACCCTCTGGTTTTGTAACATCAATTTTCAAACCACTTACAGGTACATTTTCTCCAGCTATAGCGTATGTTATATCCTGTATTATCATTCTATCAAAAACATAAGGTTCAAGTGGATGACGAACTTTGCACTCATTCTCATCCTTAATTGTAGATGGAGACTTTGTTTGAGAAAATGCATTTAACATAGTTACACTGATAATAATTAACAAAAATAGTTTCATAAGAATAATTAGTTTAGTACTATCAAATTATGTATTTTTTACATATATTACAATCATCTTGTATATTTTTTATTATTAAATGCTAGCATAGTGGCTAAGTGAGTACGGATATGAACATGACAATGGGAACAATAACTTTATTCACATACTGAATGATTAATCTAATATTCTGTGATGTACTAGTTAAGCGTGATGTATGAAGATGGAGTCCTTCTTTTTTTTAGAATTTTATTTTATGACGTAAGTAAGTTAGGACTTAGGACCTTTAGCTATTTGAGGTTTTTTATTTGGCAGTATCGGGAGTATACTGGATAATATAGATAAGTGTAAAAAAATAGTTCAAGTACTGGTGGGTCTTTCAATATGCTTTCTTCAAGGGTTCTTGATCATTCTATAATACAATACTTCCCCCTCACCTACCAACCCTCCACTCCTGCGGGGTGACGCCATACTCCTGCTTGAACACCCGCGCAAAATAACCGGCATCAATATAGCCGCAATCCAACGCAATAGCGCCAATACTTAGTGCAGGATTTGCCAGCAAGGACTTTGCCTTCTGCAAACGAACCAACTTAATAAAGCGGTTAGGTGAACAACTGGTCAATGCTTCCAGTTTACGATGCAACTGGGAGTGACTCATAAACATCAACCGGCATAACTGCTCCACACTGAATTCATAATTGGTGAAATTGGCTTCTACCAGCTCCCTCACTTTTCTTACAAAATCATGCTCGGCAGGCTCTTCAGCCGCTAATTTCCCTGCATCCGCTAATTCACCCGCCACCGCCAACACACCCGCTCCAGGCCCGGCAATGCCAATCTGACTACTATAGTATTGCTGCAATCTCTTTCTTAGCTCCAACAACTTTCTTATCCGCACCAACAGCTCCTCTTTATTGAATGGCTTCTCCAGGTAAACATCCGCGCCTTTCTCCAATCCCTCCAGCTTACTCTGCATGTCGGCCTTGGCAGTGAGCATAATAATGGGAATATGACTGGTTCGCTCATCCTGTCGCAACTTGCGGCACATCTCAAAGCCATCGATAAACGGCATCATCACATCGGTAATGATCAGATCCGGAATTATCTCCACAGCAATATCAAATCCCTCCTGACCATCTTTTCCCACACTTAATTTGTAATCGGGTAAACAACTCGCCGTATAGGCTACTACATCAATATTATCTTCTACCAGCAATATCAACGGCGCACTGTCGGCCTTTGTATGGTCGTCGATATAATCAATAGCAGGCGCGGCCGGGGAAATAGCAACATTATTTTCATTCACAACTGTTGCATGCCCGTTTTCATTTGCCCCATTATTCACTTTGGTCAAAGGAATCGTAATGATAAACTCAGTCCCTTTGGTTGCCCCCACTGGCGGACTCTTTGCCGTTATGGTTCCATTCATCAGCTTCACCAACTCTCGCGTTAGGGATAGCCCGATGCCCGTGCCTTCCGCATTCCGGGTGTGACTGTTATCGATCTGGTAAAACCGGTCAAAGATATGCTCGATCTGGTTTTCAGGTATTCCAATTCCCGTGTCTTTCACCTTTATCAGCAAGCTGGTCTTCTCATTATCGGCCATCCCCTTTTGAGAAATATTCACATATACATTACCGTAAGCCGGCGTAAACTTCAAAGCATTGGAAAGTAAATTGGTAATGATCTGCCTGATCTTCTCTGCATCATAGGCTACCATCATCTCATCGGTATCGGCAAGAAAATGAAATTGCTTTTGCTGACTGATGGCAAGCGATTGAAAGGCTTCCACTATATAGCGTAAGAAAACAACAATATCGCCCTTCACCAAATTCAGGGTCATCTTACCATCTTCCAGTTTGGATAGGTCCAGCATCTCATTGACCAGCTTCAATAAGTTATTGCCATTGCGAACAATCATATCCAACCCATTATCCAGGTATTTGGCGGGATCGCTTTTTACCTGGTTGGCCATCCCGAGTATAACGGTTAACGGCGTCCTGAACTCATGCGTGATATTGGCATAGAGCTGAGTTTTAAGCGTATCCAGTTCCTTTACACGCTTTGCCTCCTGCTGCTCAAAATGTAATTCAGATTGCAGCTTCGCCTTGTTCAACCGAAACTTAAAATAGGTCTGCAGTAAGAACCCCGCTATCACCAGATACACCAGGTAAGCCCACCATGTTTGCCACCAGGGTGGCATCACATTTACCTGCAGCTCTTTGATCTTATTACTCCACACGCCCTGGCTATTGCTGGCCTGCACCTTAAAAACATAGTTGCCTGCAGGCAAATGTAAGTAAGTAGCATTGCGCCTCGTGCCGCTCTCCACCCATTTCTTATCAATACCCACTAACTGGTAGCGGTACTTGTTCTGGTTTGGCGCAGTAAAATCAAGCGAAGAAAATTCCAGCGTTAAAATATCCTGCGCATAATTCAGGGTAATGGATGGAGTATATTCAATTGTTTGTTTTAGTATTCCCGTTTTATCGTTGGGCAGCACCGTTTCATTTCCTACCAAAACATTTGTAATAAAAACGTTTGGTGATATCCCATTTTTCAGAACGGTGGCCGGATTAAAAATATTTAACCCGTTAACACCGCCAAAAGCCAGATCGCCATTGTTCAGTTTTGCAAAAGCACCCGTGTTAAACTCATTGTCCTGCAGTCCCGAAGCTTTGGTAAAATGCCGAAATAACCATGATCCATATTCATCCTTTCTCTTACTCAGCAAACAAAAGATCCCATTATTGGTACTGCCCCAGATGTTGCCTTCATCATCGGCCAGTGTACCATAAACCACATTATTGCAGAGGCCTTCCGTGGTGGTGATATGGGTAAACTTTCCCGTTGTTTTATCGAGAATATTCAAGCCCCCACCCTTGGTGCTTACCCACAGTATATTCTTATCAACGGGGTCATCTAAAAAGCAGGAAACATGATTAAAGTTGAGGGAGTTCTTATCATTGCTCTTACTCCGGTACCAGGTTATTGCGGGCTCAGCCCTGCCTGTATTATCATATTGCATCCTTGCAAAACCTTCTTCTGTACCGATCCAGAAAATGCCATTCCTGTCCTGGTATAAGGCAGTTATAAAAGCATCGGGAAGCATTGCCTTCGTTGCATCTGTATTGATGCTGATTGCAGATACAGCGCCGGTTACAGGATCCAGTACCATCACCTTTCCATTCAAGCCACATACCCAGATCTTACCATCTTTATCTTCCATGATGGGCTCCAGCGCATCATAACTTATTTGCAGGGATAAAGGATATACCTTTCTTGCCCCGGTTGCCGGATCATAGTTTTCAATTGCGGTAGCAATATGATTATCCGGCCCCAGCCCCTTCTTTATAATCATCCAGAAATCGCCGCTTTTTGAGATAAAATAATTATGTGGGGAATAGCCTCCCTGGGCAGACAGATCTGAAAGCGGTGCACCATCTGTTGTCATTCTTTTACCAGCCCCCCATCCTATCAGGAAGATCTCATTTTGATTATAGCTGTTGATCTTCCTTACACTATATCCTTTTGCCAGATGATTAAAAAGTTCCGATTCAAATCTATACTTTCGAATACCATAGCCATTGGTTCCCAACCAAACTGTACCGGCATTATCCTTCATAATTCTCATTGGCGCCACGGCACTGTCCCTGAACAGTAATGCAGCATCCGGATCAACCGGCTTTGCTTTCTGCCAATTTTTTATATCATATACCAGTAACTGATTAAGATTGGGAATGCCGATCCAGATCCTTCCCTTTTCCTCTTTCAGGAAACTGGATTCATTGCCAAATGTTATTGTACGCGAGAACAAAGGGTAAGTCTTAAACCCTTCATCAAATTCCACCAGCTGAAACCTTTCACCATTCATCAGGATGCTGCCGTTGGCATTGGTGGTATAGGAGTTACTGAAACTTATACTGTCTTTTCGAAACTCGAAGGCAAGTTTTTCAGCATCAAACTGGTAGAGCTTTCCTTTGCTGGTGGTCCAGATCCTACCTTTTTCATCTTTGCAGAGGGGAACATAGCTTGCGTCCGATACAGCAGCAACGCGGGTGATGGCAGGGGGTTGATTTGTTTCAAAATAATTGGCGGGAAGGTTGATAAGATTAAACCCTTTGTTGGAAGCATACACCAGAAAACGTCCATCCGCCAGTTCGATCACATCGCCGGGGATCCTGTTACCCGACAGACTCTTTGGATTATTAGGGTCGTGCAATATGTGGTGAAAGATCCCTTTGGTTTTATCGTACACATTCAAACCATTATCCTCAGTGCCGATCCAGAGCCGCCCCTTACTGTCTTCAAAAAGTTTGTTGATGGAATTGCTGCTGATGGTATTGGGATTGTAGGCATCATGCGAAAACACCTTAAAGCTGTAGCCATCATAACGGTTGAGTCCCGCCTTGGTGGAAAACCACATGAAGCCATCCTTATCCTGCAATATATCATAAACATAGCCCTGCGACAAGCCGCTGGAGGTGGTAAGCCACTCATACTTCTGCTGCCCGAATAGAGGCAGTGCCAGGCAAAACCAAAAAATGGTTGCCAGCAGTTTAGGTGGGGTATAACGCGGGGGCATTTCCTTATAAAGATAATAGAAGCTGCAATTTTTACTGCCCTTTCTATATATTAAACCGGCTTTCGGGGCAGAATGATGAAATTATCCTGATCATGAAGAATTTGTCCTACTGAATGCTGGATTTATAGGGATCAAAGGCGGGTTTGTCCTCACAGAAATTTGATTGGTGGCGGAATTTTGTCTTTCACACTAAACCAATAAACCAATCGACAATGACACTCAAATTAATCTTCAAAAAGGCATTCATTTATTGCCTTCTCGGGCTGCTACCTGCCGCTGCTACCGCGCAAAACAAAAATGTGATCTCCACCCACCGGGTATTCCCCAAAATGGATAAGATCAGTGAATTCGAAAAAGGCCTTGCTGCCCATGCACAGAAATACCATACCGGCGATGCAACGTGGAGGGTGTTTGCGATACAGTCGGGCCCCGATGCCGGCGGCTATCATATCACCGAGGGACCAAAGAGTTGGGAAAGCGAAGATGCAAGAGGTGACCTTGGTGAAGCGCATACGCAGGACTGGAACAAGAATGTATCTGCTCATTTAACCGACAGGCAATCAGCCGGCTATTCCGTTTATATCGATTCCCTGAGTACAATCGGATTGGGTGAGTTCACTGACAAGATCAATATATCACATGTATATCCCAAAATAGGCAAGGGCGATGAGGTGGTGAAGATGATCAAGAGACTGAGAAAAACCTGGACCGCAGCTGGCGTAACTGTAGCCGTTTATGCTGCCAGCAGCAGTGGTAAGGCGCAGTATACTTTGGTGACGAGGTATAAGGATGGACTAAAAGAAAGAGCATCCGGCTATCGCAAGCCATTTAAAGAAGTCTATGAAGCTGCTAATGGAGAAGGATCGCATGCACAATATTTGAGGGACGTGTCAGACTATCTCGACGAATCATGGAGCGAACTGCTTTTTATGCGGAAGGACCTGAGTTCTAAGTAAGATATCATTAACCATTAAACCTTAAACCTTAGACCAGTGCCATGCAAATAGCCCAACCATTTGCAGACCCCAAAACCCGCGGCATACCATCCCTCTCGGAAAATACATGGCTACGATACTTCAATTTCATAGCCCTGTATTTTGCCCAGGGGATACCGGAGGGGATGTTAACTTTTGGTATACCGGCATGGATGGCCATGAATGGGAAATCGCCGGGAGAAATTGCCAGCTTCGTGATAGTTGCTGTGCTGCCATGGAGCATCAAATTTATTGTGGCGCCGTTGATGGACCGGTACACCTATTTGCCGATGGGGAGAAAGAGGCCATGGATACTGGTTGGACAAGCAGGACTGATACTCAGTTGTATTCACCTGGCCTATGTGCCCGATCCGTTGAATAACCTGAACCATTTGATGATCGCTGCATTTATTGTAGCCTTCTTTGGATCATTCCAGGATGTGGCAACTGATGGCATGGCCGTGGATATTATTCCAGCAGAACAACAGGCAACGGCGAATGGGTATATGTGGGGATCAAAAATTTGCGGGATTTCTATTTCATTGGCGGTTGGAAGCTGGCTGCTGAGTGAATTCAGTTTTACTGTTGCGATACTGATGCTGGCGATCGTGATCGGCATTATTATGCTGGTGCCGATATTTATAAGAGAACGGCAGGGCGAAAAAATTGCACCCTGGACGAAGGGGAAGGCCTCGTCGGAGTCGAAGAAATTACAGCTAAGCAACTGGCGGATGATCTTCCGATCGCTGTACAGTGTATGCAGTTTAAGAAATTCCATATTGGTTGCTTCTGTACTTTTTATCAGCCAGGGCGGATTTAAGTATATGAGCACCATGCTGCCCATATTCACAGTAACAGAATTGGGCTGGACGAATTTGGATTACTCCCGCTATTATTCTACGGCAAAACTTGTCGGAGGCATTGCCGGGATGATACTTGGGGGTTTTCTGATGGTGAAATACGGCAAAATGGGCATGTTGAATGTATATTTCGTGGGGACGATTTTCTTCATTGCCATTTTGTCGTTTTCAAAAGCTTACTGGGGCGACAGAAGTTTTATCTATGCCTTTATGATCATTTACAATCTGCTGTATACGTTTGCCTGTATCGGCATTTTCGCCATTGCCATGCAATGCTGCTGGAAGAAGGTGTCGGCCAGCCAGTTCACATTATACATGACGATTGCCAACCTGGGACAGATGTCCTTTGCCGGATTAATAGGTCCGATAAAAGCAAATTATAGCTGGACGGTTTCCCTATTTTTTGCTGCAATAATAATTGCACTGGCATGGTTGGTATTGCAGTTCCTGAAAGTGGATAAGCAGATGCAGGCGGTGGTGGAGCTGGAGAAAAGAGAACTTTCTGAATAATTGCACTACCTGAATAATTGAAGTACCTTAATAACCGTTAAGCAATAACCCGCTACAGCAATTTTTCTTCACCTTAACTGAAAAGCAACCCCCAACGATTAGCTATTTGCAAATTCATAGAATGCAAAAGAAACGGACCGCGCTTTTACTTATTGTCATATGCAACTCATATGCAGTATCTGCCCAGGTGCAGGTAAGCAAAGAACCATTGCATAAGTTGAGCCTGGAAAATAAATATATCAGGCTATTGGATGTAAATATAGAGCCGGGCGATACAACTATGTTTCATATCCATTCCACCCCCTCTGTTTTCGTGCATTATTCAACCACCATGGTATGCACACAGATAAAAGGAAAAGAATGGCAAAGCGGGAAAAACACCATAGGTAATGCTTCTTACAGATCATTTGAAAATGACACCCTGGTGCACAGGGTGAGTAATTGCGATACTGTCCCTTTTCATGTAACCGATGTTGAGTTGCTTTTGGCTTTTAAGCCGGAACAAAATTGGAGCCACTACCCTTTCCGCTATTGTTTGAAAATGAAAGAGTGGTTGCTTACAGGTTAATGGCGGGAGAGCTCAATGGTGAAATCATTAAGGACCGTGGACCGATGGTAGCACAGATGGTTGCGGGCAGGCAGGTAATCATCCATAATGAAAAAGGAAAAGAACTTTCGCGATTGAAGTGGGGGGAGTATTTCTATATAGAACCAGGTGCTGCATTTTACTTTTCTGCCGATGGTGATGCAGGAATAAATATGGTGTTGTTTGAGATTAAATAAAATCAACCACTGAATTATGGAAAGCATAATTAAATACATTGGCTCGATTGATGGTAATTATATTATCATCATCCTGATAGCTTTGTTTTACAGTCTGGAGCATCTGCTTGGAAGTCCATTTAAATTTGACCACCGCTTAAATCACTTCGTCAATAACGTTCTATTCCAGCTTCCGTTTTTCTTTGCCAACCTGGCTTTTGCCCTAGTTCAGGTAGGCATCGTAAAGTGGTCATCCGCAAATGAGATCGGGCTATTTCATTTGATTGAACTACCGCTTTGGTTAAAGGTGATCATTGGCGTGATGTGCCTCGATCTCTCCTCCTATTGGTTCCATCGGCTGGCACATAGGTCACCCTTGTTCTGGAGGCTTCACCGGGTGCATCACAGTGATACGAGGATGGACACCTCTACGTTTTTCAGGGGGCATCCACTGGAAGTTTTGGTATTTGGAACAGCCAGTACAGTAGGTTGTATTATTTTCGGAATCGACCTTCAGATTTTAGGCGTTTACCTGATTGTGCAACTGCCCTTCCTGGTAGCGCAACATGCCAATGTACAGTTACCAGCCTGGACCGATAAAGTATTCGGGAAGGTGTTTATCACACCCAACATCCATAAGGTGCATCATGACCAGAACCAGTATTATACCGATTCAAACTTTGCCGACATATTTGTTTTCTGGGATAAAATATTCGGAACCTATAAATACAGTCCGGTTGCATCACGCCATTATGGGTTAAAGGAGTTTGACAGTGCTAAGAAGCAAACCTTTTGGTACCTGATGATCAGTCCATTTATTACTATTGATAGGAATATTGAGGAGAAGCCTGACATGCCCAAAACTGTAGATAGGTGAAAAGAATCCTATTGCCGCACACCATCTAACGCTTACTGACCCTATTGCTTGTTATAACTCTCTGCCGCTTACACTTAAATCGCTTTACCTCCTCTCCTCTCAATGCTGCATGCTTTGTTCCTCTCCCGTTGGTTCGCTTCCGCCACATCCGGAAACTACTAGACTTCATTTCCCTGCGCATAAGCGCGATCACATCTTTCTCTTTCAGGCCAAACTGCATCTCGATCGCTTCAAAGGGCGTACGATCTTCCCAGGCCATTTCAATAATGCGATCAACGTCTCTTACATTTAAGGTTGACACAGATAATTCAGGAGTTATTACTTTTTGCATTTTTATTATTTCTGCATTTATCACTACAATATTTTACATCCGTCCACACCTTAGCCCATTTCTTGCGCCAGCTAAAGGGTCGGTTACAAGCCAGGCATATTTTTGTAGGCAGGTTCTCTTTCTTTACCGCTTTCATTGTATGAATTGGGTATCGAGGTTTTGTAAATAGTTTTCTGCATTGTTTAAATGAAGTTGTTGTTTTTCGGGAGGCATCTTATCAAAGCTGTTCACCAGCATGCCTAAGCGCGGATTTGACAAAAAGAAACTCCGGTGCACATGCATAAAACGCCAGAAGAGTCCATCCCATACAGGTTGCCAATCCCCTTTTGCATAATCGCTCATCTTCATTAAATAATTACTTCCGCTGATATAGGGCTTGGTGGTCATAAGGCCGCCATCAGCAAACTGGCTCATTCCATAAACATTTGGCACCATTACCCAATCATAGGCATCAATAAACATTTCCATAAACCAGCGATACACATCATCGGGATCAAATTCGCACAGGAGCATAAAATTCCCCAGCACCATGAGTCTTTCAATATGGTGACAATAGCCGGTTTGTAGCACCTTTTTAATAGTAATGTCGATGGGATCAATGCCTGTTGTACCCGTCCAGAAAGATTGTGGGATCTTCCGCTTGAATTTCCAGTAATTGGTGCTGCGTTGCCGGCTGCCTTCCCGCGCATACACGATGTGGATGAACTCCCGCCAGCCCATGATCTGCCGGATAAAGCCTTCCTGGGAGTTTAAAGGGATATTGAATTCTTTGCCAGCGGCCAGGGCTTTGTCGAGAATCTGTTGCGGTTGCAGCAAACCGGTATTAAGTATTGGGGTTAGTACGGAATGATGCAGCACGGCTTCTTTGGCGACGATGGCGTCTTCATAAATTCCAAACTTCTCAAAACGGTTGGTAAGGAAATCATCCAGCCAGTTTTCTGCATCTGAAAAGGTGACTGCAAATAAGCAGGGGCTGTTGATGTCGCCGTAATTGTGGGGGAAATGCTTTTCTATATACTGCCTGGCTTCAGATACAAACATATTCTCTGCAGTCAATTGAATGGCAGGGACCCTTTCCTTCTTTGGAAATTTCTGTCGGTTTTCAGCATCATAGGTCCATTTGCCGCCGAGAGGTTTTCCATCTTTGTCCAGTAAGATATTGCGCCGCGACCGCTGACTGGTATAAAAATCGGTCTGGAAATATTTCTTCTTCTTATTGAAGTAATCTTCAACAGCGTGGGGAGTATTTATAAATGCCGGACTATCATAAATCTGCAGTTTTATATTATGCTTAGTGCATGCCTCCCTTATTCTTTTATGCAACCAGTCATCGGCTACAGCAGCAATATGGATATCGTTTACATGTTGCTTAGCCAGGGTTTCAACCAATTGCCTGATATCATTTTCAGGAACTGTCGTTTCAATATAATTGACGGTAAAACCATTCTCACGCAACCAGCTTTCATAAAACTTCATACTGGCCCTATGCAAGACCAGTTTTTGTTTGTGGAAGGTATACTGCCTAAAAAACAACCATTCTTCAACGAGGTAAACCGTGCTGCCTGGTGCTAAGGCAGGATGATTTTGAAATAGCTGGTGCGGAAAAATGATCGTAACCGGTTTTGGCATCTGGTTATAACCAACGGGAAGGAGATTCTGTTTGGTTAGTTGGGAAATTTAGATTTCAAACACTTCTATTCTCCATTAGTTCACCAACCTTATGTTCAACGGCACTCTTACTATTCTTTAGGCTTTCAATAATTGATTTTCTTTCTATTTCAGTCCTGTTCTGACTTAATTTATACTTTGCCTGGAGATCAGTTACTGTAACTTCAAAAGCAACAATCCCCTTAACCATACCATCCTTATATTTTTCAGGAAGCTGGTTCCATTGTTGCTCATAACCTGCTTCATAATTGCGGATCGTTTTCTCTAACACCTCAATAGTCTTTTGCTTGTCTGCTATAATCTCTACTTTACCATAGGCATGAACGGCAACATAATTCCAGGTTGGTACATTCAACTCTGTTTCATAATGCGTTGGCGAAATATAGGCATGTGGCTCAGCGAATATTATCAAAGCAGTTTGTTGTTCCATCGCTTTCCACTGTTCATTTGCCCTGGCAAAATGAGCAACAAGAATAATTTTGTCTTCTCTTTCCTCAATTACAAACGGCAGGTGCGTTGCAACAGGCATACTATCCTGCATGGAAACGATCGTTGCAAAACTAAACTCCTTCATAAAGCTTAGAATTTGCGATATATCTTCTTCTGAAAAGTGTTTTGGTATATACATTTACTGGTTCCGTTATAAAAATGTTCATTCGTGACAGTTGACCGGGTAGAACAATGCAAAATAAGCTGATCAGTGCTTCAAAACAGGTCATTCGTGCCATACGGGGGGTGCTATTCGTGACAGTTCACTTGGGTTTTCCCGTACTTCGGCAGGGGTTTCCATAGGGTTTTTGCAGGGTTTCTACAGGGTTTTTAAGGACTATCTAGGCACTCTCTCGGCACTCTCACGGCAGTCCCGTAGGTTTTTGCAAAAATGAGCCTTTGCAGGCTACCCGTCATCAATACAGTAACAAGAATAGTATGTTACAGTAAGGATTCCAAATGAAATTCGCGGGTGGTATGATTTATGGCGCAGGAGGTATTAAAACTGGCGCAGGAGGTATTTTGGGGAGGCCAAAAAATGGGGGAAGTTAATCTGAATGCCGGAAAGAGAGGGATTTTACAAATCGAAAGTACGGTCACAACTAGTACTTATAACATAGTGCATTGATTTCTTACAAATCGAAAGTACGGTCACAACTAGTACCTATAACACAGTGCATTGATTTCTTACAGATTGAAAGTACGGCAATAACTAGTACCTATTGCTCAGTGCATTTATTTCTTACAAATCGAAACTAAATCACCGTAGCAGAATATCAACATCCCTCACCACACCTACTTTCGAATTGTAAAATAATCCCGCGCCCGAAAAACAACATCCCTCCCCACACCTACTTTCGAATTGTAAAATAATCGCGCAACCAAAAAACCATCTAGCACTACCACCTAGTTCCGATTTGTAAAAAAGTAACCGGGAAGATGACCAAACTAGCCGGCTATAGTACTATCGATCCCTTCTTCAAAATTTCATAAATTCAAATATTGGCCGCCATTATTTTTCCGGACAACCACCTGCATGGAAAACTTTAAAAATTACATCAGATCTATAACCGAACTTTCAGAGCAAAACTGGACGGTTCTATGCACATGTCTGAGAGAAATGGAATTTAAAAAAAATGAACCCGTTCTGAAAGAAGGACAAATCTGCAACGCAATTTTCTTTATCAGTTCAGGGCTATGCAAATCGTGCTATAACCTGGATGGAAAAGAAATTAATACCGCATTCTATTTTGAAAATGATTTCGCCACAAATATCCAGAGCCTCACTAAATCTGTAAAATCCGCATACACCATAAAAGCTTCTGAGAAAACAAAGGCGATACGAATTGACAAATCCAAACTGCTTGAGGCCTACAACCAATCGCACCAGATTGAAACTTTTGGAAGGAAGGTATTAGAACAGATCATGGCCAAACAGGAAGAACATTCAGACAGCTTCAAACTATTATCACCCAAACAACGTTTTGATGCATTAGTTTCAAAACATCCCGACTTCTTACAAAGAATTTCACTTACTCAAACAGCATCGTACCTAGGAATCAGCAGAGAAACATTAAGCAGATTTCGTGCTGTAAAATGAATTTTGTGATTTTTGACACAGGTGCGTTATTAGTCTGATCACCAATTTTGCGAATACATTAAAATCATTCGCAAATGGACAACTCAATTTTGGTACAGAAATTTATTGACCAGATCTGGAACAACAAAACGCTGGAAGACCTGGGAAACTTCTTACATCCCCACTTTAAAGATCACTCGTTGCCACCAATGCTTTCGCCTGATAAGGAAGGAACAAAAAAATGGATCATCAACACCGGCCTTTCATTCGAACACCAGACCATCATTGAAGACCAGGTAACAGAAGGCGACCAATGCATCGTCAAAATAAGAATGAATTTAAAACATATCGGTATTTGGCGGGGCATTGAACCTACAGGCGTTGAATTGCAAACAAGCGGATACAGGCAGTTTAAAATAAAAGAAGGAAGAATTATTGAACATTGGGCATTGATTGATGCACAAAATATTGAGAACCAATTAAAAGCCGATACTAAAGGTTGTAAAATTGTACAATAGCATTGCCAACAAAGAAACTTTATAAGTGGCTGTAACAAGTCCGGCGCTCAGACCGTTATACGTCAAAAATAAAATGAAAGCAATTTTCACAATCTTGCTGACACTCTTCTCTGCCATTATAGTTGCCCAGTCCCCCAAAACGGAAGTGATGACATTGGGGACCTTTCATTTCAATTTCCCAAATTTAGACGTAAAACAAATCAGTAAAAATGATCAAATTGATGTTCTGGAACCTAGGTTTCAAAAAGAGATAGAAGATATAGTGAGTAAAATTGCGAGGTTCAAACCCACCATTATTGTCATAGAAAGGCAACCTAATAAACAACATAAAACTGATTCAATCTTTAATCAATACCTAAAAGGTAACTACCAGCTTAAAAGAAACGAAGAAGAACAAATTGGATTCAGGTTAGCAAAACAGATGGGCCTAAAGAAATTATACTGTGTTGATGAGTGGGGGAATTTTAATAATAAAATCGATAGCATCATAAGTGGGAAGGACAGCATTGAAGCCAATAAATTTGAAACATATTTTGTAAACAATCCTGATTCTTCGAAACGATATAATAGTATTCCACTATTCAAAACCAAAGGTATTCTGGCTGATTTACGTCAATCCAATGATGAAGTAAACATAAAAAAAAGTCTGGGTAACTATCTGATAGGCCTATTTAAATATGAATCGCAGGAGCATGATTTTACAGGTGTTGATTTTGAAACAGGCCGATGGTTCAGTAGAAATTTAAAAATATTCAGAAATATTCAGCGAATTAATGCCAATGCATCTGATAGAATTCTGGTAATATTTGGTTCAGATCACCTGAATCTGCTAAATTACTTTTTTGATTGTTCACCGGAGTTCACACGAGTAAAGACAAATGATTTTCTGAAATGAATCAGCAATACTAGCTTTTCCAGTTTGCAGAAATCATTACCAAATATTCCTAAAAACCATTCATTAAATGAACGTAACTATTTCTGATGGTCCCTAATTTTCGTATATTTCATTAATACAAACGTTGTAGGCAATATTAACAGCCCGATGAAACCAACCTTACTAATCCTATCCATCTTTATTTGTCAATTAAGTGTGGCTCAAATAATTGACACTACTGATATTTTTGAAGTTGATAAACTGAATTATTTAGTACTTAAACCAGAAGTTGAGCAGAAAATAAATAAGAGAATTGAACCTATAATCAAGCAAAAACTTGAAAAATTTAAAATTGACAATAAAAGCAATTTTGAAACCTTGACAGATGAACAGAGACTAGATGAAATTGAATTTGCGAAAGACACGATTAGGATTAATGAGTTTTTATCCGAATATGATGGATCATATTCAATGGCAACGACAACAATGGGTATGAACTGGAAAGGTTCAAAGTATATGGACGCGTATGACAATTTTCTTAACAAGTACTATCAAAAGTCACTTTCGGTATTAACGCCAGAAATGAAAAGAAAACTAATTGACTCGCAAAGAAAATGGCTTGATTTTTTTATTAAAGAGAAGGAATTCATTTTTGATTTGAACGACTTTGGAAACCATAATTCTAGACTTTATTGTTGGAGCTATTATTTCGAGATGATCGAAAAGAGGGTGTTCTTTTTAAGAAACATCTATAATAGAAACTTTAATGGGTCTAATACATATAAATAATAATACTGCCTACAACATGGTATTGGCAAAAGCGGGCTGCCAACATCCAGGTGGATGAAAAAAATCAAATGCGCCCGCCTTCGCCAATACTTTAACGTTAGCTGTGATTTTAGCATACCCTACACGACCTCACAGGACAGTAATTTGAACCTTACAGAAAAATCCCCGACTTACTCTCTTTTTACCTTTGCCCTGTACAATTAAAAAAACAGAATATGAAAAAGACAGTAATTATTACAGGCGGAACAACCGGTATCGGTAAAGCAACAGCAATACTATTTGCTAAAAATGGATACAACGTTATTGTAACAAGCAGAAATGCAAACAAAGAAGCAGAAGTACTAAAAGACTTTGAAAAAAATGGAGCTTCGGTAACATTTTTCTCTTTGGACGTAACTAATGAAGAACAAGTAAAAACTGTAATTGAAAAAACAGTTGAAAAATTCGGCAAACTTGATTCTATTGTAAACAATTCAGGAATTTCTTTAGGCAACGCTTTATTGGCAGACACAGAATCTGACGAGTTAAAACAAATGCTGGAAACTAATGTAATGGGAGTTTATTACGGTATGAAACATGCTATAAAGGCAATGTTGAAAACGGGAGGCGGAACAATTGTAAATCTTGCATCAATCGCAGGTTTGAATGGGTTGGTAAGTACTGCACAATACAATGCTTCCAAACATGCGGTTGTCGGTTTGACAAAAGGTGCAGCACTTGATTATGCGACACAAGGCATTCGTGTAAATGCAGTTGCACCAGGGGCTATCAAAACCGACATTTTGAAAAATGCTATCGCTTCGGGCACTTACGATGTTTCAGGCATTGAAGCGTTGCATCCAATGAAACGTTTGGGAGAAGTTGAAGATATTGCAAAGGGAATTTATTTTTTAGCTTCCGATGAGAATCAATTTATGACAGGAACTGTATTGAGTATTGATGGTGGTTACAACGCAAAATAAATAAGCAAAAGCCATTTAAATGTCTGCCCTATTATTTAGGCAGACTTTTTTAAATTTATAATTCAATAACTGTGAATAAAATGATAGAACACACTTTAAACTGGTATAAAGGAGAAATTTTTGAAGCGAAATTTATTCTTGCTTTTGGAGTGGCGACAATCCTTGTTGCTTCCTTGTTCCGATATTTTGGAAGTACACTCAATTCAAAATCATTATTTATTCCTATGCTGATTGTTGGACTAATATTTATTGCCATTGGCGGCTCAATGGGTTATTCAAATCAAAAGACAATGGCAACGGTTGTACAAGCCAGCAAAGAAAATATTGGTGAGTTTGTGACAGCTGAAAAAAAAAGAGTGGAAGATTTTCAATATCTCTATCCTCTTTCTCTTAGCATTAGTGCTGTTTGTTTTGTTATAGCAGTAGTTTTTTTAGGCTTTATGAAAAATCATCATTTACATGCCATTGCTATTGCATTAACTGTATTCGGTTTCGCATTTATGGTAATTGATTATTTTTCAAAAGAACGTTCAGCTATTTACTACAAACAAATAATCAATTACACTCAGCAAAATCAATAAAATGATTAAAGACAGAACAAAAGATAATATTTTATTCTCCTGCACGGGTGAGGCAAGAAAAGATTTTGAACCTTTTGTTGAAGACCATGCCTTGTCATTTATTTTAAACGGTAAGTTGATAATCAATGACGGTCTTGTAGAAATAACATTTAATAAAAGTGAAATGGCTTTTATTTCCAAAAATCAGCTTTTAAAAATCCAAAAAATACCTCAGGATAATAAGCCCTTTATGAGCATTAGCATTTTACTACCAAAAGAAATCTTATACAATTATTCTAAAGAGCATAATATTATTCCGAGGGGAAACTACACAGGAAAGCCAAGTTTTGTGTTTCCTCATGATTCTTTTCTAAAAGGTTATTTTGACTCTTTGATTCCTTACTTTGAAAATCCAGATGCTCTAACCAACAATTTAGCGACAATCAAAACCATTGAAGTGATAGAACTATTGCTTAAAAAGACTTCAATGCAAAACATACTTTTCAATTTTGACACAGACTTCAAAATTGATTTAGAAGCATATATGAACAAGAACTATATGCACAACATTCCATTAGAAAAATTTGCAACGTTGACAGGACGTAGTATTTCAACTTTTAAAAGAGATTTTCAAGCCATATTTAACGAGACACCTAACAAATGGCTGATTAAAAAACGGCTTGACTTAGCACACTTTTTAATTTCTAAAAAACACCAAAAGCCGACAGACGTTTACTTTGACGTTGGCTTTGTAAACTTCTCTCATTTTTCAAGAACGTTTAAATCAAAATTTGGGGTGAACCCATCAGCAATCGAGAAAAACCACAGCTAACATTGGGTTTTGTGCAAGTTGGGCTTGACATTGTAACATCAACCAATTGCAAATCCCAGCTTCAGTTCCAGCAGACGAATAACTATCAGCTTTTGTACATAACTTCATCAACATATTTTCAATCATCGGCGGTTATCGGCAGACGGAATACTAATTCCCAACCTGCATATAGCCCGACTCGTTACCAGTAATTCATCCCTTAAATGTTTATAAAATGAACCTGTTTTTCACTTTATCATATATTTTATTCTTTTGGATGGGAGTGCAGGCCCAGGAAAAAACGGTGCTCCCAGAGCAACAAAGACTTAGCGTTTTCCAGGGTCACTGGACGGTTGAAGGAAGTGAAGCCACTTACCTGGAAATTTGTGACAGGATACAAGGAAACCATATTCAATGCATATCTGCTTCGAAAGAGAAAGAAGGTGTTGATAGTTCTGTAAGTTATCTGTCCTATTCCCCGCTCGAGAAAACATATATTTATTATGGGCTTTACACTTCCGGCAATTCAAGAACGCTAAGAGGAAGGTGGGAAACAGATCATTTCATTTTTGAAGGTCAGCGAATAATTCCAGAAAAAACCACAAAATGGAGAATTACGATTACTCCAATTGACAAAAATCTTCATTTTGTAGAAGAAGCAGCCGTAAATAATGGGGAATGGATGAAGAAGGCTGATTTCATATACAAGCGGGTTCAATAAAATACTTACGTAATTTTCACTGATGACTATTCATTCGCTTCTATTGGTCAGCCCACCCCTCATTACAAGATCATGAGCTTTTTATCAACTACTTTACAACAGTTGCCTCGAGCTCAACAGTTAAGGTTTCAAAAAGACTTACAACCTCCAATAACGTCAAAGCCTGTTCCATTCCGTGTTTTTCCACCCAATTTTGGAGTATGCTAAAATGCGGCCAAAGATCTTTGGTGGATGTGGTGTAAATATTAAGGCGTACAATATTTTTGCAATCATAACCCGCTTCAGTAACTACTTTCTCCAGATTCTCAATCGCCAACTCCAGTTGAGTTTTCATATCAGCGGTACTTGATTCGCCTTTATCATTGATGGCGGTTTGCCCGGAAACATAGAGGGTTCCTGTTACATTCTTTACTTCTACCGCCTGGTTGTAACTACGTTCTTTTTGCCAGGTCCAGGGGTTAATTACACGTTTTTCCATATTCTCGACTTTTTATTTTATGAATACATCACATTTATTAAATGGATAAGAAGATGATTATCTCATTTCAGTAATTGCTATCTATTACTGCTTTCCACAATTTTCTTTAAGCTTTCATTCATCAGTTCAAAGCCTTTCCTGGTATTGGTTTCAAGTTGTTTTTTGAATAAGCCTACCAGGATCCCTTTAAACGTTTCACTATGATTAAAGAGAGTTATCCCGTTTCCGTTATCAATGAGTTCAAACTTATGCTCTCCGTCAAATACACCTTTAAATAATAATCTGCCTATCCAGCGAAACTCTCTGTTTCGCTCAAACACTAACACAGTTGGACTGAATGTCATGCTCTTACCTTGTGGCGGTACAATGCTTACTGCAATTTGACTACCAACTATAGGTTTCCCAGTGATGCTTTTAATAAATGGATTCCAATTGGTATAGTTTTCAAAATCTGTTAACACTGCCCAAACTTTATCAGGCGTGGCATTGATGGTGATTTGTGTTTTGATTTCCATTACAACTAGTTTGCCTTATAAACATTTGCCATAAAAGCCCTGATCTTTTCAATGATCTCATCCCCTTCTTCTTCTAAAGCAAAATGCCCGGTATCGTATATATTATAGTCGATATTATCGAGATCTTTCTTAAAAGCTTCTGCACCAGTTTCGGGAAAGTATTCATCATTCTTACCCCATACAATTAACATGGGGGGTTGATGTTTTCTCAGGTATTGTTGCCATTGGGGGTATAATTTTACATTATTCCGGTAATCATACCACAGATCTATATTTACCTTATGGGCATCAGGACGGCTCATTCTGAGGTAATCCAAATGCCAGGAATCAGGATTTACATTTTCAGGGTTTCTGGTTCCGTGGGTATATTGCCATTTTAAACCTTCTAATGTAAAGGCAGGTAATAAGGCCTTTTCAGTACTTTCATTTCTATTGGCCCATAATGCTTTAATAGGTGCCCATCCTTTTCCAAGCCCTTCCTCATAAGCATTGCCATTTTGATTGATTATTGCGGTTACCCTTTCCGGATGCATGGTTGCGATTCTGAATCCAATAGGGGCACCATAATCCTGCATCATTATAGCATAAGAAGTAATGCATTTTAACTCTAAAAATGCATTCCTAGTTGCCGCAATATTATCAAATGTGTATTCGTATTCTTCGGGGGATGGAAAGTCACTGTTTCCGAATCCCGGGTAATCAGGCGCTATCAGATGGAATTCATCTGAAAGTTGATTCAATAGTTTTCTGTACTGATGGGAAGATGAAGGGTAACCATGCAGCAATACTATTGTTGGCTTTTTGATGTTTCCAGCTTCACGATATGCGATGTTCACTCCATTTACATCTAATGACCTGTATTTAATTTGTTGCATTTTACTTTCATTTTCAATTAATGTTTGCTACTCTGTCAAATACTCTTTAGGTTCATCTACCAGTCTTAAGAAAGCATTTAATGCTCAACCTCTATTGAAACTGTCATACGACCCGAATTCATATAATACTGCTGCCATCATAAAAATATATTTAAGGGTTCCGGAACAAAGCTTCGCGCAATAAAGCTGAAGCCTGACTTAATGCTTCCTGCACACCCGGAATATGTGATAAGGGATTCAACATTCCATAGTCGTGAATCATTCCTGTATATACTGTAACAGTGGTGGCTACACCTGCTTCATCCAGTTTGCGGCCATAGGCAATTCCTTCATCATACAAGATGTCATTTTCGGCAACCTGAATTAATGCGGGTGGCAATCCCTTTAATTCTTCCAGAGTAGCATTAATTGGAGAAACGTATTTTTGTTTGCGGTCTTCAGGATTAGGAATATACATATCCCACATCCATTTCATTGTGGACGTGGTCAAGAATCTGCCCTGTGCAAATTTCGTATAAGAAGGACGGCTCATGTCTGCATCAATAAGCGGCCAGAGCAGAAGTTGAAAGGCCAGCTTAGGTCCCTTTTTCTCTTTGGCCATTAAGGCAACTACGGTGGACATATTTCCTCCCACACTGTTACCTGCAACCGCCAACCGGGAACCATCAACGCCTATAACCTTTCCATTTTCTGCAACCCATTTAGTAGCCGCATAAGCCTGGTTGATAGCTACTGGAAATTGAGCATCGGGTGTAGGAGTATAATCGGGGAACACGGCTACCGCTCCGCTTTTCACCACTAAATCCCTTACTAAACGTTTATGCGTTGGGTAATCACCGAGTACCCAACCACCACCATGGAAAAACATGAATACGGGAAGATTGTCTTTGGCTCCTTTGGGTTTCACAACATGAATGGTGATTGTATGGCCATCCTGGGTAATGGTTCGTTCTGACTCTTCAATATCACTGTAGTCATAGGATACTGAATTTTGTGCATTCACCAGAACCTGACGGGCATCCCTGGGTGATAATTTTTCCAAGGGCGGACCATCTCCACTGTTTAGTGCTTTCAAAAATTCACGGGTATGTTTTGAGATATTCGGATCTTTTTCACCGGCGATTGCTTGTGCCATGATGTTTGAATTTAAATTGAATAAAAAGAATAAAATTGTTGTTACCGATATGCTGATCTGTTTCATACTATTCTGATAATTGGTTAGGAATACACTTTTGATTTTCCAGCAAAGCCTGCGTAAACGGAATTAGCTATGGAACGATATAACTTAATGCTCCGGATGGGCAAGCATCAATCTGACGCTTTAAGGCCACTACCGAAGCATTATCTGTATTAATCCAAGGCGTTCCTTTTGGATCGTAAACCTTTGGTAACGTTCTTACACATACGCCTGAATGGATGCATTTTTTCGGCTCCCAGATTATTGTCAAATTGTCTTTCTGATAATATTTGATCGTTTCCATTGCCATGATTAATTTTTCAATACGTCTTTAATATCAACTGCTTTCCTGAACACAGATGCTGCAAACGGGCACAAAGGGATGATTTTGATATTTTTCTCTCTTGCCATTTCTACAATTTTATAGAGCATCTGTTTGCCCACGCCTTTACCATTGTAAGCCGGCTCAACTTCTGTATGATCTATGATGATCAATTCTGCTGATGCTATGGAATAGGTCATCATCCCTGCGCGTTCATTATTATATCTTGCCATCGCAAAGCCTTTGCTGCTTTCTTCTTTTAATAGTATTTCCATAATTATATTTCTTTTTAAATTTGTTGTATGGACCCCTTCAGCGTATAAAAACTACCATCGGGCAATGTGGCATTACTATAAATAATTCCATTTTCATGGTCTTCAACATGCGTTACCGTAGCACCTGAAATTTCTTTCCATGCTACCATATACACCTGTGGACGTATTTCAGCTATTACTGTTTCCACTCTTTCGGAATAGCCATTTTTTGTTAACTCCCCTCCTTCTAAAACAGTAAAAACCATAGCTTCATCTGATTCGAAATAGAGTTCTGTTTTCAGAACACCCACATCCATTTTGTACCTATTGCCTGTTAATTTACTTTTCATTGGTTAATACATTGAAAGATGTCATAACATTTCCACTCGCAGATTTCAAAGCCGGGGTTTCTTCCTGTACAACATCCCAATGCTCTGCAATTTTTCCATCTTCAATGCGGAAAATATCCACAACAATAACTTGCACCGGGCCCCATCCATGTACGAGACTATGTGTAATCACAATATTGTTTTCCTCAACTATGATACCTGGCTGCCACTTAAAGTTTGAATCTAACATGGGCAGAAGATTTCTAAGTCCCTCGTGGCCATTTATCATCGATGGATTGTGCTGCACATAAGATTCATGCCAATATCGTTCTATGGCCCTGCTGTCTTTTTCGTGAAACAACTCATTCATTGCCTTCAACACAATTTCTTTATTGCTCATTTTCATATTACTTTAAATGTTTTGTGACGATCTAAATGCCGATTTAGTTTAACAAGCCTTTCATCCCAAATGCTGTTAAAATATTTCCATACTCAACGTTTACAGCCTCATTAGCCCTTTTGATAAACTCTCCTGTAGTTGGGTCAACAACTGTTCTTAGTGGCCTTTGTCCTTTAGGCATATTGATCAGCTTCACCACGGCATCTGCAACATCCTGTGGATCAGGATTTGCAGTTTCAAACATTTGATCACGGGCAGTACCCATTTTACCAGGAACATCTGCTATCGCTTTATATTCATCAACAACTGATGTGTCGGATCCAAACTGGATCTTCTGAGACATTTCAGTAGGAAAGGCACCGGGTTGAATAATGGTTACATCAACGCCCAACGGCCGTAGTTCATAGTGTAAACCTTCGCTCAAACCTTCCAGACCGAATTTTGAAGCGGCATATACAACAGCAAAAGGAGCGGAAAATCTACCCCAGCCACTCGAGATATTTATGATCAAACCTTCTGATTGTTTACGCATATAGGGTATTGCCAATTTCATCAATCTCCAGGGGGCGATCATATTGATATCAAGCATCCGCTGCACATCTTCCGTTGTAGAACTTTCAGCAACACCAAACATCGCTCCACCTGCATTGTTTACCAATACATCTATCGTTCCCTCCTTTGCTATAATGGTATCAAAAGCATTTTTGACGCTTGTTTCATCAGTTAACGAAACATCTAAAACAGTTATATTCTTTACCTGGGATAAGGCTTCTGCTTTATCGGCATTCTTCCCATTAGTGTGCCGCATAGTAGCATAAACTTTATGTCCTGATGCGGCTACACTATGGGCGGTAAGCCATCCAAAACCACTATTGGTTCCTGTAATCAATACAATCTTCTTGTCCATTTCAATATTTTTAATTTGTTTATTCACTTTTATCATAATCGATTTTGCCGTATTTACCGGCATGAAAGTCGCGGTAGGCTTCTGCTATTTCAGCAGAACTGTTCATCACGAAAGGGCCTTCGGCCACAATAGACTCTGTATAAGGTTCTCCTCCAAACAGAATGATGTCGGTAGTTTCCTGCAGTTTGTTTTCAATAACTATCTCACCAGCATTTCTGTCAAATTCTACAAACTCTCCTCCATGGAATTCAACATCGTTAAGCGTCGCATTTTTAGCTGGCAGGAATGCGGCAACCTCTATTTTTTCCTCAATAAAAAAGCTGATGTTTTTGCCCGGCTGAAGTTGAATATGATATAAAAACTGCTTAGAATAATTTGGAATTATAGCATTCAAATCTTCGTAATTACCCACTATCACTTTTATAAAACCACCATCATCAGATAATTTTTTCTTTGGAACTTCATTATTTTGGATCGCTAAGTATTCCGGCTTTTCAGCTTTATTCTTAGAAGGAAGATTAATCCAAAATTGAAAACCATGGATATAGTTATTTCCTGTGCGTGAGTCTGCATTCAGCGTCTCATCATGAATAATTCCATTTCCGGCTTTCATCCATTGAATACCTCCGGAATAAACTTTCGCATAATTTCCTGCGCTATCGAAATGCTCATCTTCGCCTTCTAAAATATAACTTAATGTAGCTATTCCACGATGGGGGTGAGCACCAGTTCCTTTCATCATGGAGGATGAGGGAATTTGTGGAACTAAATGGTCCAGAAATACAAATGGGCCAACGGCATCTGCATATCTGTTTGCTAGTATTCTATAGATTGTTAAGTCGCCGATATCGGCTCTATGGCCTTTTGTTGAAAAACTGGTTTTTTTCTTCATGTTCTTATGTCTAATCAAGGAATACGTATAATGATTTTATTTTCCCCTCTTCAAACACAGCTATATCCATTCCCTTGCCAACAAGCGAATCTATATTGGGTCCCATCCCCCAGATTAGTCGTCCAATAATATTATTGATAACAACTGGTTTAAGTTTAAAAAATGTAAAAGCGGCAGGCATATCCGCAAGTAGGTTATTGACGCTTTCGTTGATAGCCTCATGCCCTGATATTTGATGCCCGGTATGATATAAACTACTATCCGCAGTATAAATGGTTTGTATTGAATTAAATCTAAGGGAAGCGTTCCTTTCACTCCATACCCGGGATAGATTCTCTTCCATAAGAGAAGCCAAATTATTATTCATGATTATAATTTTAGATCTATCCTTAATGTGCTTCAGGAGGAGTTGCAAGAAGCTGTAATTCCCAGGCTAAAGAAATACCACTAGCTCCACCGTGCTCCAAAATGACGCTAGCCATACCAGCTGCCGTATCGGTACGGGCCCAGTCGCGCTGCCATTCACCTGCTACAGCCATCCAGTTAATCGGAACAACACCTGCTTGAACCAAACGGCGTACTGCCATGTCATGAGCTTCTGAACTTACACCGCCACAGGCATCGGTCACAACGAATACTTCATACCCTTCTTCCAGTGCCTGAATTGCTGGCATAACCACACAGATCTCAGTGAATAGTCCGGCAAGTATAAGTTGCTTACGACCGCTTTCATTTACGATATTAGTCACCTTCGGATCTTCCCAGGTGTTGATGAACGTACGGTTTATGGGTTTTTGTTCAGGGAATACATCCTGTAATCCTTTGATGATGTAACCACCCCGCTCTTCAATGACGGTGGTAAGAATAGTTGGCACCTTAAATACTTTTGCTGTTTTTGCAAGACCGACAACATTATTAATAATCATTGTTGGTTCATGGCTGTTCAGATTTGTGAACTGATAAGGTTGGTGATCGATCAGTACAACTATACTATCTTCAGGACGAAGAAGGCCAGCAAGACCTATGGTGGGATTCTTTGACATCGTTTTAAAATTTAAATGCTTGATAGCACAAATTTGCATAGAATGATAAGCTTAAAACGATGATATATGGTAAAATAAAATGTTGACAAATGTCAACAGTCTAAAAAGTATACAGTGGTTTATGTTTTAAGAAACCTGGCTACGCACACGGCTAAGGGTTTCTTTTGTAATGCCCAGGTAGGAGGCGATGATATGTTGAGGAAAGCGTTGTAAAAATTCAGGATAACAACTTGCAAAATCGTCATAACGAACTTTGGCAGAAGAGCTGATTGTAGAAGTTATTCTTCTTTGTGTAGCAATATGATTTCTCTCATCAAGCTTTAATAAGAATTGATTAAAAGAAGGTAATTGACTACACAATTTTATTTTGCTTTCATTTGTAATGAGCATCAATTCACAATCTTCGCAGGCATCTACGTAATAGATACTAGGTTTTAGCATAACAAAGCTCTCAAGGTCACCTGCCCACCAATTCTCAATATAAAGGTCTACTACATGTTCTTTTCCCTGGTCGTCTACATGATACTTTCGCATAGCGCCTTTAATGATATAAGCAAAATGTTTACATATTTCCCCCTCTTCTAAAAAATATTGTCTTTTTCGTAGGGTCTTGTTGGTGAAATGGCTTTTAATTATTTCAAAGTCTTCGTCTGTAACTGGATTTGAAGCATATGCATTAAGATAACTGTGTAGTTGGTGCATGAGCATATATTGATAAATAAAGTTAGTAGATTTTTTATTTGCTTTTACTGCAAAGCCGGTGAAGTTGACAACTAGTGCTCAGTTGCGATACTGTACAATAGAAACTACCGCCAATATAAAAACCTTAAACAAATTGTATGGATTTCTTGCAAATGGAATGTACAGTTACACTAGTTACTATACACCATTCTATTGATTTATTACAAATCGCAAGTACAGAACAACTGCTACCTATAACTCAGTGTATTGATTTCTTACAAATCGAAAGTACAGAACAACTGCTACCTATAACTCAGTGTATTGATTTCTTACAAATCGAAAGTAGCTCACGCCGATAAATTTCAACATCCCCCTACACCTACTATCGAATTGTAAATTAATATCGATCTCAAGAAACAATTTCCCTTCAACATCTACTTTCGAATTGTAAATTAATATCGAACTTAAAAAACAACATACCTTCTACAACTACTTTCAAATTGTGAATTAATAGCTTACTTGAAAACCAACATCCCTGTTATACCTACTTTCGAATTGTAAAGAATTAACGTTGAAGAATACTCACACGTAAAAACCTTAACCTAGATCAATGGTTTTTCTTAATACAGTTCATTGGACGGAGCCTGTATGCCAACGCATCTTTGTGGTATAATTTATTAAAAACTAAAATAATGAATACCAAATTCCTGATTTCAACCCTTTGTTTCGTTTTGGGCATCTCCTTTGGTGCAGTGGCTCAAAATGCCTTGAACAGACAGCAGTTAAAGCTGGGTAAACAAACTTTCGAGCTGCATAATGTTACAGGAGAAATAATCAAATTCCAGGGTAAGGATGTTCTAAAAATAGAACGGGATCTCACTGCTATCCCTTTTGACAGCACTAATATTGAAGAAACAGTAGACGAGCCACACTATGCCAAACTTGCCGGGCTGGATGATTTTGAAAATGGAACCATAGAAGTGAAAATGTATAGCCAGCTTCAAAATCCAGCGCCTTATGCGGGAATCGCAGGATTTATTGGGTTATACTTTCGGGTGGCAGAAAACGATTCTGCTTTTGAGAGCATTTATGTAAGACCAAAAGTTGGCAGAGTCAACAACCAGCAATACAGGAATCATGCAGTGCAATACATATCGTATCCACATTATAAATTTGATACATTGCGAAAGATCGCCCCATTCAAATATGAAGGCTCCGCCCCTGTTGCATTGAATGAGTGGATCACCATGCGGATCGAAGTGAACGGAGAAACGGCCGAAATGTTTATAAATGACATGAAATATTCTACTTTCATAGTTGACAAATTGCTCGGCACACATAAAAAAGGGGGAATCGGACTATATGTGGATATAGGTACGATTGGGTATTTCAAAGATCTGAAAGTAACAAAGAAAACATTGAAAGTTCAACCGAAAACCGGCGATAAGGTAACAGAGATTTAATATTGACCTGGAAATAATAATGGAACCAAGACTAGAAATTCTGACTAAAAAGAAATTGGCTGGACTTAAAACGGAGATGTCATTTGCGAATAATAAGACCAGGGAATTATGGCAAATGTTTATGCCCAGAAGAGCGGAAATAATAAACAGTGTTGGCGCTGACTTGTATTCGCTTGAAATTTATCCGCCAGATTTCTTTAAGCATTTCAATCCAACGAGTGCTTTTGAAAAGTGGGCAGCTACCGAGGTGTCAGATTTTGACCGGGTTCCGGCAGGCATGAATGTTGTTACTATTCCCGAGGGACTATACGCAATTTTTATACACAAAGGTCCCGCCCGTGAAGCAGCAAAAACCTATCAATACATTTTCTCAACATGGATGCCCCAGTCAAATTTCGTTGTAGATGAAAGACCACATTTTGCCCTGATGGGATCAAAGTATAAAAATGACGATCCTGATTCTGAAGAAGAGATCTGGATTCCGGTAAGGAAAAAAGTTTGACTTTGACGGAGAGCATGTTGAATTTAAATAACACCATACGGCAACTATATAAACCAATTCAGCCAACCGTTAAACAATCGGCTGAAGATGTTAGCTACATAGAAATGTTGCCTGCCCTTGAACTACAAAATGTAATTTATTGCTATTGGCAGCTCAAAAGCACCAGGCCGCTTTCATCGCCTTTCACTTATCGTGTAGTAGCAGATGGCTGTATTGACATATTTTTTGAACTGAATAATCCGGCCGACAACTTCGTAATGGGATTTTGTAAGAAGTTCACTGAGTTCCCGCTCCATCATTCTTTCAATTATATTGGCGTTCGTTTCTTACCAACCATGTTTCCGCAACTATTCAAAGTGGATGCCTCCGAATTAAGCAATCGCTTTGAAGAACTTCAAATGGTGGTACCGGCAACTTCCCATTTCATTGCCAGTCATTTTAATGCAATACAAAATATTGGTGAAGCTAAAAAGATACTTGATACTTACTTCACAGAAGTTCTTCAAAAATCAAAGTTCGATAATGATCCCAGGCTTTATGAGGCTATTGAAATTATCCTTAGCAGGGCTGGCGTACTGGATATTGAAAAGGATATAAATACAGGTATTAGCTATCGCCAACTTAGGCGGCTCTTTGAATTTTATATTGGCGACACGCCTAAGACATTTAGCAAGGTTATTCGCTTCCAAAATATCCTGAAGGCAAAACCTTCAAAACAGAGTCTTAAACAAAACAAGCTCTTCTTTGATGTTGGATATTACGACCAGGCACATTTTATAAAAGAGTTCAGGAATTTTTATGGCGTAACACCAGGAAAGGCTTTCGGCAGGTAAATATAATGTTGCGATTATGTATATTTATAAATCCACATAACCCTAATAAATTTTTATGGAAACATCTGCAGAAATCATAGAGATCGAACTAAGCAAGAAAAAAATACTCTTAATGCTTTTAGGATCATTGGCATTCGTTGGCATTGGATTTTGGTTTGTAATATCACCCCCTCCCATTTCCAATCCCTATTGGGGTAATCCAACAAAACTTGCCATTGTTGGCTTTGCCTCCATATTAATATTTGGGCTTTTTGCTTTCCTGTTCTTTCGTAAGCTATCAGACAACAAACCCGGTTTAATTATAGACGGTACAGGGGTTACAGATAATTCAAGTGGTGTTTCGGCCGGGCAAATTTTATGGTCAGACCTGGAGGACATTTCAGTAATGGAAATGCACCGTCAAAAACTCATAATGCTGCATGTAAAAAATCCACAGGAATATATTGACAAACAAACCAGTGGTTTTAAAAGAAAGATGATGCAGATGAATTATAACATGTATGGAACTCCTTTAAGCATTTCTGCCAACGGACTTAAAATATCTTTTGACGAGCTTATGGCAACATTAATAGACAAAGTAAAATCACAGGGGCAATAGACGATTCTTTGTTTCCTTAACACCATCTCTATGCGCTTAACTTTATTGACTTTATTAGTATTATCTACCACCTTTTTACTATGCTGCTCAAATGAAGATTCTTCAAAATTACTAATTGGGAAATGGGCGTTTCTAAAGTTTTATACCGAATCTGAAACAACCAAAGAGATGGATGCTGAGCTTGAAAGCTATAATAGCTTAAACAAGGGGCTGACTATCAGATTTTCGCCACAGGGGGAATATGAATCTGACCAGCCCGGTGGCGACGAGGGGAATAATAAAATTTCAGACTATAAGCTGCTTCCAGGTAATAAATTAGTAATTGAAGATGATACTATACAGATCGTAAATGTGGATCAATCTTTCCTTACACTCTATAAGGATGAATCAAGTCCCAATGTGATGTTTAGGAGAGTTAATAATACAGGCACGGAGCCCGGTAGAAGATGAATCTGCTGTAATTTCCTAAGCTTTCTTATCCCCATCAAGCTTCTCCACAATCCTGAAATCAATACCTAGCATTCCTAAAAACCATTCAAGTCTTCTTACCTGGATCTCATCCAATTTATTATTTCCATTCACTGCATCAATTATCAATGCAGCGGGCACACTGCAATACTCTTCAATTTTTGCATAATCAAAAACAGCAGCACGTTTCAGATAATCTATTACAACCGGCATTTTCTCCATAACTCATCTCTTAGATTTATAAAAATAGAGCCTTTGGTTGTTAATGCAAAAGGCCTTTACACCAATATTTCCGGTACTTACACCCCCCGCCTGATTATAAACAGGTGTAAAGTTTTTTTAAGACCAGACAAGCGACATATGAGCGGTGTTTGAAGCCGACGAAAAGCCGACGAAGAGCCGACTAAGAGCCGTCTCTAAGCTTTCTCTAAGCCTTCTCTGAGCTTTCTCTAAGCTTTCTCTAAGCTTTCTCTAAGCGACTCAGAAGCGTGTCAGAAACGTCTTTGAAACGCCTTTGAAGCGTCTTTGAAGCGTCTTTGAAGCGTCTTTGAAGCGTCTTTTAGTAGTCAATGAGTAGTCCTCAAAGCGTCCACAGCACTGAAAATTATGCCAAACAACCCTCCTGCTATACCTGAACGATCCATTTAAATAGATTAATTAAATTAGATAAGGCCTAACAGGCAATTTCTGAGCTTTAAACACCCATAAAATCACCTAAATGCCTATCATCATTGAACAAAAATTTGGAGTGCCTGCAGAAATAATCTGGAAGGCCATCACTGACCCCGAGGCTATGAGGGAGTGGTATTTTACAATCCCCGGCTTTAAGGTCGAAGAAGGGGCTGTATTTGAGTTTTATGAGCCGGGTGAAGAGCATCAGTATCTCCACCGTTGCACCATTACCTGCGTTGAGCCAAAGAAGCTGCTGCAGCATACATGGACCCATCCCCATCACAGCAAGGGAACTTCCCTCCTAACCTGGGAGTTAGTTCCGGAAGGCGATAGCACCCTTGTGAAACTAACCCACGAAGGAATTGAAAACCTCGCCGATGGCGGGCCTGCTTTTGCCCCTGAAAATTACCAGGAAGGATGGAACCAGATTATCGGGGAATCTCTTAAAAACTATCTTCTGCAATAAAATTTATTCATTGCCGGCAGCCGTAAATATCTAATCCCACCCTATTTGAATAATACCCCTAAAAAAATATTTGCGCAACTCATCGGTTGCATTTATATTTGCAACCAGAAGGTTGCGGAATTAAAAATTATGTTATGGAAAATACGCTTGCTCTTGCCAGCCTGATTGCTGGAATTCTTTCACTGGCATGCCTGCTGGTGCTTCATTTTGTGAGTCCGGAGTTTAAAGCCAGCTGGCGCATGGTGAGTGAATATGCCTTTGGCAAACATAAATGGCTGCTCACCGCTTTCTTTTTTCTATGGGGCTTAAGCTCTATTCTGCTCGCCATTTCTCTATGGGGAATTGTAAGCAGTAACTGGGCAAAGATTGGTGTGGTACTGCTCTTTATTTCAGGAATCGGTGCCATCATGGGCGGACTATTTGATGCCAAACATAAACTGCATGGGCTCTCTGCCGTGCTGGGCGTGCCTTTCCTTCCCATCGCCGCTTTGCTGATAAGTTATCGTCTTCCGTCCACGGGATATTGGAGTGAATACAGATCATCGGTACTGCTATCGGCTCATTCCACCTGGATCAGTATCGTGCTGATGGTTGTTACCATGATCATCATGATGTCCGGTTTCAAGAAAGCCGGTATGCCCATGGGCCCCGATGCAACACCACCTGAATCGGTGCCGCCTGGTGTTATTGCAGTTGCCGGCTATGCCAACAGAATACTTGTATTTACTTATATCCTCTGGCTGCTACTGATCGCTAAAATATTATTGGGTTTATAACTTCAAAATCTTGCGTCATGGAAAATTCAGAACAAAATACAAGTGTGGCTAAGCTTGTAATAATCAGCTCTGTTCTTGCATTGCTGCTGTTGGTAATACTGCATTTTATTAGTCCGGAGTTTGACCCCTCCTGGCGAATGGTGAGTGAATACGCATTGGGCAGTCACCAGTGGGCACTAACCCTATTCTTTTTGTTTTGGGGATGCAGTACTATTTGCCTTGCGATAATTTTAAAGAAAGAGGTTTCATCGATCTGGGCAAAAGCAGGTGTTTTCTTATTATTTGTTTCCGGCATCGGCACAGCAATGGCGGCGGCCTTTGATGTTGAACATCCGCTTCATGGCCTAGCGGCTGCACTTGGAATACCCACCCTGATTATTGCGGCATTGCTGATCAGTTATCATCTCAGTAAAAAACCATATTGGGCAGCGGATAAAAAGCGGTTGCTATTATCGGCACATTCCACCTGGCTTAGTTTAGTATTAATGGTTGCTGCGATGATGTTGATGATGAGTGGATTTCAAAATGCGGGAATTGAATATGCTGAAAATGCTGCGCCACCTGAATCTGTTCCTGATGGTGTTATTGCATTGGGGGGATATGTGAACAGGTTATTGATCCTGGCTTATGTTTCATGGTTGATCATAACGGCGAGGAGCTATATCAAAATTCATGGGAGAGCGCCGGCTGGTATTCAATACAATTCTGAGTTGGTTCAAGCAAGTCGTGTGGATTAAATTTATCTTCCGACCATGTTGTTGAATCACCACGCATTTTTAAGGAATCTGATCCAGTTGCCGTGCATGATATTGGTGATATCGGTATCAGCATAGCCACGAGCCCGCAGCAGGCCTTCCAGCTTACTGATATCGGAAATGCTCTCTACATCATAGGGGCATTGCTCTTTCCCAAAGGCACCGTCAAGATCGGATCCTATCCCTACATGTAAACTATTGCCTGCGAGCTGGCAGATATGATCCATATGATCGATCAGCGATTCAAGATTGCAACCCATGCTGAGCGGATCCGATTTACCACGCACCCAGCCGGGTACCATCATCCATGCATCCATGGCGCCGCCAATTACAGCGCCTCTTTCAATCAATGCTTTGATCTGGTCATCACTGTACTGACGGTTATGATCTACCAGTGCACGGCAATTATTGTGACTCGCCCATACATGTCCATTGAAATTTTCCAGCGCTTCCCAAAAACTGTCGTCACATAAATGCGTTGCATCTAAAATGATATTGAGTCGCTCCATCTCTTTCAATAATTCCCTGCCGGCACTGCCTAAAGGGCCGGTGGCATCCGTGCCCTGGGCATATCGGCCCGGACCATAATGTGCTGGTCCCACTGCTCTCAATCCATCGTGGTAAGCTTTCTCTAAATATGAAATATCCACCAGTGAATCAGCGCCTTCCAGGCTCAGTATGTAACCCACCGGCTTTGAACTGTTCTCACTATCATCCATCCATAACCGAAGATGTGTTTCGAGGCTTTCGCGGTCTTTTACCTGGACCATTTCACCTGCGGCTTCCATGGTCCTGTACCAGGCAAGCTGCCCCTGTGTTTGAGCCCATGCCTGCTCGGGCGAATGCCATCCTGGCAATTTATTATCGGGAGCAACATAGCGTGCGATCTGTGTGGCTACCACTAACCCGATATTGCCCTTCCTCAGCTCGGGTAAAGATACCACTGCCTTTCCGCGGTCAGGCTTATCCGTGAGATGCTTTTCCCGGGCATTGATCTGGTCCACCGGCAGCCGGAGATTGCGGTTCCATTCCATCGCATTCATTGACAGGTCGAGATGTGCATCGAGTATGAACATAGACAATAGTTAAAGAGTGATACGCCTGTCGCGGGCAGTTGTCTTCCAAACGCCGGCAACCTTATGGTCAATGATTAATGTTGCTTCGCGGTAGAGGGCAACAGATGGACAAATATGATAGGCAAGTGCATACATGGCATCTCCCACCTTATAACGATCGGCATCAGCCGAAGTCACCACCATATGTTCCTCGCTCTGGCTAACGGGTTGCAGGTTAGTATCATTTAGAAACCCAACGCGCCGCGCCAGTTCATTTTCAGCGGCAATGGATTTATGCCCAAGGTCAAGGCATAATAAGTTGGGGCCAGGCTTTGATACAACCCTTGTGAGAATAATTGCCGCCAGAAGAAAGGGTTGTTCGGTAAATTTTTCGAGATAGGCTTTGTCCCAGTATACAAAAGTACCCGGACTGCAAATTGCCCTTCCTTCTTCAAGATGATAGGGGAAAGAAGGCGTTCCTCCTGTAATCAATTCAGGATAGTCTTCAACCTGCTCTCCGATCCTTTCCAGCAATTTGTACACGGGTTCAAATGCAGCAGCAGAGCGTTCTTTCCTGGTTGAAAGCGATGCATCATGAATATGTCCATCATAGGCATGCAGTCCCACGGGTTTGATGCCTTTCATTTCCCTTGCTGCCATGTAAAGGTTAAATGCTTCATCGCCAGGGGGGATACCGGTGCGGTTCATGCCGACGTTGAGATCAATGTAGATGTTTAATGGTTGCTCTAAACTGTTCGTGCTGCCGTCTCCGACGGCCAAAGCTTTAGCGGCGGCCGTCGCTAAAGCTATGGCCGCCAGGGCTGCCTCATTGTCAATTAAACAACTAAAGCGTGTGTTGGTGTAGGTTAGGGTAAGTTGAATTAGTCTGTCGATTTTTGGTCCAACAGGTTGGTAGGCGAGTAATACATCAGGAGCACCAATGGTAGCAAGCATCTCGGCCTCGGCAATAGTGGCGCATTTAAATTTGGAGATGCCGGCATCCAACATCAGTTGACAGGCATCGGCAGACTTACTTGTTTTTACATGTGGCCGCAGTCTTTCTACTCCGCCGGCCATTTCGATGAGCGTGGCGATATTCTTTTTCACCCGATCGGGATAAAGAAGAAGGGCCGGGGAATCTAATTCTTCAACTCCGTTAACCGTGTACCAGGGTTGCTGATGCTGCACCATAGTTTTCAATTTAATGCAATTCAAATAGTGCTTCTATCTCCACCGGAATATTATCCGGTAGTGACCCCATCCCTACCGCGCTGCGTACACCAATGCCATTTTCTTCTCCCCAAATTTCGGCGAAGAGTTCACTGCAGCCATTGATGATATAGGGATGCTTTTCAAACTCGGGAACACAGTTCACCATCCCCAATACCTTGATCACTCTTTTCACTCTATTCAAACTTCCCAGGTTGGCTTTGATGGTGGACAGAATGGCAAGCCCCACCTGCCTTGCAGCGAGTTTGCCTTCTTCCATACTGATGGTGTCTCCCACCCTGCCAATTATCAGACTGCCATCGGCCTGCACGGTTCCATGACCCGATACATAAAGGTATTCTCCATCCACCAGGCAGGGCTTATAAACACCCAGCGGCTTGGGGGGCGGAGGCAATGTTAGTCCCAGTGATTCTAACTGGTTGTCGGCATTAATGATTTGCATAAACGATATTTAATGTAAGATAAAATTCAGGATCAAAACGCCAATCAGTCCCACGATGGCCACCAGCGTTTCCATCACCGACCAACTCAAAAGCGTTTGTTTCATGGTAAGATTAAAGTATTCTTTGTACATCCAGAAGCCTGCATCATTCACGTGACTGAAAGCCAGGCTACCGGCGCCAACGGCCAGTACCATCAGGCTTGGAGACGAGAGACTTTCTGTTGCATAACTGGTCATGATGCCGGCCGTTGTTAATCCAGCCACAGTGGCGGATCCAATAAAGGCGCGGATGATAGCGGCCATCAACCATCCCAATACCAATGGGTTCAATGGCAACTTATTTAATGCAGTGGCAATGGACTGACTAAGACCTGTATCTGTAAGCACCTGCTTGAGTGCGCCCGAACCGGCGATGATCAGTAGTATCGGTGCGATGCTTACTACAGCGCTGCCGCAATGGGCGGTGAGTGCTGCCAAGCTCATGCCTCTTGAAATGCCCAATGCAATACCTGCATAAACAAGTGAAAACAATAACACGATGGATGGTGATCCGAGAAATGCAACAATATCGATGGCAGCACCTTTCACGGGCCATAGAAATGTCAATAAAGCTGCCGTCACCAATAATAATACCGGCAGCAGGGCAGTAAAGAAACTATTGAAAATGCCAGGCAGTTCGGTCGCGGGTCTTTCTTCTATAACAAAGGCTGCCAGTGGTTTTGAGTCCATATTTTTCAGGAACCGGGCGAGCAGCGGACCAGCTACCAGGATAGCCGGGATGGCGATTATCAATCCGAGTATGAGGGTGAGCGACATATCTGCTCCAAACTGCACCACCAGCGCACTGGGAGATGGATGTGGTGGCAAAAAGCCGTGAGTAACCGATAATGCCGCAAGCATGGGAAGGCCGGCATATACAGGAGATATTTTTGAGCTATAACATACCGAAAAAAGCAGCGGCACCAGCAACACAAATCCTACTCCATAGAAAAGTGGAATGCCGATAATAAAGCCGATGGCCATCATGGCCCATTGTATATGCTTTACGCCAACAGCGGCAATCATCGCTGATGCTATTCTTTGTGCAGCGCCTGATTCAGCGATGATCTTTCCAAACATGGCGCCGCATACAAGCAGTATCACCAGCGCCGACATGATATCGCCTATTCCTTTTTCGAGACTGCCGGCTATTGATTTAAGTGGCAGTCCGAATATGATCCCCACGGCAACGGATACCAGCAGGAAGGCAATGAAAGGATGGATGCTGAATGATCGCTTCATGAAAATGTATTATGGGAGCATGACCACTTTACCGGTTCTGACAGATTCATCACAGGCGAATGCAATTCGCAAGCTGTTTACGGCATCCAGCATATGATCGGAGAGATCGATGCTCTCGCGGATGGTCCGCAGGAAATATGCCTGCTGGCGATTGCATAATTCCTGGTGATCGGGTTCATCACTAAGGTCAACCCATTCATCTTCGCGGATATAGTTTCCATCACCATCCAATGCAGCATGGTGGATAAGAATAGATTCTGTTTTTGTATGTGAATCAATATCATCTGATTTGCCGGCCGCAGCGGCCTGCTTCGCAACAATGGAGGCTGATCCCATCGGACCGAAAACATCCTTCACAAAAAATGCCGTCTCACTAATCATTGGCCCCCAGCCTGCTTCATACCATCCCACAGAACCATCTTCAAAGCGGATCTGTAGTTGTCCGTAGTTGTAATTATCGGCGGGGATATCATCGCTTAATCGCGCGCCTATGGCACTCACCTGCACCGGCCTCGATCTTGTCATCTGGCACATCACATCAATATAGTGAACACCACAGTCAACGATGGGACTCAGACTTTCCAGCAGGTTCTTATGCACGGCCCATTTCTTACCATTGCTCTGCTGGTTGAGGTTCATGCGCATCACCAGTGGCTTTCCCAACTCATGTGATGCTTTGATAAAATACTGCCAGGATGGATGATGGCGGAGTATGTATCCTGTAACCAGTTTTCTGTCTTTTCTTTTCGCCATCTCCACTACCCGCTCTGCTCCTTCAACGGTGTCGGCCAGTGGCTTTTCGATGAACACATGCAGATTCTTTTCCAATGCGGCTATTGCATAGCTTTCGTGCGTATCGGGATAGGTGGATATACAAACCGCATCAGGAGAGGAAGCTTCAAGCGCTGTAAAATAATCATCATATACATCATAGGCATTGCCCAGCTTTTCATTTAGTATATGCTTGCTGTTTCCTCTTGCCACGATGCCGCAGATCTTGAAGGCATCATTATTATGATAGGCTATTGCATGGGCGGTTCCCATATTTCCGCAGCCTACTACCAATACTCGAATCTTGCTCATTTCCCCTTTTTAAAAATTGATCTTCATATTATAGCATTTTGAAGAGATAGCCAAGTTTGATTAGGCATCAATAGCAAATGGGCATAAAAAAAGAAGGCCTAAGCCTTCTCTTTTCGAAAATAGGGATGGATTAACCATCACAAATGATTATTTGGTTGCAAGCGATGTAAGCGGGTACTTCAGGTTTTTATGGTTATTAAGGTCCACCTTAACCTTTCCTACACTGAGATCACTTTCAATACGTACGGGAATATGGTTGGCATCATCGGTTACCCACACCGTCATTTTCTCTCCTCCTTCAAACACATTTCCTTTTATCAGCAAAGGCTTGAGTTTTATAGCACGGTAGGTTCCGAACTTGGTCTTGATCGTTTCCTTTCCAACATAACGGATATACATATCATATACTTCATCACCGAGGAACATGTTGAAACGGATCTTATCATTGGGTTTGAATTTATCGTAATCGAGGTTGCGCGCATAGTAGAGTGAACTCACCACATCCTGCACCTCATTAGGAATTTTATAGATACCTTTTTTAGTTACTGCTGCCTTCTCGCCATGATCAAAAACAACTTCTTCATAACGCTTGTAGTTGCCCTCATGAACATTGCGGATAAACTTCACCGGCTTCTTACTTTCCTGGTCGATGAATGTTTCATAACGATCGCGCACCTTAAAGATCCAGTCGTAGCTTGGATTGGTTCTTCCCTCTCCTACAACATGATATACATTACGATCTTCATGCACGGCGCTGGAGGTTGTAAAGCTGGCTGTTCCGGCGTTTACATATAATCCCATCACACTGTAAAATACCGTGTAATTGATCTTTTCGCCCGGCTTCCAGGCATCGTCCTGTGCCATGGTGGGCAGCGCTAAGCTGATTGCGGCAAAGAGAGTAAGTAAAAAACGATTCATAGGTTTTGCTTTAGATCTAAAATTACCACTGCATCTGTTAATCTTTTACTATAGCCCGGTTAAAGAATGATATGAAATTGTTAATGCTTCGGCGCTCATCCCTTAAATTGCCATAAATCTGAAGGAATGGCCACAAATATTAAATGTCCCAACTGCGGACATGAATTTCCGCTGGAAGAGGCGCTCAATGATGAGCTGAAGGAGGCGATAGAAAAGGAGAAGCAGGAACTGCGGGAAAAGATGATCGAATACAGGAACCAGAAGGAAGAAGAGCTTCGTAAAAAAGATGAAGCGTTTGAAGTTTTCAAGCGCAGCCAGGAAGCTGCGTACAGGAGCCAGCTCGACCAGGAATTAAAAAAACAGAACCAGCAACTGGAAGAATCCATTCGCAAAAGCATGCATGCTGATTTTGAGAACCAGTTAAAAATATTGCAGGATACCAACCGAGACAATGAAGAAAAACTTCGTGAGTCGAGGAAGAAGGAACTCGACTTTCTTCGCAAAGAGCAGGAGCTAAAAAATAAGGAAGCCGAACTGGAGATTGTATTGCACACCAAGCTTCAGGAGGAAAGAGGAAAGCTTTCTGATGAGATAAGAAAGATAGAAGAGCAGAAAAATATCGCTAAGGAAACTGAGTTTCAGCTTCGACTGAAAGAGCTGGAAAAACAATTGGAAGACCAGAAAAAGCTGGCAGAAGAAATGCGTCGCAAGGCAGAACAGGGCAGTATGCAGTTACAGGGTGAAGTGATGGAACTCGCACTGGAAGAAATGCTTAGAACCTGCTTTCCATTTGATATGGTTTCTGAAGTGGGGAAAGGTGTGAGAGGGGCAGATTGTATTCTAACTATCCGCAACCAGTTTGGACAGGAATGTGGCAGTATCATTTTTGAAAGCAAGCGAACAAAAGTTTTCTCGCAGGACTGGATAGAAAAACTAAAGGCCGATTGCAGAAACCAGGGCGCTGATATGGCCATCCTTGTAACGCAGAACATGCCAGCCGATATGGACCAGTTTGGAGAGAAGAATGGCATCTGGATCTGCAGCTTTGCTGAAGTGAAGCCACTGGTGCAAGTATTGAGGGATAGCATCATCAAAATTTCTAATGCCGCGCGCAACCAGGAGAATAAGGGAGATAAGATGCATATGCTCTATGATTATCTCACCAGCAATGAATTCAGTGAACAGTGGAAAGCCATACGCGAAGGATTTCTCAGCATGAAGCTCAGCATTCAGCGTGAAAGGGATGCCATGGAAAAACTCTGGAAGGCACGTGAGAAGCAGCTTGAAAAAGTTTTACTGAATGCCGCGCATGTTAAAGGAAGTATTGAAGGGATCGCCGGTGCTGATATGGTGAATCTTAGTCTGGCGGATGACGATCCACTTGAGCTTCCCGAATAATATGTATACCGAATTTATGATACCGTGAAGGCAAGCACCAGGTGTTCAAAGATCCTGGCTTCAATATTGAGTTCAACCGGTGCTTCCTTTTCAAAACTGAAAGGCAGCCGCATCCATTCACTGGCGGTATAATGAAGCGGTCCGGCCAGTTTGATATGCTCGCGGAAATCAACTTTTCCATTGCCATACCATTTGAACACCGCCTCTTTGGCGCTCCAGAGAGTGGTAACCAGTTCTAACTGTAACCGGTCGAACAATTCCCATTCGCGGAGGAAATCCTGCTCTTTTTCTGTGAGGAACTTATGAGAGATCCTTTCAATGCGGGGTGTTACCAGTTCTATATCTATCCCCACTCTTTTTTCGCTGCTGGCAATGGCCGCTGCGAAATTGCCACAATGGGAGATGGAAAAATGGTATTTCTCTCCTGGCAGGTAGGGCTTGCGGGTATCGGCGACCATGATCTCCGAAAGCGGGAAATCATTGAACAGTTCCAGCAGCAGGTATCGGCCAGCCAGGTGCTGCAGGCGTTTATAGGGATGGGTGACATCTTTTTTCAGCGGAACGCGCTCCAGGAAAAATTCTTCAGGTTCTTCTATGCGCCAAATAGCCAGCCGGGTGGAATGGTTGATATTATGTTGATAAAATAAGGCCAAGGTTGCGATTTTGAAGGTAACATTGCAGGACCCGTTTCAAAGGGCACTGATCATCAAATATAAAATAAGCGAAGCACATGATTCTGTCGGACACCCGTATTCTGGAAGAATTTGAAAAAGGAACCATTAAGATCGAACCCTACCAGCGTGAATGCCTTGGAAGCAACTCCTATGATGTTCATCTGGGCAAATGGCTTGCCACTTATAAGGAGCATATCCTCGATGCCAAAAAACATAACCAGATCGAATATTTCGAGATACCTGAAGATGGGTTTGTATTATACCCGCATATCTTTTACCTGGGCGTAACGGAAGAGTATACTGAAACGCATGCGCATGTGCCTTTCCTGGAAGGAAAATCATCAACCGGCCGGCTGGGTATCGACATTCATGCTACCGCGGGTAAGGGAGATGTTGGTTTCTGCGGGCACTGGACCCTCGAAATTTCGGTTAAGCAACCGGTGAAGGTTTATAAGGGGATGCCGATCGGGCAGTTGATCTATTTCCCGGTGGATGGTGAAATTGAAGTGAAGTACAACCAGAAGAAAAATGCGAAGTATAGCGGACAGCCAGACAGGCCTATTGAAAGTATGATGTGGAAGAATGCGTTTTGATATAAACAAAGAAGCCGCCTCAAATGAGACGGCTTCTTTGTTTATTCTTTCATCTACACCATCACCTTATTCAGGATCAAGTGCATTATCAATGATAAGCACAAGGTTCATCCTGTGTGCTTTTGTCTGCTCATTTGTACTTACAGCACCGGCAAGCATAGTCTTCACTTTCTTCAAAGTTAACAGCGCGGCTGCCTTTGAAGAATTATCATAACCAGCTTTTGCATCAACTATTGCTGCTGCACCTTTTACAAATTCTGTCTGCAGGTTCTGGCGATAAAGATTCACATTTCCTTTCAGGTCTTCACTGAAAATTCCTTTTGCCAGGTCGCCCATAACATCAGCAACACTATAGGTATTTCCATAGAGTGAGCTGTTGTTGATACGCGCCAGGGTATTGGGATGCAGGATATGTCCCAATGAAGGCATCTGTACCTGCTGTGCAACATTCTGTGCTTTGAAATCTTCGCCAACACCAAAGAAAGAGAATCCACGACGCTGCGCCTGCAGGTAAGGGAATAACTGTGCATCGGCCTGGAAGGCATTTGGTGAATAGAGATACTTCGTAAGCAACGCCATCGCCTTCTTCTGGTATTCAACAGGAACTACAGTGAAAGGATTGCTCTTGCTTTTTTGTCCGGGGTAACTTCTATCTACATACACACCACCAATATAACGGCTAACCGCATTCGCCATTTGTGAACGCTGTCCCTGTAACATCAGGTAACGTGTACGGAGTTCATTCCAGCTCTGGTCAGGACGTGCAAAGCGAGCTTTCAATTTGGGGAGCATAGTGTTCACCAACTTGAACCTGTCCTCTGCATATGCAATCATGTCATTACTGTTATCATTCACCATTACCCTTGGATCGATACCACCTGAGCCACGCATATCATCGGCATCATTACCGAAGGCGAGCTGAGGATCAGTACTGCGACTAAGGATAGCCGCGAGAGCACTCTCTTCTTCAGCAGCAGAGAATGGCTTATAACCATATTCGATAGCCCATATATCATATGGACCAGCTTTAGTTGTATAGTAATCACCCTGCTTAGCGCGGTTGCTGTTAACGTTGATGGATGGATAGTCCATCACTGAACCCAGCGAACCGATCTTTGAAGTGATCTCCTTGTCGTGGATCTGCTCCGGACTCAGCATCTGGCTTGCTTTCATGTTATGGTTCAGTCCAAGTGTATGACCCATTTCATGCATGATCAGATAATAGAGGAACTGCTTGTGCATCTCACTGATTTCACCTGCTGCTTTTCCATTAGCAGGTGCATCATCAAGAATTTCAACTGCTGCAAGTCCTGTCTGGAATTGAATAGCGAGTTCATTTGCCATTGCACAGGTGGCAAGGTGCTTATGACCAAAACCATTTGTTACCGGAGGCTTAACTGCTTCAGCAGGATTATCCCACGGCATTGTTACTGCTGCAGTTGATAGTCCGCCGTTGAACAGCTCATCAAAATTTGGTGTACCGGCACCACTCCTCCACTCTACCGTGATATCAGACCCGAGGATCTGTCCGGTGCGTGGATTAAAGAAACTTGGTCCGATGGCACCATAAGGCGGATTGGCACTGCTTACCCAGCGGATAACATTATAGCGGATATCAGCAGGATCCCAATCGGCATCATCAGGCATGATCTTCATCACTACAGCATTGCGGAAACCAGCTTTCTCGAAAGCTTCATTCCACTTCTCTCCTGCTTCCTTGATGGTTTGCCTGAATTCAACAGGGGTTGTATTCTCGATCCACCAAACGATCGGTTCAACCGGCTCGCTGATGGCAGCAGATGGATCTTTCTTTACAAGATGCCAGCGGCTGATAAAATCTTTGTAGGGAGTAAAGGAAAGTGATGTAAGGTCATCAACCTGTCCGCCAAAATATCCAACCCTTGGATCATCTCTTCTTGCGCGGTAATCATTCTCGGGCATAGCCAGGAATGAATGCTGCATTTTAACGCGAACAAAACGCGCGTCGGTGATATCTTTTCCACCACGGTTCAGTGGGTTTGGATTGTCGTATGCCAGTTCCACCAATACGTCTGTATTATTAGGGAAGCTGCGCACCATACCATATTTAGATTTGGCAGGGTTCAGGTTTCCGAGGTTGAATACAGCGCCAGGAGGAATTGTTGGCGGCATGGTTGGTTTAACCTGGTCGAGCTTATCGCCAAGCAAGAGACCATCCACTGGAATCAGGTAGCCGAGGCTATCTTCCACAGTGAATTTCTCGGCAAAGAAAACCGCATCGCTCACATCCACATTGGCAGCTTTGCTAACAGCGTTGCCTTTATCATAATAGAAATTGGTGTTGAGCTGCATGAACTCCAGCTTGTCGTAGGCCTTCTGTACTTTGAAGGGGAAGGTCTCGCGAAGCATGTTCTGGTGAAGGAATAAAGCTGTTGGTCCACCCATAGAAAAGCTCTGGTAGATATATTCTTTTCCGAGCTGGTCTTTTCTCAGGTACATCTGCACACTGCCGGTAACAGTATCCTGGTAGAGGGTGAACATCCCGTCGATCTTCTTGCTGGACTTCACTTTGTCTTTAATGGAGGCCTTGGCGGGAGCGGCCGGGGCGGCCTTTTTTGCTGTGTCCGCGGCAACAGGCGCGGGCTGTTTTTGCTTCTTGTTCTTCTTTTGCGCCATGGCTCCGGTGGCCAGTGCAAGGGCGAACATCAGCAGAATACTGTTTTTTCTCATACAAGTTAAAATTGTCTGACAATATGCTGAAAATCTTGTGTACGCCTTCAAACTTTATTTGAGTGGTAAATTATAAGCCATCAATCCCATATTTTCTCATATAGGCGATCACCAGGGCCACCACCTGGTTATAACTCATGAGTCCGTGGGGCTGATTATTGGCCACTAAAAACTGTGCATAAAGGCTGCGCACGGCGGGTTCCAGGAGGCCTACATGGCGCCGGTTAAAATCGCGCAGGAACTTGAGATCGGCCTTCACGCCCGGCGAAATTCTTTCCTGCAGCACACGACTTCTTACCGAGTCGCGCAGGTAGAGATCGCGGATGGCATAGAGGTAGAGATCGAAATAGGCAGAATACCTGAAAGCCGCGCTCTCACTGTGTTTGGCGGTGAGAAAGCCGGCCATATTGGCTTCGTTCTCTTTGGCATAGCCAAGCTGGTGGCCAATTTCATGGCAGGTGGTGAAGGGCTGAACAAAAACCGGAACGGTGGTATTCACCTGTGCTTCGCCGGTAAATGGATTATAATATCCCGTGAAGCCGAGATAATTGCCGATATAACTATAGAGGGATGGTTTAACTGATTGTCCGCCGTAACGTAGGTAAGGCGTATTGCGCGAGGGCGACTGGTAGGCGTTGAAGGCCCTGGTGAATAGGGTTCGTTTATGATGGAGGGGATTTCTTTCTTCCACGGAGGCAGCGTGCAGACTGTTCATGCGGGTTATGAGGGTCACCACCAGGGTATCGAGTTCATAAGTGCGGTAGCGTGTAACCTGGAGTTGTGACTGCTCGGCAATGCCGAGGCGGTTATAATTCAGTCCCCAGAACAGGTTGAAGATTATATAGATCCAGAGCCAGAGCACCATGAAGCGAACGCCGTTTCGCAGCAGCCAGGCATTGGTAACTGTTTTGCGAACAAAGGCGCGGATCAGCTTATAGAGGGCTATCCCCATAAAGATCACCGCCACTGCATATACAAGGTCGCCGAAACTGAATGGCATCCATCCAAACAGCCAGCGAAGCACCCGCGAGATGATGGGATAGGCCCCGGTGGAATAATATTTCTCCACCGCTTTGGGGAAGAGGGAAAACAGCTTGATCAAAAAGGCAATTCCTACCAGTGAGAACAATCCTATGTAACGGTATCTTTGATTCATTGGCCCGCGGGGTTGAATGTAAAACTAACGGCAATAAAAGAATGTTCGGGCCAATTACCAAATACTAACAGCTGTTTGTTTGTAGAAACAGATCTGCTTATTTTGCATCCTTATACTTGCTTACATGAATATAGAAAAGAACCGCAATGAAGATTCGATGAAACTGAGCCTGGCAGAAATGAAGCAGCGGCTGGAAAAGATCTATGAGGGGGGTGGAAAGAAAGCCATTGCCAAACAGCATGAGCGCGAAAAACTTACTGCCAGGGAGCGCATTGAGTTTCTGGTGGATGATATGGCGAGCTTCATTGAGCTGGGAGCCTTTGCCGGGTATGAGCAGTATGAAGAACAGGGCGGATGCCCGGCTGGTGGCACCGTTGCGGGCATCGGCTATGTGAGTGGAAGGCAGTGTGTGATACTTGCCAACGACCAGACCGTGAAGGCAGGCGCCTGGTTTCCTATTACCGGAAAGAAAAATTTAAGGCTTCAGGAGATCGCCATGGAGAATCACCTACCCGTGATTTACCTGGTTGACAGTGCAGGTGTTTTTCTTCCGATGCAGGATGAGATCTTCCCCGACAAAGAACATTTTGGCAGGGTGTTCCGCAACAATGCAAAGATGAGCGCCATGGGTATCACCCAGATCGCAGCGGTGATGGGTGCCTGTGTGGCGGGCGGTGCATATCTGCCCATCATGAGTGATGAAACGCTGATGGTGGAGGGCAAGGGCTCGATATTTCTTGCCGGTCCATACCTGGTTAAGGCTGCTGTAGGAGAAGACGTTGATGCAGAAACCCTTGGTGGTGCTGTTACGCATAATGCTATCAGTGGTATCGCCGATTATAAATTTGATACAGAAGAGGATTGCCTGAGGCAGGTGAAGCGTATTGTGAGCAGGCTGGGACATAAACCCACAGCGGGTTTCGACCGCATTGCTGCAGTTGCACCAAGTCGTGATCCGAAAGATATCTATACCATTTTCCCGGAGGGCAATACCAAGCCCTATGATATGAAGGAGATCATTGAATGCATTGTTGATGGCTCCACATTTGATGAGTTCAAAGCCGAGTATGGCAAGACTATCGTTTGCGGTTATGCGCGAATTGAGGGATGGGCTGTTGGTATTGTAGCCAACCAGCGGCTTGTATTAAAAACCAAGAAGGGCGAGATGCAGATGGGTGGTGTTATCTATAACGACAGTGCCGACAAGGCCGCGCGTTTCATTCTCAACTGTAACCAGAAAAGAATACCGCTGGTTTTCTTACAGGATGTAACCGGCTTTATGGTTGGCTCAAGAAGTGAGCATTCAGGTATTATTAAAGATGGTGCAAAAATGGTGAATGCCGTTGCCAATTCAGTTGTTCCAAAGATCACTATTGTACTCGGCAACTCTTATGGCGCGGGCAATTATGCGATGTGTGGAAAGGCGTATGACCCACGATTTATCTATGCATGGCCTAGTGCGCGTATTGCAGTGATGGGCGGCGACCAGGCTGCTAAAACACTGTTACAGATACAGGTTGCTGCGATGAAAGCCAAGGGACAGGAAGTAGCGCCGGAAGACGAGCAGCGTTTACTCAATGAGATCAAGGGAAGCTATGAAAAACAAACCAGTCCATATTATGCAGCATCACGTCTTTGGGTAGACGAAATTATAGATCCGCTGCAAACGCGGCGGGTGATTGCTGAGGGAATACATGCGGCGAATCATAACCCGGTGGTGGGGAATATGAGTGTGGGGGTGTTTCAGGTGTGATGGAGGGATGGAGGGATGGAGGGATGGAATGGAGAGATGGAGGGATGGAGGGATGGAAAAAGTCTTTTAATTTGCAGCATGAAAGAAGGCTTAGTTATGTACACGGATGGGGCTAGCAGGGGCAATCCGGGAAGAGGTGGATATGGAACAATACTGAAATGGGGAAGCAGGGAGAAAGAACTTTCAGGTGGGTTCCGCAAAACAACCAATAACCGCATGGAACTGATGGCGGTGATCGCGGGATTGGAAGCACTAACAAAGACGGGATTAAAAATCACTATATACAGCGATAGCCAGTATGTTGTAAAAGCGGTTGAACAAGGCTGGCTGAAGAACTGGATCGCCACCGGATTTAAGGGTGGCAAAAAAAACCGCGACCTCTGGGAACATTATTACCGCCTCGCCATGCAGCACCAGATAAAGTTTGTATGGGTGAAAGGGCATGCCGACAATCCCTACAACAACCGATGTGATATTCTTGCCACGGCGGCAGCCGACGGGTCGGGATTAGAAGTGGATGAGGTGTATGAGTCAGAAAATCCCTGACCTTAGCGTATATATATGCTCCAGAATACCATCTCCTATTTCCGGCATAGGCCCAGCATCAGCATCGGGTTCCTTTTTGCAGTAGCCAGTATTTTATTAGGGATATGGGTGGCTGCTATTCCGCAAATCAAAACGAGGTTAAACCTCACTGATGCAACACTGGGACTATCCTTACTGTTAGCACCCGTGGGTGCCTTAACAGGGGTGGCCATTTCCTCTTCGGTGTTTCGCAGGATAGCAGTTGGTAAATGGCTGGTGATCGGGCACCTGCTATATTGTATTGCCTTCATTGGCCAGGTAACAGCTAATAGTGCGGTGATGTTGTGGATAGCGCTATATGCAACAGGACTCATCGGCTTTCTAAATGGCGTTTCCACCAACGCTGTTGTTGACCTGCTGGAGAAAAAACATAACAGGCATATAATGAGTACCTCTCACGGTATGTACAGTTTGGGAGGAGGCTTCAGTGCTGGTCTGGCGGCATTCTTTTACAGCATGCAGATGACGGCCTATCATCAGATACTATTGGTAGCAGCAGTATTGATGGTAAGCATATTGCTGATGCGTAACCACTTCCTCTCCTACCGTCAGATCATTGAATCAGACCAGGGCTTCCGGTTACCTTCGGGGAGTGTATTGGGACTCGCATTTATTTGCTTCGTCACTTTTATGGGCGAAGGATGCGTGGCCGACTGGAGTGCTATTTATCTTAAGGAATCACTGGAAGGAAGCAAGGCCATTGCAGGACTGGGATTTGCAGGCTTCTCCATTGCCATGGCCATTGGCAGGTTCAATGGTGATAACTGGATACCGAGGGTGGGGAGCAAACGGATAACCATTGCCGGTAGTATCATTGCAGGTATAGGATTTCTGCTGGCCATTGCATTTAATTCGATACCAGTGGCAATAACAGGATTTACTTTGATAGGGCTTGGATTCTCCTGTATTGTGCCGGTGCTATTCAGCGCGGCGACCAAGGTACCGGGAGTAAGCGCTGTAACGGGCATTTCGGCAGTAGCCAGTGGTGGGCTGATAGGATTTCTTGCTGGTCCGTCGATGATCGGATTGGTGGCAGAACAGTACAGTGTTGCCTCCGGACTAAGCATACTATTCTTCCTTACGCTGGCCGCGGCTTTTGCAGCATGGAAGAACAGGTATCTCTTTAATAAAAACACTGCCATCCCCCAAACCAATTATCCCGACCAGTTACTCTGATCATTTCAACCTAAAAAAATAGCCGATGATCCATACTGTTGCCCTCTTCCCTGTATTGGACACGCTGCTTATAGAATGCCTGCGATCCTGCTCTAAAGAAGACTGGAAGCGGTATACGCTGGCCAGGAAGTGGACCGTGAAAGATGTGGCGGCGCATTTGCTGGATGGAAATATCCGGACCATTTCCATGCTGAGGGATGGCCATTTTGGGGAGCCGCCTGGAGCAATAAATTCCTATTCAGATCTGGTGGATTTTCTCAATAAGCTGAATGCTGAATGGGTATCGGCATATAAGCGTGTGAGTGCCGAGTTATTGATTGAGCAGTTGGAAACAACGGGTCTGGAATTCTGTGCCTGCATGGCATCGCTTGATCCCATGGCTGAAGCGATCTTTGCGGTGAGTTGGGCAGGAGAAACACGATCACTCAATTGGTTTCATGTTGCAAGGGAGTACACTGAAAAATGGCATCACCAGCAGCAGATCAGGACAGCACTTGGCATGCCCGAACCACTGATGGTGCCTGAATTATTCGATCCGTTTATCAGCACATTATTAATGGGAATGCCCCATGCATTAAGAAACAGCAAGGCTGGGGAAGGTTCTGTTTTGAGGATGGAGATCATTTCGGCTAGTCTGCTCCGTTGGCAATGGAAAAAAACGGGTGAGGGCTGGGTGTTGATTGAAGAGGCTGAAGTTGGTTATAATGGAAATACAATTGCTGGTGTCACCGAAAAGGAAACAAATGATGCAGGCATGATTGCTACTGCCAGCATCCGCATACCAGCAGAACTCGCCTGGCAACTATTTACCAGGGCAATCAATCCCCTTGAAGCAATGGAGCGGGTGGAGATAGACGGTAGTAAAGAACTCGCGAGAGAGGCATTGGGTATGGTAGCGGTTATGGCATAAGATAATTTTACTATCTTATACAAAAAACCAGCACTATGAAGTCAGGCTTTATCCCAACAATTATTGCGCTCACTATTCTGAGCTCCTGTGCAAAGACGCAGGAAAAAATAGATACTGCAACATTAGATCCCATTCAAATGGCTAAGCCAGGAGGAGGTGGCAGCGGAGGCATCGTAACCTATTTAACAGGTGATGCAGCCGACGTTCAAACAACTACCACGGGAGGATTATTGCTGATGGGTGGAAGCACAGATGTAGATGCTGCCATCCAGTGGATGATAGGCAAAAGTGGCGGTGGTGATGTTGTGGTGATAAGGTCTTCCGGTGCGGATGGGTATAACAGTTATATGTTTGGATTGGGTACCGTCAATTCAGTTGAAACGATAATGCTTGACAGCAGAACAAAAGCCATGGATGCCGGGGTAGCGCAGAAGATAAGAAATGCAGAAATGCTTTTCATTGCGGGTGGCGACCAGTGGAATTATATAAGCTACTGGAAGGATACGCCAACGGAAGATGCTATCAACTATCTCATCAATACCAAAAAGGTTCCGGTGGGTGGTACCAGTGCGGGACTGGCAATTCTTGGCAGCAGTTATTATAGTGCATCTGCCGGCTCGGTAACATCGGTGCAGGCATTGGGTGACCCCTATCATCGTTATAACACACTTGGTCACGCGGATTTTGTTGCTGCTCCAATTTTAGCCAATACGATTACTGATTCCCATTATTCGCAGCGCACCCGCATGGGCAGGCATATAAGCTGGCTGGCGCGCATGATGAAAGACAGGGCTATGCCAACTGTAAGAGGAATTGGTGTTGATGAACAAACGGCGGTAGCTATTGAAGCAAATGGAATTGCAAAAGTATTTGGAACCAATTCTGCATATTTCCTCTGGAACAATTCTACAGGGCCTGAAACCTGCATAGCAAAAACTCCCCTTACCTGGAATCGCAATCAATTGGCAGTGGCAGGATATAGAATTACAGGGTCAGGAACCGGCAATGGAAGTTTTGATCTGAATAACTGGACAAGTTTTTCGGGCGGCAATGCGCTCACGCATTATGTAGAGAACGGAACTTTGCTTCCTTAAAAAATTGACAGGTTTATGTATAAAAAAAGATCCCGCATTTAGTGCGGGATCTTTTTTTATGATTGGTCGGAAAAATAATATTATGCGAGGCTTGCTTTGGATTGTTTGCTTACAAAATAATATCCTCCAAAAAGTACCAGGCTGAAAACTGCAGTTGCAGCAAGGCTACCAGTATAGAATGGAAGTGCATCGGTGTAGCACTGCATCAATCCGCCGAAAGTTTTGGGACGGTTGAAACCACCACCAGAGATCCATACCAGGAAGTTAGAAACAAGGAAATAAACAGTTGGCGCAGCGAGTGATGCGGCGGCAACATTGATAACATTCACCTTACGGATCATGAATCCAATTAGTGTGAGACCCATGAAGAGAATATAATTGGTGATCTGTCCCTTGTAGAATCCGGAGATATCTGAAAGGCCATTTCTGTACAACACCTCATAGAGGGCATCACTAATGAACATGGAAAATATGGGAAGTGCGAAAGCCCATTTCCTGTCTTTAAGCATAGCGCCACCAAACAATGCCATGGCAATATGGGGAGCAAAACCAAGGGGACGGGAAGGGATGATACGGTATAGGGCCGCAACGATAATCAGTAAAACAAGTGAAATGATTATAGATCTGTTCAGTTTCATAATGAGTGAAGATAGATGGCAAAAATAAAATAAAAGAGGGCTCCGGCCATTAAAGTTTTTCAGGGCCCTCAGGATGGTACCGTGGCGCGGTATAAAACCGCTCCTGTTGGGGATTCCAGCCTTATCCGGGCCCCTGCCGTAAGCAGTAGGCTACCCCCTTTATCCACAATTATGGGGGTTTGGCTTCCTGCGTTTTCTTCCTCTGCTACCAGCTTTCCCTCCAAAACAATCAGTATATCAGTGGTTGGGGTATGCAGGCTCTTGCTGCTGTCTTTCACAATATGGAGCTGGCTCAGTTCGAAATCGGCAGCAGGGCTAAAGAACTTCTTCTCGAAACCATTCAGCGTGGTTCCCACTATCACCTTCGGTTCCACTGCATGAAAAGAAACATGCTTTAGTAACTCGGGAACATCAATATGCTTGGGTGTAAGTCCGCCTCTCAAAACATTATCAGAATTGGCCATGATCTCTACATTCTGTCCCTCCAGATAGGCATGCAGAATTCCTGCATCCTGAAAGATGGCCTCCCCTTTCTTCAGGAATACCAGGTTCAGCAGGTAAACAGAAAATATTCCACGATCGATATTCTCACCGTTTTTAAAGGTGAGGGCTGCTCTTGCTGCCCAGAAGTCGGGTGCTGACTTTTGGAGCTTTCCTTTCTCATAAACCTGCAGTATGCGCTCAAGGAGTGGACCCAGTCTGCGATTCACTTCCTCCTGTGGCATCTCCATAACCTCTTTATAAAGAGCTTTATAGTCGCCATCTCCAAAAATCTCCAGCAGGAATTGCAACTCAGGAATGGAGTCGAGAATATTATGCATGGACTGTACCGGCCTGAAACCATGCAATAGCCAGAAATCGCCCAGCGCCACCATCAGTTCTGGCTTGTGGTTATCATCTTTATAATTCCGGTTGGAAGCAGTAGCCGCCAGGCCTGCCGAATTCTCAGCGGCAAATCCTTTGACGGCCATCTCCTTTGTTGGGTGCACCTGTATGCTGAGCATATCTTTTACATCGAGGATCTTGAGCAGGTAGGGCAAACGGCCAAAGGTGTTTTTCACCTTTTCTCCCAGTACAGCAGGATCATTCGCAATTAATTCTGCCAGCGATCCATCTCCCCTGATAATAGAAGCTGCCTGTGAATGTGCGCCCAGCCAGTATTCTGCGAAAGGCTCGCCCTTCTGGTTGTCAATTCCCAGCAATTCAGGCAGGTAGGTGAAACCACCCCATTGATAGTGCTGAACTTTCCCTTCCAGCACAAATACTTTATTTTGATTTTTCATATGCTGGTCGAAAGTACTGCAAAACATCAAACCATGCGGATTCACCTTGATACTGGCCAAAGTGGTGAAAAGCTCGCCGCCCAATGGCTTGCACAAAGAGGCTACACCATCCTGGCCTGCAACTGGAAATATGGCCGCAAAGAAATAGATATCATTGCCTCCCTTGATAATATCCTGCATTTTATTGAAGTCAAAACCCGGAGGGGACATGGCTTTGGTATGCCTGAAGAACAGGTGACAAGAAGAAAACTAAAGAATATAAAAACTGCCGCGGAAGCTTACCTGGAAATCTTTCCTCAATGGCGAAGGGTGCAGTTTGACATTGTAAGTATCATCTTTGCACCAGAGGGGCATAATATTCAATTGCTGGAAGATATTTCCTAAGAGATGCCAGTAAAAGAGTGCGCTGCCTTTTAAACAGGCACAACAGCTTTCATTTTTTCGACCATTCTATGTGTGGCGGGACAATACTGTATATTCTGTTTATGCACATGCACATAGTCCACATATTTCTTTTTTGAAAGATGAGGAAAGCCGGCACAATCCGCTGGTCTCACTTCATATATGTTGCACATATTGGTCTGGAGATTCAGGAACTGGCAGGGCTGTTTGCGATTCATCCAGTCGTTATCTTTTTTCTCGAGGTAGAGCCATTTATCTTTAAAAGCGGCTTCGGTCATTCCAAGGTGAGCGGAGATGCGTGTGATATCTTTTTTATTGAAGGTGGGGCTCATGGTCTTACAGCAGTTGGCGCAGGTAAGGCAATCGATCTCTTCCCAAACTTCTTTTTCCAATACGGGTGTGAGCTGGTCTAATCCCCTCGGCCTTTTAGCTTCCAGTTTAGTAAGGAAGCGACGAAATTTACTCTTTGTAGTAAGCAGTTGTTTTTTAAACTTCCTGAGGTTAACGGCACGGGTATTAATTGCTGCGATCATGCTCTCCATACTGATTTTAAGAAAGCGCAATATAAAGGTTTCAATGCGTTAAATTGCTTTCCAAAAGAATCGGAGCAGAAAATGTGGGCGCCCTATAAAAAAGGATTCAAAGCATGGCTGAGGTTGGAGAAATCACTATCGGATCATTCGGTGGAAGCTTATCTCCATGATCTGGAAAAGCTCACGCAATATTTACAGCTACAGGGGTGGATGTACAATCCGGACCAACTGCAGATGGAGCACCTGCAGCAGTTCATCCGGTGGGTAGGTGAACTGGGAATGACGCAGGCATCACAGGCAAGGATATTATCGGGCATTCGCAGTTTTTATAAGTACTGCCTGGTGGAGCAGATCAGCAGAGAAGATCCGACGATTCTGCTGGAGAGTCCAAAGCTGAAAAGGATGTTACCTGATACTTTGAGTTTTGAAGAGATAGAGATGCTTATAGGAGCTGTTGACAGAAGTAAACCTGAGGGCGAACGCAACAAGGCGATACTGGAGACCATGTATAGCTGCGGACTTCGGGTGAGCGAGGTAGTTGGACTCAAAATCTCCTGCCTTTTTCTGGAAAGTGGTTTTATCAGGGTAACAGGAAAAGGTGATAAAGAGCGGCTGGTACCTATTGGTGATAAGGCAGTTCAGCAGATCGGGATATACCGTGAACACACGAGACGATTTATGACCATTAAGAGCGGTGCTGAGGATATATTATTTCTTAACCGGCGGGGCGACAAGCTGACAAGGGTGATGATCTTCCTGATGATCAAAGAGCTGGCGAAGGTGGCGGGCATAACGAAGACCGTTTCGCCGCATACTTTCCGGCATTCTTTTGCCACCCATTTAGTGGAAGGTGGGGCCGACCTGAGAGCGGTGCAGGAAATGCTGGGCCATGAAAGCATTACCACCACTGAGATCTATACGCATTTGGACCGGGAGTTCCTGAGAAAGACCCTGCACGATTTCCATCCTTCCTTCCGTCGATAGTAAATTCCACCAACCTGAAATCCAACTTCATAAACAATTAAGCTTATTAGCTGTTATCTTTACCACCTCAAATTTAACCAATATGAAAAAAGCGATTTTAGCCTTCACACTTGCCTTCTGCACTTTGCAGGCGGTGGAGGCGCAGCAACTTCGTACGCCGGCGCCTAGTCCGGCAACTACTATCAAACAGGAGTTTGCCCTATCAAATGTTGAAGTGAATTATTCACGCCCGGCTGTGCGTGGCCGTAAGGTATTCGGCGACCTGGTTCCTTTTGGAAAAGTATGGCGCACAGGGGCAAATGCTGCCACCACCATCACTTTTGGTGAAGATGTGATTGTTGGCGATAAGCCCGTACCAGCAGGTAAATATGGATTGCTTACTATACCCGGACAATCAGAGTGGACCATCATCATTTCCAAGCAAACTGATGTAACCAGTCCGGCTGCATATAAGCAAGACCAGGATGTTGCCCGCATCACTGCCAAGGCGGAGACATTACCTTTTAATGTTGAGAACTTCATGATCGTTTTTGATAATGTGAAAGCATCATCCATGGATCTCGAGATCATCTGGGCGAATGTTGGGGTAGCCGTTCCCGTTAAGGCCAACATTGAAGACAAGATCATGAGCCAGATCGACAACCTGATGAATAAGGATAACCGTCCTTATTTTAATGCAGCGATGTACTATCTGGAGAATGGAAAAGATCTTAACAAGGCAGTGGGTTGGCTCGACAAAGCAATTGAGCAGAATCCGAATGCATTCTGGATCTACCACCAGAAAGCCAATGCCCTTGCAAAACAGGGTAAGAAGCAGGAAGCAATCGCCACTGCAAACAAGTCAATTGAACTTGCTAAGAAAGCACAGAACGATGATTATGTTGCTTTGAACGAGAAGTTGCTTGCAACACTCAAATAATAAGATCCATAGAAATAGGATTGAATTAAAAACAGAAATCCGGCACCACATGGTTGCCGGATTTTTTTTGCTTCACTCACCTGACTCTTTCAAAAGTAAGCAGACAGCCTCTGCAGCTGATATAGGGCCGGAAGGCCCCAGGTTCAATTTTAAATCGTCTTCCTGGTTCCAGCCATTCAAAGGGAAATTCGCGGTATGATTCAAAAGCGTTATCCACGCCGTATTCTATCAATGGTTTTGTAGCAATAACATCATCACCTAATCTAATATAGTAGCGATAAGTTGTAGCTAATGAAAAGGTTTGAAGATTGGTGCGGTATGCAAGGGAATTATCGAACAAAACGGTTCCACCCGCTTCACGGGTTATCACCAGTGTATCGGCCGTGTGTGCAATATCAACCCAAACGCCGATCAGTTCCCTGCCCGAGCGAAGTTGTTCTTTCTTGCAGGAGAACAGGAGAACCGGAATAAGCAGTAGTATTAAACCACCCTTTAGAAAGGCCATGGTATCTTTTATACTGTTGACCGCTTTCCGGATCCAATCGTTGCATTGATGAGTAAAGCCAGGATAATCAGCACCATCGCTCCAACCACATTGAGCCAGAGGAAGGCAATATCTGATTTCCAGAAGAGAAGGATTATAATTGTTTCGGTGATGACGGCACTCCAGAATGTTGCATCGCCGCCAACCTTCTTAAAGAAGAAAGCCACCAGGAATATCCCGAGTATTACGCCATAGAAAAGTGATCCCAGCACATTCACTGCTTCAATAAGGCTTCCCATATCGGTTGCGAACTGTGCCACGAAAATGCAGAACACTCCCCAAGCCAGCGTATACCATTTGGATATCTTGTATTCCTGTAATTCAGTACGAGGGGTTCCTGCATATTGTTTATGGATATCGCACATGGTGCTGGAGGCGAGTGAATTGAGGGCAGCAGCAATACTCCCCCAGGCCGCGAGGAATATAACGGCAATGAGTAGCCCTACTAATCCAACCGGCATATGATCAACCACAAATCGCAGGAATATATAGTTGGTATCATTTGTATCAGCAAGCGGCATGGCTTGTTTCAATACGAGTTTGTATTCTTCCCTTGTTCCGTTTACCAGCGCCTGGTTAGCCTGCATTGAATCAATGATCAGCTGGTTCTCCGGTGCTTTGGCGAATGCATTTACAAGCCTTGTTTGTGTTGCCGAATGTTCATTAAAGGTGGACTCAATTGCCTTGAGACGGTGATTGGCTGCACTGTCAACCACATTTCCTGCCACTGCCTTATTAAAGAAAACGGGAGCCGGGTTAAATTGGTAAAAAGTGAATACAAGCGCGCCGATCAGTAAGATGGCGAACTGCATCGGCACTTTCACGATGCCGTTCATGAGGAGCCCTACCCTGCTCTCAGAGAGGCTTTTGGCGGTGAGGTATCGTCCCACCTGGCTTTGGTCGGTGCCGAAATAAGAAAGTGCGAGGAAGCCGCCGCCAATGATACCATTCCAGATATTATAGCGATCGTTCCAGGCAAAGCCATTTTCATTGACACCGCTGGTGATCACATTCAGTCTGCCCAGTTTACCACTCACTTTCAGTGAATCAATGAACCCGATACCATCGGGAAGGAGATGCACCATCATGTATGCAGCAATGAACATTCCGGTGAAGATGATAATCAGTTGGAGCTGCTGCGTATAGGCAACAGCTTTAGCGCCTCCACTAACGGTATAGATGATGAGGAGACCACCCATAAAAATATTGGTCCAGTAAATATTCCATCCCATCAGTGAAGAGAGTATAATTGCCGGTGCATAAATGCTGATACCGGTTGATAGTCCGCGGCTTACAAGAAAGAGAAATGAAGTGAAGGTTCGTGTTTTTTTATCGAAACGTTTCTCCAGGAATTCATAGGCGGTAAACACTTTGAGCTTATGAAAAATGGGCACAAAGAAAATGGAGATGATGATCATTGCCAGCGGCAATCCGAAATAATACTGAACGAATCGCATGCCGTCGGTGAAAGCCTGTCCGGGTGCTGAAAGAAATGTAATGGCACTCGCCTGAGTACCCATTATACTTAAGAGAACCAGGTACCATGGCATGCTCCTGTTGCTCAGAAAATAGCCATCGAGATCTTTACTGGTTTTGCTCCTGTATAATCCATAGGAGATAATACCTGTGAGAGTTGCTATCAGCACTATCCAGTCGATATAACTCATGAGAAGTATTGGGTAAAAAAATGAAATCCGATGATCAGCAATAGCAGGAATGCCAGTACAAAGATGTACCAGTGAGTCCAGGATTTAAAGAGAGGCACTTTATCTTCTGACATGGCTAAGATCTTTTTCTGCCAGATACCAGTCCGGCGGTGAGTAATCCGATCGCCAATCCAATAATGAGTCCAATATGCACCCGTTTAATGAAGACACCGATCACTAATCCGAGAATCACACAAATGATGATCCCCATATCTCTGCGGGTGTTATTATTGGTTGCCATTTAGAATCCTTTCTTTTGATTGAGTGCCACGAGGTTTGCCAGTAAGCGATAAGCTCCGGGCACACCTGCAGGCAACTGCCTGAAAAATACCAATCCTGTATATACAAAATTACCTTTTCCATATCTGGCCATGATCAGGCTTCCTGAATCAGGCTTTTCGGAGGGGTCATTGATACTAAAGATAGTCTCGTATCGCTTATCCCAGTTGGAAGCGTGGTAAATACTCCGCTCCTGCACCCAGCCTTCAAAATCCTTTTCCGTGATCTTATTAGGGAATTCCATGAGCTGGTGCGAAGGTTGTTCAAATTTAATTACAGCCTTCTCATCGGTGATGCGTGTTCTTGAAATATCAAAGGGATAGGGACCGATCTTAGCCTTTACCGGGCCCAGCTGGCTGGAAGTATTATACTGAACAATGAGGTTACCCCCATTATTAATATACGCCATCAGCTTATCATAGTGGTTATTGAGCGATTCGCGCACATTATAGGCACGCACGCCGGTAATGATGGCATCATAACGGCTCAGGTCAGCCGCTGCAAGTGATGCCTCATCGAGAATGTCAACAATAAAGCCCATTTGTTTCAAGGCATCCATTACCCCATCTCCCGATCCGGGTATATATCCAATCCTTTTCCCAACCGTTTTTATTTCTTCATTGATCACACGAACACTGGTAGGGAAAAAATAATGGATGGTGGGGATATGATCGTATTCAATAATTTTCATGGCATTATTGAAGCCGTTCTTTTTCCCTTTACCCTTGAACTCAAGCCAGGGATATACCAGGTTAGGTTTTTGATCACCAATGAGAGAATCGAGCGGGAAGGTGATGGATTGCATGGTGTTCTTAACCAGTGGTAATTTGACAGGAATATTCTTTTCGCGCAATGATTTTCCATTCTGCATTTCAAATCGAATATTTGATTCTGCTGTATCACTCTGCGAATAACTCTTATAAGAAAGCTGCACATACTGAGTATGCTTAGGTTGCAGATTACTCAATACTACTGCGGGTTGAACACCTGCCACCACCTGCGGCACAGTAAATACAGGTTGGTATATTTCGCCCTTTACCGGGTCTGTGAATTTATAGAGAAGGGGATATTTCATAGTTAGGTTTACAGCACCAACGCTAAAATTCACAGATATATCATTCGCAATATTTTGGGGCTCACCTATCAGCAGGTTTGTTTTAATATTAAAGCTGCCGGTATCCATCTGCTCGCGTAACCAGTAGGGCTGGTCGCTCATGAAATCATACTTCACAAACTGGTTGAAACTCGTACTGATCAACTGGTTATTGCTGGCCGATGGGGCAAGGGTAAAAGAAGAGTCAAATACAGATACGCTGATCTTTTGCGCGGGGATGGCACTCCTGTTTATAAAATTCAGTGTTATTCTAATGGAGTCTCCTGTTACAGCAACCTGCTGATTGGTAACTGCTTCAAAATAGATTCCCATGCATGCCTGGATGAGTGCATCGATCTCTTTGACCTTTACAGACTTCCAGTATTCATCGTTAGCCTTTTGTTTTATTAAAATGCGCAGGTCAATCAGGGCAGTAACACTTTGGGAAGGATCCAGTGGTTTGAAGTTATTGACTATGGCATCGATCCTGTTGTTTACTTCAGGTAAGCCGATCCTGCTCCAGTTTAGGATAACACCATCGGCGAGGTCAGATTGAAGAACTTCCCCATCTGTATGCGAGAAATATTCAAAGAGGGGACCACGCTGGCGGGGAACACCAAATCCCTGGCTCTTGTGCTGGCTCCTGCTTTCTGCCGCCAGTTCACCGTATCCTTTTCCAAGGAGTGGATTAAAAATTCCAACATCCTGTTTGAACTGGTCTTCGCGTTGTGTATTGGTATTACCGAAATTGTAGGTGTTCCAAAGAATTCTCTTTGCCTGCCATGGCTTGAGAAATTGTAATTGCTCCGGAAATCTTTTTGGATCAGCAGCAGCCTTGAAGGCTTCAATTGCAAGCACTGCTGATGCCGAATGATGTCCATGCCCTGCCCTCTCGTCGGGTGGAAATCGCGTGATAATTACATCGGGTCTGAATTTCCTTATAACCCAAACCACATCACTCAGTATCTTTTCTTTCTTCCACACACGCAGGGCCTCGTCAGTTGATTTCGAAAACCCAAAATCGTAGGCACTGGTAAAAAATTGTTCGGCTCCATCAATACGACGTGCTGCCAGTAATTCCTGTGTTCTTACCAGGCCGAGTGATACACCCTGCTCAGTTCCTATGAGGTTCTGTCCCCCATCCCCTCTTGTTATGGAGAGATAACCGGTTCGGAATTTTCTTTCCTTAGCCAGCCATGCAAGGAGGCGGGTATTCTCATCATCAGGATGTGCTGCCACATAGAGTACTGAGCCCAGCACTTTAAGTTTCTGCATTGACAACAGGATGTCGGCTGCCGTGGGCATCTGAGGAGTCTGGGCATTCGATCCATTTGCTGCTGCTATAAATAACAACAGGGGGAGTATCCTTTTGATCATGATTTCTTATCGTGTATTTTGTTACTGACCAACCAGGAATACGGCATTGCAAAGCAGCAGTTTACCATTTTCCCAGAAGCTCCTGAATATGGGGTTATCAGCAAGATAAACAACCTGTCCCCTTCCCATATCCTGTGCACCGATCAATAAACCATCCTTTAACTTTTCTTTCAGAACACTTCCGGTGAATCCGCTCACATAATTGTCTTTCTTGATAACTCCAACATTCCATCCGTCTTCTTTTATATACTCATATATATTACCATCCTGCTTTAAGGTGTAATAAAAATCAGGGTAGCCAAAACCCAGTGGATGTGTATGGTCGAGTTCAACTTTGAATATTGATCCGGGCATGCTGTTCATCAGCCAGTCGCGCTCGCGGTTTTCATATTTGCGAAGGAGACTGTAATCTGCTTTTTTATCGTCATCTTTTTTATCGTCATCATCTTCTTTCAGCTTGATACCCCAGTCTGTTTTTGCCATTTGTGCTACAGCATTCTCCAGAGCGATGATCTTTCCACCCCTTCTTACCCAGGCTTTGAGTTCTTCATTGGTTTCTTTTTTGCTGAAGAAATCATACATACCATCGGCGAGGATAAGCACATTATACTTATTCATTCCCTCGCGCATGAAATCATTGGCGCTGGTTAGCGTAACAGGATACTCCAGTTGCTGATCAAAGAAATGCCAAAGTTCTCCCATGGCAAGGGAGGAAACATTTTCACCATATAACATAGCAACTTTCGGCGCATTGATTATACGTACACGATCAGATCCAAAGTCATAGCCCTTATCAACAAATCCTGATGCAACAGGGAATACTTTTGTACCGGTACTTTTAGCTGCTGCCTCCAGCGCCTGCCTCACAGGCTTCCCTGTATTTGCTGCCTGGGTTACCAGCAGGGTACCTTTTTCAAATTGCTCCGTTCCAATATGGAAGGGTTGTTCGGCATAGCGAACCCTGATCCCCTTCTGCAATAATTCTGACAGCAGTCGCGCGCTGTTGAGTCCATCCCATTTAACCGCATAGGCATAAGCGTTATCAGTGAAGGTAGTTGCCGTATTTTCTGGTGCTGTTTTATTTACTGCAGTAATATAATTGGCGACACCATATGTTTTTAATCCATACGCAAAAGGCACCGACCATGCAGTGATATCATAGGTAGCTGAATCGCTTAATTTGGAAGTTCTTTCAAACAACACTTTTATAAAATTCCCTTTGGGCTGGTTAACGTTTATTACAATATCCCCTTTCTCTGCCTTAAAAGATTCAGATTTACCAGTGAGATAATTCAATCCGCTGAGGTTACCACCGTTGGCCCATGACCAGTCTATCTGGTTACGGTCAAGGAGTTCTTTCAATCTTGTTACACGATCAGTTCCATCATTCTTTATGACCCATGATTTGAATTCGCCGATCGGATTATTGATAGCATTATTGAAATAGCTGCGGAATTCTTTCACCACGCGGGCTGCATTCTGCGAGGTAATTTCTACCGTGCTCATACCCGTTGTATGATGATGGAGGGCCCTGTCAACAAGTGTAAGCGTATCGCCGTCTTCGTTTATTATTCCAAGTCCGGCCCTGATACCCCCCTGCTCATAGGTCATCCCGATCGATCCGCTATAGGTGGGATAGGTATCACCGTAAGAAGGATAAAAGAGGTCGAATCTTTCTCTTGTAAAATATAGCCAGCCATTCTTATCAAAATACTTCGCGTGGTTTCTGCCGATCATGGTCTGGAATTCGCGCTGCCATTTACTGATGACCTCGTGAAATGGTTCAGCTGCCGGTGCGAAATAGTAGGGTTCGTTTACCCCCTGCTCATGAAAATCAACATGTACGTGGGGAAGCCATTCATTGTATTTTTTGATACGGTGACGGCTTTCAACCTGCGATTGCCAGGCCCAGTCGCGGTTCAGGTCAAAATTATAATGGTTGCTTCTTCCACCGGGCCATGGCTCGCGGTGTTCGCGGGCGATGGGTTGTGGATTCACATTCTTTCCCAAAACGCTGGTATACCAGTTAACATAACGATCACGCCCATCCGGATTCAGGCAGGGGTCGATGAGTACAACAGTATTCTTCAGCCATTCTTTTGATTGTGCATTTGATGGATTGAGTAATTCATAGATGGTCATCATGGAAGCTTCAGACGAGGAAGTTTCATTGCCATGAACATTATAACTCAGCCAAACAATGGCCGGACCATTCTCATTTGGAGCCATCCTGTCGCGGGCTGCATTGGCAAGCCGCAAGTTATTGTTCCGCACCTGCTCAATATTTGCAATATTCTCTGCAGATCCCACGGTGGCGAGTAACAGGGGCCGGCCTTCGGTAGACTCTCCATATTGTTCCAGCTTCACCTGTGCGGGCATTTCTTTTGCCACGTGCTGGTAATATTGTACAATACGATAATGTGGAGTATAGCGGGTACCAATTTTATAACCCAGGAATTGGTCGGGCGATTGCAATTGCGCCATGGCCACGGCGCTTCCCATAAAGGCGGCCAGCATCAGGATGATCCTTTTCATATTGCGTTAAAACATATTAATTGTAAAAAGAGTTGTGAAGCTAAGGAATTTCACCCGATGGGTAAACTCATGAATCGATTTAAACGATAGGTGAAAAGAATCATTATTTTTAGCCCATAATAAGGTGCATGAAATATTTTCTCCCGGTTATTTATGGACTGTTAGTGGTTAATGTGGTTGTGGCCCAGGAGTTGGATCCCTATAACTATTCAATACAAAAAACATTCAAAGGAAGGAATGGAGCAGTGGTATCGGCACATCCGCTTGCCAGTAAGGTGGGTGTGATGATCCTGAAGAAAGGTGGCAATGCCATAGATGCCGCTATTGCGACAAAGCTTGCCCTGGCGGTTGTTTATCCGGGGGCGGGAAATATTGGCGGGGGTGGATTTATGGTGGCCCACCTGAATGACGGAAGAAATATCACCCTTGATTTCAGGGAGAAAGCCCCGGGCAAGGCCCATCGTGATATGTACCTCGATTCTGCAGGCAATGCCGACCTTGATAAGAGCCAGTATGGGCATTTGGCGGCAGGTGTTCCCGGTTCGGTTGCCGGATTGTTTACTGCGCATACATATGCCCGGTTGCCATTCCGTGATCTCATCGCGCCAGCTATTGAACTGGCAGAGAATGGATTCAGGATCACAGAAGAAGAAGCAGATGGACTTAATAGTGAGCGGGAAAACTTCCTGAAATACAATACTACGTCAACTGTTTTCACGAAAAAAAATCCATGGAAGGCTGGTGATACGCTGGTGCAGAAAGACCTTGCCAATACATTAAGGCGGATCAGCAAGCGTGGGATGAAAGGATTTTACGCCGGCAAAACAGCTAAGCTGCTGGTGGCAGAAATGAAAAGAGGTGGTGGAATCATCAGCCGTAAGGACCTGAAAGATTATAAAGCGGTGAGCAGGAATCCATCTGCGTTTAAATACAAAGGATATGATGTGGTAACGATGCCGCTTCCATCGAGTGGAGGCGTTTTATTACCGATGATGCTGAAGATGACCGACCAGTTTCCGATTGCTGAATATGGATTCCATTCGTTGAAGGCGGTACAACTGATGACAGAGATCGAAAGGCTTGCCTATGCTGACCGTGCCTTTTATTTAGGCGATGAGGATTTTTATAAAGTGCCGGTAGCAAAGCTTACCAGCGATGCCTATATAAAGGAAAGATTGCGTTTATACAAGCCTGATACTGCCGGCAATAGCAAGGCAATAAGGGAAGGATCTGTAGAAAAGGAAAGTGAAGAAACCACTCACCTCAGCATTGTTGATGGTTCAGGAAATGCTGTTGCGATCACTACCACACTTAATGGCGGATATGGCGCCTGTACTGTAGTGGGCGGGGCTGGATTTCTATTGAACAATGAGATGGATGATTTTAGTGTAAAGCCGGGAGTGCCAAATATGTTTGGCGCCATTGGCGGTGAGGCCAATGCCATTGTAGCCGGCAAACGCATGCTAAGTTCAATGACGCCGACTATTGTACTTAAAAACGGTAAGCCCTATATTGTAGCCGGAACGCCGGGAGGTACTACCATCACAACATCGGTTTATCAGACACTGGTGAATATGATCGATTTCAATATGAGTACTTTCGATGCAGTGAACAAACCGAAATTTCATATGCAATGGTCGCCAGATATTCTTTTCCTGGAAAAAGATTTTCCATTAGAGATCAGTGCCGCCCTTGAAAAAATGGGGTATGAGATAAAGCGCAGGGGACAAATCGGAAGAACAGAAGTGATAAAAATATTAGATGACGGAACTATTGAAGCTGTAGGAGACAAGCGGGGTGATGATGCAGCGGAAGGATTCTAAATAACCAAAACAATCAATGAGGAAACGAATTTTAGCAGCGGCAACCGTAATATTAATTGCGGGCACTACACATGCACAATCAACCAGGTGGAATGTAAGAGCAGGATGGCAGATGAGTTCTGGCAAAAGGGTTGACAAGGACAATGGAAATACAACCAATGGAACATCTGTGCAGGGTTTTACTGCTTCGATAGGAATGAAAGCGGATTTTGATAACCGTCTTTATTTTGCTCCAAGGCTGCAGTATTCTACCAACGGACTTAAGTTGCCTGGTGAAACAAATGGAGATACTGAAACCTTTCGCTTACATTATATTGAGATCCCCATGCTCTTCCATATTGAACTGGGGCGGATACATCACCAGGGGTTGTATACAGAATTTGGTCCGGCGTTGGGATATGCATTTTCGGGATCAGTTAAAACCTCTGAAGCAACTGACCCACTGGTATTCAGCATGACACAGTATAATCCGGTGAATGTATCTGTGAGCGGGATTCTTGGATATCATTTCAGCAACGGGTTCTTTGTAGATGCAGGATATCACTATGGATTGGTGAGTATAACCAACGGTGATACCAAGCCTAAGATGCGAACAGCGCAGGCAGGCGTTGGAATCGGGTACTATTTCAGCCGTTGATCCTAGAAATTCCGAAGCGGATTTCTTCTTCCGTCATATATATACTGACGGATGTTCAGCCAGAAAGCTGTGAAAAGATAGAACACGATGGGAGATCCCATGGTGAGCAGTGAAATATACATGAAGTGTTTTCGGATGGTAGCTGGTGCTATACCCATCTTGTCGCCCAAATAGGAGCACACGCCAAACACATGCCACTCAATAAAGTGTTTGAAGTTCTTCATAATAGCAAATTAGACAATTTCAACAATTTAGCAGTCGAAAAGGTTATAAAGAAAGCGGTTTTATCGGTAATTTCGCGGTGCCCATGGTTTTCCCCTGGTCCTGTTCCCCAAACCGGGAAAAGTTGAGGCCAGGTTTCAAACCTCTATAAATCAAACCTCAAACATACATCGTTATGGTTTTCGACCTAGAGATGATCAGAAAAGTGTATGCCAGCTTCCCCGGCCGCGTTAGTGCTGCCCGTAAGGTTGTTGGCCGACCACTCACATTAACAGAAAAGATATTGTATGCCCACCTCTGGCAGGGAGACGCCACAGAGTCTTTTGAAAGAGGAAAAAGCTATGTGGATTTTGCACCCGACCGTGTAGCCATGCAGGATGCGACGGCCCAGATGGCGCTGTTGCAATTTATGCAGGCGGGCAGAACTACTGTAGCGGTTCCTTCCACCGTGCATTGTGATCACCTGATAGTGGCCAAGGACAATAGTAAAGTTGACCTCGACCGTGCCGTGCATGAGAGCAGTGAAGTGTATGATTTCCTTGCTTCGGTTTCAAACAAATATGGAATTGGCTTCTGGAAGCCGGGAGCAGGAATTATTCACCAGGTTGTGCTGGAGAATTATGCCTTCCCTGGTGGAATGATGATAGGAACAGATAGTCATACCGTGAATGCGGGTGGACTGGGAATGATCGCGATAGGAGTTGGTGGTGCAGATGCCTGTGATGTAATGAGTGGACTTGCATGGGAATTGAAAATGCCTAAACTGATCGGGGTAAAACTTACCGGCAAACTCAATGGCTGGACAGCCCCTAAGGATGTGATCCTTAAGGTTGCGGGTATCCTTACCGTGAAAGGCGGTACTGGTGCCGTGGTGGAATATTTTGGCGAAGGCGCTACCAGCATGAGCTGTACCGGTAAAGGAACAATTTGTAATATGGGTGCGGAAATAGGAGCTACTACTTCCACCTTTGGATATGATGACAGTATGAGCAGGTACCTGAAAGCTACCGGCCGTGCAGAAGTTGCTGCTCTGGCTGATGGCATTCGCGAACATCTTACTGCAGATGCTGAAGTGTATGCCAATCCAGAACAATATTTTGACCAGGTGATCGAGATCAACCTGAGTGAACTGGAGCCACATCTTAATGGTCCTTTCACGCCCGACCTGGCAACACCGATCTCCCAAATGAAGGAAGAGGCTGCTAAGAATGGCTGGCCTACAAAAGTTGAAGTTGGTCTGATTGGTTCCTGCACCAACTCATCTTATGAAGATATCAGTAGAGCAGTAAGTCTGGCAAAACAGGTAAATGAAAAAGGCCTGAAGACGAAAGCCGAGTTCATGATAACCCCGGGTTCTGAACAAGTACGTTATACCATTGAGCGCGATGGATTCCTCGATATATTCAATGGCATAGGTGCCAAGGTATTCGCGAATGCATGCGGACCCTGTATCGGAATGTGGGATCGCATGGGAGCAGAAAAGCAGGAAAAGAATACCATCGTACATTCCTTCAACAGGAACTTTGCAAAGAGGGCTGATGGTAACCCTAATACTTATGCATTTGTAGCTTCACCGGAAATTGTAACGGCCCTGGCCATTGCAGGTGATCTTTCTTTCAATCCGCTTACAGATACATTAACCAATGATAAAGGTGAGCAGGTAAAACTTGATCCACCAACGGGTGATGAGCTTCCTGCAAGAGGTTTTGATGTGGAAGATGCAGGCTACCAGGCACCAGCAGCCGATGGTAGCGGGGTGCAGGTAAAAGTTGATCCGGCGTCAAAGCGACTTCAGTTGTTGGATCCATTCCCGGCTTGGGAAGGAACAGACCTGAGGGGATTGAAATTGCTGATCAAGGCTAAAGGGAAATGTACAACCGACCATATTTCAATGGCGGGTCCATGGCTGAAGTTCAGGGGCCATCTGGATAATATCAGTAACAACCTTCTTATTGGAGCGGTGAATTTCTTCAATGAGAAAACTGATAATGTAAAGAACCAGTTGACGGGTGATTATGGTGCAGTGCCAGGAACACAACGTGCGTATAAAGCAGCGGGCATAGGATCTATAGTTGTAGGTGATGAGAACTATGGAGAAGGCTCCAGTCGCGAGCATGCTGCCATGGAACCGCGTCATCTTGGTGTTAGGGCGGTGTTGGTGAAGAGCTTTGCACGTATACACGAAACCAACCTCAAAAAGCAGGGAATGCTGGCACTGACATTTGCGGAGAAATCGGATTACGACAAGATCCTGGAAGATGATAGTATAGATATTCTTGGTCTGACTACTTTCTCACCAGGCGAGCCGCTGCAGATCGTTTTGAATCATACGGATGGAAGTTCCGACACGATACTGGCCAATCACAGCTATAATGACCAGCAGATAGAATGGTTCAAAGCAGGTGCTGCATTGAATATCATTCGTAACCAGTTCGTCAGTTAATTTCAACTTAGCAAAATATAGAAGCCGCTGTATAATACACAGCGGCTTTTTTATGTAACGGGGAAAATACCCCCCTGCACACGTGATTAACGCCCGTTATTACCCTGGAAAATGATCTTAGATTTACAGTGTTGGGATGCTTACATCAGATACCACTAACCATTACCTTATCAAATGGGCTTTTATTCCCTCGCACCTATTTTAGCCCCGGTCTGCCAACGGCGGACCTTTTTTTTGTTGTTGTTAAATCATGCATACGGGGTTTTTCCCGTGGTAAAACGAGGAATCTCCCCTTTCCCGGGGATAGCGGGTGAACTACTTTCACCAAAGAATCGGGTTCGGTCGGTCACGGTTGTGGTAGCCTCGTGGCGCCACAGCCATACCGGCCTCTATTATAAACAGTTCAAATCAGTTGTATGGAAAAATTGCTTAGCCTTTCCATCGAAACACTTCCCTGGCTGATGCTAATTATGGCATTGCTGACGCTGGTGACCATGCTTGTGGTGCTTTATCACAAACGTCAACAGCATATCAAGATCAACAGGAAAGAATGAAGTAGTATGTGTGCTTACTTTTCATATAACCAGGGGGCGTGAACAACAAACCCTGGTTTTTCCATGACCATTTAGTTATATTTATAATACACATTAACCTAAACCAGTTGCCATGAAATATTTTATGCTATACCTGTTTGCAGGTATGATAGTACTTGCTTCCTGCACTTCCATCAACAAGATCGTTGACGAAGGAAAATACCAGGCAGTCCAGATCTCAGATTCTACAGCATCCGAGTATATAAAGAATTACGAAAAGAAGCCATTATTCAGGGGAAAGTTTAAAAGGGGAATGTTTATTCCTAACGTTGTACTCGATTCGCTGATCCGCCAGGAAGGCATTTCAGGTATATCCATTTATTATGGCAAACATCCTGAATTCAAAAGCCCTGTTTTCATAATATACGGATCACGTCAGCAACTCAATTACAAAAGATCTGATGCTTTCGCTGATGTAATCTATATGGTATATTATCCATGCCCAACCATCTGCGGAAAAGGGTAATTTCCCTTAAGCTTCAAGGACAATGAATATATATGTGATCGGAACCCTTGTAAAATTAGCGCTCATTGTAATAGCACTGATCGTGGGTTTTATACGTGAGGAAAAACTTAGCAATGCCAACAGGTTGTTTCTTTTTTTCCTGCTTGTAGCATTGCCGGGCGAAATCATGGATGCTTTGATGGCTCGTATCTATGAAAATAATTTTCTTTACTATCACACCTACCGTCCCATATACTATGCTTTGCTGACAATTGCATTGTTGGGTGAAATGGGGAGGTTGAAGAATGCCCTTAAATTATCGATAGGTTTTGTATATATCGCCGCAATTTTGAATGGATATTATCTTCAACCTCCCACCACCAGCCTTAATACGATCATAATAGTTTTAACCTGTCTCTTACTGATCATCCAGATCCTGTTCTATATAGCCCGGCTGTTTGATCGCAACAACTGGCAGGAGACCATCCACCAGTACAGTTTCTGGATTGCGATGGGTATCCTTATCAATTCTATTTCTTCCTTTCTTTCCATGGGCATTCATAACTTTCTTAGCCGGGAGGGTCAGGTTAAGGTGATCCCAATTCTGATAGTTAGTGAATGGCTTTTTTACCTTTCATTCATAATTAATTTTACATTACAGAAGAAAAGGGTAACAGGATAAATATGTTTCATGAAGCCTACCGAATTTGAGATCATTTACACCCTTGCAGCGGCGGTAATAATTATGCTGGCGTTGAGTGGATTTGTTGTGTATTTTATCTTCAGTAGTCAGAAAAGAAGGATCAGGCAGGATCATGAACAGCAGCAACTAAAAGAGGCCTATGAGAAAGAGGTGCTTACCACACAGATTGAAAGCAGGGACCAGACCCTGCGAGATGTGAGCCAGGAGATCCATGATAATATGGGGCAGCTTCTCAGTGTGGCCAGGATCAATCTCAACATACTTGAGAAAGAACTGGACGGACAGGCACCAGTTAAACGTATCACCGATACCAACCAGATTCTGGCAGATGTTATTAAATATATCAGGATGCTATCGAAGGGTTTAAATTCTGATATGCTAACTTCTTATGGCCTTCGCGAATCGATCCGTTTTGAATTACAACGAATCGAGCAAACGGCAATGATCAATTGCCAGTTCCATACACAGGGTGAAGATTTCAATATAGATTCCAAAAAAGAGATAGTAATTTTCAGGATGGTTCAGGAGATACTGAATAATATCCTGAAACACGCTGCCGCTACTGAGATCAGCATTTCAATGGTTTATACAGCATTGGATTTCCAACTCAGGATCAGTGATAACGGAAAAGGATTTAGTCCCGGCGATAATTATTCCCGTACAATTGAAGATGCCGGATCAGGCCTCCGTAACCTGCAGAAGCGGGCAGCGCTTGTGGGAGCAGAAATAAATATAGATAGCAGTCCGGGTATGGGCACAATTATTACCATCAGACTTCCTAAAATAACAGAAAATGTCACCCAGTAAATCACCATCGCGTTATATGGTTGCCATCGCCGATGATCACCGTTTAGTTGCCGAGTCGCTTTCACATCTTATAAATGATATACCTGGCTTTGAAGTTATACTCATAGGAAGTAATGGAAAAGTATTATTGGAAAAACTTGCCAGCTCTCCCACCCTTCCTGATATCGCCATCCTGGATATTAATATGCCGGAGATGAATGGTGTGGCAACAGCCAGGCAGCTTTCGGAGAGCTATCCCAATATCCGGTTGCTGGCCCTGAGTATGAATGACGATGAAACTTCGGTGATACAGATGATAAGGGCGGGCTGCCGCGGTTATCTGCTGAAAGATTGCACCCAGTCAGAACTTCAGCGTGCCATGACAGAGATTCTCGAACGCGGATTTTATTATTCAGATTTTGTTACGGGCAAGTTGATACACACGATACATAAAGAAGAAAAGAATCCTGATCAATTGGTAAGGCTTACAGAGCGCGAGATGGAATTCCTTAAATATGCAGCCTCTGAAATGACTTATAAAGAGATCGCGAATTCCATGAAACTCAGTGAGCGAACAATTGATGGTTACAGGGAAGCTCTTTTTGAAAAGTTACAGGTGAAGAGCCGGGTTGGGCTCGTTCTTTTTGCGATCCGTGCCGGCTGGGTGAAAGCCGACCGAACATGAGAAAAAGAAGAAAAGCAAAGCGGATCAATTATATCCGAAAAGCACTTGGTCCCAGCCTTATTACCGGTGCCAGTGATGATGACCCATCCGGAATAGCTACATACACACAAGCTGGCGCACAGTTTGGAACTTCATTACTCTGGACTGCCATAGTAACTTATCCCCTGATGGTAGCCATCCAGGAGATGTGTGCAAGAATTGGGATGGTTACAAAGATGGGGCTCACGGGCATTATTAAACGCTTTTACCCCAGGCCGGTACTTATTCTTGTAATAGCAATTAGTTTCCCTTCCGTAGTACTTAATATTGGAGCAGATATCGCGGGAATGGGTGCAGTTGCAAACCTTCTTTTTCCTGAACTTCCCGGATGGTTCTTCTCTGTACTTTTCACCATCTTACTCATATACAGTATCATTAAATGGAACTATAAAAGAATCAGTGCTGTGCTGAAATGGCTTTGTATTTCCTTGTTCACGTATATTTTTATTCCATTCATTACGAATACAAACTGGCAGGCTGCTCTTTACAGCACTTTTCTTCCCAGAATTCAACTGAATGCTGATTACCTGATGGCCATTGTTGCGATACTGGGAACAACTATTTCGCCTTACCTGTTTTTCTGGCAAACCTCCATGGAAGTTGAAGAGGTAAGGGAGCAACATATCATCGTTGATAAGAGATCGATCACTGCAATGCAATATGATATCAAAGGGGGAATGTTATTCACCAATATTGTATTTTACTTTATTATTCTGGCGGCTGCCAATGTATTATTCAGCGCAGGCATTCATAAAGTGAATACGGTAGAGGAAGCTGCTAAAGCTCTTGAACCTCTTGCAGGGAAAACAAGTTATATACTTTTTGCGATGGGGGTGATTGGAACCGGACTTTTAGCCATTCCTATTCTTGCAGGCTCCCTTAGTTATATGATGGCAGAAGCATTTAACTGGGAGGAGGGACTCGATAAAAAATTTCATGAAGCAAAGGGATTTTATTTCACCATGGCGGTTTCACTTGTCTTGGGATTATTGATCCAGGCTCTTGATATCAACCCCGTTAAAGCACTTCTTTACACCGCCGTTTTATATGGTATAGTAGCACCTATCCTGATCGCAATCATTTTGCATATCTGTAATAACAAGATGATCATGGGCAGGTATACAAATGATCGTCTAACCAATATTGTGGGTTTCTTTACCCTTACAGTTATGACATTAACTGCAATATTATTTCTTGCACTTTTGTAGAAGAGCATAAAAAAAGGCCGGAATTTACTCCGGCCCTTTTTGTTATTATGTAGGTAAAATTACTGGCTAACCTTGAACTCCACGCGACGGTTCTTTGTGCGTCCCGCAGCAGTTTCGTTATCGGCAATTGGTTGATCCTGGCCCAGGCCAATTGTACTCAGCCTGTCTTCCGTAATGCCTTTCTTAACGAGATAGGCTTTCACTGAAGCAGCACGCTTTTCACTCAGGATCTGGTTCTTTTCAGGTTTACCGGTATTATCGGTATGACCTGCGATCTCAACTTTTAACTGCGGATATTGCTCATTAAGAATTCTTGCAGCTTTGTCGAGTTCCTTTCTTGCAGTGGCAGTGAGTGTTGAACTACCTGTGACGAACTGAACATTGGAAGCATTGAATTTTGAAGCTTCCAGCATTGGGCATCCGCCGTTTTCGGATGGACCGGCGAGATCGGGGCATCTGTCTTCTTCATCATTAACTCCATCATTGTCCCTATCCGGAATAGGACAGCCCTGGTAACGCGCGAGGCCGGCAACATCAACACATTTATCTTCTTCATCATTAACGCCATCCTTGTCAGTATCTGGAATAGGACAGCCATTGTATTTCGCGATTCCCGGAACTGAAGGGCATTTATCTTCTTCATCATTGATGCCATCCTTATCGGAATCAGGAATGGGGCAGCCTTCATATTTTGCAGTACCTGGTTCTGTAGGGCATTTATCTTCGGGATCATTGATGCCATCCTTATCAGTATCAACAACTGGTGGTGGAGGTGGTGGGGGAATAACTTTGGGTTCAGCCTTTGCCCCAAACTTATATCCAAGAGAAAAGTTAAATGCCCGGTCTTTCCATTCAAACGGATCGCCATCCCTCCTCATATTGGTAAGTCCATAAATATAGCGCACACCAAGCACCCATTTTTGATGAGGCCATACTTCTAATCCTCCCGTGGCAGAAAAATTGGAGCGATTCAGATCATCAATATTATTGGTTGTTTCGTTATTGACCTCGCCCCTTGAACTCATAAGAAGGTCCAACTGCGGACCGGCCAAAAAGCTGACCTTATCGCTGACCCAATATTTAAGTAAAACCGGAACAGATAATTCCTGGAATCTTTGATTGATATCCTTTCCGGCATCTTTGATTTTGGCTCCCATTACTGAGTAAAGAATTTCGGGTTGAATTGCCAAACGGCTGCTTACCGGAAGGTTCGCAAATAGTCCGCCCATCGGACGGAACATAATATCTGACTCAATGCCCACTTGTTGATCACCTGTCATTTTAATAGTTGACAGATTTGTACCAAGTTTAATACCCAGGTGGGAAACATTACCGCCCTCCTGAGAAAATGCAATCATTGAAAACAATGGCAATATTGCCGTAAGTAGTATTTTCCTCATAATAGCTGGTTTAGAATCGTTTTTAACAGATCATTTATTTCTGCACAGATCGTTAATATTCATACAAAAATACATGATAAACAGAAAATTATAGGAAAAGGTTGACAAAGAGTTAGTAAATCTACTTTATAACGAGTGTGGCTGACCGCAATTTCTGTAAAATCTAATTAACTGGAACAGTCTTTGAATATGTTGGGGTGTACAAAACATTCACTTATGAAAACAAGACTTTTTGCCCTGGCAGCTGGTATTGCTGCATTGACTTTTACAGCCTGTAACCAAAACAACGACGGTGATCCGGAGCAGGCCCGGCTGGAGATTCGACTGACGGATGCTCCAAATCCCAATATTGCCGAGGTTTGGGTTGACATTAAAGAGATCCAGATCAATTCTTCTGAAACGGGAGAATGGCAAACATTGCAGAATATTTACCCAGGTGTTTATAATCTCCTGGAACTTACAAACGGAAAGGACACATTATTAGCTGATGCAACTATTCCTGCCGGCCGCCTTGAGCAGCTCAGGCTTATCCTCGGTGATGATAATTATATTGTAATGAAAGACGGAACCAGGAAAGATCTGACAACTCCAAGTGCACAGCAATCTGGCCTGAAGGTTCAGATCCAGAATGATCTTCAGGGAGGTGTTCTTTACAGGCTGATCCTTGATTTCGACGCAGCTAAGTCGGTGGTGGAAGCTGGTAACAGTGGAAACTTTAACCTGAAGCCGGTAATAAGAGTTATTTCTTTTGTACCATCAGGAGGCATTGCCAAAGGCTATGTTGATCCCGGTACAGTTCTTACTACGATATATGCTTTGAAAGGTTCTGATACCGTTGCTACAACATCTACTGACGAGGGTAATTACCAGTTCTATGATATTCCATCAGGCGATTATCAGTTCCATTATTATGGCCCTGAAACCTATGAAATGGCAGAGAAAAACGTGGCAATAACATTGGGGCAGGTAACTGTTGTTGATACAATTAAACTAGATATGAAATAAGATCTGATCTTCTAAATAAAAAAAGTCCGGCTGCGCCGGACTTTTTTTATGCTTAATATTTCACTTCGGCGGTGAATCTGGATTCTCCAGATCCCAGCTCTGCAGCGGCTGCATTACTTATCCGGATTATCAGTCCGGCATTCTCTTTTATATCAGAAAGGTTTCCCAACACTTTCGCATACACCGAGCGGTTAGTAGATCTGTTGGTTACCAGTACTATGGTTCCAACAGCAACATTATCCATCAGGGCATAGTATTTACCATCTTTCCAGCCGCTGGTACTACGGAAGATATTGGCAGCTCCCTGTGTTGATTTTGAACCGCCTTCATACTGACGGCGGAAATATCCACGATTAAAATCTATTGCTGCCCCGCCAGAATTATCCTCGCGTTTCAAAACCGGCGCAGGTTCCGGATTAGAAACAGGCTGCTTTTTATCGGTATCAACTGATACGATCTCTTTAGTTTCACGGGGTGGTGTAACCGGTGCTTTAGGAGATGTGGTTACTGCATTTTCATTTCGCGGAGTGTAATCTGTTGTTGCGAGGGCTGATTGATCGCGTTTCACTTTCAGGTGGCCAACTATAAGTTTCATACCGGCCTTTACCTGGTTACGATCTATTTTATTCCATTTCTCCAACTGCTCTATCGGAACCTTATTATTATTGGTGCTGATCCGGAACATCCACTCTCCTTCCTTAACCTGGTAGTATACGGGCACAAGAACTTCATCAGCCGATTTACGATCGTTCTGGGAAAAATTAGAAGCTACCAATGGCACTTTTACAAGTTGTCCAATGGAAAGTCCTTTTGTTATATCAGTATTATTGAGAGGTGCGATATCCCGGGGACTAAGATTATACAGTCGGCCGAGGCTATACCATGTTTCTTTTGGTTCAACCTTATGCTGAACAAAGAAGCTGTTTCCAGATTTTTGCACCATTAGATTAGGTTGAGCAAAAACCGGAATAGAAAACAAGAGGGCAATAGTATAGAATAACGGTTTTGGAAGCATAGGAAATGAAATTTAAACCTTGCAAATATGCAGGATTATCGGCAAAATTGAAGCCAAATTGCCGTTAAGCCGGTTTTAATATCCGCCACTCCTTCGGATAATAATTATTAGTGCGGTTGGGAAGCACCTTAATCCAGCCCAATGGATGATTTTTATAGCAGGCAATTGTCCAGCCTTTAGGAATATCGCCAACCCTGATCTCTTCCTTTCTCAGGTACTGTAAAGCAAGGTCCCGATCGAGTTCTATTGAGGAAAGATGGGGGCTTACCAGCGTGCTGAGTGCAAGGGAATGATCCGGGATAAGTTCTTTACCTGCAATCTTACCCATAGTAATGCCAGCTCTTTTTATGTATAAGCTTTGAAGCTGAACGAGAGTTTCTTCCATCTGTTCGGTTAAGGCCAATATGGAATCGTTGATTGAAATAAATCGCATACCCTTCACTGATAGCCATCGCTCCAATACCTTATAATTAATTTTAGGAACTGTTTCCCATTTTGGCCTTACGGATTTTTTACTACTCTTTTCGGTGCCCGATGTTTTTTTGAATACTGCAAGAAAGAATCCTTCGCCCTTCAATTTATCGGGGTAAAATCTATATCCTGTCGCATTATACTTCGGGCTATTTGAAATAACAATATTCCAATTGCTATCAATTGATAAGGGGAATGATTCAGCTCCCAGTTCCTCCATGATAAAATCAGCTATCATTTCATCTTCTTCTATAGAGTAAGAACAGGTTGCATAAATAAGTATTCCGTCTTCTTTTAATGATGGCCATATATCAGCAATAATCCGCTGTTGGCGCTGGCTACATAATGTCACCAGGTCAGCACTCCAGTTTTCTGCTGCCGATGCATCCTTTCTGAACATGCCACTACCACTACAAGGAGCATCTACAACCATTGCGTCAAACAGGCCAGTGAGGCGGGAGAAATCGCGTGGGTCATTATTGGTAACGATCACATTCGCCCCGCCCCATTTGGTAATATTCTCCTCCAGGATCGCGGCCCGCGAGCGGATCACTTCATTACAAACGAGTACGGAATCAGGCGACAGAACTGACTGAATATGGGTTGACTTGCCACCAGGGGCAGCGCAGAGATCAAGTACTCTCAATGGTGCTGAGCAGTCAAGAGTTTGCTTCAATGCCTGTTCAAGAAACATACTGCTGGCTTCCTGTACATAGTAAGCCCCCGCATGCAATAATGGATCGAAAGTATAAAAAGGACGTTCCTCCAGATACCATCCGCTTTTGCACCAGGGCACAGGAGATTCTACAGAAAAACCAAGATCAGAAAGATCATTTAATTTGGCGGGATTGATCCTTATAGAACTGATCTGTTCACCCGAAGCATGCACCCCGCAGAAAGCATCTGCATCAAAGCCGGGAGCATTTTCAAATGCTCTATAAATAGAAGGAGAAATTATCAAGCGAATATGTTATGGATACGAATTTACGAGGTTTAAAGATTCTTGATCTCTGCGGTAAGATCTTGCAATACTTTTTTAGCATCTCCGAATAACATGGATGTGCGTGGGCGGAAGAAAAGTTCATTCTCAATTCCAGCATATCCCGGTTTCATACTTCTCTTATTTACGATACATGTTTTTGCAAGCTCAACTTCCAGGATGGGCATGCCATAAATGGGTGAACCCGGATCAGATTTGGCGGCTGGATTCACCACGTCGTTTGCACCCAGCACAAGCACAACATCCGTAGTTGGGAATTCTTCATTTGCTTCTTCCATTTCATGCAGTTGCTCATAGGCAACATCTGCCTCAGCAAGGAGCACATTCATGTGGCCGGGCATTCTTCCTGCAACCGGGTGGATGGCATACTTCACATCTACACCTCTTGATACAAGCAACTTTTCTAATTCGTGGCAACTATGTTGTGCCTGGGCAACGGCGAGGCCATAACCCGGCACGATCATAACCCTGTTCGCATAACTAAGGAGGATGGCCGCATCACTCAGGTTGATCTCCTTAAAGTTGCCCTGCACCTGGCTTTTTGATGTGCCGGCTGCAGAGGCACCGAATGAGCCTATCAATACATTCAGCAGTGACCTGTTCATTGCCTTGCACATTAGGATAGTAAGTAATGTACCCGCTGCGCCAACCAGGATCCCACCTGTAAGCATTGCTTTATTGTTATACAGGAAGCCGCCGCAGGCCGCAGCCACGCCGGTAAAAGAGTTGAGCAGTGATATAACCACGGGCATATCTGCACCGCCAATTGGCAATACAAAGAAGACACCATAGAGAAGGGATAGTACGAGGATAAGATAGAATACCATATTGTTTGCGTTCTGGTAAACACCCGCCATCCATCCTGCAAGACCCAGAACTACCACGAACAAAACGATATTAAAAATATGTTGTCCCTTAAAAGAAAAATCATTGATCCTTCCATTCAGTTTACCCCATGCAATCATACTTCCTGCAAATGAAATGGCACCAATAACCAATCCGGCGAGTATGATCGCCATTTCGGAAAACCAGGCAGAATAACTTGCGCTGGCAGGAAATATATCAGTAAGTGTAGTGCCGGTGGACTGGTGGATCTCATGTGAGAGGTGGTTAAATTCCACAATTGAGATCAGCGCAGCACAGGCACCGCCCATTCCATTGAATAATGAAACCATCTCCGGCATCGCGGTCATTTTGACCTTGCGTGCAGCCATAGTACCAACTACAGAGCCAATGAAAAGTGCGGCAAATATCCAGATATAATTTCCCAGTTTTTTTCCGGTATCATCTGTATAAAGAAAAATGGTTCCGAATATAGCAAGCGCCATACCGGCTGCTGCTATAAGATTACCCCTCCGTGCTGTGGAAGGGTTTGACAGCATTTTTAGTCCTGTTATAAAACTAACTGAAGCAAGAAGATAAATTATGGTAAGAACAGAAAACGCCATGGATCATTTTTTATGTTTGAACATTTCCAGCATCCGGTCGGTCACAACAAAACCGCCAACAACATTCAGTGTTCCGAGGATAACTGCCAGGAAGCCCAGGATCAGTGCGATATAGTTATCAGATTCAGCCTTGCCCATAACGATGATGGCTCCTATGATAACCACACCATGAATAGCGTTGGCTCCACTCATCAGGGGTGTATGCAATACGCTTGGCACTCTGCCGATGACCTCGATTCCAAGAAAGATCATCAGTATTACTATGTAGATATATTCCTGGTGAAGTGCAATTTTTTGAAGTAGCGTTTCCATAAATATTTAATTAATTAAGCCCCGTTCCAGCGGAAGATTTTAATCGCTCGTTGGTGATATTACCTTCGAAGAGTATGCAGGATCCTTTCACAAGGTCATCTTCCCAATTCAGGAAGAGACTGCCATCCTTTGCAGAAATCAGCTTGATAAAATTCATGACATTCTTTCCATATAATTTACTTGCATCTGATGACATGGTGGAAGGAAGATTTGAATTACCGATTATGGTAACGCCATTATGAACAACGGTACTATTATTAACTGTAAGTGATGTATTTCCTCCTGATGCAGCTGCAAGGTCAATCACAACTGATCCTGCGCGCATTGATTCCAACATTTCCTTCGTTATCAATTGAGGGGCTTTTTTACCTGGTATTTGGGCGGTGGTGATAACGATATCAGCTTTGGCTATGCTTTCGGCGATTCGCTGTTTTTGTCGTTGCTGGAATGCCTCATCCTGTTCAACAGCATATCCACCTGCCTTGCTTGCATCGGCTGCGCCTTCAACCTCTACAAATTTTGCACCGAGGCTCATCACTTCTTCTTTCACTGCGGGCCTTGTATCAAATACTTCCACTACTGCTCCAAGTCTTCTGGCAGTTGCAATAGCCTGGAGGCCGGCAACACCTGCACCCAAAACCAAAAGCTTAGCGGGTGCAATACTTCCGGCGGCAGTCATCAGCATGGGGAAATATCGTCCATAAGTATAGGCACCCAGCAGTACGGCTTTATAGCCCGCAATATTTGCCTGCGAGCTCAGAACATCCATGCTTTGTGCACGTGTTGTTCGTGGAAGCATATCGAGACTGAAACAGGTGATTCCTGAATCAGCCCATTGCTGAATGAGGTCGGTTCGATAGAGTGGTTGGAATACCCCGATAACTGCGGTTCCGGATTTTAATGAACCAAATCCTTCTTCGGGGGGATGAATGCAAAGTAAAAGTTGAGCATCATAAATCTCTGTCCTGTTTCGTACCGATGCCCCTGCCTGCGTGTATTGATCATCGGAAGCGAAGGCAGATTCTCCTGCACCCGTTTCAACCCACAACTCATTCCCTTGTTTTATAAGTGCTGAAACGGCTTCGGGCAGAAGAGAAACTCTGGCTTCAAAAGAAGGCTCTTTCAGTACGCCAATGATCATGCGGTCAGTTATTGTTTACGCTGACAATTTAAGTGTTATTGCGCATAACAGGAAACGTGAGAATATTATTTCTCAGAATCGTATAATGAAATCCTGCTTTGATTTGAATTCGGGTCTGAAAAAAACAAAGCCCAGGAAAAAAAGATCTATTGTACAAGTTACACCAGCGTGATTGCGGATATCATCCCAGGCCTTTTCCATCTCATTACTCCAGTGAATATCATCGAGAACAATTATACTGTTTTGATGGGAAGAGGCCAGTAACTGCCTGAAATACCGTATTGTTGGTTCATAGCGGTGATTGCCATCGATATATGCGAAATCTACTTTACCAATTCTGTTCAACAAAGGAGCAAGCGTATCATCAAAATTACCACTGATCTGTTCTACATTGGAAACTCCCGCCTCATCCAGGGTTTGTTTTGCAACCGCTGCTATAGCAGGTGCGCCTTCGAGCGTATATAACTTTCCTTTTATATTTCCTGATGCAAGGTAGGCAGTGGTAATGCCTAAAGAAGTACCCAATTCTATCATTACGGAAGGCTGAAAATGATTAACCACGCGAAATAAGAGTTTTGCAAGCCGGGGTGGTTTAGCTGCGTTTTTTGCGATGGAGGCAATGCTTCTTTCCCTGCCCCCTCCCCTTCCTGCACCCGCACCAAGATCTTCCACAACCAGGTGATTTTGATCTTTCAGTAATCTGCTCCTGATTATTTCGACCGTCTCATAACAATTATGCTTTGAGTTATCATTTAAAATATCGCGGATAAAGCTGAACACAAAGGGTGAATGTATACCATGACCTTTGCTATTTCCTGCGCTGATCAAATAACGAATGTATCGTACTGCGATGGCAGGAAAACTATAGGGTTTATTGTTGGCCATTTTATTACTGCTTCCTTTCCCAGATCTCGAAACTGTATGAAAAGGCATGACGTTCATCTGCTGTAAAATCAAGTTTGGAATGCATCTTCCATTCTCCATCCGGCAGTTCCGGAAAGAAGGTATCCCCATCAATTTTTGTATGCACGCGGGTTAAATAAACCCTGTGGCATATGGGTAGTGATTGCCGGTAAATTTCCCCTCCCCCGATAATATAAACCTCCAGTGCATCGGTTGAAGCTGCGGCTTCCAGCGCGGCATGAAGGCTATTGGCTGTAGTAGTGCCTTCGGCAGTCCATCCCTCTTTAGTAGTTACAACAATATTAGTTCGGCCGGGCAAAGGTTTGCCAACGCTTTCAAATGTTTTCCTGCCCATGATCACCGGCATACCCCAGGTGGTGTTTTTAAAAAACTTAAGGTCATTTGGTAAATGCCATAACAATTTATTGTCCTTTCCTATAACCTGGTTATCACTAACGGCAACAACAATATTGACGGTAAGGCCAGCAGGGAGTTCATTGCGGGATAGCATTCTGGGTGTTGAATTATTCACAGCCTTTTTTATAAAATTTGTTACACAGCTACCGGCGCTTTAATGCCGGGGTGACTATGATAATCCTGCAGCTCAAAATCTTCATAACGGAAGGAAAAAATATCTTTCACTTCTTTATTGAGATTCATTTTAGGAAGAGGATATGGTTTGCGTGATAACTGAAGATTAACCTGATCAAGATGGTTGTTGTAAATATGAACATCACCGAAAGTATGTATGAATTCACCGGGCTCCAGGTCACATACCTGCGCCATCATCAGGGTTAATAATGCATAGGATGCAATGTTGAACGGCACTCCCAGGAATGTATCGGCAGAGCGTTGGTATAACTGGCAACTAAGCCTGCCATCGGCTACATAAAACTGGAAAATGGTATGGCAGGGCATCAGGGCCATTTCCGAAAGTTCTCCAACATTCCAGGCACTAACGATCATCCTTCGACTATCAGGATTTGTACGAAGTTGCTTCACCACATCTGCAATCTGGTCGATCACTTTTCCATCCTTTCCTTCCCAGCTCCGCCATTGCTTACCATAAACGGGTCCGAGGTCACCATTTTCATCTGCCCATTCATCCCAGATACTTACGCCGTTTTCTTTTAGATAGGCGGTGTTGGTGGAGCCTTTAAGGAACCATAGCAATTCATGAATAATACTGCGGAGATGAACCTTCTTGGTAGTCACCATGGGAAATCCATCCTGCAGGTTGAAACGCATCTGGTATCCGAAGCAACTGATTGTACCAGTGCCGGTACGATCAGATTTTTGGGTGCCGTTCTTGAGGATATGTGTTAACAGATCGAGGTATTGTTGCATGGCTGCAAGTTAAGGAAATGAGGGATTGTTGATTTGTGCAAATGATGACTGTGGGCAGTATGTGAATTGCTTATTTTTGCACCATGGCAGAAGATCTATTAATACTCAAAGGAACCAAACAGGAACAATACGAATCGCTCCTACCCCAGATCAGTGGACTTCTTGAAGGCGAAACCGACCTTATCGCCAACCTGGCCAATATATCCGCTGCGCTGAAAGAGCAGTTCGGATGGTTCTGGGTGGGATTTTATCTTGTAAAAGAGGATGAACTTGTATTGGGACCTTTCCAGGGGCCCGTTGCCTGTACAAGAATCAGGAAGGGTCGCGGCGTTTGTGGCAGCAGCTGGCAGCAGGCAACTACCCTGGTAGTTCCTGACGTGGAACTGTTCCCGGGGCATATTGCCTGCAGCAGCCTTTCAAGATCGGAGATCGTGGTTCCGCTAATACATAACGGAGCGGTTGTTGGTGTGCTTGATGTTGACAGCAGCGAACTGGACCAGTTTGATGAAACTGATAAACTATATCTTGAAAAGATTGTATCCCTTATCAACTGGTAAATATATACTTACTGCTCAGGCTCCTACTGCAACCATATTATTTTCGGTTTGCGCCATTGGCTGGCTTAATCGAATTACTGTATTCTCTTCCTCCAATACACTGGAGAGTTGTGCATGCAAAGTGCTGAGCAGTTCTTGTTTCTGTTTTAATTTCCTGCTCATTTCTTCCAATGCATTTTCCTGGAGGCGGATGATCTCTTCCTGGTTAATTAATTTCTCTTCGGCGATTCTCAACGAATCCTGGTTGCTCTGAAGTTGCCGGAGCTCCTCCCTCAATAATTCTGTTTGCTGCAGCAACTCATTTGCCCTGGAATCAGCCTGTGAAGCCTGTTGTACAATTTCCCTGTCGCGTGCTTCCAGCTCGTGGAAGTTTCGGATTCGCTGGCTGAGCTGGTTCTGCAGAAATTCAATCTGCAGCTGTTTCTCATGCAGCATATCTTCGAGGTAGCGATGATCTGTTTCTGTTGACCTTACTTCATTTTCCATATGATTGTTTTTGATTTCATTGTTATTGTTTGTATGTACCATTGAATCATAAGACTGCTGAAGAACTTCATATCTATTTTGAAGATCCTCATACATGGAGAGGCTGCTTTGAAGGCGTTGCCGGCTATTGTATAAATGCACCAGGGTGTTGTTACGTATGTAAGGAGCCTGGCCTTCAAGAGGAATTATTGTTGAGGGTTCTTGCAGAAAAAAAGCTGGTGGAGGATCCGCATCCTCAGCCATGGCAATGGATTGCTTTTTGTTCCGGTAATGCAACCAGCAGATCACACCGAGAGTTAACAGGATTATAGGCAGGCTGATCAGGCCAACGATCTGTAAAAATCGTCCAACCTCAAAGGTGGAAACCAGTAAATGAAAAGACATAGAGACAGTTTAGCGTAGCATTATACTCATGCAGCAAGGCTTTCCGGTGATTATTTGGCTATAGTAGATACGGCTGGGGAATAGGAAGGGCAAAAAAAATGATCCGTTCTAACAGATCATTTGAAACAACAATAATACCAAAATCAAATTATGTGAATAAACTCAGTCAGTGGACTTTCTTCTTGCAAGTTCTTTTTTAATAAGTCCAAGTTCACGGCCGGTATGTCCGGCAACCGAACTGTTTTCCTGCGCCCTGCGCATGAGGTAAGGGATTACATCCTGAATGGGTCCGAATGGGAGGTATTTGCTAACGGCATAGCCGGCCTTTGCCAGGTTGAAAGTAATATTATCACTCATGCCGTACAACTGGGAAAAATGAATATGTTCATGATCATGCGCAAGACCCTTACGTTCCATTAACTGAGTTGTATATAAATTACTGAATTCATTATGTGAAGCAACTATAACAGCTATCCTTTCTACATGCTCAACACAAAATTCAACGGCGAGATTATAATCCCGGTCGCATGCTTCCTTATTAGGCTGGATGGGTGATGGGTATGACATTTCAGCGGCGCGTTCTCTTTCCTTTTCCATGTATGCGCCCCTTACGAGTTTTGCGCCCAGCACGAAACCCTGCTGTTCGGCTGCGTTGTAACTGTCTTTGAGAAACTGTAAGCGATCTATCCGGTAAAGTTGCATGGTGTTATACACTACCGCCACCTCTTTGTTGTACTTCGCCATCATTTGCATGGTTAATGCGTCAACAGGATCCTGTATCCAGCTTTCTTCTGCATCTATCAGCACACCAACCTTTAATTCAGCAGCGAGGCCACAGATTCTTTCCATCCGCCCAACAACTTTATCCCATTCTTTCTTTTCACTATCTGTAAGTACTTCTGTATGTACTCTTCCTTCAAAGCCACTTTTGGTAGCAGAAGCAGCATCAAGTTTTTCGAGGAGGCCGGTTCGTGCGAGTCCGGTTACCTTTATACTCATGAAGGGGATATTAGGCTGTGTTGCTGCATACCTTATAACTTTCATGAATTCTTCCCCCGCGTGATCCAATCCTTCCTCACCATAATCTCCCCCTTCAACACCGTAATCAAGAATCACCTGAACATGGTATTTTGCCATGGTATTAACAACAGGGGCAGTTTCCTCCAGCGTTTCTCCACCAACGAATTGCTCAAAAATTGTATTTCTTATCAGTCCCCTGATCGGTAATCCCGCACGGATAGCCCAGGGAGTTATACTGGTTCCCAACTTCACCAACGTCTGAAATCCCATGCTGGTAAAAAGGAAACTTGCTTTACGAAGCGACTTTTCAGATTTATAGGCAAAAGCGTTCTCAGTATTGTCGAAAGAAATCAGGGGTTTTGGATCCATGGCGCGCAATTATGGCCGCAAAAATAAGGAGAAATATGTGGGCATTACAAATACAAAGAGCTGAGTTTGATCATATGGCCTGGTGATTGAAAGGCTGTAACACCATTTCACTAACAACACCGCTCAGCGGCTGCTGGCAAAGGAACCAGATAGCCTTTGCAGCTTCTTCTGCCTGTACCATCTTTTCACGCTGTACACGCAGGTCAATGTTATCCCAAAAGGCAGTATCAACGCCACCAAGGAAAAGATTTGTAAACCTGATCTCCGTGCGTTTTACTTCTTCACGCATACTCTGTAACATGCCTACCAAACCATACTTGGATGCACTGTAAGCGGCTGCACCCGCCATCGGTGTTTTACCCAATACGCCGGGTATATGAATGATCAACCCTTTTTTCTGGTTTTTAAAATCAGGTAGAAAAGATTGCAATATCAGAAACGGTCCAATAAGATTCGTGTCCAGCGATCTTCTGAACTCTTCTTCCGAAAGATTATCCATGGTCTTGATAATTCCGATACCTGATGCATTCACCAGAATATCGATATGATCGAATACATCAAAAAAACGTTGGTGAAGTGCAATTACTTCCTCCACCCGGGTGAGGTCGGCAACGGCAGTATATTTTTCAGCGAGTTTACAATCTGATGCCAGTGCATCTAGTTTGTCCGCATTTCGTGCAGTAAGAAAAAGATTTGCTCCGCTGGATGCAAGTAGCTTAGCCGTGTGTGCTCCAATACCCCCGGTTGCCCCGATAAGTAGTACGTTCTTTCCCTTTAAAGATTCCATGTAAATTTTATAGCTATCAACAATGACCCGACGCTTTTGTTGTTCAGACTTCAGGGATTGGCTTATTTTGTGTAATCATTTCTTAGCATGAAGATTACACATACCGATATCTACCGTTACAGCATTCCGATGCATCCCTTCACAATTGCCACCGGCACAATGGACCATGCGCAAAACATTTTCATCCGCATCCATACTGATGAGGGTGTATATGGAGTTGGGGAATGTTCGGCATTCCCAATGATTGTTGGAGAAACACAAAATACCTGTTTTGTAATGGCAAAAGATTTTGCCTCCTTATGGAAAGGTCGGAATGCATTACAGATAGAAGAAAGGATGGAAGAGCTGCATTGGTTCACTGCGGGCAATTCAACAATCAAGAGCGCGTTTGACATGGCTTTATATGATCTGGCTGCAAAAGCCGCTTCCAAACCATTATACCAGTTCCTGGGCGGGAAATCTTTAAAGCCTATGGAAACTGATCTCACCATTGGAATCAGTGATCCACAAAATATGGCATCGCAGGCATCGGATTTTATTAATCGGGGCGTTCGTATTATAAAGATCAAACTTGGCAGGGATCCCGATACGGATATTGAAAGGGTCAGGGCAATAAGGGAAGCAGCCGGACCAGAAATACAACTCCGCATTGACGCCAACCAGGGATGGGAACCAACTGCTGCCACCAGGGCGCTGGTGGCCATGGCTGAATATGATATACAATTCTGTGAACAGCCAATGCGAACATGGAATGACGCCTTGTTACCTGAACTAAAGAAGCTGAGTGCCATCCCCATTATGGCTGATGAAAGCGTTTATGATCATCATGATGCGGATCGGCTCATCAATGCCAATGCCTGCAGCTTTGTGAACATCAAATTTGCAAAGAGCGGAGGTATACTTGAGGCAATCGCTATCAATAAGGTTTGTGAAGAAAATTTTATACCCTGCATGATGGGTGGTATGCTGGAAAGCAGGGTTGCACTTACTGCCTTCGCACATTTTGCAACCGCATCAGAAAATGTTTGTTTTTATGATATGGATACCTGCCTGCTGGGCCACAAAACTGATCCTGTAACTGGTGGAGTGAATTATAATGGTTTTATGGTGGAACTTCCGGATGGCAATGGCATTGGAGCGGATGTTGATCCTTCCTTTCTGGAAACACTTGAAATGATCAGGGTATAAAGAGTGATTGCCCAAAACAATGTAGCTTGCAGCTTCAAAAATTGAACTATATGGACCATAGAAAGCCTTCTGAAAGTTTTGTTGTAATGACGGAGTTGGTTTTACCCAATGACACAAACCTGTTTGGCAATCTTATGGGGGGCAGACTTATGTACTGGATGGATATTGCTGCAGCGCTTGCTGCCGGCAAACATTGCAATGCCCCGGTAGTTACCGCATCAGTAGATAATATTTCTTTCGAGGCACCTATTAAACTTGGTAATGTTGTAAACATTGAGGCAAAGGTGACCCGCGCTTTTAACACATCTATGGAAGTGCATCTCAGGGTGTGGGGCGAAGATTTCACCCACCAGTATAAATACAAGAGCAATGAGGCATATTATACTTTTGTTGCACTTGATCCAAATCGCAAGCCGAGACCTGTTCCGGTATTAGTGCCTGAATCGAAAGAAGAAACGGAGTTGTATGAAGGGGCTTTAAGAAGACGGCAACTGCGACTTATACTTGGCGGAAAAATGAAACCACATGATGCAACGGAGTTGAAAGCTCTTTTTAATCTATAAAAAGTATCGTCAGGATTTCATCCTTTCAGGTTTATCCTGGAAAGTAGCGGCAAGGTGAGGCACTTTCATCATGAATTTGCGGCTTTGTTCAATTGAGTCCATGATCTGTTCCAGGATAATTTCTGGTGATGCATCATAATCGATCTGAAGTGGCTCTTTAAAATTCACTGTAAGTAGAGAGCCCTTCTTTTTAAAACTCAGTCCCTTCTTATTAAAAGCACGCCAAAATCCGTTGATCACGACAGGAACAATTATGGGACGATTTTTCTTTATAATCAGTGCCGTACCTTTTCTGCCGGGAGCAAAAGGTCTTGTAGTACCCTGTGGGAAAGTGATAACCCAACTATTGCCAAGTGCACGTTCTATCTTTCTTGTATCGGATGGGTCAAGACCACGTCTTACTTCGGTTGCTCCCTGTCTCCACGTACGCTTCACTGTTAGTGCACCTGCAAGAATAAAAAATTTACTGACCCACGAACCTTTCATTGTTTCTTCTGCGGCCACATAATAAACATTTGTATATGGGTTGAGGAGGTAATATGGAATACCCAACTCATTACGTTTACCCCATTTGACAGCACAGAAAATATGAAGGAAAGTTATAACATCGGCAAAATAGGTCTGGTGATTACTGACGAACAAAACATTCTTCCTTGGAAGATTTTCTATATTCTCGGTTCCGGTAATCTTTATTTTATTCACCCAGCAAAGTCCGGGATAGGAAACAATTCCTACCACCGCATATACAAGCTTACGAACCAGCCTTATTTGTTTTAATCTATCGATCAGTTCACTCATGCAGGGGTTGTTGATTCACTAACAAACAGTGCCGCAATATACATATTTGATGATAGATACCATCGAATATTGGTTGCTCCAAATGTATATTTGCAGATGTCAAAGAAAGCCGTCATTTTGGATATGGATGGTCTGCTGATAGATTCCGAGCCCTACTGGCAGGAAGCAGGCATTGAAACGCTTTCTGGTTTCGGTATCAGTCTGAGTGCTGAACAATACCATTCCAGTACAGGTTTAAGAACTATTGAATGGATCGATCATTGGTTCAACTATTTCGGGGTAGATCATGCACATGCACCAACAGCCATTCAAAATATTGAGGAAGCAGCTTTGCAAAAAATAAAAGCCTCAGGGCATCCCATGCCAGGGGTTGAGCATATCATTAATTTTTTCCTTCAAAAAGATTTTCGGATCGGGCTTGCATCCTCCTCTCCTATGCGACTTATCAATATGGTTGTTGAGAAATTAGGCATAGGGCCCTACCTTAATAATATTACTTCTGCGGGTGAACTTCCTTTTGGCAAACCTCACCCACAGGTATTTCTTGAGTGCGCAGAACAACTTGGCGTTAAACCATACCACAGTGTATGCTTTGAAGATTCATTCAATGGTATGATTGCAGCTAAGGCAGCAAAAATGAAATGTGTGGTGGTGCCTGCACCCGATCAGTATAATGAACTCAAATGGGGAGCTGCTGACCTGAAGTTAAGGTCACTCGCTAATTTCAATGAGTTGCTGCTGGAAGGTTTATGGAAATAATAAAAAAAGCCGTCTCAAATGAGACGGCTACTTAAGTATTGCGATTATTTATTTCATCTTGAAAGTTTCTAAGAACTTGGTAGTGAAGTTTCCGCTTCTGAAATCTTCGTTCTGCATCAGTTGCAGATGAAACGGAATTGTAGTCTTAACACCTTCGATCACATATTCGCTCAAAGCACGATACATGGTATTGATCGCTTCATCTCTTGTTCGTGCAACCGTAATAAGTTTTCCAATCATTGAATCATAGTAAGGCGGAATGGTATATCCTGCATAAACATGGCTATCTACCCGCACACCATGACCACCGGGGGTATGGAGTGTTGTTATCTTTCCCGGACTTGGACGGAAATCATTGTAAGGATCTTCAGCGTTAATACGACATTCGATGGCATGCATCTGAGGCTCATAATCCCTTCCGCTGATAGGCTCTCCCATTGCGATTTTGATCTGTTCTTTGATAAGATCAAAATTTATCACCTCTTCCGTAACACAGTGTTCAACCTGTATACGGGTATTCATTTCCATGAAATAAAAATTGCGGTGCTTATCAACCAGGAATTCAATTGTACCAACGCCTTCATAGCTGATAGCCTCAGCTGCCTTCTTGGCTGCCTCTCCCATTGCAAAACGAAGGTCAGGGGTCATGAAAGGGGAAGGTGATTCTTCAACCAACTTCTGGTGCCGGCGCTGGATAGAGCAATCACGCTCACTCAGGTGGCATACCTTACCATAACGGTCACCCGCAACCTGAATTTCAATATGGCGGGGATCTTCCACGAATTTCTCCATGTAGATGCCATCATTCTTGAATGAGGCGAGTGCCTCCGCCTTGGCATTATTATAGGCACGCTCCATCTCTTCTTTCGCCCAAACCACACGCATACCTTTACCCCCACCACCGGCAGTTGCTTTGATGATGACCGGGTAGCCCATATTCTCGGCTACAGTATAGGACTGGTCAAGACTCTCCAATAAGCCCTCACTACCAGGTATAACCGGAACTCCGGCTTTGATCATGGTTTCCTTAGCGGTGATCTTATCACCCATAGCCCTGATCTGGTCGGGCGTAGGTCCAATAAATTTGATATTATGTTCGCCGCATATTTCCGCAAAACGCGCATTTTCAGCCAGGAAACCATATCCCGGATGAATAGCATCGGCATTGGTGATTTCTGCAGCTGCCATCAGGTGAGGAATGTTCAGGTATGAATCAGCGCTTTGCGGGCGACCGAGACAAACTGCCTCATCGGCAAATTTTACATGTAGACTATCTTTATCAGCAGTAGAATAAACAGCTATCGTTTTGATCCCCATCTCCCGACAGGTACGTATCACGCGAAGCGCAATCTCGCCACGATTGGCGATTAATACTTTTTTAAACATCTTCCATTTTGGTTTGGTGGAACTTAACCATTGATTTAAGCAGGCTCAACAAGGAACAGCGGCTGGTCATATTCAACCGGTGAAGCATCTTCAGCAAGAACCTTTACGATCTTACCCTTTACTTCACTTTCAATTTCATTAAAAAGTTTCATTGCCTCAATAATGCAAACAACTTTACCCTCAGACACTTCGTCCCCCACTTCAACTAAAAGTGGTTTGTCAGGTGAAGGTCTACGGTAGAATGTTCCGATCATCGGACTCTTGATAGTGACCAGGTTGGAGGGAGTGGCTTCGGCTGCCTTTGGTTTCTCTGCCACTGGCGATGATGATGATGCGGGTTGAGGTGCAGCTGCTGCGGCTGCCGCGGGTGCCGATGGTGCCTGCGCATAAACCGGTGCAGCCATCACCTGCTGAATGTTGTCTTGTTTTTGCTTAATCGTAACCTTGAACCCCTTCTCCTCAATACTCAATTCACCGATGTTCGATTTGTTGATCAGTCGGATCAACTCCTGAATTTGTTTGAAATCCATTGTACTGAATTTACCGTTGGTGATTATTTTGGCGGCTAAGATAGGGAAAAAGATTGCCTAAAAGAAAACCCCTCCGAAGAGGGGCTGTATATCTTATTATTCTTTCACCCTTTCAACATAATCTCCTGTCTTTGTATTGACCCTGATCAATTCCCCTTCGTTCACAAAAAGAGGAACCATAACTGTTGCTCCGGTCTCTACAGTGGCAGGTTTTAAAGTTCTTGTTGCTGTATCTCCACGCATTCCAGGCTCGCTGTAAGTAACTTTCAAAACAATCTTGTCGGGAAGTTCTATACTCATTGGAGTATCCGTTTCCGTATTAACCAGAACAGAAACTTCCTGGCCATCTTTAAGGAACTGTGGAGCATCTACCAATGTTTCCTGCGCAATGATTTGTTCGAAAGTTTCATTATCCATGAAATTATATCCTGAATCGTCTTTATAAAGAAACTGGAAATTCTTTCTTTCAACGCGTATAGGGTATATAGTATCACCGCTGTTCCAGGTTTGTTCAATGGAACGGTTATTATCAACTCCCTTTAATTTAGCCCATACTTTTGCGGCTGCACGTGCTGTTTTGTTTTCCCCGAATTCAACGATTTTATAAAGGCTGCCATCGAGCTTAATGATAAGGCCCCGGCTGATGTCCGATGTATTTGCCATAACGAATTACAATTTTCTGAATGCAAAATAGATTTGAGGGGGCAAAATTACTGTAATTCGTTAAAAGGGCAATGAAACAGTAGCGTTATTTACATCAGCCCCTAGCAGTTATCTTTCTTATTCATCATGCTCAGTGGATTCCATAATTCAACACGTATCACCTTTTGTTTGTATATCTCCACAACACCATTACGACCCTTCTCTCCGTATTTCTCAACAGCCGCGTCTCCCTTTAATACTTTCATTTCCCGGATCTCATCGTTTGAAAGTGCATTAACCTGTTCGCGGGTTGCTTCTTTACCATCCACTATATAAAGCACGCCGGCTGGAATATCACCTTCTTCACGGAGGCTTACTTCAATTACGCCAAACTGCCCTTGCTGGCCATACTTATCGGTGGCCGTTTTACCTTTCAATACATTCATAGACTCGATCTGGGAAGACGGTATCTGGCGAAGCATGCTCATGGTCATTTTCCTGTTGCCAGCTATAACCATCGGTTCCTGGTTGTTTTGATTGGTCTGGTATATAGTATTGTCCGTTTGATCGGGTTTTTCTGGCGCCTCTGGTAAAGGGCCATACTTTTTTTCAAAGCTGGAACGGTCTTTTGGGGATTCCAGGTCATAGCGTTCGAGGGTACCATCCTTCAGACGAATAGTCGCTTTTTTGTCTGATATATCGAGGGTGCTAACATTATCTGGTAAGTTGGGCAGTGCAGGTGGGGCTGGAGGTGCAGGAGGTGCTATCTGTCCTTTTACAGCCGGAGGAGCCGGTGGCGCTGCAGGAGCAGGTGGTGGTGGTGGTGGAATTTCACCATACTGTGCTTCATAAGACTTGCTGGCATTCCACTCAGTTAATTGCACCGCCTTGATCAGCTTTTTGTTATTGTCTTTTACAATAACGATGCACTCACCATGATTGTCGGCTATCGTTACATAGTATCCCTTTTCATTAAGTCCATTTTTCCATACTCTTTTCTTACCTGGAACAGTATCAGTTCCTGATTCAAACATGCCGTCATTAAGAGTAAATCCGGGATTAAAAAAATTCAAGGCAGTCATTCCTTCAACCTTATTTTCCTGCTTACTATCGTCCTGCTTCCGGAATGCAAGTAGCAATACTGCGATAACCGGCACTGCAAAGGCAAATTTTACCAGGTGTAACCTGGCTGTTCTGATCTTGTTCATCATGGCAATCCTGTTTTTTAATGCTGAAATATTGAGGTGGCTGGCCATGCTGAAATGACGTTGTCCCACCACCTTTAAAAGAAGATATTGATATTGTGTTCGGTCAACACCATTCACCAGTACCTGCCTGTCGGCGATAAATTCAAGGTTCTGACGAATAGCCTTTCTAAGTAACCATGCAAAGGGATTGAACCAGCATAAAACTACCAGCAACTCTGATAATATCACATCAATTGTATGATGCTGGCGCACATGCACCATTTCATGGCGGATGATCTCTTTCAGTTCAGACTCTTCATGCTGGGATGGATTAATATACACTGCAGAGCCAAATGAAAATGGAACGATTGCGTCTTTTACTTCATACAATCTGACATTGCCATTTACAAAAAGCTTTGCACGTGAATGCATCTTCAGCAGCGATGCATATTGAATAAGAAGTCTCACAAACATAACACCCACGCCCACACCAATTAATACTGTCAACCAGTTCCAATTGTATAAGAGATTTTCCTGCAATGCTGTTTCAGTAGCGGGGAAATCACCAATAGCCGGCATGTATTGAAGGAAGCTTATATCTTGTGGTGAGCTGTCAAGCCACCAGTATATATCCATAAATGGCAACACGAAACACATAATGGCATATACCAGAAGGTACCACCTGTTCCATTGATAAAATGTCATCTGCCTTAACAACAGGAAATAAAAGATATAGACAGCCGCGAGGCTTATGGACATCTTCAGGATATAAATAAGTATTGCCGGCATGGGGATGGCTTGTGGGGTTGGTTATTTTTTTCTTTCAATCATTTCCAGAATTTCCTGCAACTCATCTTTACTAAGCTGTTTCTGCTCTACGAAAAAATTCACCATAGCCTTGTAAGAGTTGTCAAAATAATTGTGGATGAAATTATTCATGTATCCCTGCTTATACTGCGATTCGGTTATTGTTGGCCGGTACATATACATATTACCAACCTGCCGGCTTTGCAGGTAGCCCTTTTTCTCCAGATTCTTGATGGTTGATGCCAGTGTAGTATATGGAGGAAGTGGCTCTTCCATTTTCTCAAGAAATGATTTTACATTTCCCTCGCCTGTCAGCCACACTGCCTGCATCGCCTCCTCTTCCTGAACAGTTAATCTTTCCATTTCTACGAACTTTTCGTAAACCTACGAAATAATCGTAGCAATTCAAATAATTCTTGTTAAATAAAATAAAAGACGGTTGGAAAGGGATGCTCCTCGCTATTTTTAGTGCATGAAACTCAGTTCTGTGTACTTTTTGAAAGCACTCCAATTCAGGTTATGGTCGTATCTGGCATTCTTTATAATGGTTCTCTTTCACAGCACCAACCTGGTGGCCCAGGCTAATGATAGTCTTCCCCCTCCCTATAAAAGGTTCCCGGTACTCCCTCCTTTTGAATTAAAAGGAGTGAATGATAATCTGATCAAAAGGGATGATATGGCTAAGCGCAAAGCCACCATAGTGATGTTTTTTAGTCCGGATTGCCATCACTGTATTGACCAGTTCAACCAGCTTAACAATGTGAAAAAGGATTTTGAAAAATACAACCTGGTGATGGCCACCTACCAGCCCATAGAGCAGCTTCAGGAGTTTTACAAGCAGTATGGCCTTGAAACATGGAAGAACCTATATATAGGCCGCGATGAGAAATATTTCCTCCCAACGTATTACCGCTTGTCGAATCTTCCCTTCATTGCATTATATGACCGCAAAGGAAAACTCATCGAAACGTTTGAAAATACAACCCCTGCTGCCAGGATCCTTTCAACATTGGAACAGTAGTGCTTTGCATAATAATAATTGAAGCTTCCCCCCTACCTTTGCTGCGCAAATAAATCATATCACACATAAATTTTTCCAAATGAAAGTTACTGTAGTAGGTGCCGGAGCCGTAGGCGCAACCTGTGCCGACAACATTGCCCGCAAAGAACTTTGCGAGGAGCTGGTATTGCTTGATATCAAGGAAGGACTTGCGGAAGGCAAGGCCCAGGACATGATGCAGACAGCCGCGCTGCTTGGATTTGATACTCGTATTGTTGGCTCTACCAATGATTACAGCAAAACTGCCGGCAGCGATGTAGTTGTGATAACATCAGGTATTCCTCGTAAGCCGGGAATGACAAGGGAAGAATTGATCGGTACCAATGCAGGGATTGTAAAAACCGTTTGTGAGAACATATTAAAATATTCACCTGAGGCAATAATCATAGTGATCAGTAATCCGATGGATACTATGACACAACTTGCCATAACATCATCAGGTATTCCTAAAAACCGCATCATTGGAATGGGTGGTACGCTTGACAGCGCACGCTTCAAATACCAGCTCAGCCAGCGTTTGGGATGCTCACCTGCCGACCTGAATGCACTTGTTGTTGGTGGCCATGGTGATACTACCATGATCCCTCTTATTCGCTTTGCTACCTGGAATTCTATTCCGGTGACAAAATTCCTTAGCGAAGAAGAGCAGCAGCAGGTTATTGCTGATACAATGGTAGGTGGAGCTACACTTACTAAGCTGATAGGAACATCTGCCTGGTATGCCCCGGGGGCAGCCGGAGCAGCGCTTGTTGAAAGCATTCTTCGTGATGAGAAAAAATTATTCACCTGCTGCGTACAGCTTGATGGTGAATACGGACAGAAAGATATTTGCCTGGGAGTGCCTGTTGTAATTGGCAAAAACGGATGGGAGAAAATTGTTGATTTTGACCTTAACGATGCAGAAAAGGCATTATTCCAAAAGAGTGCTGACGCTGTAAGGGCAATGAATGATGTATTAAAGTCCTTATAATAATAGCCCACTATGGTAAAAAACCGGCATTCGCCGGTTTTTTTGTGCTTTTTATCGAAAAAAACAGGCAAACTATTTTGATGACTAAAGGAAACGATTAGATTTGTACTCAGTACGCTTGTCCCATACCTATTTAAAGCTCCTCAGGGCCTCCGGCCCGCTTTACCAAACGCCTCAAAGGCATTTATTTCTGAAACCTATTCAAACAAAAAGAGTATGAACAAGCCCTTACTAACCGTAGTATTGTTGCTCACAGGATTGATCGCTACCGCACAAGACCTCGAACTTCCAAAAGAAAGAGATCCCCTTGTAAATCAAACCATCAGTCCCTACGCGAACCCGCGTATCAACCCAGGAAAGAATTTTCGTATTAACCCAAAGCATAACTGGAATATTAATCCAGCTATGAACGAAGGCATTAACCCTGAAAAAAACAAGGTTATAAATCCGAAGTTCAACAAAGATTTCAGTCCGCTGCACAACCACAGTATCAATCCGATGTATACGTTCAGCCTTCATCCGCTGAGCAATAATAACTGGCTCGGATATTACATGTTTGACAAAGACAGTAAGCTTACGGGATACATGGTGATCGCAAACCAGTTTGTGATCCTGGATTTTGATGATAAAGGAGTATGGCGTGGATACCTGGTGAAGACCAGTTCCAACACTTTCAATTATTTCAATCTGCAGGATGAATGGACCCGCACATTTTATTGTGAGGATTCAATGGTAGGCTTCAATCATTTTGACAGCGCCGGTGAATGGACCGGCAATTTCGCCAAATAATCAGGTAGCTGAAAGCATACGCTGGGCTGCCGCTTTTATGCCCCCAAGGTCAATTTTCATCATACAGTTGAAATGACCTTTGGGGCATTTTTCATATCCGATCTTGGAGCAGGGCCGGCAACTAAGTCCCTTTACTTCAAAACTATCATACATTCCTGCTGCATTACGGGCAGCATTTCCAAAATAGGGATACATCCCAAATTCCGGAATTGTATTTCCCCATACCGTTATGATTTTTTTATTGAAGGCAGCCCCAATATGCATCAATCCTGTATCATGCGTGATCAGTAATTTAGACTGCTGCACAAGATGGGCCGATTCATTCAGGGTAAACTTACCACAAGCATTGTATATTTTAACGGGGTCGCTTTCAGCCAAAACATCACCCATGATCCGATCTTCCTTACCTCCCAATAAAACTATAGGATGATCTATCATTTGCACCAGTTCTTTCAACCTGTCGAGGGGTAATCTCTTGGTTGAATGTGCGGCACCCACAACAATAGCGATGTAACCAAGCTGATGTGAAGCGGGAATATCATTCTGTGATATCTCTTCATCGGGGGGTATGAAATAATCCAATCCCGCCCCATCATTTTTAACTCCAAGATGTTCCACCGTCTTTAAATACCGATCAACAATATGGATTGAAGGCAGGATGTTCAGCTTCAGGTTAGTCATCATCCATTTCTGAACATTGAGCTTATTGAAACTATGTGCTTTGCATTTTAGTGCCCGCTTAACCTGAAGGGTCCTGAGATTGTGATGGAGATCTATTACCTGGTCAAATTTCTCTGCTTTCAGTTCCTCTATTGTAGTATCGAGATTATCGTCGAGAACATGAAGCTTATCAATATATGGATTCGCAATTAATACCGGTAGGAATGCTTTCTTGGTGAGATAATGTAATTCAATCCCTTCCAATTGTTTTTTCAAACAGCGTATAACCGGTGTTGTTAGTACTATGTCACCAATAGATGAAAAGCGTATAATTAGGACTTTCATGCAAGGCTTGTTTTGGAGACTATTCTTCTACATAATTCAGGTCTTTGCCAAATGTTTCACGGGTATATGCAGCTGCCACAAATGTGATAACCATGATCACAACTGCCGTTATTATACCGCTTTGAACATAACTATAACTCACCTGCAGTCCTGTAAATAATAAAGCAATCAGGTTCAGGGAACCCCTCACCATATTAGGAACGGTGGTGGCAGCTGTAGCCCTGAGATTGGTACCAAACTGTTCAGCAGCCATTGTAACAAATATTGCCCAGAAGCCTGTACCAAATCCCAGTAATGCACATGCCCAATATAATTCCTGCGCTGTAGCCTGTTGGAGGTTGAAGAACCAGATCATTCCGATTATAGTGAGACCATAAAATATAAAAAGTGCCTTCTTCCTGCTTTTTAAAACCTGGCTCACAAGTCCCACGGCTATATCACCCAAAGAAATAGCCGCATAGGCATACATAATAGATTTACCCGGATCTATTTCACCTACTACTCCCATCTGCTTTCCGAATTCTTTTGAAAAGCTAACCAGTATGCCGATCACAAACCATGTTGGCAACCCGATCAATATACTGAGCATATATTTTTTAAACCGATCTGCATTGTTGAAGAACATCAGGAAATTACCCTTGCTGACTTTACTGTCCCTAACATCCTTGAACATTCCAGATTCGGCAACTTTGATCCGAAGAAATAATAACATGAATCCAAGTGCTCCCCCTATAAAATAGCAGGTTCGCCAATGGAAATTCTCTTTCATGATATACGCCAGCACAGCGCCAGACAATCCAATACCGGCTACTAGTGATGTGCCCACACCTCTCCGGTCTTTCGGCAATAATTCACTCACCAGCGTAATGCCTGCACCAAGTTCTCCCGCCAGTCCGATTCCCGATATAAGTCTTACCCATGCATACTGGTCAACCGTTTGAACAAAACCATTGGCAATATTTCCGAGTGAGTATAAAATGATAGACGCAAACAATACACTAAGTCTTCCTTTTTTATCAGCAAGCACACCCCATAATATACCACCGATGAGAAGACCCATCATCTGCATATTAATGATGTACAATCCATCATCCCGGATTTGGTCTTCTGATAAACCAAGTTCCTGCAGGCTGGGAACCCTGATGATGCTGAAAAGCAGCAGGTCATAGATATCCACGAAGTAACCTAACGCTGCAACGATTACAGCTACATTGAAAACAGAACCGGATCGGGCAGCAGTTTGGTTCATTCGGTTGAGGGATTAATTTTCAGCTTTCTCTTTAGCCATTTTCTTTCTTTTGCCACTGATTACTTTCCAGGCAACGGGAGCTGTTGTGACCAGGACAATTACAATTATGATCACTTCAAGATGCTCTTTTAACTCAAAGCCGAATTGATTCTTGACCCAGAGCTGCAGGAAATGCCCCCCCATTATCATACTCACCACCCAGGCCAAACATCCGACAATATTATAGAAAGCGAATTTCTTCTTATCCATGCCCACGATACCGGCAATAATGGGTGCAAAAGTGCGCACTACCGGAAGGAAACGGGCAAATACAATTGCTCCACCACCATGCTTATCATAGAACTCATGGGCTTCTTCCAGGTAATGTTTTTTGAATAATAAATTATCCTTCCACCTGAACATGGATGGACCAATTTTTCGTCCAAACCAGAATCCAACCGTATTGCCTATAATACCTGCAAAGGAAATAAGGCCGATCAGGAGAAGAAGGTCGAGCCATTCATTACCTCTGCCATCCATACCTATTATTTTCCATGCTTCATTAGCTAGCGGACTGCTATAAATTCCAGCAACAAAAAGCAGGCTATCGCCAGGCAAAAAGAAACCTGCGAACAATCCCGTTTCCGCAAATACAATGAGTAACAACATCCACAAGCCACCATATATTATATAGAACATTGGGTTGAGAAGGTCTTTCCAGGAGAAGTGCTTTTTAACGACCACTGTTTTGTTTTCTGGCAACTGATCGATGGAGAAACTCGTGGTGTCATGATCCGTAGCCTTAAGAATTGCCTTCTCACCCGGTTGCAAACTAACAGATGCATATCCTTCCTTATCAGTAATATAATCCTTATTGCCAGCCGATGTTTCCAATGTGAACTCTGTAACCGGACCTTCGTACTGGTTAAGAAACCTTACACGCACATCCTGCTGCGCAATGACCGGCATAAACAACATGAAGCCAATCAGTACCAGCAGAAACCCTTTAAATTGTTGTATCATATCTATTCTTCTTCTGTTTAAGACTCTAACTCTCCTTCCCATTTACTTACAGCAGTAGTTGCAAGTGCATTACCAAGAACATTTGTCATACTGCGGAACATATCGCAGAAATGATCAATCGGCAATATTAGTGCGATACCTTCCGGCGGAATATTGAACATGGCGAGGGTGGCTGTTACCACCACCAGTGATGCCCTTGGAACACCTGCTATACCCTTGCTGGTGAGCATCAATACCAACAGCATAGTAATTTGTGTGCCAAGGTCCAAATGTATGCCATATGCCTGGGCAATTGCTAAACTGGCAAATGTCATATACATCATACTTCCATCGAGGTTAAAACTATAACCAAGGGGAAGTATGAAAGCCACGATCTTATCCTTACAACCAAAACGCTCGAGCTCCTCTGTTAGTTTTGGAAAAACAGCTTCGCTGGATGTTGTACTGAATGCAATCAGTAACGGCTGGGCGATCCGACGCAGTAGAACCGGCATGCGGTTTTTTAGTATCATGAACCCAACCAGCAACAAAATGGCCCAAAGAACTATTATGCCTATCAGGAAATAAAACAGGTACAGACCATAAAAGCGGAACACTTCCAGTCCCTTTACTGCTATTACTGCTGCGATAGCACCAAAAACTCCAAGAGGAGCAAATGCCATAACATAATTCACCATTTTCAGGATGATATGGGCAACCCCATCGAGCGCCTTTATCACCGGCTTTGCATAATCGCCAATTGAAGTGGCTGCTATACCAAAGAAAATACTGAATACCACCAACTGCAAAATTTCATTGGTGGCCATCGCCTCCACTACGCTTTTAGGAAATACATGTTCCACAAAATTAGTGATGGAGAATACCTTGGTCTTTCCTATCAGGTCCTGCGCACCTGAGGTATCTGCATTGCTGAGATCAATAACCGACCCGGGCTCGAAAAAGTTCACCAACAGCATTCCTATCAGCAGGCTTGCCAGTGAAGCTGTAATAAACCAAAGCAGGGCTTTTCCTCCTACCCGTCCTACTGCTTTAAGATCTCCCAATTTGGCGATTCCCACAACGAGTGTAGAAAAAACAAGTGGTGCAATGATCATTTGTACCATCCGTAAAAAGATGGTGGTCAGTATTTTTATATTATCGGCAAAACTTGTCAGGAATCCGGGGCTGGCATTGTGGTGAACTATATAGCCTACGATTACTCCCAATACCATAGCTACCAATATATAGAGGGTTAACCTGTTTTGTTTTACCATTATCCGTTTTGTGGTGTGTGAAAAGAAGGCCGAAAATTCAAAAAAATCCTGACCCCACCAAAATAATCCTCTGAAAACACCATCCTGTCAAAGTTTAGCGGCTGCGAATTGAATAATTATTTATTTTACGCCCTTCTTAACAGCTTCAATAAAACAAATCACACTAACTGTATGAGCTTATTCAGAAAAAAATCTCTTACTCAACTACTGGCCACGGCTGATTCGGAAAAAGGGTTGAAACGAACACTAGGAGCTACTAACCTGGTAGCCCTTGGAATAGGCGCCATTATTGGCGCCGGTTTGTTTGTGCGAACTGCTGCAGCCGCCGGACAAGCTGCGGGCCCCGCAGTTACTATCTCCTTTATCATTGCCGCCATCGGTTGTGCTTTTGCCGGACTTTGCTACGCTGAATTTGCAGCGATGATTCCTATTGCAGGAAGTGCCTATGCCTATTCATATGTTACCATGGGAGAACTTGTTGCATGGATCATAGGCTGGGCCCTTATCATGGAATATGCCCTTGGTGCCGCCACTGTATCTATTGCCTGGAGCGAATACCTTAATACTTTGCTGGGGGGGCGAATACCATATGAATGGAGCCACTCGCCTTTCGAAAGCTTTACCGATGCATCTGGTGTTTTACACCAGGGAATTTTAAATGCACCAGCCCTTGTCATCCTGCTTTTGCTGACGCTTTTGCTTATCAAAGGCACCCAGGAATCGGCCATGGTGAATGCTATTATCGTATTCATTAAAGTAGCAATTGTTCTCATATTTATTGTAGTGGGATGGGGCTTTATTAATCCTGACAACCATACACCCTATATGATTCCGGAAGGAACTGAGGCCTTTAAAGATCAGGCCGGCAAAACTATTGCTGATTACTCCGGCGTATTCAGGCATGGATGGGGCGGTGTACTTGGTGGTGCAGCAATCGTTTTCTTCGCCTTCATCGGATTCGATGCAGTAAGTACTGCCGCCCAGGAAGCGAAAAACCCGGCGCGTGATATGCCGATAGGTATTCTTGGCTCACTTGCTGTTTGTACCATATTATATATATTATTCGGACATGTGTTGACGGGTGTAGCACCATGGACAGACTTCGTTGACCCGGTTAAAGGCCGCGAAGCATCTGTTGCCTATGCCATCTCCACTTACATGACCGGCTATGGATGGCTTGCAACCGCCGTCACGGTTGCCATACTTGCAGGTTTCTCCTCGGTTATCCTGGTAATGTTGATGGGACAGAGCCGTATCTTTTATACCATGAGTGGTGATGGATTGATCCCGAAAGCATTTGGTGACCTCCATCCAAAATATAAAACACCTTATAAGGCAAACTGGATCCTTTTGATATTTGTAGGTGCATTTGCCGCCTTTGTTCCAGGGCATGTGGCTGGTGATCTTACCAGTTTCGGTACCCTTTTCGCTTTTGTACTTGTGAGTGCTGGCGTGTGGATTCTGCGTAAATCAGAACCAAATATCAAACGTCCATTCAAAACCCCATGGGTTCCATTGGTTCCAATTCTCGGTGTACTGGTATGTAGTGCCATGATCTTTGCACTTGATAAACAAACACTAACAGTTGCTATGATCTGGATGGTACTCGGATTGGTTGTTTACTTTGCCTATAGCAAGAAAAATAGCAAACTCAAAGACCCGGGTCATCATCCTGGTGAAATACTTCCGAAAGCATCAGATTTTGAATAATCCCTAAGGCTTTTGCCAGAAAAGCGTCCCACTCTTTTGAGGCCGGGACGCTTTTTTTGTGTTACCACCCCGAAAAGCTAAATTTGCCACCCAATTACAAACCACAATCTATATATGGGCAGGATATTCGAAGTACGTAAAGCCACCATGTTTGCCAGGTGGGACAGAATGGCCAAGCAATTCACTCGTATAGGAAAAGAGATCGCTATAGCTGTAAAAGCTGGCGGACCCGATCCGGATGTGAATCCTGCACTCAGGCGCTGCATGCAGAACGCCAAAGCAGTGAACATGCCTAAAGACCGTGTGGAAGCCGCAATTAAGCGTGCCCAGGGTAAAGACATGGAAAACTACGAGGAGATCCTTTATGAGGGATATGGTCCCCATGGCGTAGCAATACTAGTGGAAACTGCAACCGACAATCATGTTCGTACCGTTGCCAATGTGAAATCAATTTTCAATAAAGGAAACGGTGCCCTGGGAAACAGTGGAAGTGTGAGTTTCCAGTTTAAAAAAATGGGAGTATTCAAATTGAAACCCGAAGGGTTGAATGCCGAGGATATGGAATTGGAACTTATAGATTTCGGGCTTGAAGAACTGGGTGACGGCACTGGCGAAAATGGTGAGAATGTTTTAGTTGTACGTTGCGCCTTCACTGATTTCGGATTGATGCAAAAGGCACTGGAAGATAAAGGACTTACTCCAGTATCGGCAGAAGTGGAATGGATACCGCAGAACACTGTTGAATTAAATGAAGAACAGGCACAGGATGTTTTGAAACTGGTGGACAAATTGGAACAGGATGAGGACGTCCAGAAAGTTTTCCATAACCTGGTCTGATATATTTGGATTTCATTCGTGATAAACCTGCTTTAAAGGCAGGTTTTTTTATTGTCCATATTCAACAATAGCGCTAACTTGTATATGTATTTCGTGCATGTGCAACCGCCATTATCCGCACCCCTTCCGCCCCACTAATTCCGCACCAGCAACCAAAGATTCCAATCACCCTTAATCTTTGTATATGCTAGTAAAAGACCAACATGTTTGTTGCAAGGCAGAGACCGACCGGCAAACAAATAATTTAACCTTAGGATATTTAAGGCCAATCATTAATAATTGTAGCTGGGTTATGCTGGCAATGATCCTGTTATTATTAATGCCAATACAGAGTCATTCCCAAACTCCCGGGCAACAGGTGTATATTGGTGTTACATTTTATAAAGTAAATCCAGGCAAGTCAGAGGCATACGTGAATCTGGTCAGGAGCCATGCCCATCGTGTTGTAGAGCAATCAGTACGAAATGGCGATCTTCTTGGATGGTATTTTTACCAGGTACTGATGTCGCCTGAAATGGAAAACAAATATGATTATGTAGTTGTTACTGTTTCACCCAAATTCAATGATCTTGTTGATAATCCGGTATCAATGAAAGAACGTTATTCCAAAGCCATTACAGGATCCAAGGAAATGAACTGGGAAAGTTATAATAGCAAGCTGCTTGAATACCGCTCGGTGGTAAAATATGAAGTATATGCACATCGCGCGGGTATAGATCCAAAAACACCTGTAAGCAAATATGTGCAGATCGATTATATGAAACCCCTTCCAGGAAAAACGGCAGAATATATAAAAACTGAAAGGGAAATATTTTATCCCATCCACCAGGAAAGAATAAAATTAGGAGCGCTTACTGACTGGGGACTATATGAGAAGGTTCTTCCGTTTACAGCCAATTCTGAAAATGATTTTGTAACTGCTAATTTCTTTGAAAATCTAAAATCACTTATTGATCCAAAGTATGAAGAAGCATTTAATTATATTCCCAATAATTCCAACTACATTATTATGAGTGAAAGGGTTGATCAGGTGCGGAAAATGGTAAGGAGTGATATCTGGAAATTAATTGACCACGTTGACCAGGGCACCATTAAATAACAGTCCCGTTATATTATATGATGGGGTCTGTAACCTTTGTAACAGTTCCGTGCAGTTTGTGATCAGGAGAGATCCGGCTGCACGGTTCCGTTTTGCATCATTACAATCGTCGTATGGACGTACACTTTTAAAGGAATATACAGGTGAGGAAAATTTACCGGGCTCATTTATTCTTTATGAAGAGGGGAAAATCTATACTCGTTCAACCGCTGCGATTAAAACGCTATACCGCCTCAGAGGTTGGGGATGGACGAAAATATTATTGTATGTTCCTGCCTTCCTCCGGAATTTTGTCTATGACCTGATTGCAAAAAACAGATATAGTTGGTTTGGAAAAAAGGAAAGTTGTTGGCTTCCCTCGCCGAATCTCCAGGAACGGTTTATCGATTGGAGCGATCAAGGTATATAGCGGGGAGACTCCAATGGTATCGAATCGCCATCATCCTTATTGCGAAGATGATGGCTATACAAATAATATTTACCAGGGCCTGGTCAATGCCGATCCAGGAAAGCAGGTAATAACTTATGCCGCCCAGAATGCAGGCAGAGGCATAAATCTCTTTGTGAAAAAGCAGGGGAACATTATTCAAAATAACATCACGAAGCACGCCACCAAAGCATCCGGTAAATATTCCGAGCGAAATACAAATACCAGGTGGATACCCGTGCAAAATACCTTTCTCAATTCCAACGATGGTAAATAGTCCAAGGCCCAGTGCATCAAAAGCTTCGAGCAGGGGATCAAATTTCCTAAGCAACGATCCAAAAAACATCGCCGACACAGCAGCCGCGATGATTATACCAATTGTTATATTATTAGAAAGCCAGGCAACCGGCAGATCACCAATCAAAATATCCCTCACAGATCCACCACCAATAGCAGGAACAAAGGCCATGATTATAACCCCAAACGGATCAAGCTTTTTTTCCATTGCTGCAAATGCACCTGATAAGGCAAACGCAAATGTGCCAAACAGATCAATAATGGTTAAGAAGTTGAGTTCCATATTTTGAAGAACTATTCGGCCATCATTTCCAGAACTATATCTACTACATCTTCTGTATTAGGTTTGCTGAAATAATCGCCATCACTCGCGTACGCTGGTCGATGAGCCTTTGCCGATAGTGTGCGGGGTGCAACATCCAGCCAGCGATATCCACCCTGCTCTTCCATTACCTTATTGTACATGTATGAAGCAGCACCACCGGGAACATCTTCATCCACAAATAGTATCCTGCTGGTTTTTTTCAACGATTCAAGTATAAGGTGATTGATATCGAAAGGCAATAATGTCTGTACGTCCACAACTTCACATTGAATACCCGAAGAAGCCAATAAAACTGCAGCTTCCTGAACAATTCTAAGTGTTGATCCATAAGAAACAATCGTGATATCTGTACCTTGTCTTATCACTTCCGGTATGCCTAGCGGTACCGTATAACCGAGAAGATCATCGGGAAGTTTTTCTTTAAGCCGATAGCCGTTCAGGCACTCGATAACAATGCCCGGATCATTTCCTTTAAGCAATGTATTGTACATACCAACAGCCTGTACCATGTTGCGTGGTACGCATACCCACATGCCACGAAGTGAATTAATGATCATACCCATAGGAGATCCGCTGTGCCAGATACCCTCAAGACGGTGGCCACGGGTTCTTACAATAAGCGGGCAACTCATTTTGCCAGCTGTGCGATAATGTGTGGTGGCCACATCATCGCTCAATGGTTGAAGTCCATACAACAGGTAATCTACATACTGTATTTCTGCAATTGGGCGAAGGCCGCGTAAAGCAGCACCGATTCCCTGCCCCATTATTGTGAGCTCCCTGATGCCTGTATCTGAAATGCGATATTCACCATGCTTTGCCTGTAACCCTGCAAAGCCCTGGTTCACATCACCGATATAACCAACATCTTCACCAAAAGCAAGAACCTTTGGATTGGTAGTAAAAAGCTTATCAAAATATCTGTTCAGGATCTCATAACCATTCAGCAGAGGTGCATCTGCAACATAAGTTGCCTCGCGGGCCTCCACATGTAATGTTCCTTTAGAACCCTCATTGTACAAATGGGTGCTGTAGAGCGCTTCGTTTTCAATCTTAAGCTGCTTATAATATTCCTGCATTTCGTTTGTACTCGAATGCCTGCCAGCCAGGCCCAGAAGCCTGTGCAGTGTCAGCATGATATCCCTTCTGGTAGGTTCTTTCTCCATTGTGAGTTTCTGAACCAACTGCTGCATAGCCGCTGCCTGCAGGGGGAGTTGCCTGATAACAGCCGTAGCCAGCTCGGTAGTTCGGCCCACCTGTTCACGGATAGGTTGCTGGTAGGCGAGCCATGCCTTGTTGCGGCAATCACGTACAAATTCTTTTGCCTTTAATTCTATGTCAGTTAATTCTTCTTCACTGCTGAGAGTGTTCTCGAGGATCCACTCTTTGAATTTTTTAATACAATCAAAGGAACGCTCCCACTCAAGGCGCTCTGGAGTTTTATAGCGCTCATGGCTACCCGAAGTTGAATGACCCTGTGGCTGTGTGATCTCTTCAATATGAAAAATCGCCGGGATATGTGTATCCCGGATTTTCTGAATGGCAGGTTCCATCAACTCAATCATACTGGCATAATCCCATCCCTTCAGTTTATAAATATCAATTCCGTTTGTTCCTTCCCGCTGCTGAAATCCTTTAAGCACTTCTGAAATAGAACCTTTAGTAGTTTGTAATTTTTTGGGCACGGAAATTCCATAGCCGTCATCCCACACGAAAATCGCAAGTGGAATTTGCATTACTCCGGCGGCATTTACAGCTTCCCAGAAATGCCCTTCCGAGGTGGAAGCATCGCCTATAGTGCAGAAACATATTTCATTACCATTGTCTGAAAGTTCAGGAAAGGCCTTCAATGAATCCACCTTACGGAATACCTTGGATGCGAATGCCAGTCCGAGTGCACGCGGCATCTGCCCTGCAGTAGGGGCTATATCACTGGATATATTTTTCTGCCTGGAAAGATTCACCCAGTCTCCCTCCTCATTTGTATTGGGCGTACAAAAATGGGAATTCATCTGCCTGCCGGCACTATGGGGATCCAGGTTAACGTCCGGATTGGCATAAAGCTGGGCGAAAAACTGTTCTATAGTAGCCAGCTTACTCGCGAAAACAAAAGTCTGGTCGCGATAATAACCCGCCCGCCAGTCACCATTTCGGAAAAATTTAGCGGTAGCTATCTGGGCTATTTCTTTACCATCGCCAAAAATGCCAAATTTTGCTTTTCCGGTAAGAACTTCCTTTCGGCCCATCAGGCTGGCTTCGCGGCTCTCACAGGCCATTTGGTAATCACGGAGTACTTCATCGCGGAAGCGATCGAAGCTTAGCTTTTCAGAATCCAGCAATTCGTTTTCCATGAGATTTTCCATCGAACAAAACTAAGAGAAAATGACCGGAAGCGAACAATCGTTAGTCGGTTTTCCCTCCCAGATACCTAACGCGTAGATAAATTGTTATTAATTAATTCCTTAGAAATAATTATTTAATGTTTTGCCAAAAAAATATTAATTGGGTCGGGCACTGGACAAAGTCAATCACAATTATTAAATTTGTTACGGTAGAACACCTGAGTAAATGAAAAGAGTTGCATTCCTGATAGCCCTGACCCTAAGTTTATCTGTTTCCGATGGACAGGTAACTGATGCCACAAAGGCCCAGGAAGTAATTAGCATTGCAAATTCTCATGATTTTGGAACCATTCGGCATGGCAGGCCGGTAACCTATTCTTTTGAATTTACCAATACCGGAAAAGAAGCATTTAAGATAGAAAATGTTTCGGCCAGTTGTGGCTGTACAACACCGGAATGGTCTAAAGAATTGGTAGCTCCCGGGGCCAGTAGCAGCATAACTGTTGGCTATAATGCCGCTTCGGAGGGAAAATTTGAAAAATCTGTTACCATCTTTTACAACTCCGGGAAAACAAAAACCATCTACATTAAGGGTGAAGTAGGTAAACCAATGGCTTCAGTTCCTGTTAATACATCTGTACAATTATTAAAACAAACAAACAATAAAGATTAAATCGATCAATTATGAAAAAAATAGCGCTTACTCTTTTTGCAGTAATTATCAGTGCGGCCATTTTCGCGCAGGCAAAGAGTGCTGAAGAATTGGTAAAATTTGCCAATACTAAACACAATTTTGGCAAGATCAAGCAGGGTGTTCCTGTTAATTACAACTTTGAATTTACCAATGTATCTTCTCAGCCAGTGGTTATCCAGAAGGCGTCAGCAAGCTGTGGCTGTACCACACCAACCTGGCCCCAGCAGCCTGTAGCGGGTGGAAAAACCAACAAGATCACAGCTGGTTTCAATGCTGCTGCGCCTGGTCCGTTTGACAAAACTGTTTTTGTAACTGTAGCGGGTGTTGACAAACCTGTTGAACTCCGTATCAGTGGTGAGGTTTTAAAAGCAGAGGACTATGCAAAGTTTGAAGCTGAAAAAGATAAAAAAGGAAGCAAGTAATTTCTTCGTCCTGATATTAAAGAGGCCGTCTCAATTGAACTGAGACGGCCTCTTTTTATTTTATATCACTGACCATGGGTAAGAGCGGCCCCCGATCTGAAAACGTATCCGTCCCGTACCAAGGAGGTAAAAAATAGGGACCCGATGGGGACCAGATGGGGACCAGATGGGGACCAGAAGTAAGGTTGTTGCTAGGGTGGCGGGTAGAGATGAGATAGCGGTTAGGCCGGGTAAGCACATGTACAAACGAAGGAGCTCCGAAGGATAGCAAAACAATTGACGGCACCGTGACGGCACCGTTAAGCCAATTTTATTTACATTGGAGCATAAAATCATGATCATGGACATCAAACTTTTTTTCCAGTATCTCGATTCCCTAATGGTTAAACCAAATCAAAAGGTTTCCCTTAAAAAGGATTTCGAAACTGACTATGATCATAAAATTTTCAGCAAAGAGGAAGGCGCTCAAATGCTGCAGGCTGGTATTGAAAACCTGGCCAAAATGCAGGATAAATTATATGCCCATAACCGCCATAGTATTCTGATAGTTTTGCAGGCTATGGATGCCGCTGGAAAAGACAGTGCAATTAAACATGTTATGTCTGGGCTCAACCCTCAGGGCGTTAAAGTGCACAGTTTCAAAACTCCTTCCCGCGATGAACTTGATCATGACTTCCTCTGGAGGCATTATAAAGCACTTCCCCCCAGAGGTGAAATAGGAATTTTCAACCGTTCACATTATGAAAACGTACTTGTGACCAGGGTGCACCCTGAATATATCCTCAATGAGAACCTGCCCGGCATTAATTCAGTGGAAGATATCAATGATGAATTCTGGGAAAGAAGATTCAAACAGATCAATCGTTTTGAAAAGAACCTGACGCAGAGCGGTACGATAGTTCTTAAATTCTTTCTCCATGTATCTAAAAAGGAGCAGAAGAAGCGATTCCTCGAAAGAATAGATGACCCTGAGAAGAACTGGAAATTTGCTTCTGCCGATGTTGAAGAAAGGGCACATTGGGAAGATTATATGAATGCTTACAGTGCCATGTTGGGCGCAACCTCAAAAGATAATGCACCCTGGTATGTTTTGCCTGCAGATGATAAGTGGTTCACCCGCCTTTGTCTGGCAGCGATCATCTCCCGCGAGTTCGATAAAATTGACCCCACCTACCCTGTGATCAGTGAAACTGAAAGAGCCAAATTGCAGGGAATGCGAGAAAAACTGATGAGCGAAATTGATAAGAACGGTAACGTGAATGGAAATGATTGAGGTCGGCCCTTTATCTTTGCGCCATGTTAGTGATTAGTAAACGCGGTTCGGCAATGCCGCCATCTCCAATCCGCAAACTTGTACCATATGCGGAAACTGCCAAGAAAAAAGGCATACGTGTTTATCATCTGAATATCGGTCAGCCCGATATTGAAACGCCTCCGGAAATGATGGAAGCTGTAAGGCATGCTGATTTCAAGGTTTTGGAATATAGTCATAGTGCGGGCAACGAGAGCTATCGACGTAAGCTGGTTGAGTATTACAGAACGGCTGGTATACAGGTGAATCATAACCAGATCATTATCACTACGGGAGGGTCGGAAGCTATACTATTCGGTTTTATGGCTTGCCTTGATCCGGGTGATGAGATCATCATCCCTGAGCCATTCTATGCAAACTATAATGGCTTTGCAGTGGCAGCTGGTGTGGTGGTAAAACCTATCCCCTCCTATATCGAAAACGGCTTTGCCCTTCCCGCAATGGAAGAATTCGAAAAGGCAATCGGCCCGCGTACCAAAGCCATCATGGTATGTAATCCAAATAATCCCACAGGTTATTTATACAGCAGGGAAGAACTGGAAATTCTAAAACAAATTATCCTCAAACACAATCTGTTTCTTTTTGCCGACGAGGCATATCGTGAGTTCTGCTACAGCGGAGAACATTTCAGCGCCATGCGCCTGGAAGGAGTTGATGATCATATCGTGTTAATGGACACGATCTCCAAACGATATAGTGCATGCGGGGCTCGTATAGGTGCCTTTGTTACGCGGAACCAGGAATTACTTGATGCTGCCATGAAATTTGCGCAGGCAAGGTTGAGTCCGCCGGGATTGGCACAAATTGCTGCAGAAGCAGCCATAGATTTACCACCCCATTATTTTGATGGCACCAAGGCAGAATACATGCGCAGGCGCGATGCTCTTGTATCAAGATTGAACGCCATGCCAGGAGTTTTTTGTCCAAACCCAGGAGGTGCATTCTATGCAATTGCAAAGCTACCCATTGATGATGCCGACAAATTTTGCCAGTGGTTATTAGAGAGCTTTTCCTGGAATGGCCAAACCGTTATGCTCGCGCCTGCAACCGGATTTTATGGGACACCGGGATTGGGAAAAAACCAGGTACGACTGGCATATGTGTTGAAAGTTGAAGAAATCCATGCAGCTATGGACTGCCTTGAAAAAGCACTTCAGGAATACGCCACCATCTGACATCCGTCCTGACATATGTCAGACAGGTTTTAGGAGATTTTTTTCATCATTTAGACCAGTTTCTATATTTTTGCGCTCCGTTTGGCGAGGTAGCTCAGCTGGTTAGAGCATCGGATTCATAACCCGAAGGTCGGCGGTTCAAGTCCGCTCCTCGCTACCAAGGCCGAAACCTGATATCATATCGGGTTTCGGCCTTTCTGTATGTGGTTATTTTGTCAAAGAGCTTCTTCAGCTAAAATAAATGTTAAAAGGCTTAAACCTTTGTATCGTTGGTGATTGAATTCCGTCTGTAGAGCATGATCATAGATTCATTATTCCATAGAGAAAATAAACCGCTGAGGAAGCTTGCTTTTTTGGTAACCATTCCCTGTGCTATACTGCCAATATTAATTGCTACTGCGGGCTTTATGAGCATACCATTTGAACCTTTGTTTTTCAAAAATGACATCTACCTCTTTTCATTCATTTACCTTATTTATGCATTCGGCCTGTTTCTTTCCTGGCAATATCACAGGAAATGGACCCCTGCAATTTTGTTCGCTATTCACCTTATATCACAATTCGCCTTTGTAAAATGGGGACAGTTCGAATGGCTGGGATATCTTCCAATAATGACAATAATCGGCACATCTTTATTGAATCAATACTACAGGGTAGGAAGCCTGGAATGCAACGATCCTCTTGAATGCGGTAAAGAAGGCTGATCTTAATCCATCAATTCCTTATAAGATCCGCGCACTCTTAAAACACCCAGAACAGGTAAACAGAGATGGTAAAGCAGGTTCAGGGCAGAAAGAGGTAGTTTCTGTAAGCGAAATTCATTACGGAAATGCCAGGCTATAGCAATACGCTGGAGAAAACCCAGCGTTCCTTTTCGACTGGTATGGGCATTATTGATCATTCCAAAAACATTCTCCATAAAATATTCTGTACGCAAAGCAGGTTGTACTTCCCAATGAACCACTGTTTCACCCTGCTGACCATTCCACATGGCATGCGGCGTATTCTCAGGAACATGGATCATGGATCCTTCCGGGTAATATTCAAGCTTATCATTCATCCGCACACAAAGAACTCCCTTTTTAACAGTAAATACTTCCTGCTGGTGCGGATGATAATGGACGGGAGGCTCGGGCCCGTTACCCTGGTAACTCATCTGCATGCACAAGCGCCTTCCATTTGTTTCCTCTGCTGTTTGCAAAAAAACAATATGCTGGCCAGTGTAGATATTATATATTCTCTTTCCTTTATAAGCCATAGATAAATACTTGGTACAAAATTCCGGAACTCCTTCGCTTCCATTCAACCGGAGCAGGATGAAACGGCAGGAATATTGCATGAATTGTAAGTCAATCGTTTGCATAATCCCCGATATAGAATATATTGATCAGCTAAAAGCCAGGTATGAGACAAAAAAAGGATGCTTCGGCCGTTTGCGTAATTTTTGGTGCTAAAGGTGATCTCACCCGACGTAAACTGATTCCCGCTTTATACCATCTGTTTATTAACCAACACCTCTCTGATACATTCCGGATTTTTTGTATTGATTATATATCTATTGAGCGGGAAACATTCCTGGAAGAACTCCTGTCAGGAGTTGTTGAATTCTCCAGGACAGGCCCGCCTGATATTAACCAATGGAAAACTTTTACTAGCAGGATCACTTATATAAGCGGCGATTTCCTGAAAGAAGATACTTATCTGGAATTGAAGACAGTTTTGGATACTGTTGACCTTCAAAACAAAAAGCGGGGTATCAGGATATTCTACTACGCCGTAGCTCCACGTTTTATAGAAATAATATCTGATTCCCTCTATCGTTTTAAACTGGCAAACCAGGATAACTTAGATAGAATAATCATTGAGAAACCATTCGGAACCGATCTTGAAACAGCAAAGAAACTCAACAGGTTCCTTCGTAAACGGTTCACAGAGAAACAGCTTTATCGCATTGATCATTACCTCGGAAAAGAAACCGTCCAGAATATCATGGCTTTCCGTTTCGCTAATTATGTTTTTGAACCGCTTTGGAATAATAAATATATTGACCATGTTGAGATCACAGTAGCGGAAAAAGTTACTGTAGGTAGCAGGGGTGGTTATTATGATGGTAGCGGTGCATTGCGCGATATGGTTCAAAACCACCTGTTACAACTGTTATGTATAACCGCAATGGAATGTCCGGCTAAATACGAAGCCGAAACCATCCGGAATGCCAAAACCGCTGTGATTAAACAGGTTCGGCCCTTCACCCCTTCAACTGTTTCAAAAAATGTTGTACGCGGCCAATACAGGGGTTACAGGAAAGAAGAACATGTACCATCCCGTTCTTATACTGAAACCTTTGTTGCTGCCAGGTTATACATTGATAACCCGAGATGGAAAGGTGTCCCCTTTTTCTTAAGAACAGGAAAAGGAATGCAAAGACAATCAACAGTAATTATCATTCAATTCAAGGATAGTCCCAATAAGATCTTTAAAGGTGATGTAATACCAAACCGATTAACTATAAGTATCCAACCAGAGCTTGAGATCAGCCTGCTTTTTGAAAGTAAGGTACCCGGACTACAAATGAAACTCAAGCCGGTGGAAATGGATTTTACCTATAAAGAATCGCACGAGGAAGAAATACCAGAAGCTTATGAGGCATTGATCCTCGATGTATTAAAAGGAGATGCTACGCTGTTCATGCGGGGCGACCAGGTGGAAGCAGCCTGGAAACTGGTAATGCCAATTCTTGATTACTGGAAAAAACACCAGGGAAAAGACCTCAGATATTATGAGCAAAGCAGTTGGGGGCCACGAGCGGCAACTGAATTAATCAAACCCTATTCAACAGACTGGAACCATTTACCTGGTTAGAACTCATCGGAGGTTTGCGATTTTAATTAATCCCGCAACATCCAGTATAATAATTTTTCTACCATTTGTAGTTATAAGTTCTGCTTCCTTAAATTCCGACAATACCCTAACAACATTTTCGCGGGCACTGCCAACAAGGTTAGACAGATTTTCCCTGGACATGGTTATTTCCACCGGTCCGTTTTTATCATTCATAGGTTTATACTTTTCCCGCAATACCACAAGTTGCAGGGCAGTTCTTTCACGAACGGAACTTTGGCTGAAGAAAGTAATATTATTGGCCAGAACAGCAAATTCGTGACTAAGGGTTTTGAGTAAGCGCTTGCTAAGTAAGGGAGAATAATCGATCGTTTTCAGAAAGTCTTCCCTTGGAATAAATCCCACTATACTATCTTCAAGAAGCGCACAGGAATCAGGATAACGATCCTCCGCCAAAACCGCATGATATCCCACCAGTTCACCCTGGCTGGCAACGTAAATAATCTGTTCCTGCCCATCTTTATTGATCCTGTATTTTTTAGCCATCCCTTTACGGATAAAGAAGATACCATTGGGATAAAATCCTTCTTTGAAAAGAATGTCCCCCTTATTATATTGAGCCTCTACCATATGTGCAGAGAGCAGGGACCATTCCTTTGGAGGTAGGTTCGAAATGATAGAACCGGACTGGAAATCCCAGCTTTGAACCGGGAATAAATGCCTGATACTCATGCCCTAATTTCAAAAGTGATAATTATCAATCCTCGCACCAAATGCAGGCCTTAACTTTATCAAATGTACCTGCAATCTTCCACAGATCGGGAAATAGATAAATGGTTCCAGTCAGACGCCACCTGTCATGAACTTTATCCCCAGGCTATACGGGATATGGCAAGACGACATTGGACACCATTACTGGTAGCAAGGAAAGCAAGTGGTTTCCTGGCAACAGAGCCAGGGGCAAAAATACTTGATATCGGAAGCGGTGCAGGAAAGTTCTGCCTGGCCGCCTCTTATTATCAACCCAAATTACAGTTTACCGGTGTGGAACAAAGAGCATATCTTGTAGATTATGCCAATGCGGCCCTGAAGCAAACCGGACAGGATAATGTAAATTTCATCAACGCTAATTTCACACAGATCAACTTCAGGCAGTATGACCATTTTTATTTCTACAATTCGTTCTATGAAAATCTTGCCTGTACCGAGAAAATAGATAAGGATGTTGAGCACTCTGTTGAGCTATTTGAATATTACAGCCATTACCTCTGCAAGCAATTGTATAACGTTCCAAAAGGAACAAGGCTTGTTACCTACCACAGTCTGGAAACTGAAATACCACCCGACTTTCATGTAGTGAATACGGATGTAAATGACTACCTGAAATGTTGGATTAAAATTTAAAACCGGATAATGCCTAAGCCGAGGAATCTTAATGAGTACAGGTGCAACCTGATTAACAAGATCCTTCTCAGCCGATCTGAGGAAGAAATCAGAAGATATATTGATGCAGCTTTAAAAAGCCTGCAATATCATAATGTGCATGGTCATATTACCATGCGATTCATAGAAAAGCTTTTGCAGGAACTTGACAGAACTCATGAAAGAGCACTTGACCCCCGGGAATGCAGTAATATAAGATCTGCTGGTGAATATGTGAACCTGATGAAGATGACCCTTATGCCGGTACAATAACCAGCAGCTAATATCTCCGATTACAATCTATACTTTATGTTCAGACCGAAATTGCTGGACACATTGCGGCAATACGACAGGCAGCAATTCAGCAAAGACCTAACAGCAGGAATCATTGTAGGCATCGTTGCCCTTCCACTGGCCATCGCATTCGCCATTGCGTCGGGAGTATCACCCGAAAAAGGTATTATCACGGCCATTGTTGCGGGATTTATTATTTCGCTGCTCGGTGGCAGCAGGGTACAGATTGGCGGACCCACAGGAGCATTCATTGTAGTGGTATATGGAATTGTTGTACAATATGGAGTGAACGGTCTTATCATTGCCACTTTTATGGCAGGATTAATTCTGCTGATAATGGGTTTCGCAAAAATGGGAACACTCATTAAATATATTCCGTATCCACTGATAACTGGTTTCACTACTGGTATAGCACTTATTATTTTCTCATCAGTGATCAAAGATTTTTTTGGTTTAGAGATGGGGGCAGTGCCGGCCGATTTTCTGACAAAATGGATGGCCTACTCAAAGGCATTATCTGCCATTAATATATATGCTGTTTTTATTTCAATGTTCACCATCCTCATAATAATTTACTGGCCTAAGATAACCTACAAGATCCCGGGATCACTCGTAGCCATCATTATCACAACGGCAGCCACTTCCTTTCTTTCATTACCGACTGATACAATTGGTAGTCGTTTTGGAAATATATCATTTTCATTGCCTGCACCGGGGTTGCCTCTAATTGAGTGGGAAACTATTCAAAGTCTTATACGTCCTGCTTTCACAATTGCATTGCTGGGAGCAATTGAATCCTTGCTTTCCGCTGTTGTTGCCGATGGTATGACCGGGGGGAACCATCGCAGTAATACTGAACTGATTGCCCAGGGAGGCGGTAATATCCTTTCTGCGCTGTTTGGAGGGATACCTGCCACCGGAGCGATCGCACGCACTGCTACAAATGTGAAGAATGGCGGCCGTACACCGGTTGCCGGTATGATACACTCCCTTACCCTGCTCATCATTGTTCTTTTTGTTGGCAGGTGGGCGGCTTTGATACCAATGGCTACACTTGCGGGTATACTTGTAACGGTAGCCTATAATATGAGTGAATGGAAAAACTTTTTATCAATTGCGCGGGGATCCAAAAGCGATGCGATTGTATTGATCACAACCTTTCTGCTCACAGTATTGGTAGACCTTACAGTAGCAATAGAAATCGGGATGGTACTCGCTGCATTTCTTTTCATGCGAAAAATGACACAGTTCAGCTCCGTTGCATCTATAACCAATGATTTTGGTCAAATTAATCATGGTGATGAAACTGCAACCACCGACGCATTTCAATTACCGAAGGGTGTGGAATTATTTGAGATCAATGGTCCTCTGTTTTTTGGTGCTGCCTATAAATTCAAAGATGCAATAAGGGTCATTGAGACCCCCCCGCTTGCATTGATCATCAGGATGAGAAACGTTCCTATCATTGACGCCACAGGTATTAATATTCTAAAAGATGTTCACAAGTCGGCCAGCAGCAGGGGAACAAAACTGATTCTCGCGGAAGTTCACAGTGAACAGGTTATGAAGGAATTAAGGCAATCGAGATTGGTTTTTCTTATTGGTAAAGCAAACATCCTACCCACGGTTGATGCGGCTATCAGGAGATATCAGCAATGGAAGTCATAGGTCATCCGGCTTTCTAACACCAAGTTAATTACTAATATATTTAGCATTTAGTGTACCTTTACCGCCCAACTAAACGGGCAAGATGTACCTTAACTGCAAAACATATTTCAGCCTTCGTTATGGCACATATTCCACGGAAGAATTAGTGAACACTGCTGTTGAAATGGGCATTACTACGATGGCGATCACCAACATAAACAACAGTTCGGATGCATGGGATTTCTATAACTTTTGCATAAATAATAACATAAAACCCATACTGGGCGCAGAGATAAGAAATCAAAATAAGGTCTGTTTCATTTTACTGGCAGCCAATCTCGAGGGATTTGAAAACATAAACGCATTTCTGTCTTACTACCTGCAGGCAGGCATCCCTTTTCCGGAAGACGCAGCAGAGTCTCCTTTTCTGGGGGTTGATTCCGGCATGTTCATCATATACCCAATTGCTCAAAAACCACCAGACAAATTATGCCTTCATGAATTTATAGGAATAAGTCCGCATCATATTACTAAATTATTTAGCTTCTCTGTTAAGACATACAGCCACAAACTTGTTGTTCTCCACCCCGTAAGTTTTCAGAGTAAGAAGCATTTTAATGCTCACCGCTTATTAAGGGCAATTGATAATAATGTACTCCTATCAAAATTGCATGCGCATCAACAGGGCAGCATACAGGAGATGTTTATCAGCACATCAGATCTGATGTCGGCCTTTTCAAAATACCCATTTATTATAAGCAACACCCTTCGCCTCTGTGATGCCTGTAATATCGAAATGGAATTGCATACCGACAAGAACAAAAAAACATTCAGCGCAACAGCAGATGATGACCGGATTTTCCTGGCAAAGCTGGCATTTGATGGATGTAATAGTCGATATGGTACTCGTAATAAAAAAGCTAAGGAAAGAATAGAAAAAGAACTTGCCATCATTGATCAGCTGGGGTTCAATGCGTATTTCCTTATTACATGGGATATTATTCGTTATGCACAAAGTAAGGGATATTATTATGTTGGTCGTGGCAGCGGTGCAAATTCTATAGTTGCTTATTGCCTGCAGATCACGGATGTAGATCCAATAGAACTCGACCTATATTTTGAAAGGTTCCTTAATCCATACCGAACCTCCCCACCTGATTTTGATATTGATTTTTCGTGGCTCGACAGAGATGATGTAATCGATTATGTATTCAAACGTTATGGGAAAAAACAAGTTGCCTTGCTGGGTATGGTAACAACTTTTCAATACAATGCACTTGTGAGAGAATTGGGAAAAGTGTTTGGCCTTCCGAAAACAGAGATAGACCAATTGGCTGTGAAAGGTTACGCGAGGGCGCATTCTTTTTCAAACCGAAAAGCAGATGATTTTATCCAGCAACTGATTCTGTTCTATGGTCAGCTTCTGGTAAATTTTCCCAACCACCTGAGTATACACCCTGGCGGTATGCTGATAAGCGAATCATCTGTTTACCGGTATACTGCTGTGTATATGCCTCCCAAGGGATTTCCTACAACACAGATTGATATGTTCATCGCTGAAAAGGTTGGATTATATAAATTAGATATTCTTAGTCAGCGTGGGCTCGGCCATATCAAAGAGACCCTTCGACTAGTTCAGGAAAATCAACAGGTAAGTATTAATATCCATGAGATTGAAAAATTCAAAAAAGATCCTAAGGTAAAAAACCAGATAAGGAAGGTTGATACTATTGGATGCTTTTACATTGAGAGTCCGGCCATGCGCCAATTACTCAGGAAACTTGAGTGCGATGATTATATAACCCTTGTTGCCGCCAGTTCCATCATAAGGCCGGGCGTATCGAGCAGCGGTATGATGAAGGCCTATATTGAAAGGTATCATAATCCTGATTGCTTCGAATACATACATCCAATTATGAAAGAATTACTGGAAGAGACCTATGGTGTGATGGTTTTCCAGGAAGATGTGATCAAGGTAGCCCATCATTTTGCAGGATTGGATATGGGTGAGGCTGATATCCTGCGACGGGCTATGAGTGGCAAGTACAGGGGCAATAAGGAAATGCTGCGGATAAGGGAGAAATTCTTTGAAAATTGTACGGAGCGTGGCTATCCGGATGCTATCAGCAAAGAAGTGTGGCGGCAAATCGAAAGCTTTGGAGGATATAGTTTTTCAAAGGCTCACTCTGCATCCTTTGCTGTTGAAAGCTACCAGAGCCTTTATTTAAAAACATGGTACCCGAAAGAATTCATGGTAGCAGTGATCAATAATTTCGGGGGATTCTACAGCAGGGAATTATACTTATATGAACTGGAGAAAACAGGCGCCCTTATTCATCCTCCCTGTGTAAACAACAGTAACTGGCTTACCCATATCAGGGGGAATGATGTATATACGGGATTTATCCATCTTAAATCACTGGAACAATCCATTGCAGAACAATTGATCCATGAACGAAATACGAGTGGGCCATATCTCCATTTGCAGGACATGATTGATAGAACCGGTATCGGAAAAGAAAGCCTTAATATTCTTATTCGGATAGATGCCTTCCGCTTTACCGGAAAAACAAAGAAACAATTATTATGGGAAGCCAATATGCTCCGGGGCCACCAGAAACAAAAACAAATTGCCGGAGTAAAACTATTCCAGGAAGCACCGCTCCAATTTAGTTTACCCGATCTGCCTACATACCCACTTGAAACATTGTATGACCAAATGGAATTAATGGATTTTCCTTTACACAATCCTTTTCCAATGGTAGATGCTGATCCTTCTCAGTATACCCCAGCAGGCAAAATCCATTTGCATAAAGGCAAACAGGTTAGCATGCTGGGATACCTGATAACATATAAACCCGTGCTTACAATCAAGGGTGACACGATGTGTTTTGGAACATTCATTGATTCGAAACTTGATTGGATTGATACGATACATTTTCCTGACTCCCTCCAGCGATTCCCATTGGTTGGAAATGGATTCTATGAACTCACAGGGAAAGTGGTGGAAGATTTCGGCGTATTTAATCTGGAAGTAAGCCATATGCAGAAACTTGGACTGAGAAAAAGAAAATCAAATGCTGATCAACAGTGAAAGACATATTGCCCATCTTGACCTGGATTCATTTTTTGTATCGGTTGAATGTCTGAAAAACCCGGTCCTCAAAGGCAAACCTCTTATCGTTGGTGGTTCGGGTGATCGCGGGGTGGTTGCAGCCTGCAGCTACGAAGCAAGGCGATTTGGAATTCATAGTGCCATGCCCATGAAACTCGCCCGGCGGCTCTGTCCACAGGCAATGATCATTAGCGGTGATATGGAAGACTATAGTCGTTATTCAAAGCTTGTTACGGATATTATTGCAGAAAAAGTACCTGTATTCGAGAAATCCTCTATCGATGAATTTTATATTGATATGAGTGGGATGGATAAATACCATAGCTGCAGTTTATTCACTGCCGATCTCAAAAAGTCTATAGCAAAAGACAGTGGATTACCCATCTCCTATGCCCTGGCAAGTAATAAACTTGTAAGTAAGGTTGCTACTAACGAAGTAAAACCAAATGGTCAGCTCGAAATACCTTTTGGGAATGAGAAACTTTTCCTTGCACCCCTTTCCATCAATAAGATCCCGGGAATTGGTAAGGAGACAGCTCTTTTATTGGAAGGGATGGGAGTTGAAACAGTCAAAACATTAAGTGAGATCCCTTTCGTGATGATGCATAATCTTTTGGGGAAAAATGGAACCGAACTATGGCGAAGGGCCAATGGGATAGATGAATCACCGGTTATGCCTTACCGCGAGCAAAAATCCATCTCTACGGAACAGACATTCCAGGCAGATACCATAGATATTCATTTCCTGCAGGCGCAACTGGTTCGTATGACAGAGAGCATAGCATTTGAACTAAGAAAACAGGGCAAGCTAACTGGTGCTGTTACAGTTAAACTACGTTATGCCAATTTCGATACAGTAACCAAACAAAGCAGTATACCCTATACAGGTGCTGATCATCTTCTGCTTCAAACTGCAAAGACTCTTTTTGAACAACTATATGACAGGCGTTTACTGGTGCGGCTTCTGGGTATCCGTTTCACACACCTGATACCAGGAAACTACCAGATAAGCCTGTTTGATGATACTCAGGAAATGATCCGACTTTACCAGGCTATTGACAGTATTAAATTAAGATTCGGTGAGAGTAAACTAAAAAGGGCGCATGGTCTATAAAGACCCATTTGTTCTCCACCATACCTGCCTGTTCATCCATGCTATGCCAGCAAACAGGAAGATAGCCGCAACAAGTAACATTTCATTGGTATGTGGGATGGCAACAAAAAACATTGAGCTGATGCCCTGTGCCATCAGGGTGCCTTCCGTAAGTACAAAGCCGGTAACGAATGCCCATACTGAAGCAGGTATTTTCTGATTGCTTGTGGGCAGGCAACCTTGTTTTATGAGCCATCCGATCTGGAAAAGTGATACAAAACCAAGTAATACCAGGTGGAGATATCCGATCACTACCGGGCGGTAAGCGAACGCATATTTACTTAGCGATGGAAATACCGAAAGTGATTGCAAAAGGAATTTTATTACCAAGGCTAACAATGATAATCCCCAGATGGTTTGAACTACTTTATCAGCAATATGATTGCGCGCATCGCGAACTAAAAGCAGGAGAAGTTGCCCGAATGCGAACAGTTGAACTATTGCGGCCGCTACTGCAGTATAATACATCCAGGAAGGGAGCCGCATCCATAATGCGGAAAGAAAAAACGCCGGTATGCAGGCTAAGGCGAGAAGTTGTAGAGGTCTTTTAATCTTTTCCCTATAAGATGGAGAAACCCTGCTGAGAAAAAGTGCAGCAATGGAAAAGAAAAACCACCCGTTATATTGAAAATGCAGATAGAAATAAACTGCGCCAAAGTAAAGGGAAGGATTATCAACTTTGTTGGCCATTAACCAGGCCAGGTAAAACGTTCCAACTGCCGAAAGAATTAGAAAAGCAAGTGACCATTTTGTATTCGATACAATTACCGGACATATATTTTCCTCCGAAATACTTTTCCATAGCCTGATTGCAAACCACCAACTTACAAGAACTGATAGAGTGGAAAAGAATATTGAGACAGCCCCATATCCCTGGAAAGGGAAACTGAAGAGCATACCATAAGCAGTAATAGTATAGGCTATTAGAATGCGTTCATAACCTTTTGAAAATTTTTCGGGAAGGTTACCAATCATAGCTGCCATTAAAAACAGACTCACCCATCCGGCAAAAGCAAAATGGGAATGAGCATGAAGCATATATTTATGGTTCAGCCATGTAAGCGGGGTTAATATTTTCAGTCGAAGCAACACCCCGGCGGAGGCCACAAGTAAAAGATTGAACAAAGCTATCCTGCACCATTTCTTACCGATTGGATTCATTCCTTATTTTTTTACAAAAGAAAACATTCGCATCGCTGCAGAAGATGATTTGAATCATTTTTAAAAGAAAACTTTGCCCCGCTGAATTTTCAGGGCACCCCTCTCATGGAGGTTACGTATGGTTCGTATAACTGTTTCCACCCTTAAACCAGTCATATCAGCGATCTGCTGACGTGTATATTGTAGTTTAACCAGTTTATCACCTATACTATTATTACGCTTGTAATAATTGAGAAGGTTAGAGATCCGTTGTTCAGGATTATTGTAAGCGATTTCCTTCAGCGTAAGGAATTTGAATCTTAATCTTTCTACCAAAAGGCGGGTGAAATTAAAATGAATATCATAGCTGGAGCGTACCATCTGGTGAAAATGGGACTTGCACAAACGAAGAACCATTGAATCTTCATCAGCAATAGCAGTAGCCGCATATGGCATTTCATCAAACAGCGGTAACTCCCCAAAACTTTCACCTTCTTCTATCATGACTTGGATAAACTCCCGACCGTCTTCATTAATGTTTACCCATCGAACTCTTCCTTTTACGAGTTGATAATAAAAACAAGCCTGTCCACCTTCCATGAAGATGATATCGCCTTTATTAACCTTTTTATAAGCTGCGCCCCAGCTGAGAAGAATATCTTCTTCAACTGTTGGTTTTGCCATCGACATATAAGGTTCTTTTAGTGACAAATTGAGCTATAATTTAAGCAATAATATTGATAATCAATACTAATGAACATGATATAGGTAATGGGGCAGGATGACCTGTATCATTGCGCTTAATGAGTTTCATCAACTGGCACCCTTTATTGCCAGAATATGACCTCAATCATATTTGCGCTCTCCGCTTCGTGCTAATCTTGTGTCTGTAACATTCACAAAAAAATTGCAATTATGAAAAAGCTCCTCCTCCTCGCTACATTTTCCGCACTTTTATTTGCCTGCGGTGGTGCACAGCAAGAAGACAAGCAGTCAGAAAATTCCGAAACAACAGAATCAAAGCCGGAAGCAGCAGCGCCTGTGGATGGTGTAGGTAAATTTAAAGACGTACAGATTCCTGCTACATTAGATGTAGCCATGGCAGAAAAAGGTAAATCTGTTTATGAAGTTAAATGTTCTTCCTGCCATAAGCTTACAGATGAAAGGCTTGTAGGACCGGGCTGGAAAGATGTTACAAAAAGAAATACTGCAGCCTGGATCATGAATTTCACCACTAACGTTGATGAGATGCTGAATACCGATCCTAAGGCACAGGCACAATTAGAGATTTGTCTTGTACGTATGCCCAATCAAAATTTAAGCGATGATGATGCCCGTCATGTATATGAATTCATGAGGCAAAATGATGGAGTAAAATAATAAAGCCTAAAAACAACCCAACAATGAACAATCTTTCAAAATTAGGCATCGGACTACTGGTCTGTTTTGCAGCCTTTAGTTTCAATGCCTGTAAACCGAAGAACGCAGGTAGTGCTGTTAGTGGTGATGCAGCTGCCAAAGCTTTTGTAGCACCTGGAAAGTATGATGAATTTTACAATTTCGTTTCCGGTGGATTCAGTGGACAGCTGAGTGTGTATGGTCTTCCTTCGGGCCGTCTGTTCCGTGTGATCCCCGTTTTTTCTGTTGATCCTGAAAAAGGATGGGGTTATAGTGAAGAAACTAAAGCGATGCTTACAACATCACATGGCTTCGTTCCATGGGATGACCTTCACCATACCGAACTCTCCCAGACCAATGGAGAGATAGATGGACGCTGGGTTTTCGGTAATGCCAACAATACACCACGTATTGCCCGTATCGACCTGAAAACATTCCGTACTGCAGAAATCATCGAGATTCCAAACAGTGCGGGTAACCACTCCTCCCCCTTTATTACTGAAAATACTGAGTACGTTATTGCTGGTACCAGGTTCAGTGTTCCACTCGATAATTCAAATGGTGATGTACCCATCAGTTCTTACAAACAGAATTTTAAGGGTACTGTATCCTTCATCAGTGTTGATAAAACAAGTGGTAAAATGGATATCGCCTTCCAGTTAATTCTGCCAGGTGTAAACTTTGACTTAAGCCATGCCGGTAAGGGTCCAAGCCATGGATGGTTCTTCTTCAGCTGCTATAACAGTGAGCAGGCAAATACACTTTTAGAAGTGAATGCTTCTCAGCGTGATAAAGATTTTATCATGGCAGTGAACTGGAAAAAAGCAGAAGAATACCTGAAAGCTGGCAAAGGAGTTAAGCAGAAAGCAAGCTATAGCCGCAATACATGGGATGAGAGTACACATAGTGGCAAACATGAAATGCTTACAGAAGTGATGACACTTGATGCAGTTGCGCTTAAGGATATCGTTTATATGATCCCCTGTCCCAAATCACCCCATGGTTGTGATGTTGATCCAACTGGTGAATACATAGTAGGAAGCGGTAAGCTTGCTGCCCTGATCCCTGTATTCTCATTTAGTAAAATGCAGAAAGCAATTGCTGCAAAAGATTTCGAAGGTGAATACGATGGCATTCCTGTAATTAAGTATGAATCTGCCCTTCATGGTGAAGTTCAGAAACCCGGACTTGGACCATTGCATACAGAATTTGATGAAAGGGGTAATGCTTATACTTCATTCTTTGTTTCTTCAGAGATCGTAAAATGGAATGTAAAAGATCTTAAAGTACTGGATCGCGTACCCACTTATTATTCAATTGGTCACCTTAGCGTTCCTGGTGGTGACACCCGTAAGCCAAATGGTAAATATGTAGTTGCCTACAATAAGATCACCAAAGACCGCTACCTGCCAACAGGCCCTGAACTTGCACAGGCAGCTCAGATCTATGATATAAGCGGGGATAAGATGCAACTGATCAATGACTTCCCAACCATTGGTGAACCTCACTATGCGCAATCGGCCCATGCTGATGTTATACGACCCAATTCTGTTAAGATCTTTAAGATCGAAGAAAACAAACATCCTTATGCCGCCAAAGGAGAAAAAGAATCTAAGGTAGTGCGGGAGGGCAATAAAGTGCATGTTTATCTAACTGCTATAAGATCACATTTCTCGCCCGATAATATTGAAGGTGTTTATGTGGGCGACGAGGTTTATTTCCACGTTACCAACCTGGAGCAGGACTGGGATGTGCCACATGGTTTTGCTGTGAAAGGTGCAAAAAATGCGGAACTCCTCATTATGCCTGGCGAAACACAAACATTGAAATGGGTTCCTGAAAAAGTTGGAATCTGGCCTATTTACTGTACAGATTTCTGTAGTGCACTCCATCAGGAAATGCAGGGATATGTGAGAGTGAGTCCAAAGGGAAGTAATGTTCCCCTAACATTCAGTTTAGGTAAGAATAGCTCCGACCCAAAAGCGCCGGAAAACAACAGTAATAGCGACAGTACCAAAAAATAAATCAAAAGCTCAAAGGTCTGCCGCCACCGGCAGACCTCTTTTTTTATCTCCCTAATAGTATGATCATGATCAATAAGCTAAACCCAGTAACCCGGATAATCTGCGTGGTTGCGGCTATTGCCCTGGGGGCGGTAATCTTTCTTCCCATGTGGCGTATTGACCTTATGGCGCCGCAATATCCTGAGGGACTTTTTCTTCAGATATATCCCAACAAATTGGGTGGAGATATTGATATCATAAATGGATTAAACCATTATATTGGAATGAAGCATATCGCTGCAAAAGATTTCGTTGAATTCAGTGTTTTACCCTGGCTGATTGGTGGCCTGGCAGTCTTCGGAGTATTGGCTGCTGTTATTAACCGCAAATGGTTCTTTTATACCTGGTTTGGTTTCATACTCGCATTTGGAGTTGTTGCGATGGCTGACTTCTATATCTGGCTTCATAACTACGGTCATAACCTTGACCCCACAGCCGCAATTAAAGTTCCCGGACAAAGCTACCAGCCCCCATTGATAGGTTATAAGCAACTACTCAATTTTGGCGCTTACAGTATGCCCGATATAGGTGGATGGATTTTTGTGGGCGTGGGACTCGCATTGATTTTTGGCATGTGGCTCGAACTTCGACATGTCATCAAAAAAACTCCCCCGAGAGCATTCACGGCATTATTGATTCCTGCAATGCTCCTATTGGCCTCATGCCAAACCGGGCCCAAAGAAATCCCCTTTGGTAAAGCAGCTTGCGATCAGTGCAGGATGACGATCATGGATAATAAATATGGAACAGAACTGGTAAGTACAAAAGGAAAGGTATTTTTCTTTGATGATCTTACCTGCCTTTTGGAATATAAAAAAGCAAATACCGGTACAGAGATTAAAGAGGGATCAATTTATATCAGCGATTTTACCGGATCAGGAAAATTATTATCGCCCGAATCGGCAGCATTTGCTAAAGGCGGGAATCTTCGTGGCCCGATGGGTGGGGATATTGCAGCATTTGCCTCTAAAGCAGACAGAGACGCATTTATCAAAGACAATAAATCTATGGCTGTGGAATGGAAAACAATTGTACCATAATGTTTAAATTTCTTGTCATAACGATAAGTTGTTTGCTGCTGATGAATAATCCGTCAGCCTATGCAAGAACCTTTACAGTGCAACCTGGTCAATCTATCAAACAAATTATTGAACAGGCCAATGACGGCGATCTGATTCGCGTATTAGCCGGCACATATAAAGAGAAGGGCATAGTTATCGACAAATCCATCGTATTGATGGGCATTGGAAATCCTGTATTGGATGGCGAGAAGAAATATGAAGTAATCTCCATCACCGCTCACAATGTGGTGATTGAAGGATTCACTATCATTAATTCAGGTTACTCTAGCATGAATGAACTTGCCGCTATTCGAATTATAAATGCAAAGGGAGTAGGTATCCGTAACAATAAACTACTGAATAATTTTTTTGGAATCTACTGCCAGCATGCATCAAAAGCTTATATAGCCAATAATACAATCAGTAGTAATGGCATAAGCGAACTGGAAAGCGGTAATGGAATCCATGGCTGGAAAAGCGACAGCCTCGTTATTTATAATAACAATATAAGCGGTCACAGGGACGGTATTTATTTTGAGTTTGTTACACAAACGCTGATCATGAAAAATAACAGCCATAAGAATATAAGATATGGACTGCATTTCATGTTCTCTAATGATGACACCTATCTGGATAATATCTTCAACAATAACGGATCAGGTGTGGCAGTAATGCATAGCCGTCGTGTTATTATGCTTAATAATGAATTCCGCGAAAACTGGGGAAGCGCTTCTTTTGGTATCCTCCTGAAAGACATTTCTGATAGCCACGCAGAAGGCAACCTCTATTATAAAAATACCGTTGCCATTTATATGGAAGGAAGTAGCCGTACACTTATAAGAAGAAACAGATTTACCAACAATGGCTATGCCATAAGGATTCAGGCAAGCTGTGATGATAACACCATTGAAAAGAATAATTTCTCCGGCAACAGTTTTGATATAGCAACAAATGGTTCGTTGGTGCTCAATACTTTTAATGGCAATTTCTGGGACAAGTATGAGGGATACGACCTTAATCGCAATAAAGTTGGCGATGTACCCTACAGGCCCTTAAGTGTGTATGCCATGATCGTGGAAAGAAATGCCACAGCAATGATGCTGTTCAGGAGTCCGGTGGTTGGACTGCTGGAAAAAGCAGAAAAAGTTATGCCTGGCCTCACACCTGAAAATCTTAAGGATGAATATCCATTGATGAAACCATTACCATTATGATTATCGCTACAAACGTAAATAAGCAATTTGGCAAGCTTCGGGTATTGAATGACATATCAGTTAATTGCAATAAATCACAGACCATTGCCCTTATTGGCCCTAATGGTTCAGGGAAAACTACATTCATCAAATGCCTGCTGGGTATGGTTATTCCAGATAGTGGATTTATTACCGTGAATGAAAAAAATATTGCACGCGATTGTCAATACCGAGAACATATTGGTTATATGCCGCAGATCAGCAGGTTTCCTGATAACATGACCATTGAACAGGTAATTGATATGGTCAAGGATATCCGCGGTAAGAAGTCAGGTCTTGATATGGAGTTGGTTGAGGCATTTGGCTTACCTGCTCTTTATAAGAAGAAGATGAGGACCCTTTCAGGTGGCACCCGGCAAAAAGTTAGTGCCTCCCTTGCTTTTATTTTCGATCCCGCCATTCTTATTCTGGATGAACCAACAGCTGGTCTTGACCCCATCTCAAGCGAGGTGCTGAAGGAAAAGATAATGAAAGAAAAATCAAGAGGAAAACTCACGCTGGTCACCTCTCATGTACTGAGCGATCTCGATGACCTTGTAACGGAGATCATTTACCTCCAGGATGGATCACTACGGTTGCATAGTTCCGTTGCCAATCTCCGAAAAGACACAGGAGAAGAAAAATTGAATAAGGTGATAGCAAAGATCATGAGAGAACAGGTAAAATAATTCTATGAAAAAAATCATTAAATATATATTGATAGATATCCTTAAGAACAGGATCATCATTGCTTATACGGCCCTGCTTTTTATCGTTTCCCTCAGCCTTTTCATGCTGGAAGATAATCCCTCCAAGGCCGTGCTGGGTCTTCTGAATATCACCCTTATCATAGTACCCCTGATCAGCATTATTTTCTGTACTATTTACCTTTATAATTCAAGTGAATTCATTGAATTATTAGTAGCCCAACCCATAAAGAGAACTAAACTGTTATTCGGCATATACCTTGGCTTGATCGGATCACTACTATTAGCCACCATTGTGGGGTTAGGCTTACCAGTTTTATTATATGACCCGGGACCAACCGGCATGACATTATTGATGACCGCCGGAGCACTTAGTATCGTATTTGCATCACTGGCATTATTATCGGCTGTTATTACCCGTGATAAAGCAAAAGGAATTGGTTTGGCACTGCTCCTATGGTTCTATTTTTCCTTTATCTATGATGGTTTGGTATTACTCATACTATTCCAGTTTGCGGACTACCCAATGGAAACGGCAATGATAGCGCTCAGTGCACTCAACCCCATCGATCTGGGGAGGATACTATTGTTATTGCAACTAGACATATCAGCAATGATGGGATTTACCGGGGCCCTTTTCAGAGATTTCTTCGGCAGCAATCTGGGGGTATTATTTGCTTCCCTGGTTATGGTGGTCTGGATGGTTATACCTGCATTCATTGCTATCAGAAAATTCAAGAACAAAGACCTTTAGTAGCTTATGAAAAAAGATATCACCGGTAGGAAAGACATTGAACTGTTGATTAACAGCTTTTATGAAATAGTAAAGGAAGATCCTGTAATTGGTTATTTCTTCAATGATGTAGTAAAGGTGAATTGGGAGAAACACCTCCCCACCATGTATGATTTCTGGGAGAACATCCTTTTTTATACGGGTGTTTACAATGGTAATCCAATGGCCATTCACAAAAACCTACATCATCTGTCAGCACTGAAAAAAGAACATTTTGAGCAATGGTTAATGATCTTCAGAAATACGGCAAACAACTTATTCAGTGGACCTAATACAGATTTGATTATCCAAAGGGCACAGTCCATTGCAACAGTTATGGAATTAAAAATTCTCCATCCCGCCAATCTTGATTAAATAAAAAAGGTTTGAAGAAAACTTCAAACCTTTTTAAATGTTTTTTATTGAGGTAATAAAACCTCATCAATCACATGGATGATTCCATTACTGGCGGGAACTGATGCGAGAACTGTTGCTTTTCCATTCACCATCACCTTGCCATCTTTAACACTGATATTGATCTTACCTCCATTGGCCTGACCAAGTACCTGGCCATCTGACATATAATCTGTTTTGATTACACCAACATAAACATGATACTGAAGAATATTTTCCAGGTCAGCCTTCTTATCAGCCTTCATTAATCCCTCAACAGTACCAGCAGGAAGTTTATCAAAAGCAGCGTTGGTTGGAGCAAACACTGTAAAGGGGCCGGCGTTGGACAGAACGTCTACCAGTCCGGCAGCCTGAACAGCTTTAACCAGTGTTGTATGATCTGCACTTCCGATAGCAACTTTGACAATATCTTTTTGTGACACATCATCCTGCACGGCAGATTGTCCGGCTACAACAGCACCTGATTCAACAGCGGTTTCAGTTGTTGTGGTTTCTGTTGCATTATCATTGCAGGCAGTTAAGGAAAACAGCATCGCACAGGAAGCGATGCACCAGTTTGACAATTTCATACTATTGTTATTTTGGGGGTTGAATAATTACCCGAAAATATTGCGCAAGTCACACAAACATTATGATTCCTGCTATCATGTAGCTATGATTTTTGTCATAAAAAAAGCAGGTAGTAGAAACTACCCGCGTTACACACACATGAGAAAATAAAAAGTTCAGGATTGTAATTGCAATGTTTGAAGGGGCGTCTTGTTGATCATCTGCAAAAGACTCATTTCCATATTGCCATTCCTGTTGTTATATCGGTATTCACACTCCTTAATATGGAGGTAAAGTGTATTCCTGTTAAGTCCACGAAATTTTAGCAGGCGGTTTCGGGTAAGTCCCCAGAAGCCGGATATCTCATCACTAAAATGTCGGCCATTACTACCCGCATCTCGACGGTAAAGTCGCCAGTTTGAAAAATCAGCTACTGCATGAATAGTTGCCATAGGTCCTGCCTCCGCATGGGCAGGTTGTTGCCACTGCACAAGACTGTCTCTATCCAGATCAGATAAACCTGCTGAATATACCAGGCCATTCCATCTTGTAAAGCCGTAATAGGTTGTTTTTGGAAAATCTCCGGGTTGCTGACCAGAGAGAAGATAATTTTCTGGTAATTGATGCGTTGGGAATGTACTGTCGCAATGGTGCGCCAATTTCGTCCGGATCATTTTCAGGTAGGCGTTTATTGTAACGCGACTAACGCCTGTGATCTCTGCGATCTGGGTTGCGGTCAGGTCTTCACAAAACAGGTTAACGATCTCCCTCGACTTGCGCTCTGAAAGGTGCGCGCCTTTAAGCATTTTGTTTTTCATCCGATAAGGTTTGGTTTTGGTTTAATTACGAAAAACTTCGGAGATAAATTTCCAACCAAATACTTGCAGCAAAAACATAATATACACCAACAGGGCGATGTTAGAGGAGGAATGGATTTATTAAATGATGGAGGGTTAAGGGCTCACTTAATTTTCAAGCATAATCCGTATTCGCTGTGAGAGCTTCTGAGCACTGGGTAACATGGCTGATTCAAGAATGGTATTCATTGGTACGGCAGGCAGGTTCAATGCACCCATTACCTCAAGGGGGGCATCAAGCCACCTGAAACAATTATATGAGATCCGCCCGGCAAGGGCTTCAGCAAAGGAATTGTTTTGTTGTTCTTCAGTAAGTACGATGCATTTTCCGTGCTTTCGAACTGTTTCATAAACCAATTCTTCATCAAGTGGAAATAGGGTGCGGAGGTCCACTACTTCAACCTGTCCGGGAAATATAGCAGCAGCGGCTTTTGCCCAGTGTACCCCCATGCCATAGGTTATGATACAAACTGAATCACCCTCTTCCACTGTAGTCCTGAACGCTTCAAGTGCAACTGCAGCTTTACCCAGCGGAAGTATATAATCTTCTGATGGCTCAATGCAGCGGGCACCGTCTGTGCCGGGCACTTTGCTCCAATACAAGCCCTTATGTTCAAGCATTACAACCGGATTAGGGTCGAGGAAGGCAGCTTTCATCAATCCCTTCATGTCTGCTGCATTAGAGGGATATACTACCTTAATACCCTTAATTGTTAGAAGGGTTGATTCAATACTTCCGCTGTGATAAGGACCTCCCCCACCGTATGCACCAACTGGCACACGTATTAATGCCTGTACAGGAAATTTGCCACAACTCAGATAGCATGATTTAGATATCTCCGTTACCAATTGATTAAGGGCCGGATAAATATAATCTGCGAATTGAACTTCCACAATTGGTTTCAATCCCACTGCACTCATTCCCACAGTGGATCCAATAATATATGCTTCCTGGATTGCGGTGTTAAAAACTCTGTGATCTCCAAACTTCTCCGCCAGAGTTGCTGCTTCACGAAAAACGCCCCCCAGTCGCCTGCCCACATCTTGTCCATATAAAATGGCAGTGGGATCTTTCTCCATTATTTCACGGATGGCGAAAAGTGCTGCATCTACCATCATTATACGGTCTTTGCCTTTTGGTTCGCGGGTTCCTGATTCAACGATTACCGTAGCAGGTACGAACACATGATCAGCTACCGTATCAGGGTCAGGTTCGGAAGCCTGCACTGCCTTTTGAAAATCGGTTCTTACCTGCTGCTCCGCTTCCACAGCGATGCTATTCAGTTCTTCCTCCGTCAAGCCTTTTTCGAGCAGTGAATTGCGAAGTTTCAAATATGGATCACGTATAGACTGACCAGCCAACTCCGCCGACTGACGGTAAAATTCTTTTCTTACCCCACTAGTATGATGGCCCAAAAGAGGAACATGTGCCTGAACCAGGAAGGGTCTCCTTTCCTGGCGTACAGTTTCCACAACAGCTGCCAGCGCATTATAGCTTTCCTCAAAATCACTACCATCTATCCTTATGCGATCAAGCCCTGGAAAACCTGAGGCATAATCATACGCATCCATAACCCTTGTTTCCTCTGCCGTGGCACTGATACCCCAGCTATTATCCTGAACCAGGTATATGATGGGAAGTTGTTTCAGGATGGCAAATTGGAAGGCCTCACTTACTTCGCCTTCGGTAACGCTGGCGTCACCAAGGGAACAAACCACTATGGGCAAACTTCCATCGGGAGTTCGGATGAGATTGGAAGGAAGATGTTCCTCCAGGTATTTAATACCCTGAGCTACACCGGTGGTGGGTATCACCTGCATTCCGGTGGCACTGCTCTGGTGAATGATGGTTGGCTTATCGCCATTGCGGTAATTGGGATGCGAATAGTACTCCCTGCCTCCCGTGAATGGATCATCGGCTTTGGCAAGCAATTGAAGCATTAGTTCATAAGGTGTAAATCCCAGACCTAACAGCATGCTTTCATCGCGATAATATGGACTCACATAGTCGCCTTTCTTCAGAAAGCCTGCCATGGCAAGCTGAATTGCCTCATGCCCCCGGGATGTAGAATGCACATACTTACAAACTGATCGGTTCTGTTCATAGATCTCAGCCATATAATAGGCCAGACTCATATGCCGAAAGGTCTTCTTCAACAGGTCGAGTTCAATTCCAGTCATAACGGTAACAATCGGTGGCAAATATAAACGAACAGTCGTTAGCATTACCGGGAAGGCAAAAATAAAACTGCCCTAAGGCAGTTCTATAACTATAAAAAACTGAATTTATTTGATCTCTATATTAAACATAGACTTCCCTTCCAGGAAGCCTTCCAGTTCATCTCCCACTACGCATTCACCCACGCCGGCAGGGGTTCCTGTGAAAATCAGGTCACCGATATTAACCGAAAAATAATTGGAGATCTGAGCTACGATAGTATCAAAGTTAAAGATCATAAGGGATGAGTTTCCTTCCTGCACCACTTCCTTATTTTTCTGCAGACTAAAAAGTATCTCTTTTTTACTCTTAATTTCTGCGAGCGGAACCCATTTACCGATCACTGCTGAATTATCCCAGGCTTTTGCCTTTTCCCAGGGAAGCCCCTTTTCTTTGAGCTCGTTCTGAATATCGCGCGCGGTGAAATCTATACCTACGGTTACCGCATCGTAATATTTGCTGGCATAACGGTCCTGTATATACTTCCCGTTCTTGCTGATGCGCAGCACCAGTTCAGCTTCATAATGGAGTTCATTGGTAAATTCGGGATAGTAAAAAGGGGTATGAGCCTGGAGCAGCGCACTTTTAGGTTTCATAAAAATTACGGGCTCATCTGGCACATCGTTGCCCAGTTCTTTGGCGTGAGCCACATAGTTACGGCCTATGCAGAATATTTTCATATTCAAGAGGGTTTAATGATTGAAGAATCATAGAATTAATAATGACCTGTATGGTCCTGGCATTACATAGGGCTATTGAACTGCTTGCGGGGTATCCGTGGATTGCGAAAATAACCATTCATAATCAATAATCATAACTTGAATAGCACATTGTTAAACTGATTCATTGCAGTTGAAAGTCCGGCCATTACAAACTGCTCAATCAGTTCAACACTTTTTGTGATCTTAAGTAATACCAGCGGCCATTCATCCCCTTTCCATTTGCCAAGTACAAAATCAGCCTGCCGCCCTTTAGGGTAATTACTTCCAATACCAAAACGAAGCTTTGGATATTCTGTTGTTTCCAGAGATTCCTGGATGCTCTTTAAACCATTATGACCGCCATCGCTGCCGCTCCCCCTTATTCTCAGCCGATCAAGTGGCAACGCCAGGTCATCAACCAGAACAAGAATATTTTCATTTGGGATCTTTTCCTTATCGCGCCAGTGTTTTAAGGCCTTTCCGCTCAGGTTCATATAAGTTGTAGGCTTTATAACCACCAACTGTTTGCCCTTTATTTTGATCTCGGCAACATCCGCAAGACGGTCGGCCCTGAATTGGCCCCCATGTTTTTGCACAAGGGCATCTGCAATATCATAACCGATATTATGCCTTGTGTGGGCATATTCATCTCCGATATTCCCTAAACCTACAATAAGGTATTTATTCATCAGGAATCAAATCTACGGTGAATGCAAAAGTTGTAAAAATGAAAAAGTGAAAGGTCATACTTTCACTTTTTCACTTTTCTATACTGATCGCCAGTTTATTTCTTAGCTGTTTTTTCCTTATCAGCTTCTTCCTGCTTAAGCTGACGTGTCATAACAATTGATGCAATAGGAATACGTGGAGAGATCATGATCTCCATATTATCTGCTTTTACATCTTCAACACGAATGTTTTGATTAAGCTCGAGGTTGGTGATATCGAGTTCAATACTTTCCTTCAGGTATTTCGGAAGGGTTTTCACTTTCAATGCTTTGATCTTTGTTACCAGCTTACCACCTGCTTTAACGCCGGCCGGAGCCCCGGTGAGATGAAGAGGTAAAGACGCAACAACTTTTTTGTCTTCAACCAGCTCCTGGAGATCAACGTGTGTAAGCAGATCTGAAACCTTGTCAAACTGCATATCCTTGAGGATACATTTGTATGACTTGCCATCGATCTTTACTTCTGCAAGTAGAAATTCTGCAGTATATACCAGTGCCTTGAAGGCCTTTGCTGGTGCTACGAAATTAATTTCTTTCTCACCGCCGTAAATTACACCTGGCACTTTCTCCTCAGAGCGAAGTTGGCGGGTGGCTTTTTTCCCGGTTTCGGTCCTGAGTTGTCCTTCGATTGTAATTGTTTTCATTATTGTTTGTATTTAAAAAAGCTTATTTCATTGTTCTTCCTGGATCTTTTCCTGTTCACGTCTTTGCGAATGAATGAAAAGACTGGTAATACTTCTTTGCTCAAATGCATTTCTCAATGCCTTTCCAAAAAGATCTGCCACTGATAACACCTTGATCTTTTCTATATCCTGTTTCAATGGTATGGTATCACAAACCACCAATTCTTCCAACACGCTATTTGCAATATTTTCATATGCCTTACCACTCAGAACAGGATGAGTACACATTGCCCTAACGGTTGTAGCGCCCTTCTCCATCAGCAAACCGGCACTTTTTGCGAGTGTACCTCCAGTATCACAGATATCATCTATCAGTATCACATTCCTATCAGTCACATCACCGATAACCACCATGCTGGCGATTTCATTTGCCCGCTTTCTGTGCTTGTCACAGATAACCATTTCGGCATTGAAATAACTTGCTATTTCCCTGATTCTGTTGGCACTTCCTACGTCAGGGGCCGCAAAGGTAAGGTTTTCCAGTTTTAGTTGCTCTATATATGGTATAAAAATTACAGAACTGTCGAGGTGATCAACGGGTATATCGAAATATCCCTGAATCTGCGGAGCGTGAAGATCCATAGTAATTACCCTATCGGCACCTGCTGCAGTTAACATATTGGCAATCAGCTTACTACCAATAGCAACACGGGGTTTATCCTTTCTATCCTGCCGCGCATACCCATAATATGGAATAACAGCTATCACCTTATAAGCCGACGCCCTGCGGGCTGCATCTATCATCAGCAACAACTCCATGAGGTTGTCTGAGGGTGAAAAAGTACTCTGCACGAGGAAAACAACATCTCCCCTGATACTTTCCTGGTATACGGGCTGGATCTCTCCATCGCTGAATTTCTGGATATTGATCTTACCCATCGGAATTCCATAGCTGTTGGCGATCTTTTCTGCCAGGTATTGGGAACCGGTACCGGAGAAGATTTTTGCGGTCATAGACGTAGAGTTGGTGCGGCGAAGATAAACATTGGCAGAAAAAGAAAGGCCCTTAAAACAAAAAAGGTCGTACCGATGGTACAACCTTCAACTATTTTAATCTTCTGCTTTACCTGGATGCTACCAGGGTATGGGCAGTGGCAGATGGCTGAATCCCTTTCACAGCACCAATATCAGCAACTTTACGGCTACTTACAGCCTTAAAAATTGCAGAACAGATAAAGATGGAAAAGAAAAGTGCAACCACATAAATCCCAATGCAGAATAACATTGATTGGAAGCCTCCTAAGAGGTTGAATGTACGGGCGTTCATGGACATTGATTTTAAAAGTTTTTCAAAAGGATCAGTTTGGATATTGGGTTAAAACCCTGTTTTCTGGCATAAAATTATTGATTAATCTTACCGCATGCAAGAGCGGAACTACTCAATTAAATCATGGGCAAAAGACGATAGACCAAGGGAAAAACTACTTAGTAAAAGTCCCATATCACTCAGCGATGCAGAATTGCTTGCAATTCTCCTGAATAACGGAAATCGCGATCGGTCTGCGCTTGACCTGGCCTGCGACCTGATGCAGTTGTGTAGAAATAACCTCCAGGAACTGGGTAAACTTTCTGTTTTTGATCTGATGAAAGTAAAGGGAATTGGGGAAGCAAAGGCAGTGATCATTACTGCAGCCATGGAACTTGGCCGCCGAAGGCAGGCCGCACTGGCACTCGATTGCCCCATCATTACCAGCAGCAGGGATGTTGCGCTTTACCTGCAACAGCTATTCCAGGACTACAGCCATGAAGTATTTGTTGTATTGTTCCTCAACCGTGCCAATAAGATCCGCCATTCAGAAATTATAAGCTCAGGGGGAATAACCGGAACTGTGGCAGACCCACGCATAATTATGAAAAAAGCCCTTGAACAGGAAGCTGTTGCATTGATACTAAGTCATAACCATCCCTCGGGCAACCTGAAGCCCAGCAAAGCTGATGAAGAACTGACCTACAAAATACGGGAAGCCGCCAAGCTCCTTGATATCAAGGTAATGGACCATATTATAGTGAGTACGGAAGGCTATTTCAGTTTTGCGGATGAGGGTCTTTTATGACCATTAAGCCTGTGCGGCTGGTCCCCCGAAATTCATTGGGATCTGAACTTCTTCAAGGTCTTTGATCTCACCATTCACATCTTCAAAACGGTCAATATTTTCTATAAGGGCCTTCATGAATCTTTTGGCATGCTGCGGGGTGAGAATGATCCTGGATTTAACCCTGCTCTTGGGAGTACCGGGCATCACGTTCACAAAGTCGATAACAAATTCTGCATGTGAATGCGTGATGATTGCAAGATTTGCATATTCCCCCTCTGCTACTTCTTCAGATATTTCAATGTTTAGTTGGTTGGCCGGATTATTATTGCTGTTCTCCATTATAATCGATTTAATCTTCAAAGCTAATAAAAAGCCTTCTTCTTTGGTTACCTGCTAAGCATTAACTGGCATTTCCATTCAGAACGCCGGTTACCTATGATCTCGTCATAGCCCGAGCCCACTGTTTCCCTGTTATTGTAAAGAGTTTGAGCCCAACGCAACCACCATTGAACTTTAAGCCCTTTGAGAATGATATCCCTGCGAAGCTTCCCCTGGAGCTGAAGGTAATATCTCCAGCCCTTATCATAAAAGGCTGGGATAGAAAATGAATAGAGCAGATCACGCTCGTAGGCATATATACGTGCGTCATAGCCATCGGTATTGAAATAATGAAGTCGCGCCGAAATAACATGAGAACTTCTTTTGGGTTGATATCGGGCATCGAGGTAAAAAGCAGAGCCCAGGTTCTTATTTGAAGATTTTTCAAACCATACCTGGTCTAACCTGGCTGCAAATACCCATTGTGGGTTGAAAATCTTTTCAAAATGTATTCTCGCATTTTTATTCATTTTCGGTACTATTTGATTGATGACCTGACCTGATTGATTTTCCGGCTTTAAACTACTTCGCAAGCGAAGCATTCCCTCCCATTTTTTTCTTTTGGTATAAGTAAACTGCAGTAACCACTCTGAACCATTGGTAGGGGCATCAGCACGGAACCGGAGCCATGGAAATCTGTAAAAGTCAATATATGCCTGCACTTTCCAGGAAGGGTGAGGCAAAAGGGTCAGCCCCATATATGTACCTACTTCATTATTAACATTTGAATTTTCTGAAAACGTTCGGGCATACAAACTTTGATAATCAGGCTGAAGGTTGCGGTAAACAATTGCCATATCAGCTTTTGAATTCAGGCTAATTACCACACCATGGATCATAGCGAGCCCCGTTTTACAGGTTGCGGCTTCACCGAAAAGAAAAAGATTCCGGATGCTGAGGCTGTAATGGATCCCCGCATTCCACCAGTTTGTTCCCCTCATATTGAAAAGGTTATAAGGCGCATCTCTGGGAATTATAGGAATAGAAAAATTATACCTGATCATGCTGATACCTCCCCGAAAACTTGTTCCCAGGTATTGCATGTGTGCCCCATAAGACCTTTGCGTTATCTGTTTTCTGCCTGTCCTTTCTCCGGGGGTACGATGATATCCCGATTCATTGATGCTACTAAAACCAATAATATTACCGGAATCAGCAAGGAGACTGCCTGAGAGCTTTCTTAATGAACCAAAAACCGTAAGCTCATATCGCTTCTTTTGAAATTGAAGCGCCCCTCCTCTGTGAAAATTAAACTCGCCTCCAGATCTATAAGGTTGCAGGGTATTCCCCTGCCGGTAAATAGCCATAGCATCACTTGTTTTACCAAAAGCAAGGCCTTGCCATTGTACCAACCCCTGTCCAATGTTAATTGTATAATCTCCGACTGCTATTGTTTTAATTAAACCTTTTCTCCGAACAAAAAAATGGAAACTGGTAAAATCCGGAAGAGAAGAACCTTTTGTAATAAGGGTTTCACCGGCATCTTTATCACCAGTAAAGCCATACCATAAGTTTTGCTTATATTGATAGATGTACCTGAAAAAAATACGTTGCGGACTACCCGGATATACTTTTACACCCATACTGTCTGGGGTTGTCCCCTTTATCCTTTCTGCCAGTCCACTTGTTCTCATAAGAAGTTGGTGATTGCCCCTTTTAAGTAAATTGAGAATGTTTCCATCACCTGCATCCTCATCCGAAAAACGAAAGAATTTTGCAATTTGCCTGATAAGTTCCGGGGACCAATATGGAATAGCCTGCAATTCATATTTACTTCGGATAGAACCAAAAACCTCTCTGTAATTCAGGAAAGATGCAACCTGGAGGGGTGTTAAGCGGAATATATCGGCAAGTAATGATCCATCTATTCTGTTTATGGAAATTGGATGCGACACCAGATGCTGAAGATCTAATTGCAAATCATTATTCTCTATATCCGATTCTGTAATCTCTGCCATTGCTTCAAGAGCAAGTGGATCTGGCTCACTTCCCTCCTGCGTAAATGATGCAGCTGAATTTAGTATGAACAAGCAGCTAAGCAGGAACCGCATCATCTTGATTCCTTTAAAGCAGGTGAATACTGAAGTGCAAATCCGGGTGACCAGCCCAGTTGCGGGTGCCAGCCTCCCAGCACGCTGAGCCGAAGCTTCTGGTAGATCCAACCTGATTCAAAATCGAGACGCATAGGATCGCTGATCACCCTGATTGCCAGCAGTAGCTTTGACATTGCGATATACTGCAGAGAAGTATTTACAACTTGCGTTCTTGCTGATATCATTAGAGCCAGGTCAGTATAAAATGAGGGTGCCCATTCTTTGCCTATACCAGCAATTATTCCAGGATAAAAGTTGCGGCTTTTTGTTTCATTGCTTTCAAAGAAAATCGATACAGCTGTTTGTAATGCACTCATATTCCTTGCTACTGAGGCTAAAGCCCGATAAGTCTTCAACCCCGCATACCCTCTTGCTTTATTGTTTGCAACATCTATAGAAATACCTACACTAAAATCTTCACCCAATTTCCTTCCGCTGGCCAAATAAAATTTCAGTTCCCGGAAATCGGAATTCGCAAAATTGCTAATGCCGGCAGCAACAGAAATATCCTTCATAATTGTGCTCTGTGCACTGATCCTGCTGGCCGACAAGCCGGGTATCATATAGGGTCTTATTGTCACAAGCCTTAGCACCATCTGCGGTTCAGCCGGTATTGCCGCCGGATTTATCAACGCGGCTTCCGGGTTTAAAAAGTTATGGCTCCATGCACCAGCCGCGGCGGAGGATCTATCAAAAAGGTCCTGGGCTTGTAAACCGGCACACAGCAGCCATAACAACATACACACACACGCACACTTCATACAAGGGCAAGATCCAAAGATTCTGTTCTGTAGTCAAGCGTGTTTTAACGGTAATCATGACCGTTATAAAAACAAATCTGGCCCCGCAGATGCGAGGCCAGTAAATCAACGGGGGTCTTTAAAATAGGGTTGCAAATACAGGCATCAATATATATCCCAGAAAAGTTTAGTCTCTACCTCATCACCTCCAATGGCTGAAGATGCAGAGGTGTAATTATCGGGATTGAGTGTCTGTTCATTAATAGGGTAAGTTAACCTGTTAGGGAAACCAGATTCAGGTTCTGCAGGAGGGCTTAAGAGCGGGAAGTCCAGCCTGCGTAATTCCACCCAACCAATATATGGACGGTTATGCAGGGCGATCCATTTTTGCAAACCAATTTTGGCTTTCCAGTCACCAGGTGCTGATGCATAGGCAACTGAAGGTTGTGCGAGGTAAGCAGTGGCTTCTGCTTCAGTACCTCCCCAATAAATAATTGAAGCACGTATTGCATTGGCATAATGTTCAGCTGCTGTACCTGAAACATCCCATCCTCTTGCCGCTGCTTCTGCCCTAAGAAACTCTGCCTCAACATAATCAAGCAATAAGTGAGGAAGTGCAGGATCTTTTATTAACTCACTTGGACGGGCAACAGTTGCATAAGCATTGTTCTCGCCAATAATCCCACCAACAAACTGGCCATCATTATTAGGTTCAAAGAAAGCCTCTAACCTTGGATCATTCAATTCAACCATTTTATCTAGCAAAGGTTTTCCGGCAACCATATCTGCTCTACCACTTTCTACGAGATCAACCCAAATAGGGTTTGTATTAGGAGATGCAGATAGGAACTGGAAAACAGCATTATCTGCCGAACTGGTAAATCCATTCTCTTCAGCCTCTTCAAACTTTTGTTTTGCAGTATCATCAACATCTGCAACAGTCATGGCCAGCCGCATTTTAAGGGTATTGGCAAATTTGATCCAGCTGCTAACATCTCCTTTATAAATGAGATCGGCTTTTGAACTGAATCCTTCACCCTCTGTACTTAAGGATGCTATACTATTATCTATCCTAACAAAAAGATCATCATAGATCTCCTTCGCATCATCATATACCGGAAAAAGATTATTAAAATCATTTGACTCAGAATATGGAACGTCGCCAAATGTATTTACGAGGATGGAATAAACATAAACTTCCATCAGGTCAACAATAGCAGCCTGGTTTTTCAGGGTTGCTTCTGATACTAAACCCGGAGTTGTTGCTGCAATGATCTTCTTTGACTCTTTTAAGTCTGCAAGAACATCACGATACATCCTTGTCCACCAGGCCTGTGGGATATTTCTTGTAAAAAAATCGTAGTTAGGCTCGTCCTGGTAGGTAGTTGCAGCCCAATGTTGAACTGTAAACCGGAATACATTCAGATTCACATTGGGTGAAGCCAGTGCTGTTGTAAGGTTTACCAGGCCATTCGAAAACAATGTTTCGGCGGGCACTACTGCCGGCAATTTCTTTTCTTCATTAAATCTGGAGATATCCTTTGTACAGGAGATCATCGTCATTAATGATATTGCGGTTATTATCAGATAATTTTTCATAACATTCATCTTTTAGAATTTCAGTTTAAGGTTTAGTCCAATTTGCCTTGTGGTTGGATAGGCTCCGCTCTGGTATCCTTGTGCATTTCCTGCAGAAAGATTTTCCTCGGGATCTGCATAAGGCAGATTCTTGTGGATGATCCAAAGATTCCTTCCAATCAGGGAAAACTCTATACCCTTAAATGGATCCAGCCTGTCGAGCAATGCAGGTGGTAGTGAATAAGTTAGATTTAACTCCCTTAACTTAACATAGCTGGCATCATATATAAATGCTGCTGCCGGATTGTATGCATATCCGTAGGTACCATAATCATTCGGTACGCGGAGCGTGTTTGCTTTGCCATCGGCAGTAACTCCAGGAACAATAATACCACCACCATCTTCCAGAGAATTTCTGGATGGATTGCCTAAGTCATTTAGACCAACTGTTTCCGGATAGATACCCGTTGCAAGTCCATAATAAAGATCAAGTGAGAAAAGATCTCCACCATGACGAACATCGATCAAAAATCCAAGCGAAAGGTCTTTATATTTGAAAGTGTTGTAAATTCCTCCTATCCAATCGGGGTTCATATTACCGATAACATTATTGGTTGATGAAGAAAGAGCATAACGACCATTATCCCTTACAAGCTTTCCCCCATTTTCATGGTATACCCATGTTCGGCCCATGATTGCACCATATGGCTCATTCAATGTTGCATTTATTGAAACGCCTCCCTGGAATGTAGCTATCTGCAGGTTTTTACTTTCACCAAACAGGGCAGTCACTTCATTCCTGTTCCGGGTCCAGTTAATATTTGTTGTCCAGCTGAAATCCCTTGTTTTAACAGGTGTGCCAAATAATGATAATTCAATTCCTTTGTTTTGCACATCACCGGCATTTTGCCATTTACTGCTATATCCACTTGCATTTGAAACCGCAACAGGAATAAGCTGGTTAATAGTATTGGTTATATAATAGCTTGCGTCAAAGCCAAGGCGGTTACCGAAGAAAGCCATTTCAAGTCCTATTTCCTTACTATTGGTTCTCTCAGGAAGTAGTTCATTATTATTCTTTGAATCAGGCAATGTGAAAAGGATTGTATTTCCGAATGGGTTTGGCTTACTATAAACATCGGCAACAGCACCCCATGGGGCATCATTACCCACTTCCGCATAGTTTGCACGAAGTTTTCCATAAGACAGCCAACTTACATCTTTCAGATTCTCGGAAAACAACCAACTACCAGAAACAGAGAAATAACCATACTCATTATTGCCGATAGGCAGAGTAGAAGAGCGATCATAACGATATGTTCCATCAAGTGTCAGGAAATTGCGATAACCGATAGTAATCCCACCAAAATAACCGTCTACTGCAACGGGCTGATATGATTCGGTAGGTGCATTCACAGGATTTAATGAGTTGCTGATGGAATATAATCCCGGTACAGCCAACCCGCCATTTGTTGATGCAGCAATTGATTCAAACCTCGACCGCCTCATATTCGTGCCAAGCAAGGCCTGCAAGTTAAAATCATCATTAAGATCTTTATTGAAATTTGCCATCAGATCATAATTGGTTTCCTGGAAATGTCTGTTGGTACGAGTGTATCCAGGTACATCAACACTACCCACTGCTGTCCTGTCTTCCCTGAGCTCATCATAAATGTCTGTAGAGATTCTTCCAAGAAAACTCAACCATTCTGTTGCCTGGTAATTCAGTGAAACATTTCCGAATACACGGTTGCGTTCATCATTATTAAAACTCTCATACCGCATGAAGTAGAAGTTGTCAGTGTAAATGGGACGTGTACCTGCAGCAGTTGAAGGATCCTGCCAGTTCCAGGTTATATTTTTGCGTGTACGGAAGTACGCTTCTTTTTGTTCTATATTATCAACATTTGTCTGGTACCACTGCCGGAAGTTCTGGTTTACATTCTTTCCTGAATAACCGGTACCATATCTTCCCAAGCCCTCAACTTTGGACACGTTCACATTTGTTGTTGCAGTTAATCCCTTAGCTATTTCATAACCTGCACCGAAGTTTATTATATTCTTTATTACTTCACTGTTCGGCAGAATACCTTTTTCCTGGCTCCTTGTATAACCAACCTTAAAATTTCCTTTATCATTTGCCCCATCGAGCATGATGCTGTTGTTATTGGAAATTGGTTTCTCGAAGAAAGTTTCAGGTGTGTTTTGCGCTGCTACCCAAGGTTTTGGGGTCTTATAAAATGGGGAAGTTGGATCGAAAGCATCCCAATGGAATACCATCAGGTCTGGATTAAATTTGTCGCCATAGGAAGCATCTTCACTGGTAGGAACAACCAGGTCATCCTGTCCATCTCCATCCACGTCAAAATAAAAGAAGCCCGGGTTCTCGTCCGGCGAACCATACGCTGCCGAATAACCTGCACCATACTGGTTCTGGTACTTTGCAAATGTCTCCTTATCAATAGAACCGAAAGTGACACCTGAATTAATTGTAATTCCTAATCCTCTTCTACTTTTCTTGGTGGTGATCATAATTACTCCGTTGGCTGCACGTGATCCATAAAGTGCGGATGCAGCAGCCCCTTTCAAAATGTTTATAGATTCAATATCATCAGGATTAATATCGGCTGCAGCATTTCCATAATCCACTCCCCCCCTACCGGTCATCTGGTTGGTTGAATTTCCGGTGGCATTATTGATAGGTACACCATCCACTACAAATAGTGCCTGGTTGGTATTGGTAAGAGATTTTGTTCCCCGGATCACAACGTTAGTAGAGCCGCCTATTCCATTGCCCTGGCGGATCTCAACCCCGGAAACTTTACCAGATAATGCAGCGGCAACATTGGCTATTCGGGTATTGTTTACTTCATCACCCTTTATTTGTTGTGCCGCATAGGGCAGGGTATTTTTAGCACGCCGAACCCCGAGGGCGGTAACAACTACTTCACTCAGGTTATCCTGCGATACAAGTGTTACCGATATTATATCCTGGTCAGCTACAGTAACCTCGAAACGCTCGTAGCTGGCCGCTGTGATCTCTAATACATTTCCCTTTTCCGCACTTATTGTAAAATTTCCATTCTGGTCGGCCGCAATACCTGTGTTGGTACCTTTTATCTTAACCGAAGCAAATGGTATGGGATTACCGCTTGCATCTTTCACTTGCCCGGTAATTTGTCGGGCCTGTCCATACACCAATGCCACCAATAGCAATAGTGTAAACATCAGGAATGTTTTTCTCATATATGTCATTTTAAAGTGGCGGGTTACATTAACCCAATAAGAAAAGTCTCTACGGTAAGAGATCAGGAAGTGTGGTAAAACGAATTTGCGATATGTCTTTTTGCCAGAGAGGAGAATCTAATCCAGGCTTGTTGAACTGTTGACGCCATTAATAAGACAATAAATTTAACAGAATGCTGTCTTAAATATTAAAAAAAATCCATTTTTCCCTGAATAAACCGCACATTACCTTTGCGCCATGCAAATTTTAGATGGACAACTGGTTTCAAAAGCGACCAAAGATGAATTGAAAATCAAGGTAGCCCAGCTCGTAACAGAAGGAAAAAAGATACCCCACCTGGCCGCTGTTTTGGTTGGATCCAATGGTGCCAGCGAAACTTACGTGGCAGCCAAAGTGAAGGCCTGCCAGGAGATTGGCTACAAGTCAACGCTCATAAGGCTGGAAGACGAGATCAGTGAGAACAAACTTTTATCCGTTATTGAAGAACTGAACGAAGACCCCGATATTGATGGGATCCTTGTTCAATTACCCCTTCCCAAGCATATTTCTGACGAAAAAGTGATCAATACCATCCTCCCTTCCAAAGATGTGGATGGATTTCACCCGGTGAATGTTGGCCGTATGGTTCAGGGGCTGGACACTTTTATTCCCGCCACGCCCTACGGCATTATATTGATGATGCAACATTATAAGATTAACACCAAGGGAATGCACGCGGTGGTAATTGGCCGTAGCAATATCGTGGGCCGGCCCATGAGTATATTATTGAGCCAAAGTGCTGATCCTGGTAATTGCACCGTCACCATCACACATTCACATACAAAAAATCTTGCTGAGCTTTGCAGGAGCGCCGATATAATCGTAGCTGCCCTAGGCATCCCTGAATTTGTAAAAGCTGATATGGTGAAAGATGGCGCCATTGTTATTGATGTTGGTATTACCCGTGTTGCAGATGCTTCCAAGAAATCGGGGTTTGCCTTGAAAGGGGATGTTGAATTTGGGACGGTAGCTCCTAAATGCAGCTATATTACCCCTGTTCCGGGTGGGGTTGGACCAATGACAATAGCGGCCCTGATGAAGAACACGTTTAAGGCTTGTGTGGATAAAAACTGAATACAGGTAAGAAGTAAGAGGTAAGAGGTAAGATTTGAGGGAAGAGGTGAGGAAGTTGAAATTTAAAAATTGAGTGATGTTGAGTTTGCCGGTAATGGAATCATTTTATACCCTCCAGGGGGAAGGTTTTCACCAGGGTCGGGCAGCCTATTTTATCAGGCTCGGTGGCTGTGATGTTGGTTGCAGCTGGTGTGATGTGAAAGAAAGCTGGGATGAATCACTTCATCCCAAACAATCTGTTGAAGAGATCGTCGAAAATGCAAAAGCCTACCCGGGAAGGCTTGCAGTGATCACAGGTGGTGAGCCATTGTTACACAATCTGAACGACCTTACAAGTGCGTTGCAGGAGGCTGGATTTGAGACCAATATTGAAACTTCGGGAAGTAGTGAGCTCAGTGGAAACTGGGACTGGATCTGCCTTTCACCCAAGAAATTTAAATTCCCCCTACCCGAAGTGGTACAGGCTGCCGATGAACTTAAAGTGGTTGTATATAATAAAACGGATTTTGATTGGGCAGAAAAATGGGCAGCAGAAGTGAAGCCTGCCTGCAAACTTTACCTCCAGCCCGAATGGGGAAAAAAGGAACAAATGCTGCCCCTTATCATCGATTATATCAAAGCACACCCCCGCTGGGAACTCAGCATCCAGAGCCATAAGTACATCAATGTGCCCTGAGAAGGGAGTTTTTTCACATTTCTCTCTAATATTATGGCCTAACTTTCGTTGTAGTAAGACCAGTTTAAAATCTATGCTGAAACGAATAGCCATTTTTATTACTATAGCCTTTGCTATAATCTGCACCCTCCCGCTTAATGCACAACAATACAATCCCGATAAGATCAATGCAAAAGCTGCTAAACTTTACCAGCAGGCAATGCAACAGGCAGAGAATGATAATTTTCCGGAAGGTATAAGACTCCTTAAAGATGCCGTTAAGATAGATCCCAACTTTGCAGATGCATGGCTTTCTATTGCCGGCATGTATGGTGAACTAAAAGATTATGATAATGCGATCCTGCATTATGAAAGGGCAAAATCAATTGATTCAAACTACTTCCGCGATTATAACCTCCCCTTCTCCATCAACCTTGCGGGGAAGGGCCGCTTTGAAGATGCCCTCAAAGCTGTAAACAGCTTCATGATGGTTAACGATCTGAATGAAAGCAGCCAGCGGGCCTCCTCCTATCGCCGACGCTGTTACCTCTTTGCACTGGAACAGGCAAAGAATCCGGATATAGCTAATTACAATTTCACTCCCATTAACCTCGGCGATAGTGTGAACAGTGCCGTGTCAGAATATTATCCAACCCTTACCATCGATAACAGCCAACTGATCTTCACCCGTCGCGTTAATAATTATAATGAGGATTTCTATGAAACCCGCATCGAAGGTGGGAAATGGAACCGGAGTAGCGGACTAACGGGCATGATCAACTCAAACCTTAATGAAGGTGCTCAATCTATTTCACAGGATGGCCAGTGGCTGGTGTTTACAGGATGTAATTTCCCGGATGGACTGGGTAGTTGCGATCTCTATATTTCCTATCTAACACCTCAGGGATGGAGTGAACCCCTTAATCTCGGAAGTAAAGTAAATTCAGAATTCTGGGATTCAGCGCCAAGCTTATCGCCAGACAAAAGGGATCTTTATTTCGCGAGCAGGCGCCAGGGAGGATTTGGGGGAAATGATATCTGGGTGACCCATCTCGGCACAGACGGTAAGTGGAGTGAACCCGAAAATCTTGGACCAGAGATCAACACCAGTGGTGATGAAAGCTGCCCCTTTATCCACGCCGATAATCAAAGTCTTTATTTCACCTCCAATGGATTGCAGGGCTATGGTGGAGATGATCTTTTCATGGCGCGTAAAGGTCCGAAAGGCAGCTTCAGCCTCCCGCGAAACCTTGGCTACCCCATCAATACCATTGAAAACGAAGGAAGCCTAGTGATCACTGCCGATGGCAGCACGGCCTATTACGCCAGTGACCGTGCCGATAGCAAAGGGGGACTTGACCTCTATACATTCACCATGCGCAATGATGTTCGGCCGGTGAAAACGCTCTGGATCAAAGGCAGGGTTATGGATGAGAAAACTAAAGATGGACTGCCATCTGCTGTTGAACTAACAGATATCCTTACCCGCCAGATGATCAGCAAGGTACAAACCGACGAAACAGGTAATTATTTGATTACCCTTCCAATTGGCCGCGATTATGCATTTAATGTTAACCGTAAGGGATACTTATTCTATTCGGAGAATTTTTCACTAAGCCAGAAATCACCCGACTCCACCTATAATATCGATATCCTGCTTAAGCCTATCACGGCAAATGCAACCATCGTTTTGAAGAATATTTTCTTCGAAACCAACAGTGCCGCACTGGGTAGCAACTCTGAGGTTGAACTCGAAAGGATCGTTCAGTTATTAAAGGAAAATCCATCATTAAGCATCCAGCTCAATGGACATACCGACAATGTTGGGAAGGCGGCCGACAATTTGAAACTGTCGAATGACAGGGCTCATTCAGTGGTGAATTTCCTGGTGAAAAATGGAGTGGATGCAAAACGACTTACCCATAAAGGTTTTGGCGCAACGGTACCTGTAGCGGATAACAATTCAGAAGAGGGACGCGCCCTTAACCGCCGCACAGAACTCAAGGTAATTTCCCAGTAATGTAAATACCGTTATTTCACGCTGGTATAACTCCCTCCGTCATTCTATTTTCATTGAAAAGTAGGTATGGACGATGAGAGGTTGTACCAGGTGGCACTTACACGGGTGCCGCATGTTGGTTGTGTAATCGCAAAAGCGCTGATCGAAAAGTTCAAATCAGCTACTGACGTATTCAAAGCCAGTGCTGCCGACCTTGAATTGGTAGAAGGCGTTGGAACTGGTATTGCGAGATCGTTGAGTAGATTCCGCGATTTCAGGGCATGCGAGAAAATACTGAATGATGTGGAACAGTATAAGCTATCAATGATCTTCTTAAACGATGAGGCCTACCCGAAAAAACTTTTAGACTGCTATGATCCTCCTACCCTGCTATTTTATAAAGGGAATATCTCTCTCAATGCTCCAAAAAAAGTGGCGGTTATCGGAACCAGGAGCCATAGTGAATATGGAAGGCAGGTGACGGAGAAACTGATCCGCGATCTTCGTGATAAAGATATCACCATTGTAAGCGGCATGGCCTATGGAATAGATGGACTGGCACATCGAAATGCCATTAAATATGATATCCCTACCATTGGTGTGCTGGCACATGGACTGAATACCATCTACCCCAGCGAGCATACTTCCATGGCGAGGGAAATGTTGAGAGGTAAGGGCGCGCTGGTAACGGAATTCATAGTTGGCACCAAACCCGACCGTCATAACTTCCCTATCCGCAACCGCATCGTGGCAGGTATATGCGATGCCATTGTTGTAGTTGAAACAGGTCTTAAAGGTGGCAGTATGATCACAGCATCCATTGCAGCAAGTTATAACCATCCGGTGTTTGTATTTCCGGGCCGAACAACTGATAACAAAAATGCAGGCTGCAATATGATGCTTCGAAGGAATACTGCCACCATTATTCTTGATGCAGATAACCTGTTGGAAGAACTACAATGGGAACTACCTAAGGATCCTAACCGGAAAAACAACCAGCTTTCCTTCTTTGGCGAATTAAATACTGCGGAAGCAACAATTGTAAATCTGCTCGGTATCCATGGACAGCTTGCTATAGATGAACTATACCTCCGGAGTGGTCTGAATTCAGGTGCAGCTGCCAGTGCTATCCTTAATCTTGAAATAAGGAACATCATCAAAAGCCTTCCGGGCAAGCAATACAGAATGGTTTAGAGCGGGTTATACAAAAATTTGGCACTAATTTACCTGCTGCCATATCTTTGCACATGGCAACAAGAAAGAGCACCACCCGTAAGATAGATTTATCCCATAAATTTTTTGGAGAAGGCCTCACCTTCGATGATGTGTTACTGGTTCCTGCATTTTCGCAGGTGTTACCCCGTGAAGTAAATATCCAAAGCCGACTTACAAAAAGCATTAGTCTTAACATCCCGATGTTAAGTGCAGCAATGGATACTGTTACCGAGGCCAACCTGGCAATTGCCCTGGCCCGCGAAGGCGGTATTGGAATGTTGCATAAAAACATGAGCATTGAAAGGCAGGCGGAGCAGGTTAGAAAGGTTAAGCGAAGTGAGAGCGGAATGATCCTTGACCCCGTTACATTATTGGCTGAATCAACTATTGGCGATGCCCTCCGCCTCATGAAAGAGAATAAGATCGGTGGTATACCCATTGTAGATAAGAACAATAAGCTGGTTGGTATTCTCACCAACAGGGATCTCCGTTTTGAGAATACCAAATCGAAGAAGGTCAGTGAAGTGATGACCAGCGAAAAGCTGATCACCGCCCCCGAAGGTACTACCATGAAGAAGGCAGAGAAAATTCTGCAGCAATATAAGATCGAAAAACTTCCGGTGGTACGAAAGGATGGTACGCTCGCCGGACTCATCACCTATCGTGATATTCTTCAGCTCACCAGTTTTCCGAATGCCAATAAAGATGAATTCGGCAGGTTACTTGCCGGCGCTGCAATTGGTATAACCAAAGACATGCTCGACCGTGTTGCTGCACTTCAACATGTAGGTGTAGATATCGTTACGCTCGACAGTGCGCATGGTCATTCAAAGGGCGTGATGGAAGCCGTGAAGAATGTAAAAAAGAATTTTAAGGGTCTCCAGGTTATAGCAGGAAACGTGGGTACCGCTGATGGTGCAAGAGCGTTGGTAGAAGCAGGTGCTGATTGTGTAAAGATCGGGATTGGACCAGGTTCTATCTGTACAACACGTATCGTGGCGGGAGCGGGCGTTCCCCAGCTCACGGCTATCATGGAAGCCTACAGTGCACTCAAGCCATTGGGTATTCCCATAATTGCGGATGGTGGTATACGTTATACCGGTGATATGGTAAAAGCACTTGCCGCGGGGGCCGATTGCGTGATGATGGGAAGCGTTTTCGCAGGCGTGGAAGAGAGTCCAGGTGATACCATTATTTACGAAGGCCGTAAGTTCAAGGAATACCGTGGAATGGGATCGATAGGTGCCATGTCGCAGGGATCCAGCGACCGTTATTTCCAGGATGTGGAAGATGATATCAAAAAGCTGGTACCGGAAGGTATTGAGGGAAGGGTTGCTTTCAAGGGCAATCTCCGTGAGGTAGTAGCGCAGTTTGTTGGTGGACTCAGGGCTGGAATGGGCTATTGCGGGGCGAAAGATATTGAAACACTGAAAGCTGAGGCGAAATTTACCAAGATCACCAATGCGGGAATGAAAGAAAGCCATGCGCATGATGTAGATATTACGAAGGAGGCGCCTAACTATAGCAGGAAATGATTTGGAGAGATGGAGGGATGGAGGGATGGAGAGATGGAGAGAGATTTGGAGAAATGAACAGATGGGTTATTTTTGAGAACCTTTCCGTACATTTCTCCAATTCATTTTAATTGATCTTGAAAAAAATACATCCCCTCATTTTATCATTGGCATCCGGAATATTACTGGCTGCAGCATGGCCTCCCCTTCCAACTACTTTTTTAATTTTCATTGCGTTCATACCCCTCTTCATGCTGGCTGATCAACAGCCACGAAAATGGGCTTTTGTTGGTTGGTGTGCATTATCAATGATGACCTGGAATGCACTCACCACCTGGTGGATCTGGAATTCTACCGGTCCGGGTTCTATAGCTGCCATTATTGTGAATACGGTACTCATGAGTATTCCATGGCTGGCATTTTACTGGGCAGTTAAAAGATTTGGTAGCCGCTACAGCCACTGGGCTTTTATAGCCTCCTGGATGACCTTTGAATACGTACATCTTAGCTGGGATCTTAGCTGGCCCTGGCTCACACTGGGTAATGCATTTGCTGCACAACCCTCCTGGATCCAATGGTATGAATTCACCGGAACCAGCGGCGGCTCACTCTGGATATTGCTGATGAATGTTTTGTTGTTCAAGCAGCTATACAGAACCGGTAGTTTACAAATAAATAATCGCCGTGCATTTTCTATTACCCTGCTGTCGGGTATCGGCGTACCCATCTTGATTTCGGTGCTGGTAAGCACATTCAGTCAAAAAAAGGATGCAAGGCTAGCTGATGATGCACGTAAAAATAATGATCCCCTCCATAATGTTGTAGTGGTTCAACCGAATATCGATCCCTATAAAAAATTTACGGTAGGCACCCAGGATGAACAACTGGCCACACTCATTCAGCTTTCCGCTTCACAAATTGACAGCAATACCCGCTTGCTTGTTTGGCCGGAAACAGCTATCAACCTACCCAATGGAATTGAAGAAGATAGTATCCGAAACAATTATTTACTGAGACCACTATGGGAATTCCTGGGAAATAATCCAAAGCTTGTTTTATTAAGCGGATTGGAAGGGTATAAGATTTATCGAAGCGGAGAGCAATCAAAATATTCAAGACCTATCCGCGATACCGAGCTATGGTATGATTCCTACAATAGCGCCATGCTGCTCGACTCATCCGGTATTCTATCCCGCTACCATAAATCAAAACTGGTACCTGGAGTTGAACTGCTTCCCCCCTTCCTGAATTTCCTTGGTCCATTGCTTGAACAATTTGGTGGAACAACAGGTGGCTATGCAAGACAGGAAGAAAGAACCGTGCTCCGCCATGCCGGTAATGGATATGCCATTGCACCTGCCATTTGTTATGAAAGTATCTATGGTGATTTCATGACTGGGTTCATGCGTAATGGTGCCAATATAATTGGCATCATCACCAATGATGGCTGGTGGGGAAATACATCCGGACATAAGCAACACCTACTCTATGCAAGACTTCGGGCAATTGAAAACCGGCGATGGATAGCAAGAAGTGCAAATACAGGAATCAGTGCATTTATTGATCCATATGGCCGTATATTACAACAACAACCCTGGGATAAGGCCATTGCCATTAAGGAAGTGGTGACCCTGCGGAGGGAGATGAGCTTTTTTTCGCGCAATGGTGATCTTATTTCAAAATTCATGGTTGCAGGCGTACTTGTGTTGATCTTAATGAGCCTGAAGAAAAAAAGAAAAAAACCAGCACTATGATGCATTATACAATTACCGGCGAGGGACAACCGCTAATGCTTATACATGGCTTTGGCGAAGACAGCCAAATCTGGGAGAAGCAGGTAGCGGTATTAAAAAATCATTACCAACTCCTCATTCCTGATCTTCCGGGTACCGGCCAATCGCCCATGCAATCTTCTTTGACAATGGAATCAATGGCTGATGAGATACTGGAAATTCTGGAGAAGGAAAAAATAGAGTCTATCGTAATGCTGGGTCATTCTATGGGTGGTTATATCACCCTCGCCTTTGCAGAAAAATACCCGGAACGGCTCAGGGGATTTGGACTGCTTCATTCAACGGGTTTTGCAGATCCTGAGGCCAAAAAGGAAGCAAGAACCAAGAGCATCAACTTTATCCGGGAAAATGGGTCAGCAGCTTTTCTTCAAACGGCTACTGCCAATCTCTTTGCCCCGGCCAACCGTGAAACAATGGTAAAAACCATAGATAAGATCATAAATGATAACACTTATATACTTCCGGAGAGCCTGGCAGCGTTTTTAGAAGCGATGAAAGCAAGACCCGATAGAACAGAAATATTGAAAAAGGCAACTATTCCTGTCCTTTTTATCGTTGGGAAAGAAGACCAGGCAGTACCTTTTGCCGATACCATGCAACAGGTTCATCTTCCTGAATTGTCTTATATTTATATACTTCAGCATTCTGGCCATATGGGTATGCTGGAGGAAACCGAAAAGTTCACTGCTGCCATTCAGAAATTCATGAATGATCTGCATATGGGCGGGCATAATCGCATCTAATGAAAACATTCTGGCTCCTACTCATAATCGTATTGTCCGCGGCTACCATATCGCGTGCCAACCATATCAGGGGCGGGGAGCTAACTTATAAATACCTCGGCGTGGGTAGCACTCCTAACAGTTCGCGGTATGAGGTTACGCTAAAATTATTTATCGACTGTTTTCAGAACAGTCAGGGACAGTTTGATGAGTCGGCTCCTTTCACTGTTTTCCGCAAAAGTAATAACTCGCAACTCCGGGCAGCATTTATTGCACCCTTTATATCTGAAAGCAGGATTGGCTATGATCCCAATTCAAATCCATGTATCACCAATCCACCCACCGATATCTGTTATAACCTTCGCTTTTACCGCACTACCATCGATCTGCCGGATGACCCTGATGGATATATAATTTCTTTCCAGCGTTGCTGCAGGATCGCAGGTATTGAAAATATCTCTGGAAACAGTGCCGCTACAGGTGCAACTTATCTTGCTGAAATTCCCGGTACCAACACACTTGCTGCCAATGAGCATAACAGCAGTCCAGAGATCACGGGAAATGATGCTGTAGCCATCTGCGCCGGCTCCGGATTTGAATTTGATTTTTCTGCAAGGGACGTCAATGACGGCGATTCACTAACCTACCAGTTATGCTCAGCTTATGATGGTGGGGGAAGAACTCAGGCTGAAGATTGCTATACTTGTCCCGCCCCTAACCCTGCAGCGCCTCCGCCTTACCGGGGATTACCCTACCAAGTTAATTATCCAGGCACCAGTCCACTTGGATCATCGGTAAGTATTAACCGGTTTACCGGAATCATTACAGGTCTTGCCCCCGACGTTGTTGGGCAGTATGTGGTAACCGTTTGTATTAGTGAATACAGGAGGGGAAAACTCATTAATGTCCATCGTAAGGATATTCACCTTAAAGTATCGGATTGTAATCCATTGAAAGCCGTACTCAATCCCGATTATAAATTCTGCGATGATTTCAATGTCAGTTTCCAGAATGGCCAGGTAAATCCGTCCGGATCCATCCATGTATGGGATTTCGGTGATGGAACCAAAACAGACACATCCACAGCTGCCCTCGGAAATGTGCAGCATCTTTATGCCGATACAGGAACCTATAGGGTTAAATTGATGGTGATGCTGCCGGGGGGACAATGCCTTGATTCTGCATTTACTCTTGCCAAAGTTTACCCGGGTTTCTTCCCCGGCTTTACTTATACGGGAGCCTGTCTTTTTACGCCTTTCAATTTCCGCGACACATCAAATACGCGCTACGGAACCGTGAATAAATGGTCATGGGAGTTTGGTGATGAAACCACTCCACTCGATGTTTCCACGCTACAGAACCCGAGCTATCTCTATAATTCACTGGGAGTAAAAACTGTAAGGCTGACTGTTGAAACCAATAAGGGATGCCAGAAAATATTCACCGGAACGGTGGATGTGCTCGACAAGCCCGCTCTTGAACTTCCCTTCCGCGATACGCTGATCTGTAGTATCGACAGCCTGCAACTGCAGGCCAATTCGCCCGGAAGCCTTGCTCCCAGGTTTACCTGGAGCCCGGCAACAAATATTTCCAACCGGAGTATTGCTAACCCATTGGTATACCCGAAAACATCTACCACCTATTATGTGGATCTCGAAGACAATGGTTGTATCACCCGCGATTCTATCAGGGTCCGTGTAGTGAATGAGGTTACCTTGTCTGCTTCCGCCGACACAACTATTTGTCTCACCGATCCAATACCGTTACAGGCTTTTGGGGATGGATTAAAATACCAGTGGACGCCGGCAGAATCGCTGAATGATCCCACTGTTTCCAATCCCATTGCAACACCCACTGCTACAACTACCTATGCTGTTACAGCGAGTATTGGCAAGTGTACTAAAACTGAAAATATCAATATCCGGACAGTGCCGTATCCGGGTGCATTTGCTGGAGAAGATATCATCATCTGTTATGAAGATTCTATCCAGTTGAATGCCACCATCAATGGATTATCATTTAGCTGGAGCCCCCAAAATACGTTGATAGCACCTGAAACATTAAGTCCCATAGCCTTCCCTTTAACTACAACATCCTATGTGCTGACGGTAACCGATAACAAGGGATGCCCCAAACCCGGAATCGATACTGTGGTGGTGGGCGTAAGGCCGCTGGTGCAGGCGTTTGCGGGTAATGATACAGCAATAGTATTAGGGCAGCCGCTGCAGTTACAGGGCACCGGTGCTGATATTTATGTATGGGAACCTTCAACCGGACTCAACTTCACCAATATACCCAACCCCATAGCAAACCTTTCGCAGAACCAGACCTATGTACTCAGGGTCTCCACGCCGGAAGATTGCTTTGCTTATGACACCATTAATATAACCGTGTTCCGGACCAACCCTGATATTTTTGTTCCGAATGCCTTTACTCCCGGTGGCAGTTCAAATACTGTCTTTCGTCCACGCCCGGTGGGCATAGCAAGGTTTGATTATTTCCGGGTGTATAATCGCTGGGGACAACTGGTATTCTCCACCCGCGAAGCCAACCGTGGCTGGGATGGAAATATCAATGGAAATGCTCAGGGAACCGGCACTTATGTGTGGATGGTGCAGGGCACAGATTTTACCGGCAAAACAATCTTCAAAAAGGGCACGATGGTGTTGATCCGCTAGCGATCTTTTCTAACGGTTTATTGTTCAATCATGAATGCTGCTTAATATTGCGTATGTCAAAAATCGCGATGATAACCGGCGCTACTGCCGGCTTTGGTAAGGCCTGTGCCGAGAAATTTGCAGAAGGTGGATATGATCTTATAGTAACGGGAAGAAGAGCGGAAAAACTGGATTATCTCTGCCAGCAGATCAGGGAAACCTATTCTGTAAAATGCCTTCCGTTGGTTTTTGATGTCCGGAATAAAAATGAAGTAAAGCAGGCTGTGGACAGCATCCCGGGTGAATTTTCGAAAATTGATTTACTGATCAACAATGCGGGACTGGCACTTGGCCGCGATTATTTTGATGAGGCTGATATGGATGACTGGGAAACCATGATCGATACCAACCTGAAGGGATTGCTCTATGTTAGCCGTGCGGTGTTGCCGCATCTGAAACAGTCGGCTAATGCCCATATCATTAATATCGGATCCATTGCAGGGAAGGAAGTATATGAAAAAGGAAATGTTTACTGCGCTTCCAAGCACGCGGTGGATGCCATTTCCAAAGCTATGCGTATTGATCTGCTGAGGCTGGGAATTAAAGTTACCGCCATTCATCCGGGTGCTGCCGACACAGAATTCTCTATTGTCCGCTTTAAGGGCGATGCCGAAAAAGCTGCAGCCGTTTATACTGGCTATGAACCATTAAGGGCGGAAGATATTGCTGACACGGCATGGTATTGCGCCAGTCTCCCACCCCATGTATGTATTAATGATCTGGTGATCATGGCAACTGCCCAGGCAAATTCATACCTCACTTTTAAAAAATAACTAAATCAGCTTTAATAGTATAAGGGCAAACATAAAGTTTCTCCTTTTGCGTTTAGAATACAGTTACTGGAACAATTCTTGTGACTATAAAATTGTTATGAAATCATCCCATATCCTTTTTTTAGTGCTGGCACTTGCAACAAGTCTGTTTGCTGCGCCGGCACTTGCACAGAAAGAGGATAATATTATCCGGCAGCGTTCTTGTGCCACCAATAACTACACCCACCAGATCGATAGTCTCAAAGAATATTATAAGTCGCATGGTTTCAGTCTTTTAAGGGAAGCATCGATGCAGATGGAAAGTGCATTTGAGATGCCTATTATCGTTCCACTGAATTCTAAGGAATGGTACAGTTTTGTTTTTATTGGTGATCCGGGTGCCCGCCTCTACGAGGTGAGGATGTATGATTACACTGAGAAACAAGTCATCTACAGGAAGAACCTCTGGGGAGATGTAGATGGAAATATAATCAACTTCACTTATGTTCCCGGCACTTCCGAGTTCCATATGATCAAGCCGGTGCAGGTCCACAAAACCAAAAAGGATCTCTGTGGATATGTAATGCTCTTCAAGCGAACCAGTGCTCCCGGCGAGCCGCAAGTGGTCGGAAAACGATGAGCCAATCACCCAACAAATGAGCCCATTATTTCATGCTTTGAGCCAATTATTAGAATCAAATGAGCCTTTTACCCGTCTGACATGTGTCAGGACAAACGTCAGACAGGTGCCCTGAAAAAGCAACAATTCTAGAATTTATCGGCTGAATTTCTAAAGTAATCGTCTCATTTAAAGCAAGTTAAGAAATAAACTCATCTGACGCCTGTCCTGACATGCGTCAGATGGGTAGAGATCATCAACCCAACATCATCCGCGGATCCTCCGGCCATCCTCCGACATAAAAGGCACTTAGGTTTAACCGAGAAGGCACCGAGAAGGCATCAAGGCCTATTTCACTATCAAACCATTAATACTAATTGGCTCATACTACTGAGCAAGGGAAACCCGAATCTGCAAACCGGCACGGGTGGTGGTAATTGGCGCGGAGGTCGAAACCTTGGGTTCAGTACGTCGCTGGTCAAAGAAGAGCCGAAGATTGATCCTATTATTCAGCACATAATCTATTGAGGGAGAAATTGTTATTACTTTTTGTCCCGCCGTGGGCAGGGCAGCCTCCTGGTCGAGCCTGCTATTGGCTGTTGCATCATCGCGTAAACTCAGGTCAAGGCGGAGGTTAAGGTCATTGGACAACTCCTTCGAGGACTCTTTCATTCCCGGTAGCTTCACTTTGAAGGGCAGGTTAAGTCCGCGCTTACGCCATCCCACCCCGATCGTGAATTCCTCCGACCTTGCCTCACTCAACTGGAAATCGACCAGGCTAAGACTCAACTGCCGGCTCTTCTTGTATTCAAAACGGGCGGTCAGCTGGTTGGTGAACTGAAGGTCGATATCTATAAATGGAGCAAAAGCCTCCTGGATGGAGATATTCGGAACCAGGAAGTACGGGAAGAAGTTTCCGGTGGCCGTATCTATAAAGCCAGGCATATTATAACTCAGGGGATCCTGGAAAAGCAGGTTGTTGTTGAAGCTGTTCATCCCCAGGGTGCTGCTATAGGCATGAGTGATGGTGACACTGGAGAATCGCTTCTCGAGAGCCGGAATTTTGGTGAGTCCGGTATAAGTCAATCGCCAGTTTGGTTTCGGGATGATCTTCCTGAATGGGTTGGAGCGGATGTCACCATTCTCCTGGTCAATCAATGCAACATCCAGCGGATCCTTTTTGGTATAGGCAGCAATGAATGCCGGGATCAGCACATCCTGGGCATACCTGCTATAGCCGGTATAATAGCCGTCGGACAAAAACTTCTCGTTATCCGGAAGGTCTTTCCAGTAAGGGTTTCTTTCGGCATTGCGCTTGGAGAGAATGATCCTGTTTTCCTGGAAGGTCCTGAAGGTATTGGTGATCTCGTTGGGCTCAAACTTTCCAAACAGGGTCTGGAAAGAAATAAAGGAAACGCTGAATGTTCCCGAAACATATGGACTCAGGCGAACGAAGTTTCCATTGCCCACGGTATCCTTATAGAGCTCGGAGTAATTCTTTCCGAAAGTTTTATCTAGACTGATATCAATGGTGAGATCACGCAATGGGATCAACTGGGCAGTGATGCTGAGTCGCTGGTTGAAATCCTGCCGGTTAAGGTTATTCAGCAAGGGGTTGCGGGTGATCAATCCCCTGCGGGCAAAATCATTGATAAAGGAAGTATCGGGTTGCTTGCCGAAAACAAATCCCCATCCCGGCGCATTGGAACCCGGATTCATTCCCAGTATTTTTGTGCTGTCGGTATAACCGGCAATAGACGTAGTTCCCACTTCACCATATTGCACGCTTACTCTTTTAACAGAGGTGATAATTCTTCCGATCACTTTCACAAAGCCATTCAGTTGCGGTAATTGGTTTGGATCACGTTTCGCCCTTTCCTTTTTGCCGGTTGATGTAGTATCACCGGGTGCCTTGGGTTGTTCCGGCGCTTTTGGAGGCGGTGGTGGTGCATCCCAATCGAGCGCCCTTAAGAACCTGCTCTTGGCATAGAGCCGGGTAAAGTCAAACTCTCCCGTCACATTTTTTTCCTGTGCATTACCAACAAAATTTCCTAGGCTCTTGGCAAATGGATCGAGCGATGATGCCAGCCAGTTATATCGCGCTACATATCCGAGACGGATGGTTGTCCAGTCTACCAGTGGCAGCTTGGTGGTTGGAAGTGTATAAGTAATATTAGCGCTCTGGTCATACATCACATTCCTTCCCCCCTGCCAGAACAAACGCCACATCCTTCTTTTCTCGGCCTGGTCGAGGCGACCCGAATCTTCGTCTACCCTTGCCCGGTTCACTGCTGTAAAATCAATATTGAGCGACCTGGTGAGATCCCAGCGTAGATTATAATAACGGTCGAACGTAAAGTACTTGTCATAGGTTTCGGGGATGATGCCTTTGGGACCACCCACGTTCCGGGGCCTGATGGCGCCGAACTGCCGGTTTACATCGGCACGGAAACTCAACAGGGATGGCGCATAGTTAAGGTTGAAATCCTTTACCAGGTCGAGCCATTTGGTGGTGGCCTTCATGCTTTTCTTGAAAGGCTCCCAATACTTTGGCGTGGCTACGAAATTATAACCGAGTCCTCCCCTATGCCTTGTGAGCTCTTCTGATTCGATGAGCGGGTTATTGCGCTCCATCTTTGTATAAGAGTAGCTGACATCAAAATTTTCGATGCTGTAGATCTTTTGCTTTTTACCACTGGTATTAATCTTACGGACGTTGGTGAAGTTCACCGTTTTGGTGGTGGTAATATCAACTGACTCAGCGCGGATAGAATCACGTTCGGCTGAAGTTGCCGCATCCAGTTTTGCCTTAAGTTTTACATCGAGATCATAGGGATCATATTCCGGAGTAAGAATGGTTTGTGAATAGCCTGCATACACCGGAATAGAAATACCTGCTTTGGCGGGAAGGAGTTTACCCAGCTCGAGGTTGGTGGCAACATCAAACTGTGTGAAGTTTTCCCTTGCCCTTTCATTGGCCCGCATCTCGAGGTTTCCGAAACCGATACTTCTTGCAGCACCTGAAAGAGAAAGTGTACCAAGATCGGCGAGTTTAACATCCACCCTTCCAGTGGCAGCCCAGCCGCCTTTTTCATCAATAGAAGAGAGGCGGAGTTCATTGAACCAAACTTCCGTACAGGCATCACCGGTAGTATTGTTCACAACACCCACAAACATACCTCTTACCTCGCCGAGGTTGGGGTTTCCGAAGATGGCATAACTCTTTCCATCATCATCGGTTTCCTTATAGTAAAGGTTTGGCTGCGAAACATTGTTACGTCTTATTTTCAGATCAATCAGCCGCTGCAGTGATAATCTCAATTCATTATCGAGGGGCCACACGATATCATTCTGCTGATCGGTATACCTTCCAAATGGAGTAACCTTCAGGGGTATGCGCACTTCATAATAGTTGCCTACAAAATCATTTCCGATCCTGATAACGGCAGAGAGATCGCCATCGCGGATCTCGGGGTAACCTTCAACGCTTTCGGTATGTGCAAACATTTTCAGTTCACCATACTGGCGAAGGTCGAGGTTAAGGGTTTTGAATACGCCTCTTCCATCACCACCTGCCAGGTTGCAGATCTGCATACTCATGGCCTGCTCGTTCTGCAAAATATTTACGTTGTTATTACTGAGCTGCTGAACCCTTTCAATGCCGGGAGGTATCAGGTAATTCACCGGCGCACGTCCGCTGTTCTCTTCCACATTCACCGCCAACACATTAAACGAAGTTGGATTGCTTGTTGCCAAAGGCTTGTAGATACCGGTAGTATCGAGCTCAAAGGAGAAGCGACGCCATTGGTTACGAACCAGTTCCAGCTTGGCAAAACGTGTGATAACAGAATCCTGGAATCCGGTCATGAACATACGAAGGAAACGGATCGACTTAAAGTCGGGGATATTGCCCACTTTCTGCTCATACTCGGCTACGGGTATGCGAAAAAGAAACCATTTATGATTGACGCCATCAATATCGAAGGCTCTCATATCAGTGATATAATTCTGCCCTATGGTCATTCTTTCAGGCGTGAGGTCAACCTTATACTGGAAGTATTCTTCCAGTTCGTTGAGGGTGTTATCGCGGTTAAGGTCTTCCTGGTCGGGGTATAGCGTGAAGGCTGTTGTAGTGGTCGAATTATTATCGGCAATGGGCGAGTTACCGTGTGGATTATTAATGTTCTTATAACGGGTGAGGATATCCGCGCGGGTGCGGTCATATTCTGCATCGCGGTAGTTGCGGAAGTTATCACTCGAAGGATCGGTAAGTGCAGATTGGTAAGCCGGTGAACCCGTGCCTGCAACTGCTGCTAACTGCGACAGGTATGCGCTGAATTTTCTTCTTTCAGAATCATCATTCAATCCATCAAAACCAACATCCTGGAAGGGACGGTCGGCGGGATCATTACTGAAAGCAGTAGTAACCTGTATCGGGTTATTGGGAACATTACCCCATCGCGATGATGAATCTACCGCAGCCTGTATATTGGGCGTTGGAAGTCCATTTTCAAAGAAGCGACGGCCATCGCGGAGAACATCTTCCGAAATATTTCCGAGGTTGAAATAAAGCTGTCCGCCGGTACTATTGGGCTGCACCAGGAAGGGATCCTGCATCCAGAACTCAATGAATTCCACGTTGCCCGTTTCAAAGTCAACCTGGTCGAGGCCGCGCATGATACCACCCCAGCGCTGGCTGGGGTTGAGGAGTTTGCCATTGGCCGCAACACTTCCTGCCCGGGCATCAAAATTATATGGACCTCTCTCTGTTGGGTAATAGGCCATATCAAAAGTGATCAGCTGCGCAAGTCCGTAGTCGGGTGTTTTGGCAGGAAATAGTTTCTGCTGGAGGATAGCCTGTATACGAGGGTCTTTATAATCCTGGTAGCCGGCAACCGGGTTATTGGGCGCGCGACGGTCCTGCAGGTTGGGTTCAATATTATACCAGGCCAGCTTGGCGCGATTGTATCCATAAGGAAGTGAATCATTATAGGAGCCTTCGGGGAAGAGTCCATTGCCCTGGGGCGTGGAAGCCAGCGACCAACTGATCAACGGAAAACGCAGGTCGATACTATTTCTTGTTCCCTCAAAGTCATCAATGTATATAAGTCCCTCATCTCCCTTTCCGATCTGTGGCGGGTGCCCCGGTTTCAGGATAGCGCCTTCACCATAGGCCATGATACTACTCATTTCCTTGGTGGAATAGAACGGCAGTTTATCAAGTAGTCGGGTAAGTTTGGGGAAATCGGAACGATAACTGAAATCGAGTCCATACATGGTGTTGCGTATGGGATCCTCATTATAGTTCATCTTGGTGAAATAGGGCCTCTCTCCCAATCGCACCATCTGTCCGCCAAAGGTCAATGATTCCTTGGCGGTATTTTTAGCCATATAATCCCATCGGAGACCGAGGTAGTTTCGCTGTTGTATTCCAAAAGTGGCACTGTTCTCATATTGCACATTCACCGGGATGCCAGAATTGAGGATGGCCTGGTTGATGATCTTGACGGAGCCAAGGTTATAATCTACAAGGAAATCAATCCCCTCCACCAGCATTCTTCCGCCTGCCGACACCTGCACCGAACCCTGCGGCACATTGAAAGCCCCGAGTGATATATCTGAACTTGCCTGTCCTTTGGCTGTACCGCTGATGATAAAGCGGTCGAGGTTGGCGAAGGTCTTGGCAATTTCCTTAATGGTATCATAGAGCGGGGTGAAAACATATTTGTCGCGGATGTCCTGCGTTACGCCCTGGAAGGCGATACTGTCGAGGTCGCGGCCGAAAGGCTCCAGCAGGGGAAAGATCACCCTGGCCTGGTTGGAGATCATGGTATAGCCTTCAATATAATCGAATACCCCATCGGGTTGTGGGTCGCGGTTATTATTAAGCCGGTCGAGGTTGAGGATGGTGATAAGCGGGATACCTGTTTTTGGACCCTCGGGGATATAGCGTTTGGTACCCAGGCTCGGTTCTTCATACAAGACGTTCAGCTTGAAATCGGTGGGCTGCACACTGGAGATATAGCCACCTTCGCGGGTACGCAGGGCATAAACGTTTTTCATCATCAGGTCCCAGATCGGCAATGTGGTACGCTGCGAAGTGGCCTTCAGTAATTTCAGGAAGAGCACCTTGGGGTTACCGGCGATGATGGCGGTAGTATCAGGCGGAACATCCTGAGAAAATTCACCCACCTGGAGGATCCTTCCATTATAGTTGTATTGAAAAGCAACGCCGAGCACTTCATCGGGCTGCAGGGGCTGGTTGAGGGAGATGAAACCTACCTGTGGGTTATAGTAATAATCATTGGGACCCAGCTTGCGGGCAAAGGTCTTTTCAAAATCCTGCACGGGTCTTAAACCAAGACTTTGAAGCTTATTGGTTATCTGAGCCGAGAACCTGCTGGTGGGGTCGCTGGTGATGGTGCGGTAGAGGCCATTCACCGTGTTGGAAGGCAGACTGTCAACACCGCCGGGGTCGGGGAAGTTATAAGGATTTCTTTCACCAAGATCGGCCAGCGCAACGATATCACGGGTTTCGGTGGTAACGCCGGTGCGGTTGGTAACCCACACCTCTATACGAAGAATGTTCACCAGTGAATTCACCGCGGGAAGGCTACCCATGGCCTTATTATAATTTTTGCGGAAGAACTGTGAAAGCAGGAAGTGCCTGTTCTCTTCATAGTCGTTTGCGCGGAATTCAAAGTTGGTGGTGGCAGCGCCGCCCAGCAGTCCCATCGACTGGCGTTGAGCCCGCTGGTTAGCCAGTGCCGTGGTGATGAAAAGTTTACCAAACTGCAACTGGGTTTTGATACCGAACAGCGATTGAGCGCCGGGAATCAAAGATCCCTTGGTGGAGAAGGAGATATTACCTGCTTCAATACGTTTGATGATTTCGTCGGCATCGCCGGTATAATCTAGTTTAAGCTGGTTTTCGAAGTCGAAGTTGGCGAGGGTATTATAGGTGATGGGCAGTTTAAGTTTGCTACCAACGTTACCCAACACACTAAGATTGGCATTCATATCAAAATCAAATCCCCCGTTGCGGCGGGCGCGTTCGGGAAGCGTTGGGTTTTTGATATTCTGTCCCTGGTAACCGGCGATAATATCCACATTACCCTGGGGACGGATATCCACTTTACCGGTACCGAAGATCCTGTTGAAGAAAGTTTCGTGGGCGGTAAGTTTTGGCTTGATGCGTTTACGGTTAAGCTGGCTCAGCACATCGGCACGGTCGCGGAAATATTCCTCTTCCTGTTCGCGGGCGCGGAAGCGGAGGTATTCCTCGAAGCTCATATAGGTAGGTGAGCGGTAATATTTATCGCCGATCTTTTCAACAAAATAATACTGCCGCGTTACCGGATCATATTCAACGCTGCGTTTAATATTGGAGGGATCCTTAAGGTCAAAAGGGTTTCTGTTGGGAGAAGAGAGGTCTTCGCTTCTTCTGTCGCGTAGAGGATATTTTAGGGTATCGACCCCGCGGATGGTATCACGCAGGGGAAGGATGGCGGAATCGGCCAAAGGTTTTTTGGAAGTATCGGCAATTGCTTTGCGGGCGGTATCGGGTTGTTGCCAGGCAACAGCCTCAGATGGCAGCACAACACCACCAGCAGCCAGCAGGATAAGGAATGCCAACCTGAAAAGTTGATGAAATAAATTGCCCACAGTCTTTTTTCCCAGGTAATTAGTTAGGTAAACGTGCAGCTATAGGCTTAGAGGTTTTTAAGTGCTGATTTAATTATTTCTTCTACTTTATCAGAACCAGATCCGGAGTTGATCGCTTTTTTCAATGCCATTTCTGCTGCGGGTCTCGCGATCCCCAATGCTACCAAGGCAATTAACGCATCCTGTTCGGCAGTATTGCCTGCTGCATTTGAAATATTTGCTTCAAGCGATTGCCGGGTTACCTTATCACGCAATTCAAGCACTATCCTTTCCGCGGTTTTTCGCCCTATACCTTTCACCGATTCAAGTTGCCGGGCATTGCCCTGGGTGATGGCGCGAATGATCTCTTCGGGTTGCATGGAAGACAACATCATCCTGGCTGTTGCTGCTCCTACACCATTTACACCCAGCAATTGGAGAAACATCTCTTTTTCTGCCACTGTGTGAAAACCGTAAACAATATGCGCATCTTCCCTGATATGAAGATACGTAAACAATTGTCCGGATTCAAGTGCCTCTATAGCCGCAAATGTATTTAATGTAATAAAAACTTCATATCCCACACCCTGCACATCAATATGTACAGTTGTTGGGGTTATAAGTGTGAATTTCCCCCTCAGATAAGCGATCATGGCTGCAAAATAAACTATTAGCCGTAATTTCGCTGCGCTTTCGAAATTAAACGCATGACTAATAAAATCACTGCCGCCATCACTGCAGTTGGCGGATATGTTCCAGAAGACAAGCTTACCAACTTTGATCTTGAAAAGATGGTTGACACCAATGATGAATGGATCCGCACCCGTACCGGTATCTCTGAAAGGCGAATACTGAAAGGGGAAGGCAAAGCCACTTCTGACATGGCTGTTCCAGCGGTTTTAGAGCTCTGTAAAAAAAGGGGGATCGATCCTGTTGAGATAGACTGTTTGATAGTGGCAACCGTTACACCCGATATGGTTTTTCCGGCAACTGCGAATATAGTATGTGATAAGATCGGGGCGGTAAATGCATGGGGATATGATTTGAGTGCGGCCTGCTCGGGATTTCTTTTTGCACTCACTTCCGGCGCTGCCTATATTGAGAGCGGGCGATATAAAAAAGTGGTTGTAGTGGGAGCCGATAAGATGAGTGCCATTATAGATTATTCGGACCGGAACACCTGTGTGATTTTTGGTGATGGTGCCGGGGCTGTGTTGCTGGAGCCGGCAACTGATGGAAGCGGAGTGCTGGATAGTATTTTGCGGACAGATGGCAGTGGAAGGCATTATTTAAATATGAAGGCGGGAGGCTCTGCGCGTCCGGCAACAATAGAGACCGTTACCAATAAAGAACATTTTGCCTACCAGGAAGGCAAGACCGTTTTCAAGTTTGCGGTAAAGGGAATGGCAGATGTAAGTGCGGAGTTACTGGAAAGGAATAACCTGACGGGAGATGATATTGCTTGGCTGGTACCCCACCAGGCCAATCTGCGTATCATTGATGCAACGGCAGAAAGGATGAACCTTCCCAAAGAAAAAGTGATGGTGAATATCCAGCGCTATGGAAATACCACTGCGGGAACCATTCCATTGTGTTTATGGGAATGGGAGAAGGAATTAAAGAAGGGAGATAATTTGGTGCTTGCTGCTTTTGGGGGAGGGTTTACCTGGGGAGCCACGTGGATCAAGTGGAACTATGACATGTAAGATCTAAGAGGTAAGAGGTAAGATTTGTAGGTAAGAAGTAAGATGTAAGAATTGGGAATTGCGTTCAGTAAGTAATTGAATAACCTTCGTGCATCAAATATGGCGTTTGTGTATACCATATGCCTGTTTGTCCAGTTTGATTTGGAAACCCCTGCCTTATGAATGTATTCTTGTTCTATCATGGGCCATGGAAACTAAATTAGTATTCTGATAAAAATATCCCCGCATACCATCAGGTTCTAAGGCTTTCCGAACCCTACTCGAAGGATGCTCGAAGGACCCTCGAAGGATTGTCGAACCAATACGCACGAACGGTCATAGTGGTCTTTCACTCATCTTTAAATTAATAAAAACAGGACCTCAAATTTGTTGTCTGTTCAAACTTTGCCGACCGAACTTTGGGGAAGCTTACAAAGCTTGCAAGCTACTTGGATCAAATGGAGCTATGAAATGTAAGAAGTAAGAGGACATCCTATATTAATCTTCATCTTTGGGATTCACACCATCTAAAAAGCAAAGATTGCGAGAATAAGAACTGTAGTGCATATGATATAACTAATTACTGCATAATCTTTTTTTATAGATTTATTATTATTAGAATATTGAATGATTTTATTATGCTTACCATTAAAGATTAATAAAAAGTAATTTACTAGCATAACACCCAAGATAATTCCAATCCAATACCAGCCATGATAATTTTCAAAATTCAAAATGGAAATCCCGAATAACGCTTCTATTAACAATGAAAAACTTACAAGGTTGATATAACACAATAAACTAACTGCAAGGAATGCATTTAATATAGGGTTCTCAGATTTATTGCTAAAAATCTTATTCCAAGAATATAATTTGAAGAATAAATATTGATACGCCTTATAAATTGTATAATATATTAGTGTGGTAATAGACAGACATTGTAACCAGCTTTTTTACTTTTTCGCGGCACTCTTGCAAATTCCCTTTTAGACCTTCGGTTGCCCATTTCCAGCAAAACCAATGCTCCTATACATAAAAACAAGTACTGCTTTACCAACTCCATTATTGTCCCCAGCTTTACCTGCCATAACTCCTATTTTTTAACCGGTCAAAGGCTCGCATCGTAAAAGCAGTATAGGTTGGTTGGGATAAAGTTACCTGATAAATAATTAGATTGTCCATCATCGTTATTCAAAAGTAATCGTCAAAGGGAACCAAACTTTGGGGAAATTTACACCTCTTCAACTTTACAAATAAAACACTAAATGATGTATTTAGAACAAAAATCCCGGCTCTGGAGGCAACTGAGAAATATTAAACAACTGTCAACATATGTTGGGCACATTCACTATTTTATTGGGGGTAGATAAAAGTTTCGCAAACTTAAAAAAGAAATAGTTGTATCCTTTGCCTCTAATTGTAGTGTTTCCCGTATATTCTTTAATTCGTGAAAAAAGTTTTCCAATAACAAAGGAGCATTTTTCCCGTATACAAAAACCGATACAGTATCATTATCTGGTTTTATTATAATAACCTTATATGATGATTGATCTTCAATTTCCTCTTTATAATTAGAGTCGTACTGGCTAAAAGGAATTTTCGTAAAAAGACTATCCATAGATTTCACTCTCTCTATAGGCAATGTTGCCGAAAAATATTTTTTATTCCATCTGCCGTCTCCAATGTAAACTGAACCGTCCTTGTAAATTTTCATTGAGTACGCCACCTTCCACCCACTGTCATAGGTAAAGTCAATCTGTTCAAAATTAGGTGCATAAACTTTTTCGCTCGTATTACAGGAACAAAATAAAATAAATGCAATAATTGACTGCTTCATTACTATTTTTTTTATTGCCATTTTCATCCAATTCAATATTACCATCATAATTCCACATATCAATTAACAATGCTTGGTCTGATGGAAATACTTTGAGTTTGTCATTTATTTCTTTCATCCCGTTAAATGCATTAAGTGGCCACAAATTGCCGCTATTATACCCTTTATTAACATAGTCCTTTAATACCTTATAATGATGATAATGTCGCGAGTCACCAACTGCATTTTTCACATCCGAATTAATGTTGCTGTAATCAAACTTTTTGTTGTCTAAAAAGTCGGCTGTATGTAAGCTTCCATGAATAAATGACTCATGGAATAAAGTACCAATTTTACTTACTGCTTCATTGACTAAGCCATCCGTTGTTTTCTCGTAAAAATTTGAATTTACAGAAATAGTAATCTGTCCCCTGCCACCTGCATCAATAGACTTGGTGGTTTCACCGCCTTTGTCTTTATCGAAAGACTTGGCGTTATAATTCAAGTCAATTCCCTTTTTGCTGTATTTGCCATCTTTTTTAAAAGTCTGGCCGCCTATAGTTTGATTTTTAGATGCATATTTAGATAAATACTTTCTCCCCTCTTTTGTTCTTGCAAAAGCATTAAATGAAGAATTTAAAAGTTTATTTCCAGTAATGGAATTATCCACACGAATAGTATCACCCAAAGGATCATTAAATGAAATCGGATTACTTCCCATCGCAGAATACGGACTTTCAGACATAGTAGGCTTGGGATCAATTACATGCCATCTTCCGATTTGAGGATCATACATCCTGTACTGAGTACTATACCAATCTAAGCCTACACCATTAGAGAACTCTTTTGACTGTAACTCTGAACCTTTATTGAACTTGTATTTATTCTCCATTTTCCCCATTGCTTTTGAACTTATCCCCGCCATAGTCAGTCCAAAAGGATAATAATCACTGCCCCCATTTTACTGCTCCAACCAATTTGCTGGAACCAACTTGGAAATTCCGCGCAACCTGATCACTAATTTCCGTGCCAAACTGATCACTGGTTTCCGAGCAAAATAAATATTACTTTTCTGCGTCAATCTGACCACGTTTGATGCATAAAACCGGACAATGATGATGGATATTATTGAAGACCAACAAAAAAAATAACATTTTAAACACTAAAGTGACTGTAACTATTAGTGGTCAGTTTACTCCGGAATAAAGTGGTCAACCAGGGTGGATTATCCACTACTAGGGTTGCTTTTTGCAACCTTCCTTTTGATGGCGAGGATTGAGCATAAAAATTTTCAGTTCTGGTTCAACCTCGCCATAACCGTACTGGCAGGATGGATAGCAATGAAAAATCCTAATGAAACACCGCCTAAAAACAACTAGTTCGAGATAATCATAACAGCTTAGTGTTAAAACCCCCTAAGTGGCGGCATGATCACAATATCGATATAACTCATATTACCTATTACTATAAGTGAACATCCATAATGCTTTTTATCCATTTCAACATTCATAAAACTCCTTAATAAGATAGTCCCACTGTCAGTCTCCCAAGCATATGAAGTGAGGGAAGTCGATTGACTATTTATTTCGGATTCAATCTCACTCTCTTGTCGACCATAAATTTGAGATATTAAACTGACTAAGCTAGAGGACTGCTTAACAAGTAAAAAAAATGTATAAGAGCTATCTAATTTTAACGCCCAGTAATCAATGACTGGGACACCGCAGAAAGTAATTGAATCGCCTCGAGATTTAAAGTTTACTTTATATGGGAAAATTGGATTTCGATATGAAGTTCCCACACTGTCCAACTTATTAGCAATAAAACTATCAACTTTATTGCTCCTTATTACATTATTTAATTCCATAACAGGAAAATCCGATTGTAAATTAAAACCAAAAAACATTACGCTGATTCTCGCCAACCACTTAAAACCAATCATAATCTGCTTCTTTAATCTTTATCCTGGGGCTTCCGCTTCAGTCCATCATCGTTATTCAAATGTAATCGTACAAGTGGAACCAAAAAATACCCTAAACTGGTAATACGATCTAACGAAGAAATAAGATGGCTGATCTTGGGGGTGGGCTATAGAATCACTACGAAAAAAAAGACCTAACGTACCTATTAGAATAACTGATTAAAATATCATTAAACCATAGATATTTTTGACTAATAAATCGAATAACTTTTTAAACATGAAAATGACAGTAACTTTTAGTGGTCTATTTGCTCCGGAATAAAGTGGTTAGCTTTGATGGAATATCCACATTATTTTACCGGTTTTTAATACGTATCAGAAACCCATCAAAGCATCCTACTAATATATAGGTATGGAATCCCATCCTTCGGAAGGTGATTCGTTTAAAGAATCTGGAACAAACTTATCAAACACTATATCTATAGATTTTGGATTCGTAGGATCAATCTTAAAAAAATACTTTCCAACAATTGCTTTATTGTCTTGCCAATTTGGATTTAAATAATCAATATTATAAATTTCCCCTCTGAACTTATAACTGACATAAACTCTTTGTCCTCCAGAACCGGGACCAATCTTTTCAATATTTCCAATAACATACACACCCTTATCATTAATTCTGTTTGAATCAGTAATATTCTTGATTATCAAACCAACAACTCCAATAATAACCGCTATTACTACTATCGTATTTAGATTTTTTTTCATTGCTTTTGTGTTGACATCTTTTGAGTAATTATCATATTGCCAATTTCTTGCCCAAAAGCTACTGGTACGCCCATGCTGACTTTAACTACATTTTTCTGAAAGCTTCCGTTAACTTGAGGCAGACTTGATCCAATTCGCTCACCAATACCACCTCCAATAAAAGAAGTGCCAAAATCAATGCTTGCTTGCCCTAACCCCTTATTATATCCTAAATATGAAAACCTATCAGCAACATTGGCTGAAAATGGACGCCAGCTTGCAACCCCATTGACAACAGCAGCCGAACCAAATGGCAATAATGCATCAGCACCAATTCCAAGAACATTAATATTAGAAGGCCCATTTATAACAGCTTGGGCCGTAGCGCTAACAGCTGATTTTGCAGCAATTAATTCTGGGGCCGCCACCGCAAGTTCGGGTGCAAGAAAGGGCAAGGCTAAAGCAGAAAAATAAATCAGATAAAATTGTCGTTCAAATTGTCTTGCAGACATGCTATTCTGGTGCCATTTCTCCATGTTATACTCATTCACATCTGCCTTATACCAGCTCGGATCCTTTGGCTGAACCGTAGCTAAGCCAGCTTCTCTTCGTTGACTATACTGATCCAAACTCCTACTAAAATTTGTATTAATAGTACTCGACCAACCAAACCATGTAAAGCGTTGTTGTCGATTGTTTGCTGGAGTGACAATTACCTCCTCTAAAACCTCTGGATTCTCAGGCGTAGAAATTAATCCAAATGGGTCATTGAAAAGCAAAGGATTATTACTTGCAAATGAATATGGGGAATATTCAAAGGCTAAAATAGATAAGGGGTCAATCTGATTGAATTTACCAATCTGTGGATCATACATTCTATAATTCGTAACATACCAGTCTAATCCATTACCATCACTAAACTCTCTATTGGCCAGCTCAGTTCCCTCATTAAACTTATACCTATTCTCCAGTTTCCCCATCGCCCTAGAACTAATTCCCGCCATGGTGAGTCCGAACGGATAATAATGCGTTTCCTCCAGCACGGGTCCGCGTTCGTGGGTCAGGTTAAAGTTATCAAAATATACCAGCTCATTGGATTCGTTGCTAAAATATACATAGGCATAACCGTTCTTTTTAACACTTACTGCATTTGCACCTATCCGGGACAAGGTACCCCAACTGTTGACGGTATAGGGCACGGGGATCACCTTGCTGTTGACGGCATCGAATTTAAATTGGTCATTGAACAGCAACACATGCAGGTAGGCCTTGGGAGCCTGGTTGCTGCCGCTGGCAGTGTTGGCTGTATTCAGCAGGTTGGCCAGGGCCGTCTGTGAGGAGAGGCTGCTGCCCAGGCTGCTCACCCCGCTCTTGATCACCTCACTGGGCGATACCGAGTTTGCGATCAGTTGGGTGATATTGGCCACCAGGCTGTTGATGCCGCTGGCACTGCTGTTGTTGGCATTGGTGGCTGTATATTGGAACTGTACACTG
>NZ_JAKFDQ010000015.1:0-1875 GCF_036676075.1 Flavihumibacter sp. | reverse complement strand
TTGCACTACCAAAATTGGCACCAAGTGTGTCCAATTCCAATGTGTATTTCACATCGTGTGAGCTGATGCCTGTTGTAAAACTGTAATTAGGATTTGTCCAGCTTAAACGAATAGCTGTATTGGCCTCACTGCCCGGCTGAAGTGTAACAGCATTTGTATTAGCTGTTAACACAGGGTTTGTTCCCTCTTTGAAATTGATCTTGTTTTCAGCTTTTTCGCAGGCAAACAAAAACAGGATGACTGCAAAGAGCGAAAAACGGTTGATGTATGATTTCATGTTTCGTTCTTTTAATGTGATTAATAACCTGAATTCTGTGTCAGGTTAGGGTTTGCTGCGATTTCAGAATCAGGAATGGGATAAAGTTTTCTAATATCTGAAACGCCGGTACCACTTTTTACACCACCTTTCCATGGCCACAAGTAAGTACCTTCAACAAAACGGTTGAAACGGATAAGGTCAGTTCTCCGGAAACCTTCCCAATGCAATTCTCTTGCACGTTCATCTATGATATAGTCAAGAGTATAAAAACCTAAAGGAGCCGCTGTAACCTGTGCACGTGAACGCAAGGCATTCAGATAGATCAATGCCTGCGCATCAGAACCACCGGTGCCGCCACGTTTTACCGCTTCGGCATATATCAGATACATTTCAGCTAAACGGAAAATTGGAAAATCAATATCAGAAAAAGTTTTCTCCGGATCCTGGCCGAACGCTCCACTACGGGTTTTGTTGCGATACTTAATAATTGCGAGTCCATCTTTAAACTCCGAAATATTATTGATATCGATTTTTTGTGTGCCTGTTGAAAATTGTGCACGTTTATCTCCACTACCATTTACATCAGGGAACAGGTCAGGAATATTGCGGGTTGTGCGTATGCCACCCCAAGCGCCGAGGCCCGAAACATTTTTATCCATATCGCCACCTACAGAAGCGTTCACAAGGAAAGTAGTGCCACCATAGTTTTTTGATCTTATTCCATCATAATTAAGCGTCCAGATAAATTCAGGATTACTCAAATTATTATCGGCAAGACCCAGCCAGCGGTAGTCACTCAATAAACCATATCCTGCATCAATTACACGCTTTGAATAAGTAATAGCCTCAGTATACTTTTCTGTATTAATATAAACTTTTGCATTGAGATACAAGCGTGCAAGCAAAGACCAGGCAGAAGCTTTATCTACTCGACCATAATCAGCGGTCCGGGCATTTGCTAAATCAGCCTCTATCGCTTTCAATTCACCTTCTATATAAGTAAATAATTTCGCCCTGTCTGTTTGCTCTGGATTAAACTTACCAATTGGGTCATTTTCCGTAGTAAAACCCGGATTGCCATATAAGTCGAGCAATACCCAATAAGCAAAGGCTCGCACAAATCTTGTTTCCGCACGCATACGTTTAATGTTTTCAGCCGATGCGCCAGTTATTCCACGGCCCCCCAACTTTGAAGGATCACTTTCACGTATAAACTCGTTACAAAGTGTAATGATGTAAGTGCAACGGTAATACAATCCCTTTGTCATTGGATTACTGGAACTCCAATTCATGTTATGAAAATCCTGGATGCCTGGATCGTTCCATGCAACAACAGCTTCATCAGTACTTAACTCCTGTGCTTTCCAGAATAAGCGTAGAAAATCAGAAGTACCTTCATCGATCCCGGCTACATCACCATTACCGGCAGGTCCCTGGTTACCTGTTAGGGCCATGCTTCCATACACTTTGGCAAGTACCTGCAGATAACCTGCTTCTGAACTATAGGTATTTCCCGAAGGCAATGAGTTGGGTGGGTTTCTGTCGAGTTGTTTGTGGCAGCTTGTTAAAAGTACTACCCCCAACAGAAGAGAACTTATATAAACTGAAATACGTTT
>NZ_JAKFDQ010000014.1:0-5368 GCF_036676075.1 Flavihumibacter sp. | reverse complement strand
GTAAAATTTATTATCACTCATGTTGGAGGTGAAATAAAGATCAACCAACCCGTCATTATTAAAATCACCAGCAGCTGCACCACCACCGTTGTAGAAATATTCATACATCAGGATGTTAGTGTTTAAGCCTTCTGTAAGAGTGTTTTGAAAATGGACACCCGTTTGCTCTGCGGGAAGTAAGGCAAATAAATGGTTCTCGCTTTTATCCTGGGTCGAATTTCGGCAGGAAACAATTAAAGCAATCAACGAACAATTCAAAAGAAACAAGTGAAATTCTCTGGACTGAAGCAAGTGTTTATGTTTAAAAATTCACGAAAAGTTAAAGCAATATGTGCGGGTTGTAGTGTTGCTATTTAATGAAAAAATCTATGCCACCAACAAAGGCGGCATAGATTTTTTGCTTCAACCTTTGGCTGCTATTGGTAGCCAGGATTTTGTATCAACAAATTGTTACGTTGAGTTTCGTCTAGTCTAATCGGGCGGAAATACATCTTATCTACCCAGGTCCGTTTTTCAAGGCCGTTATTTACAACTGGCAGATAGGTGTAGTCAAATTTTGTCTTATCCTTACGATAGGGAGAAGGAGCCGTTGCACCTGCTTTCAGTACACCTTCAATTTGAATATAGGTTGTTTGCCTACCCAGTGTTTGAGGAGCTATCATCCAGCGTCTCGCATCAAAATAGCGTTGTTCTTCAAAGGCCATTTCTATTCTTTTTTCGTTTCGATAACGCTGCCTGAGTGCATCGCCGGATTCAGTGATTGCAGGCATACCTGCCCTGAATCTTATCTTGTTTAACCAGGTGCGGGCTTCATCTTCCTGCCCCAGTTCAATGCATGCCTCCACATAGTTAAAAATAGCTTCTGTATATCGGAAGTAAGCCCACGGAATATATTGACGCCCCGTGTTATCACGAAGGTTTGGATCAGGATCAATAAATTTCCTGAAATAATAACCTGAAAAGCTGCCGTTCCAGTTTTCTATTGTACTCTGCCGGGTATCAATACCGTTAATTTTAGTTCCATTAACAAAATAAGTTCCGGTTTGTATTTCATTAGCAGGATCGGCTGTTCTGCCACGGGGTTTCCAGGGTGCACCATCATAAAGTATGGACACATAAAAACGGGGTTCCCTGTTTTCATAGGGATCACTCTTATGTGCGGGATTACTCCAGTCAAACTTCGAACCGTCCATCATTTCATAGTCATCTACCAATTCCTGGATCGGTGTATTACCTGCCCAGTTGTTGTAGCCATTAGGTCCCTGACGAAGGCCGTGCTGCTGAGCTCCTTCATTTAAATCAGGACTAAAAGTCCTTTCAAATATTATTTCTTTTGTTGAGGTAATGGCCGGATTGGCATCGGGGTGTTTGCTTCCACCAGCCATGGCGATAGTCAGATAATTTTTTTTGCCTTCGTCAAATGTAACGGGTGCTGTCAGATCAGTTTTATAACCAGATCCGGCTTGATCCAACACTGCTTTTGCAGCATCTCTCGCAGCTGTCCACCGGGCTACCCGGTCCCCGCTTACAAAACCCAAAAGCTCCGGATTTGCAAATGCAGCCAACACAGTCGATTTAGCCTTAGCAGTTGGCATATCGTGCAAATCGCTGGCGTCATATAGTAGTTGCCGTGACTTTAACGCAAGGACGGCCAGATCCGAAGCGTTACCTCTTACTCTTGTTTTGCCCTTTAACAACAAGTAAGCTGAATCAAGATCATTCAGAATAAAAGCGCTTACTTCAGCATAGGTGTTCCGGGGTAACTTGTAATCTTCGTTCAGGCCATATGATTTTTTAATGATGGGAACGCCTCCATAGAAGCGAAGCAACTGGTGATAGTAGTATGCCCTTAAGAAGCGTGTCTCTCCCTCCAACCTTTGTTTTAACGTAGCGTCATCGAAGGTAGCGGTTGGTAAACCCTCCATCGCCAGATTAGCCCGACGAATAAAATTATACATGTCAAGCCAACTGGTATGCCGGTTTACCCAACCTTCGTTTGAAGGATTTAAAGTGCCTTCATTGATAGTATTTATGCCACGACCAGCATGGGTAAATATTGCTTCGTCGGTAATACAGGCAAGCATTTGCTCGTCAAACCCACCTTCATACAAGCCGCCATAAATGCCGTGAACAAATGCCTGTGCAAAAGCAGGATCGGTCCAGGTTATACTGGAAGGAGCCTGGTTAGCAGGGTAAGTATTTAAAAAGTCCCTTTTACATGCGGTAAATAAAAAACCTACCGATACTAAAAACAGAATATTTATATATGTTATCTTCTTCTTCATAGTAGTATTATTTAGAAAGTTACTCTTGCGCCCAAGCTTAGAATTCTCGACTGTGGATAAACATAGCCATTTTCAGCAGTTCCTTCGGGGTCCCAGATTTTCATCTTTTCCCAGGTAATCAGGTTTAACCCGCTTGCATAAACCCTGAACCGGCTGATACCAATTTTGCGCCCTATATCGGAACCAAGAGTGTATCCCAATTCAAAATTCTTAAACCGCATATAATTATTACTTCTAAGCCAATAAGTGTTATTGCGAAAACCTCCGGTATAGTAAGTATTTGTGCGGCTTACCAGCCTGGGATGCACGCTGCTGGGATTGTTAACCGACCATCGGTTATTGTAGCTATAGTTTAGCCAGTTACCAAATTCGCCGGTTTCATTGAAGTTTATCAACTGGAAACCTCCTGCAGCTCCCTGGAAAAGTGCCGAAAGATCAAAGGACTTGTAGGATATATTCAAATTAAGACCCCATGTAAATTTTGGGTCCCGTGTTTTATCAAGCCTGACCTGGTCCAAAGCTGTGATTTTACCATCAGGCTTTCCACCGGGCCCCGAAATATCCTTGAACTTCATGTCACCCGGACGGAGACTGCCTGTAGCTGCGCTATAGTCAATTTTATTTGCTGCAATTTCTGCTGCATCTTTAAACACTCCATCATATTGGTAGGCCAGGAAAGCCTGTCCGTTTGTGCCGAAAGGATGGCCCGTAGCCCGCTGATGCGCCGGCACTCCCGGGTTTTCATCCCAGAACACTATTTTATTCTTTGTGTAGGCTCCGTTTGCACTTACTTTAAACACCACATCACTTACCCGCCCGTTATACCCCACATTAAATTCAAAACCACTATTATTAACTTGCCCGGCATTCACGGGAGGTAGCAGCAAGGAAATACCTGAGCTTTGAGGCGTTGAACCTGAACGTGGAATAAGGATTTGCTTCCGCTCATTCTTAAATACATCAAACTCGAAAAACACTTTGTTATCGAATATAGCGCCTTCGAGACCAATATTAGCATTGTTAGCTACTTCCCAGGTAAAGTCAGGATTGAAAACACGAGGTTCTGTTAACGACCGGACAACCTGCCCATTAACCACTCTTGAGCCCAGGGAGTACAAAGACAGAAATGCATATTCCTGCAATACGCCATTAAATTCAACAAGGTCGTTACCCATTTGACCATAGGAAGCCCGAAGCTTTAAATTATTCAGGAAGCTTATATGCTGCATAAAATCTTCTTTTGTAATATTCCAACCGATCAAAACACCGGGGAAGAAACCAAATCTGCCAGATTCAGGAAAAATATATGAGCCATCATAGCGCCAGAGAAATTCAGCCAGGTATTTTTCTCTAAAATTATAGGCAGCACGACCAAAATAACTTAAACGGGCCCGTTTATAAGCAGATCCTCCGACATTCTGCTGAGCTGTTCCACCCACATCTAAAACATCCAGGTTGGGCGAAATAAAATTTCGTCTGAAGGCAAAGAAGTTATCTCCTTCTCTCGCCTCTCTCTGTAAACCAGCCATAACACCAACGGTATGATCATCACTAAACGTTCGATCAAAATTAAGCATGGCCATCAGGTTAGTGCGTAGTTCCGCTTCATCAGATTGAGTCAGTTGTGGATCAGTGAAAGTAGAACGAACCGTTCTGGTAAGCTTCGGAGTTACACCATCAGCTTCAAAGGATACTTTATCCCAGGTATACAATGACCACGGAGTAGCGAAACGCTTGGTACGCCCGATATATTTATCTGCCGCACCCTGAAGAGTGAGCTTTAACCCTGCTACCCACGGGTTTCTAATTTCCACCTGGCCATTTGTTTGAATGTAGTCCCTGCGGTTTCTGTCGTACCCTGTTGCTCCGGTGGTAATTACCACAGGATTTTCTCCATTTTCAATATCAGGCCCTGGCAGTCCGTTGGGCCATACTGCAACTTCAGTAGGTTTTCCCCGTACGAGCATCCTGAATATTGACCCGGCACTGGATGTGGGAAAATAACGATATTCTTCACGACCTGTTATACCGATGTTTGTAGTAATGTACCTGTTTATCTTAGCCTCAAGATTTAATCTTATATCATACTGCTTATAGCCCGTTGCAGAGTTCTTATAGTAGGCATCCTGTTGCTGATAACCAAGAGAAGTAAGGTACTTCACATTCTCTGTTCCTCCACTTACTTGCAGGGTGTGCTGCTGCTGACTTGACCAATTTTTAAAAACGGTTTTATACCAATCAGTATTAGGATGTGTCAGCGGACTTGAACCGTCAGCATATTTTGCTACGTCAGCTGGAGTATAATATGCATTTACTTTATTCCCGTCAAGTTTTGTATAAGAGCCTGTGGTTTGAAATGCCTGCCATGCAGCACCCCATTCCTGATAGGGAACATTTTGAAACATAGACTGCTCATTTAATAGTTCGGCATACTGTGAAGAGTTCCCCATCTTGGGTATAACAGTCGGTTGCAGCCAACCCTTATTGAAATCGTACGATACTACAGGCTTTCCAACCTTACCCTGTTTAGTTGTAATCAAAATAACTCCATTTGCCGCCCTTGCCCCATAAATTGCGGCAGACGCATCTTTTAAAACCGACATACTTTCTATATCGGCCGGATTTAAACGTTCGAGTCCGCCAGAACGTTCAGGTACTCCATCAATAACGACTAATGGGCTACTATTCCCCAATGTGTTAGTGCCCCTGATGCGAATTGTGGAACCGTCATAACCGGGCTCACCACTCCGCTGCATTGCTGTGATACCGGGCAATCTTCCGGCAAGCGAGTTGGAAAGGTTCACTGTTGGTGACTTGTCAAGATCAGCGCCTTTAACTTGTGTTACAGCTCCGGTAACAGTCACTTTCTTTTGCGTAGCATACCCTACCACTACCACATCGGTAAGGTGCTGGGGCAATGCTTTTAATTGAATACCGACGGTTGATTTGTCGCCAACAGCAAGTTCCTGGTCTTCAAATCCAACGGTTGAAAAAATTAAAACGGCATTGGAAGGCACCGTAATGCTGAAGTCCCCTTTTTCTGAAGTAACAGTGCCATTGGCAGTTCCTTTTTGAATAACACT
>NZ_JAKFDQ010000013.1:0-2638 GCF_036676075.1 Flavihumibacter sp. | reverse complement strand
CGCCTGCCGCGCGGCGGAAATGGGGTTGGGCATCGCCTTGGTCAGCTTGCCGCACGCCCTTCCCTATCTGGACCAGGGCAGCCTGTTGCGGGTGCTGCCCGATTGGTATGTGGACGCGGGGCACATAGCGGTGTACTTCTCCGCGCATACCTTGCTGCCGGCGAAAACCCGCGTCTTTGTGGATTGCCTGGTCGAGCATTTCAAAGCGCAGAATCTGGCTGAGCGGTTTTCCTGCTGAGCCAGATGTGGCGGCGCTAGATAATAGGGGACAGACCACGATTTCGCTTGAATGATCAAGCAGAAGCGAAAAACCGTGGTCCCTATTACTCTCTTTCCGAGATGTACTCAGTAGCGTCAATTATTGGCGGGAGCTTAACAAGGCCAGCCTGCACTAGAGTAAGCAGCGCAATAACCATCGTAAGCCAAAACATTCGGCGCTGAATCTTTACGCTTTCAATGTGCTTTCGCTCTTGTTCCTCATACTCTTCAATGCCGCGTAGCGCATGACCGGTAAGAACATAGTTCCCGTTCATCATCTGGAGCTCGCCGGTGTCAACCAACGATTTTAGGTATAGCTTCACCTTTTGGATTTGCGAATCCTTATCTGGATGAAGAACCCACTTAATGGTGTATAGCTTTGTCATTAGGCTAATGACATCAAATTCTTTCTTGCCCTCTAAGGCTTGGGACACAAGAAACCTTAGGAGGTCAATGCGCTGCTTGGTAACGAGCTTCTTCTTGTTGAAGATGTACTGATCCGCAGCCGTGAGAACTCTATAGCCATGTATCTTTATGTACTCAATAAAGAAAATACGGCCGACGATAAAATCTGTGATTCCGAAGTAAGTTACTTCCGAAAGCCCGTAGTAGTGCGAAATCCTGAAGTCTTTTGGGTTTACAGAGGATAGCTTTATCTTGCGTTCAATCTCGTATTTGCTCCCATTCCATTCAGAACAGGTCAGCTCATCACCCTGAATTTCCCTCACCAAGTAATGGGGCTCTGCATCCTTGTCTATAGCTACGGTGTAGCAGTTTACAAGTGCCCCCTTCTCGCCTGACCGAGGAATCATGGCCGGGCACGGGCTACTTAGCGCGTACGTAATGTACTTCTTTCTGAGATTCATCGTGAACACTCATTTATAGCGGGCAATAGAGGGCAGACCACGGTTTTGCTTGAATGATCAAGCAGGAGCGAAAAATCGTGGCCTGTCCCCAATTACTACGCTGCAATGCTTTGTTATGTGTGCTTTGATAATTGATGCCCCGCCTCTTCCAGCTTTCTGAGAAGCATTGAGCCAAGGCCAAGATGGCTTATGCAAGTTTCAATATCATCTTTCATGTCGTACTCATGGCCACGGGGATTTCGGATGCCTGACATTCCTCCGGCAAAAAGAAATTTGTAACCAATTTGTTCGTCTTTTTCTGACATTGAGATCATAGAATTTAATTTTATAAGTGGATTTTGCTCATTGAATGCATCCATCATTAACTTATAACCAGTCGCAGACTTTGATGCTAGGCGGGCAACTTCTTTATCAATGTATTTATACGCCTCGAAAGTGGCGTGTGAATAATGACCGTCGTCAAAAAGGCGTCGCACAATGTCAGGGATATTTTCATGAATGTTGCGACTCTCAAAAGGATGTTGATCTACTATGTCTGAAGTTGAGCGCGCAGTAAATCTATATGCTTTGCGAGCAATAGATTCAAATATCTCAATGCTCTTAACCATTCAATAAGTTCTCTCTGATACTTTTAAAGATTCTATCGTAAGTTTCTTGGTCGCCATCTGATGGCAGATTCACTTCGATACGAACAGTAAGACCAACATTATTTCCCCTTGTTCCTGCGGCACTCTCTGCAACTACAGGGGGTTTTTCTATTTCTATTATTTTTGATGCTTGAGGTTTTGCATCTGCTGTTGATGCTTTAGTCTTTGCTGCAGATTTGGATGTGGATTTTACTTTTGGCTCGGGCATTTCATTGTGCCCACAAAGAGAGGCCAGAGCCTCAAACGTTACCGCCTGCCGCTTGCCTGTAATAGCGCTTGTTTGGTCGTGTTGTCTGAAAAAAGTAATTAGCGCGTTTGAATCAAGGTTCCAAGCTTTGTCACCATGCAAATCAAAAAGCTCTGAGTAGCCGACCTTGACCGACTCTGATAAGGCTTTTTGAAATGCATGGTCATCATGCAGAGTGAAAATCTTTGTTGCTGACGCTGTTTTTTTTCCATTTTCATCGATTATGGACACAAATCTTAAAACATTTAGCAATACGCCCTCACTGTTCGGACCGATTGCTAGTTTTTTCAATGTAGTAGCATCAAGTGTGGCAGGAAATGAATTTCGAAGTTGGGTAAAAAGCTGAATGATTGGCCCTTTGCTCCCCATGTATGGATGTTTTTCGCCTGCCATAAGTCTCTCCCTGTAGATGATTATTTTGTTTAATACATAACAGTAATTAAGCAAAATCCTTCGTTATTGAATACTCCAGAATTCCAGATAAGTCCACCCGCACACCAACGATGCCTATCGCAAGCGCCTCACAGTTCAAGCCATTACCTGTAACGGCAGTCAGCAGTGGGTAATCGCGTGGTCGCGGGTTTTCCCGCAACCGATACGCTGTGAATAAGTGCTGCCTG
>NZ_JAKFDQ010000012.1:0-2687 GCF_036676075.1 Flavihumibacter sp. | reverse complement strand
GACAAGAATAGGAAATTATTACAAGCCCAGTGCCTCCGACACCTTTTGTACCAGACCATCTTCCTCCGCCTCCACCTGGAGGATTTCCATTTTCGCCATTAGCTCCTCCACTTCCACCTAATGGTCCTCCTCCATCTCCTCCATTATTTCCACTTGCATTACTTCCGTTTGCACCTGAGAATCGAGGGTCATATGTTCCTCCAGTGCCAGAAGAGCCACCGTTTCCGCCATTGGCATAAACTAAGCTATTTCCTAATTGATCTGCTATATTGGAATCGCGCGTTACATAGGTTACTCCTCCATTTCCATTCTTTGGACCACCACTTCCTACAATAGTACTCAATGGTTCTCCCGGAGTTACGGGGATGTTTTCCCGGATGGAATAGGCCCCGCCCCCAGCACCTCCATTATCTCCTCCTCCACCAGCTCCATAGACTTCAATCGTTATAGAATATACATTTGCTGGCACAAAAAAGGTGCTACTTGAATCAAAGACAGCGGAGCATACCCCAAAATAAGTGGCGGGAGGGTCTGGCAAAGTTACGGTACAAACGTCAGTAGACTTTTTTATGCTTAAAATTTGAACAACATAAGTATCATCCACGCTATTAATAGGGATGGTATTAAAACTTCCTTTTCCATTTGTTACTGTTACTGTTACAGGACCAAAAGGATAAAATGATCCAGAACCCTGGGCTATTTGGTACCCCACTTCGTAAGTGCCGTTTGATAAAATGGTTGGATCTCCATTTATAGTGATTGTAGCTGTACCTCCTATCGTGGTAGCTGATACCGATGAGACGGAAGTTAAAACATAATCCGGCGTCACATCTATTGTCCCCGTAGCTTGAAGCCCGTTAATACAGTTTCCCGTCAGAGGGATACTGTAGCTAAATAGCCCTGTTGTTGTGGCAGTTCCGGAGAACTCAATCTCCCCAGTTAAAGAATTGAATGTCGCAGAAATCCCCGGAGGTAACCCATTGGCACCGGCTACACCGTCATTTGCAATACTTGTTACCCCGGTGGTGGGCTGAGTAAATGGAGATAAGGCCGGGCTGCTGATGCAAACACTGGGATAGACTACAGATGGAGCAGAAACAGTAGCAACTGGATTCACGGTAATGATCCCGGTAGCATTGATTGCTCCGCAACCTCCGGTAAGAGGGATGGTATAATTAAATGTTCCTGATTGAGAAGGAGTACCGGAAATGGTAATCACATTTCCCGCCCAAGCGGCAGCAACACCGGTAGGCAATCCGGTTGGGGCTCCAATTCCAGTTGCCCCCGTGGTAGAATGGGTGATATCAGGAATAGCAGTATTAATACAAACCACAGGAGTGGAAGATGCAGAAGTCACCGTGTTGTTTGGGGTCACAATGAATGCACCGGAAACGTTTGAGGTGAGGTCCGGACCACAACCTCCTGTACTTGATACCTCAACATAATAATATAAAGGTGCAGGACCTACTACATTGGATGGAGGAGTAAATGAATTAGTATTAGCACCGGAGATGACGCTTCCGCCAGAATTAGAACTGGTGGTATTACTATACCATTGGTAGTTCAAAGAGCCTGTACCTGAAGCATTCACAGAAATAGGTGAAAATGGCCCATTCCCTTCGCAAATCGTGGCACCAGTTAAGTTTTCGCTATCAATGGAGGTTAGGGGATTTACCGTAAATGCGCCGGATACTGCTGTTGGCACTGTTCCGCAATCACTATTGGCGACAGCATAATAATAAGTTGTTCCGACTGTTCCTGCAGGAGGAGTATAAGATGAGGATGTTTCTGTAGGGATTATTGTACCCCCAGAATTGGAAGCACTCGAATTACTGTACCATTGATAGCTAACCGTTCCCTCGCCAACCGCACTTACCGAAATCGCAGTGAATGAATCTCCAAGACAAATAATCTGAGGAGTCGTAGATGGATTTTGAGAAATCGTGGTAATTGGTGGATTAACGGTAAATAACCCTGAAACATCCGAGGTCAATATTCCACAACTGCCAGTGACGATCACATAGTAGTAAGCTGTTCCTTCTGAACTAGACGGGGGAGTGAATGTTGCAGAGTTAGCTCCGCTTACAGGTGTTCCTCCGGAATTTGAATTAGAAGAATTGCTATACCATTGATACGTAAGATTAGCCCCATCAGCTGAAACAGAAATAGAGGTGAATCCATCTCCAAAGCATTCTACTTGATCCGAAGTGTCAGGTTGGCTAGTAATTGCAGTATTTTCATATACCGTAAACTCACCAGAGATGGAGGAATTTATAGGGGCACCGCAATCACTTGAAGCTACAACATAGTAATAAATGGTTCCAACAACTCCTGACGGCGGAGTAAAAGTTGTAGAGGTTGCTCCAGAAATCAAAGTTCCTCCCGAGTTAGAATTTGTAGTATTACTAAACCATTGATAGGTAAGAGTTCCAGTCCCCGAAGCAGTTACAGAAATTGAGGAGAATGGTCCTGCCCCGTCACAAATAGTTTGACCTGAAAGACTCTCAGAGTCAATGGAAGTATTAGGCGTGACGGTGATGGTTCCGGTAGCGTTGATTGCTCCGCAACCTCCAGTCAATGGAATTGAATAATTGAATGTTCCTGCCTGGGTTGGGGTCCCCGAAATAGTAATCACATTTCCTGCCCAAGTAGCACTCAATCCGGCAGGAAGGCCATTTGCTCCGGAC
>NZ_JAKFDQ010000011.1:0-137336 GCF_036676075.1 Flavihumibacter sp. | reverse complement strand
CCTCGATGTCGGTTCGTCACATCCTGGGGCTGGAGAAGGTCCCAAGGGTTCGGCTGTTCGCCGATTAAAGTGGCACGTGAACTGGGTTCAGAACGTCGCAAGACAGTTCGGTCCCTATCTGTGATGGGCGTTAGAAAATTGCGAGGACATGACCTTAGTACGAGAGGACCGGGTCGTACGTACCGCTGGTGTATCGGTTGTGCCGCCAGGTGCAATGCCGAGTAGCTATGTACGGACAGGATAAACGCTGAAAGCATCTAAGCGTGAAACCTACCTCAAGATGAGTTTTCTTTTAAGGGTCGTCAGAGACTATGACGTTGATAGGCTACAGGTGTAAAGGTGGTAACATCAAAGCCGAGTAGTACTAATTGCCCGTAAGCTTTAATTTTTTATTCTCTTCGGAGATAAAAGATGATTCATTACCGTTTTATTGCAACTTCCCAATATGTTAACTTATTGTATCCGCACTAGCTTCAGCGAAAGCGGATAACCTTATTATGGTGCTTATGCCGAGGGTGTTCACCTCTTCCCATACCGAACAGAGAAGTTAAGCCCCTCATGGCCGATGGTACTGCTATACCAGGCGGGAGAGTAGGTAGGTGCCATATTTATTAAAGCCCCAACAATTTTTTGTTGGGGCTTTTTTTTTGCTTATTCCTTCTCTCGCCCCATCCTTCTCATTATTAAAAACAGTTTCAATAATATTTGGATAACTATTAGCTCAATCCAGTAATTTGTTGCATGCATGATTGCCATATTATTAAACCCATACGCAGGCAGGAGAAAATCAAAATCAATACTGGCAACTATTGAGAAAATCCTCATAAATAAAGAAGTTCCCTATTCCGCTTTCATTAATTCATGGCCACAAAACTATTCAGAGTACAGCCAAATATGGCTTATAGGAGGAGATGGAACCCTGAATTTTTTTGTAAACAATTATGACTGTAAAAATATTCCTCTGGCATTATTTAAAGGCGGCACAGGTAATGATTTTGCCTGGAAACTCTATGGCGGTTGCTCCACTTCAGAGCAGGTACTGAAAGTTCTTGGGGCTGTACCCCGCGCTTTAGATGCAGGGATTTGTAATGGCAAATATTTCCTGAATACATTGGGTATTGGTTTTGATGGAAGAGTTTTAAGTATGATGCAAACTATCCGCTGGTTGGGTAGTTCGATCGGATATTATCTTGCCATAATCAGGATTATATTGTTATTTCAGGAACCAGTATATTCCATAACAAAAAATGGAGGTAAACCTGTATTCGGAAAGTTGCTATTATTGTTACTGAGCAATTCATCAAGAACCGGAGGAGGATTCCTGGTTTCACCAATGGCTGAACCTGATGACGGAGTGCTTGACCTGATAACATGTGAGCCTTTAAATATTACTCATAGGTTATGGGTATTACCACTTGTACGTACCGGGAAACATATATCACTTCCTTTTGTAAAGCACGAGCAGCTAAAGGAGTTGGTAGTACAAACTGATATCCTTCAACCTGCTCAACTAGACGGTGAATTAATTATTGCATCCCGTTTTGATTGTAGCATTGCTAAGGGTAAATTTCTTTTTTTATACTGAGGTCATAAAAAAAGGTCTGGCATAAGCCAGACCCGTATTTTTTGGTTGAATGTGCCAATGATTAATAATCACGACCGCCACCACCGTAACCACCACGGCTTCCGCCGCCATAGCCGCCGCCGCTACCGCCACGGTTTCCACCGCCGCCATAACCACCGCCACCGCTACGGTTTCCACCGCCACCGCCATAGCCACCACGGCTTCCGCCGCCGCCGCCGCCGAAGCTCTTCTTCTTGAATCCACCACCACCACCGCCTTCGCGAGGTTGTGATTCGTTCACGACGATGCTACGACCTTGTACTTCGGTGCCGTGTAATGCTGCGATAGCTGCGTTACCAGCTTCTGCATCTGACATTTCAACAAAACCAAAACCTTTTGAACGGTTGTTGTTGAATTTGTCTGTTACGATTTTTGCGGAAACTACTTCGCCATAAGGGGCAAACATTTCCAAGAGATCCTGCTCAGTCAGATCCCAACTGAGGTTGCCAACGTAAATGTTCATTTTCTAAATTTTTTTGAACCAATAAATAAACCCATAATGAAGCACAGTGAAACAAGAAACCAGATATACATTTACTTGGAAACGCTCTGGGAAGCATGCGCTACTGTAAAGATCATTAAGGAACCGTAACGAAGGTAATAAAATAGTTTTGAAACATACAAATACAAATAATATAAAAAAAGGGCCAAAATAAGATGTTGGACATAATTTACGCCCCTACCTTATTTTGGCCCCAGATATATTCTTAAAAGTAGTGCTTACTCAGCAACAACTTCAAAGTCTAACTCTGTAGATTTACCATTACCGAAATCAATAGTAGCCTTGTATTGACCCAATTCCTTTACTTCATCAGCAATGGAAATCTTTTTACGGTCAATTTCATATCCCTTTTGCTCGCGGATAGCTCTTGATATCTGCAGAGATGTAACACTTCCAAAGATTTTTCCGCTGGTACCTGTTTTGGCGCCCAGTTTCAAAGGTCCTTCCTGAAGCTTCGCTATCACGAGATTGATTTCTGCCAGCATCTTATCTTCTTTCTTCTTTTTAACCTTGAGCTTTTCTTGCATCTGCTTAAGGTTAGAAGGTGAAGCCTCAATAGCCAATTTCTTGGGTATGAGATAGTTACGGGCATAACCATTCTTTACAGCCACCAATTCATTGGCACCTCCGAGGTTATCTACGTCTTGAATGAGAATTACTTGCATTTTGTTATTTTTAAGTTCCCAGGCGCCCAGCGATTTATCGCTGTCTCCCGTTTAAAACGGGGTTAGGGAGTGGTTACTTTATGTTTTTCTATTTCAAAAGATCGGTTACGTATGGCAGGATAGCCATTTGACGAGCCTTTTTAACGGCTTCCGATACTTTTCTCTGGAATTTCAAACTGTTCCCGGTTAAACGACGTGGTAACATCTTACCCTGCTCATTCAGGAATTTCTTCAAAAATTCTCCGTCTTTGTAGTCAACATACTTGATACCGTACTTCTTGAAGCGACAGAATTTCTTTGCGCGCTTTTCAGTTTTGATCGCGGTCAGGTACTTAATTTCATTCTTTGCCATGATTAAGCCTCCACTTTTTCGGTTCCGGTTGGTACGCCACTTTTTCTTTTAGCATTGTACTCCACGGCGTATTTGTCGAGTACAGTGAACATGTGACGCAGGACATTGTCGTCACGCAGAAGCTGGATTTTCAGCTTCTCATTGAAGTCGGATGGCGCTTTGTACTCCATAACCCAGTATAAACCAGTGGTTTTCTTCTGGATGGGATACGCCAGTGATTTTAATCCCCATGGATTGGAATTCACTACCTCGCCACCATTGCTGGTAACCAGGTCACTGAATTTTTTCTGAGCTGCTTTGTAGTCCTCTTCGCTCAGAACAGGGGTAAAAATCACCATCAATTCGTAATTGTTCATGATCTGATTTGTGATTAAATAAATTAATTGGGGTGCAAAGGTAGGTATTAACATGCAAATTGCCTAAGAATGCATGTCCTTTTTTTGCGATAAGTGGCGGGTAACTATCTATCAGAAAGGATATCCAATAGCTATATTCAATACCATATTTTCCCTTCGCCACTCAGGAATGCCAGGATTGATTCTATCCACAACCCAACGATCTCCTTTATCAAGCCAAGGCTTTCTTAAAGGGAAAGCTATGTCAAATCGTAAAATAAGTATTGAAGCATCAATTCTAACTCCCACACCCGCGCCCACTCCCAGTTCACTCAACATATTACCCAGTTCAAATTTACCTCCTGGCTTTTCCGGATTTTCGCGTTGTAACCAAATGTTGCCTGCGTCTGCGAAAATAGCACCTTCAACAAGTTTCAGGAACTTCATCCTCAATTCGGTATTTACTTCCAATTTTATATCACCTGCCTCGTTGGCAATGTATGAACTAAGCGGACTCTGGTAACTTCCCGGACCAAGGGTCCGAGCCCGGAATGCTCTTACACTATTACTTCCTCCAATAAAGTATTGTTTTACAAATGGGAGTGAGTTGCTGTTGCCGTAGGAATACCCATATCCCATGTAAATTCGGTTAGCCCATGTAATGACAGGTGTAAGTTTCTGATATTGCCTGGCTTCACCCGAAAGTCTGACATATTGTGAAAAACTGTTATTAAGTAATTGTTTGTTCCGATTTGGTTCACTATGCACCAATAGTCCCAGTAGATTACCGGCCATATCTACATTACCCAACAGATAGTATGTACTTCTTTTCCCCGTGGGCTGAGTATTTTTTGTATAGGTATACTGGCTTCCCACGATAAATTGCTTTTCTATGGATTGCCGCAAGGCCGGATCATTTATGAGGATCTGCTCAAATTCTGGTGTGGTATTTCCCGGCTGTACAAAGGAAAACGAAAAAGGAATAAGGTGATGTTCTATAAACCTGTTTTGCCTCCAGGTATAGCCCATTTGAAGTGTTATAGAATTCAGGTTGTAAAGTTTGGGCCGGCTTAGGAGCTCGTAACCTGCGGTTATCCTTGTACGTGGGATAAAAGCAGATCTGGGATTTATCTTAAAAAATGGTATCACAAAGCCCGGAAGACTCATAACCATTTCTCCGTCTATACTATAACCATTTGTGTTCACCTGATTGGTTGTATTTGCACCAACCTGCCATTCAAATCCAGCAGCAAGATTAAACTCAAGACGATTAGCTCTCTTCATCCAGTTACGGTTAAGCGTTGTGAGTTTAACCTGGGATCCTACAAAATTATTTGATTTGCTATTGCCTGATAATTCCAGTTGCAGACCGAATTTGGGATAGGGAGTCATATATATCCTTGCATCCAGTATTGAACTGTCAAGATTACTTGTGATGTCTGTTTTGAGGAATTTGAAAGTTCCAAGGCTCATCAATCTTTGAAGTGTAAAATTGTGAGCTCTTAATCGATAGAGACTATCTTCTCTCAGAAAAACTAATTTCTCAAATACTTTTGGTAAAAATAAACTGTCGGGATCTGCCACCTTGTAATTACCCATATCAATTGGTTCAACAACTGAATTGATGCTATCTTTTACTAAAGTGTATGAAGGGTATAAAATAACATTCTTCATTCGATGTGGGCGGGTGGCAGATTCAGGAATATTCGCTTTAATGGTAACATAGAGATCAACCTGTTGCTTTTGTGTTGTGTCAACTTCAACTAGTAAATGATCGGCCATGAAATAATAAAATCCCTTTTCCTTTACCAATGAATTGATTCTTTCCCTTTCCGATTTTATGATCTGGAGACTATAATGATCGCCCGGTTTCAAAAGGCTGGCGCCAGTTGTTGCACGAATGGCAACTCCAAGTTGACTGCTGTCCAATTCGTAAGAAACTGAGCGGATAACGTAACGCGGACCGTGATCTATTTTATATTCAATAATTGCTTTCTTTTTAGCAGGAAATTTTATTTCATGCGAAACACTTGCCTGGAAAAATCCATTGTCTTCAAGGTAATATTCAAGTATTTCAGAAGTATAAGCCGGCTGTGCCTTACTTAGTAGTACAGGTGGCTCTCCCCATTTTTCCCTTAATAAATAATTCAAACCTTTCCCTTTGGGCTTACTCCCCATGTTGTAAAACCAGAGGCGGATTGGCATTCCAAGGAATCTTTTATTGGGGATAGGGCGAATTTTATCATTTAGTCCTGCTTCAAGGATCCGATAATCGGAGGGTCGTTTGGTTTCCCATAACAGTTTGCTCCCTTTATAAAGACGGTCACCATCAGGAACACTACGTACAGTACTGCAACTGCAGAATGCTATAGCCGAAATCACTAGTATAGTTAGTGTTAATCTCATTTTCTATTGGCTGTTTCCTGTAATTTTTTTGTTTTCCTGAACACCTCACTGAAGCGGTTATAGTCCATAACCATCATAATTGATAGCCCTGTTTCTATGATCTGACCTTCAAGGATCACATCCGTTTTATTGATCTGGTATGCCCTTAGTTTATATCGTCCATCCCGACTTATCTTATAATCAATTATCACATCTCCAATTAATGCACTGGCTGCCTGAGGATTGTTACCAAGTATTCCTACGTTAGAACCGATTGAAATATAAAGCCTGTCGTTAAGCAAACTTTTGCCTGCTGAAACACTTAAACTTGTTGATTCCTGCCTTGCACCCGTTACATAATCTTCGCGGGTTTGGAGATCAAAATTCAGATCAATTCCCTTTATCATATTATCTGCCAGGTTATTAATCTGTTGAGATAAAATTTTGCTTATACTTTGTTTTGCAGCAAAGGCAACCCCACCATCGGACCTGTCGTTAAAAACTGCAAGGGGATTATCAGATATAAAAGTTTGGAGGACCAGTAATCCCATCACCTGCTTATTAATTTCTGATGGAATATTGTTAATCTGTTTCAGGCGTGTATACACACTTCCGTTGAAAATATTACGGTCTTTTTCAGGCATATCGAGCCTGAAGCTTAAAGAAGGTTTTAGAAGTTCCTCTTTTATATTCAGATATATCTCAACTGGAATTCTTTGTTTGTACTGCATTCGGTTGGCCGTAGTACTTGTGAGCTGGTCTTCTACCAGGTCAATAGCAGGTGCATTTACTGTATGTTTTGCAGTTATATCAATTGTTGCCCGCAGGAGGTCGCCGTTCCAGGTTATGCTGCTACCTTTCTCAATAGAAAAGCTTCTTTTAATGAGCTGGTTTAAACTCATTTCATACTTACCCGATTCAATTTCATACCTGCCTGTCATAGTAATATGATTTCCCTGGTCAATCGTAAGGTTCAGACTGGTATTGCCCTTCGCTTCAATAAAATCTCCATTAAACTTATCAATTACTAATCTCAGCGTGGATGCCGGTGTGATCTCAATATTGCCCGAAAACTCAAATCCTTTAAGCCTTGCTGGCGCAAGCGTAATTGTATCTTTTACAGTTATCAAGGAAGAGTCAACAATATTGTCTTTATCTACAAATACTATTACTCCTTCCCGATTAGCAATACCTGGTTCTTCTTCAGGTATGACGAAGGTAACTTCAGATTTGTCACGCAGTTTTACATTCATATCAACCTGGGGAAGGTCCATGTTTCCAGTGATCCTGATTCTGCTGTCTATGAAGGCGGGGCCGTAAAATATCTGTTCGTTGTTTGCCTTAGGGCCTAAGGCCATAAAGTTTTCTGCATCCACATCAAGGTCAAATTCAAAATCAGAATAATCTTTGGTAAGAACATAACCATTTATATTAACCATACCTCCCAGACTGTCCTTCAAACTGAACTCCTGGAAGCCCACACCAAGCTCATTAAAAAAGATCTCTTCGTTATCAATAGTTACGGGTGTATTTAAGAAACTAACCGTTGCTTTTGCCTGTATGAATTTCATTGAACCACGAACTTGAGGTGTCAAAATTGGGCCTGTAACTCTTAATTCACCGGTTGAAATACCAGACATAGCCGTAACCTCCCCCATGGTAAATGCCTCAGCCGATGCCAGGTTAAGGCTATTCAATAAGAGTGTAGCATCGATTTCCTTACCGTACTTTGCATTTATAACTACATCATTCTGGTTTCCAATTAGGTTTGCAACTATTCCATATTCGCCTTCGGAAGGTGTGGAAATCCGGGCATTTAAAACACCCATCATATGGTTTTTAATCTTTAGACTGTCAATTTTCACTTCACCATCGGCGATCACGGAATTTGCCAGGTTAGACAAACGGACTTTACCATTCAAAAATCCGGAAACAAGTGCCGTATCGCGTTCCAATAAACCGCTGAAGGTGGAAAGTCTGAATTCATCAAAACTTAACTCAATGGGAGGAATACCATTTTCGGTTGATGCAACTGTAGTGACTACCAACTTTTGCGAATCTGAAACAAGTTGGAGGTCAGCGGTAGCTAAACGATTATTTCTAATCGAGACAAAATTTGGTGTTCCTGTGCCGAACCTTGTTTTATTTAGTAAGATTTCAGGAGCAAAATGAATATCGAAATCTTTTTTGGAAAGAAAAGCCATATCTCCACCGATCTGGTATTTTTTGGCTCCATTACGATCATCCAGATTAAGCCCCCAATTTATCGTACCGTTTGTGCCACCCCCTTCGAGCTTTGTTTTTCTTAGAGGAATTGTAGGATGTTCGAGACTGGCTATTCCGGCAAACATATGTACCGAATCTAAATTAGTGACAAAGTTGATTTCGGTGCTGTCTACAGCCATTTCACCATATCGGAAGAAGGGCTGCGTTGCATTTACAATCAGGAGGCTGCTATCTGTATCAAGTTTCGCCCTTATTGCTAATGGTTTTTTCATTTCAAGGAGAGGAAGCATCTTTGCCAGGTTTCTTGGCCATGTAATTGATGCATTTAATTCCATTTGCTGTTGGGCGTCAACCGTGTCAGCTTTTTGCGCTTCTACTGGTAGAATATGCTTGTAAAGGATTTTGTTAATGACCGAGAATACATTTGTATAATCATAATTACCAATTGCAGTAGCCCAGCCAAAGGGGCTCTCAAACCTGATCTCCTGGATATTATTTCCGGCATTTGCAGTAACGCGAATACTATCTAGAGTATAAACTTCCCTGCTATCGGAAACTTGAAGCTGGGTGGCATAAAACTCTCCGTCCAATTGCCTTGGTTTCGTATTTCTAAGATCTATATCAAAATCACCCTTAAGTAATAAAGGCGTTTTGCTGAAACCTAAAGCCTGAACATCAACACGGTCCACCTTCATTTTTCCGTTTATGGTAGGCGCCCCATTATTGATATTTCCTGAAAGATTGAAGCTTGCTGTAAGGTACGGGTCATCGCTTTGAACTTGTGCAGAATAATTGCCACGATCCAGCAATGCATCAACTGTAATATTCTTATAATTATGGCCCTTATAATATCCACTTTTAACGAAAACTGATCCATTTGCTGTGAGTTTTTCAATATTGTATCCTTTTCCTCTAATCTTTCCATTGGCGATTATACGTCCTAGTGAGGTATCTCCAATCACTTGCCCAATATCCATATTTAGTGAGCTAATTAAAATATCATAACTGCTATTAGTAGTATCCGTATAGTTTTTAAGATTGCCCCTGAAAACAGCATAACCATAGCTCGTATTAATATTTAATGATGCGTCAGCGTCATTTAAACCTCCCGCAAAACGTCCGCTTATATTTATCACTGCAGGAAGGGAAACATTAGAAGGAATACTTTTATCCGGCAGCCATGCACGCAATGCATTGTTACCCGTTGAAATATTTAAGCCATTAAGATCCGCAAAAAGCAAATCTGGTTGCTGCAGATTTTTTACCCTGCCATTGGCCGATAAACGGTTTCCAACATTATCTGAATAGGAAAAACCGTTTAGGTAAAGATTATCGAGCGTACCATTAATCTGACCATTCACTACAACAGTTTTATCCCAAATTTTCCGATAGCGACGATCATTCCGGAATTCCGGAACAAAGTAAAGTAGTTCAGATAATTCCAGCTTTGTTGAAAGCAAATTTGCCCTTATACCAAAATCCGAGGGCGCATAGTTTTTGTTGCTCCAGGAGGGTACAGTTAGCTGAACCATTTTCGCTATTCGGCTGCCCTTGGTTTCAAGGAACAGATTATTTAACCATATCTCCGAATCGCTATATGAAAAATCTCCGTTAGCCCTCCTGATAGTAAATCCTGATTTTTCAATAAGTTCAAGCTTCTGAATCTTACCTGTAATCAGCGTGTCTGTATAGGTTAAGTTGCGGATGATTGCGTTGAGTGGACTAAAATAAAAGTTTGATGGTTCAAATGCATTAGTATATCCTGAAGGTTTCCCTCGTACATCAACAAAATTAAATTTACCACCCCTCATCTCCATTAAGGGAGATAACACAATCCAGGAAGCACTTGAAGCAGTACTTACTGAATCTTTCCTTGCATCCCTGTGAACATAGCCGGATGGATTGTTTAAATCGACAAAACCAGCATTTATAACCTGCCGTTTTAGATCAAAAGAGAATAATCGGAACGACGCACGGGGCAAATTCCATCCTGTTTTTATACCATTGCTTTCGTCATTATATTGAAAACTTGATTGCGAGATTAGTAGTGATTTTGCATTTAAGCGGAGGGCGCCTGCAACAGAATCCACAGGGTCGAGCAAAGCTTTCTGGGTGATATGTTTTTTGGTATAAAACCCATTTAGTCTGCCAATTTTTACTTCCCGCATATCATAAATGCCAGCACCAGGATCAATCCTGTCAGTAATGACCAGGAGATCACCTAAACTTATAACTGATGCTAGTCCCCCTTTTGTATCAAAGTAACTTAGCTTAAGGTCATTGAGCTTTAACCTTCCCACTCTGAACTGAAGAGAAGTTGAAGAACTGCTGTCAGATTTAGCGGCAACATTAGCGTTGGGCTTTTGAGCCAGACTGTCAATGATGAACTGGTAACTTAATATGTCGTCTGGCAAAGAATAGACATTTATCAAAACCTTTTGCCAATCAATATTATTGATAACCAACTTATTTTGAAAGAGAGGAGCAAGTTGGAACCGAATTCGTAATGTATCACTAAATGCGAATAAGTTCGCTTGCTGATCGAAAATGGTGAATGACTCAAGGGTCAGTTGGGATAAACCGGTGAGTCGAAGTTTTCCAATGTTCACTTTCGTACCCAGCTTTTTTTCCAGGAATTTCTCGGTTTTGATTTGCAGATATTGCTGAACGGGATTTGTTTGTAAAGCAAGAAGCCCGGTCAAAATGACCAGGAACAAAGCCAACAAGCTCCACAACACCCATCTAACCCATCGGGGCAGGCGTCCCGGATAAAGTTTTACTACTTTCAATTGATTATCTGATGCTTATGAATTGAAAATATTATGCCGAATCTAACGTGCTTCCATCTAATGTCAGCTAAAAATCAATGGATTCTGACAAAATTGCTGTTTTTTGATGGTAACAGGCCTATGGCACTTCATTTGATGCCCGGGTTATACCATTAACAGGTAAAAACGACTTTATGCAAAAAGGTAGTATCAGAGTACAAACGGAGAATATTTTCCCCATTATTAAAAAATTCCTTTATAGTGAACATGACATATTCCTGAGGGAACTTATAAGTAATGCAGTAGATGCCACCCAAAAATTAAAGACGCTTTCTTCAATTGGAGAAGCAAAAGGGGAGATAGGTGACCTATCAATTACGGTTACCCTTGATGCGACTGCTAAAACTTTGACGATCTCAGATAAGGGCGTAGGCATGACTTCAGAGGAAGTTGACAAATATATCAACCAGGTAGCTTTTTCGGGAGCCGAGGAATTTCTTAATAAATACAAAGGGCAGAACGAGAATAACATTATCGGCCATTTTGGACTGGGCTTTTATTCGTCTTTTATGGTGAGCGACAAAGTGGAGATTATAACAAAGAGTTTCAAGGATTCGCCAGCTGTAAAATGGGAATGTGATGGAAGTCCTGAATACCAGTTGGAAGAAACAACAAAAAATGAGAGGGGAACGGATATTGTGCTTTTTATAAATGAGGAGAGTAAAGAGTTTCTTGAAGCAGGAAGAATTAATAGCGTGCTGAACCGATTCTGCCGCTTCCTTCCCGTACCAATTTTCTTTGAAGGTGAACAGATAAACAATCCTACTCCGGCCTGGACCCGCAAACCCTCCGAACTGTCTACAGAAGACTACCAGAATTTTTATAAAGAGCTATATCCATACAACGAAGCTCCTCTGTTTTGGATCCATCTTAATGTTGATTATCCATTTAACCTTACGGGTATTCTATATTTCCCCCGAATTAAACAGAGTTTCGAAATCCAGAAAGACAAAATTCAGCTATACAGTAACCAGGTATTTGTAACAGACGAAGTAAAGGATATCGTTCCTGAATTTTTGATGTTGCTGCAGGGAGTTATTGATAGTCCGGATATTCCACTGAATGTAAGCAGAAGTTATTTGCAGGGAGACCCTAATGTGAGAAAGATTAATAACCATATCACCAAGAAAGTTGCTGATAAGCTTGAGGAAATCTTTAATAAGGACAGAAAGGAATTCGAGGAGAAATGGGAAAGTCTGGGCTTGTTTGTGAAATATGGAATGATGACCGATGATAAGTTCCTTGAGAAGGCGGAAAAATTCCATGTGATGCAGGATGCAACTGACAATCATTTTTATACCTTGGAAGAGTACAAGGCTTCAACGTCTGCGTTGCAGAAAAATAAGGAAGGAAAGCAAGTGATACTTTATGCCACAGATAATGTTCAACAAGATGCTTTTATTAAAGGAGCGACTAACAAGGGTTATAAGGTAGTTAAGCTGGAGACAATTGTGGATGCAGCTTTCATTAATCAAATGGAAATGAAATGGAGTGATGTCCATTTTGTAAGAGTTGATGCTGATATAGCAGAAAACCTGATTGATAAGCAGGAGAGTAGTGATTCTGTTTTGAATAAGGAGCAGGAAGAACAGTTGCGCAAACTGTTTGAGCAGCAACCTGCAGGATTACATCTTACTGTTGAGGTTAAAGGCTTAAGTCCCGAAGCAGCACCTGTAGTAGCAACAAGGCCTGAATTTATGCGACGAATGAAAGATATGGCAGCAGTAAGTGGTCCCATGGGCAGTTTTTATGCTAATATGCCGGATGAAGTGACCCTGACAATAAATGGGAATCATTCTATTTATCAACAGATCCTTTCACAGAATGATTCCGGTACTCAGGAAAAATTGGTTCGTAATCTTGCAGATCTGGCATTGTTATCACAAGGATTACTAAAAGGCGCGGCATTGACAACTTTTATTGAACGTAGTGTTGATTTGATGGCAAAGAAAGAAGTGGCTGGTACCGCAGTATAAACTGATACTTCAAATTGAATATTTTGATGAAGCCACCCTAAGGGTGGCTTCACTGATTTTCTGCCTTTCTCATATCATATACTCTCAATTGAAGATGTTTGTTCCCATTCCATTCATTTTCTTCAAGGGCAAAAACAATGTCAACAAAATCGCTTCCAGCCAGGAGTGAAAATTTCGGAGCCATGCCAAATCCTATTCCATTAAACATAATATTTCCCTGACTCACACTAAATTTAATATGTTGGTCTTTTACTACTTTAGACCATCCGTTGTTCCTTACATTTTTTGCCAGCCATAATGGTTTGGTATTATCCGGACCGAAAGGTTCCATTTGGCGAATTATATTGTAGAACGAAGGCTTTAAGTCTGAAAATTTCACTTCAGAATCAATTATCATTTCAGGCACCAGCTGTTCCATACTTATAGACGCGGCTACTACTTCTTCGAATTTCTCGCAAAAAGCATTGACCTGTTCAGGATGCAGGGTCATGCCCGCAGCTGCAAAGTGACCACCATATCCGATCAGGTGATCGCGGCACGCATGTATTGCTTCATATAAATTAAACCCAGCAACACTTCTGGCACTCCCAGCAACAACGTCACCACTTTGTGTAAGTACAACTGTAGGTCGATAATAGCGATCGATAAGGCGTGATGCAACTATTCCAACCACACCCTTGTGCCAGTGTGGCTGGAAAACAAAAGTGGACCTTCTTTCTGATGTGCGGAGATCCTTTTCTATCATCTCCAGTGCTTCAACAGTAATGGACAGATCCGCTTCTTTACGGTCGTCATTATGCGAATGAAGCATGTTTGCAAAAGCAGTTGCTTTTGCCTGGTCTCTTTCGATAAAAAGTTGTACTGCTAGCTTGGCATCATCCATTCGCCCCGCAGCATTTACCCGGGGGGCTATTACAAAAATCAAATTATTAATATGCAACTGTTGATCACCGAGTTTGGCAAGATCAATGAGTGCTTTTATTCCGGGCGATGGATTTTCATTTACACGTTTAAGACCGAAATGGGCCAGCACTCTGTTCTCTCCCGTAATCGGAACTATGTCTGCAGCAATAGCTGTAACAACCAGGTCGAGGTAACGAAGGTAATATTCATCACTCATGCCGAGTTGCTGGCAGAGGGCGCTGATCAACTTAAAACCCACCCCTGCACCGCATAGTTCTTTATAAGGATAAGGGCAATCACTTTGTTTTGGGTTCAGTATTGCTATTGCGGGTGGTAAAATTGGGTCGGGCATGTGATGGTCGCAAATAATGAATTCGATTCCCTGATCCAATGCATATCTGATAAGGTCAGTTGATTTGATTCCGCAATCCAGTGAGATGATCAGGGATGTGCCATTGGCATGAGCATGATCAATTCCTTTTTTTGAGACGCCATAACCTTCTTTATAGCGGTGTGGAATATAATAATCGACTCTGTCCGATTCATAGACCTGCTGAAGAAACTGGAATACGGAAGCGACGGCCGTTGTGCCATCCACATCATAATCTCCATAAACCATAATACGTTCCCTGTTTTGCATGGCAGCAATGATCCTATCCACTGCTTTTTGCATATCCTTCATTAGGAATGGGTCATGTAAGTGGGAAAGCTCTGGTCTGAAAAAAGCTTTTGCCGAATTGAAATCATTAATTCCCCTTTGCACCAATAATTTGCAAATAATGCTGTGTATCCCTAGTTTATCCTGAAGGTCGTTAACGAGGGTTGGATTCGCTTCCAACAATTTCCATCTCTTCTCCATGCCCGTGTTTTAGAATTTTCGGTCGGTAGTGAACCGTACAAGTTCCTCTAATGCGTTCCTTGTTTCGTTTTCCGGGAATTGGTGCAATAGTGCCATAGCTTCATCCCGGTAAGTATTCATTTTTTCAGTGGCGTACCGGATTCCGCCGGCGTCAGTCACCATTCCTATGATCTCACGAACTTTTTGGGGGTTTTTGTTGTCATTTTTAATGACATTTATTATTCTACGGCGGGTGTTTTTATCAACCTGGTTGAGTGTATAAATTAAAGGTAAGGTAAGTTTCTTTTCCTTTATATCGTTTCCGGTAGGTTTACCTACATCTGCAGTTCCATAGTCGAAAAGGTCATCCTTTATTTGAAAGGCTATGCCCACTTTCTCGCCAAAATTTCGCATTGTTTCTGCATGTGCTTCATCCCCTTTTGCTGAAAATGCTCCAGCCGCACAGGCAGAAGCAAGCAGCGAAGCAGTTTTATTACTTATTATTTCAAAGTAAACCGCCTCCTCCAGATTTAAGGTGCGGGACTTTTCTATTTGTAATAATTCGCCTTCGCTCATTCTCCTTACTGCTTCTGATAAAAGCTGCAGTACCCTGAAATCATTATTATCCAGGGAAAGCAAAAGTCCCTTAGCCAAAAGATAATCCCCAATGAGAACAGATACTTTAGCTTTCCACAGCGCATATGTAGAGAAAAAGCCCCGGCGCTCCATAGATTCATCAACCACATCATCATGTACGAGTGTGGCAGTATGGAGCAATTCAACCAGGGAAGCTGCACGGTAAGTTGTTTCAGTAATGCCGCCGCAGAGCTTGGCCGTGAGTAATACGAACATTGGCCTGAGTTGTTTTCCTTTCCGCTTTACAATAAAGCTTGTAATCCGGTCCAGCATTGGAACCTTACTCTTGACAGCGTCCTTAAATCGGCTTTCGAACAGTTCCAGTTCTGCGTTTATTACTGATTGTGATAATTTCATGCGTGGATATAACCCGGCCAAATTACTACAATGCCTTCCATTTCCAAGCAGCAAACCTAAGTTTAGGATGGTCTAATTATTGATTCTGTTGAGGTTAAATCAATTTTAGATATTGAAAATATTTGGTATTTACGTGCCAATTGATATTTTTGTGCTTATTTTGGATGAACGTATCCTGTCAATTCTTTAACCATTACTTATAAAATTCGATTATGTCAAGCAAAAAATACACTGCACTTCTTGGATTATTGTGCATGTTTGCGTCTAGCTCGTTTGCCCAGATTGGAACGAGTTATGATGTGCAAGACTCTTCTCTTATCCCCCGTAAAAGTTTACCCCAGCACAATGAGTTCATGAACAACACCTATCCTTTCCCTGCAAAACCACGTAACCAGTGGGAAGTAGGTTTGAAGGTAGGAGCGTTTGGTGTTAGTGGAGATGTGCCCGCGGTATGGCCACAGCTTGGCTTTGGCGCTCATATTAGGAAGGCACTTGGCTACGTTCTTTCAATGAGATTGGAATATAATTATGGAATAGGTAAAGGACTTCATTGGTCTCCTGCAACCAATTACCAGAAGAATAATGCCTGGACAGATAATGGATATCTTCCCCGGAGGAGGGGCTCTGACGGGCAACTCACTGGAGGTGAGCAGATCTATTATAATTACAAAACGAATATTCAGGATCTCACCCTGCAGGGTATCTTTACCTTGACTAACATTCGCTTTCATAAGGCAAAATCTAACCTGAACTTGTATGCTATTGCAGGTTTTGGCGGAATGATCTACGATACTAAGGTGAATGCTCTCAATGGAGATACCAAATATGACTTTAGCAGTATTGATGGAGGTGTTTACAAAGATCGTAAGGACACAAAGAAAGCACTGCGTGACCTGATGGATGACAGTTACGAAACAGATGCAGAAGGATATGATGATTCCCGTGCAAAAATTGGTGGTAAAACTTTCCGTCCTGTTTATAATGTGGGATTCGGAGTTGCTTACAAGCTGAACGAGCGTTTCAACATTGCACTGGAGGAAAAAATTACAATGACCAAGGATGACCTTCTCGATGGTCAGCGTTGGCAGGAATCAGCCGCAGGCGATGCGGTTTTGACCCGGGATTACGATACATATAATATGCTTTCCCTCGGTATCAATATGAACCTGGGTAGCAAACGTACTGAGCCTTTATATTGGTTGAATCCTCTGGATTATGCATACCAGGAACTCAATGCTCCAAAGCATATGAAGCTTCCAAAACCAATTCTTGACGATGCTGATGGGGATGGTGTAACTGACCAGTTTGATCTTGAGCCCAATACTCCACAAGGTGCGCCAGTTGACAGTCATGGTGTAAGTAAGGATACAGATGGTGATGGTGTACCTGACTTTAAGGATAAGGAACTCATTACGCCAACACAATGTCAGCCTGTTGATGCTGATGGTATTGGTAAGTGTCCGGAGCCTGCTTGTTGTAAAGAGCTGCGTGAAGGTGGTTTTGCACCAAAATCAGCTTGTAACATCGGTGATCTTCCAAGCATTAGTTTCACAGGACGTACCGTTACCCTTAATAATGACGCTAAAGCAGTACTTGCAAGTGTTGCTGAGAAGATAAGGAACAACCCGAATTGTAAGATTGCGGTGATCGGATATGGTGAGTCAAGCAAGTCTGCACAGCAGCTAAGCTGGGATCGTGTAAATGCTGTGATTAACTATTTCGTAGAGAAAGAAGGTATTAGTGCAGACCGTTTCATCTTCAAATATGGCGAAGGTGGTGGAGATGCGAATACTGTAGATCTGCGTGATGGTACAGCAGAAGAAGGTCCAAATGCGGTGCCTGCACCTCACCCGAACCTGAGAAGGAAGGGATAAAAGGTTAATTTTGAGATAATTAAGCCCCGCTTCGGCGGGGTTTTTTTATATTTGGAAAATCAGTTAACTTTGCAGGCCCTTTATGAGAGTATTCCTATTAGTATTAGTTATTGCCCTTTCCGGATTCGGTTGTTCCAAATTTGCAAAAGTGCAGAAAAGCACCGACTATGATTATAAACTTCGGATGGCCGATCAGTATTATGCTAAGAAAAAATATCATCTTGCCCAACAGCTTTACGAGGAACTGTTCCCCTTACTAAAGGGCAATGAGAAGTTTGAAGATGTGTATTACAAGTTTGCCTATTGCGCTTATTATATGAGGGACTACCTGAATGCCGAGAATCTCTTTAAAGGTTTTACGGAGGTATTTCCGACCAGTAAGCGTGCAGAGGAGATGGAATATATGCGTGCTTATACTTACTTTAGGCAATCCCCTAAAGTTGAACTGGATCAAACTAATTCCCAAAAAGCCATCGGGCTTATGCAGGCCTTCATTAACACGCACCCGGGTTCTGAAAGAAATAAGGAAGCAAGTGAAATTATTGATAAGCTAAGGGTTAAGCTTGAAACCAAGGAATTGAAAAGTGCTGAATTATATTACAACCTTGGTCAGTTTAAGGCAGCAGCTATTGCCTTCGCCAACCTGATGGAGAATTATCCGGATTCGGATAAGAGTGATTCATATAAACTAAATGTAATCCGCTCATACTTTGAGTATGCTACATTGAGTATTGATGAGAAAAAAGCCGAACGGTTTGAAAAAGTTGTAGAAGAATGCAATGAGTTCAACGATCGGTTCCCGGAAAGTGAACATCGTAAGGATGTTGAAAATTACCTAAATTTATCGCAAAACAATATTAAAGCAATCAAAAATGAGCAAGTTAAGACGTCAGCTTAGTTCCAACACCAGTAATGTAGCCGAGGCAAAGAACCTGTTAGAAATCAAGGGCAAAACTGGTAACCTGTATGAGTCAATTGCTGTTATTGCTAAGAGGGCAAATCAGATAAACATTGCATTAAAAGAAGAACTTCACAATAAACTCGAGGAGTTCGCAACACATACTGATAGTCTCGAAGAGATTCATGAAAATAAGGAACAGATAGAGATATCAAGGGCTTATGAGCGTATGCCTAACCCTGCACTCCTCGCTACACAGGAGTTCATGGAGGAGAAAATTTATTACAGGAAAAATGAGGATAAGCTATTCAGCTAATCCCATTAACCTCTCCCACAAAATTACCATGGTGCCTGATATTTATATGTCAGGCACCTTCTTTTTTTAGCTCCTGAGGGAAAAACGCTAATTTTAATTCATGTTGCACGGAAAGAAAATTCTGCTGGGCATTTCAGGCAGTATTGCTGCCTACAAATCCATAACCCTTTTACGCCTTCTTATCAGGAGTGGTGCAGAAGTGAAAGTAGTGATGACCCCAGCTGCCCGCGATTTTGTTACACCCCTCACCTTATCAACCCTTTCCAAAAATCCTGTTGGCATTGAAATGTTCGATGAGAATGCCTGGGCAAATCACGTTATGTTGGGGAGATGGGCTGATCTGATGCTTATTGCTCCTTTAAGTTGTAATACCCTTGCAAAAATGGCAGGTGGCTTATGCGATAACCTGCTTTTAGCTGTTTATCTTTCAGCTACATGTCCGGTTTGGGTTGCTCCGGCTATGGATGATGATATGTGGAATCACCCTACTACAAAGCGAAATCTATACCTTCTGCAAGAATATGGGAATAAAATCATTCCAGCAGAAAAAGGCGAATTGGCAAGTGGACTATTTGGGATGGGAAGAATGTCGGAGCCGGAAGAGATATTGGCACTCATAAACAAGTATTTTGATCAGGCTTCCCATGTACCTAAAAAGGTAAGCGATTCCTTATGGGGGAAAAAGGTACTTGTATCTGCAGGTCCGACTTTCGAGCCTATTGACCCGGTAAGGTTTATTGGAAATCATTCTTCTGGTAAAATGGGAATTGCGCTGGCATCCGAGCTGGCATCACGTGGAGCAAATGTAAACCTTGTTATGGGGCCCGGTGTTGAAATTCCCGAATTAGGTGGAATAGATGTTACAAAAGTAAAGACCGCTGAAGAAATGTACCAGGCATGTTTAGGTTTGTTTTCTGGTTCCGATATAGCAATTATGGCCGCAGCCGTTGCAGATTACACCCCCGTGGAAACTGCAGTTGAAAAGATAAAAAAGGAGAATGGGGAAATGACCATACAGCTAAAGAAAACACGGGATATTCTGAAAGAGCTTGGAAAGCAAAAAAGGGATGGGCAATATCTGGTAGGTTTTGCATTAGAAACAAATAATGAAAAACAACATGCACTGGGAAAGCTTAAATCCAAGAACGCAGACATGATTGTCCTGAACTCCCTGAATGATGCCGGTGCGGGTTTTGGTTATGACACAAATAAGGTGACAATTTTTGACAAAGAAGGGGGGGAATGGGCCTTCCCTCAAAAATCGAAGGCGGAAGTAGCTAGTGATATTGTTGATCTTATAATAGAGAAAAATGGGATCTAAGAAACTAATAATAATAATTGTTTGCATGTTCTCGCTTATGTCTGTAAAGGCCCAGGAGTTACAGGCAAAAGTGGTGGTAATGGCTAACCAGGTAAGTAGCCAGGTGGATAGAAAAATATTTACAACCTTACAAAATGCATTAAATAATTTCCTTAATAATAGGAAATGGTCGCGGGATACCTATCAGCAGAATGAAAAGATCGCTTGTAATTTTCTCATTAATATTCTGGATGCCAGAGATGGAAACGTTTTTCAGGCTACACTAACTATACAGGCTGCGCGTCCCGTGTATAATGCTGCTTACGTTTCTCCACTGGTTAATTTTATTGACGAAAATCTATTGTTCAGGTATGTGGAGTTTCAACAACTTGAATTCAATGAGAACAGAGTAAGCGGTAATGACCCGCTGGTTTCCAATCTTACAGCAGTACTCGCATTCTATGCAAATATAATTTTGGGGATGGATGGAGATTCGTTTGCCTTAAGAGGAGGAGATCAGTATTTTGTTAAAGCTCAGAACATCGTTAATAATGCACCTGATAGTCGGGATATAATTGGGTGGAAGGCTTTTGATGGACCAAGAAACCGGTATTGGTTAATGGAAAATCTAACAGGAAATAGGTATACAATGGTGCATGATGCCATTTATGGATATTTTCGGTTGGGTCTGGACCAATTTTATGAAAAGGAATTTGAGGCCAGGAAAGCAGTGTTGACTTCTTTACAGCAATTGAATACTTTAAATAGTGATATTCCAAATTCAATGATCATTCCCTTTTTCTTTCAGGGAAGAACAACCGAATTAGCAAAGATGTTTCGTAAATCTCCCCCAGATGAAAAATCGGCAGCCCTTGATATATTATCAAGACTTGATATTACCAATGCCAATACATACAAACAGGAATTGAAATGAGGAATGCTTTTGTTTTTTTTATACTAACCATTATCTCATTGAACGCCTGTAAGGAAAAAAGAGAAGAGCAGGTGGTTTTATCAAATAAACAGATCGTGCCAATAGTGTATGATCTTATGCTGACGGATGAATTCACAATGCAGTTGAAAGGGAAGGATACAACTTACGATTTGAGTGTAAACAGATCTGAAAAGTATGACCAGGTTTTCCGACTTCATAAAATAGATTTCAAAACGTTCTCCGATAGTTATAAATATTATCTTGGTCATCCCGATGAGTTAAAAGTTGTATTTGATTCAGTGGAAGCACTTGCCACCAGGCGGCGCCTTCAAATCATGAATCCATCAAAATCTCTTCCGGATTCTGCTGCCAGGGCAATTGAATTGAATTAAGTCTTATGAATAAAGTATTTTTTTCTGCAACTGAGGCAATTGATGACATTCAGGATAATGCTACAATTATGTTGGGAGGATTCGGCCTTTGTGGTATACCTGAATCTTGTATTAATGCCCTGGTAGAAAAGGGTATAACTGGTTTAACATGTATTTCAAATAATGCAGGTGTAGATGACTTTGGTCTGGGATTATTATTAAAGACCCGACAGATAAAAAAGATGATGAGCTCTTATGTGGGTGAAAACGCTGAATTTGAGCGACAGTTATTAAATGGAGAGTTAGAGGTCGACCTTATCCCACAAGGCACATTGGCTACAAGAATTCAAATGGCGGGTATGGGGATTCCTGCATTCTTTACACCGGCAGGTTATGGAACTGAAATTGCTGAAGGAAAAGAGATAAGGGTTTTCAATGGTAAACATTACCTTATGGAAGAAGCATTGTATGCTGATTTTGCAATTGTCAAAGCCTGGAAAGGCGATCGTTTTGGAAATCTTCTTTTTAGAAAGACCACCCGCAATTTTTCAACTTCCATGGCTAAGGCTGGGAGAATAACGATAGCTGAGGTGGAAGAACTGGTGGAACCTGGTGAACTGGATCCTGATATGATTCATGTGCCAGGAATATATGTACATCGTATTTTCCAGGCTTCCGGATATGAAAAGCGTATTGAGAAAAAGACAGTGCAATTGAACAGACCTGAATAATATATCCTTGAAATATGTTTACCAGTAAACAACAGCTTATCGGGGGAATGGGAGTTGATCCTGAAATCGCAGCGTTTTTTGTTGATCGTAATGTGCCAAAAGATAACCGTTACTGGAAAGGAAGATATCTCTACGTAGCAAGGGGAACCGGCTACCTCTTCATACCTCTTTTTTTCGATCTTCAGTTAAGAGCTGGAATTGCTAAAGATGATATCCTGGACTCCTCCTATGTCATTATTATGGAAAGAATACTGGATTATGCTGCCAAGTTTGAATTCGGTGAAATAAATTTTACGGACCAGATTGCTGCAATTCACTCTATGATTGAGCCTCTGGCTAAGCATAAGTGGCTACTGGATGACCTCAGGGAATATTTTAAAGGGGAACCTCTGAAAGCTACCGCTAATCTTGGTTTGGAAAACAGTTCATTGAACAGGGGAGATGCTTTACTTTATTTGCTCTGTGTTAATCCAGCTCCGGCAGAACTGATAAAAAAAGTTATAGAGTATTGGTACTTGTTAGTGCCATCTTTTCTGCTCCTGGATGATATTATGGATTTTAACGAGGACAGGCAGCACCAGGAGGAAAACGCATTATCTTATTATGGTTATGATGCTGCTGGTGTGTCCAAAGCTGTAGAAGCAGTGGAGAAAAATTTTAAAGCTCTTGAAGATATCAATCCATTATTAGGGGAATTCTTTCGGTCAACCCTCGAACAGAAAAAGAAGACTCCATATTTTCAGCATATACTAAACAACTAAATTATGGCCTTGGATAAATTCGGAATAGCCCGGCGGATTGCGCAAGAATTGAGGGATGGGATGTATGTAAATCTTGGGATCGGTATTCCAACCCTGGTAGCAAATTATATACCCGAAGGAATGCATATTATGTTGCAAAGCGAGAATGGTATGCTGGGTATGGGGCCATATCCAAAAGAGGAAGAAATAGATGCTGATCTTATTAATGCTGGAAAGGAAACGGTTACTATTTTACCGGGTGGAGCCTTTTTTGATAGCGCAGAAAGCTTTGGAATGATTCGGGCCGGCAAGGTTGATTTGACGGTATTGGGTGCAATGGAAGTGAGTGATTCAGGTGATATTGCCAATTGGAAGATCCCGGGAAAGATGGTGAAAGGTATGGGAGGCGCGATGGATCTCGTGGCCAGCGCAAGGAATATTATTGTTGCTATGATGCATACAAATCCGAAAGGAGAATCAAAGCTGCTTCCATCATGTTCTCTTCCTTTAACAGGAGTTGGTTGTGTTAAAAAAGTAGTAACTGAGCTTGCAGTGCTTGATATTACTCCAGATGGCTTTAAATTAATAGAAAGGGCTCCCGGCGTATCTGTTGAAGAGATAAAAGCTAAGACTGCAGGAAGGCTCATCATAGACGAGAACGTGCTGGAAATGGCACTCTAATCGATCAGGTTGTTCTTTACCGCGTAGAAGACTAGTCCTGCAGTATTTTTTGTCCCGAATTTTTCCATTAAACGGTCCTTGATTGCTTCTACTGTACGAGGACTAACTTCCATTTTCTGAGCAATTTCCTGCGCGGTAAACTCCATGCAGATATATTTGATTACATCTCTCTCTCTTTCTGTAAGGGTAATCTCACTACTAAGCGATGGAACTACCTTTTGTTTGGAATGCGATTTTTTAAGAAGTATGCGGTTTACGAAGTTGTTTAAATAATACCCTTTTTCAGCAACTTCCATGATAGCTCTCCTGATTTCTGACGGATCAGCACTTTTGAGCAAGTAACCATTTGCTCCAATTTCCATAAGGTGGCTTACGAAACGTTCATCTTCGAACATGGTTAGAACAACAATATGGATGTGGGGGAATTGTTTAGCAATATATTTTGTACTTTCAATACCATCTTTTTGAGGCATACGCAGATCCATTAAGATCACATCGGGTTCTGATTTTGCAAGTCCTTCAATAAGTTCCTGGCCATTTTCTGCTTCCTGAACGAATTTAATATTGGTAAAAGTGCGGAGTGAGAGTATTACACCTTTCCGGAAAATTTTGTGGTCATCAGCAATGGCTACTTTGATTACTCTCATAGGTATCGTGCAGTTCGGCTCCTAAAAGTACAGATTCCCGGTTAAGGCTGCAAGGAATTATCCTCCTTGTTGAGTTCAATAGTTACTTTGTAATAGGTTTGGGATGGATCCTTTTCAAAGAATATCCGACCCTGTAATACTTTTAACCTGCTTTGAATATTTTTAAGTCCAAGTCCGGCAGAACTATAATTCATACGTTCGAAATCAGCCTGGGTTATTCCTTTTCCATCATGATGCATGCGGATATAGAACTTGTTTCCATTCATATTCTGTGTCAAATGAATGAAGCTGGCGTTACTATGCTTGAGAATGTTATTAATTAGCTCCTGTATAACTCTGAATACAATCAGCTCGTTATCTGTTGCGAGGCGTTCCCGGTAATCATGGAAACGACAACTGGCATTGATAGATCCGGATCCGCTTATTTTTTGAAAGAGATCATTTACAGCCGATTCAAGTCCAAAGTTTTTAAGGGTAGGTGGCATCAGGCTATGAGAAATGTTCCTGATCAGTTGAATAGTGTCATCAATGATCTGTTTGGCATTATAAATACTTTGTAATTGGGTTGTTTTATCGAGATTGACGAGATTTTCATTGAGGTACAGCCTGGCAGTTGCCAGGAGTGGACCGGCATCGTCATGTAAATCGGCGGCAATTCTTTGTCTTTCTTCTTCCTGAAGCCTTATAGATGCATTTAAGAGCATTTTCTGCTGTTCATGCTCCATTTTTTGCAGGGTCATCTGGTACCTGATCACCTTCCTTTGGTGGAAAATGATAAAGACGATCAATCCGATCGTCAGTGCCAGCATCCCAATTGTGCCAAAAAACAGCACTATCGAAACATTGGCATTTTGGTTGCTTACCTGTAAAAAAAACATTTTATGGGCTAGGGTTTGGGTTATTTAGTCGAGTTCTCGTAATAATGAAATATCTAAATCTTGTTTTGAAATGGAACTTTGGGATTTATCGCTAGGTAAATAAAATGCTATTGCAAAAAGAATATTTTTGAGCAAAATGCAAAACCAATTAATAATCCAGAAACTTTCTTGTTCTTTATCAGTTAATTCAGAATACTGTAGAAATAGAAAGAATGTTCCGGAGAAGTAAATCATTATTCCAATGATAATCCAGAAGTTTGATCCAGCATATATGAATTCAATTTCGGGAGATTGAATTTTCTCAAAAAGATAAACGATACAGAAAATAATTAAAGTCAGCGCGCTTACTGTTACTGGTATTGTGTCAAATACTTCTATATTTTTTGCTCCTTTAATATTTGCAAATAGATTTAAAAATGCGGTTACACCAAATATTGACGATCCAATTAGAAGGGCTCGTTTGTTGGATTTTTTGGTTAATGTTATATACAAGAAAAAAGCAAGGAATAGGAATTCAAAAACAGTGAAAGACCAAACAAAAGCTGCTTCAATTGTTTCACTTCCTGGTGTCCTATTATCTCTAAGTAAATAAAGGACCACCTCGTTGAGAATTGAATATAGTACGTAAGCAAAAATTACCCTTGCGGATATATCTTTATTCTTTTTAAAATTGAATAAGAATACCAACAAGGGTATAAAAAAGGTAGCATATGTGAGATAGAAAAAATAATTCACAATTTTGGCATTACTAGATCAAATATAGTAATACCCAATTGTAAATTATAATCTCATGAAAAATAATCAATTAGGTCCACCAGTCTAAAATTGTATCACCAGTTTTTGTTCCGGGTCTTCCAACTCTATCTGCAACAATGCCAACATGTTTACCAATTACACCATCACTGTTAATTGTAGAATACTCACAAATGATGTTTTCATCTTCGTCTAATCCAACAATTACAAGTGTTTTCTGTCCAGTTTCGTCCAATGCGTTATAAAAACGGATACCGGCGCAGTTTGGTTGACTTAGTATATTATTAATAATATTCTTTCCAACATTGAACCATTGTGTTTCAGTTGGATATGCATCCTGGAAGTCCTTAACCATTTTGGCGCCCAGCTCTTGGCCAATATCTTCACCCACAGCTGCCAGGTTGGCGGTCAAAATTTCGTTTTGAGTCATAATAGTAAGTTTTAGTAAGAAGGGTTTGGTTTTCAGAATGTGAATAACCCGCAAAAAAAAACCAGTATCAATAGGGGTTATCATCGAGAAATTGTTATAAATTGACTAAAATTCAATACCGTAGTGCATTTACGAAGATTTATCTCGTAAACATACGAACTAAAATTTAGTAAAACTGCTATATAAATATAGTAAAAATACGGTCGATGAAATTGAATTTCAAGTTAGATTATTTTTTTTATTGTGGTTTCTGGGTATAAATGATGAGTTTTTGTAGCTCTAACTTCTTCTTTATTACGATTTTAGCAAGTTAGTTTTACGATAGTAATTTTCCCAGTCCACTCTTTTTGATTCTGTTTATTTGTTTTCCAGAAAAGTGAAATTTTCGCGTGGAAATACGAGATTGTCCCTATTTAGCGTTAAATGAACCAAAACAAGATCCTAAAAACTGCCTATACCTATGAGTACTGAGTTGAGTATCAAGATTAGTATTGCAGATGACCATAAAATTTTTAGGGACGGTATTCGTATGGCCCTTAAAGACAAAGATTATCTCAAAATATTATGGGAAGCAGAAGATGGGAAGGATCTGATGCACAAGATGCAGTTAAAAAAGCCTGATGTCTTATTAATGGATATTAGGATGCCAGAAATGGATGGTGTAAATGCGATTGGTTTATTACGTAAAGAGTATGATGATGTGAGAATTATTGTTCTTACGATGTATGATGACCAGGAAATGATCAGTAAGATGATGGAACTTGGCGCAAATGCATATTTGACAAAAACCACCGACCCCGAAGAGATATATCAAGCAATTTTAGCTTGTATGAATGAAGATTTCTATTTTAATGACTTAGTAAATAAAGCAGTATTATCAAAGCTTCAAACTAAAAAAGCAGTCAGACAATTTTATCCAAATCCCATAAAATTTACAGAGAAAGAGGTTCGGATTTTAAAACTTTTGGCGGAAGACAAAACGACTGAAGAGATATCAAAGGAAGTATTTTTAAGCCCTAGGACCATTGAAACAATTCGTCAGAATATGAAGTCCAAGGTAGGGGCCAAAACTATTGCAGGATTAATTATGTATGGAATGAGAAATAAGATTATTGATTAGTATTGGATAATGGAATTGTTACATCAATAGTTGTGCCTTCCCCAATTTTCGAATAAATATTGATCGATCCGTCAACAGACACAATTCTTCTTCTCATATTTTTCAATCCCTGATGTGTATACGGAAGCTCATGTATAGTTACTATATCGAATCCTTTTCCGTTATCAACTATTTTAAATTTTATTTGAGATTTGTCTGAGAACAATTCAATTTCGATGTTAGTTGCTTTTCCATGTACAATTGAATTACGTATCGCTTCTTGAAATAATCTATATAATGCTAATTCAATATTTGAATTTACAACACCAGAGTATTTTGCACATTCAATTATAATATTGATATTCCCTAGTTTATTTATTTTTTCACATTCAATTTCTAATATTCTCAAAAGACTAGTTTGATTAATAACATCTCCGTTAAGGCTTCTAGAGATTGTATTTAAATCGCAAATTGCATTAGTGATCAAATTTTCTGCATTTTCTAATGGTATTCTGTTCTCAATTGGAAGTATGCTCTTTAAATTGGAAAGGTTGATTTTTGATAATGTTAGGACCTGATTTATATTATCATGTATTTCTTGGGATATTTTTTGCATTGTTTCCTCTTGAGTATCAGACCGTGTTATAAGTATTTGTCTTTCTTTCTCAATAAGTGTCTGATCTAAATTTGATTTATGCTCTGCTAGTTTTTTGTTATGAAGCCTAATCAGATTATAAATAAAGTATTGAAATATTGCAAGAGTTATTAATGAAGATGCGATTGTCCAGAATAGGATTGTGCTAATTGTACTTTCCATAAAAATGCTTTAATAAAGAATAAGTGCATTATTACATTTAGGCATACAAAATAGATAAAAAATGCCCGGGATAAATGATGATACATATCCGCAAAACTTCGCTGCAAGAATAAATCACTTATCCAATATGGGATTGAAGTGGTGTAGCAGAGCATGATGCCTAGAACAATCCAATAATGTCTTGTCTCTTTCAACCGAACATCAGAATCTTTGTTAAATATCCATTTAATATATTTAAATGAGCATATAGTAATATAAATGCAGCTAGTAACCATTGGTAGTAAATGGTAATCTTCTAATAAAAGCTTCGAGATAATGGGGCTGAATAGACTTAATGATATTGGTATAAATAATTCTTTTTTTTCTCCAATAACATCATTTATATAATAAGAGATGAAAAATATTTCTACCCATGAAAATAATACAACAAGTATGGTTAGATTAAAATGAAACTTATAAAAATAATAGGTATATACAGTTATCCCAGTAACAACTAAATCAATTATACAAAAAGGAAGTATGTAGGTTTTTTCGGGTGATTTCCCTTCCCATAATAGTCGTAATCCAACTAAACAAGTTGCCAAGATCACAATGAATTGAACCACCTGGAATTTTTGGTATAGTTCCATGCCCTTGAATTTGACACAAATTAATACCTGCCAAATTCATTTAAAAGGGTGAAAACACCCATTTTCAGCCTTTAATGGTTAATCGAGTGAAGATATCTTTCAACTCCATCAAGGGAATCGGTAAAAACCGCCAATTTTCGAATAACTTCTTCTACAATAGCATCCGGACAAGAGGCCCCACTGGTAATTAATATCCTAACCGGGCGAACAGTTGGTAAATAATTGGTCGAAACTAATTCCGTTTTTGTATGAAAATCAAAATGTTGGATCTCGTTTGGAGAAATTAATTTATCCGGGTTATTTATAAAATAGGTCGGTAACTTCTTTTCGCATAGCTCAACCAGGTGGGTTGTATTGGATGAATTATATCCGCCCACAACTATGGCAAGATCAGCAGTCGTTTCAAGCATTCCTGAAACTGCTGTTTGATTGTCATTTGTTGCATAACATAGGGTGTCACGGGTGTCAGCAAATCTTTGATTAATGGTGGTAGAATCTAACTGATAATGTTCCATTACCAGCTTTTTTAAATATTCCGCAATTTCCTGGGTATCACTGGCAAGTTGCGTAGTCTGATTAACCACGCCAAATCTTCCAAGATCTTTCTTTACATCAAAGCCTTCAGTATAACGCCCCCTGAAAATTTCATAAAATGAATCAGTCGGTAATTCCCCCTTGATGAATCCTCCCAGGATTTCTGCGTCGTGTAAGTCATTTAATATAACCGCGGGCGCATTGGCAGCAGCATGTGAAAATGTCGCACGGGTTTCTTCATGCATGGGCTTTCCATGGATTATAATACTATATCCTTTTGAGGCGATCTGCTCACTTCGATTCCAAACCTTTTCAACGAAAGGACAGGTTGTATTGTATTTTTCAGTTTGTATGCCCTTGTCGCGAAGCATCTTTTCAATTGCCAGTGTGGTGCCAAATGCCGGAATCAGAACAATGTCATTTGCATTTATCTCATCGAATGGAATGATTTGTTTGCCATAAGTGTCCTGAAGAAATTGAACTCCATGCTTTTGTAAATCCGCATTTACCTGTGGATTGTGGATCATTTCACTTAACAGAAATATTCGCTTTCCGGGATTTTCATCTACCGTTCTGAAAGCAATCTCAATGGCATTTTCTACCCCATAACAAAAGCCGAAATGACGTGCAAGAAAAACCTTTAAATTTCCCAGGTCAAGTTCTGTTGGAGTGAAATCCTTTTTTAACCGGTCTTCCAACTTTCTTTTCTCCTTCACGGCAGTTATCAAAGGACTACGGTATTTAACAGGCACATCAAATTGCTTCATTACTTCTCGATTAGTGATCTTTTCAGTTAAACAATTGCAAAGTTAGTTGGTTTGATCATGCAGTGCCTTTGTGATTTTTTATCTTATTTTCACTCTACTCAACTTTCAAAAACCTATATAATGATGAGTAATGTTGTTTTCGAAGCACTCGATTGGGTCCGTTCTACAAATGTTTACGAGGTCAACCTCCGTCAATATACAAAGGAAGGCACCTTCGAAGCCTTTAGCCGGGAAATGCCCAGATTGAAAGATATGGGTGTTGAAGTTTTGTGGTTCATGCCCATAACTCCAATCGCAACTGAACAAAGAAAGGGAAGCCTCGGGAGTTACTATGCTTGTTGCGATTTTACCTCTACCAATCCAGAGTATGGTTCCATTGACGACTTCCGGAAAATGGTGGCGGTAGCCCATGAACTTGGATTAAAAGTTATTATTGATTGGGTCGCTAACCATACAGGTTGGGGGCATAGCTGGACGAAGACCAATCCGGATTTTTTCAAAATCAATGAACACGGCCATTTTTTTGACTCAAACGGATGGGATGACGTTATAGATCTTGATTTTAATAACCGGGATATGCGCCTGGCACTCATCGAAGCTATGCGGTTTTGGGTTAGGGAAACTGGTATTGATGGCTTTCGATGTGATATGGCAATGCTGGTTCCGCTGGATTTCTGGAAAGAAGCCCGCGCAGAATTAGACAAGGAGCGGAAGCTGTTTTGGCTAGCAGAGTGTGAAGAAGCTAATTATCATGAAGCATTTGATGCAACCTATACCTGGGAATGGATGCATAAAACGGCTGACTTTTGTAAGGGTAATACTGATATTAATGGGCTGGACCAACTTCTTCATAAGTATGAACAACATTTTGTTCCAGCTGCAGTTAGAATGTACTTCACAACAAACCATGATGAAAACAGCTGGAACGGAACTGAGTATGAAAAATATGGAGAGGCAGCATTGGCATTTGCTGTTTTCGGAGCTACCTGGAACGGAATTCCTATGATATACAGTGGACAGGAGTTGCCAAATAAAAAGAGACTAAAATTTTTCGATAAGGATACTATTGAATGGAACGGCTCTTACCAGTTACATGAATTTTATAAAGTGTTACTGAATTTACGTAAGACAAATCCGGCATTAAGAGCAGGTGATAAAGAAGCAATCACCCGAAGAATCTATACTGGTAGCAATGAAGGATTATTCTCCTTTATAAGAAAAAACGGGAACAGAGAAGTGCTGGTTATACTTAATTTGTCTGCTTCCGATACATCTGCTATTTCGTTTAATAGGGAAGATGTTAGTGGTGAATTCGCAAATGCATTTAGTGGACATCTCCATGACTTTAACGCTGAACCAACCATTAACCTCAAGGGGTGGCAATACCTGGTTTTTGTTAAATAATTCGGTTCAACAAAACTAAAAAGCTACCTGATTTTTCAGGTAGCTTTTTTTATTGGTTTTTCTATTGTTAATCTAACTTCATTGGGTATCTGAAAACACCCTCATATCCGGGATACATTCCATCCAGGGTAACAGATATTCCCGCCTTTTCCATTTCTAAACGAAAGTCATCTACAGTATTCACTTCTTTTCCATTCACTTTGAGGATCACAAAACCTTCTTCCATTCTTGTTTTGGAAAAGGCGCCATTCTCATCAATCGATTTCACGATCACCCCACCCTTGATCCCCATCTCTTTTGCAAGTTTTGCATCTATGGTTGCCATATCTGCGCCTAGCTTATCTAAAACACTTGTCTTGACTACATCCGTGGTTCCGCTGCTATTCCTTAAGATAACATCGCTTATCATTTCTTTTCCATCTCTGCGGAAGCCGATCTTTACCTTATCACCAGGCCTATAGGTAGCGATCTGCCCCACCATCTCTGCTCCCGATCTTACAGGCACATTATTAATGCGTGTAATAAAATCGCCTTTTTTTATTCCTGATGCTGCTGCGGCTCCATCTTTTGTAACATCCATCACAAAAACTCCTTCGCCAGATTTAATCCCCTCCTGGGTCTTCACTTCCTCACTTAAATTATCAGGAGCATAGTTAATACCAAGATAAGCACGCTGAACGGTTCCAAATTTCATAAGATCAGCTACGATCTTCTTAACCATATTAACCGGAATGGTAAAAGAATAGCCTGCATAAGATCCTGTTGGAGATGCAATGGCAGAATTTATTCCTATAAGTTGCCCGGCAGTATTAATGAGCGGTCCGCCACTATTACCGGGGTTTACTGCCGCATCTGTTTGTATGAATGACTCAATAGGAGTGCGGCTCTGCCTGCGGTTAATTTCAAGAGTCCGGCTTTTCGCACTTACGATACCAGCAGTAACAGTTGTTTCCAGATTCAGGGGATATCCTATTGCCAAAACCCACTGACCTACTCTCACTTCATCCGAATTGCCATACATCAGGAATGGCAGCCCCTTCGCGTCTATCTTGATCAATGCAAGATCACTACTGGGATCAGATGCCACAAGTTTGGCCTTGTAGGATTTCTTATCACTCATAGTTACCGTAATATCATCAGCTCCGTCTACCACATGGTTATTTGTTACGATGTAACCATCATCACTTATTATGGCGCCTGAACCGGAAGCCATTTGTGGTAATGAACGGGGCGCCATGCCTTCATCCCAGTCGAATCCGAAAAGATCGAATAAGGGACTACGTTTGGGAAGATTATTGCTGGCAGTACGAGTACTCTTTGTTTTAATGTGAACTGTTGCGGGTATAGCACTGGCTGCTGCATCACTAAAGTCTGTGGGACTACCATTAATGCCGTCAAAAAAACCTGCATAATTGACAGGAACACGATTGCTGTCTGAGCCTATATAGGTATATGCTTCTTTGCTTACATATTTATTGTAGGCATACATACTTCCTATTGATGTGGCTGCACTGATCAGGATAACCGGTAAAATTTGCTGCAATTTCATATGATGATCCTTAATTTTTTAACTTGATGGTCAAACAATATGCCTGACGCACTACAAAATAACGAAGGTGACAAGGTTTCAGTTGCATCGTAATCCAGTTTAACAATAGTTTTACTAAGACCTTCGTAGATGACACTCATAAAGTTACCAAAAATGCCATTGTGTTAACATCGTCGGCATAATCTTCCCATCCAGGGCATTGAGCAGTTCCAAAAGGGGTAAGCCTATGTCCTACCAGGCATTGGACAGAAGGGTTACTCTTTAAGTTTTCCAGAACCAGTTCTCTATTTTCATAATGCTCATAATGCAGTTGGCTGATAGGGGAGTATAAGGAACTTGCTTCAACAAGTAATATAGAACCATTGGTCATGTAGTATTTATTATTGAGCAATTGAATGGCCAGCTGGTAATCGTAATTATTCTTGTATTTATTGTGTTCAAAAAAATACAGATACTTATTCATGGCACCTAAGAGAGGGATGAAATCGTAATTATGTGGCAGGTAAAGTTTGGTAACATTTCGGCAGCCTAATCCAAAGTACATGTTAATATCATCTGAAAGGAGGTTGAGTTCCTCAATTGTCTCACTGCCATCCAGAATTGCTGCTGAAGTTCGATTACGGCGAATTATATGTGGGTATTTGGAAAAATAATAGTCAAAATACCTGGAAGTATTGTCGCTTCCGGTGGCCAGGTAAGCATCACATCCTTTGAGCAATTCACCAAAGATTGTATTCTGCTTAACTTTATCCTCCCACTCATAAAGTTTTTTTATAAGATGTTCCAAAAGGATATTGTCTTTTGAGCTTAACTTGATCATGGCGCTATGTCCACTCATGAAAACACATAACCAATCATGGAAACCCACCATAGGAATATTGCCTGCCATAACGATCCCAACTGTTTTGGGTGATTTCTGAAGATTAGGAAGCTCGTATTTAGAAGCAACCTCGTCCAGTTTGACCCGGGAGAGGAAATTATTTGCAATATTAGTAGCCGATATGTCAACAAATTCATTCGTAAACCACGCATTGGTCAGGGATGCTTTTTGCTTAATACCCTGCCATTCAGGCCCATCGGCCTTGATATATTTACCCAATTCTACCAATAAATCGATCCTGTGTTGTAAATTCAACATGTACCTCTTAATTTGCGTGCAAAGTTAACTTATACAACCCACTAAAAATTTCTACTCATGGCTATCAAAATAACAGAAGAATGTATCAACTGTGGTGCCTGTGAACCCGAATGTCCGAATAATGCTATTTATGAGGGTGGCGTTGAATGGGCGCTCAGCGATGGAACATCCGTAAAAGGCAGTTTTGCTTTAATGGATGGTACCGTTTTAGACGCAGATCAGCGCAATAACCCAATAAGTGTTGACACTTATTATATCGTGCCCAATAAATGCACAGAATGCCAGGGATTTCATGAGGAACCCCAGTGTGCTGCTGTTTGCCCGGTAGACTGTTGTGTTCCGGACGAAATGTATCGGGAAACAGTGGATGAACTCCTCGCTAAAAAAGAAAGGTTGCATCTTTAAATTTCAGATTTTCAACGGGAAAATGTATCTTACAGGAACACAGTTTAATTGTAGCGAAAGCTACTTCGTATAGGTGGGTGATATTTCCCATCGTGTAACGGGTGAAGGATAAGATCCTTCACCTTTTTGTTAAAAACCAATTGATAAATAAATGAGCGAGAGACCAGTCATCGCCTTCCTTACCGGTGGATATTCCGCTGAGGCAGAGATCTCCTACAAATCAGCTATTACCATCGAAAAGAATATTGATACGGACAGATTTGAAGTTTACAAGATTGATATCCGGAAAGATGGATGGTGGCATACCGCCGCTAATGGCGACGACATACAGGTTGATCGGAATGATTTCAGCTTAAATTTCCATAATCAAAAGGTGGTGTTTGATGGAGTATTTATTGGCATCCACGGAACCCCGGGAGAAGATGGGAAATTACAGGGCTATTTTGACATGATCGGTCTGCCTTATACTACATGTGATGCTGCAAGTTCCGCCCTTACTTTTAATAAAAGGTACACTGTTGCAGTTGCAGCTTTTGCAGGTATTCACGTTGCAAGGTCATTGCACCTGTTTAGTAACCGCCATGCCTCCGCCGTTTCGATTGCTGCCCAGTTGAACCTCCCGGTCTTTGTCAAACCTAACAATGGTGGTAGCAGTATTGGAATGAGTAAAGTTAATAAGGCAGAAGATCTTCCTGAAGCTCTTGAGAAAGCTTTTCTCGAAGACGACCAGGTGCTTGTGGAGGAGTTTATTGAAGGAAGGGAGTTTACAATTGGTGTTTTCCGGCATAAAGGGGATATAGTTACGCTGCCTTTTACAGAGGTAATTACCAAAAAGGAATTTTTTGATTTTGAAGCAAAGTATGAGGGATTAAGTGAAGAAATCACCCCTGCAGTTGTAAGCGATGATATTGCCGAGAAAGTACGTCAAACAGCAGCAAAAGTTTATCAGGTTTTTAATTGCAGCGGAGTAATACGCATTGATTTCATTTATAATGAAGCAATCGGGCAACCTTTCCTCCTGGAGATCAATACTGTTCCCGGACAAAGTGAAGCCAGCATCGTTCCTCAACAGGTTAATGCTATGGGCTGGACGTTGCGTGATTTTTACTCAGCGCTCCTGGATGAAGCCTTGACGGGTAAATAATTTTCATTTTCTTTGAAATCCATTTCTTATTTTAAAAAGTAGCCTGTGTTTGCATCACTCTCAAAAAAATCTATTTGGCTGAATCTGTTGATAGCCATATTAATCGTGGCAGGATTGATTCTCTTATTCTTTAACTCGCTTGATTTTTTCACCAGGCATGGAGAGGAGGTAAATGTACCATCTGTTACAGGTAAATCTTTTGAGGAAGCAAGGGAACAATTAGAATCTATAGGCTTTGAAGTGGTGATCCAGGATTCCGTTTACCGCGATACCATTCAGGCCAGGGCAGTAGTGAAACAGTTTCCTGAACCAGAGGCAAAAGTAAAAAAGAACAGAACTGTCTACTTAACGGTTAATAGAACAGTTCCACCTGATGTAGTGATGCCCAACCTGGTCGGGATGAGTGTGCGAAATGCAGCCATAGTTTTAAAGCAGTTTGGACTAAAAATGGGTGACACTACTTACAAGCCTGATTTTGCCAAGAACTCTGTTCTTACCCAATTAAAAAATAAAGAAGAGATAAAGCCAGGAACCCGCTTACCTATGGGTACTCCAATCAATCTTGTTCTGGGTAGCGGATTATCGAATATTGATATGGGTGTTCCTGACCTTTTTGGAATGACTTATGCAGATGCAAAAGAAATTTTGAATGCAAGTGGAATTAGTTTTGGGGCAAGGGTTCTGGATGATGATGTTAAGGATACTGTCAATGCATTTATTTACCGTCAAAGCCCCGAACGTAATACTCCCGACCGGAGAGTGAACAGGATCAGGCCTGGACAAATGATTGATGTCTGGTTAAGTACCCAAAAACCTCAGCGTGATACCACAACCCGGGTAGCACCTGCTGTTGATAACAACTATTAATCAAAACCCGTAAATTTCTGATTATGGACATTATTACTGTTGAGGAGCTAAAAAGCCGTATGGATGCAGGGGAGAAGCTGAACATCATTGATGTGCGTGAACCCGAAGAATATGCAGAGTTCAATATTGGAGCAAAGCTTATCCCTTTGGGAAAGATCCAGTCAATGCAAATTGATGAATTAGAAGACCTGAAGAACGAAGAACTCATAATCCATTGCAGAAGTGGTAAAAGAAGTATGACGGCCTGCCTCTTTCTGGAAACAATGGGTTTCACCAATACAAAAAATCTTGCTGGCGGGATGCTTGAATGGCAGGATAAGTTTTCCGGAAAGTAATTAGGTTAGAAATTATAAAACAAAAGCGTGAGAGATATGAATCCTCACGCTTTTTTTGTTACCTGCCGCCGGCAAATAAAAAGACCAGGTAAAAGATCAAAATAATAGCGACGTTCAGGGCGATGGTTTTTTTCATCAGGTACGGATTAAAGTATCTAACTATAATCCTAAATGATGCCAAAGATGATTTTTACATATAGGAGATATACCGGTAATTCTACTTCGTAATTGTTACAATCGAATATTTACTCCCGCCATCCAGTTTATTCCCGCCATTGGATAAACGTAGTTTTCCGTATATAAGGTTTTGTCGTAAATATAGCTGAAGGTATAACCGTTTGGTTCGTATAGTTTATTGAACACATTATTCACCTGCAGCACCAATCCCAGCTCATCCAGGATCTTTCCTTTTATAGTATACCGGAAACGTAAATCCTGTGTGTAAAATGCCGCCAGACTTCGATCTGCTGATGAAGTATTATCAAGAAATTGTTTGCCCACATATTTCCCGATTATTGCTAATTCTGCATTTTTAAACGGAGTAACTAAAGCAGTTGCTGTTCCTATGACTCCTGGAGAAAAAGATATATCTGTTTTATCATAAGAATTTACCTTTTGTATACCCTCATCATAATCATCAATATACTCAGTGAATCCGATCACTTTGTTTTCACTCAAAGTAAGATTGCCAATCAAATGGAGCCAGCTGGCGGGTCTTGTGGCGCCCTGTAGTTCAATTCCAACCCTATAGCTTCGATCAATATTGGATCTCGTGTAGGCACCCACATCATTTATTTTTCCGGTAAGTACCAATTGGTTCCTGTAAATCATATAATATAGATTAGCACCAAATGAATGATTGCCATTCTTTCGTTCAAGTCCAACTTCAATATCATGTAGTTGTTCTCTTTGAGGTTGTTGTTCTTCACCCGCTTCAAAGTCGTCACGGTTTGGCTCCTTGTTGCCAACAGAATAGGAGGCAAAAACATTCCACTTATTTCTGGAATAACTTATCCCGGCTTTCGGATTGAAGAAATTATATTTAGTGGCAGTGGTTATTCCCGGATTGTTGCGAAAACCGGTTATATCATAACTCACATTGCGGTATTGCAAATCCAGAAAGCTAAGCCAGTTTGTTCCAAGTTTTTGCTGCCATTTCCCAAAAAAATTAAAATCCTTTTTCAAGGCATCATTGTCATACCACCTATGATCTTTACTTATTGCATTAGTTGCCCAAATCACTTTGCCGAAATGGTTGCCATCGTACTTCGTATAAGCGCCGCCGAAAGTAAGTTGGGTTAATTTATGTTTGTACTGCAGAGAATAAGTTGCTCCATAGAAATGATTGTCGAGCCAAAGTTGACGTACCAGGTCTGTTGTTTCCAGTTCTATTCCGCCTACAACCGGATTCTCTAACCCATAATCATTGTATGATTCTTCCGCTTTATATTGTTCGTAGTATCCTCTCCCGCGCGTAAGAAAAGTTGCGAGGTTGAGGGATAACTTTTCTGAAAAAGCATGGTTAAAGAATAGTTGATAATGATCCTGTTGGTAATTGTCTGTTTCATTGTCATAAGGTTCTCCCGGCTTTTCAGTGCCTGCACTATTGAAGGTGCGGTTGGTTTTGGCCTCTGCCTGTGGAAGGCCATTCCAGGCCTGATAGGTTTTTTCTTTACCTGAAAACACATTGAAACGAATACTCGACTTGTCGTTAAGATAAGCTCCTGAAACATAAAAGGATGAAAGGTTGGAGCTTGCCCTGTCAATATAGCCATCACTTGTTATCCGTGAAAGGCGTGCGTCAATAGTGAAATGATCACTTATTAGTCCACTGCCCGCCTTAACAGTATTTTTCCACGTATTGAACGACCCATAACTATTATTAATTTCAGCATAGGCTTCTTCATTGAATTCATTGGTGCTTATATTTATACTGGCACCAAATGCCCCTGCTCCATTACTGGATGTTCCCACACCCCGCTGAATTTGAATGCTGCTCACTGAGGAAGCAAAATCAGGCAGGTTCACCAGAAACAACCCCTGGCTTTCGGCATCGTTATAAGGAATACCATTGAGTGTCATATTGATCCTGGTGGCATCGCTCCCCCTGATCCTGATCCCCGTATAACCCACGCCATTTCCTGCATCTGAACTTACCACCACAGATGGGGTTTGGTTTAGTAAGAAGGGGAGGTCCTGACCCAGGTTCTGCTTTGAAAGTTCTCTCCCTGAAATGTTGGTGTGGGCAAATGGACTCCTGTCTCCGGCCCTCACCGCCCTTACCTCAACAGGCTGTAAGAATAGATTGTGCCTTTCCATTAAAACAGTATCAACATCTTTATCAATGGTAATTTTAGTAGTACGGAAACCAATACTACTAAGCACTGTGAAAGTTGAATTTGTGGGAATTATTGCATTACCATCAACATCCGTCATCACGGTATTGCCGTTCGGTAATTCAATTGTTACCCCTGTAAGAGGTTGTTTACTCTGTGCATCAATAACTGTAAGCCGGCGTTGTTGGGCCAGCAAGGGGAGAACTGACAATAAAGCGCAAATCCCCAAAAGCAATTTTTTCATTTGAAATAATTAGTTTGAAAAAATGATTTGAGAGAAATGCTGCGAAAGCAAAAGGAGGAATGAATAGATTTGAACCACCTTCCCTGCGCAGGCATTACCCTGTCCAGGTTCTACGGGTATTATCTCAGCATCCGGCAAGTATTACTCAGCCGGGAGCACCCCGAGGAATCTGTTGATTACGATTGTAACCGAAGCGAAATTAAGGTCATTTTTTTTAAATGAGCTGTAACTTTTTGGAATTGTGGTCCGTCTCACTCAAAATACCTTTTTATGAAGAAGATAATATTGATGGCTTTCATGGTTATGGCTGCAGCAGGTGCGTGGGCGCAAACAACTACTGTTAAGGATAGTAATGCCCGCACAAGAAATGTGAGTGGTTTTAAGGGAGTTAAGGTGTCAGCAGGCATCGAATTATTATTGCAACAGGGTGATAAAGATGCAGTTGCGGTGAGTAGCAGTAATCCCGATTATACCGATCGGATTACCACCGTGGTTGAAAATGGCGTGCTTAAAATAGGGATAGATAATAAGGGGCTGGACTGGAAATGGCGCAGGAATGTAAAATTCAAGGCCTATGTTTCTCTCCGTGAATTAGAAAGTTTGAGCGCATCATCCGGCTCAATGGTCAAAACGGGAAGTGCCATTACAGTTGATAAGCTCGAGCTTGATGCCAGTTCGGGAGCAATAATCAATGCAGAATTTAAGGCAAAAAGTATTAGTTCAGATAACAGCAGCGGTGCAATAACTGAATTAAAGGGTACTGTTGACCAACTCAGTGTTGAAGCCAGTAGCGGTGCAATTTTTAAGGGATATGATATTTCCAGCTTGAATTGTTCAGCTGATGCCAGCAGTGGTGCACTTATTCATGTAAATGTATCTAAAGAACTCAGTGCCGAGGCTAGTAGTGGCGGATTGGTAAACTACAAAGGAACTGGAACTATCAGGAAAGTGAGTACTTCAAGTGGTGGAAGTGTAAAATCTAAAAGTTAATTAAGCCTAAAACACTATCATGAAAACATTATTTCTTTCGCTGCTTGTAACATTTGCCTCATTGGCGGTGAAAGCACAGAAATTCATCATAAATGATCCTAATGCCCAGATTCGTACAGTAAGTAGCTTCAAGGGCATAAAAGCGGATACTAATTTTGATGTATATATTACCCAGGGAGATGAAGATGCCGTTGCCGTAAGTGCTTCCAGCGCAAATCAACGAGATCGGATAATCACTAAGGTGGAAAATGGTATTCTGAAGATTGGATTTAATGGTAATGGATGGAAATGGACTGGGAACCAGAAACTAAAAGCATATGTTTCTGTTCGGCAACTGGAAATGATAAATGCTGACGGGGCCTGTGACGTAGAGTTGATGGGAGTAATTAAAGGTGAGAAAATGAGCATTAAAATGGACGGGGCAAGCGATATCAACGGAGAACTGAATGTTAGCGAATTAGAAATGGTACTTGATGGCGCAAGTGATAGCAGGCTAAAAGGTAGGGCAGGCTCATTGTCAGTAAAACTCGATGGAGCAAGTAAGTTCAATTCTTATGGACTCATTACTGATTTTTGCGAAGTAGATGCAGATGGTGCTTCAAAAATGGAGATCACTGTTAATAAAGAACTCACCGTGAGTGCGGGTGGAGTGAGCAAGATCGATTTTAAAGGTACAGGCGTTATCCGCGATATGAGATCAAGCGGAAACGCAAAAGTTACAAAGAAGGACTAACATAGACCGAGACCGGCAAATACATAATTGAATTTCTTAAGCTTTCACAAAAAATATATTTCAATATTATTTGGCGGGAAAACTATTGCGCTGTACATTTGCAATCCAAATCGCGAAGTAGAGCAGCGGTAGCTCGTCGGGCTCATAACCCGAAGGTCGGAGGTTCGATCCCTCCCTTCGCAACAAAGAAAAAGCAGCTTTAAATCAGCTGCTTTTTTTATGCCCCCTCCCAAACCAGGGGTAGTACTACCATAAAATTCTTTTGCCCTTCAATTACCTGGAAACCATCGTGCCGAAGCAATTTATACTTAGATCGAATGTTCTGAAGACCAATTTTCGTAGAAGTTTCCATTTTTAGCTTACGCTGGAGGTTATTGTTGATCACCAATTGTTTTGCTGAGGTTGTAAAAATCTCCAAAACCAAAGGTTGTTCCTTACTGATAATATTATGCTTCACAGCATTCTCAACCACCAGCTGTAAACTATTTGCAGGTAAAGTATAGGGATAATACTTCCTGTCGATCTCAAAGTTGATCTGGAGACCGTCCCCATGCCGTGTTTTCAATAACTGGCAATAACTCTCAATGAAAGCCAACTCTGATTCAAGCGTGGATGCATTTTCATTATTTCTTAATAAATAGCGATACACCTTGCTCAATTCATTTAGAAACTGCTCGGCCTTTTTTTTGTCTTCAGATATTAAACCCGAAAGCGTATTAAAACAATTAAAAAGAAAATGGGGATTAACCTGGCTCTTCAGATTCTCGAATTCCTGCCCCAAACTCATTTGCTCAAGTAATTCCTGTTCTGCCAGACTTTCCTTGTATTTATCTATGGTATAGATAACTTCCCATAAAGTCTCGAATATTATATTGATGCATAAACCAACAAGCAAAAAACCTTTTAAATCCTGTGGATCGTATCTGTATCCGAGGATCTCAAATAGATGGAAGATCACCAGTATCAAAAGGATCGATGGAGTCATTACCAGCAGGTTGGTGAGTAATTTATACATCACTCTTGATTTTGTCTGGTTGAGTTCCGGATATCTTGATCTGATGAAATGGTCATACTGGTAATGCAAATACCATGAACCCATACCAAGTAAGAAAATCAAAGGTGGTGCAATAAACCAGGTACGCGGATCCTTATAAAATCTTTCATCATATAGTACCATTGATAAAATCACGCAAATCACCGGCATCGATAAAAGGAAGCCATACCATTGAACGGAAGGAGGGCGATAGAATTTCATAATATTATCTCCTTTTCTTTAATCAATGGCAGAGAAATTATTCTCTGATGCTCATTTTCTGATATAATCACCTTGTTCTCCTCCAGTAACCGGTATTTATTGAGGAGATTATCCAGCCCTTCTTCATAATCAATGATGTCCTTTCTTATTCTTGGATGTACAGAGTTAGTAATGGTTAGATAATTTTCATCAGTCGTGAGTATATCAATTTTCAGTGGAGCTTCGTTGCTGGCAGAATTAGAATATATAATGTTTTCAAGTATAACATGAAGGCTTAAAGGGGGCAGATGATACTTGCGCCTGGATGCGGGTATTTCAATGTTCGCTGAAATGGCATTCCCAAATCTGGCTTTTATAAGGTATAGGTAGGATAATGCAAACTTTAATTCTTCCTCAAGAGTTACCAGTAGTTCTTCATCGCTTCTTAACATATAACGATGCACCTTGGTCATCTCATTCAGGAATTTTTCTGCAGCATCTTCATTTTCACTTATAAGACTTGAAAGTGAATTGAAGCAATTGAAAAGAAAATGTGGATTCACCTGGCCTTTTAACCCGAGTAATTTTGTTTTCTTATATGCATTTTTCAATTGTTCGGTTTCTGTGATGGATCTTTTCCAACTATTCCAGTTCACCACTGCTTCGTTCAATAGTGTTATTACCGTACTTGAAATTGTTGCAAACAGAAATGCCCACCAAACATTAGAAACGATCAACGTGCAGCTCACAACGGGAAAAATATTATGTAAAGCATACAATCCCGTGATCATAAGTATATTCATAAACATGAAAACCGGAAGCATAACAGCAATACGTCTGAATAGATCTCCATTTGAAGGAAACCGGTCTCTAATTAGAAAAGCAACTCCCCTGAAACATAAGTAGGAGAAGAAGAGAAAGCAGGCAGAAAGAGCAAAACTGCTGAAGAATATCCGGAAACTGGTAAATACACATCTTCCAAATATGATTGCATTTATGCCAATCACAAATGGTAGCATCAGCCAAAGGAATATCAGGGGCTCAGCTTTACTATATTTTCTTAGAGCCATTTTTTTCTATTCTTACTTTTAGTGTGATCGTGGATCCGCTATTGTCATCTTTTATTGTTAACAAAGCACTGATAGTTCGTGCTCTTGCTTCCATTTCTCCGATATTTTTATTGAGTACATGATCTTTTCGTTCCATGTTTGTGCCGGGCGCATTTAACGATAAAAGGAGAAGGCCTTTCTCGAAATCCAGATTTATTCTGGTCAGTTTTGCATGGGAAAGCTCCACCAGGCTTACGATCGCAAGCTTATAGATAATAATGAACTCATGACGGAACTTCATATTGAAATTGAGTTCAGAAACATTTTTTTCAATATTCACCAGAACCGTTGCACCATGCCTGCTTCGCATAGCGTGTGCAACTTCATGTATCCTTTCTATTGTTTTAGGCATGCTGTCATTAGCAGGATCAATGCTCCATAGAACGTCATTCATAGCTATTACCATATTCCTGCTTTTTTGCTGGATATCGTAAATGAATTCCTTGGATTTTTCAGGATCCGTACTGGCTTTCATACCCGCAATTTCACTTAGCACATTGATATTTTGGAGCGTGCTGTTTACATCCTCATGCAGGTTGCCAGCTATTGCACTTCTCATCTGCCACTCACTTTTGACCCTCACCTGCCTCTGCTTGTCGAGCCAGTATAATCCACCTGCAAGTGATAGTGCCAGCAGAGAATAAAACCATGTTGAACGCCAGAATGGCGCTTTTACCACTATTGGTAAACTAGTGATTTGTCCGGGTTTCCCCTCAAGATCATAAGTGGCAATCTTGAGTTCATAATTGCCTGCCGGTAAGTAACTATATACTGCCTGTTTAACAACCCCCGTCTCATTCCATTCATCTTCCAGTCCTTCCAGTTTATAATAAATGCCGTAAAGATTTTGATATGTCAGCGTTGTAAATTCTACCAGTATAGAATTCTGATCATGTCTTAGTGTAAGTACTTTTTCTTTCTCTATGGAATCTGTTGGAAGATATTTATTCATTACAGATATCCCACTGATCTCAACTTTTGGCGGAATGTAATTATCAAATCTCACCTCGGCGGGATCAAATACGATTACATCATGGGAGGTTCCTATTGCAATCCGACCATCATAAAATGAGGTTACTGAAGCCGTGCTAAAGCTATTTGTATGCACGCCATCGGTAGCATTGTATGAACTGACCTTTGATTTTTTGGGTTGGTGGTTAAGGATACCCAGACCTGACGATATCCATATAAACCCCTTTTTATCTTTAGCCAGGTTGCCAATATCATTGGTGGGTAATCCATTCTCAAAACTGAAATGCCTGATATCGCCTGAATGCAGGTTCACAAAATTTAATCCATTTGCTGCTATTACCATGGTGCTATCATCATACTGCAATATGTCAGAACTCGAGTTTGACCTTAATGCCTTTCCCGGCTCGTCGTCACCAGTGTATCGTTTTACCACCTTACCATTTTTAGAATTGATATGGAATACTCCATTGGATGAAGTAGATGCCCAAATATTTCCAAGGCTATCAACCAGCAAACGTGCTATAGTGCTTTGGAGCTTCTGAACCAGGGTCCAGGAATCGGTGTCCGGATCCCACTTCACAATGTTTCCTCTTTGTGTTCCAAACCAAAGTTTTCCAGTTTTGTCCTCAACAACCTGCCTGACAGTACTATTTTCAAAAACAGGAGGACGGATTTTTTCTGTAGTATTGCTGGCTGCCCGGTAAATGAAAATATAGCCGTCCTGGTTACCTCTTACAACATCACCGTTTTCACGCTCATGTATACACCAGGTTAATCCTTCCCCTGCTTTTTCTCCCTGGCTTGAAATGGCCGTTTTGATGGGATTCAGGTTGCTGTCATAAGAAAATACCCCCGCCCCCCAGGTGCTTACAAGTATATTTCCATTTCTTGTCTGCAGCACGTCGGTTACATCAGGTGTGTAAATGGAATCATTACCTGGTCTTCTGTTTCTTAATACTTTGAATTTTTGGGCTGCAGGATTGAACCGGAATAAACCCTTATCTGAGGATATCCAGATATTACTTTCCCTGTCCTCAAATATCATGGAGATATTATCATACCGTATACTGAATTCTCCTGGTATATCATTCCGTATTATCTCAATATTTTTGGTTGCAGGCATTACCTTTCCGAATAAGTTATGACCCCATATCCAGATATTACCATCACGGGTGGCATGCAGTCCTCTGGGTGCATAATATTTATTGGAGAGGGCTTTTCCAATAATCTGATCCCAGTCGTTTTTCCTGTTGGTTGCCGGCTCATAGCTGCGAATAGTAAGTTTGGATGCCGGCCAGGATATACCCCAGAAAGTATTTAAAGGATCACGGTAGGCAAACACCACCTGGCGCAGGTCTGCAAAAGCTTCGATCACACTGTCGCCATCTGCATTGTTGTTTCTGAATGATATGCTCCTGTTGCGTGGATTATATTTTACTAGTCCGGAGTCAGTGCCAATCCAATAATTTCTTTGACCATCCTGCCATAAATAGTAAGGCTTCCAATTTCCGGGAAGTGCTATGTTATTCTTCGAGGAAGAAAATGTTGCCCTTGATTCGTCATATTTGAAAAGTGCATTAGCTGTCAGAACTAATAATACATCCCCATCCGCATCTACATACAGCCCGCCACCGGCTTTTTCACGCTTTTCTTTGGGATAATCAATGGTGATATTATGAAACGAGAAGTCGAATGTGTTGAGGTATCCCACCTTCATTCCATCCATTATCATCCATAACCGATCATTTTTATCCAGTAATAGGTTATGTATCATGCCTTCGGGGAGCGGGACGCCATTTGACCCTCGCCGGATACCGATGAATCGCTGACCGTCATACCTTTGGAGCCCGTTAAAAGTGGAGATCCAGATAAAACCTTTACGGTCTTGTTGAACCGACAGCACATGTTCTGAAGCAAGGCCATTATTTGGTCCAATGTGGGAAAAAAGATATTGCTGCAGTTGGGCGTTGGCAACCGATACCGGTGCCAAAATTATCAATAAGCAGACTAGCAGATGGTACAAATGAGGATGATTTACCTATTCAAATATATTAAACAGGCCCGGAAATTTCATTCGTTTGGCATTTAACCTGCATTTGACTACCTTTGCAACCTTTATTCCCTTGCGGCAATAGTAGCCACGCAGCGAATCTGATTACCTCCTCTGTATTCTTTAGCGTTTATTCTATTGCCCGAAATAGCTAAAGATGAAAGTAGGATTCGTAAATATCTTCGGTAAGCCAAATGCAGGAAAGAGCACATTGCTCAATGCCTTTATGGGCGAAAAACTCGCTATTGTTTCCCCTAAAGTACAGACAACACGTCACCGTATTAAAGGAATACTATCTGAGCCTGGTTACCAGGTTATCTTTTCTGATACCCCAGGTATCATAGAGCCCAAATATAAACTCCATCAGAAAATGATGCATGCTGTGAAGAGTGCATTGGAGGATGCAGATCTGGCTTTGCTGATGGTAGACATATATGACGACTGGGCCGAAAGTGATGCCATATTCTCGGCATTGAGATTAAGGGTGCCGGCATTACTGGTGCTGAACAAGATAGAAGGGTTATCGCCGGCAAGGGTAGAAGAAGCACGTCAATTCTTTTCCGGAAAACCTTATGTAAAAGAAATAGTTACCGTTTCAGCCCTGCATAAAACAGGGGTTGAAGAGTTGCTTCAGAAAATTCTTTCTTTTCTTCCCGAGGGCGAACCTTTTTTTGATGAAGAAAATCTTACAGACCTGCCTACCCGATTTTTTGTTGGCGAGTTAATTCGGGAACAGATTTACCAACTTTATCAGGATGAAATTCCTTACCATACCGCTGTGCTGGTACAGGAATTTAAAGAGAAATCTACCCTTATTAAAATTCAGGCCGATATCATCGTACAACGTGATACCCAGAAAGGGATCATTTTAGGCGAAAAAGGAAAGGGTATTAAGGATCTGGGTACCAGGGCAAGGCAGGAGATTGAAAAATTTCTTGGTCAAAAGGTCTTCCTCGAACTCTTTGTAAAAGTACGTCCTAAGTGGAGGGATAATGAATTATACCTTAGGGAGTACGGATACAATTAGAAGAGAGAATAAAATTCAAATGAGGCATCAAACAAAAAAATATTGATATGGCTGGATATACAGTTGCAATTGTGGGAAGACCAAACGTTGGGAAAAGTACTTTTTTTAATCGTTTGCTGGAACAAAGAAAGGCCATTGTGGATGATGTAAGCGGAGTAACACGCGATCGTCAGTATGGCATTGCGGAATGGAATGGTAAGACATTTAACGTAATTGATACCGGTGGCTTCGTACCCCGTAGCCAGGATGTTTTTGAGCGGGAGATAAAGAAGCAGGTACTTATAGCACTTGATGAAGCTGATGCGCTGATCTTTGTTACAGATGTTGCTACAGGAATCACTGACCTCGACGAATCAATGGCGGATGTTCTAAGAAGAACTACCAAACCTGTATACCTTGCTGTGAATAAAGTTGATAACCCGCAAAGGCAGCTTGAAGCCACAGAGTTTTATAGTATGGGCTTTGAGGATATTTTCTTTATTTCAGCAATAAGCGGTAGTGGATCCGGTGAAATCCTGGATGCGATAACCGAACGGATCCCCGAAGACCGTTATGCGGAAAGCGAAGGAGATGGGGTTCCTAAATTTGCTATTATTGGACAACCTAACGTGGGAAAGAGCAGCCTCCTGAATGCTTTGGTGGGTCAGGAAAGAACCATTGTTAGTGAGATCGCTGGTACTACCCGTGATACTATTCACACGCATTATAATCTATTCCAGAAAGAGTTTATTCTTATAGACACTGCCGGAATACGAAAGAAGCAAAAGGTACATGAAGACCTGGAATTCTATTCTGTTATACGCGCTATCAAAGCCCTTGATGAAGCAGATGTATGCATGCTAGTACTGGATGCTGAAAAAGGAATTTCCGCACAGGACCTTAGTATTTTCAGCCTCGCTGCAAGGAAAGGAAAAGGAATCGTTTTGCTTGTGAACAAATGGGACCTTGTGGCAAAAGAAACGAACACAGCCCGTGATTATGAAAAGCAACTCAAAGAAAGACTCGCTCCCTTTACAGATGTGCCGGTGCTTTTTATTTCAGCTAAAGAGAAAACAAGAATTTTTAAAGCTATTGAAATTGCCCTCGATGTAGTGGAGAACCGTAAACGGAAAGTTCCTACATCACAGTTAAATGATGTTATGCTTAAAGCCGTGGCAGCTTATCATGCTCCTGTGGTAAGAGGTAACCCGGTTAGTATTAAGTACGCTACCCAGCTTCCAACGGTGGTTCCATCGTTTGCTTTTTTCTGTAATTACCCCGATGACATTAAGGCTCCTTATCGTAACTACCTGGAAAACAAGCTTCGGGAAAGTTTCAATTTTACCGGTGTGCCAGTCAGAATATTTTTCAGGAAAAAATAAAAAAAATGGCCTGAAACTTGTAAGTGTGGAGGAAACAGGTAATTTTGCGCCTGTTTTATAAAACACAAAAACGTCAAAGAAAATGAAAAAGGTATTTGCTGTTCTGGCTATCGCCGCTGCTTTCACTGCTTGTAATGATGCTGCTGAAACAACTGAAGTTACTATCACTGATTCTTCTGCAATCAATGCAACTCTCGATTCTGCTGCTGCTACTGTAAATTCAGCTTCTGCTGCAATTGATTCTACTGTTAGTGCTGCAGTTGATACTATCAATGCAAAAGTTGATAGCCTGAAGAAATAATTCTTCCGGAATAGAATTGAATGGGGCCGTTTTTAGTTTTTATAAAACTGGAAACGGCCTCAACTTTTCCCCCCAATAGAGCTAAAAATAGGGACCAGATAGGGACCAGATAGAGACCCGGAGTAAGGTTCTACCTACCCTGCGCACCCTATCAGCATCGTGACGGCACCGTATCGGCACCGTAGACCAAATACCGTTTTTTAACCCTAACTGTTTGTTACTATTGCAAGCTTTACCGTTTCCATCTATTTTGCACCCAAGCAAAATGGTGTGTTATGAGAGGAAGTGTTTGGGTTTTGCTATTACTGCTTTCGGTGGAAGCAGTGGCACAAATCAGGTGGTCAGGTATTGCAGGTAATGGTAACTGGGTTGACCCAATCAATTGGGAATCAGGCCTGGTGCCTTCTGCAACGGATGATGTGGTGCTGGATAATAGTCTCATTCCCGGTTCATATACTATCCAGCTTCCTGACCACGCAATGTCTATCCGCTCCTTACAAATAATTGCTGATGCGGGCAATAGCATCACAGTTGTTTTACCTCCAACCAATATTCTCACAAGCAGTTCAGGAAGTCTGGATCCGCGGGCTTTTACAACTACCGGGAATGGCTATACATTATTAATTGGATCAGGGGGAAGTTTTATAAATGCAAGTAATAGCAGCAGCGGATATTCAATTAGAATAAATGATTCTATCAGAATTGATAATGGTGGGAGATATGTTCACCGAACCAGAACAGGGCATGCAGACATTGTTCAGCAGCTTAGCAGGGGCACCGGAACCGAACTGGGAATTTTCAGATTTGAGAATACGGATGCCGCTTCCACTATATCATTGAGCAACAGAGTCTATGGTACATTACAATTATCAGCAGCAGCAGCACCTAATGATACTACATCATATTCTTCTTCTGGAACAAATCCCTTAAGAATAAGAGGCAACCTGGAAATTGAACCCGGGGTATCTTTTGCGATAAATTTTTCAGATACAATTAGCGTTGCAGGAGATCTGCTCATTGACCATGCCGGCTTTAATATGGCCACCAGTACCCGATCTTGCGTACTGGCGCTTAAAGGAAATTGGCGACAGCAAAATGCTATCATTTTTGAATCAAATCTTTCCGGAAGCACCGGCACTATATTATTGAATGGGGTGTTTCCACAGCAGGTAAAGGCTGTTGGTACAATAAAGGACAGTATTCGACTGGCATTCATGACTAACAATTCAATTTTTATAGATGCTTTACCTGCACTGCCTTTCGAAGTTCACCTTATAAATGGCATAATTCAAATTGATGCTTCCGCGCAACTGATCCTGGAACGTACAGGGTATTTTCGGTCAGACAGCCTGAACATTAGATCATACATTGATGGGTCTATCCTTAAAAGAAGCCTTGAAGCACAGGATTTCCGTTTTCCTACAGGTTCAAATGGCCAGCAAAGATGGATTATTATAAAAGGAGGAAACGGTGATTTTCTGGTTCGGTATTTCCGTGCAGACCCCTACACGATATCATCACTAATGGGAGATGGCCTGGATCATATTTCACAGGTGGAATACTGGGAAGTCAGCGGTGGTTCCGGATCAACGGCCTCGGTAGAACTTTCTTTTGATGAAGTATATAGCGGTGGAGTGTCAGATCTCGAAAGCCTTCGTGTTGCAGGTTCCGATGGAGGTAACTGGTTTAGTTTAGGTAATACTGCTACATCTGGCCTTGCATTTTTATCTGGTTCTGTAACAAGTGAAGTTTTTGATAAAGGGAATGTTCAATTCCTGACCCTTGCCAGCTTTTTACCTGGAATGAACACATTGCCTATTAAAATAAACAGGCAATGGATGGAACAAATTAATTCAAAGTGGATCTGCAGATGGGAGACCGGAATATCCACTGATAATTCATTGTTTGAAGTCGAATTGTCTCATGATGGTAATCTTTTCCAAAGCGTAGGCAATATACCGTCAGATAAGGACCAGAATAATTATAAACTGTATTTGCCGATAGAGTGGGAGAGTGGCTACTGCAGGATAAAATCAGTAGATAATAATGGCCAGTTTAGCTATGGTAAAACCATGCATTTTGGTACAGGTTACGCAAACAACCAGGTGGTTGCTTTATCTTATAATCCTTCGCTCAATTGTTTGCTATTTCATAGCCGGGGTCAACAATCATTAACGCTCGAATTTTTCAATATAAGCGGGCAGCCTGTGTTGAGGGAATGGATAAAGCTTCCTGGGGGTAACCATAACCATCACCTAACGCGGAAACTACCTGCGGGAATTTATATAATTCGGGTAATTAGAAACGGAACTGTCCTTCTTGTAAATCATTTATTTCTTCAATAAATTGTTTACAGTTTTCCTGTATGAATTCAGATGAAGTCTGTCTTCAAGTATGAAACTATTGTCTTCCAGTTTTCCAATTACAGCATCCAATTCCTCTTTATTGTCATATACCATTTGGCGAAAGGGGTTATTATAATCCTTTGCTCTGGTGGCATGAATCTTATCAGAAATTTCTTTGCGGAATAGTATGCTATGCTGTAGTAGTGCTCTTACCTCATTTGGGTCCGAATTCAATTCAACTCCATGCATTTGTTTGTAGAGGGAAATGGCGTGTGCAAGTTTTTTCGCTGGATAATTAACGCCTTCCTGTTTGTAGAAATCATGAAGGCTTTCCCAACTATTAATAGCTCCCTTCCTGATTTGCTGCAGGCATTGGTTTACGATTTCTACAGGAATGAGTTGTCCCCCAATATTTTCCCATTCATTTATTTTCCCGGCTGCAGGAAGTTTTGCAACCATCCTGTTGAAGGTGCTTAATGGCTTTGCTTCAAACGCACCTATAATTTCTCTTGCTGCATAAAAATCAAGGAATGCTTTATACCACTGATAAGCCATTGCTGCCTTCTTTACAATAACCTGCCTATTGCTATTTTCAGCATTAGGAAGAATGATCTCAAGATCATCCAGTTCCTCAGATCTTTCTGTAAGGAGTGCTTTCCCTTTTTTTCGTATGGAAGATTCCGAACCTGTTTTGCCATTTTTGTGGAACCAGGCAAGGCCGGTAATAGTTTCTAATATGCCTAATGCCTTCCAGATATCATTTGCGCTATCAGGTGCCAGAAAATCATATTCAATTTCTTGCGTTTTGTCGGTACGCTGGTCGCGGGCTACATATTTCCAGCTGTTCCGGGCAAGTGCATATAGATTGTATTGAAACCAATAACCCGGAATAACCAATAGCCTGTCGTTTGAAACATCATTGCTTACAAGGGAGAATGGAAGTTCAATATTGAGTTCGGCGGGAAAGTCTCCTTTCGCAATAATTGTAAATGCAGCAAATTTTGAATTGTGCTTAAGACTCACACAGAGGCCTGGCCAGAAACCGCGCCCTGCTATAAGTTCTCCATCAGCAGCCCTGGAATTGTGATTGGATCCGATTGTAGCCCCGGCAGCCATATTGCTTTGTCCCATTATTAACGCAGCACATAAAAATGAGTTATTATGGTGCTGTTCATGCGCCGGAAATATAAGAGAATTCAAAACTTCGCAACAAGATATGGTGGCATTATTTCCCAGGTATGAGTTGATTAGTCTTGCACCATATTTTAACTGGGAATGGCTCGCCATTACAAATCGAACCGCTTTTACTCCGTAGAATATCCTGCACCCTACCCCAATTATGCCATTCACCAATTCACAACCCTCACCAACCTGGGTGCGGGCCTCGGGGGTAGAATTGAGCGTGATATTTTTTATTTTATTTGCTCCCTTTATGTATGCATCCGTCCCAATCATTGTGTCTTTGATGATCCGGCTATTCTTTATCACAGTGCGGTCACCAACCATCCCGTAATATCCTCTGAGTGAATCGTATCGCTTTGATGTAAAAGCAACAAATTGTTTCTGCAGAACTTCATCCTGCCTGTGCCGGCTCCATAGATAGGCATCACCAGGTAGCATTCCATCAAATGGAAGAATACTTCTACCCCCATTTTCATTACAAACTTCCAGCCATATTCTTGTTTTTTCATCCTCCCCATCCTTTAATATACCATTCCCGAATTTTGCATGGCTTGTTGTGGCAAGCTCATTGATGTTAACAAGCATTACCTCATTTCCAATGATGTAATGAGATAGGTAATTCACATTATCCACAACCACGTTATCACCAAAATCACTGCTGGTAATAGTACTATTGTACAAACCAACAGGCATGCGGAGATTTTTAAATTCAAGGCAATAGGGTTCCAGTTTACCAATTCTTACAAGGCCGAAAAATTTACAATTTTTAACGAGCTCCGGGTTGAATGCATCAGAAACAAGTATTTTGTTCCAGTCGTCACTCTGGTTACGGTTCCTTACAAGTACTTCAATTTCGTAGGCATTGAGTTGGCGGTAACTTATTCCGCTGTTATTCTGCCTGTTTCGCAGGTAATATTCATCCTTTCCTGGTGGTTGGAATTGTGGCTCAATAAAGCCATAACCTAGGGTCTGTATGGGGCTTTTTCTGATGATGTTCATAAAAAGATGTTTGATAGATGGACCTTATTCCACGGTTACGCTTTTAGCCAGGTTCCGCGGTTTGTCTACATCAAATCCTTTTGCGACACCAATATAATATGCCAGTAATTGCATAGGAATAACATTGATCATTGGCGCGATTAGCTCATCCGCATAAGGCACAATAATTGTGTCATCGGCCAAAGCATCAGCAGCATCATCTCCTTCACTTACTACGGCAATCACCTTACCCTTGCGTGCCTTGATCTCCTGCATATTACTCAATACTTTTTCATGGAAACTATCCTTTGTGGCTACAAAAACAACCGGCAGGTTTTCATCAACAAGGGCAATTGGGCCATGCTTCATTTCTGCGGCAGGATATCCTTCCGCATGGATGTAAGAGATCTCTTTGAGCTTTAAAGCACCCTCCAGGGCGATCGGGAAGTTATAACCCCTGCCTAAATACAATGCATCTTTAGCATCCTGGTATTTAAGTGCGATCTCCCGGATCTTTTCATGCTGCAATAATGCTGCGGAAACCTTTTCGGGAACATCATTTAGCTCATTCAGCAAATGAATAAATCGTTTCTCACTAAGTGTTCCTTTCATCAAGCCGATCTTCAGCGCCATCATGGTTAACACCGCAAGTTGCCCTGTGAAGGCCTTAGTACTTGCTACCCCAATTTCCGGGCCGGCATGCGTATATGCGCCACCATGAGATGTGCGGGCAATTGAGGATCCCACCACATTCACTACACCAAGAATGATAGCTCCATTCGACTTAGCGCTTTCAATTGCAACCAGGGTGTCTGCTGTTTCACCACTTTGAGAAATCGCTATGATTACATCACCTTTGTTTACAATTGGATTCCGGTATCGAAACTCTGAAGCATATTCTACTTCAACTGGTATGCGGGTCACCTCTTCAAATATATATTCAGCTACCAATCCGGCATGCCAGCTTGTTCCACAGGCAATGATAATTATCCGGTTTGCATTCACCAACTGGTCTGCATATTGTTGGATACCACTCATGGTTATGGTTCCATTATGGGCATCCAGGCGTCCTCGCAAACAATCAAATATGGTACTTGGTTGCTCAAATATCTCCTTCAACATGAAATGGTCATAGCCTCCTTTCTCAATGGCTGCCAGTTCAAGATCGAGTTTGGTGATAAATGGAGTTATCTTTTCATTACCCAGATTCTTGAGTATGAGTTCGTCTTTTTTGATGATGGCAACTTCATAATCGTTTACATACACAACTTCTTTGGTGTATTCAATTATGGGTGATGCATCAGATGCAAGGAAATGTTCTCCTTTGCCGATTCCAATGACGAGAGGTGATCCTTTGCGCGCCGCTATCAAAGTATCCGGATTATCAGCATCAAGTAACACTATCACATAGGCACCAACTACTCTTTTCAGGGCAATTCGAACAGCCTCTTCAAGGCTGCCCTCATTATTCAGATGGATATCTTCTATGAATTTGAGCAATACTTCCGTATCAGTATCACTGACGAATTCATATCCTTTACTTACGAGTTCTTTTTTGATCTGGGCATAGTTCTCAATGATCCCATTATGGATCATAGATAATTTACCATTACCCGACAAATGCGGATGCGCATTTCTGTCGCAAGGTTCACCATGCGTGGCCCAGCGGGTATGGCCAATACCAATATTAGAGTGAAGATCTTTTCCAACCAGGGTTTCTTCCAGATCAGCTACTTTGCCCTGTTTCTTGTATACTTTAAGACCACCATTTAATAATGCTACTCCCGCACTGTCATAACCACGGTATTCCAGTCTTTTCAAGCCTTTCAAAATAACCGGATAAGCCTCGCGATGTCCGATATATGCAACAATTCCACACATAAATTCAATATTTCTTTAGTAATTGAAGGGTACTTAAATAATTGGCAAACTTAGGCAAAATAATTTAAGCAATCGATTGCGTAAGCCTTTAAGAGGGCTCTGGTGATATACTCCAGACTTATAGCATAAGCCCCCGGAGAAAGAAGTATGCCACGGAGAAATAAATTATCAATCCCGTTACATCTACCAATGTTGCCACGAATGGCGCTGAGGATACAGCAGGGTCCGCCCCCGCTCGCTTAAGAAATATTGGTAGCATCGACCCACTTAATGTTCCCCAGAGGATTACACCCATCAGCGAAACACCAACAGCAGCACCAAGCATTAAATAATGCGGACCATAAACATCAGGGAAAAATTGCGACCATAACACTACCCTGAAAAATCCAATGATTCCCAATACTGATCCTAATAGTATACCAGAAATTATTTCCCGTCTTAAAACTCTCCACCAGTCACTAATAGTAATTTCTCCCACAGCCATTGCCTGAATAATAAGTGTAGAAGCCTGTGAACCGCTATTACCACCACTTGATATTATTAGTGGTACAAAAAGCGCCAACACCACTGCCTTTGCAATTTCATCTTCAAAATAGCCCATTGCCGTTGCTGTAAGCATCTCCCCAATAAACAGCACCACCATCCATACAACTCTTTTCTTGAAGAGTTTTAATATCGGCATTTCAAGATAAGGCTCATCCAATGCTTCCGTACCACCAATACGTTGTATGTCTTCACTGAATTCTTCATTTGCTACCCATAATACATCATCAATGGTCACAATACCCAACAAAATATTCTGATCATCCACAACCGGTAAGGCCACCCTGTTATTCATCCTGAATATCTGATTGGCAACTTCCTGGTCGTCATTAACATTCAACGCAATGAAGCGATAGTCTATCACTTCACTAACAACTTTTTCAGGATTTGTCAGAATTACTTCCCTGATCCGCATGTCATCCACAAACTCTCCCTTATCATTTACAACATAGATAACATCAATTGTTTCGGAATCACGACCTACATCACGGATATGCTCCAGCACATCAGCCATTGTCCAGTCACTGTTCACTGCTATGTAATCAGGAGTCATCAGCCTTCCCACACTTCCTTCAGGATATCCAAGCAAGGATAGTGTTATCCTGCGCTCTTCCGGATCAAGGGTTTTGATCAGCTCTTTTACTACTTCGCTTGGTAACTCTTCCAGAAAGGCGGTTCTGTCATCGGCCGGGAGTTCATTTAAAAGCTCTGCAGACTTTAAAGGGGGTAGTTCCTGGATTACATCCTTCTGAACCGAAAAATCAAGGATCTTAAATACACTGGCAGCACGATGCGTACTCATGTTGCCAATGATCTGACTGGCAAACTCATCATATTCATCAACCAGTTCAGCAACATCACTGATATTCTGGTTGTTCAGGAATTCCCGGATGCGCAATTTGTCCTCAAGATGTATGAGGCTTTCAAATTGCTCATAGAGCGATGGTGGAGTTTCCAATTCTTCGGTCATGCATCAAATTTACAGTTTAAATTGCATCATGATTTTGCCTTCCTTATTTGTTGCTCCTACTTCTTCGATGGGCCGGGGTGTGTTTTCCTCCGAAAACATTGCAGCTGGTACCGTGGTGGAACAAAGTCCGGTTATCGTAATGTCAGCTGCAGACAGGGCCTTGCTCGACCAGACCATATTGCACGATTATATTTTTGAATGGGGGCCCGATCTTAATCAGTGCTGTATGGCATTGGGATATATTCCGCTTTATAACCACTCCTTCAACAGTAATTGTGAATATGAAATGGATTATGAATACAATCTTATCAAAGTCACAACTGTTCGTGACATTGTTGCTGGCCAGGAATTGTTTATAAATTATAACGGTAATTGGAATGATCCAACCCCGCTTTGGTTTCCCGTTTCATGATCAACGCCCGGGTAAATTGCTGATCAAAAGATTTACATTTCCGGTGACAATGGCCTGTACCTGAACATTGTCGCGGTTTATAATAAGGCCATTTAGCTTAAGTTCACTTGTGTTTCCTTTCAGTCTTATACCCGTGGTGATATCTCTGTTGAATTGATCGTCTATTTTCTGTTTGTTTTTTAGGTATAGCTCCCTCACATTGATTTTTGCCTGCTTCCTTAAATTTTCAAGGATCTGACGGTTGAAAAAGGTCTTACCAATAACAAGTACAATACTCGAAGAATTAAGGTCATATTCCAGATCGGGTACGGATAATTGCTGGGTATTCACATCTAGATCTGGTGTGCCCTTTAGAAAGAGTGTTCCTCTTTTTGTTCCGGTGAACGTTATTTTAAATTCCACCATATAACCTTCCAGACCCTTTACCTGAACTTTCTCAATCCGAATTTTTTCTCCCTTAACATCAAATGATCTGTCTTTTAATGTTCGCGTCAATAAACTGTCAATAGTTTTATAATCATAGATGGCATTAGAACTGAGTGCAAAACCATCACCTGTTGTATTGTTGGTTAATGGTGGCAGATGTTTGGTAACACTATGATTTATACTGTCTGAGCTAATTTCAGGAAAACAAGATATGCCTGCAGTGAATCTTAAAGTGTCTGCAGAAAAATTTATTGGACCCATCCTTACGGAACTGGCATTTAGTTTCATAAAACCATATGTTCCAAGCGGAATTTTCTTGCCGGCTTTTTCTCCAATAGGTGCCAGATAGTTGCTGAAATTCATCTCCTTTACAACCTTGTCAATATTGGTGCCAAACAGATTTACAGAAGCGGCAATACTATCCATGACCTCCGTTGTAACATCATTATTGAATATGGTGACAAGACATTTATCAATAGGTACAACCTTCTCTGTTCGGGTGGTGCTCTGAAGACGGTAATCTGGCGTGAACCGGAGATCAGATATGAGATTAATATTGACTTTGCGCATGGGCTCATTACCAAATCCACAACTACCATTTATCCATGGTGAAACTGATTGGCCCATCACACAAACCGTTTTACTTCCCGCGATCTGGTAATTGCCATTCATGGCAACCGATATCCTGTTGTTGATACAGCTAAATTGAAAGGTTGAGCGTACAAACCTGTATTTATACCTGAAATCGCAACTACTCAGCATGTATTCCGGCCAGCCATCTGATCTGATCTCTTTAGGGGCAATACTTTCTGCCTGTTTAAGGAATGGAGTGATCACTACCTTAACCGGAATGTTCAATACAGATTCCATCAGGGGAGGCAATGATCTGGATGTGGGGATGGGGTTAGGGTTAACAGTAGATTTTTTCGTACTGGTACAGCCCGGCACCAGGGAGAAAACAAAACCTGAAATTAAGTAACACCCGATAGCCTTTAAGTAATTCATAGACTAGGAAAAGATTTCATTTACGTGCAGCTTAATATTCTGTGACAGCTTTTCAGTAGGAACATCGTTGGCATCACCTCCAAACGGATCTTCTATTTCTTCTGCGATCAACTCCAGACTTGCCAGTACATAAAAGACGAATACTACAACCGGAATTACAAGATAACCCAGATTGAACACGAATCCAATTGGTAAAGTGATAACATAAATGAAAATAAATTTTTTAATGAATACACTATATGAGTAGGGTATTGGCGTATTTTTTATTCTTTCACATGCTCCGCAAATATCTGTAAATGAAGTAAGTTCATTATTGAGCGTTATAAGTTGATCGCCACTGATCTTTTTATTTCTAAATAGATCATGTGTTCGTTTCAGCATGAGCGATGCAACCTGGTTGGGCAGGTGTCGGGTTTGATCAATTTCAAGTTCCGGATGATCTATCTCGTCAAGTGCGAGCCTTGTTTTCTCTGAACGGAGATGATCGCGCAGCATACTTGCATATAGAGGGATGGACTTCCGAAAAAAGTTGCGATTAATATTGTCTTCTACCTCCAGTATTGCATTCAGCTTGACGGCTAGATTTCGTGAATTGTTGGTTAGTGAACCCCAAAGCTTCCGCCCCTCCCACCAGCGGTCATAGGCTGTATTCGTTCGAAATACCAATAACATTGAAATTGCAAAGCCCAACAGGTTGTGCATGATAGATACGTTCTTGACCGTGCTGTTCTGTGAGAGCTTTAATATTTCCACTTCAATATAGGCCACCCCCCATGAATAGAGGCTGATGACGATCATCATCGGAAATAACTTCCTGAAAGTATCTGCTTTATGAAAATTAAAAAGGACTGAAAGCCAGTCTTTGGTATTGTAACTGATCATATTGAATTATACATTGTCTGCGAATCGGTATCCTCTTAAAAAATCATCTATTGGTAATCGTTTTTTTCCCTGCATCTGGATATCGGTCAGGTGCAGGTAACCATCCGTGCCGGCGAATTTAAGGTAGCTTTTCCTGTCCGTTTCAATACTCCCCGGAAGCCCGAGCGGATGAGTAAATTCTTTTGTTGCGGCAAAAATTTTAAGGGTCTTTCCTTCCATTTCTGTGAAGGCTCCCGGATAAGGTGAAAGCCCACGTATGAGATTATGACAATATTCAATTGATTGTTTCCAGTTGATCCTGCAGGTTTCGGTAAAGATCCTGGGTGCATGATGTAAGGATATGTTCTCCCCGGTCTGGTCTGGCTGCGGTTTTTCTTCCAGCTCACCACCTGCAAGTCCGATAACTGTTTCCACCAACAACTGCGCTCCCAGTTCTTTCATCCGATCATGAACAGTTCCTGCATTATCGTCCTCATTGATCGCTAATTTTTCCTGGAGGAGTATATTACCCGTATCTATTTCATGCTGGAGTTTAAAGGTGGTAATACCAGTCATCTTTTCTCCATTAATTATAGCCCAGTTAATAGGAGCGGCACCACGATATTGTGGTAATAATGAGCCGTGCACATTTACTGTTCCCATAGGAGGCATATTCCAGACTACTTCAGGAAGCATGCGGAAAGCCACCACAATCTGGAGGTCAGCTTTTAATTGGCGGAGATTATCAATGAATTCGGGTGACCGTAGTTTTTCTGGCTGCAATACAGGAATATCTTTCGATTTCGCATATTTCTTCACTGCCGATTCCTGCAGCTGCATTCCCCTGCCAGCAGGCTTATCAGGGGCTGTTACTACTGCCACCACATTACATCCCGCCAGTACCAATGCGCTCAGGGATGCTACAGCAAATTCAGGTGTACCCATGAAAATGATACGAAGATCATGATAGTCCTTTTTTTGTGTTGTCTGATTACTCTTCATAAAGCAGGTACTTTTTCCTGATATTTTTAAATTCCTTCAGCCCAGGTTCCCACGAACGCCTTATCTCAGCCATTGTTAACTGTTGTTTTACCTGCTCCATCAATTTTGCATTGCCTGATAATTTATTAAAGAAGTACTCAGTGGGTTTGGCGCCATCCTTACCAATAAAAAACTTATTCTTCTCCGGAAAAAGTTTGTATGCCTCAAGTAAATATTCAAGATGGATCTGATTATTTATGGTTTCCAGAATTTTTTCCGGGGGTCCCGAAATATTCCACCCAAAACATAATTTATCCTTATGCTTTGGATCTTTAGCTCCCTCACGGGATACAGGCGTAAAACTATAAAGGTTTTTTGGAAGGTCGGGATGACCGAAAACCTGGAATGGTTTATCTGTACCCCTTCCTTCACTGAGTACCGTCCCTTCAAACAAACAGGTTGAGGGATACCAGTAAATACTTGCCATATCCGGTAAATTTGGGGAAGGCTTAACCGGTAATTTATATCTGCTACTGTGCGTATAGTTGATACAGGGTATAACCGTAAGCCTGAGCTTACTGGCAGGGAATTCACTATCGATCCAGTTTTCGCCTGCCAGCATTTTCGCATATTCTCCAATCGTCATCCCATACACGATTGGAATCGCCTGCATACCAACAAATGAACGGAATGGTTTTTCAAGAACCGGACCATCTATATAAAATCCATTCGGATTTGGCCTGTCTAATACAATTAATGGTTTGTTGAACTGAACTGCAGTTTCCATGAATTCTTCAAGGGATGAAATATAGGTGTAAAACCGAACCCCTATATCCTGTATATCAAATAAAAGAAGGTCAACATCCTGCAAGTCTTCTTTACTTGCCTTCCTCTTTTTACCATACAGGGAGATGACCTTAATGCCTGTCTTCTTATCGATCGTATTGTCAACCTTTTCCCCTGCATCTGCTGTGCCCCGGAATCCATGTTCAGGAGCAAATATTTTAACAATATTAACCCCTCTTTTACGCAGTTCATCTACCAGGTGTATACTGTCATTAACAACCGTGGTCTGGTTGGCAAATAGGGCAACCTTTTTCCCGGAAAGCAATGGGAGATAGGCTTCAAAGTTTTCTGCACCAGGTTTAATCCGCTTATTTTTCTTTATCAAAGTATCATGCTTTGCTATGGTATTATTGACTGATGCGGATTTCTGGGCACAAGCAGAAGTCAACATAATGATTGCGGAAAGGCAGCATAACAAGCTCTGTTTCATGTTCCAAATATAAGCCATCAGCACTGAGTCGCTATCTGACAGTTTTCCCTTAACTTGCTGCCTGATTTGAACAATTTAAAAAAATCTTTTATGCAACAAGTACAATCCGGCGATACCGTTAAGGTTCATTACCATGGTCGCCTGACTGATGGAACTACTTTTGATAGTTCGGAGGGTCGTGATCCGTTGGAGTTTCAGGTGGGTAGTGGCCAGGTGATTGCCGGCTTCGACAACGGGGTGATGGGTATGGTTATTGGAGAGAAGAAAACAGTGCAGATTCCTGTTGATGATGCATATGGGCCGAAAAATCCGGAAATGCTGATTGAGTTCCCCCGCGAACAGGTTCCTGAAGATATGCCCCTTGAAGCAGGTATGCGCCTTAACCTAAATAATAGCCAGGGACAGGTTGTTCCGGTAGTGATTACTGAAATCAGGGAAGAAGTGATTTTGCTAGACGCAAATCATCCACTTGCCGGAGAAGACCTCACTTTCGATATTGAACTGGTTGAAATTATTGGTGCTCCTTCAAAAATAATTATGCCTTGATTTTATGATCAGGTATAAATTTCAATAAAGCAGAAACCCCGGAATTTTTCGGGGTTTCTGCTTTATTGACTTATTGTAGAGATATTTCTTCCGCCCTTTTCCAGGCTAGTTTTTTGCCAACGCCCAGGCTGCTGTCGGTCATTTTAATTGTTTCGATTCTAACAGTAAAAACCTGGCCTGGCATTAATAGCCCTACGGGGTATTTATTATGGTAAGATGAACTCGCTGTTAAAGCGGAACTCTCATCTGCTGATATTACAGTTCCCGTAAATTGTATTCCCTTTGTTATTAGTTTGTTCAATTTATCTGGCAGTATTGTTCCTGACACAAAGGGATTATTCTGTATTGAAATTCCATGATAGGTATCAGCGGAAGATTTAAAATACAGGTATACATCGTCCGCGTTTATTGCATAATAACAACTAAAACAATACGGTTTTCCATGCTGATCTATGCAACAGATACTTGTGCAGGTTTGGTTTTCCATAAAATCAATGATTCCCTTTTTCATAATCGTCTTTTTGCTTTTGCAGATTTTCGGATGATCGCTTCTTCATAATCTTTCTTTTGCTGGGCGGTTACCGGCCTCACGGGAAGAACCGGCGTTGGATTACCCATAGTATCCAGCGCAACAAAAGTGAAATATGCCTCGCTAATAAGCGTTTTTTTGGTATCAGTAACTTTTCTTGCGAATGCATCTACCAGCACCTCCATTGAACTGCCAAACGCCCTTGTAATTCTTGCATTAATAATGAGAATGTCGCCAATCCTGGCAGGATGGCGAAACGCTACTTCATCAATTGATGCGGTAACACATATCTTACCTGCATGTGTTTGAGCACACACTGCAGCAGCTATATCCATCCATTCAACTAGTCTGCCTCCCTGAAGTATACCCATGGGATTGGTGTCATTGGGACAAACTACTTCAGTCTTTATGGTCTCAGACTGTGAGGGTGTTCTGGACTGTAGTTTCTTCATCAAAATATTTTTCTTTAATTATCTCCAGGAGCTCGCGTGCTTCAGCATAATCAAAATCTTCATGCTGATTCTTACGGATGCCAAAATCACTTAAGTCAAGATGCAGATCGGCGCTAATGTTGTGATTGGCAAGGCATGCCTTTGCACAGGCAAGCGGACAACCATCTATAGCAATAATATTTCTTCCTGATGCCGCCAGGCGTACAAGTTTTTTCACATTACCCCCAACTCCTGCAATGCATGACATTTCTGCAAGTTGCTGGCGGTCTAATTGTAAGGCTAACCAGTTGCTCATTTGTGCTGCACTGGAACATCCACTGCAGGAATAAACCAGGGGTGAGAGATTCTTCTTTAATAGGCTCATAGACAGAATTATTCTGTAAAAATAATAATAAAGGATAAAAGTATCCTTAAATATTTACTATTTTCTGTCACTATTGCATACATTTGGAAAAAACAGGTCAATGTTTTCAAAGACCACTGAATATGCCCTAAGGGCTACCATATACATTGCACAAAAGAGTACTGTGGATAAAAAGCTTGGCATAGCCGAAATTGCTAAAGCTATTGATTCACCTCAATCATTTACGGCCAAAATTATACAACAACTTACCCGGGGAAACACCCTGGTCAGTTCTGTTCGTGGCCCCAACGGGGGCTTTTATATGACTGAAAAGGCCAAGCGTTTACCTGTTCGTGTAATCCTTGACCTTATGGGAGAGGATAGTAAATTCCAGACCTGTATTCTTGGCTTGAAGCAATGCTCCGAAATTAAGCCTTGTCCCATGCATTTTGAGTACAAACCTATTAAAGAACAATTGATCAGTTTATTTGCCGACCGCTCCATTGAGAGCCTTGCAGAAGATATCAATAATGAGCATGCCTTTATAAACAGCCGGAATAAACGTGGCTAAAAAAAACTATTTATTGCTTGGTTTTTGAAAATGGTAAACCGTTCCAAGCGTCACAAGAGCAATACTGCTTAATAGAGTATTGATCAAAGATCCCTCAAATCCAAAGTTACCGCCTGTTAGCAATTGATTTGCTGAACTGGTATGTATCAACATTGAATTCAATTCCAGTCCGCTTACTTCATATCCGAGAATAGGGCCCTGCAGGAAATTCCATGCAAAATGAAAAGCAATCCCAAACCAAAGATTTCTTGTATAAATGAAATTCAGGCCCAGTAAAATACCTGACAGGAATATGTTTAGCGTCGTTAACCAATTGGATCCGGGATTTCCTGAATGAAATATGGCAAAAACAATTGCAGAAACCAGAAGGCTTAAGAAGGGTTTCATGTTTTCAAGAAGATTGGTAAGAATATACCCTCTGAATACCAATTCCTCTGAAATGGCCACCATCACCATTAGGCCTATTGCAAGTGCAAGATCAATCCCATTAAATTGATAGTCCATCCATTCAATTTCACCCAGGGCCGCTAATATAAGTGTACCGCCACCAAGCATAGCAATGGCCAAAGCAACACCTGTGTAAAAATGTCTTTCATTCCCTTTCCAATGCCAGCCAAGACTTGTGAAAGTTCGCCGGTCAACCAACCCACGGAATACTATGACCAGTATAATGGTGGCAATGAAAATTGCAGTGAACCTGGTGTATAACGATAAATCGAGTAAGCTTACAGCAAGCAAAGCAGAAAGGTAAAGAACCAAAAAAAATGTAACCCGTAGAATTGGATGCGGCACCAATGGTGATCTGGTATCGGGCTTTGCCATCAAAAATGTAATTTGCCCGAAATTAGCATTAATGAGCAATTCCTATAAATATACTGTAACGGAACGCTTTTTGAATTATGTAACCATAGATACCCAGAGTGATCCGCATAGCACGACTTTTCCCAGTACAGAAAAGCAAAAGGATCTAGGTCGTATACTGGTCAAAGAATTGCTGGAAATAGGAATTAGCGATGCGCATTTGGATGAACACGGATATGTTTATGCGACAATTCCGGCAAATACGGATAAGTTGGTTCCCGTATTATGCTTTTGTGCCCATATGGATACTGCTCCTGATTGCAGTGGAACCGGAGTGAAACCAATCCTGCATAAAAACTATAATGGTGCTGACATTATTTTGCCCGACGATGAAACCCAGGTGATCAGGATTAGTGATCATCCATATCTGAAAGAAAAGATAGGAGATGATATCATAACAGCCTCAGGTACTACTTTACTGGGTGCCGATGATAAGGCAGGTGTAGCGGTAATCATGGATCTTACAAACTATCTTATAACAAACCCACATGTAAAGCATGGAGCTATACGAATATTGTTCACCCCCGATGAAGAAGTAGGAAGAGGAGTGGAGCATGTGGATATGGAAAAGCTTGGGGCTTCAGTTGGTTATACCCTTGACGCAGGCGAAGCGGGTAGCCTCGAGGATGAGAATTTTTCGGCTGATGCTATGACCATTCATTTTCACGGTATCAGTGCACATCCGGGAACAGCAAAGGGGAAGATGGTGAATGCATTGAAGCTGGCAGCCACTTTCCTGGCAAACTTACCGAAAGAAAAGCTGGCGCCGGAGGTAACTGAAGGCAGGGAAGGCTTTGTTCATCCCGTCCATATTAGCGGTAATGCCGAAAAGTCAAGTGTACAGTTTATTATCCGTGATTTTGAAACTTCACGTTTGGGCGAATATGAATATATGTTACAACATATGGCCGATGAAGTGGTGAAAATGCATCCAGGTGCAAGTAGCACTTATGAAGTGCGGGAACAATATCGGAATATGAAGGAAGTTTTGCAGCATCATCCACAGGTTGTTGCTTATGCTGAAGAGGCAATCATACGTAGCGGCCTTCAACCAATTAAATTACCTATCAGGGGCGGTACCGACGGCTCCAGACTTTCATTTATGGGATTGCCATGCCCCAATCTTTTTACAGGGGAAATGGCGCTTCACAGCAAACACGAATTTGTAAGCGTGAGAGACATGGAACGCAGTGTTGATACACTTGTTCATTTGGTGGAGTTGTGGGAACAACGGAGCTAAGCAATTCTTGACTATCTTGTAACCCAAAAACCGTAATAATGCTGGATTTAATTTTGTCCAATTGGTGGATCATTTTACTGGTATTGATCATATTCATGGGATTGAAAACGGTCAACCAGGGAACAGTGGGAGTAGTTACTATGTTTGGAAAATACAGGAGAGTACTCCATCCAGGTCTTAGCCTGATAATCCCTTTCCTGGAAGTGATTTCCAAACGTATTTCCATCCAGAACAGATCTATTGAACTTGAATTCCAGGCAGTAACTGCCGATCAGGCCAATGTTTATTTCAAGAGCATGCTTCTTTTTGCTGTGCAGAATGAGCAGGATGAAACTATAAAAAAGGTAGCCTTTAAGTTTATTAGTGAACGTGAACTAATGCAGGCTCTTAGTCGTACCATTGAAGGAACGATCCGTTCTTTTGTAGCCACCAAAAGGCAGGCTGAGATCCTCAGCCTTAGAAAGGAAATTGTTGAATACGTAAAAGATCAGATCGATCAGTTGCTGGAAGAATGGGGATACCACTTGCTTGATCTCCAGATTAATGATATAACATTTGACCAGGCTATCATGGATTCTATGAGCAAAGTAGTGGCTTCCAGTAACCTTAAAGCAGCGGCAGAAAATGAAGGCCAGGCAATGTTAATCACTAAAACCAAGAATGCTGAGGCAGAAGGTAATGCTATAAAGATAGCGGCTGAAGCTGAGCGTGAGGCTGCCAGATTACGTGGACAGGGTGTTGCATTATTCCGGGAAGAAGTGGCCAAGGGTATGAGTGAAGCTGCCGACAGGATGCGCCAGGCTAACCTCGATACCAATGTGATCCTCTTCAGTATGTGGACAGAGGCAGTTAAGAACTTTGCTGAATATGGAAAAGGCAACGTTATTTTCCTTGACGGAAGTGCGGAAGGCATGGAAAAAACTATGAAACAGATCCAGGCCATGATGGTGAAGCAGGTGGGGGCCTGATGTGGAAAAGTGTATAATCTTTAGAAATCCTTAGCAAATAATAGCCTTATTTTCACGTTTGACAAATCCGAAAACAACCATAGATGAATTTGTTCCTATTACAGATCACCGACACCGCAAGAAGATTAGCCGATAGTACAAGTGCAGCTGCCGCCGCTGGAACACCAGGGCAGGAATTAAACCTGATCAATCTCCTTTTCCAGGGGGGAGTGCTGATGATTCCATTATTCCTTTTATTGGTTTTGGCCATTTATTTTTTCTTTGAGCGTTATATAGCCATCAATAAGGCAAGTAAGATCGATGAGAATTTTATGAGTATCATTAAGGATCACATCCTGAGCGGAAATGTAGCTGCCGCTCGTTCGCTGGCAAAAAACACCTCCAATCCCGTTGCCCGAATTATTGATAAGGGTATTCAACGTATTGGGAAGCCCATCGACGCCATTGAAAAAAGTATGGAAAATGTTGGACGGCTGGAAATGTATAAAATGGAACGTAATCTTTCCGTCCTTTCTCTGATTTCTGGTATTGCGCCAATGTTCGGATTTCTTGGAACAATTGTAGGGATGGTTCAATTATTTTATGGCATATCTTCCACCGGAGAGTATACATTAAGTACAATTGCAAGCGGTATATATGTAAAGATGATTACATCTGCTACCGGGCTCATAATCGGATTACTCGCTTATGTTGGCCATAGTTTCCTTAATGCGCAGGTTGACAAAACGGTTAATAAAATGGAAGTTGCCAGCGCCGATTTCATTGATACCCTGCAGGAACCAACCAGGTAGTTAGGTTCATTAATATTACCTAAGAAATGAATATAAAAAGACGACTTAGAGGCCATGCTGAAGTGCATACAGGGGCGCTGAATGATATCTTATTCATATTGTTACTTTTTTTCCTGATTGTTTCTACACTTGCAAACCCCAATGTGATTAAACTTTCGCAGCCCAAAGCTAAAAGCGATACAAAGTCCAAACAAACCGTGGTAGTATCCATTGATGCTAATAACCAGTTTTTTGTTGGTACCACAAAGGTTAGTGTTGAGGAACTCAAAGCCAGTCTCCAGCCTATTCTCGCTAAAGAATCTGACCAACCCTCAGTTGTTATAAATGCTGATAAAAATGTGCCTATTGAAAATGTAGTGGCAGTTATGCGCGTAGCTCGTGAACTTGGCGCCCGTTCAGTACTCGCCGTCGATAAAAGCGGCGCCCAGTAATTCCACTATATAAAAAACCCTCCTTCTATGGCCCACCATATTGTAAAGGTTTTACAGGCCAATTACATCAACCATGATGTGAAACGATTCATTGTTGAGAAGCCTGCAGGCTATTTTTTTCAACCGGGTCAGGGTTGTTATGTAGCTATAAATCAACCCGATTGGAAAGATAAATTCCGTCCATTCACTTTTACCTCTCTGGGCGATTGGCCCTATCTTGAATTTACCATAAAAATTTACGATGAACATAAAGGAGTTACCAATGAGTTAGGTAAGATCAATGCCGATGCTGAATTGATTCTCCAGGATGCATTCGGGGTATTGCAGTATAAAGGTCCGGGTGTTTTCATTGCAGGTGGTACAGGAATAACTCCATTTATTTCCATTTTCCGTGCATTAAGAACAATGAACCTCATGACCAATAATATGCTTGTGTGGTCAAACAAAACGTCTGATGATCTTTTCCTTGAGAAAGAATTGGAAGAAATGTTAGGCGATGATTTTGTACGGATATTCACACGAGAAGGCGTTATTGGTTTTATGGAACGACGCATTGATAAAAAAATGCTTATCGATATAATTCAGGATTTTGGCCGTCATTTTTATGTATGCGGACCCAAGGATTTTGTTAGCCAGATCAGCGCACACCTGGTTACCCTGGGAGCAAGGGCAGATTATATAGTTATAGACCAGAAATAGCTCTTATCATCCTTTCTTTACCCTGCATATCCTTCCGCGTTTCAATATTCCTTAAACCAGATCGCAGGAAACATTCCCTGACATTTTCAGCTAAGTCCTCGTGGATTTCCACATATATCCGGGCGCCCTGGCTGGAATGTAATCGGGCAAATCGTGCAATTGCCTCATAAAATACCATCATATCCTCATCTGGTACAAAAAGGGCCATTGATGGTTCGTAATCAACTACGTGGATGGCCATCTCTGCCTTGCCACTTTGTGGTATATAAGGCGGATTGCTGACCAGTACGTCTGCCTTTGGCAATTTTTTCCACTCCGCTTCCTGAAGGAAATCAATATGGTGCCAATTCACTTTTAAACCAAGATCTGACGCATTTTTCCTGGCCACTTCAAGGGCGCTTATACTAATATCACAACTATGAATAACCGCATTAGGTATTTTTTTTGCGATGCTCAATGGAATACAACCGCTCCCACTTCCAATATCTAATATAGTAGGGGAAAGGCCCGATTTTTCTTCCCTTACCACCCATTCTACCAGTTCTTCCGTTTCAGGCCGGGGTATCAAGACCCGCTCATCTACATAAAATCGCATATTTTGAAACCATGCTTCCCCCAGTACATACTGAATTGGTCGGTGTTCCAGTAATTGGGAAAGCATCGCATTCAATGCTATTTGTTTATCCCCCCACAGGTCCGAAGCATTCAGATTCAATAAAGCCGTTTTAGGTAAGCCCACGATTTTTTCAAGTAGCATATCCGCTATTAATAAGGCTTCCCGGTTACCATATAACGGTGTAAGCTGTTCTATAATATTTTGTCGGACCTGCAGAATGCTCATTGCCAAAATTAATGTTCCCTACTTTAGTTATGGCTATAGATATTAATATTCTTAATTTCAATATATCCCATAGCCTTAATATTCTAAAATGAACCCGAAAATAAACTTTATAACATTGGCGGTCGCGGATCTTCAAAAGTCATTCGATTTCTATAAAGAGGGTCTCGGATTTCCTGTTTCAGGCTATAAGGAAGGAAATGATCATGTTCTGTTTGATATGGAAGATAGCATCGGGCTAGTCCTATATAAAAGAGAAAAGTTCCTCGGCCTCACTAATAACCCCCAGGAACAAGTGCGTTCGGCAGGTTTTATTCTGAGTCATTTCACAGGTAATCAGGAAGATGTCGATATTTTACTTGCATCAGCTTTAAAAGCAGGCGCAATTCTTGTAAAAGAAGCAAGAGAGGAAAGTTGGGGATATACTGCCAGCTTTTCTGATCCGGATGGTCATTTATGGGAGATATGTTTTAATCCTAATATTCTTCCTGATGGCGATACATTTTTTTAAAATGAATGATTAAACGTATCAAAGATCAAGCAATGAAAAATTTCCTGCCCGCCTTTCTTTTAATATTACTCATTGCCTGCCAGAATAATGCGCCGGACCAAAAAGAGAACAAGATTGTAATTGATTCTGCAATTTCAAATCTCCCCTTATCTTCCGCTTATTGTTATCAGAAAGCATCCAATCGGGATACAGTAAGATTAGAATATACAATGAATGGTGATTCTGTTAATGGATTTCTTTCTTATAACTTTTATGGGAAAGATAAAAGTAAGGGAACCATTAGTGGCAGAATGTTGGGCGATACCCTGCTGGCAATGTATACATTTTTTTCAGAAGGGATGACCTCCATTCGTGAGGTGATCTTTTTGAAAAAAGGAAACCAGATGGTGGAAGGTTATGGGGAGATGAAAGAGTTGGAAGGAAAAATGTATTTCACCGATCGCCGGACAAACGAATTCGGAAAGTTTAATGTTCTTGATATTTGTGCCACAAAAGAGGATAAAATAGTTTCTTCGGGAAGTGAATCGCTTTATCAGTTCCATTGGCATCTTTTAGAACTGAATGGTAAAATGGTTGATACAAGTGTTGTGAAAGGGGCCTACCTCGCTTTTATTCCTGGTACAGTTGGTACTGTTAATGGAAATACGGGTTGCAATAGTTTGCGGGGCAGTTTTGAGTTGGATGCTGACCAAAGTATTAAATTTTCACCCCTAATAATGACACGAAAGGCATGTATTGGAGTGAATATTGAAAATGATTTCCTTGAAGCACTTTCTAAAGTGACAAGATGGAAGATTATGGAGAACAAGCTTTTATTCTATTCCCGGGATACACTCACCATAAGGTTTAATGCAGTTGCTCTGTCAGGTTCCTAGATCAGGCATCTTTGTCAAATGGGTATTCTATGCTGGTTTTATCACGGATATCGTCTAATACCTGCATTAATTGAAGACTATCATCCATTGAATGCAATAGAGACTCTTCCTTATTGAAAATGTAATTAGTAAATGCTTCAATTTCGTATTGAAATCCACGCCCTTCCCAATCCAGCGTAACTGTCTCAGGTTCCCCCTCATTATAATCTATAACTATAGCTGGTGGTTTTTCATTCCATTGTTCCTCTATGGTAATTCGACCTTTAGTTCCTGTGATCACAGCCGTATTTGGTGTTTTAGTAATAATGGAAGATTCGCAATAGGCAAACTTATTATCAGGAAAACGCAGAATAGCCTGGCAGTATTCATCAATATTATCATCTGTAAGTTTGGCAAATGCGTGTAAGAATTCTGGTCTTCCAAATAATAATGTTGCCAGATACACTGGATATATTCCCAGGTCCATTAATGAACCGCCGCCAAGATTTTCATTATAAAACCGGTTATCCTTATCCTTAGGCGCAACATAACTCATTGATGCATTAAGATGTATTGCATCACCAATTTTACCGGAATTATACAGATCAAGCATTTTATTGATTGATGGTAAGTAGCGTATCCACATCCCTTCCATAACCCTGGTTTCATTGTTTCGCGATGCTTCAATTATTTCCTTCACCTGGACAGCATTCATGGCCAGTGGTTTTTCACATAATACCGGAATTTTATGCTCTAAACATATTATTGTCTCCTTATGATGAAATGGGTGGGGACTTGCAATATAAACTCCATCAATACCTCCTTCCTTTACCATTTCGTGTATGCTTTCATAAGCCCTCTCAGCCTGATGTTCTTTAGCAAAATTTCCTGCCGATTCCATAGAGGTACCCATCACGGCCACCACTTTATGATTCCTGCCATTCACAAGTTTCATATCGGCAACAAATGCCTTTGCGATTTCTCCTGTTCCTACTATACCCCATTTAAAATCATCCATAATAAAGATATTTCTTCCCTCAAATGCAAAATATCTGCCAGCACATAAACAATATCATTAAGATGCGGATAAGCACTTGCATTATTGGTGGATTATGCTAATTTGGAGCCATAAACGAATATCATGGCAATATTTAAATCTGGCAACCCAACCCTTTCAGAGAAAAGATTCGATATGTCACTTACGGGTGATCTTTCTGATACGATGACCGAGAAAGGAACAATGAATAAATTTCTCTTCCTGTTCTTTATGGTGATGGCTTCTGCCGTCTTTACCTGGAATGCATTCAACCAGGGTGTTAATGTATTCCCATGGATGATAGGTGCAGCCATAGGAGGATTGATTCTTGCCCTCGTTATTTCTTTCAAACCAAAACTAGGACCATATCTGGCCCCACCATATGGACTTCTTCAAGGTGTTTTTGTTGGCGGATTAAGTGCAACTTTTAGCAATGCATTTGCCACAACAGCACCAGGTATTGTGATGCAGGCGGTCGCCCTCACATTCGGTACGGTACTGGCAATGTTCATTCTCTACCGTACGGGAATAATTAAGGCCACCCAGAAATTCAAATCCATCGTCTTTACAGCCACAGCCGGCATAGCAATATTTTACCTGATCGCTTTTGTGCTTCGTTTATTTAATATAAATATCGCCTTCCTCCATGAAGGAAGTTTAATGGGTATAGGTTTTTCCTTATTTGTTGTAGCCATCGCCGCCCTAAACCTTATTCTCGATTTCGATATGATAGAAAACGGAGTTGCCAAAGGCGCTCCCAAATACATGGAATGGTTTGCTGCTTTCGGATTACTTGTCACCATAGTGTGGCTTTATATTGAGATGTTGCGTTTATTGGGAAAATTGAATAGCCGCGACTAACCATGAATTGGCTTATACTTATTATTGCCGGACTTTTTGAAGTTGGGTTTGCCGCATGCCTCGGTAAAGCGAGAGAAGCTAGTGGCAATGAGGCTGCCTTTTGGTACGGTGGCTTTGTTCTCTGCCTGGCAATCAGTATGATTTTATTGGTCAAAGTTACTGCCGTGTTACCGATCGGAACAGCCTATGCGGTGTGGACGGGAATAGGGGCGGTTGGTACCGTAATTGTCGGAATTATCTTTTTTAAAGAACCTGCCGATTTTTGGCGCATTTTCTTCATTGTTACATTAATTGCCTCTATCGTTGGCCTGAAAGCTGTATCTCACTGAGATACACATGGCACAGTTTTTTGATTAGACTATAGAAATTCGTAAATTATTAGTCCTCAAACAATTGTGTTATGAAAGCGATCTGGACAGGGTCCTTAGGCTTTGGCCTGGTTAATATACCGGTCAAAATGTACAGCGCCGTCGAAGAAAGCAATCTTGATTTTGATATGCTCGACAAAAAGGATCATGCCAATATCAGGTTTAAACGGGTCAATGAAAAAACCGGAAAGGAAGTTGTATGGGAGAATATCGTTCGGGGATTCATGCTCAATGATAAATATGTTGTACTTGATAAGGAAGATTTCGAAAAAGCCAGTCCGGAGAAGACAAAGCATATAGGCATCTCACAATTTGTGAAACTGGCAGAGATCGATCCCAATTATTTCGAGATGCCTTATTTCCTTGAACCAGATAAAACAGGTGTTCGTGCATATGCCTTACTAAGAGATGCACTTAAGAAATCGGGTAAGGCGGCAATAGGTAGTTTCGTCATGCATAACCGTGAACATCTTTGTGTGATAAAAGCTCAGGATAATGCCCTCGTACTTAATCGCATCCGGTTTGAACAGGAGTTGCGGTCTCCAAAAGAGTTAAAGATTCCGGCAACAAAAGCTACCCCCGCTGAACTTAAGATGGCACTCAGCCTTGTAGATCAACTCACCAAAAAGTTTGATATAAGCTCCTTCAAAGATGAATACAGTGATAAACTGATGAAACTCATCAGGGCCAAATCAAAAGGAAAAGCAGTGGAAGTTCCGCAAATGAAGGTTGTACACTCCAACTCAAAAGATCTGATGGAACAATTAAAAGCTAGTTTATCTACATCCAAACGTAAAGTTTCATGAGTCTCGCAACGTACAAGAAAAAGAGAGATTTTTCTCAAACCTCAGAACCAGCAGGTAAGAAACTGGGGGAAAGCTCTTTTCGTTTCGTAGTTCAAAAGCACCAGGCTACACGACTTCACTATGATTTCAGACTAGAACTTGGAGGTGTATTGAAAAGCTGGGCTGTGCCAAAAGGTCCCTCACTTGATCCCGCTGATAAAAGACTGGCCGTTCAAACGGAGGATCATCCCGTCGACTATATTGACTTCAAAGGAATTATTCCCAAAGGCAATTACGGCGCTGGTAAAGTGGAGATATGGGATAATGGAAAGTTTGTGCCGGTAGATGGAAAGCATCAACCAATTTCTGAACGGGCAGCACTACTCGCTCTGAAAAAAGGTGAACTGAAAGTATTGTTGAAAGGAAAAAAATTAAAGGGTGAATTTGTATTAGTCAGGATGAAGGATGAAAAGAACTGGCTTCTGATAAAGCATAAGGATGCAGATAGCACTGCCACAAAAGAAGAAGCCCCGATAGCCAGCATCCGTCATGGTAAAGGTATAAAGTTAGAAGAACCGGTGAAGCCAATGCTGGCATCAATAGAGAAGATGCCTTTTGATGATAAGGAATGGATTTTTGAAATAAAATGGGATGGTTACAGGGCAATAGCAGAAATTAATAGTAAGAGCAATCGGCTTTATTCAAGAAACGGGATTGACCTTCAGAAACGTTTCCCACCAATACAGCAACACCTTCAAAAGATCAAGCATGATTGTATACTTGATGGGGAGATCGTTTTATTGAACGAACATAATTTGCCCGACTTTCAGAAATTACAGAACTATGAATCAAATACCTCCTTACCGCTGATCTTCTATGTTTTTGATATTCTGTCATTGTCAGGAAAGAATATGGAAGAACTGCCATTAATTGATCGGAAGAAAATCCTGAAAAAATTATTACCCAAAGATCCTGTAATAAAATACTGTGATCATGTTGAAGAAAGGGGAATTGAATTTTTTGAACTGGCCCGGGAAAAAGGGCTCGAAGGCGTTATCGCAAAAAAATCAGATAGCAGTTATAGTCGTGGTTACAGAAGTAAACAGTGGTTAAAGATCAAGAACGTACAGAGTAGTGAGGCAGTTATTGTGGGGTTTACTGAACCAAAAGGAAGTCGTGAGCATTTTGGTTCTCTGATACTCGCTGGTAAAAAAGGTAAAGCATGGCAATACCGTGGACATGTTGGAACTGGATTTAATACAAGTCTCTTAAAATCTATAAAAGACAAGCTTGCTAAATTACATACTGACGTTTCACCCTTTAAAGAAAAAGTTCCTTTGAATGGGGTTGTTACCTGGGTGAAACCAAAATTGGTTGCGGATATAGGCTATACAGAATTAACCTCTGAAAACATTTTCCGTCATCCTGTTTTTCTTCGCCTGAGAAACGATAAACCTTTAAAGGATCTTAATGAAGAAATTCCCCATGAAAAGCCGGTAGCAAAAGCGCATGGAGTTGCCCTCACAAATCAACAAAAGATATTCTGGCCCGATGAAGGGTATACAAAGGGTGATCTTATAAATTATTATGCAGCAGTTGCTGAATTTATTCTCCCCCATCTCAAAGACAGGCCTATGTCATTAAAGCGAAATCCTAATGGAATAAAGGATGAGGGATTTTATCATAAGGACGCAGGTGAGAATGCACCATCTTTTGTAAAAGTGTTTCCGGTAAAGAGTGAAAGCAGTAATAAGGTGATCGACTATATAGTCTGCAATAATCAAAAGACCCTGCTCTATCTTGCTAACCTCGGATGTATTGAAATGAATCCATGGAACAGTAGAACCCAGAAACCAGATAATCCTACCTGGCTATCCATTGATATTGATCCCTCTGATAAAAACACGTTTAAAGAAGTAGTTGATGTTGCATTGGTTGTAAAGGAAATATGTGATAAGGCAAAGCTTTCAGCATACTGCAAAACTTCAGGCGCATCTGGTTTGCATGTTTATATACCACTTAAGAACAAATACGATTATGATACTGTCCGGAATTTCGCAAAACTGATTGCAAGCATGGTGCATGAAAAATTACCCGATACAACCAGTATAGTTCGTTCTTTGAAAAAAAGAGGCAATAAAATATATATCGATTTTCTGCAAAACCGCTCTGGTCAAACATTAGCATCGGTTTATAGCTTGCGCCCCGTTAAAGGAGCACAAGTTTCAGCTGCGCTGGAATGGAAAGAAGTGAATCCTGATTTGTCGCCTGCCGCATTTACCATACGCAGCATGCCTGCCCGGCTTGCTAAGAAAGGGGATCTTTTCGCCGGTGTATTGATCGATTCAAATGATTTATCAAAAGCACTTCGTTTGCTTGAAAAATGATTACCTTATAACATAATTATTTAATCATGTTCAGGAAGTTCTTTTTTGTTCTCTTGTCTGTTTTATTACTTGGATTATCAGGCTATGCCCAAACAGATGAAAAAGCATACCAGAAGCAGCGGTCAAAGATTGAGCGCGCCGAAAGAAAAGCTAAAAAGGCTGAAAGAAAAGTAAAGCGCGAAAATCGCAAGGTTCGAAAAGTGGAGAAAGAAATACGTAAACAAAAACGACAGGAGCAACGTGACCTTAGAAAGGAAGAAAAATTAAAAGAGCAGGCTGCCAAAGCAGTGCCTTCTACAAACTAAGCAAACCGGCTTTATAAAGTGAGTTCATTGGTTTATTATCCCAGAATAGTTCAAAATCAGGTAACCCGGCCGCTTCGTAATGTTCACGGATTTCTTGTCTGGTCATGGTAGTTGACTCGGAGATTGCAAGCTTCGGTAATAATTCCGATAACCAAATGCCTTCATCCTTTCCAATTCTTATGGTTTGGGTACCCTTACGGCTATGAAAGGTCAATTCTGCATTTTCCCACGACTGTCCCTTTTTTGTTTTAGTAACTATATGTAACTGGGGTTGATGTCCAATGAATATTATTTTAGCAGTAGGTTTATTTGATATTAATTCTTCCTGCTCCAGGGCCTTGACTATATGGTCAGGTGCCACAGAAGGTTTTGGGGTCTTGAAATCAAACCAGCGATGTAATGGGTAGTCGATGCACGCACCATGCATGTAATTCAATAAAGATTTTTTTAATCCATAGGCGAAACTGGAATGATCAGCGCCGGTTGGATCCAGATGTTCAACATCATTATCCGCAAAACTTATTTCAGCCGCCTTCAGCGCCTTCACTTTAAATTTTTCCGGTTCTAATCCCACCGGACTATGGGCCGTCATAGTGAACTGGTGCCAGAACGCACTTTGTAAAATTCCTGCCTCAAAAAACTGCCTGACCATTTCCAGCGAATCGATCGTTTCCTGTGCCGTTTGGGTAGGAAAGCCATACATAAGGTAAGCATGTACCATAATTCCGGCATCCGTGAAATGCTTGTTGACCCTTGCTACCTGGCCTACAGTGATTCCCTTACGAATAAGTTGGAGTAACCTGTCGGAAGCTACTTCCAGCCCCCCTGACACGCCGATGCAACCGGATGCTTTGAGTAAATAACAAAGGTCGCGCGTAAAGCTTTTTTCAAACCTGATATTGGTCCACCAGCTAACGATAAGTTTCCTACGTAGTATTTCAAGTGCTAATGCCCTCATAAGTGCAGGGGGAGCAGCTTCATCAACAAAATGGAATCCGTTTGTACCCGTCTGTGCAATCATCTCTTCTATGCGGTCACAAATTAGTGAGGCAGTCAAAGGTTCATAAAGCTTGATATAATCCAGCGAGATGTCGCAGAATGTGCATTTACCCCAATAACAACCATGAGCCATAGTGAGTTTGTTCCACCTGCCATCACTCCAGAGGCTATGCATTGGATTGATAATCTCAATAGCATTGATATAACTGTTCAGCAGGAAATCGCTGTAATCAGGCGTGCCTACCTGGCCTTGTTTGTAATCCGAACAACTTCCATTATTTATGTATGTTACCACACCGTCTTGTAAGAGAAATGTCCGTTTTAGTGATTCAACAGGGGTGTTATTCTCTATATTTTTTATCAACTGCTCAATTGGTGCCTCACCGTCATCGAGTGTTATATAATCAACGAATTCAAACACCCTTGCATCCGAAAGTGAACGGAGTTCCGTATTGGGAAAACCACCACCCATGCATACCTTGATCCCGGGATAATTTTTTTTGATCCATTGACCACATCTTAATGCAGCATAAAGGTTTCCAGGAAAGGGTACTGATATCGCCACAAGCTTGGGGGCTAACTCCTTTACCTTCTCTTCAAGGCAGGAAATCAGCAATTGATCTATATAACTGAGGTTTTTTTGTAAAGCGCTATATAGCTCATCAAATTTGTTGGCTGAACGTGCCAGCTTCTCTGCATACCGGCTAAAGCCAAAATGTTCATCCACCGTCTCCCTGATAAGATCAGATAGATCTTCCAGGTACATGGTGGCCAGATGTTTTGCCTTATCCTGGGTGCCCATGCTTCCAAAGGCCCAAACCAGGTCCTCAAGCTGCTCGAACCTGCTTGCTTCAGGGAGGAAATCACGCTTGCTGATTAAATGCGCCAGCGTCGGATTCTTGCCCTGCAAAAATGTTATTACATTATCTATTGTTTGTATATAATCCTCCTTCAGGGCTAATATTCGGATTACATTTTCTGACAGATCCGGTTTCTCAGGATCGATCATATCAAATAGCTGCCTCAGCCCCTTTGAAGAAAATATCGCAAGCGTTACCTCAATCCCAAGGTCAGACTGAAATGAACTGATACCTTTTGTATTTAAAAAACCTTTCAGGTATGCAGTTGCCGGGTAAGGAGTATTAAGCTGTGTGAATGGGGGAGTAATAAGGTAAACAGAAACAGGCAAATGAAGTGCTTTAGCTGGTAAAATTATGACAGAATAATTATCGATAATGGTATATTTATTCTTCGGCATGGGTGTTAACATAAAATTGCAAGCCAAATGAATCGAAGAGACTTAATCAGGCATATGGTCTGGATGGGTGCTGGTATAGCGTTCCTTCCATCCTGTGTTTACAAGCAGGACCAGCTATCAATCCAACTGAAAAAAATTCAAATTACCCCCGATCAGGAAAAGCTGCTCTTTTCCCTCGCTAATGCAATTATTCCCCCTGGTGATTCTCCAGGTGCGGCTGATTTAGGAGCTCATTTATTTGCTTTAAAAATGGTTGATGATTGTTTCAATAGAGAAGAACAGGAAAAATTTGTGAGGGGATTGAAAGCAATGCAGGAGTACCTCAGAAAAAATGGAGCAGATGTTCTGGATGAAAAAGAGGAAGAAGGAAAGCTCAGTCTATTGAAAAAAGTTTCTCAAAAGTCTGACAACAACGAGATTCCGGGATTTCTTGACCCTTTCAGGCGGTTGGTAGTTTTTGGCTATACACAATCCGAATATGTGATGACAAAACTTGTTCCCTATAAACTTATTCCCGGTAAATACCATGGCTGCGTACCGGTTACCACTTCAACAATAAAATCCTGATTATGGGAAACCTGAATTTGAAAGGCGTTAAAGAAAACACTTATGATGCAATAGTCATAGGTTCCGGAATAAGCGGGGGATGGGCTGCAAAAGAATTTACAGAAAAAGGGTATAAGACACTTGTACTTGAGCGTGGCCCTGATGTTAAGCACCTGAAAGACTATCCAACCACCAATATGATGCCCTGGGAATTTGAGCATCGCGGACAGTTGACCAGTGATATCATTGATGCCAACCCGGTTGTTAGTAAATGTTATGCATTTCGGGAAGATGCGATGCACTTTTTTGTTAAGGATAACGATCATCCATATGTGCAGGATAAACCTTTTGATTGGATTCGTGGATACCAGGTTGGTGGAAAGTCTCTACTTTGGGCAAGGCAGACACAGCGATGGAGTGATTATGATTTTGAAGGCCCGGCAAGGGATGGCTTCGCAGTGGATTGGCCCATCAGATATAAAGACATTGCGCCATGGTATAGTTATGTTGAAAAGTTTGCCGGCATCTCCGGTAATAAAGACGGCATTGCAACCTTACCTGATGGCGAGTTTCTTCCACCCATGGAACTCAATTGTGTGGAGCAGTACTTTAAAGAAAAGGTGGCTTCCCGGTATAACGACAGGCATATAATAATCGGCAGGGCAGCACATATCACAACTCCCCAACAAATTCATCTCGACCAGGGAAGGGCTCAGTGTCAGAACAGAAATCTCTGCCAGCGCGGATGTCCGTTCGGAGGCTATTTCAGCAGTAATTCCTCTACCATACCCTGGGCTCTGAAAACCGGAAATATGACGCTTCAACCTAATTCGGTTGTTGAATCCATCATCTATGATGAAAAGTCAAATAAGGCTACTGGTGTAAGAGTTATTGATACCGTTAACAAAAAAGCCACAGAATATTTTGCCTCAGTCATTTTTGTAAACGCGGCAGCACTTAATACCAACCTGATTCTCCTGAACTCCACTTCATCAAGATTTCCGAATGGACTTGGAAATGATAATGGGTTATTAGGTAAATATGTTGCTTTCCATAATTACAGGGGTAGAGTTAATGCCGAGTATGATGGTTTTAAGGATAAGAACAGCGAGGGAAGAAGACCTAATAGTGGATACATACCCCGCTTCAGGAATGTTCTTAAACAGGAAACCGGTTTCCTGAGAGGATATGCTGCGGGTTTTGGAGCATGGCGTTCAAACCAGCCTGCAAATGGTTGGGGCAATGAATTGAAATCAGCCCTTCTTAACCCTGAACCAGGACCATGGCAGGTGAACTCACATATTATGGGCGAAACAATTCCCAAAGAAGCAAACCGAGTTAGTCTTGATTCAAGTAAAAAAGATGAATGGGGAATACCTCTTATGCATATCGATATGGCCTATGATAATAACGATGAGGATATGCTAAAGGATTATTTTGAGCAGGTATCTGAAATGTTTGCAGATGCAGGCTTTACAAATATCAAAACCCAGGATTCTAAACAGGCGCCGGGACTGGATATTCATGAAATGGGTGGAGTGCGCATGGGCCGTGATCCAAAAACATCCCTTCTCAATGAATGGAACCAGCTACACCAATGCAAAAATGTATATGTTACGGATGGTGCATGTATGACCTCTACGTCTACTCAGAATCCATCACTTACCTATATGGCACTTACAGCAAGAGCGGTTGATCATGCAGTGCGAACTATGAAAAAGGAAGGTTAAAAATATCGTCCTATCAAGGGATGATCAACGATGATTTTTTTGATCTCAGCTGGATCTATAGGGCCCTGTTTGGCATATACAATCTTTCCTCCCGGTTCCACGATGAGGGTATAAGGTAATGCACCCGGCCATTTGGGATCGATGGCCTCTATGAGATGATATTTATCCTCAGCTGTGTAATGGTAATTGCTTCCCGATGCCTGCTGTTTTTTCAGGAACTCTATCACTTTATCCTTTTTCAAAGGATCATCGGCGCTGATACTGATGAATTCAAAATCGCGCCCTCTGTACATTCGGTGTATAGTTATGAAATCAGGAAATTCCCTAACACAGGGTCCGCACCAGGTTGCCCAAACATTGATCATCCGGAGCTTTTTACTGTCATTTTTCAATAACTCCCTGATACCGTTTACATCAATGTCCTTTACCATTACCGGCTCTTTGGCCCATTCTTCTTTTGCTTTTTCAAGCCAGTTTTCTTTTTCTGACCACTTGATGGAACAACCGAAAACTTTGGTTGTTTCCACTGCAGGTGCACGATTGTTTATCAATGACTCAATGGCATCCCTTGTATCAAAACTTGTTGGCGTTTTCGTTGGTTTTTCAACATTATCGATCCGTCCCTGGTAGCGCAATTTTCTCTTCTCATCAAAAATAAAAACATGAGGAGTGGCCACAGGTCCATAAGCTTTTGATACAGCCTGGGTTTCACCGTCATATAAGTATGGGAAGTTGAATTTTTTCTGCGCTGCCCTGATCTTCATCTCCTCAAAACTATCATTGAGATCAGTATAGTCAAGTTCGTTTAACCTGATGGCTTTAGGATCATTTGGAGAAATAGCAACTACTCCTACCGACTTGTCACGATAATCTTCCGCTAGTTTTATCAGCCTGTCTTCATAGGCTTGTGCGGTGGGACAATGATTGCAGGTGAATACTATCACTAGCACTTTTGCTTTTTCAAAACTCCCCAGTGTATATGTTTTACCGTCTGTACCGGGTAAACTAAATGAAGGCGCTGCTGAACCTATGGAAAGTGTTTTGGGGTCTTCAATGGCAAATGCATTAATAAATGAACTTATTAAAAAAGCCAACACAAAAAATGGTGTACTTTTCATTTCCAAGATTTCCTAAAAGTTATCATTTTTATCTGTATTAACCTGCATTATGAAATATTGCCCGGCACTATTGCTGATCATGATTATAATTTCTCTCACAGCATCCGCACAAAAGAGAATCTCCCTGATAGATCCTCTTGCTACCAAAGAAACCAGGGCCCTTGCAGGAAACTTATTAAGGCTCTCAAAGAATTCTATACTCTTCGGTCACCAGCATGCCACTGAATACGGACATGGGTGGCAGGGGGATGCTGACAGATCAGATGTGAAGACTGTAACAGGATCACACCCGGCTGTTATTGGCGTTGATATAAGTGGTTTGTCAGGAAGACCCAAAGATGAAATCGAGAAAAACAAAGCCGACCTGGTTAAGAATATAACTGATACATATAACCGGGGTGGATTGAGTACAATATCCTGGCATTTCTCGAACCCGGCATCAGGTGGTGGATTTTATTGGAAGGATTCTGTTTCCCTGCCTGCTGTGCCATTGATAATACCCGGTGGTTCGCATCACCATCAGTATAAGGATATTCTGGCTACAATAGCAGATATGGCAAAATCACTTAAAGGGAAGGATGGTAGCCTGGCACCGGTAATTTTCAGACCCTATCATGAATTCGACGGTGATTGGTTCTGGTGGGGAAGTAAGCATTGCACAAAAGAGGATTTCATAACATTATGGCAATTCACAGTAAGTTATTTGAGAGATACGCTTGGCGTACACAATTTCATTTATGCATTTTCTCCCGATAATAAATTCAACACCGAATCGGAATTTCTGGAAAGATACCCTGGTGACCAATGGGTGGACCTGGTAGGTATGGACAACTATGGTGATTTCGGTAGGGATGGAAAATATGATCTGCTTTCAGGCATTAAAAAACTCAGAATCGTTTCGGAATATGCACAAAAAGCAGGCAAACTCGCTGCATTCACAGAAACTGGTCTCGAATCTATTCCAAACCCAAAATGGTTCACCGATGTACTATTGAGAACAGTTATAACCAATGGCTTGAAACTTGCATACGTGCTGGTATGGCGAAATGATGCAACCAGTGCCACGCACTATTATGCCCCATTTCCAGGCCATCCCAGTGAGGCTGATTTTAAATTATTTTATGATCATCCCTTCACCCTTTTTGAGAAAGATCTGAAGGCATTATATAAATAAAAAGCATGGATGTATACCAGCAACAAATAATCGCTGAATTAACCGCCTGGCAGCACAAAATGCTAAAGCGCCCTTCATTCCTTAATAGCATCTCCAAAAGGATGCAAAAGCGTATCAATGCCATTATCCCCGAAAAAGTTCACCAGGCAATTACAGCTACCATCAAACAAATGATCCGCGGAGTGCTGTTTGGTTCAAAGCATACAACCAGCAATCCCGAACCTTTTGATTCACTCATGTCAAAGGAAATGGCTGTAATGCAAAAAATTGAATTCTACCGGAATACCGCAGCCATAGAAGGAGGGGTTACCGGGGCCGGAGGCCTTTTGCTTGGATTGGCGGATTTCCCAATTCTTCTTACCATCAAGATCAAATTGCTATTTGAGATCGCGGCCCTTTACGGGTTTGATATCAACGATTACAAGGAAAGGGTTTACCTTCTTCATATTTTTGAACTTGCCTTTTCAAGCCATGAACATCGGCGTAATGTATACCTGAAAATGGAAGACTGGGAAGAAAAAAAGAAACACCTCCCCGACGATATTCACCAGTTCGATTGGAGAAATTTCCAACAGGAATATCGCGACTACCTTGATCTTGCAAAGATGGCCCAGCTGATTCCTATCATTGGTGCGCCGGTGGGACTTATCGTCAACTATCGCCTACTCAAAAAACTTGGAATAACCGCGATGAATGCATACCGAATGCGTATATTTTCGGTTAATGATCGCTTCCAATCATAAAATTCTTTTTTTTTCAGCATGGCTTCTGCTGGGTTTTTGGCAATCAATCAATACTGAACTGCTTGATGATGAAGCATTGTATTGGGTTTATAGCAGGTATCCCGATTGGGGATATTTTGAACATCCTCCAATGGTTTCATGGCTCTCCAGAGCAGGATATGCCATCATGCCCCATGAAACTGGCCTCAGATTATTCTTCCTCCTGCTGAATACAGTTTCGCTGATTCTCCTGCAGACTCTTACAAACAGGAAGGATCCGCTTTTATTTTATGGGATTATCGCTGGTATCTCTCTCTTCCAGCTTTCGGGTCATCTTGCAGTACCCGATAGTCCGTTTATTTTTTCGGCTATTTGTTTTTTGATATTTTTTCAGAGATACCTCAATAAGAGTGATGTAGTAAATGGACTTTTTCTTGCACTGGCAATTGCTTTTGCATTTTATTCCAAATACCATGCAATGCTGTTAGTGGGTGTATGCTTCTTTGCAAATCCATTTTTGTTTCTTCGATTACATACATGGGTTGTTATAACTTTGACCTTGTTATTAATGATGCCTCATTTTTTATGGTTATATGAAAATGATTTTGGCGGTATAATGCATCATTTACAGGAGAGGCACAGGGATGCCTGGAGGCCCTCTTTCACCCTTCAATTTCTGCAATCCCAATTTATTTCAACAGGTCCCGTTACAGGCTGGTTGCTATTGTTCGCTGCTTTTAAACTCAGAACCGAAAAGGATTTCGACAGAACCCTAAAGTGGCTGATGGCAGGTGTTTTTTTAATATTCCTTACAATAAGTTTTTTTGTTCGCGTGGAATCAAACTGGACAGTCCTTGCTTTTATACCAATGATCCTGCTGAGCCATCAATATCTGCAAAACCATATTGTTCTGCGACGATTCCTATTCCTTGCACTGCCATTTTCTTTGCTATTCATTTTTATTCACAGGGTTTCGATGACCTCAGTCAATGGCTGGGTGAACAACCTTAGCCGAAATGAATTACATGACAATAATATCTTTGCTTCCAAAATTAATGAAGCAGCAGCCGGTAAGCCTGTTGTTTTCATTGATTCATACCAGCAGGCCTCCAAATACTGGTTTTACTCCGGCAGAAATTCATTCTCCCTGAATACCATCAATCATTACAGAAATAGTTATAATCTATGGCCTGGTGAAGCCAGTATTATATGTAAAACCGTTTGTGTTGTTGATAGCCAGGATAATAGAAAAGCAATTCTTCAGGTAATTGCAAACTACTATTCGTTTTCCGGAATATATTTCACCGTTAAGAATATTCGGAGAATAGGCAATTCCGTTGAAATACAATGTTCGATTAACATTAATAAATCACTTCTTCCTTTTATTGGACAGCAACCATATATGCATTTGCCTGTTTATCTGGCATCATACGATCATAAGGGGAAATTATCATCAATTACTCCCACAAATACAAAAATTGGGCAGCTAATTACCGGGCATGGTCAACTGACGATACACTCTGACCAACCACTATCCTTATCCGCAGGTAAGTTTCGACTTGCCATTGAAACTGCAGTTCAGAATACATATACCTGCAACAGTTCCTTTTTCACGAGCAGGTAAAAACGAACTCCCTTCTATAGTTTATAATTCATGGTATATTTCGTATATTTAAGTATGCCAGTTTTCTCGATTGTGGTCATCTGCAAAAACGAGGAGCATGTAATTGAAATGCTTCTGAAAAGCGTTTCAGCCCTTTCAGATGATTTGGTGGTTTATGATACTGGCAGCACAGATAATACGCCTCAACTAGCTTTGAAGTACAACGCTAATCTTTATTCCGGCCCCTGGGAAGGTTATGGAAAAACAAGGGTGACGGCAGCCCTAAAAGCAAAACATGACTGGATACTTATTCTGGATGCCGATGAAGCGCTTGACAGCGAAGCCAGATTTGCTTTAAACAATTTAGACCTTACAGATAATTCAAAAGTTTATCAATTTCGTTTCCGGAGTTTCTTGGGAGATAGACCTATTCACTATGGAGAGTGGGGAAACGAGAAACATATTAAGCTGTTCAATCGAACTATGATCAATTGCGATATGGCAGTTGTTCATGAAAGACTTATTCTTTCTTCGAGAATGAAAGTCCATACTGTTCCTGGTCATGTTCTTCATTATTCAATCCATGATATTCAGGATTATTGTGATAAAATGCAACGGTATGCATGGTTATGGGCCGAGAAGAATGCTTTTAACAAAAGCAGGTACCCGGCTTTCAAAATGTTTTTCTCACCCACATATACCTTCCTGTATAATTATATTTTGAGATTGGGAATAATAGACGGTCGTGAAGGTTTTATCTGTGCAAGTATGACCGCCTATTATACTTTCCTTAAGTACACAAGGCTTATGGAGATCCAACGAACACTGGCCGCTCTTCCTCATCCATCTCTTGGCTAATCATTTTCTATATCTCCTTGTACTATATTTGTTTGATTCTATATGAACATTCATGAAAAATACATGCATCGTTGCCTGCAGTTGGCTGAACTGGGTTTAGGTAATGTAGCTCCTAATCCCATGGTTGGGGCTGTGCTTGTATTTGACGACAGGATAATTGGTGAAGGATTTCATCGCCAGTATGGAAGGGAGCATGCAGAGGTAAATTGCCTTGCATCCGTTAAGGAGGAAGACCGCTACCTCATCCCTGAAAGCACCATGTATGTTTCCCTTGAACCTTGTGCCCATTATGGTAAAACTCCACCTTGTGCAGATCTGTTGATCGCGAACAAAATTCCTAAAGTGGTAATTGGAATAATTGATCCTTTCGAAAAAGTTAGTGGAAAGGGTGTTGCGCGATTAAAAAATGCAGGAGTTGAGGTGATAACAGGCGTTTTGGAAGAGGCTTGTTATTCAATAAACAGACGCTTCTTTATATTCCACCGTTATCAGCGTCCATTCATCATTCTAAAATGGGCCCAATCAGCAAATAATTGTATTGCCGGGGCAGGAAAACATCCTATGCAGATCAGTAATGAATTTTCAGGACGCAGGGTTCATCGGTGGCGGAGTGAAGAATCTGCCATCATGGTCGGAACAAATACAGCACTTATTGATGACCCGTCTCTGACAACCCGTTTGTGGAATGGTAGCAACCCTGTAAGGATTTTATTGGATATGCACCTCAAAGTACCTGATAGCAGTGCTATCTTTTCGGCTGATAATTGGAAACCAGGTGATATTCCTCGTACTATAATTTTTAATGAAAAGAAGGAGGAGACAAAAGATCATCTCCTTTACATAAGATTAGAGAATAATGATCACCTGATTTCCCAGCTCAATAAACACCTGTATACGCTCGGCATTCAGTCAGTACTGGTTGAAGGAGGAACGCTTTTGATTCAGTCATTTCTTGATGCCGGTACCTGGGATGAAGCAAGAATCATAACCAACAAATCACTTGTTATCGAAAATGGATACCCCGCTCCATCTTTAAATGTTGGCCAGCTTAAAACAAGTGAAACTTACTTAACAGATATTCACTCATGCTATTCCTCATAGGTAGCATAATTCTTAGCTCCTGGCTTATCCTCTCCTTTAAACTGGTGGAAAGGTTTGGTATCAATACATTTCAGTCAATTGTATTTAATTATATCACCTGCGTTATAACCGGCTCAATAGTAAATGGAGATACGCCATTCAAACAATCTTTAATACATGAAAATTGGTTTCCCTGGGCGATCCTGATGGGGAGCATGTTTATTTCACTTTTTAACCTTATCGGATATACTGCCCAGCGTTCTGGTATTTCAGTTGCCTCCGTTGCTTACAAATTATCGCTGGTTATTCCTTTTGTCTTATCCATTTTCCTTTACCAGGAAAAAGTCACTTTTCTTCGGATTTTGGGCCTTGTACTCTGTATCCCCGCTATTTATCTCGTCAACCGGCGAAATCAAAATACAAAGGCTGGCTTTGGGTTAGCTTTGCTTCCAATAATACTATTTATTGGTAGCGGTTTATTGGATAGCCTAATAAAATACACAGAACAGCGATTTCTTGACGGTAATAATAACGATGAATTTCTGATAACAGCTTTTGGCGCTGCTGCTGCTATTGGCTTTTTTATCCTTCTCTGGCAGCTGATTGCCGGGAAACCATACCTTAGCTGGAAAGCGGTATTGGCAGGAATAGCGATTGGTATCCCAAATTATTTTTCTATATGGTGCCTGGTGAATGTGTTGAAAAAATTTGAAGGGAATAGTTCGGCCATAATACCGGTTAACAATATGGCTATTGTTGCATTTTCCACAGTAGTAGCAGCCTTGTTATTCAAAGAAAAACTAAGCAGGAGTAACTGGCTGGGCATTATTGTTTCATTGGGCGCCATCGCCTTAATTGCTTTTGGATAACATGGATACTAAAACATATTATACTACGATAGATTCAAATGGTACCGCTGAATTCCGCGACAGGGGTTCCAAATTCATTGGTTATGCCTTCCCGGTAAATTCAGTTGATCAATTCAAGAAAACATTGGAGGTTATCAAAAAGGAACACCCTAAAGCCACCCATCACTGTTTTGCTTACCGGATTGGTATTGATGGTAACAGTTTCCGGGTTAATGATGATGGTGAGCCTTCTGGTACAGCGGGCAAGCCTATTCTTGGACAGATCGATAGCAAAGAATTAACCAATGTTGGGGTTGTGGTAGTCCGCTATTTTGGAGGATCATTATTAGGCGTTCCTGGTTTGATCAACGCTTATAAAACCACTGCAACAGTAGTATTGCAGACGATCCCCTTCGTGCAAAAGCCCATTGAAGTGAAATACAGGCTCCAGTTTGATTATACTACCATGAATGATGTAATGACAATCATCAAACAGTATAATTGCACCATCCTGTCCCAGGAAATTCAATTGTTCAGTCTTTTTACCATCGGCATACCTATCAGCCGTCTCGATGAGGTGCTCTATCGTTTAAAAGATCTTCATACAGTGGAAACCACCAAATGCTAATGCCATGAGCTGCATTTAATTTAATTGTTAATTGTTAAAGAAATGCAAAAGCTCCTTAACTTACCCAACGGTTTTGTGCCATGGGAGGGTATTGTTTATATGAGTGATTTACTCTTTACAACAATAAACATTATCATGAAAAAGCAACTATTATTCCTTTGCAGTCTGGCATTTCTTTTTTTGATCTCCTGCACTGCCGCCAAAGTTTCTGTACCGGACAACCTCCGGGCTGCCGCAACACCAATGAAAGTTTCGGGCCTCAATGGCTGGATGATTAACCAGCAGTTGTCTTTTGGTAATTATACCACCAGTTCGGTGAAGCGTGGATGGGATTTTTCTTCAGCCCTCCAGCACAGCCGTATCAGTTTCAAACTGGAAGACCAGATCGTAAAAGTTTTCAATATCGGGACCGATAACAGGTCAGTTAATGAAAGGAATAAGTTCCAGTATACTATTCGCGAAGGCGCAAATAGCGCTGCAGTTTTTGCAATGGAAAAATTCAACGAGAAACAATTGGTGTACAAAACAGGCTTACCAATTCTGGGGGATGTAACCCGCACTAAAAATGTGCAATACGCTTTTTCTGCAGCCATAGTTTTACTTGCCGATAACCAACCTGAACCCTGGCAGCTTGTAATGGTTCACCGCTACGATGCCGCACGTGATACAGCACGCGGAATTTTTGACCAGCCCTATGTAGAGGAGGATGGTTATGCCAGTAATGGCGATATGACCATACAAATAAGGCCATTAAGAATTCGAAATTATACCAATCCAAAAGGGAAGGATGTGAAAGTTGTGGGAGGACCATTGTTTGCAGGTTACGAACTGCTTATTGACAATGGTGTGATAGGTGTTGTGGATCTCCTTGACAACCAGGTATGGATGGTGAATGATATGGACCCGGCCTACAAAATGGTGACAGCAGCCGTATCTTCAGCGCTGATGTTAAAAAGAAAGCAGGACATCAACCAGGAGCAATAATTTACTTGAGCGATCAACTGACCATAGAAACAATAATTGACGGCTGTATAGCAAACAACCGCAAGGCACAGGAGTTGCTATACCGCCAGAACTATGCCTTTGCCATGGTTATTGCCCAACGCTATTCACGCGATGAAGCTGATGCCGCAGATATTCTCAGTCATGCTTTCGTGAAAGTTTTCAGAAGTATTAAAACTTTTGATCCTTCAAAGGGTAGCTTTAAAACCTGGTTGAAAAGGATAGTAATTAATGAGGGACTTGATCATATTAAATCAAGAAAAAAATTCGGCGATGAAATAGAACTTGAAATGGAAACAGTAGCTGCTCCCAATATCAACAATGCAGCTATCGAGCAACTGGATGCCAAAGAGCTGATGACGATGATCCAGCAATTACCTCCCGCAACACACGCAGTTTTTGTTCTGTATGCCGTTGATGGTTATAACCACCGGGAGATCGCAGAGAAACTCTCCATCAGCGAAGGCACCAGTAAATGGCACCTGAGCGAAGCCCGGAAATTTCTGCAGCAAAAGATCCTTCACGAAAATTTTAAATGAGCCAGGCCACACCATATGAACAATTAATAGCCGCAAAGCTGGAACAACTTCCACCATTACCCGAAATGGCGGATGCGATATGGCTTCGTATCGAAAAGGAACTCGACGATTCACCGTCTTCCGATGATGATGATTTTGGGGGCGATCCTGAACCAGGTCCGGTTTCACCCACTGTACCTGATCTTTCCTGGGTGGGATGGTCCTTTCTGTTAGTTGTGGGTTCTGTAATTCTGATTCTGATGTCCAGAAACAAGATTCTATCTCCCACATCGATGCCAGTTAATGTACCAGTTAAAAATTATGAAGAAGTTGATATTGGCAATTCAACCGTGAATAGAAATGCCATTCCATTCCTTACTGATAGCAGTCCAGGTATAACAAATAGGAGAGGATCAGTAGATTCCGGCCCTTTAATAATACAGGATCCGCTTTTGCAACCAGATTCTTCCCAGCTCATTAATGTGGATAGCATAGCCGGTTCTCCCGGCTCCCCAATACCCGATGCGGGTAGAGAAGCAGGCACGCTTATTCCTTTACCTGATACCATAAAAAATAACGCATTGAATAATTCTGCCCGCGATTCAACGCGTAGCAGAAAAAAACCAACAGGAATTATTGTGGATTCGGGTGCATACAGAATCGTTCCTAAAAAAGATTCTGGTTCTTAAAGCGATCGCTTACTACAAGCTCTTTGGAACCCGGCGTGTAAGAGTAAAATCCTTCACCGGTTTTTATACCAAATTTCTTTGCTGTGACCATATTGGTAAGCAGGGGGCAGGGTGCATATTTGGGATTCCCAAAACCGTCCTGTAACACCTTGAGGATACTATGGCAAACATCCAGACCAATAAAGTCTGCCAGTTGAAGCGGCCCCATCGGATGGGCCATACCTAATTTCATAACCGTATCAATTTCTTCAACACCAGCTACTCCTTCATATAAACTGTAAATAGCTTCATTTATCATTGGCATCAGGATCCTGTTAGCAATGAAACCTGGATAATCATTAACAACACAGGGTATTTTATCCAGTTGTCTGGAGAGGGCAACAATTGAATCCGTAACACCAGCATCTGTAGCATATCCATTGATGATCTCTACAAGCTTCATTAGGGGAACCGGATTCATAAAATGCATACCTATCACTTTCTCCGGTCGGCTGGTAGCACTTGCTATTCGGGTTATTGATATAGAGGATGTATTGCTTGCAAGGATTGCCTCTTTCGGAGCTAACTCATCAAGCTCCTTAAATATCTTAAGCTTAAGTTCCGTGTTTTCTGTTGCCGCTTCCACAACAAGCGCAACATCATGTAAGCCTTCCTTTAGCGTATTATATGTATGCAGCCTGCCATATGCGCTGTTTTTTTCATCTGCAGAAAGCGTCCCCTTGGTAACCTGGCGTTCCATATTCTTACTGATGGTCTGTAACGCTTTGGCCAACTGATCCTGGTTAACATCTACCAGGTTCACCTCAAATCCTTTTTGGGCAAATACATGTGCAATACCATTCCCCATAGTACCTGCACCAATCACAGCAATCTTATGAAACATAATTATTTTTTAAGGAACAAAACTAGCGCTACTTCTTGCTTTTAAAATCACCTCGTTTCCAGGCCCTGATAAACTCTGCCCAGGCGACCGGATTCATGAGGTTGATAGGAGGTGTTTGACCCGCATAAGAATATCGTTGGGCCTGCTTCCGTAATGTGTAGTTGGCAGCCTCCCTGCCATCAGCAGGAAGAATATTCATCAAAGCCCTGCGGGTTTGTTCATCCGTATTACGACGCGCAATTTCAAGATCATCATCCGGGATCTGCGTATTCACAAAATCACGTTCGAATTGTTCGCGGGTTGGTCTCGGTCTTATAATAGTTGCAGGAAGATACTGTGTATCTGTGACCATTAACTGCACAACACTGTATTGATTTCCTTCTATATCACGAGGCACCTCAACCAGTTTTGGTTTATAACCTATGCTGGTAAATTCTACTTTGTCACCCTTCATCACCACTATAGAAAATACACCCTGATCGTTTGTTATAGTTCCTCTTCTTCCCCCCTTAATAGTGATACTAACGGAGGGAATTGCCTGCAGGCTGTCGGCAGTCATTACAACTCCATATAATTGCACAACAGAATCCTTGATCTGTTCAAATTGCGCATTTGCCTTACTACAGATAACAAAAAAACTTATTATGAAAAGAGGTATAATTCGCTTCATCGCTTCAAATATATAGACTCTTGCAAACCTGACTCAACATTTTACGGCTTGCATTGGTTAATTTTGCACTAAAATTACCCTACAAAAGTCCAATAATGACGCAAGATCAAATATTACAGGCACTTAGAAATGTTCAGGAGCCCGATCTGGGTAGCGATATTGTTACATTGAACATGGTTAAAGACCTTTCTGTAAATGGCGATGATGTGAGCTTCACCATAGTTCTCACCACGCCCGCCTGCCCTATGAAAGACCTGATGAAAAATGCATCCATAAATGCAATCCGCCTTTTGGTAAACAAGGAGGCCAATGTTACCGTGAACTTTACCGCCAACACAAGTTCTGTAAGGAAAGACACCGGCGCGATACTTCCTAAAGTCAAAAATATCATTGCAGTTGTGAGTGGAAAAGGTGGAGTGGGGAAAAGCACCGTTTCTGCCAACCTTGCCCTTGCCTTATCACAGGGCGGAGCAAAAGTTGGATTGATGGATGCAGATATTTATGGACCATCCGTTCCCATCATGTTTGGCGTTCGCGGTGAAAGACCAAAGATGATGGATAATGGTGATAAAGGTCTGATCGTTCCCCTCGAACGCTATGGCATAAAACTAATGAGCATAGGCCTGCTGGTGGATGAAAAAAATGCTGTTGTGTGGCGCGGACCAATGGCCAGCAGCGCCATCAGGCAGTTTGTGACTGATGTGTTCTGGGATGAGCTCGATTATCTGGTGATCGATATGCCGCCGGGTACGGGTGATATTCACCTTACTCTTATGCAAACCGTTCCTGTAACAGGGGTGGTGGTGGTCACTACTCCTCAGGATGTAGCGCTCGCTGATGCTAAAAAAGGTATAGCCATGTTTGGACAGGCACAGATCAAAGTGCCTATCATAGGCATCGTTGAAAACATGAGTTACTTTACACCTGCAGAACTGCCCGAAAACAAGTATTATATCTTCGGAAAGGAAGGAGGCAAAAGACTCGCAGAAGAATATGATATTCCTTTCCTGGGCCAGATCCCATTGGTTCAAAGCATTCGCGAAGGTGGTGATAAAGGCGTTCCCATCATGATGACAGATGATGCTGTTTCAAAAGCAGCATTTGAAGAATTTGCAGGGCTGGCAGCCAGGAGTATTGCTATGCGAAATGCAAATTTTGCAGCTACCAGGGTTGTTGAAGTAGTAGCATAGCAACAATATTACCTTGCTCCAACAATGCTGAACTATGTACGTAAACCTCTTGTTTTTACTTTTCATTACAATCCTTTCAGGTTGTAGCGCAACTAAAACGAATATGCCAAAAACACCTTTACCTTCTTTTGATATGGAAGGCCACAGAGGTGCAAGAGGACTGATGCCGGAAAATACAATTCCGGCTATGATGAAGGCCCTGGAGCTGGGAGTGACAACCCTTGAAATGGATGTTGTTATTACCGCAGATCGTAAGGTGATATTGTCGCATGAACCTTTTTTTAATCATGATATCAGCACCCACCCGGGTGTTGTTCCAATAACAGCGGAAAATGAAAAGCAATACAACATCTTCAAAATGTCTTATGAGGAAACAAGGATGATTGATGTTGGTTCAAAACAACACCCACGGTTCCCACGCCAGAAGAATCTTCCTGCTACCAAACCATTACTATCAGAGGTGATCGATAGTGCCGAAGCGCATGCTAAACAAAATGGACGCTCCCTTCCTTTCTATAATATCGAGACAAAATCACAGCCATCATCAGACGGTATTTTTCATCCTTCTCCCACAGAATTTGTTGACCTTTTAATGGCAGTGATTATGGAGAAGGAAATTAGTGATCGGGTTATTATCCAATCCTTTGATTTCAGGACCTTAAAGGAAGTTCACAACCGCTATAAAGGAATTCGAACAGCAGCTCTTGTAGAAGGAACCGATAATAAATCCCCTGACCAGCAACTGGCTGAATTAGGATTTGTGCCAGATATTTATAGCCCGTATTTCCTGCTGGTAACACCATCGCTGATTAGTTTTTGTCACGATAAGGGGATGAAGATTATTCCCTGGACAGTTAATGATAAGGAGACTATCCAAGCACTGAAAACAATGGGGGTGGATGGAATCATAACCGATTATCCCGATCTTTTCACTAACGAGTAAATCAATCCCATATGGATCTTTCACTAAAAGGTAAGACAGCGCTGGTATGTGGTAGTACCCAGGGCATTGGTTTGGCTTCGGCTATTGAACTCGCTGCGCTTGGAGCTAATTGCATATTGCTTGCTCGTAATGAAGAAAAACTCCGGGAAATTGTTTCTCAACTACCATCTTCAGAAAACCAGCAACATTCCTATGCTGTTGCTGATTTTGCTGACCCTGCTTCCATCCGAAATGCAATCCAAAAAATCGTTTCCGAAAAGCACATAACCATACTGGTTAATAATACTGGCGGACCAGCAGCCGGACCAATCATAAATGCGGAACCTGATGCGTTTATTGTTGCCTTTACACAACATCTTGTCGCCAACCAGATATTGGTGCAGGCTGTTGTACCTGCAATGAAGCTGGAAGGCTATGGACGTATCATTAATATAATTTCTACTTCGGTTAAGATTCCGCTTAATAACCTCGGCGTATCTAATACCACACGTGGGGCAGTGGCTTCCTGGGCCAAAACGCTGGCCAATGAACTGGGCGGTTTCGGTATTACAGTAAACAATGTATTACCTGGATTTACCCGCACAGCCCGGCTTGAAAGCCTTGCAAACACGCTCGCTGCCGATAAAGGAATTTCAGTAGAGGAGCAATCAGCTGCCATGGCTGCAGAAGTGCCGGCAAAACGCTTCGGATCTGCCAGTGAGATCGCTGCTGTTGTTGCTTTCCTCGCATCACCCGCCGCAGCTTATGTGAATGGAACCAGCATACCGGTAGATGGCGGAAGAACAGGAACTATTTAAGCATTAAACCTAAAATCAACCTCCTTGAATAATTCCCCCGAATTTGCACGCACACTGGATGCAGCCGATCCATTAAGAGCTGCCAGATCATCATTTATCATTCCGGTTGAAAACGGAAGAGAACAGATCTATTTCCTGGGTAATTCCCTTGGCCTGCAACCAAAACGAACAGCGTCCTTCATTGACAAAGTGATGCAACAGTGGAGCCGCCATGGAGTAGAAAGTTTTTTTATGGGCGATGACCCCTGGATCGATTATCATGGGCACCTGGTAAAACCACTGGCAAATATCCTTGGAACACTTCCACAAGAGATCGTGGTGATGAACCAGCTCACGGTTAACCTGCACCTGATGATGGTGAGCTTTTATCGTCCGGAGGGGCAGAGAAAAAAGATCATCTGTGAAGCAAAAGCATTTCCTTCTGATCAGTATATGTTTGAATCGCATCTTAAGGCGCTGGGATTGGAACCGGATGATATTCTTGTTGAAGTGGGCCCTCGTGAAGGTGAGCATACTGTAAGACATGAGGACATTATATCAATGATTCACAAAACGGGTAATGATCTCGCCCTCGTATTATGGGGTGGCATTAATTATTACACCGGGCAGCTTTTTGATTTGGCATCCATAACGGATGCAGCCCATTCAGTTGGTGCTAAAGCAGGATTCGACCTCGCCCATGCCGCAGGTAATGTAATGCTTCATCTGCATCAATGGGACGTCGACTTCGCCTGCTGGTGCTCTTATAAATACCTTAATGCGGGTCCGGGTGCAGTTGGTGCAGCGTATATCCATGAACGATACCATAACGATAAACACATTCAACGATTTGCAGGATGGTGGGGTTATGAAAAAGAGACCCGCTTCCTGATGAAGAAGGGTTTTGTTCCCATGCCGTCTGCCGAAGGTTGGCAGCTAAGTACACCATCTCCAATAATGATGGCCTCTATGCGTGCCTCACTCGAAATATTTGAGGAGGCAGGCTTTGCAGCAGTTTATCAAAAAGGTCAGCTACTTAGCGATTACCTGCTTTTTTTACTTGACGATATTAATAAGGTATCCTCATCAATGATAGAAGTAATAACTCCACGATCACATAATGAAAAAGGTTGCCAGGTGTCAATGCTCATGCACAAAAATGGAAAGGAGATCTTTGACAAACTTTCCAAAGAGGGCGTATATGCCGACTGGCGTGAGCCCAACGTTATAAGGGTTGCACCTGTTCCCCTCTATAATAAGTTTGAAGAAGTGTGGCAGTTTGCAGAAATTCTTCGTTCAACTATTTAACCTGATTACCTTCACTCCATGAACCGAGCTCAACTCATTGAACAGATAAAGAGTAAAAAGTCATATCTCTGTGTAGGTCTCGATACCGACCTCTCCAAGATCCCCGCGCACCTTCATAAACGTCCCGATGCCATTGTTGCTTTCAACAAAGCCATCATAGACGCTACCCGCGAGTATTGCATCAGTTATAAGATCAATACAGCATTTTATGAAGCCATGGGACTCAAAGGATGGGCAGCCATGGAAGAAACTGTCCATTATATTGGTGATTCCCATCTAAGGATCGCAGATGCTAAAAGAGGTGATATAGGTAATACCAGCTCACAATATGCCAAAGCATTTTTTGAAGAACTCCCATTTGATGCAATTACCGTTGCACCATATATGGGATCGGATAGTGTTAAGCCCTTCCTCGAATATTCAGATAAATGGACCATCGTGCTGGGATTAACATCCAATATCGGGGCAAAGGATTTTGAACTGCAGAAAATGGATGATGAATTCCTCTACGAAAAAGTTTTACGTACCGTTTCAGGATGGGGAAACCCTTCAAACCTGATGTTTGTAATTGGCGCTACACAAGCCGATGCTTTTACCAATATCCGCAAAATTCTTCCCTATCATTTTTTCCTGGTTCCCGGAGTAGGGGCCCAGGGCGGCAGCCTCAAAGAAATATCAGAGAAAGCTATGAACCCTGATTGCGGACTCATCGTTAATGCAAGCAGGGCAATCATCTATGCTTCTGAAAAGGAAGATTATGCTGCAGAAGCTGCTGCCATAGCCTCCCAATACCAAACCGAAATGGCATCCTATTTATAAATGCCAGTTCGTACCACTTGACCGCTTTTTCCTACTTTAGCAATTCCAAAATTCAAGATGCCATGGCCCAGGATCAATTTCAAAGCCCCGATTATTTAAAGTTAGACGACCTCTTAACAGAAGAACACCTGATGGTACGCGATGCGGTACGCAATTATGTAAAGCAGGAGATCTCGCCCATCATCGAAGATTATGCCCAGCGAGCAGAATTTCCCCAGCAGATCGTTAAACAAATGGGTGAGCTCGGCGTATTTGGTCCCACCATCCCTGCTGAATATGGCGGAGGCGGACTTGATTATATTTCCTACGGACTTATGATGCAGGAACTCGAAAGGGGCGACAGCGGTGTCCGCTCTACAGCATCAGTACAGGGCTCACTGGTGATGTACCCTATCTACGAATTTGGCAGTGAAGAACAACGGCGGAAATTCCTTCCCAAACTTGCCAGTGGAGAATGGTTGGGTTGCTTTGGCCTCACCGAGCCCGATCATGGAAGTAACCCTGCAGGTATGCTCACCAACATCAAAGATGCTGGTGACCATGTTATCCTGAATGGCTCAAAAATGTGGATCAGTAATGCGCCCTTCGCACAGGTTGCAGTTGTATGGGCAAAAGATGAAGAAGGTAATATCAGGGGCATGGTTGTTGAACGTGGCATGGAAGGTTTCAGCACACCAACCACCAAAGGCAAGTGGAGCCTGCGTGCATCTGCAACAGGTGAATTGGTTTTTGATAATGTGAAGGTTCCTAAAGAAAATATCTTTCCGAATGTAAAATCAATGCGCGGTCCGCTTAGCTGCCTTACAAAGGCGCGTTTCGGAATCGCCTGGGGCACAATTGGTGCAGCAATGGATTGCTATGATACCGCCCTGCGTTATTCTAAAGAAAGAATTCAGTTCGATCGTCCTATCGGCGGTTTCCAGCTTCAGCAAAAGAAACTGGCTGAAATGATCACTGAAATCAGTAAGGCCCAGTTATTGAACTGGCGTGTTGCTGTACTGATGAACGAGGGAAAAGTAACCCCCGCACAGGTAAGCATGGCAAAAAGAAACGGCTGTGAAGTAGCGCATAATGTTTGCCGTGATGCAAGGCAGATGCTTGGTGGAATGGGTATAACAGGCGAATATCCTGTGATGAGGCATATGATGAATATTGAAAGCGTGATCACTTATGAAGGTACGCACGACATTCACCTCCTGATTACGGGTATGGATGTGACCGGAATGAATGCCTTCACCTGATTGGGTAGGCACCAAATATTTATTATGAAGATTTACCTGATCGGATTTATGGGAAGCGGCAAATCATTCTGGGGCCGGAAACTTTCTGAAAGTATGAAGCTTCCCTTCTTTGACCTCGATGATATGATAGTACAGCAGGAAAACAAACCTGTCACGGATATATTCATGGAAAAGGGTGAAGAATATTTCAGGGGAATCGAAAAAGAGATGTTGCATGATCTCACCGCTTCTCACGAAAACTTTATCATTTCCTGCGGAGGAGGCACACCCTGTTTCTTTGGCAATATCGATTACATGAAATCAAATGGTAAGGTAATCTGGCTGAACACCTCAGCTGATGTGTTGATTGAACGTTTGCTGAAAGAAAAAAAACATCGCCCTTTGCTTAGCGACATACCCGATGAAGACATGAAGGCCTTCATCATGAAAAAACTGCATGACCGGAAACTTTATTACGAACAGGCGCATTTGTCTTTGCCTGAAGAAACACTTTCACTAAAACAAATCCAGGAGGCAGTAGAAAATGAGTAGATCCATCCTTTCAACGGCAGCATTACTCGGCGCTCTTGCAGTTATACTGGGTGCATTCGGAGCTCATGGACTTAAATCACTCGTACCCCCTGAATCTGTGTCCACTTTCGAAACCGGTGTACGATATCATATGTACCATGTATTTGCATTATTGGCTACAGGACTATTGTCTATCCATTACCCTGTACTGCCAATGAAAAGAGCAGCACAATGTTTCCTCGTGGGCATGCTGCTTTTCAGCGGATCGCTTTATTTGCTTACTTTACTTAAAGCCACCGAAACGGTTGGACTATCCCGTATAGGTCTTATCACTCCGATTGGTGGATTATTCCTGGTGGCAGGCTGGTTATTTCTCTTCTGGGGATTATTGAAGCGGCACACTTAAGGTAATGGTGGTACCATCATTGCTGCGAATTCCAAAATGGCCGTCAATGGTTTCCATTCGCTTACGCATATTTGTCATTCCACTGCTGAACTCCCTTATCTTTTCCGGATTTACACCAACACCATTGTCATGGATCTGGATCACAAGATGAGGGCCAAGCCTGAAACTTATTGTAACTACAGTAGCATTTGCATGTTTAACGATATTGTTGAGTGACTCCTTAATGCACAAAAAGATATTTCGTCTTTTTTCACCACTCAATTCAACCGCAGGGATATTATCAGGGTAATCAACTTTACAGATTATATCTGCATTGTCAAGAAATTCATATGCATATGATCTTACATAAGCTATCATATTGTCCACCGTATCATTTGAACTTTTCATTGTCCAGATGATGGTATTCATCTTACTGATAAGTTCACTTGCTGAATTAGAAATTTTATCAATTTCAGGTAGTATGGGATCTTTCATTTTTGTCTTTGCCAACTCACTTAACAATCGGATTGCTGTTACCCCTGAACCCAGTTCATCATGCATATCAGCGGAGATCCTGTTTCGTTCTTCCTGCTTTGCCGCCAGCACAGCCATCTTGTTCTCAATAGCAGTTTTCTCATACTCCATCAGCAATCGCTCTTTTTCCCTTGCCCTTGCTGAAATGTCCTGCTTATTCTTCACCGAAAGGGCCACCAGGAAAAAGACCAGCTCAAAAAGTATTCCCAGTTCATACCAGAATAGTGAGTCGTTGATTAGGGCTGATCGGGCATCAGTGAAACGCTGTGAACTATTGATAAGGAAGAGTGAAAGCAGCCCCCCTACAAATAGAAAAGAATGGCCAATTGCCAGGTAGCGAAGTATTGACTGGCGGTTAATGATTGAATAGGAGATCACAAAAACAGTACAGAACGACCAGGAATATTTAATCAGGTTCTCAATAAGATTTTGTAAGGGGAAATTGTCTGTGAAAAAATTTAAATAAGTAAATAATGCCATCCCCGCTAAGGTGAGATATTGCAAAGCCTTCAGTACGATATTAAGTGCCGGGAAGTCTTCCCGCGCGTTCACAAATTTGACAAGGAAAAGAAAATAAAAAATTGTTGCTGTTGCCTGTAGCATAAAATCGGCATAGCTTTCAAAAAAGAAATTTTCTTCGGTGGGATATTTGTATAGAGCGGCCTTTAAAAAAAACATTATCCCAAGTAAAGTGCCATAAGCGGCATAATAGATAAACTCCATGGATCGGTTGGCAAAAAATTGTGCTAATGAGTAAATCATCATCATCAGCATAATGCCACATATGAGATAAGTTATAATCGCACTTATCCTGCGTTCATTTTGAATGGATGCGATCAGGGAAGGAAGATAAAAATCCTGCGATAACATCGGCCTGAGATTGTTAACTGTAGTTTTAATAAACTTCAGGCGTGCTATAAAAGTTGCTGATTCACCACTATCGAGCCTTATTTCACCAACAATCGGATTGAAATTATTTTCATTTCCTGGTCCCGATATGGCTGGCATAGAATCTGATACTTGCCCCGTATCCGTCATTTTATACAATACGATCTCCCTGAAATAAAACCCCGGAAGGAAAAAAAGCCTGGTGCTGGTATCTGTATCATTTTTAATACGAAAACGCAGGTAAAAATTTCTATTGATATCTCTGGCGGGAATCTTACTCGCAAAGCTGTGGTCAATGGTTTGGTTGATGGGTAAGCCTGTGAGTTGATTACTTCCCATACCATCAGCGCTGTCAATATAGATCCTGCTCTCCCCTTCAATGGGAACCGCCAGTTTGATCTTGCTAGTATGGATAGTTTCTGCTACAGGCACTATATCCTGCGCCTTCAGCAGGTCACCGGTTAGAATAGCTGAAATCATGTAAATTGTCCGGATAAGGCATCGGACCATCAAGGGAATTTGCATCGGTAGGGCTAATCTAAAAATCTAACCCAAAATACAATTTCTTTTGCACCCTACTGCCAATGTATATTTGTGTTTATGGCAAATAAGCTGAAGTCCAAGAAAAAACCATTACCCGATACTGTTGACCTCCGGCAAGATAAGGAGGAGAAGGTGGAAATGAAGTCACTGGTTAAAGACGAACGCACCCTGAAGATCACCGGTGCCATATTGTTATTGCTGGCCATATTCCTATTCATTGCATTCACTTCCTATCTCTTTACCTGGCAGGAAGACCAGGATAAGGTGTTCAAAGGAGGGAGTGAATTTCTGTTTGCTGATAATATCAGGGTTTCTAATCTGCTGGGTCGCCTGGGCGCCTGGGTATCACATTTTTTCTTTTACAAAGGATTCGGAATTGCATCCTATTTTCTCTGCAGCCTTTTTTTTGTTAGTGGAGCCAATCTACTTTTTGAGCGGAAAATATTTCGCCTCACCCGTAATATGAGATATGTTTTGGTCGGGTTGATATATTTCAGTGTTGCCCTTGCCTTTTTCTTTGGGGGAAGCGCATTTCCCTGGGGTGGTGCAGTGGGCACCATGGTGAGTGACTGGATGACAAAATTCCTCGGTACCATCGGTACCGCTGCTATATTACTGGCAGGCGGGGTTGCATACTTCATCTGGAGATTCAACCCGGTATTTTCTGTTCCAAAAATTCCTGCCATTCCACTTAAAAAAAATTCCGAACCTGCCCCTGATCCACCCTTAGAGAAGGACGAAGAGGATGAACCACGCCTCTTTATTGAAGAAAAACTGGCTAAGAAAAATGGACTGAAAAAAAATGATGGTGGCATCGTTGTTATTCCGCCACCCGATCCCATAACATCTATTCCATTGGAGGTTATCGAAAAGGAATCTCCCGATTTTGAATTGCAGGATCAAATCGAAGAAGACGAAATAATACCGGTTTTAGAAGAAGAGCCGAAAATTGAGGAAGATGTACATGCCTATGTTGAAATGCCTTCACCTCCACTTCGTCCAACAGTTCCACCAGTTCCCGTTACCGATCTTGAACTTGAAATTAAAGTAGTGCCGGAGGGGGCAATTGAAGACGACCTCAATGAAAAGCTCCCGGAACTTCCTCCTTATGAACCTACCCTCGACCTCAGGGACTATAAATATCCGGGAATGGATCTGCTGGAAACCCATGGTAGTGAAAAAATAGTGCAGGACCCTGCCGAACTGGAAACCAATAAGAACCAGATCATCACAACACTCAAAAACTATGATATCCATATCCAGAAGATCAGTGCCACGGTTGGACCAACTGTAACCTTATATGAAATAGTTCCGGCAGCAGGGGTGCGCATATCAAGGATCAAGAATCTTGAAGATGATATAGCCCTTAGCCTTGCAGCCCTCGGTATCCGTATCATAGCACCTATCCCAGGAAAAGGTACCATCGGTATTGAAGTGCCAAATGTGAAGAAAACTGTTGTGAGCATGAAGACCCTGCTCAACTCAGATAAATTCCAGAATAGTAATTTCAGCCTGCCTATCGCTATCGGAAAGAAGATCGACAATGAGAATTTTATTGTTGACCTCGCTGCTATGCCCCACCTCTTGATGGCAGGGGCAACGGGCCAGGGTAAATCAGTTGGACTAAACGCCATTCTTGTTTCCCTTCTTTACAAAAAACATCCGTCTCAGCTGAAGTTTGTACTGGTGGATCCAAAGAAAGTGGAACTGAGCCTGTACCGGACCATCGAACGTCACTTCCTCGCTAAATTACCCGGAGAAGAAGAGGCTATTATCACCGATACAAAAAAGGTGATCAATACCCTCAATGCACTTTGTATTGAAATGGATAACCGCTATGATCTTTTAAAGGAAGCCGGTACCCGCAACATCAAGGAATACAATGAGAAATTTGTTAAGCGCAAACTCAATCCGCAGAAAGGACACCAATTCCTTCCCTTTATTGTGCTGGTAATAGATGAGTTCGCTGATCTTATTATGACGGCGGGAAAAGAGGTTGAAATGCCAATAGCCCGACTTGCCCAGCTTGCCCGCGCAGTAGGTATACACCTGATAATAGCCACGCAAAGACCTTCGGTAAATATAATTACCGGAACTATCAAGGCAAACTTCCCGGCACGTATCGCATTCAAAGTTTCTTCCAAAATTGACAGCCGAACCATTCTCGATGCCGGGGGTGCTGAACAACTGATAGGGAAGGGGGATATGCTGATCTCCTATAATGGTGAACTTACGCGTCTGCAATGTGCCTTCGTGGATACACCCGAGGTGGAGGGTGTTACTGAATTCATCGGCGACCAGCGTGGTTACCCCCAGGCTTTTCTCCTCCCTGAATATGTTGATGAAAAAGACCTGGAAGGAAAGGATTTTGACCTCGGCGATAAAGATCCTCTTTTCGAGGAAGCCGCCCGTTTGATCGTTTCCAACCAGGTGGGATCAACATCCCTGCTGCAAAGGCGTATGAAACTGGGTTATAACCGGGCAGGAAGACTGATGGACCAGCTTGAAGCGGCCGGTGTGGTGGGACCTAACCTGGGAAGCAAAGCAAGGGAAGTGATCATTAAAACTGAATCAGAACTTGATCAGTTCCTCTCCGAACGGCTTTAACAAAATAAATGACCAGCTCACCGGCTAAACATTAGAAAGCTTTGTTAAAGCGAACTGCGTCTTTAAGCTTTGCTTACAACCAGGGGTCCAATCATTGCATCTGAAAGAATATATTTGCACCCGTTTTAATTAACTAACACATGAAAAGATTTTTAGCCCTTGCGGCATTGTTGATAGGTTCGTTTTCAATTTCTATAGCACAAACCAGCAGTGACCCCGCTGCCAAATCCGTGCTTGATAAAGTAAGTGCCAAATTCAAGACCTTTAATGCTGTACAATCGGGCTTTACCCTGCAGGTTGAAGATGGTAAGGGAAAAGTGCAGGGAGTTAAAAAAGGAACTGTATATATGAAAGGCGGCAAATACAGGGTAAGTGTCACCGGCCAGGAAATTTTCTGCGACGGTACCAATATCTGGACCTACGATAAAGCTGCTAATGAGGTTACAATCACCAAATTCGAACCCGGACAAAACACGCTCACTCCTCAGAAACTATTCACCAATTTTTATGATAAGGACTTTCTCTACAAGATGAATGGTGAAAAAAAGATCGGCGCAAAAACCATCCAGGAAATTGAAATGACCCCTACTGATAAATCTAAGGCTTTTCATAAGGTTTATGTTTATGTGGACAAAGGAACCAACACCATCTATTCTACTAAAGTGCTGGAGAAGAATGGTAACAAATACACGTACACGGTGAATAGTCTCAATGGTAAAGCTGTGGTGCCCGATGCACAGTTCGTGTTTGATAAGAAGAAATATCCGGGTGTAGAAGAAGTTGATCTTCGATAAATGATATCGTTCACATTACTTTAATAGCAGGACCCCCATAGGGTCCTTTTTTATTTGTAGGATAGAAAAAATCAGGCCCTGATTTCACTCGGGAGTAGATTATACTCCTTCCTGAATGCAGCCGCAAAGTTGCTGAGGTTTGAATAGCCAATTTTCAATCCAACTTCTTTTACAGAGAAATCACCACTCAGGAGCATATCCCTTGCAATACTCATTCGCTGGCGCTGGTAATAAGCATAAATGCTTGTTCCATACACTTCCTTGAAAAGTTTTTTAAGTTTTGCCGAACTCATGGCAGCTTCCTGCGCCAGCTGGTCAATAGTGGGAGGGCGACTATTAACATCACGCGTCAGTAATGATTCTACATGCATTAACTGGTGAACATCGTGCCTTGAAATTTTAGGACTTGCCATCAGTGTTTTTGATTTTTCATATAGCCTGGTGAAAAATCTTTCTATCAACAGCAATATCCTGTTTTGAATGGTTGCTATATACAACGGGCTCTCCGGATCTGACTGCATCATCTCGTTAAAATACCTGCGGTATTCATTGTCGATAGGTTCAATAGTATAACTACCTGTGCGCATATTGAGATATGCTGTCAGCACTTCTTCGGGATCATTGATGTTCAAATGTTCTGCCAGCCATTCTTTATTAAAAATGATATTTACACCCTTAATATGTGTGCCCTTTCTTCCCAGGTACGATACATCAAACAATGTACTGGTGAGATAAATACCTGCATGTTGTTCATTGCGGGTATTTAGAACTTCACCATCAATTTTTAAAACCATCTCATCTTCGATGCGGATATCTTCATAACGCAGAACATAATATTCTTCCGGTATTTTTTGCCTTTTCAGGAAGAACTGATCACGAAGGGTATAATCTGATATTACTGCCTGCAGTCCACTTGGCAATTCAACACAGGTTGTAAATCCATCAGCAATATGAGGGGGGTATTTGAGTGTACAGTTCTGCAATGTAGTACCCATTGCGGTGGCCAGGTCATTCATGATCTGCCGGTAATTATAGGAATTATACTCAAAGCTGAACACTGGCAAATGTTTAGAAGTACCAAATTAATCAAAACTCTGCTATTCCAATCCCCATCGGTAAGTCTTAACAGTTAGTCCGGCCAGGTCAAGGATTCTATCCACCACGGTGGCAGCAACTTCCTCAACAGTTGTTGGCCTTGAATAAAATGAAGGCGTAGCGGGGCATATAATACCCCCGGCAAGTGTTATAGTCTCCATATTACGGATATGAACCAGGTTGTAGGGTGTTTCGCGTACAACACATATCAGTTTTCTTCGTTCTTTTAATATTACATCGGCTGCCCGGGTAATCAGGTCATTGGATATACCGGTGGCTATTCTTCCCATTGTGCCCACTGAACAGGGAACAATGATCATGGTGTTGAATTGACCTGAACCAGATGCAAAAGGAGCATTGAAATCCTTTTTATCATAAAAACGGATACCGCTGTAATTATTATAACTGTCATTGCCCAGTTCAGTTTGCCAAACTGTTCTGGCGTTATCTGTCATAACGCAGGCAAGGGTCTGCCACTGGTCTTTCATCAAAACCAGCTTATCGAGTAATAACCTGGCATAGATGGAACCGCTGGCGCCTGTAACAGCTATAACAATTTTTTGCATCCGGATGTGTTATTTTTGAATACCAACAAAGTTAATCATGCATAAGTTTATCACCGTACTGTTATTCTTATTTACTTCCATTGCTGCCATGCCGCAATCATCCAAATCTTCCACGGACAAGGATATGCGCTGGATGAGTCTCGAAGAGGTTGAAAAGGCTACTAATGAATCGGCACGCCCAGTGCTGATTGACCTTTATACTGATTGGTGTGGCTGGTGTAAGGTAATGGACAAACGCACCTATAAAAATGAAAAAGTGGTTAGTTACCTGAAGGATAAATTTTATTCAGCCAAGATAAATGCGGAAAGCAAAGCTCCTTTTGTTTGGGGTGGGCGCAGTTTTGCCTTCAATCCTCAATACAAAACCAACGATTTTGCCCTGTTTCTCACCAATGGCCAGCTTTCTTACCCAACAACCGTCATCATACCCGCCCCCGGTGAAGCCCCCCAGGCAATCCCCGGTTTCCTGGCTCCCAATGATTTTGAGCTGATTGTGAAGTATTTCGGTGAAGGAGCCTATAAAAAAATCCCTTTCCCCGATTACCAGAAAAGCTTCAAAGGCAGTTGGTGATTGATTTTGCGGGCATAAATTAAATTTTAACAAGGCTGCAACGTTCCTTACCAAAAAGCAGTCTAATAAGTAGGTTTTTCATAGGATATTGGATATTATTCGGACGGGATTTCTATCCTGTCCTTTTTTCTTCCCCTGGCCACTCTTTTAGGCCCCAATTGTCAGATAAGTGTCATCGCGACACAATATTACTCAGGAAAAGTACTTAGTGCCGGTTGATTGCCGTCAAAAAAGACTGCTTTACCCCAAAAAAATATGACCCATGCAACCAATGTTACCCCATTAACATCTTATATTTGAATTTTCATAGGATAAGGTTTAATGGTTAATGGTATTTGATTAGTGCATCCCGCCGCAAGGCGGGATTTTTTTTGTGCCCGTTAAACCCAGCATAAAAAAAGCCACCCGAAGGTGGCTCCCCATATATAATAGCTTTCATTTTTTGAACTACATCGCTTCCGCCATATCCGGTATCTCCGCTGCCTTATATTCTCCCGCATCCAGTTTGGCCTTTGTCTCCGTAAAGGCCTTCAGCGTCAGGTCAATGTCCTCCTGGTTATGGGCTGCAGTAGGGATGAGCCTGTATATGATCTGGCCCTTAGGTATAACCGGGTAAACAACTATAGAACAGAAAATATTATAATTCTCCCTCAGATCCAACACCATAGCCGTTGCCTCAGGAACATCCCCTTTCATATAAACAGGCGTCACCATGGTATTGGTCTTGCCCAGGTCAAAGCCCCTGTCGCGCAGTCCTTTCTGCAATGCATTGGTAATCTCCCAGAGCTTAGTACGTAGCTCGGGCATTGATTTCAACATTTCCATTCGCTTTAACATGCCCTCTACAACCACCATGGGAAGACTCTTGGCAAAGATCTGCGAACGTACATTGTAACGCAGGTAAGCAAGCACATCTTTTCTTCCGGAAATAAAAGCACCTATACTTCCCATCGACTTTACAAAAGTGGAGAAATACAGATCTATCTCATCCTGGCAACCCTGCTCCTCATCTGTTCCTGCACCTGTTGGTCCCATCGCACCAAATCCATGCGCATCATCAATGAGGATCCGGAATTCATACTTCTTCTTGAGCTCCACAATTTCCTTTAGCTTGCCCTGGTCGCCACTCATTCCATAAACCCCCTCAGTGATCAGCAATATTCCGCCACCACTTTTTTCTGCCATCTTAGTTGCACGCTGTAATTGCTTCTCACAGTCTTCAATATCGTTATGCTTGAAAGTATAACTATAACCCATATGCATCCTGATCCCATCTACAATACAGGCATGACACTCCGCATCATATACAATAACATCCCTTCTGTTCACCAAAGCATCAATACAACTCATGATACCCTGGTATCCAAAATTCAGCAGCATGGCATCTTCTCTTTTGGTGAAACTGCTCAGCACCTTTTCAAGTTGCTCATGGTAAACACTATTGCCACTCATCATCCTCGCACCCATTGGATAACCAATTCCCCATTTTGCCGCAGCTTCTGTATCAGCCTTTCTCGTTTCAGGATGATTTGCCAGTCCAAGATAATTGTTCAGGCTCCAAACGATCCGCTCTTTCCCCCTGAACATCATTCGGCTTCCTAACTCTCCCTCCAGTTTGGGGAAGGCAAAATAGCCATGGGCACGCTTCATGTGCTGACCTAATGGTCCACCATCTTTCACCAGTTTTTCGAAGATATCTGCCATAGTTTATATATGATTGATGAGAAAAATTTTTGCAAAGGTAATTCATTTTCGCCTTGGCATTATCAAATGGTTAAGACAGTCCCGATTCATTCCTACCGCTATCTTTGTAAAAAAACAGGACATGTTAGTACGCTTTCTTTCTTTGTTGATTTTTGCCCTTTCTTTTTCCGTTACACAAGCCCAGCAGCCGGCATCCGGCTCAAATCCAAAACTGGTGGTTGGCCTGGTGGTAGACCAGATGAGGTGGGATTTTCTTTACCGGTATAGCGATCGGTATAAAGCTGATGGCGGATTCAGACGACTGCTCACCCAGGGCTTTTCAAATGAGAATACTTTCATCGCATATGCACCCACTGTTACAGCATGCGGACACGCATCCATTTATACCGGTTCAGTTCCAGCCATCAACGGCATTACAGGTAATGCATGGTATGATAAAAAAGCAGCTAAAGTGATGTATTGCACAGAAGATTCTACCGTTAAAACTGTAGGATCAACTACTGCCGCCGGACAAATGAGTCCGCGTAATATGTACAGTACAACGATAGGGGATGAACTCCGCCTTTTTACCAATTTCCGTTCTAAAGTAATCGGCATAGCAATCAAAGACAGGGGAGCGATCCTGCCCGCCGGTCATGCCGCCAATGGAGCTTATTGGTATGATAGCAGAACAGGTGATTGGATCACATCAACCTATTATCGCAACGACCTGCCCACCTGGGTTCAGACTTTCAATAAGCAGAAGATCGTCGACAAATATTATGGTGAAGGATGGAAGACCCTATATCCGATTGAATCATATAAAAGCAGTACAGCACAGGGTCAACAATTTGAAGGAAAACCTTTTGGTGATAAATCCATCGGCTTCCCCTACGATCATAAGGAACTTATCGGAAAAAATTATGGCAGCATAGCGGTTACCCCTCACGGTAATACGATGACCCTCGAACTTGCCAAAGCGGCCCTTACCGGAGAAAACCTAGGTAAAGGTGATGCAACTGATATGCTTGCCGTAAGCCTTTCTTCACCCGACTATATTGGCCATACATTCGGACCAAATTCAATAGCCGTGGAAGATTGTTATCTCCGGCTTGATAAGGATCTGGGAGATTTTCTGAATTTCCTCGACCAGCATGTAGGCAAAGGAAATTATCTTTTCTTCCTTTCCGCCGACCACGGCGTTGCAAATGTTCCGGGTTTCATGAAGGCAAATAAATTACCCGCTGGAACATTTGATGATATTGGCACCATGAACTCAATGAATACCATGCTGAAAGAAAAATTCGGTGCCTCCAACCTTATCCGCACAATGCTCAATTACCAGGTTCATCTTAATCACAAAATTATTGATAGCGCAAAGCTCGATAAGGAAGGTATCATCGAAGAAGTGATCAGTTACCTCACAAAGCAGGAAGCAGTATCACGTGCATTCGACCTCTCCGAATTGCAGGAAACCACGCTGCAGAGCACCATCAGGGAAATGATTGCCAATGGCTATATGCCTAACCGAAGTGGCGATGTACAATTCATTCTTCATCCGCAATATATTGATGGCGGAGAAACAGGCACCACACATGGCCTATGGAATCCTTATGATTCTCATATTCCACTGGTATGGTTGGGATGGAATATAAAAGCAGGTAAATCAAACGACCCAGTGCATATGTCTGATATTGCACCCACCATTGCCGCGATGCTGCAAATCCAGATGCCGAACGGTTGTGTCGGTAAACCTATCCAGGCTATCATACGCTGATTAACAAAACTTAACCTATGAACATTTCTTATTCCGGAAGATTATTTTTTTCCCTGCTACTCTTATTGGGGTATTCTGGTTCTCTGTTTTCTCAAACTCCATTGAGTACAGAACTGCAGCCCGATCCTGCTGTAAGAATTGGTAAGCTGGAAAACGGACTTACATACTATATACGTCAAAATAAAAAGCCCGAACAAAAAGTTGAACTGAGGCTCGCCATCAATGCAGGCTCCATCAATGAAGATGATGACCAGCTTGGCCTGGCCCATATGGCCGAGCATATGGCATTTAATGGCACTAAGAATTTCAAAAAGAACGAGATCATTTCTTTCCTGCAGGATATAGGTGTTGGCTTTGGCAATGACCTCAATGCCTATACGAGTTTTGACGAAACGGTTTACATGCTGCCTATCCCAACTGATAAACCGGGCAACCTCGAGAAAGGATTCCAGGTATTGGAAGACTGGGCTCACCAGGTCACTTATCTCGACGAGGATATCGAATCTGAAAGAGCCATCATTAAAGAAGAGGCAAGAACAGGAAAAGGCGCCTCAGACAGGATGATGCGGCAGGTATATCCGAAACTGTTTGCCGGTTCTAAATATTCAGATCGTTTACCCATAGGGTCCGAAGAGCTTATCAGTACTTTTAGACCTGAAAAGATCCGTAAGTTTTATAAAGACTGGTACCGGCCAAACTTAATGGCAGTTGCCGTGGTAGGCGATGTTCATCCTGACACCGCACTCGCAATGATCAGGAAACATTTCAGTAAACTTTCAAACCCACCCACTGAAAGGAAAAGGGATACTGTTCAGGTTCCTGCCTATTCAACAACAGAAGCACTGGTTGTTACAGATAAGGAAGCAACCAACTATTCCGTAAATATTAATTATCCCATCAGGCCTGCCGCACCGCAAAAAACAGTGGGTGATTATCGCAATCAGCTGGTTCGCCAGATCTTCAGCTCAATCCTCAGCCAACGTTTACAGGAACTCACCCAGCAGTCTGATCCTCCATTTGTTGGGGCAGGAGCAGGGGTTGGTGGTTTCGTAAGGGGATATGAAAGTTTCAGTGCAACTGCCTATGCCGGTACAGGTGATATTACAAAGGCATTGAATGCGGTAGTGGAAGAGATCGAACGCGTTAAACGCTATGGATTTAACCCTGCAGAACTGGAGCGTTCTAAAAAAGCAATACTCACCAGTATCGAACGTGCCTATAATAATCGTGACAAGACTGAATCATCAGTTTATATCGACGAATACCTGAACCATTTCCTCGAGGGCGAATATATTCCCGGCATCGAAAAGGAATTTGCTATCAGCAATGAACTTATTCCGGGTATTGGCATTGAGGAAGTAAATGCTGTAGCAAAAGAACTCCTCACACAATCCAACCGCTTCTTTTTTGTAACCGGTCCGGAAGCACCAGGTGATAAGAAACTGCCTTCACCGCAGGACCTGATTGCATCTGTGAATGCAAAAGAGAAAGCTAATATTACGCCCTATACGGAGAAAGCAGTTGCTGCATCTATCATGGCAAAAATGCCAAAAGCTGGCAAGCTCGTAAAGCGCGAATTGGATAAGGCCATGGGCGTTACAAAACTTACCCTGAGCAACGGCGTTACCGTTTCACTGAAATCTACTGATTTCAAAAATGACCAGATACTGATGGGGGCTACCCGCAACGGGGGATTGAATTATTATGGACTGGCAGATAAATACAATGCTCAGTTTGCAGTTCCCGTTGTTTCGGCTATGGGTGTGGGTGAGTTCAGTCCAACCGACCTCCGCAAAGCTCTTGCCGGCAAAACTGTATCCGTTACTCCCTCCATTGGAGAAATAACGGATGGCATCAGCGGAAGTTCCTCTAATAAGGATATTGAAACCATGCTCCAGCTTGTTCATCTCTATATGACAAGCCCGCGCAAGGATACAGCCCTGTTCAAATCATTTGTGCAAAGAAACTCCTCGCAGTATGCAGCCCTGTCGGCCAATCCACAGGCGGCATTTCTTGATACAACAAACAATGCGTTATACGGCAACAATCCACTTGCTCCTATTGTATTTCCTAAAGTGGAGAATTTTAAAAACCTGAATCTCGACAGGGCCTTATCAATTTATAAGGAACGCATCGGTGATGCTTCCCAAATGCATTTTGCTTTCACCGGCAGCTTCAATACAGATTCAATTATACCACTCCTTGAAACCTACCTGGGAAGTCTTCCTTCCAGTGGTAAAACCTTTGAGAAAAAAGATAATAAAGTGAGGCCGGTTAAGGGCGTCAAAAAACTCGTTGTAAATAAGGGGAAAGAAGAGAAAAGCCTTATCCTCGCTTTCTATACCGGCGAGATGCCCTATAGTGAAGAAATGGACATAAAGGCCCAGGCCATCAGCGAGATTCTCAGCATCAGGATCCTGGAAGAATTGCGTGAAAAGATCCAGGGTATCTATGGCGGCGCCTTTTATGGTCAGTTCGATAAGTACCCTTACAGCAACTATAGTTTAATTCTTCAGTTACCCTGCGGTCCGGAGAAAGTTGATACCCTGCTGAAAGCAATTGACGCAGAGATATCACTACTCGTTACCAAAGGTCCTGAACAGTCTTACCTCGACAAGGTTCGTAAGCAATGGATTGAAGAGCATAAGGTTCAGCTGAAAGAGAATGCTACATGGCTGCGCGAGATCCTCGACCAGCATAGTGAAAAGACAGATCCCAAATATTTTCTACAGTACCAGCAGATCATAGATCAACTCACGGTAAATGATATCAGGGATGCTGCTCGTAAACTATTAAATCGTGAAAATGTTTTTACAGCAGTCCTCATGCCTGAATTGAAAGTGGATCCAAAACCGACAACCGATAAAAAAGCATTCTAGGAGAGGACGAATATGACTAAGCGATTTTTGGAGAATCTCTTAAAGCGGGGGAAACACCTGCCGGGCGGCATTGATTTTTTTCACTATACCGGAAATAAAATTCAGCATGCTGCACTGAAATTGACCAGGCAAACCCGCGTTGCCCATCCTTCAACAGTGATGCTCGAACTCAGCGCTCATTGCAATTTGAAATGTACAATTTGTCCGCGTGAATATGGCTATGGTGAAGAGATGGATATGGGATTGATGGAAGAAGAGAATGCTAAAAAAGTGATTGACGAACTGGTTCCTTATGTCGATTCCATTGGACTCACCGGCATGGGTGAAACGCTGATGTATAAAAAGATCGAATCTATTGTCGATTATATTAAAGCCAAGAACGAAGGCATCATCATTACCATCTCCACCAACGCTGTACTTCCCAAAACAATTGAAAAGATCGAAGCGATGGCCGGTAAACTGGATACCATCCAGATCTCTATCGATGGCATTGATGAAGTATATAATTCGATAAGAGTTCAGTCTGATTTTCAACTCTTCAAAAATAATGTTCGTCAGATAGCGGATATCTGCCGCAATACCTCCACAACTGTTATGCTGAACATGGTGGTGACGCAGGAGAACTTCTTTCACATGAAAGAGGTCGTACTTTTTGCAGAAGAAATGGGAATTGGATTTGTAAACTATACCATATTCAATCTTGCCTGTATTTCTGGTGTTGATCTGTCATACTATGATTTTTACCAGGGCGAGACTTTTCACAATGAAGTAAAGCGTATGCAGGAACATAATACTGCAGTAGAAGTCACCTGGAGCGGACTCGGTTCTGATAAAGGATTCCAAAGCTGCAGCCTTCCCTGGAGTCATTTTTATGTTTGCTGGAATGGTGAGATGGCACCCTGTTGTGCAAAGCCCTTCCCCAAGGAATTGAGTTTCGGAAACGTCTTCAAAGAAGGATTGATGCCCGTCCTGAACAGTGATGGCTTCCAGGATTTCCGAACCAAATGGCTTAAAAACGAGACCCCCGATTTCTGTCGCGGCTGCCATTACGTGGACTGCAAAAAAGTAAATATTTAAATCCCAAAAAAAGAATGTACCACGAAAAATCCGCAGTACATTCCCAATGCACCTCTTACCTCTTACCTCTTACCTGAATTCTTACCTCTTAGGCGTTGCGGTTGATGCAATTCAGATCGCCAAACGCTTCTTCCAGTCTGCTTATAAAAGTATCCTGGCCCTTGCGTAACCATACGCGTGGATCATAGTATTTTTTGTTCGGCTTATCAGCACCATCGGGGTTGCCGAGTTGTGCCTGCAGGTATGCTTCATTTTTCTGGTAGTACTTCAGAACACCTTCCCAGAATGCAAACTGGAGGTCAGTATCAATATTCATTTTGATAACGCCATAACCCAGTGCTTCCGCGATCTGCTCCTTGGCTGATCCGCTTCCACCATGGAATACAAAGTATACCGGCTTCTCTGCAGTCTTGTATTGCTCCTGGATATAAGTCTGGCTGTTCTGCAAAATCTCGGGACGCAGTTCAACATTACCCGGACTATAAACACCATGCACATTTCCAAATGCAGCAGCTACTGTAAACAGGTTGCCGATCTTGCCCAGCTCTTCATAGGCATAGGCCACGTGCTGGGGCTGTGTATAAAGTTTGTCATTTTCAATACCGCTGTTGTCAACACCATCTTCCTCACCACCGGTTACGCCAAGTTCAATTTCTATACCCATGCCTAGCGGCTGCATGCGTTTGAAATATTCAACACTGGTCTGGATATTATCTTCAATTGTTTCTTCAGAAAGATCCAGCATATGTGAACTGAAAAGTGGACGACCTTTTTCTTTATGGAACTCCTGTCCGGCATCAATCAATGCGCTGATCCATGGCAGCCATTTATGCGAAGCATGGTCAGTATGCAAAATAACCGGCACACCATAATGCTTTGCAACATTGTGGATATGCAGGGCACCAGATATGGCACCTGAAATATTCGCCTGCATCTTATCGTTTGGCATTCCCTTACCGGCTATAAACTGCGCTCCTCCATTGGAGAACTGGATAATGACGGGTGAATTAACCTTCGCGGCTGTTTCAAGCACAGCATTGATGGAATCGGTGCCGATCGTATTTACGGCAGGCATTGCAAATTTGTTTGCTTTGGCGTCCTTATAAAGGGCTTCTAATTCTTCGCCGAATAATACGCCGGCGCTGTACTTACTCATCTTGGTAAAATTGGTTGTTTAATGATGCGATAAGGCAAATGCAATCGTAAAAGCGAGCGCTAATATACTGATAGTATTTCAATCAGCTATTTTCCCCTGTAACCGGGGAATCATCAAAAGGTTTTTCCGCAGGCAAACCTTCAGGTGTTCCTTTACCAGCCGGCCCATGGTATTGCTTCGCAAAAGTCCGGGGTGGAAATTATGGAACTCACTCAGCTCCCGCGCCAGCTGCATCGTTTTTTCTGGGGTGGATATGGTATCACGGATCATGATATCCAGCAGTTCTTTTACCCGGTATCGCGCAGAAGCCAGCCTGAAGGCGATCATGGTCCTTTCCTCCGTCTGGTATTGCTCAATAGAATCCTTGTTGAGGTATTTCAGGGTAACATCAACAAAGGGATTATTCTCCTTGAAATATTGCGGTAGATAAAGATTTTTCCGCCCCTCATATGATTGCTGGTCAAAATCAATTGCCCTTATACGGTACTGGTAATCTTCAATATCAGGCGTAATATCTATCACCCAGTTATAGCTGCGCATATCTCCCAGCAGCCTTACAAAACAACGCTCATTGAATTTGACGAATTCCTTTGCCAGCCTGATCTTATTGGTATCCGGACGTTCCAGGTAATTGGCAGAGAACAGGTCGCCTGGTATCCCTGGAATATGCTCCTCCACCAGCGTTTCCTTGCTTATCAGGAATTTGATCCGGTTGGGGGAGAGCAGGTGCTCCAGCTCTAGTCCATAGATCCGCGATGCATCCGCGATCTTGATATAATAGTGGTCGTAATTATCGTTGAACTTGTTCACGATGCGGATCCGGAATGGCTGCGAGTTACCAAAGCCACAGAAATCGATCCTCGCCACATCAAGATGCTTGCTGAAGGTCATATCACCCTCCGTCTTCAGGTTGGCATATATACCAATCAATCCCTCCCTGATATAATCCCATTCCCGCAGGTCATAGATAACCGTCTCCCAGGCAGTATCATTGCCTTCTTTGTCTTTAAGGGGGAGAGAATAAGTAAAGCGCTGAAGGTCGCGGTATTCAACCGGTAAGCGCACGCCACGACCATGCTGGTTGAGATACTCACGCAGCCGTTCATTCACCTTGAACATCGGCTTCTTCCTCGATGGCCGGTGATTCTCTCCACTGGGGATATTAGGGTCATAATACTGGATATACATTCTGACGGGAATATAATGAAAAATAGGCAGGGGCTTCCAGCAGCCGGCTTCCATACCAACTGAAATAACTTCCATCTACCAGCAGTATGCGGGTTTCAGGGAGCTCTGCCTGCAAGGCTTCCAGGTGCTTTTGCCGGAATGGATAAGGCTCGGAGGAAAGCAGTAAAAGCCGACACTCCTTTTCTTTCAATTCTTCTATTGTTATTTCGGGGTACCTGCTTGTTGCTTTGTAAATATTCATGAATCCGCACCTCTCCATCATATCACTGATAAAGGTATCACCACCCGCCGCCATCCAGGGATCTTTCCAGATCAGGTAGGCGGTTGCGGGCATAGGATCAACCGGAATTAACTGACTGAACCTTTCACTGATCAGCCTGGTCATTTCGAGTGCTGCCTCTGGCCGCCCTGTGATCTCTCCTAATGCGCCGATCATTTCAATGGCTGTAGGTAAAGTATATACATCACTTGTATATACCGGTACATGTTTGGATATCTCCTCTACATGCTCACGGATATTTTCTTCCTTATTGGCAATTACAAGATCGGGTTTAAGCGAAATGATCTTTCTGATGTCAGGATCCTTGGTGCCACCAATACGGGTTTTACCCTGGTGCCATATTTGGGGATGAATACAAAATCGTGTGATACCTACCACTTCATCGCTTAGCCCAAGGCTATAGAGCAACTCTGTTTGTGATGGTACCAGTGAAATAATTCGTTGGGGGATGGAATCTAGCTGGAGGCTGTTACCGGTTTGGTCGGTAATGGAAGTCATGCAAGTGTTTTGTCAAAAATACACCTGAAAGACCACTTTGGTCCTCCTGCCTTACAACTTGGACGAGAAGCAGGGCAGGAGGGTACCGGATTTTAAGTGGTTTTTAAGGACTTGGTCATGGTCTTCACCAGAACATTGGATCTCTGAAACCATACGTAATGAGATTTGGACGTTGGTTACTGTACAATGGTTTTAGGCCATGGTTTCAGGGGTTTCTTCGTTCGGCATTCATTAGGATCTTGGTGCTGATTTTTCTACGGTCTTTCTAAAGGATCTTGGTGCTGATTTTCTACGGTCTTTCTTTAGGATTTAGGATGGTGCTGATTTCTTTTTTCGGTTTTTAATTAGGATTCATGGATCTGATGCTGATTTCGGTTTTGGTCTTTCTAAGGATAAAAGAAAAAAAGGAAGTTGACTGATACTGGATTTTTGGTGAAACTGTTTTTCTAAGGATTTGGTCTTTGGAATTTCTGGATCTTGGATATTTTGTTGCTTTTCGTCAGGATATTGGAACGATTGAATGATCAATCAACTTCTGATACAAATGTAGTCGGCATAGTATTGGTAGGCAAGAGCGTCTTTGCTCGTTTTTAACAGTTCGGTATTTACTGCAATTTTCGTAAGCTTACAGCATTACCTACCGGGAGTATACGTAGTTTGGCTTCGTAGATCTACGTGAATCGAAGAAGCATAAAAAATCCGGATAACGCCAAAGCCTTATCCGGATTGAGTTTCATTGAAATAGACATCTTTACTTGCCCATGGCCTGTATAACGTCGTACTTGGTCACAATGTGGAAATTACCCGCTTCGTCCTTGCTTAACACTGCGCCATTTTCGCGATTTATCAGTGTACTTAACTTCTCAACCGGGGTCAGAAAGTCCACAATTGGAAAGGCCGCTTCCATCACCGATCCAACTTTTTCATGCTTGATATCAGGATTCGAAAAAACTTTCTGAAATAATCCGCCTTCACTGATAGATCCCACAAATCCATTGCCATTCAGCACTGGAATATGCTCGATATCATATTTACGCATAAGGTCCACCGCTTCGGCAACGGTATGCTCAGGGGCCAGACTTATCAACTTCTTATTCGTGCCCCTTCCGTTCACGATATCCTTAAATGTTTTTACATCAAGAAATCCTCTTTCCTGCATCCACTGGTCATTATAGATCTTGCCCACATAACGGCTGCCATGATCATGGAATATGCATACCACCACATCAGTTGGTTTAAGACGGTCTTTCAATTGCATCAATCCCTGTATACAGCTTCCTGCACTATATCCGCAGAATAATCCTTCTTCTTTTGCCAGCTTACGCGCCATGATAGCGCCATCTTTATCAGTGACCTGTTCAAAATGATCGATCACGCTCATATCATAATTCTGCGGTACGAAATCCTCCCCGAAACCCTCTGAAATATATGGATGCACTTCTCCCATATCCACTTCACCGGTGCGGAAATATTTTGTGAGCAATGATCCATAAACATCCACCGCCCAGATCTGTATATCGGGATTCATCTCCTTAAGGTATTGCGCTGTACCTGTTACCGTTCCACCGGTTCCTGCTGTACAAACAAGATGCGTGATGGTGCCATCGGTTTGTCGCCAGATCTCTGGCCCGGTTGTTTCATAATGCGCTAAACGGTTGGCCAGGTTATCATACTGGTTGAAATGATAGGAATTGGGGATCTCCCTCGCCAGCCTTTGCGCAACTGAATAATAGGAGCGCGGATCGTCGGGTTCAACATTTGTGGGACAAACAATCACCTCTGCACCAACAGCTTTAAGGATATCCATTTTTTCCTTACTCTGTTTATCGGTAGTGGTAAATATACATTTGTATCCCTTCACTACTGCAGCAAGTGCCAATCCCATCCCGGTATTGCCACTGGTGCATTCGATGATGGTTCCACCGGGTTTGATTTTGCCTTCTTTTTCGGCTACCTCCACCATTTTCAGCGCCATACGGTCTTTGATGGAGTTTCCCGGATTGAAATAATCTACCTTGGCGAGAATGGTGCCCGGCAGGTCTTTAGTAATTTTGTTCAGACGGATCAGCGGGGTATTGCCGATCGTTTCAAGTATATTGTTTTTTATATCCATAGCAAGCTTTATTGCGCGGTAAAGTTACAATTCTAGAAGGGAGCTTATGAAACTGTATTTTATTCCTGGTTTAGGTGCTGATAAAAGAGTGTTCCGGCATATCCATTTACCCGAAGGATATGAGATGGTGCATATCGACTGGATTCCACCACACCCAACTGAAAGCCTCCATGATTATGCCCTTCGATTGGCAGAAAAAATTGATATGAATGAAAACTGGGGACTGGTGGGATTATCTTTCGGCGGAATGCTGGCTGCGGAAATAAGTCGACTCTTCAAACCAAAACATACCATCCTGATTGCGAGTATTTCATCACCCGCACAATTACCTTTCTATTATAAAATTGTTGCACCGCTGAAAGTGCATAAGATACTGCCGATCTCCCTCTTCAAAAATGCATCCCTCGCCCGCCGCATCTTCACCACTGAAACGGATGAGGATAAAGCCCTGCTCAGAAAAATCATCAGCGAATCCGATCCTGCTTTTATCAGATGGGCATTGGGTGCCATCCTTAGTTGGAAAGCTACCGACTTGCCCGCCGATTACTATCATATTCATGGCTCAGGTGATCACCTGCTTCCTGTGCGTTATGTGAAACCTACGCATACCATACCCGGCGGTGGACACCTGATGGTGATGAACAGGTCGGAAGAAGTGAATGGATTGCTGGCGAGGATACTGGAGGGATAGGGGTGGAGGGATGGAGTGATGGAGGGATGGAACTTCCCCTTATATTTGCCGTCCGAAAAAATTGAAACAGTTACAAAAATGGAATCGAAATATATAGCGGTTATCGCAAAAAAACTTTCTCTTTCACTCAAGCAGGTCAACAATGTGTATGACCTGCAGGCCGAAGGGGCAACTGTGCCTTTTATGGCGCGATACAGAAAAGAAGCAACGGGCAACCTCGATGAAGTGGCCATCAACGATATCGTTGAAGAAGTAAAATATTATACTGAACTCCACAAAAGAAAAGATACTGTTCTCAAGACCATCGAGGGCCTCGGCAAACTGACCCCTGAATTGAAAAATCGTATCGAGGAATGCCTTGATGCTACCGCCCTGGAAGATATTTACCTTCCCTACAAACCCAAACGCAAGACCCGTGCAACACAGGCCATTGAAAAGGGATTGGAGCCCCTCGCCAAAATGATATTTGAACAGGGCACAATCGACTTGCAAAATGAAGCAGGCGCATTTCTGAGTGAGGATGTCAAAGAAATTAAAGATGCCCTGCAGGGTGCTCGCGATATCATTGCCGAATGGGTTGCAGAAAATGAACAGGCGCGTAATATTATCCGGAAACAATTCCAGGATGGAGCCATCCTCACATCAAAAGTGCTGAGCTCAAAAAAAGAAGAAACAGAAGCACAGAAATACCGCGATTATTTTGAGTTCAATGAAGCCCTGGCTAAATGTCCATCTCATCGCATACTCGCCATCCGCCGCGGTGAAAAGGAAGGATTCCTTATCATGGATATCAATATCGATAAGGCAACCGGTGTCGACTCACTGGAAAGGATATTCGTAAAGAATAATACTGCTGCTGCTTCTGAAGTGAAAACTGCCATTACCGATAGTTTCGACCGGCTGCTAAAACCTTCTATCGAAAATGAGTTCCGCATGAACAGCAAGACCTCTGCTGATGAAGAGGCCATCCATGTATTTGCGGAAAACCTGCGCCAGCTACTGCTGGCATCACCGCTTGGATCAAAAAGGGTGATGGCACTTGATCCCGGTTTCCGTACCGGATGTAAACTGGTTTGCCTTGATGCACAGGGTGCACTTGTGTATAACACTGCCATATACCCGCACCCGCCGCAGAACGACTGGCAGGGCAGCATCGCCACGATCCGTCAACTCGTAGATCGATATGATATAGAAGCTATTGGAATTGGAAATGGAACCGCCGGACGTGAAACAGAAACATTGGTAAGAAGTATAGATTTTGGAAAGCCGGTGAGTGTGTTCCAGGTGAATGAAAGCGGTGCATCTATTTATTCGGCCTCGGATGTTGCGCGCGAAGAATTTCCCGACCAGGATGTTACCGTGCGCGGTGCCGTCAGCATAGGCAGGAGACTTCTTGATCCCCTGAGTGAACTGGTTAAGATTGATGCGAAATCAATAGGCGTGGGACAATACCAGCATGATGTTAACCAGACCCGTTTAAAAGAGAGTCTCGACCGCGTTGTAGAAAGTTGTGTGAACCATGTTGGTGTAGACCTCAATACTGCCAGCAAACACCTGCTCACTTATGTATCTGGATTGAGTGCAACACTTGCAAAAAATATTGTTGAGTACAGAACAAAAAATGGTGCTTTCAATTCAAGGGATGAAGTGAAAAAGGTGAGCCTGATGGGCCCCAAAACCTATGAGCAGTGCGCGGGCTTCCTGCGCATCCGCGATGCCTCCAATCCGCTCGACAATAGTGCTGTTCACCCCGAGAGTTATCATGTGGTGGAAGCAATGGCAAAAGATCTCGGATGCTCGGTTACCGATCTTATTAAACAGGCTGAACTAAGAAAGCAGATCAACCGGAAAAAATATATATCAGAATCGATCGGCGAATTCACGATAGAAGATATTCTTCGCGAACTCGAGAAGCCGGGCCGTGATCCCCGTGCCCCCATCGAGGAATTTCGTTTTGATGACACCATTAAAACAATTGAAGATGTGAAGCAGGGAATGGTGGTTCCCGGCGTTGTAACCAATATTACCAAGTTCGGCGTGTTTGTGGATATTGGCGTAAAGCAGGATGGATTGGTGCATGTTTCCCAACTAAGCAATACCTATGTGAGTGATCCCTCCACAGTGGTGAAGCTCCAGCAAAAAGTAACCGTTACCGTCACCGAGGTGGATGTTGCCCGCAAGCGGATCGGCCTCTCCATGAAAGAGCATTCCCGCACCGCGGCCGCCCCCGCTGCACCAAAGCCGGCTGCTCCCAAGGCGCCGAAAGCCGCCCCGGCCAATGAATTCCAGTCCAAGCTGATGGAACTGAAGAAGAAGTTCAAATAATTCCATTACCCATTCCATTACCCATCTGACGCCTGTCAGGACAGGCGTCAGATGGGTATGCCTCAGGTTCAGGCAACTTGCATGAACCCTGTCTGACTTATGTCATGACAGGCGTCAGACGGGTAATCCCGGGAGGGGGAAAATACGGGGGTGCCACGTTCCTTTTCCGGGTATGCGGGTGTGCAGCGCCGCTGTACTTTTGGGTCTCAACCTTTTACTATGAATCTGTTCAAATACCTGCCGCTAATGGTGATCAAATCGCTCAAAGCGCAGAATAGCGGCTTTTCTGTACCAGAATATCAGGACACAAGCTATAACCTCACCGCGCAGTTATATCCCATCATCCCCCTGCTGCTGCTCCTGCTGCTGTTTGCAACGTTTTCAGTTGTAGCCTTTATGCTGCATAAACAAAAGCAATCAAAAACAATGTAAGTTTATACCTGTTAAAAGGTATAAACAATGTCGCAGTTGCTTTTCCAGGATGGTCAGTTTTATCGCGATGATAAAATGGTGGTAGGGGCATCCAGTCGGGCCCTGCGTTATGGTGACGGACTCTTCGAAACAATGAAGGTGAACCGCGATACCATCCAGCTCGGCGATTATCACATGCAACGATTGTTTGATGCCCTTCACCTGCTGGAGTTTGAGCTGCCCTCACATATCAACCCATCTTATTTCCTGGATCGCATCCTGCAATTGGTACATCGCAACGGCCATGGAAAACTCGCTCGGATAAGGCTTATGGTCTTCCGCGGCAACGGCGGACTCTATGACCCCGAAAATCATTATCCCCACCACATCATCCAAAGCTGGAGCCTCCCCGAAGCCAATCATCACTGGAATGAAAATGGACTGGTAATTGGTATCCACGATAAGGCAAGAAAATCGATGGATATCCTCGCCAACAGCAAAACCAATAATTACCTTCCTTATATTATGGGTGCCCTGGAAGCGAAAAATCAAAAATGGAATGATGCGCTCATCCTAAATAATGCAGGAAGGATTTCCGATAGCACCATCGCAAACGTTTTTCTGGTGTCGGGAAATAAGATCACAACCCCAGCACTCGAAGAAGGTTGCGTGGCGGGCATAATGCGCCGTTATCTTCTGGAAAAATTAAAAGCCAATAACAGGGATGTACAGGAAATTGCCATCCTACCCGCCGATCTCGAAAATGCCGATGAAGTTTTCCTGACCAACTCAACCTATGGCATCCGGTGGGTAAAATCGATCGGTAACAAAAATTATACTGCTAACCTCTCCCTCGAATTATACCACCTCTTCATCAAACCACTTTTCGGGATAACAGAATGAACCAACTGCACCATGCTTTGTTGTAAACAACAAAACAGCTATGCATAAAGAGCCCCTCGCAATAATGTGGTTTCGCCGCGACCTCCGGCTCTCCGATAATGCAGCCTTATACCATTCCCTTAAATCGGGACTTCCCGTTCTCCCCATCTTTATTTTTGATCGCAACATCCTCGACGACCTCGAAGAGAAGGCCGATGCCCGCGTAAGCTTTATCCACCGTGCACTCAGTGATATGCAGGAGCAACTCCTGGCAATGGGTTCCACTATGGATGTCCGTTACGGATCTCCCACACAGGTGTTTAAAGACCTGCTTCAACAATATTCCATCCAGTCCGTTTTCACCAACCACGACTATGAACAATATGCCCTCGACCGTGATGCAGAAATTGAAGCCCTTTTAAAGGAAGCAGGAGCCAGCTTTCATCACTACAAAGACCAGGTGATCTTTGAAAAAAATGAAGTGATCAAAGATGATGGTCGTCCATATACTGTTTTCACTCCCTACAGCAAACGATGGAAAGCAACCCTTAAAGAATTCTACCTGCGCTCGTATCCAACACATGAATATGAAGACGCCTTTTACAAGCAGAAACAAATACCCCTGCCAACGCTTGAATCAATGGGATTTCAACCCGTAAACATTGATTTCCCTCCAACGGAAGTAAATGAAACCCTGGTGAGAAAATATACGGAGCAGCGAAACTTCCCCGGCATCAGGAGCACATCGAGGTTGGGAGTTCATCTTCGTTTTGGCACCATCAGTATCCGCGAACTTGCGCGGAAAGTTCAACCCCTCAATGAAACATTTTTCAATGAACTCATCTGGCGCGATTTCTACCACATGATCCTCCATCATTTCCCACATGTGAGCAGGGGCAGGGCTTTCAGGGCGGAGTATGATCTCATCCAATGGCGTAATAATGAAAAAGAATTTGCACACTGGTGTAATGGTACAACGGGATATCCTATCGTGGATGCAGGAATGCGCGAACTCAATGCAACAGGTTTCATGCACAACCGCGTGAGAATGATCGTTGCCTCTTTTTTAACCAAGCACCTGCTGATCGACTGGCGTTGGGGCGAAGCCTATTTTGCCAAAAAACTACTCGATTATGATTTCGCGGCCAATAATGGGGGATGGCAGTGGGCGGCAGGAAGCGGTTGCGATGCAGCGCCATATTTCAGGATTTTCAATCCATATCTGCAGACAGAAAAATTTGACCCCAAGGGCGTCTATATCAGGAAGTGGATCCCTGAATTTGATAGTCTCGAATACCCCTCGCCGATAGTGGATCACGATGTTGCCAGAAAACGTTGCCTGCAGGTTTATTCTGCCGCGCTTAAGCCGGGAGCTGAAATATCGGACTCATAAACCTCAAGTAACTGAGCAACCGCCTTATTGCCCGCATCACCTAACCCCAGCGAATAATTATTCACGTAAAGATTTATATGCTGCCGCATCACCTCCTCACTCATTTCCTGTGAATGATCCCTGATAAAATCAGATAGCTGCGGATACTGCTTCCAGTTATATTCAATACTTGTTGTGATCAATCTCTCCATTTGCAACGCAACCTCTTCATCAATGCTTTTTTTAATGACAATCCCACCCAGCGGAATGGGACAATGCAGCTTTGCCTCCCAATTTTCACCCAGATCCATTATTTTATGTAACCCCTTCTGCTGGTAGGTAAACCTGTTCTCATGAATGATAACACCCGCATCAACCCTTCCATCTAACACCGCCTGTTCAATTTCATGAAACACCATGAACTCCTTATTCATCGCCGCCGGAAACGCAAGTGAAAAGAGTAGATTCGCCGTGGTATGCCGCCCCGGAATCGCAATCTTCAAGCCATTGATCTCATCCAGCGGAATAGGCTTGCGCGATATCAACAGCGGTCCCACACCTGTTCCAAGCGCCCCACCTGATTGCAGCAACCGGTATTGATCCATCACCAGCGGCAGTACACCATAACTGATTTTAGTGCAGTCCAGTTTCCCCTCCAGGGCCCATTCATTCAGCGTCTGCACATCTTCCATATACAACCTGAACGAAAAAGGATTTGCATCCAGCTTTCCATTCACTAGCGCATCAAAGATGAAGGTGTCATTGGGACAGGGAGAAAATCCTAAACTGAGTTCCATAAAAAATAAATAAGATCCTACAATGATTCCAGTAGCCTGATCAGCTCTTTATTGAGATTATTTATCGCAAGCGGAATATTCCATTTCTTTTTATTTCTTTCTCCTACATAATTGGATACAGCCCTCACCTGCAAAAAACTGATATGCTCCATGATACAAACATAATGCAGCGAAGCGCCCTCCATTGATTCAAGATCCGCCTTATACCGCGATACATAATGCGCCGCCCTTTTTTTGCTTGTCGTTACCTCGTTCACCGTGATCCCGTTTGCTTTTTTCAGTCGAGTCCTCTTGATCAATTCAGTATAGGGATTTGGCAGCACGCCTTTCTTATAAGGTATCTCATTTGCCAGCGCCAGTTTCATATCGAAAACATCCAGGAAACCATTTTTCTCCTGCACACCCTGGTCGGCCAACGCATCCTGCCTGATCGCAAAAACAGATCCCAGTTTTATGGAATCATCAAATGCGCCGGCCACACCTGCCTGTATCACCAGGTCGGGTCGCTTATGCTGCAGGTAGCGCGTGATGCCATAAGTTGCCGCATTGCTGCCCACCCCGGTGATCAGAATATCCACATCAAAATCGATATGGTTCAGCTTATCCGTTGTACTGAGATGGTCGGTAAAGGGATTGATTTCCATGGGAGTAGACGCTACCAGCAAACAATGCATAAATGATCAGTTTGGGGCAAATGTCGTAAATCCCACCAAATCAGGCAGATATTGTAATTTCGCTTTATCTGTTGCCATTTTTTTTGGATTAGCGAACAAACCGGCGACAGTCCTGTTAAACTTTGTACTATAAAACGCTAAACAACTTGGACGGCAGACTTCCGTTTCAGTTGCGGAGAGCGGTAATAATAATATATGGGAAATAAAGTAGCCGTTTTCCGGAAGGAACATTTTAATGCAGCACACAGACTCTACCATGCGGGTTGGGACGAAGCCAGGAACCTGGAGATGTTCGGTAAATGCAGTTACCCCAATTACCATGGACATAACTATAACCTCGAGGTTAAAGTGACGGGTATTCCGGATGCAGATACCGGTTATGTGATGGATATGAAACATCTCTCAGACCTCATTCATTCTGTTATCATAGAACGCTTCGATCATAAGAACCTCAATCTCGATACGGTTGAATTCAGTAAGCTGAATCCTACTGCTGAAAACATCGCGATTGTTATCTATGATCTGCTGCGACCGCATATTGATGCACAGCACGACCTGATGATAAGGCTCTATGAAACAGAAAGGAATTTTGTTGAGTATCCTGCTTCTTAAAATATTGGCTGATCATATTTAATTATAAAACAAGGAAGATGGCATATCATAAGGTTGAACAATACGAGGACAAGATCACGTCGGGACTGATCGAGAATTACCGCGAATCACTCGAACTCTTAGGAGAAAATCCTGACAGGGAGGGATTACAAAAAACGCCGGAACGCGTTGCCAAGGCCATGCAGTATCTCACCCAGGGATATGGAATGGATGCGAAAGCAATTCTTGAATCGGCAAAATTTCATGAAGATGTTAGTGAGATGATCATCGTGAAGGATATAGAACTTTTCAGCATGTGCGAACACCATATGCTTCCCTTCTTTGGCAAGGCCCATATTGCGTATATCCCTAACGGCTATATCACCGGCCTCAGCAAGATCGCCCGCGTGGTGGATGTTTACAGCCGGCGCTTACAGGTGCAGGAAAGACTCACCCAGCAAATTCTTACCGCTATCAAAGAATCTCTCAATCCCATAGGCGTTGCCGTGGTAATTGAAGCGAAGCACCTGTGCATGATGATGAGGGGCGTGCAGAAGCAGAACTCCGTTACCACCACCTCCGCATTCTGGGGTGAATTTGAGAAGAATGAAACAAGAAGTGAGTTCACCAAACTGATCTCCTCAAGGCTGAGTTAGTACTTCTTAATAACTAAATCCGAAATGGTTTGGCAGTTCCGTTGTTGTGCTGCCAAACTTTTTTATTTTTGCCGACTAACAAGGACAATTATGAAGCATGCTTTTGTTTTTCCCGGTCAGGGTTCCCAGTTCCCGGGGATGGGAAAAGAGCATTATGAGAACAGTGCATTTGCAAAGAAAATATTTGAACAGGCTAACGAACTTCTTTCTTTTCGGATCTCTGATATAATGTTTAACGGTACCGAAGATGAACTACGCCAGACCAATGTAACGCAGCCCGCTGTTTTCCTTCATTCGGTTATTGCTTACCGGGGTATAGGCCATGCAAAACCCGATATGGTTGCAGGCCATTCACTGGGTGAATTCTCCGCACTCGTTGCCAATGGCACCCTAACTTTTGAAGACGCCCTCAAACTGGTTTCCCTTCGCGCCATAGCCATGCAGAAAGCCTGCGATATACAACCTTCTACCATGGCAGCAGTTCTTGCCCTCGCCGATGAAAAAGTGGAAGAGGTTTGTCGCCAGGTGCAGGAAGAAACGGGTGAAATTGTTGTACCCGCCAATTATAATTGTCCCGGCCAGCTGGTCATCAGCGGATCGGTTAAAGGTATTGATATCGCATGTGAACGAATGAAAGCTGCAGGTGCCAAAAGAGCCCTGGTGCTGCCTGTTGGCGGCGCTTTCCATTCCCCCCTCATGGCCCCCGCAAAAGAAGAACTCAAAGCGGCTATTGAAGCCACCAAATTCCAGCAGCCTTCCTGTGCCGTTTACCAGAATGCGGTTGCCCGCGCCGTTCTCGATAAAGATGAGATCAAACATAACCTTATCGAACAACTTACAGGTGCCGTTCGGTGGACGCAATCTGTTCAATCGATGATTGCCGATGGTGCTTCCACCTTCACGGAATCTGGACCTGGTAAAGTTTTACAGGGACTGATCCTGAAAATCGATAAGAATGTATCGGTTGATGGTGTTAGTTAGTCTGATCAATTTATTTCCATCGAGCAATTGATCCACTCGGCATCAAAATGAGCCCCGTATTTTTTGTAAAAATTGATAGCGGGCTCATTCCATTCCAGCACCTGCCACACAATTCCATTGAAGCCTTTAAGCTTTGCTTCTTCAATGAGCTTGTCGAACAGTAGCTTTCCCAGTCCGCGTCCACGCATGGCCTCGGTTACGAGTATATCTTCCAGGTACATACGCTGCCCCTTCCATGTGCTGTAACGGATATAGTAAAGCGCAAAGCCCTGCACTATGTTATCTTCTTCTGCCACAAAGGCCCACCACACCGGGTTTTCTCCAAATCCACTCTCCGTAAAATGCTCAAGGCTAACCGTCACTTCCTGCGGCGCTTTTTCATAGGTTGCCAGTTCTTTTATCAGCTCAAGTAAACGCGCACAATCTGCGGCTGTGGCATTGCGGATCTTTATCATTGGTATTTATTTCTTTGGTGCCTTGAAAACGCCATTCGGCTGGATGGCATTCATACTGGTTACTTCACCCTTATCATTCAGATCAAACTGGATATTAAATCCTTCCAGCGCCTTGATCTTGAACAGATCTTTTTTAACCGGGATAAGCTCGTAATCTGGTTGCCCCGGCACTAAAAGCATCAGCGTATTTTCTCCCCGCAGGTAAACCTTTGCAAGGATCCCCGGCAATTGATATTCCCCTAAATATTTCTGCAGCTCCGCCTTCGAAATTTCCATCGCCGGCGCCTCCCTCCTGAATACAATTTCCTTCACGCCCTGTTCCAATGCAACATCAAAGGATTCTATTTCACCACCATAATTGGTATTGAACTTGATCCTTGTAGCATTATCATCAGGGTTCTCCATGTCACGAACCTTATACACATCAAAATGATAATGTTCAAGATAACTGGTCTGCTTGCCACCTGAATTATAATCGAGCCATAATGTATCTCTTTCAAGTTTCACAGTCGCCGTTCCATAACCCGGATTTTCATATTTACCTGCATAGTCCGCCTTTGCATGAAGGGCTTTGGCATTGGGCTTCCGAAGCAGACTGTCACTATTGGTTTTCTTCGTTGCAGCAGCAGCGGCCCTGCCTTTTGCACGGGCATCAAGTTGCAACTGGTTCCAGTTTCTGTTAGGTAACTTCAGCATCCTGTCGGCAATATAATTCCGCACCAGCGCCGTTACATTTCCATTGCTCGATACCACAAATATTCCAATGCTATCAGTTGGAAAAAAGCCCGTACTGGTGATAAAGCCATCTATCCCTCCACCATGCTCAACGCGGTAATGGCCGCGGTAAGAACTGAGGAACCAACCTAGTCCATATGCCTCCATATGTATATCGGGATGTAATGCCGGTGGCAGCCCGCCTCCATCCAATGCCATCTGCTGTGAAATGGCCTGCGATACATAGCCGGCTGGAATAATTTCCTTGCCCTTGTACTTGCCTCCATTGATCCAGGTGATCAGCCATTTGGCCATATCATTGGCAGAGCTGTTGATAGAACCTGCCGGACCAATCGCATCTATATTCCGGTATGGTATAACCGAAATAATAGAATCCTTTTTTACGGTGAAAGCAGGGGAGCGGTCGGCCGACTTCTCCATATCCTTAACTGAAAAATTGGTAGTGCTCATTTCAAGTGGCTGCAAAATACGCTCACGTATATTCTGCTCCCAGCTTATGCCGGTAAGCTTTTCTGCTACCATACCCTGCGCCAGGAACATGAAATTATTATACTGGAATGACTGCCTTAATTCCTTACTCGGCTCCTGGTATTTTATCCTTTTTAGTAATTCCATCCTGCTGGCCGACGATCCATACCAACTCATATCATGCCTTGGCAGTCCCGTGCGGTGCGTCATCATATCCCGCAGTGTAACATGGTTGTTCAGGTACTCATTGTGAAATCCTAATTCAGGAAGGTATAGCGTAGCGGGCTTGTCGAGATCCAGCTTGCCTTCTTTTTCCAGCATCCCCAGCAGGGAGGCTGTGAAGGCTTTGGTGCAGGATCCTATGGCAAAGAGCGTATTGCCGGTTACCGGTAATTTTTTCTCCAGATCACGAAATCCAAAACCTCCTGCATATACTACCTTATTCTTCTCTACAACGGCAATGCTCACCCCAGGAGCATACCAGTCCTTCAATATTCGCTTCACCAAAGTGTCGAGTCCTTTTAAGCGGGGATCAGTTGTGCTCTGCGCAAACAATCCTGTGCCGATAAGGCAAAGAATTGCCGTCATGATTTTTTTCATATCAATGGTTTTGGTTTGGTTCTTTTATCACTGAAGTGCATTATCAAGGTCCGCGATAATGTCCTCGATATTTTCAATGCCCACACTCATCCTTATCAGTCCATCCGTAATGCCATATTTTTCTCTTTCTGCTTTTGGGATGCCCGCGTGCGACATAGACGCAGGGTGGGAGATAAGCGTATCAACTGTTCCCAGTGAAACAGCCCTTGTACAGATCTGCAGCCGGTTGATAAATCTTTTGCCTGCTTCTACGCCTCCCTTCACTTCAAAGCTCAGCATACCGCCTGGGTGCTTCATTTGTTTCATGGCGACAGTATGGTCGGGGTGGGATGGCAACCCTGTATACAACACCTGCTCAATGGCGGCGTGATTATCCAGGTGTTGCGCTACCGCCATGGCATTGCTGCAGTGCCGCTCCATCCGCAGCTCCAGCGTGCGCATGCCCTGCGTTAGCATGAAGGCATCGAAAGGATTGGAATTGCCGCCCAGCAATACATACCATTTCCAGACCCGGCTATTCATTTTTTCAAGATCCTTTCCCAATAGAACACCACCAATGGCTGTGCCATGACCATTCAGGAATTTAGTGGTGGAATGAAAAACATAATCCACATCATAACGGAAAGGCTGTTGCAGGTAAGGTGTGGCAAATGTATTGTCAACGGTCACCAATAGTTGATGTTGCTTTGCGATGCCAGATATCATTTCAAGGTCAACACATTGCAGTGTTGGATTGGCCGGCGTTTCTATATGAACAAGCTTTATCGCTTTATCTGCTTTGATGGCAGCCGCGGCCAGTTCAGGGTCACGCAGGTCGGTGATAACTGTTTCGATATTATTTTCAGCAAGCACTTTGGTGAGCAACTCCTGGGTGCCACCATACAAAGAATAATGGGTCAACACCTTATCGCCCGCCGACAAATTACTCAGAAACATGGTTGCCATGGCCGCCTGTCCGCTTGCATGTAGCAGTGCCTTAAGCTGCAATGGTTTGCCATCAGCTCCGGTGATGCCATGCGCTTCCAGGGCCGCTATCTTTTGCTCCGCAACTTTAAAAGATGGATTGCCCCACCGGCTATAGATCCTCGTCTTATCCTCACCAGCAAATCTTTCCATGCCCTGTTCTGCCGTATCGAAATAAAAAGTCGAGCTCGCATAGATCGGGGTGAGGTGGGCATAATTGGGATCGGGTTCATTTCCGCCATGTACCGCTACCGTTCCTTTGCCTTTCAGTTGAATATCTTTGTTGACCATTGCGCTGGGTTCTTTAATTTAGTGTTCGCCAAATTTAATCGAAATCAATGAAGCAGCTCCTCCAGGATTACGCAACTTACCACCATTGGGCCAATCAATTGCTGGGACAAAAAATAGCAGAACAGGATTCCGCACTCTGGACCCGCGAAATTCCCGGCAGTTTTCCTTCACTCCATAAAACGCTTACTCATATATGGGATGCCGACAGAGCCTGGTGGAACCGCCTGAAGAAGGAGCCCGATACCGGACCCTTCCCTGCTTTTGAAGGAGATATCGCCGAAGCCCTTGGCCAACTGCTGGTGCAGAATGAGCAACTGATCAAATGGATCGCCGACCAGGAAGAATCACAGTTAAATGCTACCCTCAAATATGTGAACTGGAAAGGCATTCCCTTCGAACAACCCCTCGCACATGTATTATTGCACATCTTCAGTCATGGTAGCTACCACCGCGGTCAACTGGTCAATATGCTTCGGGCACTGGGGGTGGAAAATATCCCCCAGACCGACTTCATCGTATGGGCAAGGATGAAATAGATTTTCACATGGCGCCCCGGCCTACCTTATCAAATAATTTCGTAAATTAACCCTCATATGAAGCGCCAGTTTGTGGGATGGATGACGATGTTGGTGGGCCTGGTACTCACGCAAAAAGCCAGCGGACAGCGGTTCGACTGGCGTTCGAGAATTGATGAGGTGGTGCATCTTGCCGATAGCCTCTCCCTGCTTTCACAGCAAACTTTCCATATCAATAAGTTCACCAAGAATGATCGCTCCGTCAGGGAAACATGGCATTATACATTGCATAATGGTCGCGTTATAATTTTTGAAGTTCATTATTTTGTTGACTCCACTGAATATATCGAAGTGTATTATCTCGACCGCGATCATGTTGTTTGCATGGAGCAGTATGCCATTCTGAATCCACACCTCGATGATGATCGGATACTCTGGGGAGAAGTGGGATTTTTCCAGGGCGATGCGCGTCGCCAATATGTTACCATGGGCAATCCCGATCATGAGACGGGTACCATGAGTGAGTGGAATGCACTGAACCGTTTTAAAGGCCGCTACCGCGAGCTCCTCGCCAACCGCCCCTTACTGGAAAAAGATCGCAAAGGCCCTATCTTTGGCCCATGACCGGAATTGATGCTGTTATTCTCGAGAAAGCAATTGTACATAAAGTAGGTAATCCAACCAGGGGAGAAGAGTTAAAGATCTCCGCCAATCCCCTCACTTTAAATGATGATATCGTAAGAGCACTTCTTACCCGATATTTCCTCAATCCCTTTAATGAAAATGAGCACTATCATTTTACGCATATCAGTGATATTGCCATGAATGAGGTCTACCATTATGTTGTCAATATTTTTGAAGACAGCAGCAACTTTCACCGCGAATCCGTTTTCCTTGCACAACTACTTTATAATAAATCGACCCATGCGCGGGTTAAGGAAGGTGAGCTCTACGTGGTATTGTTCGACAAGATTCCTTTTGAAGGTGAGCTGGTTCGTGCTGTTGGCATATTTAAATCGGAGACCAAGGATACCTATCTCAAAGTATTCCAGCATGGCCAGGGATATGAAGTGGCTGCCGAAGATGGCATCAATATCAATAAGCTCGACAAGGGTTGCCTTGTATTCCGCACCAACCAGGCCGATGGCTTCAAGGTTTGCATCATCGATAATACCAACAAACAGCAGGACGCACAATACTGGGTGAATGATTTTCTGCAGGTGAAGCCCTTTGCCGATAGTTATCATCATACCAACCAGGCGCTGGGCCTCTGCAAGCTCTTCATTGAAAAAGAGTATGCTGAAAAATTTGATGTCTCAAAATCTGACCAGATAGATCTGCTGAATAAATCGATGGACTATTTCAAAACCCGCGACCAGTTCAACCTGAATGAATTTGCCGAAGAGGTGATCCACCATCCGGAAGTGGTAGATACCTTCATGAACTATAAACGCAATTTCGAAAGCAACCGCAATTACGCCATAGATGAATCATTCGATATCAATCTTGCAGCAGTAAAGAAGCAGGCCAAAGTATTTAAGAGCATCCTCAAGCTCGATAAGAACTTTCACATCTACATCCACGGTCGCCGCGACCTCATTGAGCGCGGCTACGACGAACAAACCGGCCAGAAGTTTTATAAGCTGTATTATGAGGAGGAAAACTGATAAAAAGAGTAAATTTGAGAATTAATAAGATGGTTATGTTTGGAGAAGCAAAAAAACTATACCTCATTGAGGAAATATTAAAGATCGAAAATGATGCGGTTCTGGCAGAGGTAGAAACCGTAATAGCTAAAAGTAAACTGCATGCTGTAGGTCGTAAAAGTTTTACTTCATTTGCCGAAATGTGGACCAAAGAAGAAGCTGATGAACTGGAAAAAAATATAGAAGAAGGATGTGAGCAAATTCATTCCGATGACTGGAAGTAAATGTCTGCTTGATACCAGCGTTATTATACACGCGTTTCGAGAGAATAATGCTGTCTCAATAAAGTTGGATGCTATTGCAGAAGTATATGTACCGTTAATAGTAATAGGTGAATTATTTTACGGAGCGTATAAATCGACTGATCCTGTTAAGCATATTGAAAGAATACAAATTTTTTTAAGTAACTGTATCATTTTATATCCGGATGGTGCCACGGCAGACATGTATGGTAGCATCAAAGCTGCTTTGATGAAAAAGGGTAAACCTATACCTGAAAATGATATCTGGATAGCCGCCATGGCGCTACAATATAATCTCCGGCTTTTTACTACCGACAAACATTTTGCTGAAGTGGAGACTCTTTCATTGTTTGGTTGATAGATTACATTATTTATTTTACCCAACATTATGCATGTCCGCTGGAAACAATCAGGAAGCGGTAAAACCATTACCACCACCACCAACTATATGGGGGGGATGGTCTTCGAGTCACGCACCACTTCACCAATCGATGCCAACCAGCCCGACTATACCCACCTGCTGCAGTTCATTGCCCATGAAGAGGGCAGGGTACGCTTCACCCCTTTGAGCGGGGCGGTACCGGCCAGGTTTAGTTATGATTACTTCCTGAAAGACCACCTCGGCAATACCCGGATGGTACTGACCGAGGAGGCCAGCTCAGAGACCTATCCGGCATTGAGTTTTGAAGGAGCGGCCGGCTCGGTAGAGCTGCAGAACCAGGACCGCTACTGGGAGAACAAGGCAGGGCAGTCCATCAATGTAGCGGGGGTAC
>NZ_JAKFDQ010000010.1:0-524274 GCF_036676075.1 Flavihumibacter sp. | reverse complement strand
ATGGTATTCATGCAATGGTGGCTGACGTGCATGTTACCAGCTTTAGATTTTCAATTCAGCTTTATATCTTTAACAAAGCCGACGGATCAGGAATGCCACCACTGCATAAATACCCGAAACGTTAGCTTCAATCGGATGAAGACCCTAATAATCATAGCATCCTTGTTGACACTTTTCTCATGTTCAGTAGACCATGAGAAAGTAAAACATCAAGAGCGACCAAAAAACATTCCTGAACAAGCCTTTTGGGTCGGCGGAACTGACGGTGGTAACTGGTTCGTAGTTGAAGATGTACACAATCATAAAAACAATGCTATTATAAAGATTTATAACGACACCGACGGAAGCCTAATCGATTCAAAACGCTTTATGTTAGTTTGTCCGATCGACAATAAACAACTCATTGACAATCTACAGGAGCAAATTAACGGCTTCGATGGAGAGAAAATCTTGCTAAAGTCGTCTAACAACAAAAAAGCCTGCTGGCTTCAATGACATGAGCCGTTTAATCATTCCATACAATATCTTAATAATAGTCTTTTGCCTTGGCTCGACACTGCTTCTTCTTGGCAGTCCGCATCATGTTGACTCGGAATTTTTAATTGTTAACATTTCGGCATTAGTTGTTTTCCCTTTGACAGCCTTTTCTTTGAGACTAACTTTTATCGTAAAAGCAGATGGACAGTTGCCAGCATCATACTTCTTGCTGTGACTTGCTGCATAACATTCTACTACATAAATGACTTGGCTTTTAACGCAATTGATGGAGTAAGTTCCATAATAATATATCCAGCTATTATTGTTGCCTTATCAATATCGTTCATTGCTAATATTGTTTTTTCAAGACTAAACAAAACACGACAGACAACAGACAAAAGTTGAACAAACGAATGCAGCTAACAATGCATTTGCAAAAGCATGGCTGGACATTGAAGCAATCGGCTGCAAATCATTTTTAAGCTATCGTTTCGGCAAATATTAAACTGTTGGGCATTAGTTCTTAACTTCAACAATAGTTTCAAATAAGCATTTTTTCCATGCTGACAGTTCTCTATTGCCATGCCATCGCAAATGCTTCAACGTTAGCGGCAAGATTCTGACATGTATAAAAAAATTACAATAATCATTGGTTTCTTTCTTATTTCTTTATTTAGTTATGGTCAGAATGATCATAAAAATAGAAAATCACTTCCCACCTTTCCTGGAGGTGATGATAGCTTAAAGTCGTTTATTATAAAAAATCTAAAGTGGCCAGGGCCAGATTGGTGTGGCGAGGGTATTGTCAAAGTAAGGCTGAGAATTAATAACAGAGGCGAGATAATTAATTATAAAATTCTAAGGAGCATCGATGAGTATTCTGATATGGAGGTAATTCGATTAATTAAATTAATGCCCAATTGGGAAATTCAAAAGCAAAAAATGTTATTAAAACATCGAATTGATTTACTTGTTCCATTTCGATTGGAGCAGATAGGAATAAAAAAAAACGTTTACAAAAACAATGGAAATTCCGAGTCAAATATAAATGATGATTGGCTTTCCAAAAATGTATTCGAAGTTATAGGCAAGCGGTTAACTAACAATCAGAAGGAAAGAATTGAAAATGAGCTTCACTGGAAATTTCATTAAAATATTAAATACTGCCGCTAACATGGTGTTTGCAAAAGCGGGCTGCCAACACCCGATAAACAATAAACATTATGCTCGCCCGCCTTCGCAAATGCTTCAACGTTTATCGGTAATCCGATCAGGGAACGTCATATACCAAATAATGCATGGATATAGACAAATGACAAAGAAGATTGTAATTTTAATATTAATAGAGTTAGTTTTTGTTTTTACTGACTATTTTCTTTTACCATATTTCGTTCAACCTTTTTCGTGGCTTTTAGTATGCTCAACTTTACTTATTCTATCAATCAGACAAATAATAAAAACATTTAAAGAACGGAAAAACTTAAAAGCAGACCGACTATTAAATTTTTCAACTACAATAATTTTATTTTTTCTGACTTTCTACAATTTCAACAAAATTCCAAACTCAATTATTGAAAAAGTTGATTGGACAATTTCTTATAGTAAACGTAGTCAAATAGTAAAAGAAGTTTTAAAAGGAAACCTGAAGCCTAATACAGAAATGAACAATGGAATTTGTGAACTTCCATTGGACTTTCCAATTATATCAAACGGAGGAAACGACATTTGGATTTATGAAAGTAAGGCTGATAATACAAAAACTATTAAATTTTGGATTTCGAGAGGATTTTTTGACTCACCGCAAACATATTTCGTATTTACCAATGACAATGAAAACAAAAAATATTATCAAGAATTAGTTAAAACCAAACCTGAAAATAATTGGCAATTAGAGGAAAATTGGTATCGACTAACAGAACGAGATTAAACCGGAATTCCGATAACAAAAGGTTTGGCAATAGGCTGGCAGAAGGAAGAACAATCGGCTGTAGTTCGCTGTCAGCAATAGTTTCAGCAGACGAACAAATATCGGCTTTTGTTTTTCAATCGGCTGACGTTCGGGCGGAAAGTACATTGAATATCAGCCCATCGCCAAGCCTTAAACGTTGTGTGCAATTTTATGAGACCTTACGTACTAATAACCATATTGACATACTTCCTTTTCGCTAATAGGGCGTTATCACAAAGTGGCAACGGTTATACGACTTCGACCACTATTATTGAAAATGCAGACTTAGTTGGTGATCACGAAATTGACACTGGAAAGTTTATCATTTTAAAGTATAGGCACAGCTTTGATATCCCAGGTGTGATAGACGAAGAACACGAAAGGTATATTTTTGTAAAACTCACTTCCTTTGACGATTTACTTCTGAACAAATCCTATCCTTTACCTGACTCAACAATATCAATTTCGACATATTTCTGGAGTCCATGGTCATACAGTGAAACCAAGAAAATATCAGGAACAATAACAAGAACCAGAAATCTTGACAGTATTCAAGAGATTAACTTACATCTCGCTTTCATCAATAAAAAAGGTCAGCCAGATACCCTACTATACGGTGTTTATCAATTCAAGAAGGACACAAGTTATTTCGCTGACAACAGCATTGAATATAATGGTAGCTATGACAATTTAAGGGTTGCATTGAAAAAACCACTTAAAGTTAGAAAGTTAGACTTATCGTATCGTGGAGTGTGGAAATATCAAAAAAATCTTAGTGGAAAACAAGAACTGCCATCGGAAATTGGCAAGTTAAAAAATCTTGAAGAATTGAATTTGACACTTCAAGACCTAAAAATGTTGCCTTCCGAATTCACCCAACTTGCCAATCTCAAAATACTTGACATTAGTTATAATGATTTCGAATCTTTCCCGACAGAGATATTTTCATGCGAAAATCTTGATTCTTTGGATTTAAAACTATCTCATATCACAGCGGTTCCAAATGAAATCAGTAAACTTAAAAACTTAAAGAAGTTAATCCTTGACGATAACCGATTGAGCAATTTTCCAATGGCTGTAACAAGTTTGACAGAGCTACGTGAATTATCAATTACAAATGGCAACATAAAAACTATACCTAAAGAAATTGGTAACTTAACAAATTTGGAAAAGTTGGATTTTGGTAACTTCTGGAATTATGACCGAAAAAATAAATGCGATAGTCTTAAAAATATTTCGCTGTTAACAAACCTAAAAGAGCTTAATCTGGAATGGACAAAAATTAAATCGCTGCCCTCCGAGTTTTCACAATTAAAAAAACTTGAAGTGTTAAACATAAAATACAACGATTTTAAATCCTTTCCAGAAGTTATAGACCAAATTCCAAACTTGAAATTATTAATCATTTGTTATGAGGAATTTGACAAAAAGACTATGAAAGAATTGAAGAAGCAGAATAAAAAATATAAAGTTCAGGTGGAATCGTTCTAAAAACTGCACACAACATGGGGTTTGCTGCTATGCTGGCTGACGAAAAAATCCTCATCTTTTTGTTCGCTATCAGCGGCGGTTCGGTTTGACGGAATTCTATTCTGCTTTTGTTCTTAACTTCATCATCAGTAATTCTATTGGGCTTCAGTTCCGGGCTGGACGTTATAAATGCCAGCACAGCAGCAAGCCCTGCTCGTTGTGAGAAATAAAACTCCTATGTTTAGCTACCTCATCATTTTTTTAGCAACGTTTTCGCTAGCTCATAGTAACCCTTGCATTGATGAAGAGAAATATCTGAACTTTTTGAGTGCAATTCAGAATAATTCGACTAATAACTATTTTGCAGTAATCACAGTTAAAGATCTGAATAGTGGAAGAGTTAAGGAAATATGCTCAAAGGGGAATTTTATTTCGGGGGCGGTTTATAGGGAGCTGAAATTAGATTATGATTCAATTAGTGACAAAAAGGTGTATGATTATTTTAAGCTCAAAACAACGAGATATTTCGAATTTCGTAGTAAGGCGGCATTGAAGAATATTGATTTTTACAATTACAATGAAAACCTTATAAAACAAATTGCATCTGAATTTCCGATCGAAACTATTTGTAAGCAAATTGATGTTAGTGGTCAATATTCTGTTGAGATAGAAGGGAAGAGAATGAAGGCTCTGGCCCATGTCCTTTTTAATAGGGGTTATATGACTGGCGAGAGTAGCTGTGAAGGTGGACGATTGTTGTTTGTAAAAAGGAAATGACCCGTAAATTTCACACAACATTGGTATTGGCAAATGCGGGCTGCCAACACCCAAAAGAAATATGACTTAACTAGCGCCCGCCTTCGCCAATCCCTTCACGTTAGCTGCTATTATGCACTCCCAAAAATTCTAACTGCTAAGTATGACAATAAGTAATCTCAATATGACTAAATATTTTATTCTTGCTCTGACCATTTTATTTTCAAGTTGCAATGGACAAACTAGTCAAAAGCTAGATTCAAAAGATCCAATTGCCGTTATTCAAGAAAATGAAAAGAAAGCAGCTGAAAAGAAAAGCGACAATCTTGGAGTGGTGATTTCAACAGTTTCATTTCAGGTTAAAACTGACAATAAAAAGGATTTTGAAAATGGACTTATTCCTTGGGCAAGCATTGAAAATGCAAAACAAGATATTCCTAATTTATACAAGAAAGACGAAGTTGTTATTAAGGAGAATTCAGTAAAAATTATTATAGACTACCCTCTTACAAACCAATATGAATTCACATTAACATCAAATAAGGGGTTTACAAGACAACAATTATTAGAAGAAATAAGCTTTAATTATTTTAAGATTTACGAAGAAGAAGAAAAAAGTGCAACTGTGAAGACTATTCCAATTGACAAGAGAACTACAATGTATAACAGAAATCAAACAAATGGTATATATGGAATTTGGGGACACGACATTGCAGACTTGGTATTATCAGAAATACAAGTTTTCAAAACAGTAAGTGGACAAATCTTCTTGACGTTGGATATTGAATCTTAGAAAAATATAAGCAGACAACATGGGTATTGGCAAAAGCGGGCAGCCAGCACTGAAATGAAAATTATATAAATGCCCCCTGCCTTCGCCAAGCCCTCAACGTTAGCTACAAGTTGAGTGCAGACACCAAAACTTTATGGACACAGAAAAATATCGGACAGGACTAAAACGACTTTGGGCAGCAATCGTAGATGGGATTGTTTTTATGCCACTTCTTTTGATTGAACAATGGATGTACAAAACGACGGACAATACATCGACGCTTTTTGCTTGGGCGACTTTTGTTTCGTTTGCCCCACTTTTTTATTCTATTGTTTTGCATTATAAAAATGGTCAGACAATTGGAAAGTGGGTTGCTGAAGTCAAAGTATTAGACATTAGTGAGGCAAGTAAATTGACGCTTCGACAAGCAATTTATCGTGACAGTTTCTATTTAGTTGTTGCATTTGGTGGACTAATCTATTATGGCTTTCTTTTGGGTCGTTCGGACGACAAGCAAAGCATACTTTCTGACTATTACAGCTTTTCTGACAATCCTATATTTTGGTGGACACTCATTGAACTTATAACGATGTTGACCAATTCAAAAAGAAGAGCATTGCACGACTTTATAGCCAGGTCAGTTGTTGTGCGGACGAAAACCAGCAGCTAACATTGGTATTGCCAATAGTGGGGCTTGACATTGGAGCAATCAAAAGAGGTAATTCTGCTGTACTGTGGTTCGGGGCTCAACGAATAAAGCCCAGCTTTAGTTCTTAATATTTAACTTTATCAAAAAGCCAGCTAGTAGTCCCGGGCGGACGAATATAAAATTCCCCGCCTTCGCCAATACCTGCTCGTTGTGCATCATGGAGGTCCAGCCACAACAATTTCAATCGGTAATATATAAATGGCTACTTCTATTCTAAAATTTAAAGATTGGACTTTTGAAGTTGACAAAGAGTTAACTGAAAAGACTTATAAAAATACTCCTAATGGAGGCGCTGACACTTGTGTTTGTAACGACTGCAAGAATTATGTAGCCTATCGTGAAAAGGTTTTTCCTAAAGAAATTCTAGCCTTTTTTAATGAGGTAGGCATTGATTTCAGAAAAGAAGTAGAAATCACTACCTGGCAAGTACGATCTAATGGTCTTTACCATATTGGGGGTTGGTTTCATTTCAAAGGAATATTGCTGACTGGTAAAAATTATCGTGTACCGTCCTCACCCACCGGATATACATACGATTTGACCTCTATAGCTGACAATTTTTCTATTGGCTTTGCACCAGGTAATGACCTCACATTTTTTGAAGAGAACAATGGATTAGTGCAAGTAGAATTTGACACTAATATCCCTTGGGTAATTAATAAATCTCTAAAGACAGAATAAGTTGTTAACGAAAAAAGCACGAACGCACAACAAGGTCTGTGGTAAAGTTGGGTTTGGGAATAAGCCTTAGGCTTTTGTAATTCTATTGTGCTTTCGTACATTGGCCGTAATAAAGAAAAAGATAGGACCAAGGGCAGGCAGATGGAATTCTATTTCCCTGCCTTCGCCAACCCCCGGAAGGTTAGCGGTAATTTAGCGAGACACCAGAACATGCAAAACAGATTATCAAGTAAAGCAAAAGCTATATTTAAGCCGACCTTATTTTGTTTAGTATTTACATCGCTTTTCGTTGTTCTTTCTTTTTTCAAAAATTTTCTTCCATCGTCCGCTGAAAGACTTTCTCACGGAATAATCGGGACACTTGCTGCTTTTGTAGCGACTTGGTTGTTTTTGACATTTGACAAGAAAAAGTTTTCAGCAATAGAGCTCTATTTTGATAGAAAGACCATCATTCGGTTTTTAGTTGGAGTTCTGGTTGGTGTTTCAATCATGGGACTTTTAGCAGCAGGTGTGATGTACTTTACAAATGTTGGAATTAAGCTTAATCAGAATAGTAATATTTGGTATTTTCTGGTAGGCACCACCCCATTAATCCCTTTAGCGTTCATGGAAGAATTAGGATTTAGGGCTTATCCACTTCAAATTCTAAAAGATAAGACAAGCATAAGACTTTCTATCGTAATAACTTCTATTCTCTTTGCTTTGTATCACATCGTAAACGGATGGACTATAGCCAGTTCTTTCTTAGGACCAGCAGTTTGGGGCTTAATATTCGGAATAGCAGCTATCTATTCAAAAGGTATTGCTATGCCCACTGGAATTCATTATGCAGCAAATTTGACGACTTCCGCTTTTGGTGCAAAAGACAATCCTACTTCCATATGGACGATTACACCTACAGACACTGTGACAACGACCTTTCATGGTATGGACTTAACAATCATACTTCCATCTATAGCAATTCTCGTTCTTGGCTTGTTAACAATGGAAGTATACTTGAGACGAAAATCTATCACTAACAATTCATTGGCATAAGCAGGGTTTACGTAAGTACTATCGACTTCAAACCGCTAATTAGCATCAGTTGTCGACTGGACGTATCTATTCGGCTTGAGAATTATCAATGAACATTTTATCTTTAATCAGCATTTGTATCGGCAGTCGAATAAGAAGTTCCCCGCCTTCGCTAATCCCTTCACGTAGTGCGTCATTACTAAAGACACAGTGACTATGAAAGTGAAATCACGAAATCAAAACATTTTTATCCTTTGTTGGACATTTTTAATAGCTGTAACAATCTCGTGCAATAGTCAAAGTCAACCAAATGAAGAAAATCAAAAAGTGCAGGCTAAGACTAACATCGAACGGTTGAAATACACAACGGGGGTTCGGTCCTTTTTAGAGGATAGTAGAGGAAACATTTGGTTTGGTAGTGACAAAGAAGGCGTGTGTTTACTTCATAACGGCATGTTCCAATATTTCACAACAGAAGATGGGTTAAGTCACAACCAGGTAAGAAATATTTATGAAGATAAGAATGGTTTAATATGGTTTGAATGTGGTGAAGGATTAAGTGTTTATGATGGACAGAAAATATCTGTTTACAAAGAAAGAAATTACGATTCAACAGGAGAATGGAAAATAGGTGATAAAGATATTTGGTTTAAAGCTGACCAAATAGGTTCCGGCTACAACGATCTTGAAAGGGCCTCCGGCGTGTACCAGTATGACGGAAAAAAACTATCCTATCGCACATTCCCTGTAATACCAGGATCCGACGATGTGCATGGGTTTCAGTATTCAATTTCGACGCCTTTCGTAAGAGGTAAAAATGGTACGATCTGGTTTGGAACCTACAAATCATTGATTGGATACAATGGCAAAGATTTTAAAATATTAAATGATGAATTTTTCGGATTGACCAAAGAAGAAAGAGGTCTGCATATCCGGGGCTTCATAGAAGATCGCAAAGGAAATCTTTGGATGGCGAATAATGGAAGCGGTGTTTTGGTATATGATGGGAAAGACGCTTTCAATTTCACAACGAAACACAAACTGACAAAGGAAGACACCAAAGGAAATTCACTTGAGAGAGCTTATTCTATTGGAGAGGATGCTGAAGGAAATATCTGGATCGGGACAGTAGAATCTGGAGTCTGGAAATATGATGGTACATCTATTACAAATTTTACTGAAAAGGATGGGCTTGGGCCTACATTCATTTCTACCATATATAAAAGCAAACAAGGAGAATTGTGGTTCGGAGGGAATGGTGTTTACCGCTTCAATGGCAAGTCTTTTGAAAGAATATATTAGGCTGGCATTTTTCAAATTCCCCCAGCATTACTAATATGCAAACCGTTGTGTACCACTGGTTTGCGGCAACACTATAAAATGCTTAACTTTGCTATATGCAAATTCGGGAACTTATCACTATTGACAAGGAAATTCAAGGCGGACAGCCTGTGTTTGCCGGGACCAGAGTTCCTGTAGAATCTCTTTTTGATCATTTGGAAGCAGGTGTTTCACTTGATGAGTTTCTTGCCGACTTCCCAAGTGTAACCCGACAGCAAGCTGTAGACCTTCTTGAGGCCGCTAACAAACTTCTGACATCTAGTAACATAGAGCAACTTTATGCGGCTGTTGCTTGATGAAAATCTGCCCAAACGACTTAAGTCGGATTTTCCTGACCATGAAATATTTACAGTCCGAGACAAAGAGTGGAGTGGCATTAAAAATGGCGAACTTCTTCAGCTAATGGTAGCTGACAAGTTTGATGCTTTACTTACATTCGATAAGAATCTGCAACACCAACAGAATTTTTTAAAGTATCCTATCACAGTATTCGTTTTGTCAGCTTTGAACAATACTTACGAGCAATTAAAACCCTTGACCCCATTAATTAATCAAATTCTATCTAATAATCGACTAATGCCTGGACCCACAATCATCTCGTTAGTTGACCGCGGCTCATAACATAGCAGCTTGGCACTAGTGGGGCGCGACGGATGAACAATCAGCGTTATAATATAACCTGGCTTCAGTTTCAGGGGATAAATGATATGGATTAATTGGTAGAGGGATTACCAATTCCCCACCAGCGCCATGCTACCACCGTTAAAGAAGAATTTTAAAATGCTGGATTCGGTGAGTACACCCGTAGTAAAACTTGCACTTCAGGATGCATTAACGACTATTAAGAATGTCCGCCAACATGCAGCAGAATACAAAATTGATTCTGACAAAATAGGCTTCATGGGCTCTTCTGCCTAGGGAAATATTGCGATGTCAGTCACTTACAATGCTTTGGAAGAGAGCCGCCCAAATTTTGTGGCGCCCATTTATACTTACGGAAATGCTATAATCGGTTCCAAAGTCCCATCTGTGAGGACACCCATCTTTATTGCTTGTGCCAGTGATGACGAATTCGGTTGTTACCTATACCCAAATCAAGAAATATTTAATAACCAATAACTGTAATGAATGAAAAATAGACTATTTCTAATGTTTTTATTGTTGCAATGCATCAACAGCGTTGCACAAAACAGAATAACGTCAAAAGTAAAGATGCGAGTTGATTCGTTGGTAAATGCAGAAATGAAAAGCCAACGCATACCGGGACTTTCACTTATTGTAGTACGTGATGGAAAAATTGATTTTGTAAAAGGCTATGGCTATTCTAATCTCGAACATAAGGTGCCGGTAAAACCTGAAACAATTTTTCAGGCGGGTTCTGTAGGCAAACAGTTCACGGCATTTGCTGTAATGCTCCTTGTGCAGGATGGTAAAATTAGCCTCGACGATAAGCTCACTAAATTTTTTCCGGATGCACCTTCCGGATGGGATTCTATTACCGTTCGCAACCTGCTAAATCATACCAGCGGCTTTGGCGACTATACCAATAATTTAAATTACAGGGCTAACTATACCGAGGATAGTTTGTATCAGGAGTTTAAAAAAAGACCATTAATATTTAAAGTCGGTGAAAAACAGCAATACAGTAATATGGGATATGCCACCCTTGGCATAATTATGAGTAAAGTTACAGGTAAATTCTACGGTGAATTTTTAAAGGATCGGGTGTTTACGCCATTGGGTATGACGACCGCCAGGATCATCACCGAGGAGGATATCGTACCAAACAGGGCTGCGGGGTATCGGTTGTTGAAGGATAGCTTAAAAAACCAGGAGTGGGTATCTCCTACCTTAAATACGACCGCAGATGGTTCAATGTATGTAACAGCATTGGATATGGCCAAATGGGAAGCAGCTTTAAATGCGGAGAAACTACTGAAGAAAGATTATTACAATATGATGTGGGCGCCTACCAAACTCAATGATGGAACAAATGAAAATTATGGGTTTGGCTGGTCAATTGATTCTGTAAATGACAAACGAATATTGGAACACAATGGTAGCTGGCAGGGATTTGAATGCACCATCAAACGCTATCCAGAACAGAAAATAGCAGTGGTGGTATTTGCAAATCTTAAGCGTGCCAGTACCTATAAAATCGCCACCAGAGTATTACGTATATATCAACCTGAGTTAAGCATTGCCAGTGTAAAAACAATAAGTGATACAGAGCCTGGTGTCACAAAACGGGTAAACGAGTTTATAATAAATGTGACTGAAAAAAAATTGCGTGCAGATCAGCTCGCGACAGAATTAGCACGGGAGATCATGGATAGCACAATGCAGGAAAGAGGTTCGGATTATTTTAAATCAAAGGGTAAATTCTTAAAATCGGAGTTGCTTTCCAGGAAGGAATTGGGTAATGATAACAGGGAGTATCGCTACAGGCTATTATTTAGTAAAGAGATATTAGGGTTAATGATACAGTTCAACAAAGAAAACAAGATAGTTGATCTGCAAACGAGTGAATAATGATAAAAATTCTGATATGAACAAACTGCTGCTTTTTCTCCTATTACCCTGTTTATCATTTGCACAAGTTGACAGTACTGATATTATAGTAACGCAAATGATGAAGAAGCAAAAAATTGTTGGACTTTCCCTGGCCATCATAAAAAACGGGCAGACTGTAACAAACAAAGGTTATGGATTAGCCAATGTTGAATTAAACGTTCCGGTAAACTCCGAAAGTGTAATAAGAATTAGTTCAATTAGTAAACAGTTTTTCACAACAGCTATCATGAAATTGATGGAAGAAGGAAAGCTAGATATTGATGATGGCGTACATAAGTATTTTCCAGATGCACCTGAAACGTGGAGGCCTATTACGATAAAGAACCTGATGACGCACACATCAGGCTTGAAACGTGAACCACCCGCGTATGACAATTTTAAAATACAACCTGATTTAGACGTTATAAAGTCGGCATATAACTTACCGCTCGATTTTAAAACAGGCGAAAAATTCCAATATTGTAATACAGGATATTATATGTTGGCAGAAATCATAAAGCAAGTAAGTGGAATGCCCTGGCAGGACTATATTCGTTCTGCGTTATTTATACCAGCAGGAATGAATAATAGTTACCTCACTGATTTTTATCAAATTATTCCTAACCGTGCTAATGGGTATATGCATAAGAAAGACACATTGGTTAATGCCACAGCCATGGTTGCCATTCGGCCCAGCGGTGGTTTTCTTTCTACCAGCACCGATATGATACTATGGGATAAAGTACTGAGGGAGAAAAATAAGATATTGAAAAAAGAAAACTGGGAATTGCTTTGGCAGCCATTTATAAAAGCATCTGGTAGCCTTGATTCTAAGGCTCACTATGGATTCGGATGGTATATTGATGAACGGAATGGACACAAGGTCATTTGGCATGGTGGTGCTAATGCTGGGTTCAGATCCAATTATGCCCGTTTTGTAAATGATGATTTATCCATTATTATATTGACCAATACGGAAGAGGCAAATCCGGGAGCTATTGTAGAGGCTTTGTCAGCGTATTATTTCAGAAAATAGGCATTATCTTATTTGTTGATTGACTATAGTGGTTCATTCGGCAATGAAAACTCAACTGCTGACAACATCGGATTGGCAATAGGGGGGCAGGCAGTTGTACATTCAGCATTGTAATTCAATTGGGCATTTGTGCGAATGTTGGGCTGAGGTTTACTTAAATGCCAGACCATCACCATTATGTAAACAGTTATGCACAATATTAAAGGAAGATAAAATGAAGAAAATATTCTTTGCAATTTTATGTATTTCAACTTCTGCTTTTGGACAAGAGTTCAATTTTGATATTCACAATATAACGCTTCCTGAATATTTAAAAATTGAAGAGAATTTAGGAAGTGAAAGAATTTTGCCATCTTCAAATCACGTTTCTTTTAGTGGAGAAGCACAACCAATCATGTTTTTAAGAAAAGAAAAAGTGATACCTGATTTGACAGTATATTATTATTTTAAAAAAGTGGATTCTACGATGTCTTATATTCTTTATGAATGGGATGTTTCAAACTTTGAGAAAGATGATAATAACCAAAAATCAGAAAATTTCCAAAAAGCTATAATTGCAAAATATATAGAACTGAAAGAATATATTTCAAAGGAATTTGGTCAACCAGTTGTAAAAAGTAATTATTCTAATCTTAGTAGATTAGATTCTATAAACACATTTATAGAAAATTCTAACTGGAAACCTAATTACATAACCGAAATAGAAATGCATGCGACTGTTTCTAATTATTACGAGAAAAAAGGTGCAATTACTATTAATCCAGTTCACCGAATAAGACTATATATTAGAAGCCTAACGAAAGAGAAACAAAATCAACTACGACCTTAACTAAATGAAATTGTCATTCCGTTACGCGCATACTGTTATATGAGTCGAAGGCGACTTCATGAAATCAGGAAATAATTAGACGACAATAAATAATTTGGGATTTTAGAGTAAAACTTTGGAAGACAATGTTTGCCTATAACAAATATTACTATGGGAGAATTTTGGGAACAAGCATTTAAGGATAAACTAGAAATGTGGGGTTTAGAACCTGCAAAATCTACTGTATTGGTAAAAGATTATTTTATTGAGCAAGGAGTAACGAATATTCTTCTCCCAGGAATTGGCTATGGACGAAATGCAAAACCATTTATAGACAATGGAATATCGGTAACAGGCATTGAAATCTCACATACTGCTATTGAATTAGCAAAAAAACATTTTGGCAATGATTTGAAAATATATCAAGGATCGGTTACTGAAATGCCTTTTGACAAGAAGATGTATGAGGGAATATTTTGTTACGGACTAATTTACTTGTTTGACAAAGGTGAAAGGCAAAAACTAATTCAAGACTGTTATAATCAACTAACAGAAAATGGATTTATGGTTTTTACTGCAATAACAAAGCAAGCAGTAACCTATGGACAAGGGACAAACATAGGAAAAGACAGATTTGAAATGTTTGGTGGGGTTAAAATATTCTTTTACGACAACGAAACAATAGAAGAAGAATTTGGTAAAGCAGGACTTTTTGAAATTTCGGAGGTAAACGAAAACTATCCTTTCCACATAATAAAATGCAGAAAAGATAAGACTTTAGATTGACTGAATGAAGAAAACTGCCCATAACATCTTTGGCTATAGTAGGGCTGACAGATGTAAATTCTACATTTGCAATCCCAACTCATACAATGAAAACATCAACAGAATTTAAAATACTCATAAGAAGGAGAATTCCATATTTAAATAGTTTTCTACTTGTGGTGATTATCATCTTTCTGATTTGTATCTGTATACTCAATTTGGTAATGTATCCTGCTATACATTCTAAATCATCATTAGAAATGGTGTTTTCCTATTATAATTTAGTAGTTCCTGAAACTTTAAAAGTGCTTTCTTCATATTCGTTCCTTGGATTCATATTTGTTGTACCATTATATTATAAAGTTAGACGGCATAAGCCAGGCATATTAACTTTTGAAGAAGAACGGATATTAATAAAAGGACAAAAAATTTATATCGACACACCCAAAAGCAGAATTGAAAAAATATACTGTAATGACCTGAAGAATATTTTTGGGAAGCCCAAAAGAATTTTTCAAAGTGTAATAAAGAATAAAGAAGGTTTGCACACTTCTTTCAGACTAAAAGACTATGAAACCGGTGGTGAATTTATTGATAAATTGGAAACATTGAATGTCGTATTAGCGGGTTATGAAAATGAAATGGTGATAGATCATGATGAAGAATAGCTGTCACTAATATTGGTATTGGGAAAAGTCCTTCGCGTTATTGGGCATTTTGGGATCACACACAACAGACAATGAAGTTTAAGAACTACAAATCAGCAATTCACAACTTCGCACATTCTTTCATGAGTATTGATTACATGAAAAGCGGACGACTTGCCGTAAATGTTCTTATCGACCTATATAATCAAAAATTAGAATCGAAAGCCACATTTGACTTCATTAACAAGACTATTTTACCGACAAATGCTATATCTAAAGAGTCTAAGGAATTACTCAAGGATTATCTGTCCTGGCTGCCCAACCATTTTGAGGCTCACAATTGCGACTTGACAAAATTGGAAACGCTTGTAGTAATAATTTGGACAGACTTTAATAAAGCAATAACACCTCCTGGTTCGAATAACTGCAAGGAATTTGTAGTTCATGCCCTAACAAGATGGAAAGCAGCCGAACAGGACGAACAGATAATAGAAATTTCGCAGACTGAAATTATAAAGGAGAATTTCCTAAAACTGAGAATACCAGAATTTAAATGACTTTACCACACAGGCAAACTCAGACCATTTTTATAATTGAGGACGAAGCACACGCTGAACCACAAAAGGGAGAATTTCAGACATTTGAAGATGCATTTAGTGAATTGGAAAGAAGAGCTAAGATTCCTTGGAACGAAATACCGAATCTTTGTCCTTGCACAAATTGGGAAGACTGCGGTAGAAATTATCATATTATTGAATACGACATGACACAAGCACCTTGGAAAGAGTTACAACGAAAAGAAATCCTGACAATAACTGCCAAAGAAGTAAAATGGTCAACAGACAAATGAAGGCGCCCAATAATAGCACTTTTACAATATGCGAGTTTTCGTACTTCGCAAACGGTTTAGTGGTACCTAAGGACCGATGATAATGAGGCTTAAATATCTAATTGGACTTTTGTTTTTGGTGTCTTGCAAATCCAATTATAGAATGGAGTTTGAAAAACTAACCAAAATTAATATCCCAAAAGATGTTGTAGTCACTAAACAAGAGTATCTAGACATGAACCAGGATTTTGCAAAAAAGTTTGAGATAAAACTTAATAGAACTTCCTTAGCCGATTTAAAATTATCAATTTTGAATTCAACGTATTACAATTCCGCTGTCTTTATTGATAATGGAATTATTGATTCAAAGTTATTTCAGAAGGCGCATGAGAAAGGATTATGGTATCGCGATAACAACGGTTATTCATTTTATGGTTTTATCAATAACGGAAGGGAAGTTGTCATTGCTAAAGTTGACACTTTAGCAATGACAGCTAAATTTGAATATGGAAGTGATTAATCCTGACATACAAGCTAGAATTGCTAAAAGCAGGATCGGGATATTCGCCAATACCTTCACGTTGGCGCTACTTAAAAATACTCAACATGAAACAAACATTAATTATTTTGACAGTTTTAATTGTGACAACATTTCAATCGTATTCACAAACAGGCAGTGAATCAAATATTTTATTTGACGGACTATATGTTGCAAAAACTGGAGGTGTTCCTGCTGCAAATATTGAAATATTTACATACTTGCGATTTTATGATAATGGAAGTGTGTATCTGCAATCAGTTTCTTCAAATGATCCGCAATCCGTATCTAAATGGTTTGGTCGTGACAAGAAATTTTCTCAAAAAGGAACATATAAAATTGATGGAGCAAGTATTAATATCCAGCTTAACAATAAAGATTCTGAAGACTACAAGTTAGAGGGTTCCGTTGAAACAAATTATAAAGGAACAATCAAGCAAAATAATCAGATATGTCTAATCAGAGATAAGGAAACGGAGGAGAAGTGTTTTGTTTTCTCAAAGACTCAGTAGGCAAAATTTATAGATATTGAATGTAAAAATACACCAGCCAGCATTGCATTGCCTAAGGTTAGGGCGGTACATTGAAACAGGAGCTGCGGTACGATATCTGCATTTGTTGCATCTTTCAATAACAACATGAAGCGACATTTTCTTCTCATTTTACTTTTTATCGGACAAAATTCATTTGGACAGTTAGACACGAGCTTTGGCAAACCAATCTTTTGGTATCGTGTCAGCGACCCGTGGGCTATGTTTATGGGAGCAGAAGGCCCACCCTTCATATTGTATGACAATGGCAAAGTTTTATTTTGGAAAGGTGGAGGATATAAGGTGACACAACTTGACGAAGGCGAAAAGTCGGAACTTATTGATGAACTAAACTTGAAGGACACACTCTTTCATAAAAGCAGGTTTTACAATGCAACTAATCCAGACCCTAATGGTGAAATTATGGCGACAGACAATCCTTCTTATAGCGTTTTTGTAAGGTTTGATACTCTGGTTAGTGTTTCAGTTTACGGATACATTTCATCAAAGGAATATAGGAAAAGGTTTCCTTCACTAGTTCGCAAAATTCACAACTTTGTATTAAACTTTGAGCCTGACAAATACATGATATGGATACCTAACAAAATTGAAGTTATGCTGTCAGACTACAGTCATTCACCTGATACGCCAATTCAATGGCCCACAAATTGGCCTGACCACAATAGTCCCGACACAAGAAAGCAAGAAGGCTATGTGACAAGCATATTCTTAGATAAAAAATATTTGGGCCACTTGACAAAACTCATAAAGAATAGACGGGAAAAGCAAGCGTTTGAAATAAATGGCAGAAAGTATTTTATTGGTTATAGATTTCCAATGCCAGGACTTTATTAATGCGACGACGACAAGGTATTTGATAAAAGCTTGGTGGGAAAACTGGTCATCACCATCGTCAATACCTTCACGATAGACAAAATTTAAATCCTCTTCTAGTGATACCCGAACTACTTGAAGCTGTTATTGAGAAATACGATTCTGATGAAATCAGAATTTATATTGATCGAACAGATTTTACCCAAATTGATGGTATTGTTGAATTTACTCTAATAGTGGATGAATTTGAAGAACAAGTTAAGCAGGAGTGGAAAGTGAGAATTAAAAATCCTATTGTAAGTGTGGTATCAAATGAAATTCAGAATAGACTTCAGATATTTGATCATCACCCCCTTTTGTTAGAGTATAAAGATCAAGAATGCAGTCTATACTTCAGTGGTAAATGTTCTAATCCTGAATTGTTATTTGTTGACCTTTATCAATCGCATTTTGATCAATGTGCAAACTATATACATTTTAGTAATTACATAAATAACCCACCTGATTTTATGTCACTTCTCAAAGTTGGGTATGGACTTTTAGCTGAGGGACCCAAGTCTTTAATGCAATTATATGCGACTCAACTTCAGAAACATAATGTGAGTTATAACTTGATGGGTTCACGCCAACCTAAGTATTGGGATGGAAATGAATACCAGAAGATAAGTCCTGAAGTTAGATTGCTGTTTTTGGGCAAAGCATATTTCATTGGTGATCAATTTGACTTTGAAGAACGAACAAACCTCGGCTAACATCGTATTGCTAAAAGTCGGCGGAACATTTCTTAAACTCTAAGGTCAGAACACCTTTTAGCAAATCTGGGGTTTACAATGCTACGGAGCTTCCGCTGGGACGTTTACAATGAAAGGAGATTCAGTACATTTCGATTATACTTACGACGCGTATAAATCAGAAGTTATACCACCACCCTTTCCTGCAAGACCAATATTCGCTCTATGGAAAAAAAATAAGTTATATCCTTTGTATAGCAATGAAATCCAGTTAAATGAAAAGCAGTTTTTAAAATACTTTATATGACCTTCACACAACGCAAGGTTCTCCTAATGGAAAGCAACGAAAAGAATGACCGAAAATAGAAGTATACTGACAATTGCACCTTTATTGGCTGACGACTTTGTTGACTTGGATGGACCAAATTTCGATTCAAACAAGTATTCTATTTTCCTGGACGAAAACGCAAACCGACTTGGGTCCTTTAAAAAGTATTTGATTTGTAAACTTCACGACAGTGCGATAATTGACATTAGGCAGGAATTTGACAAGTTGAGTATAATTCTTAACGATTATTCAACTTGTGTTTTCGCTAAGACATTAATTGAAAGATATAACCTACCAATTGGCTTAAACAATATTTCATTTCCATTGAAAATTGAATTCGAAGGAAATTTAAATGTAGAATACAACAAAGTTGACGATAACGGAAACCTAATCTCAATTAGTCGAACTGACCTAGACGAATATCTATATGAACAAGTAACACAAATTGACAAAGATAAAATTGAAATAGTTTTTCATTTTTGGAAAACACACGTAAAGGCAAACAAACACGGAAAAAGAATAATTGCAATTGTTTCTGCAAAGAATTTGACCTTAATTGAAAACCAGGACAAGGTGTGGACAGAAGTATTTGGTCATGAATATGATGAACTTTATATGTATTTTAAGGAGCAGTTTAACAGCGACAGATATGTTTCCGACCATGCAGAATGTGAAAAACTAATTGATGATTTTGATCAAAGTAAAAAGCCAAATAAAAATACAATTTAACCCTTATGCTAACTATACACCACATCGCAAAGCCGTATATCGTTTTGTGAAGTGCGATACCATCAATCCTTAAACCCTTATATAATGTTTAGACCTAAAGCAATTCGGATTGCATCAATTATTGCCTTGATACTGTCAGTTCTTGGACTATTACTTTGCATTTTGATATTTAATTATGCTGGATTCTCAGCGGCCATGGGCATTATGTCCTGGAGTATATTAATCTGGGCATCCATAATTGGTTTCCAGTTAAGTAAATACAAGTTATACGATGAAGAATTTAAAAAAGTCGGGATTCGCATTTATGCGATAATTCTAAGCTTTGTTCTATTTTTTTTCGTAGGTATAATAATTGGCCTTGCTATTTCCGTAATTATTTTGTCGATGCTTTGGGCTCTAAAAAGTAACTATGATGATTGGGTGCCAACGGAACAAGAGAATATTGTGGAAAGTGAATAACAATAGTTTTAAAAATAAATGATTTATAATTCTTTTAGGCAGAATTTTAAGACCGACCTTAATGAAAAAGAGGAAAAGAAGGAAACTAACTAAGCCAAAGCGACATCTCAAATTAAATAAAGTAACCTTTTCAAAGCTAACTCTTCATAAACTTGATTGGCTTGAATGGATTACAATTGGATTGGCGGTTTGGTTTTTAATGTATCCGCAGCCATATGAATTATTACTAGGACTTCTTTTGGCTATCCCAATCATTGGCTTATTATTGAATGGCTTGCATAAACCGAGCATGGCGTCACTTGTAGAAATAAGTGCAGATAAAGATGGCGAGGAAAAATATGATGTAGCAGACTTTATTGATATTGCAGCTTGGGTAATCCTTCTTCGTGTTTTGCTTGACTATGAATTTGAAAGCATCTATAGTATGATAATTCCAGGGACTATAGCTTGTATCATTATTCTGGCAATTTTGTTCTCGACTCATAAGCTTCTTGAGAATACCACTCGAAATAAATGGTGGATATATACCTCGCTCATTTTCAACGTAAGCATTTATAGCTACGCTGGAACTTATGCAGCTAATTGTACTTATGATTACTCAAAGCCAACTGTTTACCAAACCGAAATTCTAAGTAAAAGAATAAGTAAGAGCAAGCGTAGGAGGACATATTATGTTGAAGTAGCTCCATGGGGTCATCACTATGATAGAGAAGAAATAAGTGTTCCGAGAGTTCAATATGACGAACTTGAAATTGGAAATAAAATCAACATCGACTTAAAACAGGGCTTATTCAACATTGGTTGGTACTACATAGAAAGAAGGTAGAATACTCTGCAAAGCATTCTACATATGGAGCGGATTTAAATGATATAGCGAAAATAGCAAGACAATATTTATAGGTATTAGTCATTTCTGCCATATTTTATTCGTGTAATTTGCCACTGCTGTCAACACTTTGCTAATGAAATATGTCTTCCTCATACTTTGCTTTCTTGCTTCGACGGCTGGCAACAATTCCATTGGACAACCTATCCTAAAAGACCGGCTCGATTTAAAATTAGATAGCATCTTTTCCGCCTTTAAAGAAAATACACCAGGTATTGCAATTACGGTTATCCATAAGGGAAAAGTGATTGCAAGAAAAGCTTATGGAATGGCTAGTATTGAGATGAATGTTCCTTTCGCGCATAAGACGCTTGTAAGGCTACCCTATTCGGAAGGAAGAGAGTTTATTTCCATTGCGGCAGCGCTGTTGGAGAAAGATGGCCTGCTTCAGTTGAATGATAAGGTGCAAAAGTATTTCCCCCAGCTTCCACAATGGAGCAGCAATGTAACTATACAGGATTTATTGAACCACAGCAGCGGATTTGCCGATGAGTGGGCTACACTTGCGCTTACGCAGGCCAGTATGGCCAACCGGTTGGATAAATCTCAGTTTCTTCAATTTCTCTATAACCAGCCAACGCCTTCTGTTGAACCTGGCAAAGGCTATATGTATTCCAACTCAGACTTTGGCTTGTTGCGATTGATCCTTGAAAAAGCCTCGGGTGAAAATCTGGCGGATTATATGAAGCGCAGGGTTTTTCAACCGTTGGATATGAGAGATAGCCGAATTCACAACAATAAGGAAGAAGTTATTCCCAATCATGCATTTTCTTATAGCGTTGGTGAGAATAACACATTCAAATTATGGCTCAACGATAAATCATCGCCTGGGGGTAATTATTATGTGCTCACATCTGCCAACGATCTTGAGAAATGGGCTGCTGCTTATGCCGATAAGGACTCATTTATATCTGATGCCATAAAACGCCTCAAACAAAATGCACGTGTAATTCCCGTGCTGCCCGGCAACAATTATGTGTTTGGGCATAAGGAGAAAAAACTGGGTGATTATACTGCTATAGTTCATATGGGAGTAAGTGAATATCCATACCTGGCTCGTGTTCCGGAAGAAAAGTTAAGTGTGATCATGCTGGGTAACCAGTTCTTCCCACGATGGAATCTTATGAAGAACGTATTATCTGAATACCTTAATATTGAAACTTCACCTGTAATAACACCTGATCTGACCCGCGAACAGGTAACCATCCATCAACATGAATTAGAATTGCTTGCGGGACTATATAAATGGAATGTGCCCCTTACGTTTCAAAGCTATGTGCCGCGTAAACGTTTCACATCATTTGTTACAGGTAAAGGCGTGCTTAGGGTAGTGTATAGTGAAACCGATACACTGGACCTTCTTCCATTGTCAAAAAACAAATTCCGGGATCCTGAATTTCCTGATGTATTTATGTTTTCTCAGTCCCACCCTGATTCGGCTTTACGTTTAGTCATGTATACGTATGATGGTAATACCATCCACATGGAGAAAGTGAAGTCTGCCGTTGATAAGCCTGATAGAAAGGAACTGCAGAAGCTGACAGGTAAATATTACAGCAAGCACCTTGACTTTTACTTGATGTTAGTGTTGAATGAAAAGGATCAGTTGGTGGTGAGGCGACCCACCATTGCGGATAAGATAATGGAACCATGGGTTGATGGGGAGTTCCGGCTCATGACTGATTATGGGGAGTACTCAAGTGAAAGCTGGGTACGTTTTCATTTCAATGAGAAAGGAAGTGTTACCCATTTTACTGTTTCCCATCCAAGGTTGATGAATCATAGATTTGATAAATTTCAATAAGCGGAATGCATCACCGGTTTGACAAGGTGGAAATGAAACGTTAGCATCAATACTCTTAAATGATCTAGGCACTGATTTCAAGCTTATACCCTTTGCCGCGTATAACAACAATCTTGATATTCGGATCAAATTCCAGTTTTTTCCTAAGTTTTGATATGAACATATCCAGGCTTCGGCCAACTATAACACCTTCATCTTCCCAAATCTCTTTTTGTAGCCGGCTTCGCTCTATAGTCTCATTTGGAGACAAAGCGAAAATGCCTAGAACACGGGTTTCCGTTCTGGTCAGGTCGATGGCATTTCCGTTTGCCATGAGCTTACGGTTCTCTGCATCGAACAACATTGACCCTAAAGTGATAATACCAGTATCCTGACTATCAGGAAAGGTCTTCCGTGGCTTAGCGGATCTTAAAAAAATAAATCCAACAAATGCTAAAGCGGTCAGGCCGCCCAGAAGGTATCCATTCCTGGCTGTAATTATTCCTGTCGGCTTGAATTTAATGTTGATAGTGTAACAGGCTATGGGTTGCCTTCTTCCTATACAGGCTACAATATCATCTTTCTTATTTTTTGATATAGCATATCCATAGACCACGCTGGCATCGGCACAGTTCAGTACGTTAACAATATAATCGCTTGTGAGCGGATCTTCGGCCAACAAACGCTGGGTAGTATTCACCAGGGATTCGGGTTGAAAAGTAAACGCATTCTCAAAACTGATCTGGTATTCATTTTTGGCGATCGTTTTTACCGGTAATACCCGTGATACACTGTCGCCCGACTGAAGGAGAATTTCATGTCCGATCCGGCGAAGCAAAATTTCCCTTCTGGCAAAGTTGAAGTCATCATTGCCGGTCATGCTGAAAGCCACGCAGATTATCGAGAGAACCGTGAGTAGTAATAATCCGCCCAGGTGCTTTCGCTTGACTTGCAGGAGATTTCTTCTAACAAGCATAATGTCAAGGTAATATTTACAAAGTTTACATTCTTATTTACGATCCAGATCCCCTGGCTGAAATTAATCAAAGTATTTTTGAGGCACCAACTTAAAAAATATGAAAAAACTAATTTATGCGCTGATCTTACTACTGGTTGTGGTAAGCGGACTAGTATTTGCGCCCAAGCCACTCCCTGCTGCTGAAATGAAATCTGAATTGAGCAAATGGGAGGCAACCCCTGATGGTATGAGGTTCAAAAAGTGGGAAGCGTCTCGCGAAGGTAAAAAAGTGCTTGCCGATGCGGCTAAAATAAGGAAGCAGATAAGTGCTTTCACCAATATGGAGGCTGTTGTAACCTCTCTTTCTCTTCCGCCTGGCTCACGATTAGGGTTGGGAGTGATGGCCAGGATCGATGGTGAGGATTATATAATTAGTTTCGGGCTGGAAGAGTCTAATGAATTTCAGCAATTACGTAGCCTGAAAGTTAACGACAAGATAATTATAAGGAGCAATAATGTATCGTACGCACCCAAGTATTCATATTCAATAATATCGGGCGACTATGTGGAACGAGATGGTAAAATAATTTACAAACGTGCCCCTCGCAAAGACGGTTGCTGAGAATAGCAGGCCTGAACGTTGTTTACTTGGATTATTCAGGCAAATTGTCTATATTAATAGAGGGTGTAAAACATTCTACTTTAATAATTCTATCATATTAAATCGATATTATGCCAACTATAGTAGCTCGTCACAAAGTGGGAAATTTTGACACATGGCTTAAAGGCCATCAAGACAGAGTAAACATATTTGCTCCAGCAATTTCAAGTTTTAAAACCTTTCAGGATACAGATGATCCTAATTCAGTGGTTTTAGTAATTGAAGTAACTGACATTGAGAAACTCGGAGCCATAATAAATGATCCAGCCAATGCTCACTTGAAAGCTAGTCACACCGTGATAGACCCGATTACAATGTCTATGCCGGTAGATATATAGACCAGAAAGCACGAATGCACAGCAGTGTATTGTTTACAAATGGGAAAGATGAAAGAACACCCCGCAGGAATTTACGGGATGGTAAAAATTCAGATGAATATTATGCAGCTCGATAACGATTTAATTTCTTCACAGTCAATTATCATTAATGCAAGTCCAGATAAAGTATGGGAAACATTGACTAATCCATCCTTAATAAGCCAGTATTTATTTGGTGCTCAAACAATTACCAGTTGGACCGTAGGAAGTGACCTAGTTTTCAAAATAAATTTTGAAGGCGAAGAATTTACAGATAAAGGAATTGTTGTAGAAAACATTCAAAATACAACATTAAAATATAAATATTGGAGTGGCTTCTGTGGACTTGAAGATAAACCTGAGAACTATTCAATAGTTAGTTACAATATCGAAAAAATGGGAAATGATAGAAGTAAACTTGAGTGGATACAAAAAGGATTTGCCGATGAACAAAGCAGGACTAATTCAGAAAGCTCGCTTGTAACTATTTTGGAAAAGATAAAATTTATTGCGGAGAGGTAACAATTAACCATCGCTGTTGTCAGCAAAAGATGAACAACCAAACGCCAGGTATCCGCACAGTACAATGCATTATTCATCCCGCATTACGCTCTCTGATAAGGCATATCGTTATTATAGAAGCGGATTTCGGTAATGTTCCCGTTAGCATTGAAGGTAATTTTATGCCATCGCCCGACCAGGCAATGTTCATCAAACTTTTTACCCGGCTTAAATCAAAAAAATCAGGAGAAAACAATTACAACACCGTTACATCCTGTACGCTGATAGGAACACAAATTACTCCCTTCAAACTACGGGTAGAAGAAAGCCATAAAACCGTATCAATTATTTTTCAACCCGGAGGGTTAAACCGGTTTCTGAATATTCCGATGACGGAAATATTTGACAATGGATACAGTGCCAGAGAAGTTATCGGAAAGGAGATAGAAGAACTTTTGGATAGATCTCATGATACATTTTCTTTACGTGAGTTGGACAGTATTGTACAATCCTATTTCCTCAGCAAACTATCCCGGGTTAAAGAACCATTACCCATTGATTATGCCCTGCAACATCTGATGGTAAACTACAGCATATAAAATTCTCGAAAGCAGACCAATAGTCTCCTGGACTGATCTGACATATGAAGTAGGATATTACGACCAAACACACTTTATCAAAGATTTTAAGGAGTTTGGCAGGCTTACGCCTACTCTCATGCAAAAAGAATTATCGGGAGATCATATACAGTTTCAGAACTGGGACTAAATCTGATTTTGTCGTTTTTCTACTATCACAGCTCTCTTCACATTGATAGCTTTGGAGAAATATGAATGACAAAATATGAGAAAGATAGTTCTATACGCATGCGTTGCGTTTTCAAGCGGATTGTTTTTTACCCTTGTCTATAATTCCATCGTTAATGCAGCCAACTGGGAAAGCAATATCCCTCAATCCATAACCGCAACCAGGAATTTTTTTGTAGTTGCCAATCCGGGGACATTCTTTCAGTTGGTTGATCCAACAAATATGCTTTTGAATGTGCTGGCATTGATCTTATTCTGGAAATCCCGTTCCATTCGGTTGTTTTTGGGCATTGCTCTGCTTTGTTATGTATCATCAATGGTTTTAACGTTTACCTACTTTTATCCCAGAAATGATGTGATGTTTCTTTCAGAACAACTACCCGATGCAGAAACACTCAAGAAGGCAGCATCTGAATGGGGAAGAATGGGTTGGGTAAGGTGTTTGTTAACGTTGGCTGGTCTTGTCTGTACTTTCATAGCTTTGGATAAAGCCAGTTCAAGAACTTAACAACACTATCAGAAGCGAAAGATTTCCACTAACAAAGTATTTTCCCAATGTGGGCTGATGTGTTATAGTTAACGTCAGTTCTTTTTTGTAAATTTTGCTGGAATAGATATGGCAGGTACAGCTTGTCAGCAAAATCTCATTGACAGTTGTATTGCCCAAACCAGCGTTTCGGAAATTCTAAAGGGCAATCGTAGGATTACGGCAGACACTGCTCTAAGGCTGAGTAAATATTTTGGGAATAGAGCGATTGCGCCGCATAAGAGGTATTTCCGCAACGTGGGTATGGCACGCGTGGAATAATACAATTTCAAATCTGATAAGTGAAAATTAAACCGCTATGGGAATAACCATAAGAATAATGACATGGGTATTGTGGGCTCTAATCATAAGTTTGTCAGTTTATTTTTTATTTGACAATGTTATAGCTTATTTTTTTGGATATAGAAGTAGACTATTTGGTGATAGTTTTTTTCATAACCAGGTATGGGTGGCATTACATATGGGGGGAGGCACTTTATTATTGTTATCAGGGCCTTTTCAATTTTGGAGTTGGTTCAGGAAAGAATATCTATCTATCCATAGGTTGTTAGGGAAAATATATTTGATAGGTGCTGGTCTTGCTGGCTTTTCTGCATTGCGAATCTCGTTGATTAGTACATGCCTTCCTTGCCGGATCTCTCTTTTCTTATTATCTGTATTCATGTTATTATCAAGTGGATTGGCATGGCTATCGGTAAAACAACGCAACATTAAAGCCCATAAACAGTTTATGGTAAGGAGTTATGTTTGTGCTTTGGCATTTGTAACTGTTCGGATAGACGGAATATTGCCTCTTGATTTTTTATTTTCCAACATTAGCGATCCCATATTTCGAAGAACAGTAAATGAATATTTCTTTTCTTTTGTTCCACTTATCATAGCAGAAATAATAATGACCTGGTTGCCGAGTGTTAGAAGGAAGAGGTATCAACACTGAACGGGAGAGCTAACCTGGGGGTGCGCCTTCTGACGCAGATTACCTCTTTTTTGACGCTTTCATGTCCTATCTAGTTTGTGGTTAAGCTATACATTTGGTTAACAACATAAAATAGAAACTATGGCACTTATCAATCCACACATTAACTTCAACGGAAATGCAGAAGAAGCATTTACGTTTTATAAATCCGTATTTGGGGGAGAGTTTAAACAGATTGTCCGCTTCAAGGATTTTTCAAGCCCTGAATTCCCGTTAGCAAATGAAGAAGAAAATAAAGTCATGCATATTGCTTTGCCTATTGGTAAAAACAATGTGTTGATGGGAAATGATGTACCAGAAATTATGGGGAAAGTAAATGAGAATGAAAACAGGAGTAAAATTTCAATAAGTACAGAAAGCAAAGACGAGGCTGATAAATTATTTAATGGACTTTCGGCAGGAGGATCTGTAGAAGTTCCTATTGCTGATAGTCCATGGGGTTCATATTTTGGTATGTTCAGAGATAAATATGGTATCGAATGGATGGTGGACTTCGATCCAAAATATAAGGGGCAAGTAAAGTAGAAAAAAGGTATAAACTTTAAACTTAGTGACAATGAAAAAGTTACAATACAAAGTAAGCATCAATGCGCCTGTTACTAAAGCATATAATTCTATGCTTGGCATTAACAGCAAATCAACTTATGAGCAATGGACCGCATTGTTTAACCCGACATCTACCTATGAAGGCAGTTGGGATAAAGGAAATAAAATGTTGTTTATTGGCGTAGATGATAAAGGAGAAAAGGGAGGCATGGTTTCCCGGATAGCTGAAAACATTCCCAACCGATTTGTTTCCATCCAGCATTATGGTCTTATGAAGGATGGCAAGGAAATTACTGAAGGGCCCGAAGTGGAAAAATGGGCAAACGGATTTGAGAATTATACCTTCGAAGAAAGCAATGGCACTACAACCGTTACTGTTGACTTAGACACCACAGAAGATTTTTTGGATTATATGAACCAGACCTATCCAAAAGCACTTGAGAAGCTGAAAGAGATTTGTGAAAATAATCCAGTACTTTAAATCTGCTTTTGTGGTTCGATTCCTTCATGAAAGAAAGGACCTGAAATGTTTGATGGCATACTCCTTTAAATATATATGAGAGATCTGAGATCATTTAGTTGCTTTTATTTATTGCTACTACTGACGTTTGCCTGTAGCACCACCAAAAATACTAGCAGAGAAAATACCGCCTCGCCACCATCAACGGTATTGTATAACACCATAGATTCTTTGGATGGAGCAATGTTCGACGCATTTAATAAAAGAGACATTTCAAATTTACAATCCTTTCTTTCTGAAGAGTTAGAATTTTATCATGACCTGGGTGGTGTAACCAACTATGAGCAAAACATCGAGACGTTTAATAGAACCTTTGCAAGTGAGCGGAAATTAAGGAGAGCATTAGTTGCCGGAAGTATGGAAGTGTATGCCATAAAGGATTTTGGAGCTGTTCAAACAGGCGTTCATCGTTTCTATGTTACGGAAAAAGGTCAAAAGGAGAAGTTGAGCAGCGAAGCAAAATTCGTTAATCTCTGGCAGGGCAGAAATGGCGTGTGGAAGATAACGAGAATCATTAGTTATGGACATCTGGAAAATTTAGAATAAGGCTGACAATTCTATATATCAGAGTTAAATCAATGAAGCATCACAAAGGAGCCACCTGCGGAATATCATGCCGGTGATGCCGGATCCATTTGATGAGGTGGGTATGAGAAATGCAGGAAAGGTTTCTTTTTCGCTCTGCAACAACTGGAAGGCGGGTGCAAATACACTGGTGATTGACACAAAAGCAACAGGTAGTGCGTAACCCTGGTGTGTAAATTGTGCGTTTAAGCGATATTTGTGGAGAAGCAAAGCATTAGCAATGGAGGTCTTTGCCAGGACCTGCCGATACACTGATAATAATCATTGTTTGCTTCAGCAAGTATATTTTTCTTTGTAGTTATACGATTATCAAAACATGGCCCGGAAAAGTTTACTCATCTGCGGTATTGTTGCAATGCTATGGTATGTAGCCATGAACATCCTTGGACCGATGCAATACCCCGGTTATGACAGCGTTACGCAAACAGTAAGTGAACTGTCGGCAATAAATTCACCCACTCGAAAACTTTGGATTGTACTCGGAATTTTCTATTTTCTTCTCTTTATTGCGTTTGGAGTTGGTACATGGTTATCGGCCCATGGAAACCGGATTCTAAAGGTTGTGGGAGCTGTAATTGTAGTAGATGCGATCTTTACTGCCTTCTGGCCACCCATGCACCAGCGTGAAGTTATTGCTTCAGGGGGAGGCACATTATCAGACACACTACATGTGGTTTGGGCATTTGTTCATCTCGCTTTGATGCTGGCAATGATTGGCTTTGGTGCTTCTGCATTAAATAAGGGATTCAGGGTTTTTTCTGTAGTCATTGTTATAATCTTTATGGTCTTCGGCTTCCTTACTACAATTGATAGTCGCGCGCTTCAAGCAAATTTACCTACACCATATTTAGGCATTTGGGAACGTATCAATATTGGAGCTTACATGCTGTGGGTAATTATGTTTGCTCTTAAACTACTTAAAAGGTAATAGCGTATTTTTAGAAGCGTATGGATCAACTGACTATTTACAAAGACAATTTCTGCATCTCAACCCAAAAGGAAAAGCTGGATATTGATGCAATCCATGAGTTCCTATCGACCAAAGCCTATTGGTGCCTGAACATTCCCAGGAACAAAGTTGAAACTGCCATAAAGAACTCATTGTGTTTTGGCGTTTACCTGGAGGATAAACAGATTGGTTTTGCCAGGATAATTTCAGATTATTCAACCATTGCCTATTTGGGCGATGTGTATGTGCTGGAAGAGTATAGGGGTCGGGGGCTTTCAAAATGGCTGATGGAAGTTATAATGAGCTATCCAACATTACAGGAATTACGAAGATGGATATTGCTCACCGGGGACGCACATGAATTATATCGAAAGTTTGGATGGACTGAAATTGCTGATACCACAAAATGGATGGAAATTCACAATAGGAATGTTTATTGTAAATAGACGTAAAACTAAATAGTATGCAGAAAATAATTCCGAACCTCTGGTTTGATGGCAATGCAAAAGAAGCTGCTGAATACTATCTGTCGGTTTTCAAAGACGGAAAAATCCTTAACACAACTTATTACCCTTTGACGGAAGCCCAAGGGCTTGCTGAGTTTCAGAAGGAATTTGCCGGGAAAGTCCTTACAGTTGAATTTGAGATCCTGGGTATGCGATTTATTGGCATCAATGCCGGACCTGAATTCAAATTCAATGAATCTGTTTCATTTATGATCCCTTGCAAAGACCAGGCAGAGATTGACTACTACTGGAATACATTAACAGCGAATGGTGGTGAAGAAAGTGTTTGCGGTTGGCTTAAAGACAAATATGGATTGAGTTGGCAGGTGTGTCCTGAAAACTGGGAAGAACTCACCAAAAAACCAGGAGCATTCAGGAAAATGATGGGGATGAAAAAACTTATCATTGCGGAATTTCTAGAGACCATCGATCGAAAGTAAATATTGCTGAATGCGAAAACTGATATGCATCTTTATAATAACGGTAATTTGTGGACAAGTTCAATCCCAAAACCTATCTATTATTGATGCCTTGCATTTGAATGAAGAGCTGGACTATAAAACCCGAAAACCTACAAGGATCATTGAAAGGAATACTTCCTTTGATTTAAACGATAAAGAAAGCAATGATAAGACCATAAAGCATTTTGATGGTGCAGGGCTACTTCTTAGCTATGAATTTTATGGGAATAATGATAGCTTATTTGCCAGGGTTACTTATGTGAATGACACAGTAAATAGAACAAAACTGTCAAGAGTACTGGAAGTATGGGCTCGGAATGGTTTGCATCGGGAAACATCCATCTACACCTATAGCGCAAGCAATATTTTAGAAGGCACTACTGATCTGGATGATAAGGGAAACATCATTCGTAGAACAAAAATTATTTGTAATGATAAGGGACATCCAACTCAACTTTCCTTACTAGATGGAAATGGTAAATTGTTTAATAAAGAAAGAGCAACCTATTTCTATAACACGAATAAGGTATTAAAAACTGCAGAAACATCAGATGGCATTGTTCTAAGTAGTGAGGACTCATCAAAGATCAGTTTAAAATATCAAAGCAATTTTCCGAATAAGTATGAGGTATTTAACAGGAATGGAGACTTAGTTCGCTGGAAGGGGAAAAACTTTATAGACAAAGACATTGATTATGAGCGAGAGTATGTTTATGATGAATATGGAAATTGGATAGAGAGCAAGATCTTTCAATTGACAAGAGGAACTGATGGCAAACCTATTAGAAAGATCAGGCAAAAAGTAATGCGAGAATTTAATTATTAAGAAAATGTATCGCCATAGTATATTTTTACGGAACTAATTCAGACACGCCCATATATGAGTTTAGTAGATAAACTGCGCGAGATTAAAAATACACAAAAGAAATTCTTAAATACAGAGCCTGGTGAATTTGCTAAACCAATAGACGTACAACAAATAAGAGCAATCGAATCCCTTTTAGGCGAGGCCTTGCCTGATGAATTCGTAACCCTTTATAGTTTTGCAAATGGACAGGTTGCAGATAGTGATGGGATATTGTTTGGTGAGCGATTTATGAATGCAGAGGAGATTGCTGCACAACTAAAAATTAGTCTGTCATTTGTAAAGCCAGAAAATAAAAGGATAGAAAACAAAGAGAGATCTGACAATCTTTTGCGAGTAATTGCAGACTTCTTTGTTGAGAAGAGCATTAAGCGAAATTTATTAGGGTTCAAGAAAAAGTGGCATAAAATTGAGTTCAAGTGTGGACTTGATTCGTATGAGGGGCCTTATTTATATACGGATATAAATACTACAGAGAATAAAAGGGAGCTCGTAGAAATCAATTATGATGCCTTAAGTACGATATCGGGTACCATTCAGGAGCTGCATGAATTGGAGAAAGAGAATTACAATTGGGATCAATTAGCGTTCGTGGTTTTTTCCAACAATGAATACAAGGTTGAAAGGACCTTCTATGATTTTGACAATCAGATCAATTTTACTTCAAATCCTGAAAATGCCATCAGGAAAAAGTATTTCCATTATAAATGGATACCTGTCTTTTCTGACTATGGAGGAAACTATATTGGTATTGACTTAGACCCTGATATAAATGGCAAGAAGGGTCAGATTATAATATTTGGCAGGGATGAAGAGGATATGGTAGTATTGGCAGACAGTTTAGGTGAGTTCTTTGATTTCCTCTTACTTGAAATGAAAAAGCCGGGAAACAATCTTATTAATTCAGGTGTACATTTACATGATACTCTAAAGGCATTGAAAAAGTAACGTCATATGAGAAAAATAATTTCCTTCATGCACATATCGCTTGACGGCTTTGTTGCAGGACCTAACGGAGAAATGGATTGGATAAAAGCTGATGAAGAAATATTTTCTTATGTGGGAAAGCGGATAAGTGAGGGCGACACTTCTTTATATGGCCGTGTAACTTTTCAGATGATGGAGGGTTACTGGCCTACTGCAGCAGATAAGCCCAATGCTACCCGGCACGACATTGAACATTCGAGGTGGTATAGCCAGGTTCACAAAGTTGTTTTATCCAGAACGATGAAGGATGCGGATTTGGCAAACACCACAATTATTAGTGATAACCTCGCGGAAAAAATAAATGAAATAAAGCAGCAGGCAGGTGAAGATATCCTGCTATTTGGCAGTCCCACCGCCACACATGCGCTTATTCAGCTGAACTTAATTGACGGCTACTGGCTGTTTGTAAATCCGATAATACTTGGTGAAGGCATTCCATTGTTTACAGGTATAAAGGACAGAATAAAACTGAATCTCCTGAATACCAAACAATTTGCCTGCGGGGTAACGGAGCTGAATTATACTGTTGACAGGCAGTAATTTATTTTAATAAAAGGATATCATGAATGTAGGCGTATTACTCTTTGATGACTTTGAGACCTTAGATGTTTTCGGGCCGGTTGAAATTCTGGGCCGACTCAAAGAGTTCTATTCCATCAAATTTTACTCCCTGAATGGCGGCCAGGTTCAAAATAGTCACGGTATTTCAATATCTACTCATCCGCTTGGGGAAATAAATAATGAGCTGGATATATTTCTGATTCCTGGCGGACATGGAACCCGCAAAGAAGTAGATAATGTTTTACTTATAGACAAAATCAGGGAAGTATCTAAATCAAGCAAATTTGTTTTCACCGTTTGTACCGGATCTGCCTTACTGGCCAGGACAGGATTATTGGACGGCAAAAAGGCTACCTCTAATAAAAGGGTATTCGATTGGGTTATAACAAATGGCGAGAATGTCAATTGGATAAGGAGATCGCGCTGGACAGTAGATGGTAAATATTATACTTCCTCAGGTGTAAGCGCAGGAATGGATATGACCTTAGGATTTTTAAGCGATACACATGGAATAGAATTCGCAAGGCAGGTGGCCTTTCATATAGAGTATAATTGGACAGAAGATAAGGACAATGACAATTTTTATATTCCCCCCATTAAGTAAAAACATTGATTTTACCTGCCAATGTGGACTAAAACCTAATGTGGTATTGCGTTTGAGCGTATCCTTCGAATATGGTTCGGCGACCACTGCCCAGTCTCAGGCCCGGACTCTTATCGTGAGCGTACTGGCCCATAAGGGGGTGATGGAGGGTTAAAGAAAATAAAAGAATGGAAAATATATTCTGGAAAGGGTATAGTAATGATGAAAGAAATTCATCAATGATTGCAATACAAGGAGTTATTGCAAAGTATGGGGATATAGTTGATGTTAAGCTCTTTTCCGATATTTCTTTAACCATGACTATTGAAATAGATGAATTCAAGATTGACAGGCTCTATGATGAATTGAGTGCTATAATGGGAATGGACAAATTTGAAAGGCTGGATTCAATATCCAAAAAGGAGAGAACAATTTACCTGAATATAAGCTTTACCAGGGCAACCGGTAATTTGATAATTGAAGTGCCATCTGTTCCAGGATAGAAAGTGAAACAAAATTATGTCCGATTTATACAATGTTGGAGTATGGATGGATGTGAAATTTGTGTCATTAAATGAATGTAAAATGAAAATGAACGCTGGTATCGTAACGAATAAATTGGCAGAAACAAAACATTTCTACACCCATGCTTTGGGATTTGGAATAACATTTGAAAACGAGTTCTATCTTTTACTGCATACTCCAAATAAAGAAGCTGAAATAAGTTTCCTGCTGCCCAATCACCCAAGTCAGCAGGCTTTGTTTCACCAGCAATATGCCGGGCAGGGAATGTATCTGACCATCGAAGTGGAGGATGTGGACAAGGTGTATAGTGAGTTAAAACAGAAAAATGTAGGAATAGAAATTGAGATTCGCAATGAGCCATGGGGCGACAGGCATTTTGCCATTAAGGACCCCAATGGAATAGGAATTGACATTGTAACGTATTCACCACAGCATTAATTATGACTAAGAGAGAAATTGCAGAAGCCTTTTCCGGTGGTAAGTTTGAAGACTGTTTCGATTATCTGACACCCCAGACTATCTGGAATACGCCGGGAGAGCAGTATTTAACCGGGAAAGGGGAGATAGAAGTTTTTTGTAAAAAAATATCTGCTTATTTTGAAAGTGTTGCAACTGATTTCACGCAACTTAATTTAATTGAAAGCGATAGTTGTATTGCTATAAACGGGACGGCGGAGTTTAAGCGCGATGGAAAACGAGTTGCATTTGTTTCTTCCTGTGACGTGTATGAGTTTGACAGGCATAATATGATAGTCTCGATTCACTCTTATTGTATTACCGAGAAACCACAGTGATATTTATAACGCTTATAATAATTGAGTATGATAAAATTTAAGAAGTACATTTTTGAATACGCGCTCCTGATACTAGTAATATTATTAAGCATCACAGGGTTTTGGAAAATCTATTTTGGAGAAAATGCAAACCCTACTCCCTATCAGACACTTCATGTCATAACCAGTTTGCTATGGTTGTTTTTGTTACTATTCCAGCTCAGACTTATTGGGAATAAGCAATATATGCATCACCGGAAGATCGGACTCTCCATTTTAATTATGGGACCGTTGTTAGTTGCTACTACAGCACTGTTATCTGTTCACTCTGCACATAAAGGGCTGGTTTCAGGGGATGGCGACTTTTTAATAGTACAAAATGTTATGGGAACATTGGAATTAGGTTTTGTAATTCTGCTTGCATTTATTCTGAAGAAAAACAGAAAGCTGCATGGTGCTTTTCTTTTGAGTTCGGCTATAATATTTATGGGGATCGCCTTGTTTTTCACACTAATTAGTTTTGTACCGCAATTCAGAATAGAAGGCCCTGAAACTTTCTATAGATTTATCACCGCTGCTGCAACAGCAAGGTATATCTGTATATTTATTGGACTTCTGTTTTTCCTTAAAGACAGAAGAAATGGCTGGCCTTTATTATTGGTGAGCTTGTTCTTTTCTTTGAATGATTATATCAACACGCTATTAATCAAGAACAAGCTTATTCAGCCCTTAACAGAATTCGTGGGTTCACTTAACCAGGTAACTACATTTCTAGGCAGCTTTATTATTCTCTTAATTTTATTGACATTATTGGTAATGCCAACAAAAAGACGTGTTCTTGCCGGCTGATGGGTCCGCATGAGGAGAGAAATGAATATAAAAAACAAAGATTGATAGAAGAAACAATAATTCCCGCGCTCTCTGATTATAGATATTCGGATGTTTTGATCCGGGAAACAGTTGATATGAAACAGGCGGAGGAGTTATTTTCTTTTTTTCAGCAGCACCCGCTGTTTCGTTGGGGCGATGCGAATAATGGATGTGAGGGAAGAGCAGATGCCGTATGTGTTTTATTGGATGAATGGGGAATTCCGAACTATAAGGGTTGGGCATTTAGCGGCGCTTATTTAAGGAAGCATATCGGCGAGTTAAAACAAAACTGGAAGTATCATGTTGCCCCGGTGCTGGCAATAGAGCATGAGGGAGTCGTTAAGGATTTTGTTCTTGATCCATCAACCGCCAGTTTTTTGAGGCCTATTGATGACTGGGCGGCGTCGATTACATTAGTGCCGCATAGCTATTATTTTACCCGTCAATCTTCGTGGTATATTTTCCCATCGAGTAATATACGCGAGTCGAAGTGGAATAGCCGAAACAGGCAAAACAGGAAATGGATGATACAGTGCCTTGCGGGTATCAACAGCTTAAGGCCTAATGGTCGTGCAGCATTAATATTTAATAAGTCGCGCTTAAAAAATACGGAACGGACGTTTGAGCAATTGAAGAATCGAAGGCCGTTTTAATCCTATTTCTGTAAGATAATTTTACGCATAATCCTTTGCTGGTTAATAACAATCTCGCAAAAGTAAATTCCATTTACCAGATCAGTTCCATCAATAGTAACGGTGTGTTGTCCTTTGCTTAATGTTTTATTTTGAACTTTCTTTATCAGGCCACCCTTGCTATCATACATATTCACCATTACAGAAGAAGGCTGAGGAAGATTGAAGCGGATACTAAAGTGTTGTGTAAATGGATTTGGCATAACGGCCAGCTGTACCTGTTTTTCAAGTGCCAGCTCGTCCATTTCAAGCGTTGCATTTTTTGTGAGCGGTGGATCCATTTCGCCAACATAGTAAGAACGCATCATTTCATGGTCTTCGTGAGAAAGAATATGACAGTGCCATGCATACAATCCCTCCAGGTCAAACTTCGCAATGATTCGAGTTACTTCTCCCGGGTACATGATCCAGGTATCTTTCCATCCCCTTTCATCCGGGGCGGGGATCTGAGGCTGGCCAATAAAACGGATATTGGTGGGCTTACCATTTTCTTCATTTATATCGGCACGGAATTTCTGCCTGTTAATTAGTTGCGAACTAACCAGGTGCAGGTGAATAGGATGAGCATCTTCGGTCTCATTATAGATCTCCCATATTTCGGTGCTGTTAAGTTGGGGGTTTTCTGTTATTGGGTCATCCCATCCCAGAACGCCATCTTCCACAGTGCCGAGCATAGGTTTTAAGCGATCAAATTCATCTTCGGCTTCAAATAGGATCAGCTTGCGGGCAGGCAGGGTGGTATTCAATGGCAGAATCGGGGCTCTTAAGGTTGATGGTAACTGGGTAATAGGATAATTGGGATCAAGTGGTTTGCTGACCCGGAAAGCCATGATTTGTCCAGTTGTTTTTGGATCGATAGCCGAGCCCTTTGGGAATGGTGTTTTAGCATTGTTGCGAAGAATAATTGTTTGTCCCCCCAAACCCGGATTTGAAAAATCGATCACTACATCTCTGCGCTCACCCGGACCCAGCAGCATTTGTGTAAGTGGAACAGGCGATGGCAGCAATCCATTGTCAGTTCCGATTTGCTGGAAGGTCTGGTTACCGGAAAGGAATAAATTATAGAATCGTGAATCGGATCCATTAAGGACCCTGAACCTGTATTGACGAGGCTCTACATCCAGCACCGGCCAGGCCATTCCGTTCACTAAAATAAAGTCGCCAAAAAATTCAGGTAAGATGCTGTGCGCCGGTTGGCCTTCTTCCTGATCATCATGAGCAGAAGGATAGAATAGTTGTCCATCGCTGGTAAACATCCTGTCCTGTATAGCGAGTCCGAGGTCATAAGGAGCTGCGGGTAGTTTATTGGTTGCCTGTAAATCCATTTCATTGGGATCGGTAATGAGGTAGTAGCCAGCGAGACCGGCATACACGTTTAGCCGGGTAATACCGAGGGCATGATCGTGGTACCAGATGGTAGCTGCCTCCTGGTTGTTGCTGTAATGATAAGGAATGGCATCCCCTTTAATAAATCCATTTCCCTTCAAGGAAAAATTGGGTGTGAACCAGGCATCGGGAAGGCCGTCGCTTTCTGATTCAGAATGCCCGCCATGGAGGTGAGTAACAACAGGAATGCCATATTGCATCCAGTTTGGAACATGATCCAGCGCCCAATGGACACTGGGATCGATGGGAAGTAAATGTGGCAGTGGCTGGTTGCTGCTGTTAAGGAGATTATTATGCCAGAAAACGTTTAATGGAACGCCGGTTTTTGCAAGAATGGTTGGTCCGGGATAGCTGCCCTCGTAACCCCAAACTTTGGTTGGCATGGGTTGTAAGGTGGATGGGTTAACGAGGCCGAGCCACTGATCAAACTGCGAGATACCTATGGTGAATGTGCCGCCATTTCGCCCGTCAATTACTGCGGGTACAGGCAATGGATTTACAAACTGAGGTTGTGAGAATGGATTCAATAATGACTGCTGGAAGGCGGGAAGTGCTATAGAAGAAAATAGCGCTATCAATAGAATCCTGCATTTAACCGTGGAGGTGAATATCTTTTTCATAAGCAGGCTTTTGAGTAATGAAAAAAGTATTCTGTAAAGTAACAGCAACAGTATATGAAAATTTCTGATATGTGTCATGCTGAATGATGATTGAGAACAGGATGGGATGGGAGGAGGTTTAGTGTTGTCATGATAAGCAACAAGAATATTTTAATAAACGACATATATTAATTGAATATCAATAAATATTCAGTATACTTGCAGTATAATTTTGCAAATATGTCGAACAGAAACAACCTCATCTTCAAGGGGCTTTATATTGTAGCCTGGATCATTTTTGTTGGCTTATGCATAGAGGCCGGAGCCCTGATTGTCAATTTTATTTTCAGTATTTACAATCCTGAGGTTGTCCGGAATCTTTATCAGAAACTGGACCTAAGTGAGGTGTATAATAAAAGTAAATGGGAATATTTTGGGGTCTATAGTTTTATATTGTTCATTTCGATTTTGAAGGCATACCTGTTCTATCTTGTCATCAGGCTTGTAAGTAAATTAGATTTGGCCAGACCTTTCAACAGTGATGTTGCAAGCCAGATTACAAATATCAGTTACCTGATTTTTTCGATAGGGATTATAAGTCATGTGGCCCGGGAAACGGTTAAGAGTTTGCAGCTTCGGGCTATAGATACCGATGCCTTAAACCCGTTTTGGGCAGACAGCCAGGCCTATATTTTAATGGCAGCTGTTGTATATGTAATTGCTGCTATTTTTTCAAGAGGCGTTGAGATCCAGAACGAAAACGATTTAACTGTATAGCCATGCCGATCATTGTAAACTTAGATGTAATGATGGCAAAGAGGAAGATGTCACTCAATGAGCTGTCAGAAAAAGTGGATTTAACTTTGTCCAATCTTTCTATATTAAAAACCGGGAAAGCAAAAGCCATCAGGTTTAGTACATTGGAAGCAATTTGTAAAGCGCTGGATTGCCAGCCGGGTGATATATTGGAGTATAGGGAAAACTAATTCTGCCATGAAGTATACCATTTTGTTATCGCTAATAATTCTTGTTGCCTGTAACAATAACGGGAACATAAAGACTGAAGCAAAGGTTGATACTTTAAAAGTGATTCCCGATACACTTGCGATAACAAAGAAACCCCTTCCAGATTCTATTCAGAGCAAAACATACGCCAATACACGATTCAGGGATGTTAGGGTGGAGAGGATCGGTGAAGACAGCTTTTTAATACGAGGCCAGGGTCAGATATTTGAAGCAAATTTTAACTGGATCGTGGAAGATGGTCATGAAGAGTTGAAGAAGGGTTATCAGATGACGAAAGCGGGGGCACCTGAGTGGGGTAATTTCGAGTTCGGAATAAGGGTTCAGAAAAAGCGGGCCAATTCTACATTAATGCTTGTGATATTTGAGACCAGTGCAAAGGACGGAAGTCGGCAGTATGAGTTGCCGATTGTTTTGTACTAACCTAACTGGAAAACATGAATAACAGTGAGATTTTAAGGCTTTTAGAGGATCAGAGAGATAGCTTGTATAGAAAGTTAAATGCAACATCAATATCAGATCTGTACAAGGAGCAGTATGATGAAATTAAGGCAGGTCGATTATTTGTATTTGATAACAATGAACGACAAATGCTGAGAGATATTAAAGCACTATCTAAAGACAATTCACTTAACCATTCATTCAACAATAAACTGCAAGAATATCTGCGTCTTGACAATAAGTCACTTACGTTACATTTTCAAGGAGAAATTGAACGGATGTCAGAGCAATTACTGCAGTCAGGAAAGTTAGAAGAGATTCAAGCAATATTTATCGAATATGATCATTACTATCATTATACAAGTACCATAATTTGTTACGGCAAGCAGGAGTATCCTTTAATTGATAAGCCTAGGTATATAACCGGTGAGTACGACCGAAATAAAAAAGTTCTAAAGCTTGATGACGGTATAAATTTTCAGCCAGCATGGGTAGATTGTGAAGAATTCGGTGATCTTGAATATCTGGAAATCAACTTTGAACTTGAGAATTTATTCAGGCTTCATTCAAGGACTTTGCTCCATAAGGCATTTGATAACTTAAATAAATCCGGAGCATTGGATTTCCTGCATAACCGACCGTTTTCCATTTATATAAATGAGCACGACAGCGAAGTAATGATGCTATACAGGCTTAATCAATAATGGAGAACTTACTAAAGATATAATATGAGAAATTATGAAGCTCCTCTACTATATACTACCGCTTGTGTTGTTTTTAGTACAATGCCGGCATAAAGAGGAAAACATCGTAACGCAATTCCCCGGCAAGCCGCAAGTTCCTTCGTCCATAAAAGATGAGCATCAATATCTTCTTGATAAAATTCAGAGAATAACCTTATTGCCTGACAGTACCGGAATGGCTGCAGGTAAGCTCAAAGATCTGATGCAACATCATTTTAAGGAAGAAGAAGATATGGCATTACCTGCTTTAGGGCTATTGCCTTTATTGGGTGGCGGAAAACTGCCTTATCAAACTAAAGAGGTGATAGAAATGTGTGAGAAACTAAAGGTGCAATTAGTGCATTTGGATGTAGAACATCAATTGATCAAAGCTTATATGGATGAGTTAATGAAAGTGGCTACTAAAGAAAATCATCCTGAAGTTATGGAGTTGGAACAAGTGCTTCAAAAACATGCGAAGACTGAAGAAGAAGTGTTTTTTCCAACAGCCATTCTGATCGGGGAATACTTGAAACTAAGAACTGATTGAGGCATGGGATATGCGCTTAAATGTATAAGAGAAAAATTGTATATCTTCAAGGTAATATAGAATCATCTTCGCCTTATCTAACCCCCAATAAAATAGTCAATTATGAATCCAAACAAAATGCTTTGGGAAAAAGGTGATTTCACCAAGCTTGCTGAAACCATGCGCGGGAGCGGAGAAGCCCTTGTAGCATCATTGGGTGTCACAAAGGATATGAGAATCCTTGACCTGGGTTGTGGCGATGGCACAACAGCCATCCCAGAAGCAAAATTGGGGGCTAATGTTTTAGGTGTTGATATAGCGAGAAATCTTGTGGATGCCGGAAACCGTCGGGCAGAAAAGGAGGGATTGAACAATTGCGTTTTCCAGGAAGGAGACGCTATAGCCCTGGTGGACCTGGATGATAACTGCTTTGATATGGTTGTAAGCATTTTTGGCGCCATGTTCGCGCCAAAGCCATATGATGTGGCAAAGGAGATGGTAAGGGTAACCAAACCTGGAGGCAGAATAGTGATGGGCAACTGGATCCCCGGCGATCCAACACTGGTGGCGCAAATATTAAAGATTAGCTCTTCCTATACACCGCCGCCGCCGGAAGGATTTGTCAGTCCAATGTTATGGGGTAAGGAAGAAGAAGTTATTAAACGTTTTGAAGAGGCAGGTGTGCCAAAGGAAAATATAAGCTGCGTAAAAGATACTTTCACATTTGAAGCACCGTATTCACCATCGGCATTCGTGAATATATTTAAGACATATTATGGTCCAACCATGAATGCATTTGAAGCTGCTGAAAAAAATGGCCTTGCCACCCAGTTACAGGAAGAACTGGAAACATTATTCAACAGCCAGAACAAAAGCGAAGACAAAAATCTTACCTCTATTCCAGCTACCTATTTAAAAGTAACTGTACAGGTATAAAGTTTAAAGCCATGACAAATGAGCTTCCCCCTCCCGCCCAATTGATGCAAATCCTTTTTGGTTTTGCAGCATCGCGTGCAATAGGCGTGACTGCCGAATTAAGGATTGCTGACCTGTTAAAGGAGGGGCCAAAAACCGCAGAGGAGTTAGCGCAGGAAAGAGGTGTTCATGCCCGTTCGCTATACCGCGTAATGAGAGCATGTGCAAGTATTGGTGTGTTTAGTGAAGACGATAATAAAAAATTTTCACTAACACCATTAGCCGAGCCGCTGGTTAGTGATGCACCAGGCAGTTTACGTGCTTTCGCTCAAATGATAAGCTGTGATTGGCAATTCCAGACATGGGCGGAGCTTCCTTACAGTGTGAAAACAGGCAAACCTTCTTTTGAAAAAGTGTTCGGGACGTCGTCCTTCGATTATTTCTGGAGCAATGAGAAAGCGGGAAAGGTATTTAATGATGCCATGACCAGTAATAGTTCATTTTCGAGCGTTGCAGTTTTGAATGCCTATGATTTTTCTTCCTTTACAAAATTGATAGATATAGGTGGAGGACATGGATTTTTATTAGCTACTATCCTGGGCAAATATGAGAAGTTAAAAGGCCTGCTGTATGATATGCCTGCAATAGTGGCAGAGGCGGAAAAGTTGTTACAGCAGCATGGTGTCAGGGACAGGTGTGAAATAGAAGGAGGAAATTTTTTCGAGACTGTACCTGCAGGTGGTGATGCTTACATAATGAAACATATTATTCACGACTGGGATGATGAACAATGTAAAACCATTCTTCAGAATTGCTGTAATGCAATGGCTGAGGGCAGTAAGGTGTTGGTTGTAGAGATGGTAGTACCCGAAGGAAATGAGCCATCCCTTTCAAAATTCCTGGATCTACAGATGTTACAATTTTTACCAGGTTGTGAGAGAACAGAAAAGGAATATATAGCATTATTTGATAAAGCCGGATTAAGGGTAACGCGAATAATACCAACCATGTCTCCGTTCAGTATTATTGAAGGAGAGAGAAAATAATATTTGATGGATAAGGCGCACAATATCACATTGAGTGAGACTCAACAGAATGATTTACATTTTTTCTTTGAATTCCAGCTTAACGAAGAAGCAAATTACTTAGCTGCCTTCATGCCTAAGGATTCCCACGACAAAGCAGCTTACCTGGAGAAGCATACAAAGCATTTGGCTGACCCCACTATAAATATGCGAACAATAAAAGTTGATGGGGTGATTGCAGGGAGCATTGCAAAATTTATAATGGAAAACGAAGCAGAGATAACGTACTGGATCGACAGAAAGTTCTGGGGACAGGGAATTGCCACAAATGCACTTAAGGAATTTTTGAAGATTGAAGAGTCCAGGCCAATATATGGACGTGTTGCTTTTGACAATTATGGCTCTCAAAGAGTTCTCGAGAAATGCGGTTTTGTAAAAGTGGGAATGGATAAAGGATTTGCTAATGCGCGGCAGGAGGAGATTGAGGAATTCATTTATAGGCTTTCGTAACATTGATAGTTTATCCATAATGAAAAGTCGCAGTTAACCTCCCACAATGTCTTAATCACACCTCATAGATTTTCCGTGCATATTTTAGATTTGATATGAAATAGATTTCTAAATATTCAAAACAGAAACTACCATGTCATTTCAAGCATATATCAATAACATTAAAGAGAAGACAGGCAAAGGTCCGGAGGACTTCAAAAAATTAGCAGAGAAGAAGGGTTTTACTTCAAATGGAGAATTGAAATCCGGATTGAAGGCAACCGAAATTGTATCATGGCTTAAAGAAGACTTTGATTTAGGGCATGGTCATTCTATGGCGATCTATGCATTGCTTAAAGGAATGAAAAACGAAAACAGTAAATAAAAACTACATAAAATGGCGGACATCATTCATCGCGTAGGTATTAAAGCCCCACTGCAGGGAGTGTACCAGGCATTATCAACTGTAGAAGGTATTGCTGGCTGGTGGACAAAAGATACTTCAGGTATATCCCAGGTAGGAGAAACAATTGTAGTAAGATTTGTTTCCCCCGAAGGAACAGAACTTGGTAGCATGAACATGGTAGTGAAAGCGCTGGAGGCCGGCAAAAAAGTTCACTGGAATTTCACAGCAGGTCCGGAAGAATGGATCGGCACTGATGTGATATTTGACCTTCACCAGGAAGGCGAGTATACCATCGTTCTTTTTGCGCACAGAAACTGGAAGGAGGAAGTTGAGTTTATGGCACACTGCAGTATGAAATGGGGCGTTTTCATGTTAAGTCTGAAGGAGCTTGTTGAAACAGGCAAAGGCAAGCCATCCCCAGATGATATTAAGATCGATAACTGGAATTGATAAATCAGCGCATATGCTTAAAAAGCTAACCCTTGGAATTTTATGCCTGGTCCTTATGGGTTTTTTGAAAGGTCAGGATACCAAAACATATTCCGGTAAGCCAGTTAATTTAAATGATGGAATTCAAACTGCCACTTTAGCAGAAGTGGGTTTCAATATAGGACTGATTGAAGAGCTAAACAAGCAGTTGGATGCGGGCGTATATCCCAATATTCACAGTGTTCTTATATACAAAAATGATAAGTTGGTTTTTGAAAAATATTATCGCGGGAAGGATGAGCTTTGGGGTGATGACCTGGGAGTAATTGAACATCGGGCTGGCGATTTGCATGATATCCGGAGCATATCAAAAAGTGTTGTATCGGCCTGTATAGGTATTGCCATCGACCAGGGTAAAATTAAAAGTATCGATCAGAAGGTCTTTGATTTTTTCAAAGAGTATTCTGTTTATGATACCGGCATGAAAAAAGAACTCTCCATTAAGCATTTGTTGATGATGACTTCCGGACTGGAATGGAATGAAGATGTTCCATATGATAATCCGGAGAATAGTGAGATACAAATGACTGAAAGTGCAGATCCTATTGAGTTTGTTCTCAGCCGTCCGATGGCCTTACCTGCAGGTAAGGAATGGAAGTACAACGGTGGCACCACTCAACTATTGGCGGCAATCATTGAAAGGGTTTCCGGCAAAAAGTTAGATGCATTTGCAAGTGAATACCTCTTCAAGCCATTGGGAATAAAAAAGTTTGAATGGGTTAAATTTCCTGGAACTAATAATCCGGCCGCAGCTTCAGGGTTAAGGCTAAGCTCACGCGATTTATTGAAGTTTGGAATTCTTTACCGCAATAAAGGGAAGTGGAATGGCAAACAAATATTATCAGGCAAATGGGTTGAGGAATCGTTTAATACTTTGATAAAATTCCCGGGAGCTGGCAATAACAGTTATGGGTACCAGTTCTGGTTAATGAACGATACCTTGCAAGGAAAGCCTGTGAAAATAATGGCCGCGGTAGGAAACGGAGACCAAAGGATTTTTCTGGATGAGGTAAATGATTTAGTTGTTGTTACTACTGCGGGTAATTACAATTTATGGACGATAAAAAATAATGCCTACGCTTTATTAAGAAGGATCTATGACTCCTTCACAGTACGATAGCATTATCCTCACATAGAACAACCGCTACAATTGGTTTGCCAGAAGCCTGTGTGCTGCGGGCATGCAGGGCATAAGGAAATGTTTATCTTTGTAATATGTCAATAACAAAAGAAGCGGAACTTATCGGAATGCAACAGGCAAGTGAAGCGGTTGCATACACGCTAAAGGAAATGAGGAACTATGCTCAGGTAGGGATGACCACTAAGGAATTAGACAATTACGGGGCAAAGATACTTTCTGATTTTGGGGCAAAGTCGGCACCGTTTTTAACCTATAAGTTTCCGGGCTGGACATGCATAAGCGTGAACAACGAATTTTGCCATGGCATTCCGTCTGATAAAAGAATACTGAAAGAGGGTGACCTGATAAATATTGATGTTTCGGCTGAGCTAAATGGTTTTTGGTCTGACAACGGAGGATCGTTTGTTCTGGGTGAAGATGTTAACGGACATCAGAAGCTTATAGATGCATCTAAGCAAATTTTGTATAAAGCGATTAACAATATCAAGGGCGGGGTGCGCATATCGGATATAGGTCATCTCATTGAAACAGAAGCAAAGAAACGTGGATTTAAAGTAATTAAGGATCTGACAGGGCATGGAATAGGAAAAAGCCTTCATGAAGCGCCGGGTGAAATAGCGAATTACAGGGATCGTTTTAATAAGACAAGATTTAAGAAGAATTCTGTTGTAGCCATTGAGACATTTATATCCACCATTTCAACCTATACTGCGACGCTTAAAGACGGTTGGACACTGGTTGGTGACAAAGGAGGTTTTATGGCGCAGCATGAACATACGATTGTTGTTACTGATGGAAGTCCCATTATTCTTACTGAGATGAATGAGATCTGGAATTAGCCTATTTCAGAAGATGGCGCGGATCAATTGAACTAACCTTTCATTCAATACATTACATACATATAACGGATCAACGCTATTTGCTTTAGCCTGTAGCGCATGGTAATTATTTTCGTTTCCATAGTTAAATTGGAACGTATGAATATCTTCTACCCGCACAAGATCCAGAATTGTATTGGGGAAACATTGATCTTTAAAGAGCTGGTTGCAGAGCCTGATGGCGAGCGATTACTGGTTGAAAATTATGTGGTACCGGGGAAGGGTCCTGTTATGCATACCCATTGGTTGCAGGATGAATCATTAACCGTGATTAAGGGAAGGCTTGGATATGAAATTAAGGGGGAACCGGCAAAGTATGTTGGAGAGGGCGAAACGGTAGTATTTACAAAGGGAACACCACATCGTTTCTGGAATGATGGCGAGGATGTTTTACACTGCAAAGGATGGATAAAACCGGCAAACACTATTGTCTTCTTTCTATCCTCAATTTATGCTGCACAGAATAAATCGGGAAGTGAGCGTCCCGAAAAGTTTGATGCGGCATATCTCATGACCAGGTACTCAAGTGAATATGATCTTCCGGAAATACCAGTATTTGTTAAGAAAGCCATTATTCCCATTACCTATCGGGTTGGCAAATTATTAGGAAAGTATAGCCATTTCAAAAATGCACCCAAACCAATCAGATCAGATATAAGCACGATAATATAGTGTTATCATCAATTTTATAAACCTCGCTATGAGATATATATTCCTATTAATATTAACCTTCCTTCAGTTGGTTTCCATTGCCCAAACTGCAGAAACAGCCCGTATTAAAAGTGACAGCATAATTCTGGTAGCCAGTAATCCTGCAAAGGGATTTCATCATGATTATATATTGTTTATCCCGAAAGGAATGCAGCTGAACAAGAAGACTTTTCTTCTTGTTGAACCCAATAACACAGGAAAAATTTCAGACAGCGTAGAAGTACATAAAAAATACGCCATTGATTTAGCCTCGGTAAGTTCTGTGGGGAATAATATTTCTACTGAATTAAGAATACCATTGCTTGTTCCTATTTTCCCACGACCAGCATCCCAGCCTTTGATGTATACCCATGCCCTTGACAGAGATGCGATGCTGGAAGAAAAAGTGGAGCTTAAACGACTAGATTTACAATTATTGGGAATGATAGCTGATGCGCAGAAGGTATTAAGCTCAATGGATATTCCTGTTGATAGCAAGATATTCATGAATGGGTTTTCGGCCTCCGGGACTTTTACCAATCGGTTTTCGCTTATGCATCCCGATAAGATAAAAGCATTGGCTATAGGTGGGTTTAATGGAAAGCTTATGATCCCACAAAACGTGATCAATGGGGTTAAGCTCAATTACCCCATTGGAACAAACGATTTTACAGCAATATCAGGTCATGATTTTGACCCGGCTGCCTTTAAGCAAATCCCTCAGTTCATTTATATGGGGAAATTGGATGACAATGATGCGGTACAGTTTGATGATGCATACAATGAGGAAGAACGAAAGATCATTAATGAGAATCTTGGTAAGAATGTGCAGGAAAGATATGTCAAGTGTCAGCAGATCTATGCTGATAACAGCATAAATGCGATCTTCAACACCTACGAGACTGTAGGGCACTGGACTACATCAGATGTAAATTTGGCAGTCATTAAATTCTTTCTATCTCAAATGCGTGGAAATTAAAATCTAACGATAACGTGGGGTTGCAGCATGCTATTCTTCTTAAAAAGGAGTAAATTTATCTTATTCAGATAAAAACTAACGATTATGGCAATTCCTGATTTTCCAAATGGATTTGAGAGCTGGCAAAAAACGCATTTTGAAGTAGTTGAAGCTTTGTGCTATCTGAGAGATCTTGAAGAGGATAAACAGCCAAAGAAGTTTGCAGAATTTTTAGATCGGACTGCCACTGATGAAATGTACAATCTGGCACTTAAGCTTACCAACAAGTACGAGGAGCAAACGAAAGATAAGAAAAGAGAGCGCAATCTTTTTGATGAGATAGAAGAATTTGTTGCACATGAGGTGAAGAGTTTATAAAGCACCCTGACTATCTAATACGTATCCACCTACCAATATTGTCGCATTTACCCAGCGATATCCCATGCCTTAGTCTTATCAATGATCATGCTGGATGGGGTGATGCAGGAGTAATTATTGCTCATTACAAACGGGAGGGTAAAGTGGTGACAGGTGCTTTGGGGGGATTAGAAGGTTGAATTGATTTTAAATGAATAATAATGATACTTAAACCCTTCTTTATAATCTTCCTGCTAATAATGGGAATATCGCCAACCGTGAAATCACAACCAAAGCCTTTTGTTCCTGCAGACTTTAAAGTTCCGGAAAAACTGGAAACACCTCATTTCAGGGCAAGAATGTTGACAGTGAATGATGTTGTAAAAGACTATGAGGCAGTAATGACCAGTGTTGAGCATTTGCACAAAAGCTATGCATCTCCAACCTGGCCAACGAATCAACTCACGCTTGAGCAAAATCTGATTGACCTGGGATGGCACCAGAAAGAATTTCAGATCAGAAGATCGTTTGCCTATACAATTGTTAGTTTTGATGAGAGCCAGGTCATTGGATGTCTTTATATTAATCCAACAACCAAAGGCGACTATGACGCAAACATTACTATGTGGGCAAGAGCAAGTATGCTGGATAAGGGGCTTGATAAAAATCTTTATGATGCCGTGAAACTATGGATTGCGAAAGATTGGCCATTTAAAAAGGTTGCCTACCCGGGAAGAGAAATTAAGTGGGAAGAGTGGAGAGCAATGAAGTAAGCATTGTAAACACTGATCGGGATCCCCAATTGCTATTTCTGCTAAATAACATTTCTCATAATAATTATATGCGGAAGATCATTGCAGCAATCAATATGAGCCTTGATGGTTTTTGCGACCACACCGGAATGATTGCGGATGATGAATTGCATGAGTATTATAATGATCTTTTAAGAAATGCAGGCGTCCTTATATATGGAAGGATAACCTACCAGCTTATGGAAAGCTATTGGCCCTCTGTGGTAAGAAATCCAACCGGTAATAAACCAACGGACGATTTTGCGGTACTGATTGATAACATTCCAAAGATTGTTTTCTCCCGCACACTTAAACATGTTGAATGGAAGAACACCATGCTAAAAGATGAAATTATTCGGGAAGAAATTGTTGGTCTCAAACAACAAGAAGGTAAGGATATTTTTGTTGGCAGTCCCGGCCTGATAAACGCTTTCATGCATCTCGACTTAATTGATGAATACCAGCTTGCTGTTCATCCGGTTATTGCAGGGAGTGGTTTGCAATTGTTTCAAGATATAGAAGACCGTATTAAACTGCAACTAATAAAAACTAAGATAATAGGATCGGGGGTAATATTTCTTTATTATGAACCAGATAAGAATGCATTATGAAAAAGTACATCCTGCTCATCATATTTACTACACTAGCAATTTTGAGCTATGCACAAGAAAATTCCAAAACTGAAGATGAGATTCGGCGATTGGAGCAAACTGTGGTGACGGCCATTTTAAATGCAGATACAAATACACTAAAGCAAGTGTGGGCACCGGAGTTTTTAGTAAACAATCCAAGAAATGATATTTCAGGAAACAGGGATTCTGTTTTAATGATCCAGAAAGCAGGAATGATTAACTATAGTTCCTTTGAAAGAGTTATTGAGAGAATGCAATTTCAGGATAACATCACAATTACAATGGGGTATGAAGCATTTGTTTCCAGGAATGATATCCCTGGTGCAAAAGCGGGACAACTTTACAAAAGACGATTCACCAATATCTGGATGAAGAAGAATGGGCAATGGCTGCAAATAGCAAGGCATGCATCGATAATATGCCAGTAATAAGTAGTATCTTATTGTTGGGAGATTTAGAACAATTAATCTGTTAACATGAGCAACACAATTATCAGTCAGTTCATTTCAGAATTTAATACTGAAGTTCCTGCCACCAGGAAATGCCTGGAAAGAATTCCAGAAGGGCTTTCTGACTGGAAGCCGCATGAAAAATCCATGACACTTGGATATCTTTGTTTGTTAGTTGCTGAAATTCCTATGTGGATAACGGAGATGATAAAAACGCGTGAAATAAATTTCCAGACATTTAAGCATTTCCAGCCTAAGGATACAACTGAAATGGTAAACCATTTCGATGAAAATGTAAAGGCTGTTCAAGATGCTTTCGCGCAACTTGCAGAGGAAGACCTGGCCAAACCCTTCGTTCTGAAAAATGGAGAACAAATTCTGATCAGTTCACCACTGATTGAAAATATTAGTTCTACGCTGAACCACTGGGTGCATCATCGGGGTCAATTGACAGTTTATATGCGCTTGAATAATATTGCGGTGCCATCTATATATGGCCCTTCAGCGGATGAAAAGACATTTTGAAAAGAAATCCTATGCATAAAGCAACTCATTACATAATTAGAAAAGCTGTTGGGTTGCTTTTAATTATAATCCCCCTATTTTCATATTCCCAGCGTCCCAATATCATTTATATAATGACAGATGACATGGGATATGGAGATTTAAGCGGATATGGGCGTAAAGACTATGCAACTCCAAATCTCGATAAACTGGCGGGGCAGGGAATTAAATTTGTGAATGCTTATTCTGCAGCCCCGGTTTGCACGCCCACACGTACTGCGTTTATGACTGGCCGTTATCCTGCAAGAATTCCTGTTGGATTAAAAGAGCCATTGGTTAAAAGCAGGGAAGATAGTGCCGTGGGGCTAACTGCTGAACATCCTTCTGTAGCAACATTAATGAAGAATGCAGGTTATGAAACTGCTTTGATAGGTAAATGGCATCTTGGTTTTCAACCGCAACATTATCCAACCAGTAATGGGTTTGACTATTTTTTCGGTTTCCTTGCAGGAGCGGTGGACTATATCTCCCATAAAAGTGGTCACACCGGCCAACGAGCACATGATCTTTATGAGAACGATAAACCTTATTATACGGAAGGCTATCTGACAGAGTTGTTTACACAAAAAGCTGTTGCATTTTTGGAGAAGCCGCATAATAAACCCTTTTTCCTTGCACTCCATTTTAACGCCTCCCATTGGCCATGGCAGGGGCCGGGCGATAAACCCTATGAAGATTCGGTTGACCATAGAAGCAATGGCTCTCCGGCAAAGTATGCCGCCATGATGAAGAGTCTTGATGATGGGATTGGCATCATTATGAAGAGTCTCGAAGATGCAAAATTAACTGATCAAACTATTGTCATTTTTACTAATGATAATGGCGGCGAAAGATTTTCTGATAATGGAGGACTATCCCAATCCAAGATGTCGTTATGGGAGGGAGGTATTCGTGTGCCTGCATTTGTAAGGTGGCCGGGCAAGATCAAGGCCGGGACGACTACGGAGCAGCTAGCAATAACAATGGATTGGACAGCGACCATATTAGCTGCTGGCGGTGCAAAGGCTTCGACTGCCTTTCCCTTAGATGGGATAGACATGATGCCCATTTGCATAGGGAAGGAAGGTATCAAGGATCGAACATTTTACTGGCGAACATCGCAGCGAAGGAATCAGAAAGCCATTCGGGACGGCAATTGGAAGTATTTACAGGACGAGAAGGGTGAATACTTATTTGATGTTTCAAAAGACCAGGCTGAAAAAAATGATCTGAAAGAAAAACACAAGGATGTTTTTATTCGGTTGAAAATGAAATTTGGCGAATGGGAGAAAACGGTACTTCCGCCTGGTGAAAGTTTACTGGATAAATAACTAATGGGGAAGGGGTTTGAATATACAACACTGGCTTACCGGCATACAGCACGATTCCCGGTTCTCAGCTATATCGTTATACAGGTCTATTTCTGGAGCATTGCCAATATCTTACTGGCCACGATCATATACCTGCATTCGCTTATCATTAACCAGACATATGGTATCGACTATGCAAGCAGTTTTGGGACGATGCTGGTGATCGCCGTCATTATGGGATTGGTATTGGGGATCAGTCTGGGTTTTGTTGGGTACTACCAGGAGCGGAAATATTTTCGTAAGCAACCGCTTGGCAGGCTTATTGTTTTTAAGACATTAATATCACTAGCTGTACTTGTTTTTTGGGTGATTATCCTGAGGTATTTTTTACTTGATCTGATCATTGTGCCATTATGGAGTTTGCGGGGATTGACTTTATCCGAAATGTCGTTGAGGTATATAATCCTGATGATCATTGTTTACTATTTTTTTATGGCGATGGCTATCAATTTCATTAACCAGGTCAATAAGAAATACGGTCCCGGTGTGGTTGTTCCTTTATTACTGGGCCGTTACCGGACTCCAAGGGAGGAAGAAAGAATATTCATGTTCATGGATCTGAAGTCTTCCACCAGTACAGCAGAGAAGCTCGGTCATTTAAGATATAGTTCTTTTATCAGGGATTGCTTTTCAGATATTAATGAACAGCTGTATTCATTCAGGGCACAGGTGTATCAATACGTGGGTGATGAGATTGTACTTACATGGCCGGAGCGTGAAGGGTTGAAGCAGCATTTCTGTATTCGTTTCTATTTTGCCGTTAAGAAGCAATTTGAAGACAGGGCCGATTACTATATAAGCAACTATGGTTTGGTTCCTGAATTCAAAGCTGGGGTACATACCGGAATGGTGACGGCAGTAGAGATCGGAGAATTAAAAAGGGAGATCGCATACCATGGCGATACATTAAATACAGCGGCGAGAATTCAGCATGTGTGCAATGAATATGGCAGGAGATTTATAGCGTCTCAGTATCTTATTGACAAGATCAGGCTAGCAACAGATATGAAGGCATATACTTTAGGGATGGTTCATTTAAAGGGGAAAGAAGAGAGAATAGGTCTTGTGGCTTTAGATTAAGAAAGCAATTGCCATCGGAGTTCGGGTAAGATTTAAATGAATAATAGTATGGATTCAATAACCAGTAACAATCTGAGTTTTATGCATGGTTATTCTGATGTGAACGGAATAAAAATGTATTATGAGATTTATGGTCAGGGCAAACCTCTTGTTTTAATACATGGCGGTGGCTCCACCATCCAGACGAATTTTGGTGTAATCATACCATTACTTGCTAAAAGCCGAAAACTGATAGCGGTGGAATTGCAGGCTCACGGACGAACAAGTGATAGAAATGCAGATCTTTCTTTTGAGCAGGATGCCGATGATGTTGCCAGGTTTCTCAAAAACATAAACATAAACAAGGCAGATATTTTTGGTTTCAGCAATGGAGGAACCACAACCTTACAAATAGCTATTCGCCACCCTGAAGTAGTTGATCATATAATTATAGGTTCAGCTTTGGCAAAGAGAAACGGCGTTCCTGAGTGGTTTTGGGGATTTATGGAGGAGGCGAAGTTGGAGAATATGCCGGAGCAACTTAAGGTTGGATATAAAGCAGTTTCATCCAACACAAATGGTTTGCAGATAATGCATGACAGGGATGTGAAGCGAATGGTTAATTTTAAAGATATACCTGACGAACAGTTAAGATCCATTACAGCCCCTACACTGATCATTATTGGCGACAAAGATGTTATTACACCAGAGCATGCTATTGAGCTGCACCGACAAATTGCTAATTCAGAACTGGCAATAATTCCAGGTGGTCACGGGGAATATATTGGAGAAATAACAACATTAAAACCTGACTTTAAAGAAATCGATCTTGTTGTACCGATGATTGAAAAATTCCTTAATAAATAGGAGCAATAAAATGTAATGGCAATGAGCCCCAAGCGAATCTTTTTGATTGATGGATTAGGTGCACTGGTCACAGCATTTTTTTTGATCTGCATTCTGGCCAGATTCCAGACCAGTTTCGGGATGCCTAAAAAGAGTCTGTATGTACTATCTTCAATTGCAATTTTCTTCTCGATTTACTCACTTTCATGTTATTGGCTTTTGAAGAGAAGCATGGGTACCTTCCTCTTATTAATTGCAGTAGCCAACATATTATACTGCATCTTAACAATAATCCTACTGGAATACTATGCATCCAGTTTGACCTTGTTAGGCTTTGCCTATTTCATTTGTGAATTGGCGATCATACTTACCCTTGTAGTGATAGAATTTAAAGCAGCAAGAGCATCTAAGATTATGACATATAAAGACGCACTATGATAAAATATATACAATCAATTTGCATTCTGTTCCTTCTTTATTCATCAATCTATGCGCAAAAGCCAAGGGCAAGAGATATAGGTATACCTTTTAATGGTACTACCGGTAAGTTCAATGCAATAACCGATGTAAAAGGAATTGAAGTGGGTTATAGTACTATCATATCAGGACAGGGGAAGAATATTCTTGGTAAGGGCCCGGTAAGGACCGGTGTTACAGCCATCTTACCCAGAGGAAGAAATAATAATCCGGTTTATGCGAATTGGTATTCGTTGAACGGTAATGGTGAAATGACAGGAACAACCTGGATAACGGAATCAGGATTTTTAGAAACGCCAATTATGATCACAAACACTAATAGTGTTGGTGTAGTAAGGGATGCCGTTCTTAAATGGTTTGTTGACAATCATTGGTATAAAGAGGATTTCTGGTATACGTACCCGGTAGTTGCAGAAACATACGACGGGTTTTTAAATGATATCTATGGTTTCCAGGTAAAGGAAAGTCATGCTTACGAGGCATTGAATACAGCTGCCACCGGTGCTTTAAAAGAAGGAAATGTGGGTGGGGGAACCGGGATGATGTGTCTTGGGTTCAAGGGTGGCACCGGAACTGCTTCCCGCATAATAAAACTTGGAGACTCTACCTATACAGTCGGGGTTTTGGTGCAGGCCAACTTTGGGAGAAAATCGTCGCTTGTGATTGCCGGGGTGCCTGTGGGCAAGGAGTTGAGAGATACTTTGAATAATGAATTCAAATTGCCTCCTCAATCTTATAGACAGGAAGGAGATGGTTCAATTATTGTGGTAGTTGCTACCGATGCGCCTTTTCTTCCTCACCAGTTAAAACGCCTGGCACAAAGGGTTCCGCTAGGAATAGGGAATGTGGGAGGTTATGGAACAAATGGCTCGGGAGATATTTTTATTGTGTTTTCCACTGCAAATCCAACAGCGTTTCAAAGGTTCGAATACGCAAAAGTTGAGGTTTTACCGAATGAGGCGATGGATCCTTTTTTTGAAGCAACGATACAGTCGGTGGAAGAATCAATTATTAACGCTATGGTTGCTGCAGAGACAATGGAGGGAGTCAACGGCAATAAATCTCATGCGCTTCCCCATAAACTGGTTATTGATTTATTAAGGAAGTATAAGAGGATAAAGTAGAAACTCCACAATCGCATATAATGAAACAGGAAATTTCAGCGTACAACGATAAGCAAGCTCCGGCCGACAAGGATATTTGTAACAAGCTTGCAACTATTATTGATAAGGAATTTGGGGATGCAGAGAATAAGATCTGGCATGCCCATCCGGTCTGGTTTTTAGAGGGCAACCCTATTGTTGGTTATAGCAAACAGAAAGGAGGAGTAAGGCTGATGTTCTGGAGTGGGGCTGATTTTGAAGAAAAGGATCTTAGTGTAAGAGGGGAAAAGTTTAAGGACGCCTCAATATTTTATAATGATGTTTCAGAAATTGTGGTAGGTGATTTGGGGCGATGGTTAGAAAAGTCGAAGGCTATTCAGTGGGACTATAAAAACATAGTAAAGAGAAAGGGAAGGCTGGAAAGGCTTTAATTGTTTATACGTTCAAGTTAACACATGGTATATGAAAACAACTCCCGAACATGATGAGCGCATTGCGAAAATGAGTTTTGCTTCTGTGTATCCACACTATGTCACGAAGGTTGAGAGGAAAGGCAGAACAAAAGAAGAATTGCACCAGGTGATAGAGTGGTTGACTGGGTTCAATGATAAAATGATACAGGAGTTGATTGATGAGAAAGTTAGTTTTGAGACCTTCTTTCAAAAAGCAACAATAAATCCGGGTGCCAGCCTAGTTACTGGTGTGATCTGCGGGTATCGGGTAGAGGAAATCGAGAATCCTTTAACCCAAAAAGCACGGTACCTGGATAAGCTGGTGGATGAACTGGCGAAAGGAAGGAAGATGGAAAAGATCCTACGAAGGTGAAATTCCAAGGCAATTGTGGCAAGTACACATATGTAATTATATTATATAGTTAGATGAGCCGGGAAAATAATATGTGGAAAGATATTTGTTTAGATTAAATATGCACTTTGGCGAATTCTGCATTCCGCCGCAAAATCGAAAACAATGTCTGACAAAAACCAACAGTTACAGGAGCTTATCGAGAATAATAATGAGCTTGAAAATTATTTCAGGAATACGATAATCCCTCAATTGTTTGTAGATGGAGAGTTGAAACTCCAGAAATTCACTCCCCCAGCAATGAAGCAGTTTAGCTTATCTGACAGTGATGTTGGCAGGCATATTGACGACATTAAAGATAACTTTCGCTTTCCCACCATACTTGAAAATATTCAGCAGGTCATTAAAAGCAATGAAATTCTTGAGAAAGAAATCCAGACAACTGACCTTCGCTGGTATCAGATGAATATCATCCCATATGTAAAAATTAAGGAGAATAAAACGGATGGGGTAATTATCACCTTTGTTGAAATTACCATGCGGATCAAAGATCTGAAAGAAATGGAAAAGCTAATAGCCGACCATGAAATTTTATTGGATACTATTTCCCATGATATAAAGAATCCGCTTGCTAACCTGGTTATGGCAATTGACCTGTTCAAGGGTGTATCTCCCCATGATCAAAAGGAATTTAATTCTCTTCTTAAAATCGTTGACAGTGCTTTGACAAAAATGCACAAGCTCATTAAAGAGCTGACAGAAGTCAGAAAAGATGACTTTAAGTATAAAACCGAAGATGAGCTTTTAAATTTTGAACATATACTGGAAGATGTACGGCTTACTTTAAGTGACAATATCAATGCTGCAAATGCTACAATAGCAAGTGAAATTAATATCTCAGAGATCACTTTTTCAAGAAGAAAGCTAAGAACCATTATTTATAACCTGATCAATAATGCTATAAAATTTAAGTCGGCCGCAAGAAAGCCAAAAATAATTGTTACCACAAGCAGGGAGAATGATTTTGTGGTGATATCGGTAAAAGACAATGGCATGGGCATTGATGAAGCAAAGTTTGAGGATATATTCTCAAAATATTACAGGGTAGAGAACGCTATTGAGGGTTCAGGGATCGGTTTATACCTGGTAAAAGAGATTGTGAGTAATGCAGGAGGAAAGGTTTTGGTGAAAAGCAAATTAGATGAGGGAACGGAGTTCCAGGTCTACTTAAAGACAGTTTAATATTTCAAATCTCTACTTTTATGGCAGGCGGTATGGTTATTGGTTGAATAGAGTTACACTAAAGTGTAATTATGAACAATCAAAAACAATTTGGCGTTTGGATGGACAATCAGAACGCTGCAGTAGTGGGAAGTGAAGAGACAGATGGCCCATTATCAGTAATTGCCCATGTAAAGGGGGAAGTAATTTCCCCAAACTCCAGTGAGAAGAATTCCAACAACCAGGCGAAAACCGTGCAGGCAAAGTATTTTAAAGAAATTGCTTCACATATGGTTAATGCCACTCATGTACATGTAACGGGTACGGGACAAGTTCAGGAGCAATTCATTAAGTACCTCGCAACTACTCCTCAATTCAAGAATAGTAAAACGGAAGAATCGACTTCTAATAAGATGAGCGATGATAAACTGGTAGAGTTTATCACTTCAAAATTTTGAGAAACCAATTAGGTAACAGTATAGTTTGAAGAAAGCAGCTGTTACTTAATTCATGCCTATTAGTCCCTCCCGTGGGCTCCAATAAAATTATAGGAACTTTCGGGTATTACAGTGGCTTAGAGAGTTATACTGGCTTTAATTTTACTAAAATTGCAGAGCTGAGCGAGGGTGATATTGAATATGAATATTTAAATTGCATGCTATGCGTTTTTTATTCAGTTTTTTATTTCTTATGTTTTGTTTAGTAAGTAATGTTCATTCCCAGCAACATGACTCTCTGTTTATGGCTTCTGCAGTGACGAAACTTAAAAACTCAAAAGAGTATACTTTACAAGTCGCGGATCTTATGCCAGCGCAGCAATATGGTTTCCGTCCCACTAAAGACGAAATGAGTTTTGGTGAACAATTAATTCATATATCCGCAAACCTCGGCTGGCTGACTTCTTCCTATTTATCGGAGGGCGTTAATCCTGTTTCAAAAGAAGACAGCAAGATCAGTCAGAAGGACAGTATCCGATCCGTTATTGTTCGCACCTATGATTATGCGATCTCTGTATTGCAGCAGTTCCCCATTGAGCAGCTTGGCGACAGTGTGAAGTTTTTTGCCGGTCCCATGAGCAAATTGCAAATCATAAATCTTGTAAGCGACCACCAGACGCATCATAGGGGTCAACTACTTGTATATTTAAGACTATCCGGATTGACTCCGCCTAAATATATCGGCTGGTAAGTTTGCATATAAGTTTCATAAATATTTGACGACAATGGAAGCAAATAGGAATGAAGAGAAGAAGTTCTATCATGGAACTAAGGCGAATCTAAATTTGGGGGACCTCATCGAACCCGGTTTCAATTCTAACTATGGAATGAGGAAGAAGGCCTCCTTTATCTATTTCACTGCCACATTGGATGCTGCTATCTGGGGAGCCGAACTTAGTATGGGAGAAGGTACTGGCAGAATCTATCTTGTTGAGCCTACTGGTCCCATTGAGGATGATCCCAATTTAACGGACAAAAAGTTCCCGGGAAATCCAACTAAATCCTACAGATCAAGGGATCCACTTCGGGTTATTGGTGAGGTAAATGGTTGGGAGGGGCATCCGGCGGAGCAGCTTAAGGCGATGAAAGATCATCTTGACCGGATTAAGGAATTGGGAATTGAGGCTATTGAGTAAAACCCGAAGGAATGACCATTACAACACTTCAAATTAAAAAGGAAGAGGGGCCAATTATTCTATATCCCACCCTTATCCAGGTCAATAATAAGAGTATGCTTGTTGACTGTGGTTATGAGGAAACATTTGAAGAATTTGTTGCAGCCCTTGGTTCAATAGGCATGACCATTAAAGACTTGAATGCTATCATAATCTCTCATGATGACATAGATCATTTGGGTGCCCTGCACCTGTTTAAGAACGCCAACCCCGATTTAATTATTTGTAGCAGCAAAATTGAAGAGCCCTCGGTGTCAGGCAAAGTACAATCTGAGCGATTGATACAAGCAGAAAATTCATTAGATCATATTCCAGAAGAACACAGGAGTTGGGCTATTGATTTCATTCAGCAGCTAAAGAACATTCGAAGGATAAATGTTGATCTGACGTTAGACGACAATGATAAAATTGAAGAGGAAATTGTTGTCATCCATACGCCCGGTCATACGAAGGGACATATTTCATTGTATATCCCCAGCGAATCGACTGTCATTGCAAACGATGCAATAGTTATAGAAGAGGATGAATTGAATATTGCTAATCCAGCGTTTACGTTGGATATTACCTCTGCATTTAAATCGGTTGAAAAGATCCGGGATTTAAGGCCTGCAAAACTTATTTGTTACCATGGAGGAGTTTTAGAATCCAGGGTTTATGAAAAACTGGAGGCATTGGTCATGAAGTATAAAACCGGAGAGAATGCTAAGTTGCTTTAAAGGGATTCATTATCCATAGTATGAAAAAGAATATCCTTGCTGTATTAATCCTGTTTTTTTGTAGCATTATTGTAAACGGACAAGTAATACCCATTCCTGAAAATTATTTGATCATTGACTCAGTTTCCGGAGACCTGGATAAGGATGGAAAGAATGAACTTGTTGTTGTTTGCGATACAAAAAAAAAGGAAGATGAGAATGAATCAGTTCCTAGAGAATTGATAATTTACAAGTTTAATGATGGGAAGTTAATACCATGGAGAACATCAGGACAGGCAATATATGGAAGCCGTGATGGTGGAATGATGGGCGACCCATTTGGTGATATTGAGATAAGGAATGGCATCTTACTTATAAGTCAGAATGGTGGCAGTAGTTGGAAGTGGGCGCATACTGATAGTTATCGTTACCAAAATGGTGAGTTTTATTTAATTGGTTATACCAGTAATTATGGAAAGCTCTGTGAGTATTGGACCAATGTGGACTTCAATTTATCAACGGGAAAAATGATTGTAAGGAAGGAATATGAAGATTGTGAGAGATCTGAACAGGGAATTTATAAACGAGAAAATGAAATGATTTACAGAAAAGGAATAAAGATCACAATCGGTAATAGAAATGAAAAAGAAGTAAAACTGGTAACGCCTAAGTATAAACACGAAGTTTATATCGCAATCAGGATAGAATGAAAATTGCAGTAGCACAAACAAGGCCGGTAAAAGGAGATATTCCTTTTAATATTGAGAAGCATAAAAAGCTCATACAGCTTGCCATATCGCAAGGGGCAGAGAGCATTTTTTTTCCAGAACTTTCGCTCACCGGTTATGAACCTCCGCTTGCAAAGAGTTTAGCTACTAACCAGGATGGCAAATTGTTTGATCAGTTCCAGGTTCTTAGTGATACTAATAAAATATTGATCGGGCTTGGTATGCCTAATAATGCAAATGCAGGTGTACGAATAAGCATGATAATATTTCAGCCGGGTAAGCCAAGACAGACCTATTCAAAGCAACAATTACACGATGACGAACTTCCGTATTTTGTAAGCGGAGATACCCAAGTACTTTTGAGCATCGGGGACGAGGTTATTGCACCTGCCATCTGCTATGAGAGTCTGCAAATATCTCATGCCGAAACTGTGAATCAGCTTGGGGGAGATATTTATGTGGCAAGCGTAGCAAAGTCTCAAAAGGGTATTGACAAGGCTATGATACATTACCCGGAAGTTGCCAGGAAGTTTTCCATGACAGTGTTAATGGCCAATAGTGTTGGTCCTTGTGACGACTTTGTGAGTGTGGGTAAATCCTCGGTGTGGACAAAAAAGGGAATTTTGGCTGGACAAATGAACGAAAATGAGGAAGGTATTTTGATATTTGATACCCAAACCTACTTATCTATCATCATTCCAATTACATCCTGAGGCGTTGAGGTTGTTCCCATTGCATTAACCTGGTCGAAGTAATTGTACCATCCGGCTCCTTCCACCATCTTTTCGAATTCCTGCGCTGATTCAATAGTTGGGAAAGTCCAGACAGCAAAATAGTCATAGTCGGCTTTGCTAAAAGTGGAGGAATCATTACTGCCCCAGCTAACAATCTGCACACCATTTTCCAGTAAATGCTGGATTGCAGGCCCTAACGCATTCATGTAGTCGCCTCTTTCGGATTTGGACAGATCGGTCCATGCCTGTTTGGCTTTCCATAGTTCAACGTAAGTGATCATAAATTATATTTAAACTGAATATAACATTGTTTAACTTAAGCACTGAACTTATTAATTAAGAAGGCGAAAGATGGATAAAGTAAATATTGCAGAGAAGTTATCTCTGTTCCAGGATCACTGGAACCCGAGGATTGTTGGAGAGCTCAATGGTCAGCATGTGAAGCTTGTGAAATTCAAGGGGGAATTTGTATGGCACAAGCACGATAATGAGGATGAATTGTTCTATGTGTTGAAGGGAAGCTTTAGAATGGAGTTTCGTGACAAGACTATTGAGCTTAGTGAAAATGAATTCCTGGTAGTGCCGAGAGGAGTAGAACACAGACCCGTAGCTGAGAGCGAAGTTTCGATAATGTTGTTTGAACCCTGTACCACAATTAACACTGGTGATCAGAATACCAATCTGACAAGGGAAAAGCTGGATACAATTTAATGGATGAATAAAAATGAACCAGGGCAATCTTAGTTATGCTTCACGAAAAGTAGTTCTCACTACCTGCTTTATGGTATTCGGACTTGGCATATTTTACGCGATAATTACGATGATTGGATTGCTTACTCTCAAATCACCCAATGAAACAATTGCGGATCCTTATTTCACCATAATGGAAATCCTTAGTATACTGATTGCCCTCTTGATGGCGGTTAGTATGGTGGGGGTTCATTATTTTGCAAATGGTGCAGATAGATATTTTAGTCTCACGGCTCTTATTCTGATTTTCATTGCCACAGGCATTACTTCCTCTGTACATTTCGTTATCCTCTCCCTAAATCAAACTGCTGCAGTAGAGCAATTGCCGGATTATTCGTTTTTCTATTCATTCAGGTGGCCATCCGTAGTATACGCGTTAGACATACTGGCATGGGACTTATTTTTTGGTCTTTCCATGTTGTTTGCGTCACAGGTGTTTAAGGATGGCAGATTAGAAAGAGCGTTGAGAACAATATTGATTATTTGTGGAGTTTTTAGCTTAGCTGGACTCATAGGTGTACCACTTCAGAATATGCAGATAAGAAATATCGGAATCATTGGGTATGCAGTGCTGGGGCCGGTTGCTTTTTTGCTGATGGGTAGGGTGATTGGTTCACGTAAATAAACAATTGACATTTATTGTTGTATGAGATAGAGAACATATACATCAAAGCCCTTAGAATATTTATGGAACAAAAATCTCCTTCTCAAACCAAGACTATAATCATTGCCGGTGCTACAGGCCAACTAGGGCAAAGGATAGCTGTTCATCTTTTACAATCAAAACATCATGTTGTAGCATTAATAAGGACGGGCAGCAATTCAAAGACTGCGTCATTTTTAGAAAAGCAGGGAGTTGTTTTACACGAGGTGGACTTTAATGATAGCTCTCAATTAACGAAAGCATGCACTGGCGCTCATTGCATTGTTTCGGCATTAAATGGTTTAGAAGATGTAATAATTGGTTTGCAAACGAATCTTCTTCATGCTGCTATTGATGCAGGTGTTACTCGTTTTATTCCTTCTGATTATTGTATTGATTATACAAAACTACCTGACGGGAGTAACCGTAACCTGGATTTGCGGAGAAAGTTCAATGAGCAATTGGACAAAACACCGATTGAGGCAACATCTATTCTGAATGGCATGTTCACCGATCTGCTTACTGGTGAGGCTCCATTAATTCTGTTTGGACTTAAGCGCGTTATATACTGGGGTGATGCCAACCAGAACCTTGATTTTACCACTTTGGAAAATACTGCTGAATACACTGCACGTGCTGCTGTTGATGAGGCAACACCACGTTACCTTCGTATTGCCGGTGATGTAGTTAATGCAGAGGGATTGAAGGATGCAGTAACAGCGGCAACGGGAAATGGATTTAAATTATTAAGGGTAGGAGGTTTGGGCGGCCTTCAGACAATGATTAAGATTACCCGAACAATTATTCCCAAAAAGGAAGAGGTCTTTCCTCCCTGGCAGGGCATGCAATACTTACACAATATGCTTTCAGGAAAGCCTAAATTTTCAGCTTTGGATAATGATCGGTACCAGGGTATTCGGTGGACTACTGTTCAGGAAGTATTGGCCTCTTTCGTAAGAAGTAAAAATTCATGACGCCATTTCTTGTAAAACCAAGTTTTTCATAAAGGTCGATAGCTCTTTTGTTATCAGCACGCACATGAAGAAAAGGTATCTTCTTCTCTTGCAGGATGCTATTGACCTGGTGTTTTATCAGTTGCTGTGCATACCCCCTACCACCATAATCGGGGTTGGTGCATACGGCACTGATTTCTATATGATCATAAATATGAAGTCTCCTGCCTGTCATAGCCACAAGCTCATCATGATGGAATATCCCATTATAGTTTCCAAAATCAATTGTTCTTTTCCCGAATGGACCGGGTTTAGTAAGTGTTGCAAGATTTACCATTTGATCCACATGTTGATGCTCAAGAGGGACGAGTTCGGAAAAGGTATCTTCAAATCCCTTTTCTGACAGATATAAAAACTGGGCACCGTGAACCGATTGAATCAATTCCCAACCTTCAGGTGTGGATATTTCATTGCGGGTTGCATACAGTATTTTCCGGTCGGCAGGTAATTGTTTATGCAGCTCTTTGAATCCATCGGCAAAGTCTTCAGGAAAACCCACAAAAGGAGAAACTTCTTTATCAAAATATTTTACCTGTCCCTCACCCAAGGCTTTGCCTGCATCACCGGAAAGCAAAGCATAGTAAACGGGGTTATCGAGGAACTCCTTCATCCCCCCAAATATACTTCTCCTTGATCATTTAAAGTTTTTGCAGATCAAGCTGTAACCCCGATGATATTATTGCGTCTTATCAACTACCAGCATCATTGTGCACATGAAGAAAATAATTACGCTTGCCATAGTTTTTTTAGTATTATCTATGGCCGGATATGCGCAAAATTTCGAATCAGCAATAGATAGCTTAATTCTAAATGTATTCAATGATAAAGACGGACCTGGAGGTGTGTTCATGGTAGCAAAAGAAGGCAAAGCTATTTATCAAAAAGCTTTCGGAAAAGCCAACATGGAGCTTGATGTTGATTTAAGTGCGGAGTATGTATTTCAGATAGGGTCTATGACAAAGCAGTTTACAGCTATTGCCATATTGATGTTAGCAGAGAAAAATAAATTGGATCTGCAGGATCCGGTTTCAAAGTACATAGCAGATTATCCATCGGGCGATAAAATAACGCTGCATCATTTGCTGACACATACTTCCGGAATCAAGGATTTTACCAAGATGAAATCCATATCCGATATTGCTCAAAAGGAAATGTCACCAAAAATGCTGGTCGATTTTTTTAAGAACGAACCCTCTGATTTTGCACCGGGGGAGAAGTTTGAATATAATAATTCCGGTTATGTGATCCTGGGCCACATTATTGAATTGGTTTCGGGGGAAACGTTTGAAGATTTTATTGAGAAAAGGATATTTGAAAAAGTGGGGATGACGCAATCGTTTTATGCAACTGACAGGCAATTGATAAAGAAAAGAGCTTTCGGGTACCACAAGAAAACCTATGGTTATGTAAATAAGACTATCATAAGTTATAGTGTTCCTTTTTCATCCGGATCATTGATGTCAACCACAGCTGATATGTTGAAGTGGCAGAATGCATTAAACAGAAATGAGCTTCTCGATTCAGCCTATTCTATAAAGGCTTTTAGTACATACAAGCTTAATAATGGTGAAGAATTCACCTATGGTTATGGATGGCATATTAAAGAAATAAAGGGGACCCCAACGAGAGAACATGGGGGTAGTATATTTGGATTTAAATCCATGGGGGTTTATATACCAGGCGAGGATATTTATGTAATAGGATTTAGCAACTGCGATTGTAATTCGCCCACCCAGCTTACAAGGGATATAGCTGCATTCGCCCTTGACACATACAAAAAGAAGTAATAGAATTAAAAATGCCGTCCCAAAATTTTGAGACGGCATTTCTTTTCTTGTAATTATTAATTTGCTGCAAGATCAAAACGATCGAGGTTCATTACTTTATTCCATACAGCAACAAAGTCGTGCACGAATTTCTCTTTGGAATCTTCGCATGCATAAACTTCTGCCAGTGCCCTCAGTTCGGAATTGGATCCGAAGATCAGGTCTACGCGTGTTGCAGTCCACTTAACTTCTCCAGTTGAACGGTTGCGGCCTTCAAACAATTGCTGGGCGTCTGAAATGGAGCTCCAGGTTGTTCCCATATCGAGCAGGTTCACAAAGAAGTCATTTGTAAGAACTTCAGGCTGGCTAGTAAGAACGCCGTGGGGAGAAAGATTGTAGTTGGTATTCAGAACACGAAGTCCGCCCAACAGCACTGTCATTTCAGGTGCTGTAAGGGTCAGTAATTGTGCTTTGTCCACCAGCAATTCTTCTGCCGAAGCTGTTTTGCGGGCGCGCAGGTAGTTGCGGAAACCATCAGCTTCCGGCTCCATGATTGAGAATGATTCCACGTCAGTTTGTTCCTGGCTGGCATCGGTGCGGCCGGGAGTGAAAGGAACAGTTACGGCATGGCCTGCATCCTGTGCAGCTTTTTCAATGGCGGCAGATCCTGCCAGCACGATGAGGTCGGCAAGGGATATGCGCTTATTTCCTGATTGCGAATTATTAAAAGACTGCTGGATTCCTTCCAGAACTTCGAGCACTTTGGTAAGCTGGGCTGGGTTATTTACTTCCCAGTATTTCTGTGGGGCGAGACGAATGCGGGCACCATTTGCACCACCGCGCTTATCTGATCCACGGAAGGTGGATGCTGAGGCCCAGGCTGTTGATACAAGTTGTGAAATGGTGAGTCCGGATGCAAGTACCTGCTGCTTAAGTGTGGCGATATCTGCATCATCAACAAGGTCAAAATTAACTGCCGGAACGGGATCCTGCCAGATCAGCACTTCTTCAGGAACTTCTGGTCCGAGGTAGCGTGCGCGTGGACCCATGTCGCGGTGAGTAAGTTTAAACCAGGCACGTGCAAAAGCGTCAGCAAAATCTTCCGGGTTTTCGAGGAAGCGTCTTGAAATTTGCTCGTACACGGGATCCACTCTTAGCGCCAGGTCGGTGGTCAGCATGAAGGGTGCATGGCGTTTGGCGGGATCATGCGCATCAGGAACTGTGCCTGCACCTGCATCGCCCTGGGGTTTCCATTGATGTGCGCCGGCGGGACTCTTAGTCAGTTCCCACTCAAAACCAAAAAGGTTCTCGAAAAAGTTATTGCTCCAACGGGTAGGGGTGGTAGTCCAGGCGCCTTCCAGTCCGCTGGTGATTGTATCGCCACCGGATCCTTTACCGAAAGTATTTTTCCATCCGAGGCTTTGCTCTTCAATGCTCGCGGCGGCTGGTTCCTTACTTACATATTTGCTGGGATCGGCAGCACCATGGGTCTTACCGAAACTATGTCCACCGGCAATAAGCGCTACAGTTTCTTCATCATTCATTGCCATGCGGCCAAATGTCTCACGGATATCGCGGGCTGCTGCAAGGGGATCAGGATTGCCATTAGGGCCCTCAGGGTTCACATATATCAATCCCATCTGAACTGCTGCCAGTGGGTTCTCCAACTCGCGGTCGCCGCTGTAACGGCTATCGCCCAGCCACTCTTTTTCAGATCCCCAGTAAACATCTTCTGCGGGTTCCCAAACATCCTGGCGGCCACCACCGAAGCCGAATGTTTTAAAGCCCATAGATTCGAGGGCGCAGTTACCGGCGAGGATCATCAGGTCGGCCCAGGAGAGTTTTTTGCCGTACTTCTTTTTGATGGGCCATAGAAGAAGGCGTGCTTTGTCGAGGTTGGCATTATCAGGCCAGCTATTGAGCGGAGCGAAGCGCTGCATGCCGGCGCCACCACCCCCGCGACCGTCGTGGATGCGATAGGTACCCGCGCTATGCCAGGCCATCCTGATAAAGAAAGGACCGTAATGGCCATAGTCCGCCGGCCACCAGTCCTGTGAATTTGTCATGAGTGCATATAGGTCATTCTTAACGGCGGCGAGGTCCAGCTCCTGGAACTCTTTTGCATAGTTGAAAGATTCACCCATTGGGTTCGACAGTGAAGAATTCTGTCGGAGAATATTCAATTTTAACTGGTTGGGCCACCAATCGCGGTTGCGGGTTCCATTACCAGCAGTTTGCCTGGGCGCTCCGGCCAGGAAGGGACATTTAGGGGTTTCATCATTCACCTGCAAGGCTGTTGTGTTTTCAGCTGCGTAACTTTCCATATATATTTATTATTAATTGTTTTCCGTGCAAAAGTACAATCCCGCAAGGGTTAAATAACATGATTCTTAATGGTTGGCATCCTGATTTTGTTCACGGAGAAGATGGAAATATTTCATTCAAATATGAAATAGAGTCCGAGGAAGATAACTACCAATGCCACAGAGGTGAATCCGTAAAGAACCAGGTTGAATAATTCGGGGATAGGATTGATAAGGGAGAGGATAGTGCTGAGCAATCCAAGGAAGCTTCCGATGCCGAGGATGATGAACCCGGTGAACTGTCTTTTTTCGCATCTCAGTTTTCTGAATTGGCGGAGGTATTGGGAGATGGTCTCTTCATCCATACCGTTTTCCTCGAGCATGGTCCTGACGGTTTCGGCGGGTAGTTTTTGTTCCACCCATTGGCGGAGGACGGTATTGTCTATGGCTGTTGAGGTTGACATGGAAGCGATCTTGTAGGAAAATTAAGTAATTCCTACCTTGCATCAAACCCTGTTATTTGAAATCTTTAATGTGGCCTTTAAACAAGTAATATAATATGGGTAAACCGGCAGAAATCAAAACCAAGCCCACTACTGTAAGTGTTAGCGGTTTCCTTGATGCAATTGCTGAAGAGCAGAAGCGGAAGGACAGCTATGTAATTCTTGATGTGATGGAGAAGGCAATGAAAGTAAAGCCCAGAATGTGGGGCAGTTCATTGATCGGTTTTGGAGAGAAAAGATATAAGAGTCCGGCTACCGGGCGGGAAGTGGACTGGTTTATCATCGGGTTTTCACCACGAAAGGCAAATTTTTCATTGCACCTTGTTATTGATGTACAACAGCATGCTGACCTGCTCGCAAAATTAGGGAAGCACAAGACCGGGGTTGGGTGCCTTTACATTAATAAGCTTGCAGATGTTGATCTGAAAGTGTTGGAAAAGATCATTGTACTGTCAGCTAAATAAATTGGTTTACAAGAATGATTTCGGCCATTGCAAAACGTTAGTATCTTTCTTTTTTAATTTTTGCAGCATGGGAAAAAGTAAAAAATTATCCGCAAAGGAAATGGACGATCTGCTAAAATTATTGAAATCTCGTTTTCAGAAAAATATGAATCGGCACGCAGGGCTTGATTGGAATAAAGTGCAGGCTAAGTTTGAGGCTCATCCCGATAAACTCTGGTCACTCAATGAAATGGAGAAAACGGGTGGTGAGCCTGATGTTGTTGGAGAGGATAAGAAGACGGGCGAGTTTATATTTTATGATTGTTCCTCCGAAACGCCGAAGGACAGGAGAAGTCTTTGTTATGATGATGAGGCGCTGGCGGCAAGAAAGGAGAACAAGCCGGAAGGCAGCGCAATGGATATGGCCGAATCAATGGGAATTGAAATTTTAACCGAGGAAGAATACCGTGCTTTGCAGAAGCTGGGAACTTTTGATGCCAAGACATCGAGCTGGATAAAAACGCCTGCGGCAATCAGGAAATTAGGCGGCGCTCTCTTTTGTGATTATCGCTATGCTACTGTATTTGTATACCATAACGGCGCTTCTTCTTATTATGCAGCAAGAGGGTTCCGCGGGTGTTTAAAAGTTTAGGCTCTAAATTTTGGGAGCCATATCCAGTTCATTGATCTGGCTTCTGTAGGCGGAAGGATATAAGAAAGATTTTAGGAAGCTATCAAGTTTAACCCGCCTGCTGATTTTGTACAAGGGAATAAGGGGTGTGAGAAGGGATAGATTACTGGTATTTAATAATTCTCTAACTCTTTCCGGAACAACTAATTTCTGTGATTCAATAAGGAGAAAATATCGTAAGGGACCGAGCTGCTTTTTGTATTGCCTGAACAGATCGGTTGTGAATTTGCTCATTTGAAGGTCATCTCTGAGTCCGGCATTTCTTAGTGGCAGCCATTCGATATAAGTTGCCGGTAAATCTTTCAATCCCATTCTGGTACCAAAGCGAAAGAATACGTTGAACACTTCCTCTTTCTCTTCCTCAGTCAGTTTTTTCTCCAGCAATTCATAAGATGTTATAGAGTAATGCATAAGCATGTAGAGGACATCCCTGTAAGCCCAGTCGGGAATAGAAAAGCCGCGTTCCTTTTCAATAGCCGCATGTATATGCGTGAGAGAATCGATGGTTTTGTGAGCATCATCCATGGGTGCAAAAACAATCTTTCTTGCGTAACTGACGGTGGAGAAAAGCCTGCCTAGCGGATCGGATGGAAGTTTGCCGGTGAAGTAAAGCCAATCCACGGCTTTGTTAAGGGCAAATTCAGCTGATGCTCCAGCAAAGATAAAAAGCACAGTATCGCTCTTACCCCAGATCTTTCTCACTACAGAATTTTTATCAACGAAGAATTGCATATGCTCACCATTGATTCCTGCCATTCAGATAAGAGGCAGAAAATAATTTATACAGATACTTTGAAATACAAAGTTAGTTAATTTACTTTGTATTTCAAAGTGCTTTTGTTAAGATCATTTAAATATTAATTATGCAAACCCAATCAATTATTGGATCCATTATTAGCTGGCTATTTGCACTGGTGGTGATTGCCCTGGGTGTACTGAACATGTTCTGGGGGAACGACTTTTACTTCGGTGTTTTTCTACTGGCGCTTTCCTTGGTCTTTATGCCACCGGTGACATCCCTGATTCAGCAGAGAACAGGATTTCGGATCCCTCTTCTGTTAAAAGTTGCTGTAGGAGCTTTTATAATATGGGCTGCTTTTGGGGTGGGGGAGTTATTTGACAAGATCGATCTTATGAAGAACGATCTCTGAGGATGACATTTTTCCGGATGCCAGAAACCGTTAGCTTTGGGAAGCTAAAAACTACTTATGAAGAGAATCTTCCCGGTTAAGTGTCTGACACATGTTAAGAGGATGTTCGAACAAGTCCCGAACATGTGTCAGACACCTATTATGGTTGCGATCATTTTCGCTTCCTGTAGCAATGAAACGGAAAGTAATAAACCGGAAGCAACCGCCAAACCTTTAGCAGGAACCTGGAAACTTCTGACAGGTACACTTATCGAGAAGGGCGATACGGTGGTTACGGATTATACCAAAGATGTTTCGTTTATCAAGATCATTAATGATAGCCATTTTGCTTTTCTCCAGCATGACCTGAAGCAGGGTAAGGATTCCAGCGCAGTTTTTGTTGCAGGTGGTGGAACCTATACACTAAAGGGAAATAGTTATGCTGAGCATCTCGAGTATTGCACTGCCAGGAATTGGGAGGGGAATGATTTCCATTTCAAGATCGAGCTTAAGAATGATACGCTGATACAAAGTGGCGTTGAAAAAATCGAAAGTGAAGGAATAGACAGAATGAATATTGAGAAGTATATAAGAGTTCAGTAATCAGCTATGGATCAGCTTATCTCCATATTCCTTCCTGTTTATTTTCTCGTATATTTCTCTGTTGCATTTGTATTGAAGAGCTGGATCGTTGCAAAGAGAATAGGCAAAAATCCCTTCGTAATTCCCAGGGATGAAAGCGCATATGGATTAATAGGATTTTATTTCAAGGTAACCCTGGTCGGTATGTTTCTCTATACCATCTTGTATGCCATCTTCCACACTAAAGATGAATTCTATTTACCGATCAGGCAGCTTGAAATAGTGGCAATACGGTATACAGGGATCGGCATATTATTTTTTGCCTTGGCCTGGACCATCATTGCGCAGGCACAGATGAAAGACTCCTGGCGGATTGGCATCGACCATGATACCGCCTCGGAGTTGGTGACAACGGGATTATTTTCCATTTCCCGCAATCCAATCTTTTTCGGAATGACCTTGAGTTTGCTGGGACTTTTCCTTGTAACACCAAATGCATTGACCCTGGGTTTTCTTTTAATGGGTCATGTGCTTATGCAGATCCAGATCAGGCTGGAAGAAGAATTTCTCACTAAAGAACATGGGCAATCGTACTCAGACTATACAAAAAAAGTAAGGCGTATGATTTAATGAAAAGCTATGGAGGAAATAGAAGTAAATAAATATTGGGAAGAGAATGCGGGTACCTGGACAAAACTCACTCGGTTGGGATATGATCTGTACCGCGACCATCTCAATACACCTGCTTTTTTTGACATACTTCCCCCTGTTGGCGGATTGAAAGGCATTGATATAGGTTGTGGGGAAGGGCATAATACGCGCTTACTGGCAGCCAAGGGAGCCAGACTTACAGCAATTGATGTTTCGGAAACATTTATAAATGAAGCGATCAAAGAAGAAGAGCGGAACCCCTTTGGAATTGAGTATAAGGTTGCCAGCGCTACCTGCTTACCTTTTGATGACAGGCAGTTTGATTTTGCGACCTCCTTTATGTGCCTGATGGATGTACCAGATGCCTCATTAGCAATCCGCGAGGCTTTCAGGGTGTTGCGACCGGGAGGTTTTTTTCAATTCTCGATATCTCATCCCTGTTTCAATACTTCCTATCGGAAGAATCTGAGAGATGCTGGTGGAAATACATATGCCATTGAAATTGGATCCTATTTTAAAAATGGTTCCCCTGTAATTGAAGAATGGATATTTGGTGCAAGTCCGGCCGATTTAAAAGCGCAATTACCCAAATTCAAAATCCCGACATTCAGCCGCACACTTTCACAATGGGTGATGGCACTACTTGACGCCGGCTTTATCATTGAATACATGCAGGAACCGTTTCCAGGCGACGAAGTAGTTGAAGCTCACCCTTACCTGCAGGACAGCCAGGTGGTTGCTTATTTTTTGCATATCCGTTGTCGAAAGCCTCATTAGTTTATTTTTAGGCTGTGATAAATGCCGCCGGTAGTTCAAAAGCAGATCATTTTATTGATCATCTCTCACCATATTTTCTGCAAGCGGGATATGTGTTGAAAAAATCTACGAAACAGTTTGTCAAGCCCTTCGATAAGGGTAATATAATTGTTAGTATACTATTTCAGCAAACCCCGGATGGATTAGAAGCATCCCTGATGTGGGGAATTGCATTTTCTGCGTTAGAAAAGCAGTTTGTAACACTCAAAAACTTTAAGAATAAGGTTGATACCGGGTATAGTGTGGGCATTGGCCTGAATTATCTTCCAGCTGTCAGAGACAGTGGGAAAGTGTTCCTTTTTATATTGCCTGATAGTGAAACGGGTGATTCAAATGAATCGCAGATAAGAAAAATGGCTGAGGAGATGATTGAAGCCTTCAAAGCATATGGTATTCCATTTCTTGAAAAATACAAGGACATGGAAGAAGTGGAAGCTGAACTAAACAACCTGCCAGTGGCTTATAGTCCCCTCACCAATTGGGATGATAAGCATATATTCTTCGGCCTGTTGCTTGCACGATATTATTCGCCGGAAGATTATTCACTCATTGAGCATTCTTATATTGAATATATCAACACCCTTAAGGCTGAAGAAAGAAGCGAACGAAAAGCATTTTTGATTAAGGTGAGGCGTTTCCTGGCTGAGCTCTGATCACCTTAGAAACCTTTATATAGAGAGTTTTTTGGCTAATCCTTGTGTTCCAAAATGGGCCTATTTGCTTAAATTAGAAAAAAGGCCGGCTTGCAAAATTTACGATCATATTTGATATGGATGGTTTGGATATTTCTAATGCCGTTAACCTCCTGCGGGCAATCAGGTACAGGCAATAATAATTCAAATATTGGTCAATATGTTGGCAGCACCCCATGCGACTCATTGATTAAGTCGATGATAGGGATTTCTGCATCAGTTCCCTGTGAGTTCATGAAATGGAAACTGGAAATCCTGGAAAACGGGCAGGGTAGTTTTTATCTGCGTATAAAGTATGGAATGACAGAACCCAATACCAATGGATTTCAATATGGGGGAACAGAAAAGAAGATCACTGGAAAATTCAGTATTGAAAAAGGTAAGGCCTCTGATGCGGGTTCGAGGATATATTATTTCAGATCACCTGAACTTGCTGCCCCGCTGGTGCTGGTAGAACTCAATAAGGACGTTCTTCATTTTGCTGATAAAAGCAATACACTACTTATTGGTAATGGTGGTTGGGGATATGTTTTGAACAGGCAACTTCAATAAACTTATTTAGTGGCATCATGAAGACATTCATATTTTTCATTTGGACAATTCTGGGCAATGCATTTATGCATCCAGCAATAGCACAGGGGGATACTGGCAATTTTAAAGTATTGATTGGTGTTTTTGATGGCAGAACGCCTTGCAAGTATTTCGCAAATTTATTGCAGGAGAAAGTGTCTACGGATTGTATAAAGATCAAGTGGCGGTTGAAACTTTATTCGGAACCATCTGCAACAAATGGTGGTAGTTATGAACTGGTGGGATTTGCAAGGCAGCGTAATGATCCTCGTAAAGGTAAATGGCGAATAGTAAAAGGATCTGCCACCAATCCGGGGGCCATCATTTATGCGCTCGAATCAGGCAGGGAGCCTACCATATATCTCCAAAAGCTTGATGATAATATTTTTTACTTCCTCGATAAAGACAGGAATATGCTTATAGGAAATGAAGATTTCAGTTATACGCTGAACCGCATGAATAAGTCGGATTAAAGAAATAAAACATGCGAATAATTGATTAAATTAGGCAAAATAAACCCCATGCCTAAATATGTAATTGAAAGGGAAATACCCGGTGCCGGTAAACTTTCCCCGGAACAATTGAAATCAATTTCCCAAACATCCTGCGGAGTATTAAGTAACCTCGGTCCACAGATCCAGTGGGTGCATAGTTATGTTACCACTGATAAGATCTATTGCATTTACAATGCACCTAATGAAGAGATGGTGAGGGAGCATGCAAAACAGGGAGGATTTCCTGCAAATTCTGTGAGCCAGGTTTTCTCCATTATTGACCCAACCACAGCTGAGTAATGTCCTCAGGCAACAACGCCTTCTTTCAATTCTTCCCAAAGGTCTGAATAACATTTGGCTGCATAGGAGGAAGGGGAGAAGGCGTGTAATGGTGCCTGGTAGCTGCCCATTTTTTCAACATCTGAGAGATAGGGAATATAGTTGCTGAAGAATTTTTTGTCGCGCACAAGTTCTTCCATGATCTCGTTATGCATATTCTTTCGAATGTCTACCATGGTAAAGCAGCACATCAGCTTGCTTTCATCGAGTGATTTTTCCTTGAAATATTCTTTTACTAATTCATAGGTCCGCACAGACAAAGTTGTTGGGATAGTTGGCATCAGGATTATCTCGGCAGCGTGGAAAATGTTCTCGGATAATACGGAAAATCCTGGAGGACAATCAATGAATACAAAATCGTATTCCTTTTCGAGTTGCGAGAGTATGCTTTTAAATCGGCGTTTTGAGCTGCGCATTTCTTCCATGATAATTTCGAGATTACGGGCTGTGAGGTCGGCCGGAATGATCTCAATATTTTCATAGTCGGTCGTCATGATCAGGTCTCCCAGGTCGAGCTGTTCATTAAACAGTTTCTGTGTGCCGCTTTTTACTTTCGGTTGTACATTGTAGTAAAAGGAGGTAGAGCCTTGCGGGTCGAGGTCCCATAGCAAAACCTTATAGCCATCTTGTGCTGCGAGATAAGATAAGTTAACGCAGGTTGCGGTCTTACCCACACCGCCTTTCAGGTTGTAGAGTGCAATGGAGATCATATTTGAAATATATATTATTTCCTCATTTCTTCCAACTCCTTCTGCATCCGGAACATTTCATCACGAAGCCTTGCCGCCTCCATGAAATCAAGATCGCGTGCTGCTTTTTCCATGGTCTTCTTCGTTTTGGCAATAGCTTTTTCCCACTGTGGAATGGTTTTATACTGCTCCTGCTCTTCCGCAACAGCCACCAACTCACCATCAGGCGCAAGCGCATAAGGATTCTTCACATCGTACCCCTTGATATCAAGCACTGAGGTCTGCGCCATAACCTGTTCAATTGATTTGATCACAGTTCGTGGGGTGATGCCATGTTCCAGGTTATAGCTCACCTGTTTTTCCCGACGACGGGTCGTTTCATCGATTGTCTTCTGCATGCTTTCCGTCATGGTATCGGCATAAAAGATGACTAGTCCATCTACGTTACGCGCAGCGCGACCTGCCGTTTGCGTTAGGGATCTTTCGTTTCGCAGGAAGCCTTCTTTATCGGCGTCGAGGATAGCAACGAGTGAAACTTCCGGAAGATCAAGGCCTTCCCTTAAGAGGTTAACACCCACCAGCACATCGATCTCTCCGAGCCTTAACTGGCGAAGGATCTCAACACGGTCAAGGGTATCCACTTCGCTGTGGATATATTTTGATTTTATATTAAGGCGATGAAGGTATTTATCCATTTCTTCTGCCATCCGCTTGGTGAGGGTTGTCACCAGTACACGGTCACCTTTTTTGATACGGAGATCGATTTCATTGAGCAGATCATCGATCTGGTTGATGCTTGGGCGGATCTCGATGGGCGGATCCAGCAAACCGGTTGGTCGTACTACCTGCTCCACTACAACGCCACCTGTCTTTTCGAGTTCATAATCACCGGGAGTAGCCGAAACATAGATTGTCTGGTTGAGCAGTGATTCGAACTCGTGAAAATTCAGCGGCCTGTTGTCAAGTGCTGATGGCAGGCGGAATCCGAATTCAACCAGGTTGAGCTTACGGCTTCTGTCTCCTCCATACATTCCACTCACCTGGGGAATGGTCTGGTGGCTTTCATCTATCACGCAGAGGAAGTCTTTGGGGAAATAGTCAAGCAGGCAGAAAGGTCTTGTTCCCGGGTGGCGCCGGTCGAAGAATCTTGAATAGTTCTCCACGCCATTGCAATATCCCAGTTCCCGGATCATTTCCAGGTCATAATTAACGCGCTCGCTTATACGCTGCGCTTCTATGAATTTACCCTGCGATTTAAAATAGTCCACCTGTGCTGTCATTTCATCCTGGATCTCGTAAAGCACCTGCTGCATCTGGTCTTTTGGTGCCAGGTATAGATTGGCGGGGAAGATGGCAGCGTTCTCGAGTCTGCCAATTCGTTTGCCTGTCTGTATCTCAAAGCTCTCGATGGTTTCAATATCATCGCCAAAGAATGCGATGCGGTACCCAATATCGAGGTAGGGTAAATTGATATCAATTGTATCCCCTTTAACCCTAAATGTACCCCTTGTAAAATCCGTCAGCGTTCGGGTGTAGAGTGAATTGACAAGGCTATGAAGAAAACCCTGGCGGGAAATCGTTTGTCCCTCATGAATGCGGACGATACCGTTCTCAAATTCGGTTGGGTTTCCCATACCATATATACAACTCACTGATGCCACAACGATGATATCACGGCGGCCGCTGAGCAATTGTGAAGTAGCCTGCAGGCGAAGTTTATCCAGTTCTTCGTTAATAGCAAGATCCTTTTCAATATAAGTATCAGACACCGGCATATAGGCTTCGGGCTGGTAGTAGTCGTAGTAAGAAACAAAGTATCCGACGGCATTATCGGGGAAGAATTGTTTGAACTCACCATATAGCTGGGCAACAAGGGTTTTGTTATGCGTGAGCACGAGCGTGGGACGCTGAACATTTTGGATGACATTGGCGATGGTATAGGTCTTACCACTGCCGGTGACGCCAAGAAGGGTTTGGTGTTCTTCCCCTTCAATTAGTCCCTCAGTAAGTTTTCGGATAGCATCGGGCTGGTCGCCCGCAGGTTCATATGGTGCGTGGAGGCGGAAAGGCATTTTACAAAGATAGGGGAGGGAGAAGGGAATCGGAATTGGGCTGCCTATCTTTGCGCTCACAAATTTTACCGATGGCTAAAAGCAGTACACTGGAAATGTTCAGGAAGGTGGGCATTGCGGAGGGGATCTCCTTTTTATTATTGTTGGGCATTGCCATGCCAATGAAATACATGATGGGCATTCCCAAAGCCGTGACCTATACTGGCTGGATCCATGGGGTGTTGTTTGTTTGGTATTGCTACCTGGCCTTCATGTCGGGACAGGAAAACAAGTGGTCCTTCAAGATCAGCTTCCTGAGTTTCCTGGCGGCGCTGCTTCCATTTGGTCCCTTTGTATTTGATAAGGTGTTTTTGCGCAAGACTAAAAGTGGCGAAATTAAAACAGAAGACGGGATCAGAATGACAGAGGAATAATGGGGATCATTTTTCAATCTGGCGTGTGAGGTAACCGGAATAATCTGGAATCACAGCTTCATAATCAGTTTGCATCAGGGGCGAGCTGAGGACAAAATCAGCGGTGGCGGGGTCACATGCTACTACGCAGTTCCAGGCTATGGCTACCCGAAGCAGTGCTTTTACATCACTGTCGTGGGGTTGGGCCTCCATAGGATCCCAGAAAAATATAAGGATATCGATATCTCCCGCGGCGATCATCGCGCCGATCTGCTGATCGCCACCCAGCGGCCCGCTTAGTAATTTCTTTACCGGGCGATCGAGGCTGTCTTCCAGCAATCTGCCGGTTGTACCAGTTGCCATCAGTTCATGCCGGGCCAGTATGACCTTATTGAATTCCGCCCAATCCATCATTTCCTTTTTCTTTTTGTCATGAGCCACCATGGCGATCCTCTTGCGGCTTGTGAACTTCCTGTTTTGCATCATTGAGCAGCTAATTATGGGTTTGCGATAAAGATCTTGTTAAAAAGGCATTCGGCACAATAATTGTTCACATTTTTTCCACATCTTCACAGGCCAGAACAGAATATGCGATTACTAACCCATTTTCTCCTGGTGGCTTTGCTATGCCCTGGTGGCTGGCTGGCTGCCCAAACCAGTATTGGTACGCCATCACCGGCGTTGCTTTCAGCGGCGGCGGGACAATTGGTGGTGCGACTGGATGAGCCTATTGCTGCGGGTTCGGGGAAAGTTCAATTACAATGGACCATTAATCATCCTGATAAAGGCGGTTTTTATAGCATCGAGAGGATGTCTCCCACTATGAACAAATTTGAAGTTTTGGCGGTGTTGAAGAGTGAGACGGGCTATGGACGTTTTATTGATGAGCAGCCGCATCGGGGTCGAAATACCTACCGGATAAAGTGGTTGATGGAGTCTGGTTTGCATCAGTATTCAAAAGCTGTGACGGCAATGTTTGCAGGAGATATGACCTGCAGGTTTTACCCAAACCCTGTTGATAATATGCTGATAGTGCGTTCAGAGCAGCCGCTTGATCTCCTGATAACGGATGCGGGAGGTAAGGTAAGGATCAATACACAATTACAGGCTGGGTTACAAACAGTGGACATGTCCAATATTGAAAAGGGCATGTATATTATTACCCTTACACAAAAAGAAAGTGGACGGGTGATGACAGAAAAGCTGGTAAAAAATTAAGTGTATAGCGTGGTTTTACGCAATTTTCAAAAAAACTTGCGTATATAAGTGAAAACCTCTATTATTGTATTGGTTTTTCATAGGATATTGGATTTTAAAAACGGGGTTGAATTTCTATTCTGACCCCTTTTTTTATGCCCATAACCCAAGCTGGTTAAAGGTTTGAGCTATCCTGCCACTACTCTTTTTTATCTCCATACTCAGTTATCTGCAAATATCCTGGCTTGAAAGAGCAATTGTATACTTAAAGACATTCCAGCTTTTTTCACGCATTTTATCCCCCTTAATTAAGGGTCTCCCATTTAACAAAATCCGGATCCTCTATCGTAAATATACCAGACTTCCCTCATTGTTTCAACATTATTGCCCTACTTCTTATCTATAACTTGAAAAGTTCATGAAATTTTAACATTATTTCGCCAACTAATTAAAATATTTAAAAAGTTTGTGTAACATTGATGTAGAATTCAAACGATTGCATGGCCAGTAAAACCGATCATTACAAGAAAAAGATCCTCAAGGAGCTTTGTTTTGGCAGCGTATTGTCGGGAACGGAAATCAGTACCCGAATTGAAAGGAGTTTGCCCTTGACGTTGAGGATATTGACAGAGCTGGTAGAAGAGGGCATTGTAGAAGAGAAAGGATATGCACCTTCAACCGGCGGACGCAGGCCGCTTATGTATTCGCTGGTGGCGGGTAAGATGTATGTAGTTTCCGTTGCCATGGACCAATTGATCACGAAGATTGGTTTGGTTGATTTACAGAATGCACAGATAGTTAAGGCTGATAAATTTCCGATAGACCTGAAGCAGAACGCCGATTCCCTTGCAGAACTCACCCGCTATATAAAATCCTATTGCGACGCATCCGGAATATCCTATGATAAAATAATTGGTGTAGGAATTGGTATGCCTGGTTTTGTTGATGTAAGAAAGGGCATTAATTATTCCTATCTCGATAATAATGGAAAGAGTATTGTTAGTCATTTAGAAGAGGAATTAGGTTTACCGGTATTCATCGACAATGATTCAAGTTTGATTGCCCTTGCAGAATTTAAGTTGGGGGCAGCACGCGGAAAGAATAATGCGATGGTCATTAATACTAACTGGGGGGTGGGATTAGGCATGATCATCAATGGTGAATTATTCCGTGGATATAATGGCTTTGCGGGTGAATTCAGCCATATGCCTTTGTTTAATAATAATAAGCTCTGCAGTTGCGGAAAAAGTGGATGCCTCGAAACAGAGGCCTCCTTACTTGAGGTTATAGAAAAAATGAAACTGGGACTGAAGAATGGCAGGGTGTCCATCCTGAAGAAAATTCCGGATGATTATGAAGAGGCATGCAGTGTCATCATTGGCGCGGCAGTAAAAGGTGACCAGTTTGCTGTAGAACTATTATCAGAGATAGCGTATAATATAGGAAGAGGGATTGCCATCTTAATTCACATACTTAATCCGGAGTTGATAGTATTAAGTGGAAGGGGTGCATCGGCAGGGCATCTCTGGCTGGCACCGGTTCAGCAGGCAGTGAACCGCTATTGTATTCCAAGGCTTGCAGCATATACAACAATTACAGTATCCAATTTCAATACCGAGGCAGAGCTTATTGGCGCTGCCGCATTAGTAGTTGAGAATTTTGAGAAAGACCCGACTGAAAACATACTGGCCGATCATGTAATGAACCAGTAATAAAAATGCGACCACTTACTAATTATAAAATCAAAATGATCTGCAAATGAAAAGAACGACTCAACGGTTGTTGCTGTTCCTGATGTTGAGTTTTTGCGCGGCCGTAACAATGGCGCAGCAAAAAACTGTCAGCGGGACAGTCCGAGACAACCAGGGAGCCCCTGTAGCAGGCGCTTCCATTCTTGAAAAGGGAACCTCAAATGGTACCTCAACCGATGATAATGGTAATTTCACGATCGCCATATCGAGGGCTAATGCTGTTCTGTTGATCAGCTCCGTAAATTTCAGTAACAAGGAAATTGCTATCGGGGCTGAAAGTGTTTATAACGTTGTGCTGGAAGCCGGTAGTGGCAACCTGAACGAGGTTGTAGTAACAGCACTTGGTATTAAGCGTCAGAAAAAATCTCTTGGTTATGCGGTGCAGGAGATCAAGGGATCTACGCTTGCAGATACCAAGGAAACAAACCTTGCCAATGCTTTATCCGGTAAGGTAGCCGGTTTGCAGGTTGTGCGTTCAAGCAATGGTGCCGGTGGATCTTCCAAGATCGTTCTTAGAGGTAATACTTCTCTTACCGGAACAAACCAGCCATTGATCGTTGTTGATGGTATTCCCATTGACAACTTTACTGGTACTACTGAGAATGGATACTGGAGCGCTGGTTATGATCGTGGTAATGGTCTGGGTGATATCAGTGCAGATGATATTGAAAGCATGTCTGTTTTGAAAGGACCATCAGCCGCGGCGCTTTATGGTTCACGCGCTGGTAATGGTGTTATTCTTATTACAACCAAGTCTGGTAAGAAACAGAATGGTCTGGGAATTATGTTCTCTACCACTCAGGGTATTGAAAGCATATTCATTCGACCAGAAATGCAGGACACTTATGGACAGGGTCTGGATGGCATTTTTGATCCTACAAGCACACTGAGCTGGGGACCTAAAGCAGAAGGACAGACAGTTACAAAATGGGATGGCTCACAGGCACCTCTCACCATTGGTCATGATAACGTTGATAATTTCCTTAGAAACGGAACAACGCAGAATTATAACCTTTCTTTCCAGCAGCAATTTGGTTCTACTTCAGTTTATTCCTCTATCAGCCGTTGGGATGATAAGAGTATCATTCCAAATAATAAACTCGAAAGAACCAATCTTACCACACGTGCTGTAAGCAGGTTTGGAAAAGATAATCGCTGGACTACAGATATGAAGATTGCCTACAACAATACCACTGGTATAAACAGGCCGATCAATGGTCGTGATGTGAGCAATATCTTTACGCTCTACACACTTCCTCGCAGCCTGGATATCCGTGATTTCAGTGCAGCAAAAGATGAGTTTGGTAAGATGATCTGGTACCCTGGCGCACCAGGATGGCAGAATAACCCATACTGGAACTCAGCGTATAATCTGAACCAGGATGCACGTGACCGATTCCTCCTCAACGGGTCTGTAAAATATGCATTCACTGACTGGCTGGATATGGAAGTTAAGGGTGGTGCAGATATTTATACTACAAGTACTCAATCAAAAGTGTATGCAGGTAGTAACAGGGCAAACGCTTATTCAGAAGGCAAACAGACCTTTAAAGAAACTAACTACAGCTTCCTTGTTAATGCAAGAAAGGATGATGTGTTTGGTAAGTTTGGTGGCGTTGTAACGCTGGGTGGTAACCTGATGGACAGACAATCAAATTCCATCAACGTAAACGTGGGATCACTTGCGGTACCTGATGTGTTCTCACTTGGAAATGGCAGTAGTGCTCCCGGTGTGGGACAAAGTGTTTATCATAAAAAGATCAACTCATTGTATGGTTCTGTTGGTGTGAATTATGATGGTTATCTATACCTGGATGCGACATTCCGGAATGACTGGTCTTCTGCTATGATCAAGGCAAACCGTTCATATTTCTACCCATCATTCAGTCTTTCCTATGTGCTTACCGACATGATGGAAAAGATGGGATCAAATATTCCAAGCTGGTTGAGCTATGTTAAGCTTCGCGGATCTTATGCGGAAGTGGGTAATGACCTTGAGCCATATAGCCTGTACAACGGATATGTAATCGGGCAGAGTCCTCTCTCCCATACTACTGCATGGAGAAACGGAACACTCAGGGATCCTAATGTAGTGAGTGAATTGATCAAATCACTGGAATTCGGTGCTGAAGCAAGGTTCTTTAACAACCGCCTGGGTTTGGATTTCTCCTGGTATAAGTCGAATGCCACCAACCAGTTGATCGCGATCCCAATGGATCCATTGAGTGGTTATAATAATATGATGGTGAATGCCGGTGATATCCAGAATAAGGGTATTGAATTAATGGCCGACTTCAGGATCCTTACCAATAGCAAGTCGCTCATGTGGACCATCATGGCCAACTATTCCAAGAATGAAAACAAGATCATTGATATTGCAGGAGATAAAGGGGTGAACACCTATACACTCGGGGCATTTGATGATCTGTTTATCAGGGCAGAAGCAGGTGGATTATATGGTGATATTTATGGTACCCGTTTGCTGAGGGTAAAAGATGAGGCCAGTCCATTTTTTGGACAGCCGATCTTAACTGCTGCTGGTCTTCCACAGCGTGATCCTCAGATCGTTAAATTGGGTAACCAGCAGGCGAAAGGGCTGTTGGGCGTTACAAACACGTTCAGCTACAAGAATTTTGGATTCAGCTTCCTGATTGATGCTCGTATTGGTGGTGAGATATTTTCTGCTTCCAATGTTAGTCTCCAGTCAAGTGGTGTTGCAGCAGTTACTGCTCCCGGCGGACAAAGAGAAGATTTTGTTGCTGATGGTGTGATCCTCGATGCTAACGGTGCACCTTCAAAAAACTCTGTGAGTGTTTCACAGCAACTTTATTGGAGAACGCTTGCAACACTGAACAATTTAGGTGTTGGAGAGGCGTATCTTTATGATGCTACCAATGTGCGCCTTAGAAACGTACAGTTGAGTTATAGTCTGCCCAAGAGTTTGCTGGGTAAGTCGCCTTTGCAATCTGCAAAAATCCAGGCTTCCTGCAACAACGTGTGGATGATCACGAGTCATTTGAATGGTATCGATCCGGAATCTGTTTTTGCTACCGGAACCAATGCTGTTGGTTTTGAAAGCGGAGCATTCCCAACGATGCGCTCATTCCTGTTCACTTTAGCACTCGGGTTTTAATATTTGACAATAATTATTCAAAAAATTGATATGAAAAGAATTATTAAATATACCGGAGGCCTCCTGCTTGGTGCTACCCTTTTCAGCGGGTGCAGCAAGTTTGAAGAGGTCAATACGGATCCGCAACTGGTTACGGAAGACCAGGTACAGGTGGAATACTTTATCAACAACTCCCTTATTGGGGCCCAGCAGGATCCGCATATTGCTGAACGAATTTTCGTGTTATACTGGAAAACAGCCGGAAGGCAGCAATTTGGTGGTGGAATTTCGTCTGGTGGTTACAATGATGGCTGGTCCAGTGATTACTATGGTGGAGGATATCTTGGTGGTTGGTTGAATGCCATCAACTCAGGTGTACAGGTTGCGGAAAAGCAAATCGCAGATGGTAATATTAAACCATACTCGAACAACCTTTTACAGATTTCCAGAATATGGAGAGCTTACCTGATGAGTGAACTTACCGATAACTTCGGTCCTATTCCCATCAATGCCTTCCAGGGTGTAAACCCTGAATTCTCAGATGTGAAAACAGTTTATTATTTCATGCTGGAAGAATTGAAGGATGCCTCTGCAAAGCTTGACCTGGAAGCTGCCAAGCCCGAAACCAAATTTGATCAGGCTTACGGCTTTGATTATGCGAAATGGCAAAAGTATGCTAACTCCATGCGCCTTCGTCTTGCTATGCGCCTTTCAGAAGCTGATCCGGCGAAAGCAAAAGCAGAGTTTGAAGCAGCAGCAGCTTTACCATTGCTTACAGCTGATGGAGAAACTTTCCAGGTTGCAGAAATGCCGAATAGCTGGAACTCACTTACAGGTGTTATGACAAGGGAGTGGAATTCTTTTATGCTTTCCGCTACTATGAATAATCTTGTGAAAGGCTTAGGTGGTGTAAAAACTGCAGACCAGGTTCCGGCAGCTATGCATGCTAATATTAAACCTGCTGATTATGTAGGTTTAAAATTCCAGGATCATTTCACGATGATGACCAATGATCCTACCGCAGGATATTGGCTGGATGGTTTACCTAACGCTATTGATCCACGTGCATATAAAGCCTATATCATTCCGGGTGATTTCAATAACCCAGAATTCAACGGCTATCCTTCCTGGGATAATACAGCTGAAACAACTGTTCGTAACCTGGTTGATGCAGCTGGTGCAGTTGTGAAGACACTGGATGCTAAATATACCTGGAATGCTCCTGTTAATGGTGACTGGGGTGTGAAAGGTTCCAAGAACCAGGTAAGGGCATATACTGGTACTATTCCACGCCATGCCAATAAGTTCAGAAACAGCACTAACAAGCGCATCTTCTTTGCTCCATGGGAAACCTATTTCCTGCTGGCTGAAGCGGCTGTAAGAAACTGGACAGTTCCAATGAGCGGCCAGGAAGCTTATGAAGCCGGTATAGATGCAAGTTTTGCCTATTGGGGTGTATCCAGTTTTGCTTCCACTTATAAAGCATCTACTGATTACAACAATGCTGGTACTTCTGTAAGCTGGGCACATACTGTTGAGCCCCCTGCTACCCATACCATGAAATTTACAGATGGATATACAAATACGCCTGGTACAGTTGAGATCAAGTATCCTGTAAACAATCTGTATAAGAATGGTACTGTGAGGAATGACCTGCTGACAAAGATCATAACACAGAAGTTCATTGCCCAGACGCCATGGTTGCCGTTGGAAACATGGAGTGATCACCGTCGTTTAGGATTGCCATTCTTTGAGAACCCGGCAATAGAGAATCCGTTGGTGAATATGCCTGATCTTACGGCTGCTAATTATATGACATCCAACAAGCGTTTCTTCCCGCAACGTCTTAAGTATCCTTCCAGCCTTCCGGCAAGCAATGCTGCCGGCTACGCACAGGCAGTAGGATTCCTGGGCGGACCCGACGAAGTGCTCACACCATTGTGGTGGGCTAAACAACCTTAATAAAAAAGAAACCCGGCGATTTGCCGGGTTTTTTTATTTGTATTATTTCGCCACAGTTACCATCCCCGACTGTGGCTTTTTCCTGCCCAGTCGTTGTGCGATGTAACCCAGTGTGAAAGTCGGGATGAAATCAGTGAAAGGAAGGATCTCTTCTGCAAAGGAGAAAAATCCACCAAGTGCACCTCTCCATCCCCCAAAGAGTTTATAATAGATCAGTCCGGATATGGGCGCCCATACCAGGTCACCAAACTCGCCCAGGAAGGGCATCGCGTAGGTGAAATATCCAACTGCATCCAGCAGCAGGCATAGCGCCAGCGAAGGTTGGGTAAGTTTCATTGTTGGCATCGTGTTAAATATGCGGGATTTTAAATTTTATTGGCCGCTCCGGATATAGACGTGATAATTATCACATCGGTTGTACCTATAATTCCTCCAATTTTATACCAAATTGTATCCGATGAGACTGATCATGTTATTAGCTGTAATGGTAGGCCTTTATTCCTTTACAGATTGGGGTAATGATATGCAGAAGGCGCAGGTGAAGGCGAAGCAGGAAAATAAACTGATCCTGCTGAATTTTTCCGGCTCAGACTGGTGTGCTCCCTGCATCCGTTTGAAGAAACAGGTTTTTGCGGATGAAACGTTTAAAAAATTTGCAGATGAAAAGCTGGTCCTTGTGAATGCAGATTTTCCAAGGGGAAAGAAGTTCCAGTTGCCAAAGGACCGGCAGGAGCATAATAATAAACTTGCCGAGAAGTACAATCCTGAAGGTGACTTTCCACTTACCTTGTTATTGTCTGCGGATGGCAAGGTCCTGAAAAAATGGGAGGGACTTCCTGAAGGTGATGCGGCATCTTTTGTTGCACAATTAAATCAGGCTTGCCTTGCAGCTAACTGATACTTTCCAGGCAATTGACAGGAACCTCTACAGGCGTTCCCTGAAACTCATGGGGAACAGGTTTGATATTAGTGTTGAAGCCGGAAATATGGCTGACGCGGAAGAGATGATAGAACTGGCTGTTTCAGAGATACGTCGGATTGAACAGCTACTAACAACTTTCAATGAGAAAAGTCTGACCAACCAGATAAATGAAATGGCGGGCATAGCACCGGTAAAAGTAAATGAAGAATTTTTTCAACTGGTGAAAAGAGCTCAACGAATTTCCGCTCTTACGCAGGGAGCATTTGATTTAAGCTATGGATCAATCGACAAACGTTTATGGAATTTTGATACCAGCCTTAAGGAGCTTCCAGATCGGGATACTGCAAAAGAAATGGTGCGCCTGATAAATTACCATAACATAATCCTGGATGAAGTTGGGGGAACAATATTTCTTAAAGAAAAAGGTATGCGTATAGGCTTCGGCGGTATTGGGAAAGGTTATGCTGCTGACAGGGCTAAGCAGGTGCTAACCGGGGCTGGTGTGAAAAATGGTATCGTTAATGCATCCGGTGATCTCACTACCTGGGGAAACCAACCAAATGGAAATCCATGGACCATTGGTATCGCAGATCCTGACAGTGCCGGTAAGCCATTCTCCTATATTAACATCACGGACATGTCGGTAGCAACTTCAGGCAACTATGAAAAGTTTATAACTATTGGGGGTAAACGCTATTCTCATACCATAGATCCCCGAACAGGATATCCGGTAACCGGAATAAAAAGTGTTACCATAATCAGTCCGATTGCCGAGCTGGCGGATGCAATGGCCACTCCCGTGATGGTGATGGGTATCAAGGTTGGACTTGATCTTATTAACCAGATGAATCAGATGGCTTGTATCATCATTGATGAGCAGCAAAAAGTATACACCTCAAAGAACATAACTGTTATATGAAACCGAAAATCATTTTTACACTTTCCATGGCTATTATCCTTTCATTGTTCACGAGTTGTTCAGCAGTAAAGGAATACCAGAAGAGCAGGCTTAATGACGCTGAAATGATACTGGCAAATCGTAAGATCGAGCGAACGGAACTCAGCTTCCAGTCTTACCGTGAAGGTGCATCCGGAGCCAATGCCGGCAAGTCGGGTGGTGGCTGTGGCTGTAATTAATTATTCCTGGTATCAAGTTCAAGCAAAACATTTATGAAGAAAATCTGTCTTACCGTTATTGGATTATATCTTGGTTTGCTGGCTGCATTTTCGCAACAGGGTCCTGCAAATGATTCATCGTACCGTTCCCGCAAACTAAAAATTGATGAAATCAATCTGGTATCCAGTTATTACCACCAGGATGGTGAAAGGGATGCGGTAACCGGCGGCATTGGTTCACAGAAGCTTACTGATATCTCCAATACCTTAGATATAAAACTAATCCGCTACGACAGAAAAGATCGTAAGCAGGTGTGGACAGGCGAAGTTGGAATTGATAACTATACTTCGGCATCATCCGATAAGATAGATCCAAAAACGATATCCTCTGCCTCATATGCCGACAACAGGGTATATCCATCTTTTTCATTCAGCAGGGAGAATGAAAAGAAGGGTACAGAATTTGGCGTGGGTGTTTCTGCTTCCTCGGAATATGATTATTTCTCAATTGGTGTGAATGCACATGTGACAAAGAAGACCAGGAACAGAATGGGTGAATTCAATGCTAAAGGTCAGGCCTATATGGACCGCGTCAGCCTGATCTATCCCGTTGAGTTAAGGGGAAGCGAGGATCCCAATGCCCAAAAGGGAGGTTCGGCTGCCCGTAATAGTTATAGTGTTGCATTGTCGTGGTCGCAGATCGTGAACCAGCGCCTGCAACTGGCTTTTCTTCTTGATCTGGTTCAACAGGATGGCTTTCTCTCCCTGCCATTCAACCGCGTGTATACAGAAGATGGGGCTGTGCATGTAGAGCATTTGCCGTCGAGTCGATTTAAGGTGCCGATAGGTGCAAGGGCTAATTACTTTTTCGGTGATAAATTTATTATTCGAAGCTATTACCGGTATTATTTTGATGACTGGGGACTTAAGGCACATACGGCCAATATTGAAACGGCTATCAAGCTCAACAACTTCTTTTCTTTGAGTCCGTTTTACCGTTATTACCGTCAGACGGAGGTGGATTATTACAAGCCTTACCGGGAGCATAAAGTGGGATCGGAGTTCTTCACCAGTAACCCTGACCTGTCTGCATTCAATAGTCATTTCTATGGTGCCGGGATAAGGCTTTCACCTCCGGGGGGCTTATTCGGTTGGCAGCACTTCAATATGCTGGAGCTGAGATATGGCCATTATACCAGAAGCAATACGTTGCAGGCGAATATAGTTTCGTTACATCTGCGATACAGGTAGCAGACAGGTAAGAGGTAAGATGTAACAGGTAAGAGGTGAGATTTAGTAGTTAATGATTTGTTCTTCGATCATTTCGGGGAGTTCCCTGAATTCATATTGCTGGTTACGGAGCTGAGGTTCAAATCCGGCTTCGCGGATAGCTTCCTGAATGCTCTTATAGGTGAAGCGGTGGGGCGCCCCTGCTGCACTTACTACATTCTCCTCGATCATGATGCTTCCGAAATCATTGGCACCTGCGTGTAAGCATAACTGTGCCACATCTTTACCAACAGTAAGCCAGCTTGCCTGGATATTTTTCACATTTGGAAGCATGATGCGACTGATCGCTATCATCCGGATATATTCTTCTGCAGTGGTAAGATTCTGCACTCCACGGATACGTGCAAGTAGTGTGTCAACATCCTGGAAGGTCCATGGTATGAAGGCCACGAAACCTTTTACGTGCGCAGGTTTGCGTGATTGCACCTCGCGGAGTTTAACCAGGTGTTCCATCCGTTCTTCAATTGTTTCCACATGTCCGAACATCATGGTGGCTGAAGTAGTGAGATCGATCTTATGTGCTTCATGCATGATATCAAGCCATTCCTGCGCGCCACATTTTCCTTTGCTGATAAGCCTGCGAACCCTATCAATAAGGATTTCCGCACCCGGGCCAGGGAGTGAGTCCATCCCAGCTTCTTTCAAAGCAGTAAGCACTTCAGCATGCGATTTTTTAGAGATCTTGGCTATATGCGCCACCTCGGGTGGTCCCAGCGTGTGAAGTTTCAGGTCGGGGAAAAGTTCTTTCAACTGGCGGAAGAGGTTCACATAATAATCGAGTCCAAGGTCAGGGTGGTGTCCTCCCTGCAGCAACAACTGTTCGCCCCCATACCGGAAGGTTTCTGCGATCTTGGTTTTATAGGTCTCGATATCAGTAATATAAGCTTCAGGATGCCCGGGAACCCTGTAGAAATTGCAGAATTTACAATTGGCGATACAAACATTGGTGGTGTTCATATTGCGGTCAATGATCCACGTCACCTTACCATGGGGCACTTGTATTTTTCTAAGTTCATCCCCAACGTGCATCAGATCTGTCAATGGAGCATGGTGAAAGAGGTGAACCCCTTCTTCAACAGAAAGAAATTCAAAATTGAGTGCTTTACGGTAGAGCTCGGACAATTCCATGGTGCTTGTGTGATTGAGGCACAAATTTATGACCAGTGGCGCACAAAACGTGGTTTAAGATTGTAAATTCATATAGTGCGTTATTTACTTGCCATATTTTGCCACCTGATCTTAATCTGTACCGGAGGCCAGCCAGCGGCTGCGCAGGAGTATTTTTCACAGCCACCATCCAGATTAATTACCAGCTTTCCTTTCCGTCAGTATAGCGGGGGGGTTGTAATGCTGCGTGCAAAGCTTGACAATTATCCCGACTCGTTGAATTTTATCCTTGACACCGGCAGTGGGGGCATTTCCCTTGATTCCACCACTGTGCAGGAGTTGAAGATCCCGACAGTGGCCAGCGACCGCACGATCAGGGGAATAGCCGGATTAAAAACTGTCCGTTTTGCCAACAACCATACGCTGTATTTTCCCGGGTTGCAGGTAGACAGCCTTAATTTTCATATTAATGATTATGATATCCTTACAAGCGTATATGGAGAACGGATCGATGGAATTATTGGATATAGTTTCCTCTCCAGATATATTGTAAAAGTTGACTATGACACCACTCGCTTGTTTATTTATACCAAGGGATATATGAAATATCCGAAAGGCGGTCACCTGATAAAACCAACGCTGGCTACTATACCGGTGGTGACCAATCGCCTGAAGGAGGAAAGGGATGTTACTTCAAGGTTTTTTTTTGATACAGGAGCGGGGCTCTGCCTGCTTTTCACGGAAGACTTTGTGAATGACAGCAGTCTTTTCAGCAAGAAAAAGAGGGTGCTGAACACACAGGCGGAAGGGCTCGGGGGTAAGACCACGATGAAATTAACAACCCTCAAGGAGTTCAGGATCGGACCTTACAGGTTTAGAAAAATCCCCACTTTTATCTTCGAAGACGAGTTCAATGTCACCTCCTATCCCTACCTCGGAGGTTTGATCGGTAATGACCTGTTGCGTAGGTTTAATGTGATCCTCAATTATGAAAGACGGGATATCTACCTGATGCCCAACAAGCATTTCCGCGAGCCCTTTGATTACGCGTATACCGGACTGGGCTTCTATTATATTGATGGACAGGTGACAGTGACAGATATTATGAAAGGATCTCCTGCTGAGGCAGCAGGTTTTATGGAAGGGGATATCATTATTGCCATTGAGAATAATATGTCGAGGAATATCCAGGTATATCGTAATATGTTACAGCAGCCGGGTGTTCGCCTTAAATTCCTGGTGGTTCGCAAGAAGGATGGCGATCTTGAAGAACTCTTTATGCGGGTTGGTAATATTTTGAAGAAGAAGTGAGCCAGTTCCCCTGTAAATTTGCAGTCGCGCTTCAAACAGCGCATCATTAGAATATGATCCAGTTTTCAAGATTTGTATTGCCTAACGGATTAAAGGTATTGGTGCATGAAGACCCATCTACTCCAATGGCAGTACTGAACGTTTTATATGATGTTGGTTCAAGGGATGAGGATCCTTCCAAAACCGGTTTTGCGCATCTATTCGAACACCTGATGTTTGGCGGCAGTATTAATGTTGCCGAGTATGATGATGAGTTGCAGAAGGCAGGTGGCGAGAACAATGCATATACCACCAATGATCTCACCAATTATTATTGCCAGTTGCCGGCAGCAAATATTGAAACTGCTTTCTGGCTGGAGAGTGATCGCATGCTTAGCCTGGCCTTCAGTAAGAAGAGCCTGGATGTGCAACGCAAGGTAGTGTGTGAAGAGTTCAAGGAGCACTATATAAATAAGCCTTATGGTGATGTGTGGTTCAAGATGCGCGAGATGGCCTATGAACAGCATCCGTATAAATGGATGACGATCGGGAAAGAATTAAAACATATAGAGCAGGCAAGTCTGGATGATGTGAAAAAGTTTTTCTTCAAGCACTATACCCCTGCTAACGCGATACTTGTTGTTGCGGGTAATATTGTAACCGAGCAGATTTATGAGCTGGCGGTGAAATGGTTTGGGGATATACCCGCCGGCCAGCGTTATCTGCGCAATGTTCCGGTTGAGCCCGAGCAGCGCGAGGCGCGTCGAATGGATATAACAGCAGAAGTGCCTGTGGATGCATTTTTAAAGACCTGGCATATGCCTTCAAGAATGGATCCAAGGTATTACCCGGTAGACCTGATCACGGATATTCTGGGAAGCGGGGCATCATCACGATTGTACCAGTCGCTTGTTAAAGAGCAGCAGCTTTTCACTAATGTAGACTGTTATCATTTCGGGTCATCGGATGCGGGATTGCTTTGCATTGATGGCAAGCTTGTAAAAGGGGTAGCACCCGAGAAAGCAGAGGCGGCCGTGATGGAACAACTGCAGAAACTGCAGCAGGAGGGAGTTACGGTTGCTGAACTGGAGAAGGTCAAGAACAAGACAGAAAGTACGATGGCGTTCGAAGATATGACGGTAATGAACCGGGCCGCGAGCCTTGCCTATTATGAATTATTGGGAGATGCCAACCTGATGAACACAGAGTTAGAGCAATACTTTTCGGTAACAGCCGATGACATCCTTCAGGAGAGCAGAAAAATATTTGAAGAAACAAACAGCCATACACTGTATTACAGGGCGAAAGGATGATGTGGAGGGATGGAGGGATGGAGAGAGAATTCAGAAGTTTAAAACAAGAAAATGATCAATCGCAAAATAGCACCGCCGATAAAAGATGCCGTAGAATTTGATCTCCGGTTAAAGCCTTATGATAAATATGTGCTACGGAATGGTGTGGAAGTATATGCAGTGAATGCAGGTGCAGAAGAAGTGATACAGGTGGAGTGGGTATTCTGGGCCGGCAACTGGTATGAGGAACAGAACCTTGTTGCTCCTGCCACCAACTTTCTCCTTAAGAACGGAACAAGTAAGAAAACTGCATTTGAGATCAATGAGCATTTTGATTATTATGGTGCTGCGCTTAGTCGGGCCTGTTATAATGAAACGGCTACTATCAACCTGCATAGTTTAACCCGGCATCTCGACAAGTTATTACCTGTTGTAAGGGAGCTCGTAACAGATGCTGTTTTTCCCCAGGAAGAACTTGCCTTATACCAGCAAAACAACCGCCAGCGGCTAGAAGTGAATCTGAAGAAGAATGATTTCGTAGCCAATCGACTGATTGATGAATATCTCTTTGGATTTGATCATCCATATGGAAGGTATAGTCGATTTGAAGACCTTGCAGCATTGGACCGTAATTCGTTACAGGCATTCTATGACAAGTATTATAAGAATGGGAAATGCATCATTTTTGTGGCGGGTCGACTTCCACCAAATATTTTTGAGCAGCTTGATGCTAGTTTCGGAGATCTTCCCCTGCATAATAATGAAACGCTGAAACGTATACATATCACCAAGCCTGCCGAAGAAAAAAAGTATCGCATCATCAATGACCCCAACGGCGTGCAGGGTGCAATCCGATTGGCAAGGGATTTCCCCAATCGTCATCATCCGGATTTCTTTGGAGTACAGGTGTTGAATGCTTTGTTTGGAGGTTTTTTTGGTGCAAGGCTGATGAATAATATCCGGGAGGACAAAGGTTATACATATGGCATCTACAGTTATCTGCAAAACCATATCCAGCAGGGAGCATGGATGGTTTCAACTGAAGCTGGCCGGGATGTATCAGAAGCAACCATCACAGAAGTATATAAAGAGATGGAATTGTTGCGAAATGAACTGGTTGAGGAAGATGAACTGATGCTGGTTCGCAATTACCTTATGGGTACTATACTAGGTGACCTTGATGGCCCATTCCATATTATTGGAAGATGGAAGAATATTATTCTTAATGACCTTGATGAAAGTTTTTTCTATAAAACCATTGAGACCATCAAAACCATTCCTGCTACTGAGCTGCAGATATTAGCCAATAAATATCTTGATCCCAAGGATTTTTATGAGCTGGTGGTGGTTTAGGGTGTAACTTGTTATTATCTAAACATCATTATATGAAGCAAATACATCTGTTGATTTTCCTGCTTGCGATGATGGTCTTTTCTATTGCATGCTCTTCAGGCAAGCAGGCGGCCAGTGCGTTGTCAGAAGCAGAGGTGAAGGAAATGCTTGAAGCACAGAACTTTCGGTTCAATGCACGCTATGTACAACCTGCGGGAGGCCGTTCCAGGATCATAACGGGCACTTACACGCTTGATGTTACAAAAGATAAGGTAGAAGCAGATCTTCCCTATTTCGGCCGTGCCTACCAGGCACCGATAGGTAGTGGTGATGTGGGAATGAAATTCAAAACAACAGAATTCAATTATACAACGGAAGCAGGAAAACGGGGAAGCAGTAAAATAATCATTAAGCCAAAAGACGCCAGTGCCAATGATATCCAGGATATATACCTGACTGTTTTTCCAAATGGATCAGCTGATCTGCGCATTGTTTCCATTAGCCGGCAGGCTATTTCATATATAGGAGAACTGTCCTCCATTCCTATTGTGAAATGAATGTTATTTAAGCCTTAACTTAGGCAAAACAACCACCATGAATTTTCTGATTCGCCTGCTGATTACAGCCATCGTAGCATTCGGATTATCTTACTTGTTGCCTGGCATACAAATGGATTCGTTTGTTACCGCAATTATACTTGCCATTGTTCTCGCTATTCTCAACACATTGATAAAACCCTTGCTGGTATTACTTACGCTTCCTATCACCATTATAACGCTGGGTATATTTCTGCTTGTTATCAATGCACTGATCATTCTCCTGGCCGATAAACTGGTTGACGGATTTCATACCGATGGCTTCTGGACAGCCCTGCTCTTTAGCATTGTTCTTTCTGTAACAACGTCACTTATTACTTCCGTGAGTACCAAAGACTGATCATTATCATGATTTTTGATAGAAAGGATCTCAGCAACGATACACTTGTAAGCTTTTATAAAAGCATTCTGCTTCCCCGGATGATCGAAGAGAAAATGCTTTTATTGCTTCGACAGGGTAAGATCAGCAAATGGTTCAGTGGCATTGGGCAGGAAGCTATTTCTGTTGGAGCCACACTTGCCCTCCAGCCTGATGAATGGATAATGCCGCTGCATAGAAACCTTGGCGTTTTCACTACCCGCAATATGCCATTGGGTAAACTCTTCATGCAATGGCAGGGAAACAAAGAGGGTTATAGCAAAGGCAGGGAGCGGAGTTTTCATTTTGGCAGCAGGGCGCATCATATCTGTGGAATGATCTCCCATCTTGGCCCACAATTGGCCATCGCTGATGGCGTTGCACTTTCCTATAAGTTAAAAGAGCAGGCGAAGGTGAGTCTCGCTTTTACAGGGGACGGGGGAACAAGTGAAGGTGATTTCCATGAGGCATTGAACGTAGCTGCTGTATGGGACCTGCCGGTAATTTTTATAATTGAGAATAATGGTTATGGATTAAGTACGCCGGTGAATGAGCAATATAAGTGTGAGAGCCTGGTAAGTCGCGCAAAAGGTTATGGTATGGAAGGAGTTCGAATTGATGGTAATAACCTGTTGGAAGTATATGATACCATCTCCGGCATTCGTGATTATTGTATCCGTGAACAGAAACCTTACCTGGTTGAGTGTATGACATTCCGTATGCGTGGGCATGAGGAAGCAAGTGGAACAAAATATGTTCCGCCTCATTTGTTTGAAGAATGGGCATCGCGTGACCCTGTGAAGAAGTTTGAAGAGTGGATGATATTGCAGAATATCCTCACCTATTCAGCCATCGAATCCATGAAAGCCGAAATCAAAGATTCTATTGATAAGGAGCTGGCAACAGCAGCATCTTCACCGGTTTTGATTCCTGATGAGGCAGAAGAATTGAGGGATGTTTATTCGGATGAAAAGATTGATAATGACGAGCAAGAAGCCATAGTTAGTCATATCGCCGGAGAAGAGAAGGATTCAAAGGACCTGCGTTTTATTGATGCCATAAAAGAAGGATTGTATTTATCCATGAAACGCCATGAGAATCTGGTGCTGATGGGGCAGGATATTGCTGAATATGGTGGTGCATTCAAAATCACTGATGGTTTTGTACATGAATTTGGTAAGGCCAGAGTAAGAAATACACCCCTTTGTGAAAGCGCCATCCTCGGTACTGCATTGGGATTATCACTGGAAGGCTTTAAGAGTATGGTGGAGATGCAGTTTGCCGATTTCGTGAGTGTAGGATTAAACCAGATCGTCAATAATTTTGCAAAGTTACATTATCGCTGGGGGCAGCATGCCGATGTGGTAGTCAGGATGCCAACAGGTGCGGGAGTGGGTGCAGGTCCCTTTCATAGTCAGAGCAACGAAGCCTGGTTCATTCATACACCCGGATTAAAGGTGGTATATCCTTCCACCCCTGAAGACGCTAAAGGTTTGATGATCGCCGCTATTAATGACCCCAATCCCGTAATGTTCTTTGAACATAAAGTATTGTACAGGAGTATCAGCGGACCAGTACCTGCCGGATATTACGAAACACCAATTGGAAAAGCAAGGCTTGTACAGGAAGGATCCGATCTAAGCATCATCACATATGGTGCTGGTGTTCATTGGGCCATGGAATATGCACTGCAGCATCCTGCAGTAAGTTTTGATATACTTGATCTGCGCACATTATTGCCACTGGATTATAATGCCATTTCCGATTCGGTTGGTCGTACAGGTAAGGTGGTCATTTTACATGAAGACACACTTACAGGTGGCATTGGAGGCGAGATCAGTGCCTGGATAAGTGAGCATTGTTTTGAACAACTGGATGCACCCGTTATGCGCTGCGCCTCACTGGATACGCCAGTGCCTTTCAACCTGGAGCTGGAAAAAATATTCCTTGCAAAATCGCGGTTGGGTAAGGTGGTGGAAAAGTTGCTGAATTATTGATAATTCAACGTTTAGCTATTATTTTAGCGCTGCCTCTGAACCTAAAGCCGCCAGATGACCCGTTTTTATAATCTTATCCTTTTGCTGCTGTGCAGCACCAGCTCGCTATTTGCACAACTAAGGGCTGATTTTCAACCTTCACAAGCTGGCGGATGTAGTCCGCTGATGATGCAATTCACCAATACCAGCTCAGGGGCTGGTCCATCCGCAACATATGAATGGGACTTTGGCAATGGCAACCGGTCTGCCCTCCGCGATGCAGGTTCTCTTTACATTGATATTAAATCTTATACGGTAACCCTAACAGTTAGGGATGGTAATAATAGCTCCACTGTAACAAAAGAAATTGTAGTATATCCATCACCGGTAGCAGATTTTAAAGTTGAGAATTATAAGGTCTGCATACCCGACCAGGCCATATTCACCAGCACATCCACCACCGCCTTCGGAAATATCAGTAGTTATTACTGGGATTATGGAGATGGGCAAACAGAGCAGGGTTATACAGCCAGCCAGGGTCATGCTTATGGCTTTCCACAGGAGCCATCAGTGTCGCTAACTGTTACCAATAATTTTGGTTGCCATGCCACTGTTAAGAAAGACAAAGTGGTTAAAGTACTCCCTGCCATTCAGATGGTTTTCTCCGCTGATCAGCAGGTGCTTTGTAAGGTATCCGATCCTGTAAAATTCAGCAACAGCAGTACTGGCCCTGGCAGTTTAAGTTATGCATGGGAATTTGGGGATGGTAATAAATCCACTCTTAAAGAGCCTTCACATGTATTCAATAAAAAAGGCATCTATACCGTTTCGCTCAAAGCGACCAGTTCAGAAGGGTGTACAGTAACACAAACACTAACTGATTATCTTAACGTAGCATCTTATTCGTCCGACTTTGATCTACCTGCTGAAATTTGCCAGGATAACTCACTTGAGATTGTTGCACGCGGAACACCAAATCCCAGTTCCAGCAATTGGTATATGAACGGACAGCTTATCAGCAGCTGGGGGCCCAACATCTGGCAGTACTTCCCTGACGTAGAAAAGCGAACATATAAGCTGGTAAACTTTTTTGGTAATTGTCCGGATACAGTAGAGAAATCATTAATCGTAAAACCTCGTCCGCGGGTGGATGGATTTCTTAACGAGTTACAGAATTTTTGTGGAGCACCTGCAACAGTAAAGTTTAAGGATACTACCAGCACTGCTGTTTCCTGGGGATGGGATTTCACCAACAATTATACGGAGGACATTACTGATACGAAGCAGGAAACCAGCAAAACCTTTGACTATGATGGATGGCACTATACAAGGCTAAAAGTCACCAATAAGGAAGGTTGCTCCAGCTATGCAGAAAAATTTTCTGTTGTAGAGCGGCCATCTGTAGAGGTATCTGTGGTCTCATCTACATCTACGGGCGAACCATTAAGTTCCTGTGAGCCGTTCAAAATTAAATTCAATGCTACAGGTACTTATGAGATCGCGAGTTATAAATGGAACTTTGGTGATGGAGGAAGTTCAACTGAAGCAGAACCAGAGTATGCCTTTAACAAGAAGGGAAATTATATTGTAAGCCTGGAATACGTCTTTAAGAATGGCTGTAAAGGTAGTACTACCTATCCATCAGCGGTTCGGTACCTGGGACCTGCAGAGGCAGACTTTAAGGTTTTAACCCCCGGACAGATAGTTTGCGGACAAACCCCGGTCCAGATCCAATCGCAGAGCTCACCCGGCTCTTTTAATGAAGGCTATAATTGGATTATAAATGATATTTATATCGGGTACTCCTCAAATTTCTACTACCAGTTTAGTGATACAGGAAAGTATACGGTTAAACTTATTGCGTATAACGGAGGTTGCAGTGACACAATGACTAAAATTGATTACCTGGATGTGAGGCTTCCCTTTCCCCGAATTCAACAGGTTCAGAATTCCTGTGAAGATGACCATGGGCTTGTAACGTTTACTCAGGATACCAAAGGTGGGTTGAGCTGGGAGTGGGATTTTGGTGATGGAACAAAACAATCCATGTCGTCCAACACAGCACAAACTACACATAGGTATAAGAAAACAGGTACCTATAAAGTAATGCTCTCTTCTACTAATGGCAGTTGTACTGTTAAAGACTCAACCACGGTAATTGTTATGCTGAAACAAAAGCCTCAATTATCTTCAACTATAACACAGGTTTGTCCCGATGGGATTGTCCCATTTACTATTTCAGGCATAGAGAAAAATCCATATTTCACACATAGGTATGGATATATTACACGTTTTGAATTTGAAGATGGTAGTCCTTTTAATGGAGCTATACTTGATAATTATGATTATTCCTATCTTACCAGCATGCCGTATAATAACCGCCTTAGCGGGTTTCCGGAGGGCAAGGAAAATTTGCGGGTGATAATCAGTCAGGAATATTTCAACTGTCCGGATACAAGTAATTTTATCAATCTGCGGGTATTAGGAACTACGCCAGTCTTTACTGTTGAATCGGATAAAAAATGTTATACAGAGCCAGTGATCTTTAAAGACGCCACCATCACTTCGGGAACCCAGGTTACGAGCTGGGAATGGGATTTTGGTGATGGTTCAAAAGAAGTGAAAACAAGCGGCGGTACCATATCACATCTTTACAACGAACCAGGTACTTATTATGCACGGCTAACGGTGAAGGATGGTAGCGGTTGCGCATCGTCCTCCCAATATTATTCAAAGGAGGTAATCGTTAAAGGTCCTAAGGCAAGCTTCAATGCTTCTGCCTCTGATGTACATCTTAACTCAACGATATGGTTTTATAATAGCACCAATGCTTCCCACACCGGCAATGTGAGTTATAGCTGGGATCTGGGAGATGGAACCAGATCCAATGATTTTTATCCTGTACATACTTATACAAAAGCGGGAAATTATAAGGTGGTATTGGTTGCAAAGGATCTTGAAACGGGTTGTACTTCCAGTTGGACGCAGACCATCACCGTGCGTGATTTTAATTATGGCTTCACAATGAATACTGGATTTGTAACTGGCAGTGGATGTCCACCTGTTGTAGCGCAATTCTATAATACATCCCTGAATTATACCAGGATGGTTTGGGATTTTGGTGATGGTTCAACGCTGCAGGATGTTGTCCATCCCCGGCATGTTTATGAGAAACCCGGTAAGTATTTTATTGTATTGAATGTATATGGGCACAATGGCCTGGAAGGTACCTTCCGCGATTCTATCACGATTGGCGTTCCCATGCCCGCATTTGAAGCAGCGGCCAAAGAATTATGTCCGGGACAACCAATGCAATTGCGATCCACTGCGGGCAACTATGCCAACTATGCATGGGATTTTGGCGATGGCAGTATCAGTAGAACATCGGCCGACTCGGGTACTCATCCCTACATGACTCCAGGATCTTATACACCTCGTTTATTGGTGACTGATAGTAACGGATGCAAAGCTGCTGTTACTTTAAAGGATCCCATTATAATAAGACCATTACCCCAGGTAACATTAACACCTGTAAATCCCCAGCTATGTGCCGGTAGTTCGGTGCAGCTGCAGGCAACGGGCGGAGTATCTTATAACTGGTCACCGGCTTCAGGTTTATCAAATGCATCTATTGCGAATCCTGTTGCAAACCCCGGGGTTACTACAACATATACCTTAATAGTGAAGGATGCTATTGGCTGCAGTGCAGAAGCAAGGCAAACAATTACGGTTGTGCAGCCAAGCACCATGCAGGTATCAGCTGACAAGGTGATCTGTGCCGGGGAATCAGTGAGTCTAGTAGCAGGTGGTATGAATAATTATCAATGGATCGGCACTGTTACCGGTCTGAGCAATACCGTTATCGCTAATCCGGTTGCGAATCCTGCCACAAGTACAACGTATACAGTTGTAGGTACTGATAAAGAAAAATGTTTTTCTGATACAGCTTTGATCAATGTCAAGGTGAATCCATTGCCCACTGTTGATGCTGGCGAAGGGGGAGTGGTGCTGGCAGGAAATCCTGTTACATTATTACCTACCGGGTCTTCTGATATTGTATCATGGGATTGGTCACCTGCTCGTGACCTCAATTGTACCAATTGCCAATCACCCACCAGTACGCCCAGGCAGGAAACCACCTATACTGTCACTGTTCGTAATGCAGCGGGTTGTATGGCTTCTGATACTATCACCCTGAAACTTCGATGCGCAGCAGAAGGTGCTGCTATCCCGAATGCGTTTACCCCTAACGGTGATGGCAGGAATGATCTGTTCGTAATTCAGGGGGTGTCATTTGTAAAGCATCTTGTGATATATAATCGCTGGGGTGCAAAAGTATTTGAGAGAAGTAATTTCATTCCTTCGGACCGTGCATCCTGCTGGGATGGTAACGTTAATGGCAAACCAGCCCCTGGTGAAACCTATGTGTATGCCGTGGAATTGGAATGTGAACCCGGTAAATCATTCCCAAGAAAAGGAGCGCTGGTACTGATAAGATAATAACCTGTTAAAGCCGATCATCCTTCCAGCGATTCGCCCGGAACCGGAATATCTGTCTCCGTTTCAATTACAGACGGTTCGGCAATTGGTAAAGGCGCACGTTCCCCGATCTGCTGACGCCACATGGCATAATATAATCCCTTTTGTTCCAGCAATTCTGAATGCCGTCCCTGTTCAGTGATCCGGCCTTTTTCAAGTACAAAGATTGTATCGGCATGCATGATGGTGGATAGCCGGTGTGCAATAAGGATTGTCATCTGCTTTTTCTCCGCAGATATTTCGCGGATGGTTGCTGTGATCTCCTCTTCGGTTATGGAATCGAGTGCAGAGGTGGCCTCATCAAAGATGAGCAGGCGTGGTTCTCTAAGCAATGCGCGCGCAATGGCAAGCCTTTGTTTCTCCCCGCCGGAAACTCTTTTGCCCCCTTCACCCAGTACCGAACTGAGCCCCCTTTCTGTATTGGTGATGAGGTTAGTGCAGGAAGCTTTATCCATGGCAGCTAGTATCTGCTCATCAGTTGCATCAGGTTTTACAAAGAGCATATTGTCGCGGATGGTTCCTGAAAACATTTGTGTTTCCTGCGTAACGAATCCGAGTTGACGCCTAACCCTGTTATAGCGTATATTCCTCACCGATATATCATCAATCCTGATATCTCCTTCAACCGGTGAGTATAATCCCACCAGCAATTTAACAAGTGTTGATTTCCCCGAGCCGGAGGGACCTACGAATGCAATGGTTTCACCCAATTTGATGGAGAAGGAAATATTTTCCACCGCATTCTGTGAAGCGTTTTTGTGTCGGAAGGTTACGTTTTCGAAGCGGAGGCTTTCCATGGCCTCAACATCGATGGGTTCTTCCGGCCTGTATTCCGGCTCCTTCATCATCAGGTTATTGAACACCTGGAGCGAAGCTTCTGCTTCACGGTATTGTAGTATAATATTGCCCAGGTCCTGCAAGGGCCCGATTATACCGGTGGAGATAAACTGCATTGATATCAGTTCACCTGTTGTCAGAACATTCCGAAAGATCAGCCATAGGAGTATAAAGAGAATGGACTGTTTAAGCAGATTCAGTGTGGTGCCTTGCAGGAAAGATAAAGTCCGCACTTTCCTCGTCTTTTCCATTTCCAGATCAAAGATTCGCTGTGTCTTTTCACGGAGGCGACGGATCTCTGAATAGGTGAGTCCAAGGCTTTTCACCAGCTCAATATTGCGGAGCGATTCTGTGATGCTTCCACTCATCATATTGGTCTGTTTCACCACTGCCCGCTGGATGGTTTTAATTTTTCGGCTAAGCAGGCTCGTGAGCCCTCCTAATAATACCACACCTATAAGAAAAACCGGAATAAGAGCCCAGTGTTTTGTAATGGCATACCAGATCAGGAAGGCAATACCTACAAAAGAAGAGAACAGGATGTTGATGAAGGAATTAATGAAACGTTCTGTGTCATTGCGCACCTTCTGAAGTTTGGAAAGTGTTTCGCCACTGCTCTGGTCTTCGAAGCCCTGGTAAGGTAATCTGAGTGTTTGGCGAAGGCCATCATTGAAGATCTGCATCCCGAACTTCTGCACTACCAGTCTTACCACATAATCCTTGAAGGTAGAAGCTATCCTGGCGAGCAGCGCCACCCCTACAGCAATCACCAGCAGCCAGGTAACACCACTGATCCTTTCCTTTTCAGGAAGATTAGCGGGATTGAGGGCATAGGTATCGATCACTTTACCAAAGATGATAGGATCATAAAGCGATAGGATCTGGGCTATAGCCGCAAGGCCCAGGGCCAAAAATACCCACCCCCTGTAAGGCTTGAGATATGTCCATAATATTTTCATGATGCGGGACCAGCTTTTCTAAACAGGCGGATAAAGTTGCCACCTAATATTTTTCGGATGTCTTTTTTTGAATAACCTCTTACCAGAAGGGCAGAAGTTATCAATGGCATGTCCTCCACACCATCAAGATCCTGAGGTGCAGAATCTATGCCATCAAAATCAGAACCTAATCCCACATGGTCTACACCCACCAGTTTTACAATATGATCCAGATGCTCCATCAGTACATTCATGGAAGGACGCAGCTCTTCTGCTTCAACGGGGAATAGTTTGCTGATCTCCTCATCAACCTGGTAAGACGGAAGGTTAAGGGCTTTAAGTGAATCCAATTGTTTTTTATGCCTTTGCTGGAATGCATCCTTGTTCCTGTTATAGTTGCTGTCTAAAAAACCGCTGTAAAAATTCAGATGAATTACGCCTCCGTTCCGGGCGATTGCTTTGATCTGCTCATCAGTGAGATTACGGGGAACAGGACAAAGCGCATGTACGCAACTGTGAGATACAATAACCGGCCTTGTGGTTGTTTCAAGAGCATCATAAAATGTTCTGATGCCAACATGACTGAGGTCCACCATCATACCAAGTTCATTCATTCGCCGAACCACCTGACGGCCAAAATCCGTTAAACCTTTTTGTGTGATTGTTGTGGGTTTACCAGCATCCAGATTGGTTTCATCCCACGCAGAGCTGGCCCATGAAGTTGAATTGTTCCAGGTGAGGGTGAGGTAGCGGGCTCCCCTGTTAAAGAGACTATCGAGGTATTGCAGGTTATCTTCTATCATATGGCCGCCTTCCACTCCTTTCATTACGCCGAGTTTTTTTGCCCTAACTGCTTCCCGGAGTTCCCTACTATTATTAACTGCAATCAGTTTTGAAGGGTTACGGGCAACGATAGCATCCAGGGAATCAATTTCCCGGAGGGCCATTTTGAAAGCAGTACCCTTGCCAAATCTTTCATCACAAAAGATGGAGAAGATCTGGATGTCAACACCACCCTTGTGAAAACGCGCTATATCACTATGGGTTTTACCTGAAAGATCATCTTCAATATTAAGTCCCTTTAGAGTGGCTGAACTAAGAACATCATTATGGGTATCTACAACAATACTTTTTTCATGAAAATTCTTCTGGCCAATTACATGAAATGTACAGAAAGTAAAAACTGCTGTTATCCAATATTTTGCTGTTGTGATCATATGGCTGATTGTACTCCAATTTACCTAATTCAACTGATGGAGAACAACATGAGTGGAGCATAGTTCATATAGATCAATGACGGAGATCAGTTTTTTTGGTATGGATTAGGAGTACATTCACAAACAATATAACCGGACATGTGGAAAAAGCTTTTGGCTGTATGCCTGGCCTGTTTAGGAATTGCACTTGCAATTGCCCTGCTCATCCGATTATTTAACTAAATCAAGCAGCATGAAAAAGAACATGGGAAACACGGATCGCATCATCCGCCTGGTGTTGGCAGGAGTATTTGCATACCTGTATTTTGCAGGCATCGTCACCGGCACTTGGGGTATAGTATTGCTGGTGCTTGGGGTGGTATTTGTGCTCACAAGCCTGGTTGGATTTTGCCCCCTTTACACCCTGGTTGGCATGAATACCTGCGGTACACGTAAGGTATAGTCACTCACTGCCTTTGTCGCCCACAAACCATTGTTCCTTGTTACGGAAAAGAACATTGAAAGTGGTTAGTGAGCCGTAGATGCGGGTGATATATTGTTGCAGGTTCACCTTGTCTTCATCGCTCAATATTTTGTGGCGTTGATCTGCTGTTCCATGACCCTAAGCCGGTCGCGGAGCATAACGATCTTGTGAAAGAAAACATCAATAGGAATATCTTTTGGCTTGAGTGAGTTGTCACCGGGCTGAAGTACCATTGTGCCTCCTTTCCATCTGTCACCAAGTGGAACCATTTCGCCAACGCCATTCCACAACCGAAGTATTTTAAGAAGGGATCGCTCCACTTCTGAGTGGGTCTCTATTTCCTCCGACACATTTTCCGGAATTATCTCTTCAAGATGTGGATCATTCTTATCTACTTCTTTAATACCATGATGAATAAAGGAGATGAGATAGGTCGCATAGCGGATGCCTACAATAACACCTGGGCCTTGCTGGGTATGCTGCAACCGTGTTCCGATGCCAAGAGTCAATTGGTCCATAGTAGAAAGGATGGTTTATTAATGAAGGTCGGAAATGTCTACCATTCTTCGCGGCGGCCATAAATTTTTCCGCCCATGGCTTTGATTCTTTTGTACTGCTCCCCCGCCTTTTTCATGTACTCTAGCAATTCGTATTCAGAGGCTTCTGTTACAAAATCGTAAGGAGGTGAATAATACCTGGTAAAGGTGTCTATATCAGTCCCCATCAATCCTGTCACTTTTCGGATCTTGGCTCTTGAGAAGCGGTACTCCACATATTTATCCTGTTCCTCCCGCAACAACCTCTGCTGGAAGGAGGCTATGCTGCGTGTGCGGCGGAATCGAAACACATTTATCAATTGTTCAAGATCCAGTCCCACCCCGAAATTGCCAGAGGCAGGAGCGGAGGAACTTAGCCCCAGTCCGGGTTTCTTGAAATCGAAAACCTTGGCATAGTCCTGCCGGTTTTGCATGGAATCCTGTCTGTAGTCGCGTGGCATTACCCTGATCTCCTTAAGCGTGGTAACATTTACATGAAGAGCTATGTCAAACTGGTGAACAGCAGGGATCGTGTTGACAGCATATTTAGGCGTAGGCTTACCAAGGTAGGAGAAGTAAAGAGAATCATCTTCGGCTACCACTATAGAATATCGCCCCAGTGAATCAGTGGTGGTACCCCTTCCCTTTGTACTTAGAACACTTACGGAGCGCAGGGGGAAGGTCCTGTTCATTTCAAACACGGTACCGCTCACCCGAACCTGTGCCTGCATGGGACTGAAAGCCGCCATCAGAATGATAAACAGGGTTATGCGGAAGAAGGGTCTCATGATTGGGTTTACAACAGTACGACCAATTAGCGGTACTCCAAACAGCGTTAATGATTTTTAACGAGTTGTGAAAGAATTGCCTCTTCTACCACCCGTGGGAAATGCGCATGTTCAAGGGCATGGATTTTTTCAGCAAGGGTTTCGGGGGTCTCGCCATCTTCTACCCTGCAGGTGGCCTGGAAAATAGTGGCTCCATGGTCGTATTGTTCATCAACGTAGTGGATAGTAATCCCTGATTCTTGCTCACCTGCTGCTATCACGGCTTCATGTACAAATTTTCCATACATGCCCTTGCCACCATATTTAGGAAGCAGGGCGGGGTGGATATTGATCATGCGCGATGGGTAGGCAGCTACAAGTGCCGGCGGTATCTTCCAGAGAAATCCAGCCAGAATAATAAAGTCGATCCCAATCTCCTTTAACAAAGGAATATAGGAATGACCGCGAAAGAACTCTTCCTTTTCAATCAGGAAAGTGGGAACGCCAAAGTCTTTCGCTACGTCAAGTACTCCCGCCGCAGGTTTGTTACTTACAACGAGCGCCACTTTTATGCCGGGATGTTTGCTGAAGTGTTCCAGGATCTTTCGTGCATTGGTACCTGTGCCTGAAGCAAAAATAGCCAGGTTAACGGGGGAAGATTTTTCAGTTGATGATGGAGCCTGGGTGGAGGGGGAATTTAAGTTTGGAGAAACAGGCAGGTTTTTTTGCTTCCCGGTAAATCGGGCGGCTATACGGGCCAGGTAGTTTCTGAAAAAAATAAACTGCCCCATGGGTATACTTACCAGAATAACCATTAGTGGCCAGATAAGCGTCATCACTATAATATATATAATGACCCACACTATCCCATCAACTGGTATGAGGTTCATTATTCTTCGGCCTATCATACCGGTTAGGGTGCCACCCAGGGCAAAGGTCAGGAGGATGATGAATAGCTGGACAGGGCCCACCTTCCACTTCTCTTGAAATTTTTGAAACATGCCGCAAACTAAGTAGAAATGTTTGAACAAAACTGTTTACGGATGATAGTAAATGACTATCTGTATAATTGCACAATTCGCTGAAATGCAAGCCCTATGCGGCTAAAAAAAAAAGAGGGATGTTGATATATTGTCAATAACGTGTCATATTTTTGCCACCGAATCGCAGCATTTTAACATTACCAACGACATTTCCAGCTTATGATAGCCTATAGATCGATTGTGAAGAAAATAATTCTCTCTGTACTTCTTCTCACTGTTGTTTGTTTTGATAAGCAAGTTTTGGCCCAGGATGGTAAAGCGCTGTTTCAGCAGAACTGTGCTTCCTGTCACGCGGTTGCAAAAGACCTGACCGGCCCTAAACTGGCTGGTATTGAAGAACGTGTTCCCGATAAGAAGTTGCTTTATGCCTGGATCAGAAACAATCAGGCGGTACTGGCAACCGGTAATAAATACTTCACTGACCTCTATAACCAGTGGAACAAAACAGCGATGAACCTCTTCCCCAACCTCACCGATGAAGAGATCGCTGCAATGATTACCTATGTAAACACGGAAGCTGCAAAGGCTACCGCAAAGCCTGTTGCAGGTGATGGCAGTGCCGCAACGCAGGCCCAGCAATCGGATAACAGCCTTCTTTTCGGAATCCTCACACTGATCCTGGCAATCATTGTATTGGTATTGATGCAGGTGAATTCAAACCTGAAGCGGCTTAGTGATGAGAAGGATGGAATACCATCTTATGAGCCAGTTCCTTTCTACAGGAATAAAGCATACATCGCCCTGTTTGCAGTAATTCTGTTTATTGTAGGCGGTTATTATACCATTCAGGGTGCTATTGGACTGGGCAGGTCAAAAGACTACCAGCCCGAGCAGCCAATTTATTACTCGCATAAAGTGCATGCCGGTACAAACCAGATCAATTGCTTATACTGCCATGGTGGAGCACAGCAAGGCAAGCATGCCAATATCCCATCCCTCAATACTTGTATGAACTGTCATATGGCAATCAACGAGTATGCAGGAGAGAAACTCTATCGCGAGGATGGAACTGAAGTGAATGGTACAGAAGAGATTAAAAAATTGTATTCTTACACTGGTTGGGATCCTGACCAGAAAAAATATGTAAACGAGCCCAAACCAATTGAATGGGTAAAGATTCACAACCTTCCTGATCATGTTTATTTTAACCACGCCCAGCACGTAACAGCAGGGAAAGTGGCCTGCCAGACATGTCATGGTGAGGTTCAGGAAATGGGCGAAGTTTATCAGTTCACAGACCTTAGTATGGGTTGGTGTGTTAACTGTCACCGCGAAACCAAAGTGCAGTTCACCGACAACAAATTCTACAGCATTTACGAGAAGTTCCACAATGATCTTAAGAACGGAAGCATGGACAGTGTTACTGTTGAGAGCATTGGCGGTACAGAATGTCAGAAATGTCATTATTAAGAGCATTGCAATAAACCATTTTTCATCACCAAAAAATCAGAGCCCCTTCAGGGGTTTGGGTATATGGAGCAAAAAAAGTACTGGCAAAGTTTCGGTGAGTTAAATAACTCAGAAGCCCATCAAAAGAGCGCACAGGACGAATTCAGGGAAGAATTACCCTTTGAGAGTTTTGATGCTGAAGGCTTAGGAGATGCTAAGACTCCCCGTCGCGACTTCCTTAAATACGTGGGTTTCAGCACTGCCGCTGCAGCATTGGCAGCCAGTTGTGAAATGCCTGTAAAGAAAGCGATCCCTTTTGTGAATCGTCCTGTGGACATCACTCCGGGTATCCCTAATTACTATGCAACCACCTATGTTTCAGGAGGTGATGCTATTCCTGTTGTGGCCAAAGTGAGAGATGGTCGTCCAATCAAGATCGAAGGCAATGAATTGAGCAGCTGGACCAAAGGGGGTACATCAGCGCAGGTACAGGCATCTGTACTTGATTTGTATGATACGGCGCGTCTGCGTTTTCCCATGGCCAATGGCAAAGAAGTAAGTACTCTTGATGCTTTTGATAAAATGGTAGGGGAGGCAATGGCTTCTCTGGGGGCTGCTCCAGTAGTATTGCTTACAAGTACAGTGAATTCTCCCTCTTCAAAACAGGTCGTAACTGAATTTCTCGCTAAGTATCCGGGTGGTCGTCATGTACAATATGATGCAATTTCCTACAGCGGTATGCTGCTGGCTAACGAAGCTTCATATGGAAGACGAGCTATCCCTTCTTATAATTTCGATACGGCAAAAGTGATTGTGAGCCTGGGGGCTGACTTCCTGGGAACCTGGCTCAATCCTGTTGAATTTGCACGTGCCTATACAAAGGGTCGCAAGATCGATGAGAAGAATATCTCCATGAGCAAGCATTACCAGTTTGAAGGTATGCTTAGCATGACAGGCGCCAATGCCGATGAGCGCTTCACTCATCGCCCTTCCGAAACAGGTGCCGTTGCTGCTTCCATCCTGGCTTTACTTAATGGTGGAGCTGTTTCAGGCGTAACTGGTGATAAGCTGAAGCAGGGCATTGCAAAGGTTGCAAAAGATCTTGCAGCTAATCGCGGGCAAGCCCTGGTTGTAAGCGGTAGTAATGATGTGAATGTTCAGGTAATTGTAAATGCCATCAATGAGGCCATCGGCGCAAACGGCACAACTATCAACTGGGGAGCTCCCATGCAGAATAAGGCAGGCATCGATTCTGAGATGGCTACACTGGTAAACGAAATGAATGCCGGTACCGTGGGTGCTGTTCTTATTTATGATGTGAACCCTGCGTACGATTATTATGATGCGGCTAAATTCATCAGTGGATTAAAGAAAGTTCGTGTTTCTGTTTCCTTCAATGAGAAGATGGATGAAACAACTGAACTCTGTAAATATATTCTTCCATCCAACCATTACCTCGAAAGCTGGGGTGATGCGGAACCCAAGGCTGGTTATATCAGTCTTATGCAGCCAACCATCTCTCCTCTTTTCAAAACAAGGCAGTGGCAGGATAGCCTGCTGAAGTGGTCTGGAAATGCAACCACCTATGCCGATTACCATAAAAATTTCTGGACCACGAAGCTTGGCAGCAATGAGACCTACCTGAAAGCTATGCAGGATGGCGTAATTGAACCAGCAACAGCTCCCGCTGGTGCAGGAGGATTCAATGGCGGTGGTGTTGCAGCTGCAGTAACAAGTATTGCAAGTGCAAAAAAGGGCGGTAAAGTAGAAGTAGTGATTTACCAGAAAGCATCCATCGGTGATGGCCGTCACGCTAATAACCCATGGCTGCAGGAAATGCCCGACCCCATTACCCGTGCAACATGGGACAACTACGTAATGATGAGCCCGGTTAAAGGGAAGGAACTATTTGAAATAGACCTCACCAACAATACGCAGGCCGACCAGTATGAAGCCTTCCCTGAAAAACCCGTGCTCAAGGTTAAAGTTGGTAATAATGCAGAAGTTGAATTGCCTGTACTCCTGATACCTGGTATGCATCCCGATACCATTGCTATCGCAGTAGGTTATGGCCGCAGTGAGAAAATTGGAAGGGCAGCCACAGGTGTAGGTAAAAATGTATTCCAGTTTGCCTCTTTCAATGGAACAACTGTTCTTAATTACGCAGATGCTACTATCGAGAAAACTGCTGCAAAATATAAAGTGGCAACCACGCAGACGCACTCTTCCTATGAAGGCCGTCATGAAGTGGTGAAGGAAATTACACTTGATGAATTCAAGAAAAATCCAACCAAAATCCTCGATGGACGTGCCAAGGAACTTGAGCCATGGGGTGGACTTGAGAATTATGAGAAAGATGGTACCCTATATCCTGTTTTTGATAAGCCGGGTATCAAGTGGGGTATGAATATCGATATGAACAGCTGCTATGGCTGTGGTGCATGCGTAGTGGCCTGTACTGCTGAGAACAACGTTTCTGTTGTTGGAAAGCCGGAGGTGTTGCGGGCACATGATATGCACTGGCTGCGGATCGACCGTTATTTTGCAGGTAATATCAATGATGCGGAAAGTATCCAGACCGTTTTCCAGCCGATGCTTTGCCAGCACTGCGACAATGCTCCATGTGAGAACGTTTGTCCGGTTGCTGCCACCAACCACAGTTCAGAAGGATTGAACCAAATGACCTATAACCGTTGTATCGGAACAAGGTATTGCGCAAACAACTGTCCATATAAAGTTCGCCGATTCAACTGGGCTGATTACACAGGTGCTGATAGCTTTGGCGATAACATGGATGGCGCCATCGGTTCTAACACCGTCATCAATATGATGAATGATGATCTTACACGTATGGTCCTGAACCCTGATGTAACTGTAAGAAGTCGTGGTGTGATCGAGAAATGTTCTTTCTGTGTTCAGCGTTTGCAGGAAGGTAAACTGGAAGCAAAGAAAGCCGGTCGTCCACTTGAAGACAGGGATGTAAAAACTGCTTGTCAGCAGGCATGTTCCGCTGATGCAATTGTTTTCGGAAACGTCAACAACAAGAATAGTGCAGTTTCAAAGGAGCGTGCTGATAATAAGAATCGCTTATTCTATGTTCTGGAGCAGATCCACGTTTTGCCGAATGTAAGCTACCTTGCAAAAGTGCGCAACACTGATACACTTAGTGTTCATGCAGAACATGCAGCAGAAACGCATGAGGCGCCTGCGGCAGGAAGCAAACCAGAGGCAGCGCACTAATAGTATTAGTCAGAGGTTGAAGGGCAAAAGGCGATCAACCTTATATATAAAGAAGAAGTTTTAAAACCAACAAGCAGAAAGGGTAAAACCTTGAAGCTAAACGCTTATACGATATGGCATCATTAAGATACGAATCGCAGGTAAGGGAACCACTGGTGACAGGTACTAAGACCTATCATGATGTTACACAAGACATCGTTCGCCCCATAGAGATGAAACCATCTTTTCTATGGAAGGTTGGCTTCACCATTTCTGTACTCTTGTTATTATTCGGGGTGTATTCTGTTTACCGTGAAGTTGTTTATGGTATCGGGGAGTGGAACCTGAATAAGACAATTGGCTGGGGTTGGGATATCACCAACTTCGTATGGTGGGTTGGTATTGGTCACGCAGGAACGCTGATCTCCGCGATCCTCCTCCTGTTCCGCCAGGGATGGCGTACTGGTGTGAACCGTGCAGCTGAAGCGATGACAATTTTTGCGGTTATGTGCGCCGGTCAGTTTCCTATCTTCCACATGGGTCGTGTCTGGATGGCCTTCTTTGTACTGCCTTATCCCAATACCCGCGGACCATTATGGGTAAACTTCAGTTCTCCTCTATTGTGGGACGTATTTGCGATCTCAACTTATTTCACTGTATCTCTCCTTTTCTGGTACTCAGGTCTGTTGCCCGATATCGCAACAGTACGTGACCGTGCCCGTGAGAAATGGAGAAAACATATGTACGGAGTTCTTTCCTTTGGCTGGACAGGTTCTACCAAGCACTGGCAACGTCATGAGGCATTGTCGCTGGTACTAGCCGGATTAAGTACACCTCTTGTACTTTCTGTTCACACTATCGTATCCTTTGACTTTGCCACCTCTGTAATCCCGGGATGGCATACCACCATCTTCCCGCCATACTTCGTGGCAGGGGCGATCTTCTCTGGATTTGCGATGGTACAAACGCTACTTATAATAACACGCAAAGTGCTGAACCTGGAAGATTATATCACCATGGAACACATTGAAGTGATGAACAAGGTGATCGTACTTACAGGATCAATTGTAGGTGTTGCCTATATAACCGAACTCTTCATTTCGTGGTATGGTCAGAATGTTTATGAGATGGCTGCCTTCCAGAACCGCTGGGATCTCAGTACACCTTATGGTTGGAGTTACTGGCTCATGATGGGTTGTAACGTTCTTGCACCACAGTTCTTCTGGTTCAGAAAACTAAGAAGGAACCTGCTCTTCACATTCTTTATGAGTATCATTGTTAACGTGGGTATGTGGTTTGAGCGTTTTGTGATCATCGTTACTTCTGTATACAGGGATTATATTCCAAGTAGCTGGAGTACCTATTATGCACCAACTATCTGGGAGGTTGGCTTCTACCTCGGAACCTTCGGATTGTTCTTTACCTGTTTCTTCCTCTTCGCTAAATATTTTCCTGTAATCGCTATTGCAGAGATCAAGCATATATTGAAAAAGAATGGTGAGAGCTTTAAGGAAAATATGGTTGAAGAAGAGAGGGCAACACCAGAGAAATTTGCGCATGAGCATGCTCACTAATAGAAGGTAAGTTCAAAGACATTAACAACGAATTTTTACAAGATGGCAATAAAGAAATTTGTAGTAGGCAGTTTCGATGACGAAGCGGTTCTGTTTCCTGCGGTGAAGAAAGTTCGCAAGGCAGGATATAAGATCCATGACGTATATACGCCTTTCCCTATCCATGGCCTCGATCAGGTGATGGGCCTCCGGGATACCAGCCTGCATACAGCGGGATTCATCTATGGCATTACAGGAACAGCAACAGCCCTGTCTTTCATGGGATGGGTATTCACGCGAGACTGGCCATTGAATATTGGCGGTAAACCCAATTTCCCTCTGCCGGCATTCATTCCCATTACTTTCGAATTGACCGTTTTGTTTTCTGCGGTGGGCATGGTGCTTACATTTTGTTATCTCTGCCAACTGGCTCCCTTCGTGAAGAAGCACCATTTCCATGAAAGGGCTACTGATGATCTTTTTGTAATGGTACTAGAGTGCACCAGCCGCACCAATGAAGATGATGCAAAAGCATTCCTGGCTTCAGTAGGAGCAAAGGAAATTAATGTGCAGGTTGCCGAGGCCGACTGGTGGTTGGGTCGCTATGACAAGGATGAGAAGTTGTTTGAGAATAAAGCGGAAAAAAGTTTAGCATAACAAAGAAAGTACTTACCAGAGATGAATAAGATATCAATCATAGCTGTTTGTTTAGGGGCACTGGTCTTTTCTGCATGCAGCGATATAAAGCGCACACCAGGCAAGGCTTATATGCCTGATATGCAATATAGCAGGGCAGTGGAAACCTATTCTGATCCCCGTGAATTACAGGCCGAAGGCATTAATTATAATGCAAGGCCCGTAGCAGGTACAATTAGCAGAAGTGCGGATGTTATCTATCAGCACTTAGCTGATACCACCGGCGGATATATTACATCTTCCTCCCTTCGTAACCCGCTTCCCTATCTCGATACATTGCAGACTGTTGAGGCTGAAAGGCTTTACCTTATCAACTGTGGTATTTGCCATGGTACCAAGCTCGACGGTAATGGTCCATTGTACAAGGGCGGTGATGGTCCATATGCAGCCAAGCCGGCAACACTCGTTGGCGACCCACTTTATGAAGCAATGTCAGAAGGCACCATGTTTTATTCCATTACCTATGGAAAGAACCTGATGGGATCTTATGCAACACACCTTACACCTAAACAGCGTTGGGAAGTGGTTCATTATATCAAGGCAAAACAACGTGAAGCAAAAGGAGAAGCAACACCGGCAACCGCGCCGGCAGATGCAACTGCCCCGGCAACAGATTCAACAGCTACAGCAGCTAAATAACTGATACTGACAACCGATTTGACCAAACGATAAATTATTGAGAATGTCTTTCAGAGAACAGTTTGAAATACCCGCGAAGTACAAGATGTGGTCGATGATCCTCATGGCGGTTGGATTGGTTTCCATCCTCATAGGCTACTTCCTTTATGGTGCGGGTGATGAGCACCAGAATGCACGTTTCTGGGGAGTGTTACTTTACAACAGTGTTTACTTCCTTTTGGTTGTAAACGCCGCGATGTTTTTCATCTGCGCAACAACGCTCGCTATGGGTGGATGGCAATTATCTTTCCGCCGCGTCAGTGAGGCAATATCGGTTGCCGTTATTCCAATCGGAATCATTTCTTTTGTTATCCTGATCGCACTGGTACTGGGTCACCAGCATCATATTTACCATTGGCTAACACCAGGCGATGATAAACTCATACTTGGTAAAAAAGCCTTCCTTAACCCTACATTTTTTATTGTCTGGACTATTCTCACCATTGCCGGTTGGATCCTGCTTGGTGCAAGAATGAGAAAGATCAGCGCTGAACTTGATGAGCGCGGCCCTCTCAATAAAGAAGAAGGTAAACGCTATGTATATAAAACTACTGTATGGGGATCACTCTACCTGGTGTGGTTTGCATTAACAGTGGCATCAACTGTTCCATGGTTATGGTTCATGAGTATCGACGCACACTGGTACAGCACCATGTATAGCTGGTATACTTTCGCTTCATCATTTGTTGCAGGTATTGCCCTGATGACCCTCTTCGTTATTTACCTCAAGAACCATGGATACCTCGAACTGGTAAACCAGGAGCACCTCCATGACCTCGGTAAATTCATGTTTGCATTTTCTATCTTCTGGACATACCTCTGGTTCAGCCAGTTCATGCTGATCTGGTACGCTAACATTCCGGAAGAGACAGTATATTTCAAACACAGGGTGCAGGGTCCGTACAGGGGTATTTTCTTCCTTAACCTGATCATCAACTTCCTGGCACCATTGCTGATTCTGATGAGAAGAAGTTCTAAACGCAACTATACGCTTTTGGTATTCATGTCGGTATTGATCCTCTTTGGTCACTGGATCGATTTTTACCAGATGGTGATCGGTAGTATTTCAAAAGATCATGTGGAGCTTAACCTCTTTGATTTTGGTGTGGCAGCGGGCTTCATAGGCCTGATCATGTGGAGTACGGGTAATGCTCTTACCAAACGTTCACTGGTGGTAAAAAATCACCCTTTCCTCAAGGAGAGCATAATTCACCATACCTGATTAAGAGGGTTAACTTTAAACAAAAGCTGATAGTACAAGCATTCATTCAAAACTTTGTATAAACACGGTATAAAACATGTCAACTTTATTAATCATAGCGATCCTGTTGTTGGGTTTTATCGTGGTCTTCCAGATCGCAAAAGCCAGCGAGTATGTATCCGTGCTGAAGGGGGAGAAGAAAACCTTTGAGCAGAATAATAAAATCAATGGATTCCTGTTGCTGGCCTTTCTCATCCTTGGATTGATAGGGGTGTATTGGTGTAATGAACTTTTCAAAGGCAAGATCCTTGGAGAAGCTGCTTCAGACCATGGAGAGAAGATCGATACGATGCTCTATATCACTATAGCCATTACAGGCGTAGTTTTCATCATAACGCAAATCCTTCTTTTCTGGTTCTCTTATAAGTACCAGTACTCAGAAAAGAGAAAACCTTATTACTTCCCCCACGATAACAAACTGGAGATCATCTGGACTGTTGTTCCGGCAATCGCCTTAACAGTGCTGGTTGGATTTGGTCTTTTCTATTGGTTCAAGATCACCGGTGATGCTCCGAAAGAGGCCAACGTGATCGAAATAACAGGAAAGCAGTTTGGCTGGATCTACCGTTACCCGGGAAAAGACAAAGTATTCGGTAAGAAATACTATAAGAATATCAACGAAGGTCAACTCAACCAGCTTGGTCTGCTTTGGGAGGACAAGGCTGCACAGGATGATATCGTTACCAACGAAGCTATGTATATGATTGTTGGAAGGCCGGTGAAACTGGTGATCAATAGTCGCGATGTAGTGCATGATGTTGGTCTGGTACATTTCCGTATGAAGATGGACGCTGTACCAGGCACACCTACTACCATGTGGTTCACGCCGAAGTATACAACTGCACAGATGAAAGAGAAGACAGGTAATCCTGATTTTGAATATGAGATTTCCTGTGACCAGATGTGTGGTAAGGGTCACTATTCAATGAAGGGTATCGTTAAAGTGGTGGAGCCTGCAGAATACCTGCTCTGGCTGGCCAAGCAGAAGCCTAACTATGTTATGTCAAACCCTCCTGCTGAAACGGCACCCGCCACGCCGGCAGCACCTGCGGCTGACAGCACGGTAACGGCCGCCACAGAAATAAAGAAAACATTATCTAATTAAGATCGTACCGATTTCATAAACTGATTAACATGAGCCAAGAAGTGAATTTGCACGGACAATCAGAGGTGATCACGACCCATGAGGTTCATCATGATGAGCACCATGGCCACCATCACAAGGAAACTTTCATCACCAAATACATCTTCAGCCAGGATCATAAAATGATCGCTAAACAGTTCCTGGTAACTGGTATCATCTGGGCCATTATTGGTGGATTATTCTCCGTGTTGTTCCGCCTTCAGCTGGGTTATCCCAACGAAACCTTCCCTTTCCTGGAAACAATCCTGGGTAAGTGGGCTGCTGGTGGTAAAATACAACCCGAGTTCTATTATGCCCTCATCACCATGCACGGTACCGTGCTTGTATTCTTTGTACTGACAGCAGGCCTCAGTGGAACATTTTCCAACTTCCTCATTCCACTTCAGGTAGGTGCAAGAGATATGGCATCCCCCTTCATGAATATGCTGAGTTACTGGTTCTTCTTTGCCGCCAGTGTGCTGATGGTGTCATCCCTTTTTGTTCAGACAGGTCCGGCTAGTGGAGGATGGACTTCCTATCCACCGCTCAGCGCCCTGGGAGATGCTTCCGAAGGCTCCAAGATCGGTATGGACCTCTGGCTTATCAGTATGGCGCTTTTCGTTGTAAACTCATTACTCGGAAGCCTTAACTATATTTCTACCATCCTGAATATGCGTACCAAGGGTATGAGCATGACCCGCGTTCCGCTTACCATCTGGGCGCTGTTCTTTACCGCCGTACTGGGTGTATTATCTTTCCCTGTACTGCTTTCAGGATTTATACTATTGTTGTTTGACCGCCATGCCGGAACCAGCTTCTACCTTTCTGATATCTTCCTGGCATCAACCCAGAAAGCGCTACCAAATGAAGGAGGAAGTGCAATCCTTTACCAGCACTTGTTCTGGTTCCTTGGTCACCCTGAAGTATATATCATCATCCTTCCAACGATGGGACTGGTTTCAGATGTTATGTCGGCCAATGCCCGTAAACCAATTTTCGGTTATATGGCGATGGTAGCTTCCATGTTCGCCATCTGTGTACTCGCCTTCCTTGTTTGGGCACACCATATGTTTGTAACCGGACTAAACCCATTCCTTGGTTCCGTTTTCGTTTTGCTGACACTGCTTATTGCCGTGCCATCAGCCATCAAGGTGTTCAACTGGCTTACAACATTATGGCGCGGTAACCTGCGGTTTACGCCAGGTATGCTTTTCGCCATCGGTTTTGTAAGCATGTTCATTTCAGGTGGACTTACCGGTATCTTCCTGGGTAACTCAACACTGGATATTCACCTCCACGATACCTATTTTGTTATTGCACACTTCCATATTGTAATGGGTGTATCAGCATTCTTTGGAATGTTTGCCGGATTATACCATTGGTTCCCCAAGATGTTCGGACGTTATATGAACAATACCCTGGCCTATATCCATTTCTGGATCACGCTGGTGGGTGCATACCTGATTTTCTGGCCGATGCACTACCAGGGCTTTGCCGGTGTTCCGCGTCGTTACCTCGATTTCAGTGGCTGGGCATCATTCAACCAGTTTGAAGGATTGAACCGTTTCATATCCATAGTAACGATAGTAGTATTCGCCATTCAGTTGCTTTTCGTTTTCAACTTCTTCTATTCTATGTTCAAGGGAAGAAGGGTAACTACCCAGAATCCATGGCAGGCAACAACTTTGGAATGGACCACCCCCATCAATCCGGGTCACGGTAACTGGGAAGGTGAGATTCCTGAAGTTCATCGCTGGGCCTATGATTATGGTAAGGATGGTCGTGATTTCATCCCCCAAACTGAGCCAGTCTCAAAGACTGAAAGCCCTGAGGGTGCTCACTAAAAGGGTCAAATAAAAAATTAGAACAACATAAAATGCCCTGATGTTTTATCGGGGCCTTTTTTTAGAGCAGGGATAGTTTGTTTAATAAAGATTGATGCAGCAGCCAGATCCGGTGAAACGAGTTGAGAAGTACAGTATTAGTACACGGTTGCGTGATTATATGCTGCTGGTGAAGTTCTCTTTGACAATATTGGTGGTGTTTTCAGCAGTGATCAGTTACCTGCTGGCCCCAAAAGTGGTGGAGTTTGACTGGTCCATGATAGGTATACTATTCCTGGCAGGTTTCTTTGTAACAGGAAGTGCCAATACCATTAACCAGGTGGTTGAGAAAGATACCGATGCCCTGATGAAGCGTACTGCTAAAAGGCCTATTGCATCTGGCAGGATGTCGGAAACAGAAGGATGGATCTTTGCAGTATTGAGTGGAGTTGTTGGGGTTGGTTTGCTCTGGTATTATTTCAACGGGTTATCGGCCGGCCTGGCAGCTTTCAGCCTTTTCCTCTACGCCTTTATCTATACCCCTTTAAAGAAGGTGAATTCGATATCGGTGCTGGTGGGGGCCTTTCCGGGAGCATTGCCCTGCCTCATAGGTTTTGCAGCAGGGAATGATACGCTCTGGATAGGTGAGCACGGAACAAGAGATCTCGGCGGCTGGGCCATGTTTGCGATACAGTTCTTCTGGCAGTTCCCGCATTTCTGGGCAATTGCATGGATAGCACACCGCGATTATGAGGCTGCAGGTTTTAAGTTGCTGCCATCTGTTGAAGGGCCTACAAAGTATTCAGCGATACAATCGATCATTTATTCAGTATTGCTGATACCGGTTGGATTATTGCCCTATTTCACAGGACTTACCGGTTGGGTGAGCCTGCTTATAGTGCTGATAGCTAACCTGGGGATGGTATACCTGAGTGTGCGGCTTTATTATGATATGGAAGTGAAAGCTGCTCGCCGGGTGATGTTTGGAAGTTATTTTTATTTGATGGTAGTGTTTTTTGCACTGCTCGCCGATAAGATAGGGTAAATAAATACAGTGAGAATGAGTACTAATATAGCTATGGAACAAAGAAAAAGGATACATCCAAGTAAGTTCACTCTTTGGGTGGCAATTGGGAGTATGATAATGATGTTTGCCGGGCTTACAAGTGCCTATGTGGTCAAAAGAAGTATGCCCAGCTGGACCACCTTCGAGATGCCAACCATCTTCTGGTATTCCACCGCGGTAATGGTCATCAGCAGCTTAACTATGATCATGGCACTGAGGGCATTTAAACAGCGTGAAAGGGTGAAGTATCGTGCCTTACTAACGCTAACAGCCATCCTTGGAGTGGCATTTGTTATAATGCAGGTTATTGGCTTCAGCCAGATCTGGGCAACGGGCATCACCTTTGCAGGGTCAGGAGCGGGACAATTCCTTTATATCATTGCCGGCCTTCATGGGATACACGTTTTAGGCGGGGTGATAGCACTGATAATTATGTTTTTTAAAGCATTTAGCACAAGAATGCGAAATTATAATGCCGTACCGGTAGAAGTAATGAGCACATACTGGCATTTTGTAGACTTTTTATGGATCTACCTGCTGGTATTTTTTATGCTAATGCAATAGTTAATTCCGTATATCCGATTAAATTTGCGAACCAATCTTAAACACTGAACATGGCACAAGCAGTACCTGCAGAACAAAAATGGTGGAGTGGCGGTAAAAGTCCCTTCAACGTGGAGTATGGTAAACTGATGATGTGGTATTTCCTTATGAGTGATGCTTTCACCTTTGGTGCATTCCTGATCTCTTATGGCACCATCCGTTTTTCCAGCAATTCATGGCCCGACCCCAATGAAGTTTTCCAATCATTCCCTGGATTAGGTTCCGGACTCCCATTGATGTTTGTGAGCCTGATGACATTTATCCTTATCATCAGTTCGGTTACCATGGTACTTGCGGTTCAGGCCGGTCATGCGATGGATAAGAAAGCCGTGGTTAGAAACCTTATACTCACAATTATCGGGGGTATCGCCTTCCTTAGCTGCCAGGCATGGGAGTGGAACCATATGTTCCATGAAGGTGCATGGTGGGGTAGCAATCCCTTCCTGAATATTGATGGCACCAAGGCATCAACTAACTTTACTAACTTCTTCTTTACTATAACAGGCTTTCATGGTTTCCACGTATTTAGCGGGGTTGTCATAAATATCATCATGCTGATCATGACGCTTAATGATGTATTTGAGCGCAGGGGTCATTACCTGATGATAGAAAAAGCCGGACTGTACTGGCACTTTGTAGACCTGGTATGGGTATTTGTTTTCACTGTATTTTACCTTGTTTAACCCAATAAAGACAATCATATCATGGATAATATTCACGATCTTCAAGAAGTAACCCATCACCACGAATTTGACCGGGAAGCAGGCCGCAAAGAGGTGATCAGAGTTACCGTGATTCTTTCAGTTATCACACTGATTGAACTTGCCCTGGGTTTCTGGCTGATGTATATAGATGGCGAATTCTTCCGCTTACTCATCAAAGGAGTTATATGTGTGCTGATGCTTGCAAAGGCTTTTTACATTGTTGCATACTTCATGCACCTCAAACATGAGTTGAGAAATATGATCATGACGATAGTGGTTCCGCTATTGCTGTTTGTATGGTTCCTCATAGCTTTCCTGTATGATGGAAACTCATATAAGAATCTTAAGAATACATATGATCCTTACCACTATGAACAAAGCAAGACCAAGGCTGAGAAACCAGCCCATGGCGGTGGTGAAACTAAGGATGCCAAGAAGGAAGGCTCAGTTGAATAAGGGCTAATGTTCTTAATGGAATTGAACCATCCGCCCTGCGGATGGTTTTTTAATAGGATCCAATCATCAATAAAATAAGGTCTTGAATAAGAAAGCATTAGTGGGGATATTGATAGCGCTGGTTCTTCCCGTGATCTGTTACTTTATCGTGGATTATTACAGTGTGGGTGCTATTGATATGCCACGTCGTTATTATGTTGATACTGTATTAACACGTGTAGACGGAGGAAAGGAAATCACCGACACCGTTTGGCATAAAGTGGCGGATCTCTCGCTTGTTAACCAGTTGGGTGATACGGTTTCTCTCAGCGATGTAAACGGTAAAGTGATCGTAGCTAATTTTTTCTTTACACGCTGCCCTTCCATTTGTCCAGTCCTCACCCGTAATATGCTGCGTCTCCAGAATACACTTCAACTGAAAGAGGTTACCCGGAAAATTGATACCACCTTTGTGCAATTCCTTTCATTTAGCGTAGATCCTGAGCGCGATTCAGTTCCACAGCTTAAGAAGTATGCCGACAAATATGGTGTTAATCATGATGTGTGGTGGATGCTTACCGGCGATAAGAAAACCATCTATGATTTCGCCCTGAATGAAGTGAAATTATCAGCATTGGATGGAGAAGGTGTCGATTCAAATTTTATCCATACCGAACGCTTTGTTTTGCTTGATAAAGACCGCGTGGTAAGGGGATATTATAATGGCCTCGACAGTATGGCCATGCAGGATCTTGCCGGCGATATCGTTAAGCTGATGCTCGAAAAAGATAAAAAGAAGAAACGTAAATTATTTGGCAATTAATTGAAATACCATGTTACCGGCACTAATAGAGAAAAATGATAAACAAGCCAGGATATTGATAGGCATTGTTTCCATAGTAGTTTTTGCAGCAGTGGTGATGCTGGGCAGGGTAGAGTTGAAGGTAGATCTAGGCTTTGACGTGCACCTGTTCGCTAAAATTAATGCAGTGATCAACTCTGTAGTTACCTTATTACTGGTAGCCGGGTTAGTGGCGGTTAAAAAAAGAAAATATTCATTGCATAAAAAGATAATGCTCACCGCAATGGTATTGTCGGCTCTTTTCCTGATATCTTATATCGGCCATCATCTTTTTGCCGGCGATACAAAATTTGGTGGGCAGGGTTTCATAAGACCGGTTTATTATTTTATCCTTATCACCCATATCATTCTCGCCGCTATCATATTGCCATTTATACTATTCACTGCTTATCGCGCGCTCACAGCAGAATGGCCAGCACATCGGAAACTTGCAAGGATAACCTGGCCTATATGGTTCTATGTTGCATTGACAGGGGTCATAGTATATCTTATGATCAGCCCTTACTACGCTAATGCATGACCGAAGTTTTGTATTTTAATTTAGCATAAATTCACGGGATGACAGTTCGGTCTTCTCCATTTTACGAATTGCAAAAGCTGTACAGGATACTTCTTTATGCCCAGATCGGTCTGGGTATTCTGGGAATTGCACTCATTCAGTTTAACCTGCTGAAGCCCTTTGCCTCCGTTTCGATGGACCGGCTGCTTCAGGTGATCACGGTTATCTATTCATTTGCAGCCGTTATAGTTGGTATGCAGCTATTCCGCCGCCGGGTTGAATCTATCCGTTCTGATGATAATGCTGTGAGGACAAAACTTGCAGCCTACAAAAGTGCAGCCATGCTTCAGTGGTACCTGCTATTAGGAGCGAGTGTTTTCTGTATGGTATCATATGTCATAACAGGGAACTGGTCATTTCTTGGGCTGACAATAATGATACTAGCTATTTTCGGCGGACTTAATCCCTTCAAACAAAAGGTGATGCTTCAGTTAAGGTTATCGGAGCAGGATGTTGCTGGCATTTAGATGAGCATCAATCGTCTGCCAGTTTGGTTGGGTCCCAGAATCTTTTATTAAAATCCATAACAGTATCGTTCTCTACTATTATCCCCTCTTTCTCGAGGAGTTCCTGCATTTGAGTGGGTGTGGCGAAATGTGCCTTTCCGCTGAGTTGCCCGTTTCTGTTCACTACTCGTTGGGCAGGGATCTTTCGTGAACTGGTGAATGATCCGTTGAGCGCCCAACCGACCATCCGGGCTGATAATCCTGATCCTAAAGCCCTGGCAATGGCCCCGTATGTGGTAACACGACCCCGGGGGATCTGTTCTACAAGATCATATACCTGTTCAAAAAAAGAGCTTTCCGCTTTTCCGGAGGGTAAGACAGTCTTAACCTCCTTCTTTTTCCTGGGCATGTCTCTCTGTTTTTTGGCGGATAAATTGACTTCGGCGGGGCTCTTCCACGTTGTCATAGTTATATGGACAATGCAAACAACCGTTGCCACAGCAAAATCCCTTCTCGAGATGATACTTTTCTGTGAGTACTACAAATCCCTCAGCATTATAATAGAAATCTATTCCTTCAACTAGTTGCTTCTTCATGTTTCTTAACCAATTCCTGCAGCTCATCATCCAGATCCTGCAGCGGCTGTTCCGGTAGCCGGAATGAAATGTAATGAATGCGATTACTTCCCGCTATATCCAGTCCCTCATAATGTGTTTTGATCTTCAATTCAGGAGTGATGCCTTCCCATGAATGTATATCATCATGATGTTCAACCATCTCCAGCCGATGAAGGTCAATGACCATTAAGGTAAATCGGTATAGTACGGGCGAGTCGGTCTTTAAATGAACTAAACCGCCGGGCGACAGAAATTGTTGGTACAATCGTAGAAATTTCGGGTGTGTCAGCCGTTTTTTAGCCCTTGACCGCCTTAATTGGGGATCTGGAAATGTTATCCATATTTCGTTTACCTCGTTTTTATTGAAGTAAGTGCCTATCCGGTCAATCTGCGTACGCAGAAAAGCTGAGTTGCTGATATTGGCAGCAATCGAGTTTTTAGCACCTACATAGAGCCTGTTTCCCTTCACATCAACGCCTATAAAATTCAGCTCCGGATACATCGCCGCCAAACCAACGGTATATTCTCCTTTCCCACAGGCCAGTTCGAGGGTAATCGGATGATGATTGCCAAAATGTTTATGCCAGTTACCACCCATTCCTTCCGGGTTCTGTAAAACATTGGGAAATCCCTTGATCGCCTCAAACCGCAGTAATTTTTTTTGACCCATGCGCGCAAAGATATGCAGAAGCAAATACTGAAAATGGGTTGTTTGAAAGGAGTGTAAACCCGGTACTTTTAACGTCTTATCCTAGGGTTATCCTAGGGTTATCCTAGGGTTATCCTAGGGTTTTTAGCCTTCAAAAGCCTAGGATAACCCCAGCACAACGCCAAGATAACCCTAGGATGGCAATTAGTCCATTCAACTTTAATACAAGGATTAATAAAACGGCCGTCTCAAATGAATGAGACGGCCGTCATTTATCTTTCAGATGGGCAGGAAATTACCTTTCGAGTATATTGGTATTAGAGGGGATGATATGCAGCAAAGCACCTTTCCCCGGTGCTAATGCAGCAATGCGCGAATGACCTTCGATCACCATAAAATCGCCACTTTCCTTATTGGCAAAGCGGGCCAGGATGTTGATTGGTCTTTGCTGATTCTGTATAATGAAATCCTCATCCTCGCACCATGCACTCAGGGTGCCATCAGGACCCATTTGGATCGTACGGATCATGGTTCTTAGTGGCCGGATAAAACTTTTATCGATCTTTTCTTTGATAGATGCAAATCTGAATACGCCCAGTTTGCTGCTTATCTTGTCCATTTCAATCTTTTTCATGATCGTACAATTTTTATTATCAGTTAATTAGATGAGGATTTGACTATTGTCCGGTTCCTGCTTCCTTTTTAGCGTCTTCAACCATCTTTTCTGTTGCATAGATGGCGAATTCAACACGGCGGTTCTTGGCACGGTTAGCCTCTGAATCATTGGGGAATTTTGGTTGATTTTCACCATACCAGGCTGTCTTGAGTCGGTTGGTTGCAATCTTTTTTGATTCCAGGTAGGCAGAAACAGCTGCGGCTCTTTTTTCTGCGAGCTCCATATTGTAGCCAGCTCCTCCTTTAGAATCTGTGTGGCCTTCAATAAGTATATAAGTATCAGGATACTTGTTGAGAATATTGGCCAGTTCTCCAACTTTCTCTTCAGCTGCAGTGGTCAGATTGGACTGATCGTAACCAAAAAGAACACCAGAGTCGAATGTTACATTGATTCCTTCTCCAACCCTTTCAACAGTAGCCCCTGGGATAGTTTCAATTTCTTTAGCCTGCTTATCCATCTGCCTTCCGATAATCCCTCCGGTAACGCCACCAACTGCCGCACCGATGATTGCACCAACTGCGGTGTTCCCTGCAGCCTTACCAACACCAGCTCCAACAGCACCGCCGGCAGCAGCACCTATTACAGCGCCTTTCTGGGTTTTATTCATTGATTTACAACCCGTTGCTACAGAAGCAATGAGTGCTATACCAAGCGTGAACCTTCCCAGGTTCCTGCTTATAGATTTTTGATTGATTGTCATGGGTTTCGATTTTTTAATTATTCAGGCCTTACTTTACCAATTCCAAAGGTTACGCCAACGTTCAGTCCGAGATTCCTGTTTTTCATATCCAGGTTATCGGCCTTCATTACATCAGAGAAACCATGGTAATAATTGAGGTCGAGGTTTAGCCAGGTTTTGTTTACCAGGCGGTAGTTCAATCCAACAGATCCGTTCAGACCTATATCAAAGGAATTGGCGATATCTTTTGAATCCACTTCTGTTTGAAAGGCGTCACTAACTTCATATTTCTGCTTTCCACCAACGAGGAAACCAAGTGAAGGTCCGAGGGTCACTTTAGGTCTTACCCTGTTACCCAGTTCTCCAAAAAAGTACATAGCCTTGATGGGAACCCTGATATAATCGAGGCGGGTAGTGGTAGTTGAATTGTCTGTAGAAGATTTTCCCCCTTCTATACTCCATTTAACGTCAGCTCCAAATCCGAAGCGTGTTTCCGTACTTACAACCAGTGCTAACCCAACGTTTCCAGCCGGCTGATACTTACTGTTTGGGCTGTTGCTCAGCCAGGTATGGCCAAATCCGGCAGTTGGTCCGAGAGATACATTGTCCTGTGCTTTTACAGTTGTTCCAAGGGTCAGTGCCGCTGTGATGCCTAGAATCGCCGGCCTGATCATCATACTCATTTTCATGTGGTCATTAATTAGTTATACACGGGTGGGAAAAAAACTATGCCATCCAAACCTCAATTCCTCACCGGCTAATAGTCAATATTATCCCGTTCCCATATAAGCATAAATGTTATATGGGGTTATCCTGACCCGCTATTTAATTGAAAATGAATTATTAAGACAAAAAAAGCCCCTCCTAACAAGAGGGGCTACCTAACAGCTGTAAACACACACATGAGAAAAAATCGTTGGGCCATTAACAAAAAAATCCCACCATAGGGGGCGGGATTTAAGCGAAAAATTGCTGTAGGGGGAGGAGTCGAACCTCCACGAGGCAGTTAGCCGTAGCACAAAGATTAGTGGTCAACCCTGGTCGGCTTTATTACAGTACCGGTTACCCGGAACAGCAATACCAGTCGGCTCTATGCTAAGTTTATCCTGGAATCCCCACCCCCGAGACGAGAGGGCATGTCTGCCAAAGATTTCATCACCCCACAGTATTAAGAACAAAAAAGATATACGGTTGCTGTAGGAGGAGGAGTCGAACCTCCACGGGGTCGTTAGTTTTGCCGAAGCAAGCTTTATCCGATTGTCCCCACCCCCGAGACCAGAGGGCATGTCTGCCGAAAAATTTCATCATCCCACAGTGTCTATAAGAACTTCGATAATGCAAACATACAGAGAAATGGGTATTCCTTGCAAATAATTCAATCAATAATTGAAAACTATCGAAATTATCTAAAAATTACTATATTGTGGTAGAAATCATCAAAAACAGTGACCGAAAATGGCGGTGAAATTAAATTTAGATAAACTGGATTACCAGATCATCCATGAGATGATGGAGAATGCGGAGACCTCTTATGCAGATCTCGGTAAAAAGCTCTTTGTTTCTGGTGGTACCATCCATGTACGCATTAAGAAATTGCAGGAGATGGGCGTTGTCAAAGGCTCCCGACTCAGTGTTGACCTGAAATTGCTTGGATATGATGTAATTGCCTTTATTGGTATTTATCTTGAAAAGAGCTCCTTGTATGATACAGTTGCGCGTGAGCTGGGAAAGATCCCGGAGATCGTGCGCATGAATTATACGACCGGAAATTACAGTATTTTGGCGGAGATCATCTGCAAGGATATAAATCATCTCCGGAATGTATTGCATGACCAGCTGCAGAAGATCAAGGGTATAGAGCGGACCGAGACATTTATTTCACTTGATGAGAGTCTGAACCGGAATGTTCAGGTGAGGGGTGAGACTAAGATATAAGAGAGCAAACGGTTATGAATACAGTTGACTGGTTCAACAATTATTGTGTAGAAAATACATATCCGTTATCTTTAAAATTGAACAATGATAATGCTATCGCATGAAAAGAATATTTCCTTTTTTACTGATTGTTGCAAGTCTGGCCCTATTAGGATTACCATCCTGCAGTAAGGGCGGCGGAGGTGGTGGCACAACGCCAGAGGAAAACCTGAATATTACAACCAGTCCGGCCATTAATGGCCAGTTGGAAGCTCCGGGAGTTGGACCAGATTTTCCCTTAACCGTAACTGTTAATTCCGCGATGCCGCCCCAGGGAGTCCGGATAGAAGTAACGGCAAGACCGGATGGTTCAGGTACTGCATTTTTTACGGAAACAAAAACAACCAGTGCTAAGACAACAACTTTCCAGATAAAGAACACCCCGGCTGCAACGCCTTGTCGGGTAACCGTTACTGTTACTTCGGTTTCTAAACCAAGTAATACCGTATCAGGATTTTATTTGTATTCCAGAAAGAGCTGATGCCTCTAATGACCTAGGCTTTTACATCCAGTGCATCACGGATACCATTACCCAACAGGTTAAAAGCTAATACCAGCAACATAATAGCAAAGCCCGGTGCCAATGCCAGCATCGGGTTATTTGTTATGATGAAATTGTAGTTCTCTTTGATCATACCACCCCAGCTGGGCTGCGGGGGCTGCACACCCATTCCAAGAAAACTGAGTCCCGCTTCAATTACTATTGCTGATGCAAAATTTGCCGCTGCAACCACCAGTACCGGACCCATTATATTGGGCAGAATATGTTTTATGATGATGCGCATATCACTATAACCAAGTGCACGCGCCGCCTCCACGTATTCGAGGTTCCGGATGGCCAGCATTTGCCCTCGAACAATCCGCGCCACATTCACCCACATGGTGAGTCCAACGGCGATGAACACCTGCCAGAATCCTTTTCCCAGCAATAGTGTAATTGCGAAAACCAACAAGAGCGTGGGGATGCTCCAGATAACGTTGATGAACCACATGATCCAGTTGTCAACCTTGCCTCCATAGTAACCGGCGAGCGCTCCTAATATAAGCCCAATAGTAAGGGATAGCAACATAGCAATGCCCCCCACAAGCAGGCTTACACGAACACCAATCAGGAGCCTGCTCATTATATCACGTCCATATTTATCTGTTCCGAGATAGAATTTCTTTGTAATGATATTTTTTTCTAGCGGAGTGTTTAAATCATCAAGGCTGATCTCCATTGGCTCTGATAATCCCTCATCAATGAATTTATGGAGAATAATACTATTTGTAGTTAGTGTAAAAGAGTCGATGGGTATAAAAATATGTTTATCGGGCTCACCGTAAATTGTTTTACTGAGCCAGTTTTGTTTTTCGCCTGTTTCCTTAGGCTGCAGGAAAAATGTTTGCCGGAAACCAGGTTTACGCCCACCGATTTCAACGATCATACGATTGGCATCGGGACTCCCATCAGGCGCCAGCCAATAAGCAAAAATGGCCAGGAAGAATGAAGTAACAATCAGAACCATACCGAATGCTGCTCCTTTGTTCTTAAGCAGTTTACGGATAATATGATTTTCATTGTTTGATTGCATTGGGTAAAAATAAAGAATTAGCTGACCCTCCTTCCTTTCCATTCGTATTGTCCGAACTGGCCGAAGCTGCCTGCTATAACCGTATATAAAATATGGATTGGCTGGAAGAGCGGAAACCAGACCATCAGATTTTGTTGTTGGTAAAAACTGGAAACTGAATACATGAACCGCCATTCCACCAACGTCTTAAGTAATAAAAATCCAACCGCAATTATTGCCTGGTCGATTGAAAAAAATCCAGCTATCAAAATGGTAAGGAGTAGCAGGTTCATGGTGTAAACGAGCAGCAATACACGAAAAACATTTTTATCCTTGTAATCCTGTGCTTTACTGGCCCACCTGATGCGTTGCTGGAAGAACGCACGAAGGGTTGGTTGTGGATTTGTAGTAACAACAACTGCCTTATTTTTCAGGTATCCAACCTTCCCGGGGAACTTCCTGGCTATTTTGTGCATAAGCAGCATATCATCACCGGAAGCCTTTCGATCAATATCACGGAAACCCTCAACAGTATAAAATGCATTTTTTGTGTATGCCAGGTTGGCGCCGTTGCACATACTGTGAAAACCCCTGTGAACCGATGCTGCCGTAATACCCTGCAGACTCGTGAAATCGAGTACCTGGAAAATGGAAAGCCATCCCCCTCTGTGTTTGATCTTTACCGGAGCGGCAATAAACTGATCACCGGTTTTCTCATAATGTGCAACCATATGATTTAACCAGTCCTGCTCCATGGTACAATCTGCGTCGGTGGTTATGATCAGTTCTCCCCCGGCAGCTGCAATTCCTGCTTCCAGTGCTTTTTTCTTGTATGAATTAGTGGATGGTGAAATCCCCTGGTCATGCAATGAGATCAGGTGCAGAATAGGCGAGTCGAACTGTTTTACTATGCGGGCGGTATTGTCCTCTGAATGATCATCAACAATGATGCATTCCATCAATGAGGATGGATAGCGTTGCTGCAATATCGACTGAATACAGGAGGCAATATCTCTTTCTTCATTTCGGGCCGGAACAATTATCGAAACCCTTGTATGTGGGGAGCTGGTTAGTGCTGGCTGGGCTGGTTCTGCCGGCATATCTTTCCAGCTTCTGAAATAGTATTGAAGCAGCAGGGCATACGCAGCCAGGAGTACTAACGCAGTGATATATACGAAAATCATCATGCCGGTTGCTGATATATTCTTTCTGCAATGGTAGCAGCAAAAGCTGGCTTTAGCAAACGATGCCCTGCTTCTATAATGTAGAGCCTGGTTTCTGCGCCGCTCTTTCGGAGGAACCGCTCGCCCTGGCGGGTTGTAATGATGCGGTCATAATTGCCGAAGAAAAACAATAGAGGCAGTTTTGATGATTTCAACAGATGGCTTAGCAGGGTTGTATCGGGGCGGAAGTTGCGGAACAGCGTCCAACGTTCATATAGTTGGTTTCTTTGTTCGGGGTCATCGAGGTAGCGATGGCTGAATTTAAAGATGCTCTGGTTCAGTAGCCCAGCCTTACGGGCCCATTTCATTGCGCGGAAAAGCCAGTTGGGGTTATTCATCGTTTGGCGGAAAAGCCGGTTACCTACCTGGGTTTGGGTGGTGAGCCAGTACCAGAAATTGAGCTTGAGTCCATCAGGTGCCAGTAATATCAGTTTCGTAATACTGCTTGTATAATGCTGGGCCAGTGTTAACGCAAGTCTTCCCCCCATACTATAACCTGCCAGGGCCCATTGGGAAGTACCGGGCATCACCTTTTCTGCAATGGAAAGCAGGATCAGTTGCAGGTCGGGAGGCAGGAATTCGGCCTGCCGCCATACCGTTTTACCATGCAGGGGTAGGTCGGGGCATATTACAGTATAGGTCTTAGCCAGTTGTTCTGCAAGGGCGCTGAATTCCTCGCCGGTTTCGCCATAGCCATGCAGGCAGAAAAGCAGGTTGGGGCCGCTGCCGAAACGGATATAATGAATGGTATTATTCTGGTGATTGAGGTACATGAGATGCAAATCTGCCATACAATATAGCTCCATTTTGACGGAGAAACCCAGTGATCAAAAGCAACAAAAAGAACTTGCAGATATGAATTTAATCTATTACATTTGAATAGTTGTTTAACTAACTATATGCCAAACAACCAATTCAAAAAGGGGGAGTTATACAGTTTTATCACGGGTAAAGCATCCACTGCCATAGCGAGGCGTTTGCAGAAGAAATTCAATTCAGCCGACCTGAACCTTACTATTGAGCAATGGAGTGTTTTGTATCATTTATGGAAACAGGATGGCATTAGTCAGCAGGAGCTATGCAATGCAACATTCCGGGATAAGCCAAGTATCACCCGGTTGGTCGACAACCTGGAGAAACTGAAGCTTGTAAAGAGGGTTTCATCCAAAGAAGACAGGCGTATGAACATGATCTTCCTGACTGCTGAGGCGAGGAAGCTGGAGATAGAATCAATGGAACTGGCAGAGGAAACACTTAATGATGCGCTGGAGGGGGTGCCCGCGGACCAGGTTGAAATTTGTAAGCAGGTTTTACAGATCGTGTATGATAATCTGAAATAGATCTCCCAATATACCAAACCACATAAAAAAACAAAAATGAGCAGTGCCGCCCAACAACAAGCCACCATCCTTAAAGGAGGAGAATGGCTGATCAAAGAAAGCGCAGCGTTTGAGACCTTCATTCCGGAGGATTACAACGAAGAGCAGCAGATGGTGAAAGAGATGTGCGTTAGTTTCCTTGAATCGGAAGTGATGCCCATTCTTGACAGAATCGATAAACTGGAGCCGGGGCTAATGCCTTCGCTTGTTGACAAAGCAGGGGAACAGGGTTTGCTGGGCACTTCCATTCCGGAAGAGTTTGGCGGACTCGGCAAGGATTTCATCACCTCAACTTTGGTGAATGAAGGCTTGGGTGGCGGATTTTCTTTCTCTGTGGCAATTGCAGCCCATACGGGGATCGGAACCTTACCCATACTATATTTTGGAACCCCCGAGCAGAAGGCGAAATACATTCCAAAACTTGCTTCCGGTGAGTGGAAGGGCTCCTATGGACTTACAGAACCTAACAGTGGGTCAGATGCCCTGAGTGCCAAAACAACCGCAAGACTCAGTGAGGATGGAAAGCATTACCTGCTCAATGGACAGAAATGCTGGATCACCAATGGCGGCTTTGCAGATATCTATACTGTATTTGCAAAAGTGGATGGAGATAAGTTCACAGGCTTTATTGTTGAGCGCGGCATGGAAGGATTCACCCAGGGGCCGGAAGAGCATAAGATGGGTATCAAAGGCTCCTCAACCGTACAGCTCTATTTCCAGGATTGTAAAGTACCGGTGGAGAATGTATTGGGTGAAATAGGCAAAGGACATATCATCGCCTTCAACATCCTGAACATTGGAAGATTAAAACTTTGTGCGGCAGCATTAGGTGGAGCCAAAAGAGCATTCAATGTTTCTATTGAATATGCCAATACCCGCGAACAATTCAAACAGCCGATTGCAAATTTCGGGGCTATCAAACATAAGATCGCTGAAATGGCGGTTCGTATATGGGTAGCCGAAAGTGCATTATACCGCACCAGCAAATGGATCGATAATAAAGAACATGAATTGCTGGATAGTGGCAAGCCTTTCAATGAAGCCCTACTGGGGGCTGCTGAAGAATATGCCATTGAGTGTGCCATGCTGAAAGTATATGGAAGTGAGATGTTGGATTTCATTGTGGATGAAGGCGTGCAGATTCATGGAGGGAATGGCTACAGTGATGAATATGTGATCTCCAAAGCCTATCGCGACAGCCGTATCAATAGGATCTATGAAGGCACCAATGAGATCAACAGATTACTTACTGTTGATATGGTATTGAAGCGGGCCATGAAGGGAAAGCTTGATCTGATGGGTCCAGCTATGAATGTGATGAAGGAACTGATGAGCATTCCTGATTTCGGGTCAACTGATGAAGCGCCTTTTGAAGCGGAAAGAAAAGCTGTCAATAATTTCAAGAAAGCAATACTCATGACAGCGGGTGCTGCCGTACAGAAACTGATGATGAAAATTGAGGACGAGCAGGAAGTGTTGATGCAGGTTGCCGATATGGCCATTGAAACTTTCAATGCAGAGAGTGCACTCCTAAGGGTCATGAAACTTGTAGAGCAAAGAGGGGAAGCAGCCTGCCAACTTGAATTGGATATCATGCGTACCTATCTCTATGATGCCGCCGACCGTATCAATAAACATGGTAAAGATGCGATCAATGCATTTGCCGATGGTGATGAACAAAGAATGATGCTGCTTGGACTGAAGCGGTTTACCAAAGTTTCTTCTTTTAACAGCAAGGAAGCACGTCGCCGGATAGCAGCAAAAATATTGGGAGATAATAAATATCCCATGTAGTTGGTTTAGTTACATTTCTGACAGATCCCGGTGCGACCCACCGGGATTTTTTATGTCTATATCCCAAAAATATTTTTAAGTGTAAAGTTGACTATTAAAAAAAATATGTTATTATTGGGATAGCATTAACATTTAGGGAACGGGTATTTACAAAAGATGATGTTTAAGAAACAGCTTTATTTTAGCAAATTACCTAATACAGATAATGTTAATTTCGAGTTAATTGGAGATAAAATCGGGGTGGTAACCCCAATCTATTTCCATTAGCTTTAACCAGGTTCCGAAGTCAAGCGCGGAAACTGGAAATTTAAGACCAAAAAACTGCTATTATGAAACGATTGCTTAATTGGCTCCGCCACATAAGGAGTGATGTCTTTAAAAGCCCTCCCGTTATTTCCCCTAGTTACATATCATCTTAAGAAGACCGTAGTTGTTACCGGGCAGGTTCCGGCCTGACCTGAAGTATTTATTAACCAAGTCAACTATCATTCATGAACAAAAGTTCTTTGTTTCATCCCCTGTTTGCTAAAAAGAGAGGAAGCGTTCACATGATGATCGCACTCTGCGGTATGGCTATTGCCACACCTTTATTTAATTACGCTACTCCAGACATTCCGATGGAGACTCCCTATTATGCCGATCGAGAGATCAGCGGCAGAATAGTTGATGAAAAGGGAGCGCCAGTGGCCAATGTGAGTGTAATGGTAAAAGGAACTACCATTGGAACTACCACTGATGATAATGGAAATTTCAAGTTGACTGTTCCCGATGGCCAGTCTGTACTTGTAATCAGTTATGTTGGATTCAAATCAACAGAGTATACGCTTAACAGTTCTAACACTGTTGCCATCACGCTTACTCCCGAATCATCCCAGTTATCGGATGTTGTGGTTGTTGGTTATGGAACCCAAAGAAAAGTAACCGTTACAGGAGCAGTGAGTGCTATAAAGGGTGAAAACCTGGTGAAATCACCAGCTGTTGACCTTTCCAACTCACTAGCCGGACGTGCGCCGGGCCTGGTGGTTATCCAACAAAGTGGTGAACCAGGATATGATGGTGCTACTGTATCAATCAGAGGTACAAATACACTGGGAAATAATAGTCCCCTTATCGTTATTGATGGTATCCCCGACAGAGACGGAGGACTTGGTCGTTTGAATCCAAGGGATATCGAATCTATTTCTATCCTTAAGGATGCATCGGCTGCCATTTATGGTGCAAGGGCCGCAAATGGGGCGATCCTTATCACAACAAAGAAAGGCAGTAGCGGAAAGCCAAAGATCACCTACGATTTTAATCAGGGTTGGAGTCAGCCTGCCCGGATACCTAAAATGGCAAGTGCTTTCCAGTATGCAAATATCATGAATGAACTTCCAATTTATAAGACCATACCTGCAAATGAATGGGAAGCTGCATGGGAATCTATCAGAACAACAGGAACCTACGATTCTCCTACACCTGATGTAAGTACACTTAACGCAAACTATAGTCCGGATGCGGTTCAAAAGTATGCAGATGGTTCAGATCCCTGGGGTTATCCTAATACTGACTGGTTTGGTGATGCCTTTAAGAAATGGTCACCCCAGTCAAGGCATAATCTTCAGTTGACCGGTGGAAATGAAAATATCCGCTATTTCGCTTCCATGGGATATGTTAGCCAGGATGCCTATTACAAAAATTCAGCAACAAATTATAAGCAGTATAATTTCAGGACCAATGTTACTGCCAAGGTGAATGATTATATAAGCACCACTTTAGGAATCCTTGTACGTCGTGAGGACCGGAACTTTCCAACGGAGAGCGCAGGATCCATTTTCAGGATGTTGATGAGGGGCCGTCCTACTGAACCTGAAGTTTGGCCGAATGGCAAACCAGGTCCCGATATTGAAAATGGGCAGAACCCTTATGTAATTACTACAAATGCTACAGGGTATGTAAAAAATCCCAAGGATTATATTCAGGCCAACGGTTTAGTTGATATCACGAACCCTTGGATCAAGGGACTGAAATTGACTCTTATGGGTGCTATTGATAAGAATAGCCAAACAGAGAAAAGGTGGCAAACCCCATGGATGCTATATTACTGGGATAAGATCTCCTATGATGATAATGGTGATCCCTTACTGGTTGGTGCTATCAGATCAAATTTCACTGATCCGAGGTTGACGCAGAGCTATGGTACCGTATTAAATACCAACCTTTCTGCTATCCTGAACTATGACCGTAAAATTGGTGACCATAATATCGGGGTGATGGCTGGTGTTACCAAAGAAACCTTTGAAGGTGAAGGATTTCTTGCCTTCAGAAGAAATTATATATCACCTGCTGTTGACCAGCTTTTTGCTGGCGGATCATTGCAACAGAATACGGGGGGAAGCGCATATGAAAGAGCTCGTCTGGGTTATTATGGACGCGCACAGTACAACTACAAAGAAAAATATCTTGCTGAATTCATCTGGAGATATGATGGTTCCTACATTTTCCCAGAGAACAAGCGTTTTGGATTCTTCCCTGGACTTTTATTGGGATGGAACGTATCTAATGAAGATTTCTGGAATGTAAATGCCATTGATTACCTGAAGTTGAGAGCTTCTTATGGTCAGATGGGTAATGACCAGGTATTCTACAACAATCAGTTGCAGGAATATGCATATCTGTCTACTTATAGCTTCGGTGCTTATCCTATCAACAATGCTGTTGTTACCACCTTACAGGAAACTGTATTGGCCAATCCTAACTTTACCTGGGAAAGAGCAAATAACTACAACGTTGGTTTGGATGCAACCTTCCTGAATAACAAGTTTGACTTAACACTGGAGTATTTCTTTAACCGCCGCGACCAAATCCTGATTCAGAAAACAGGATCAACTCCTTCTTCTTCTGGTATCAATGCACTCCTTCCACCTGTAAATGCCGGACAAGTTGATAACAAGGGTTTTGAATTTGCATTAGGTTATAATACAAGGGTTGGAAAGGACCTCACTATTCGTGCAGGCATAAATGGTGGGTATGCTAAAAACAAGGTGGTATTCATGGATGAAATTCCAGGTGCCCCTGATTACCAGAGAATGGAAGGAAAGCCAATTGGAGCTTATCTCGCATACAAATCAGACGGTGTATTCCGTGATATGGAAGAGATCAATAAAAATACGATCGACTATAGCGGTGTTACAGGTCAACTCATACCTGGTGATATGAAGTTTGAAGATACCAATGGCGATGGTAAAATTGATGCTGATGACCGCGTGCGTCTCGATAAGAATGCAACTCCAACTTTTAACTATGGTGCTACATTCGACCTCCGTTATAAGGGATTTGACTTAAGCATACTCTTCCAGGGTGCAAGTGGTGCAGCTATTCGTATTCAGACTGAATCAGGAGATATCGGTAACTATCTTGAATATTTTTATGAGAACAGATGGTCAGTTGATAATCCAAGCAGTGTTCATCCACGACTTGCCAGTCGCGGTGATACATATTTCACTGGCGGTAACTTTGGTTTCAACACTTATTATCTCTTCAATAAGAATTACCTCCGCCTCAAGAATATTGAGCTTGGATACAATTTCCAGCCACAAATTCTTGAAAGAATCAAGATGAGTAATCTGAGATTATATGTTAACGGTCTAAATGTATTCACTATCGACAAAATGAAAGTATTTGACCCGGAAGCAACTGTTGAAAGTGGCGTTTATTATCCACAGGCAAGGGTTATCAATGCCGGTTTGTCATTAACTTTCTAAATTATCAGCGTATGAAAAATATAAAATTATTAATTGGACTGATCGCATTTTCGCTGGTATTCATGGCCTCGTGTAAGAAGAATTTTTTGAATACACAGCCACTGGATAAAATTTCCAGCGAAGCAACATGGGCTGATGGCCCTCTTGCTGAGGCCTTTATATTCGGGGTATATTCCTTCCTGGGATATGGTGGTTTTGAAGAGCAGGCGCTTGCTGCTTATACGGATGAAGCAATGTTTACCCATGCCGGCAGGAACATAAATACCTTTACCGAGGGCTCTGAAACACCTTCCAATATTGGTTGGATAAGTAGCACCTATGGATGGGACAATATGTATTTCGCCATTCGTGAGGCAAATGTTGCCATCAACAGGTTGCCAACATCCACTTTCGCAGATGATGATTTACGTGACCAGTTGTTGGGCGAAGCCTATTTCCTCAGGGGATATTATTACCATCAGTTATTGCGGTATTATGGTGGTGTTCCACTTATCAAGCAACCTTATGGACTTAATGAAGATTATACAATTGCGAGGAATACTTTTGAGGAGACCGTTTCTTCTATTGTTTCTGATCTCGATAGTGCAACATTACTATTAACGGGAAAAGACATGTCGGATGGCCGAGCCTCAAAACTGTCGGCTATGGCATTAAAAGCACGCGTTCTGCTATATGCTGCCAGTGATCTTCATGATGCCACTACAGCCAAGGCAAAATCAGCTACTATGGCTGCATATCCCCAGATTAACCTGGTTGCTTACGAAAGTGGCGACAGGCAAGCCAGGTGGCAGGCTGCTAAAGCTGCAGCAAAAGCTGTATTGGATGAAGGTCAGGGATACAAGATGGACCTTACAGCACCAGTGTCGGCCGAAGAAGGTAAAATGAATTATATCTCTATTGCTATGGGTGGTCAAAGTGCTATTGGAGATGCAGCTGCTGCAACTGAGCTTATATTCCAACGTACGCACACTGCTTTGTATACACAAGAAGATAACTGGCCATTGGGTGGTATTCACTATGGAATTAATAACGGACCGAATGGTTATCATAACTGGGCAGGCAATACACCTATCCAGCAATTGGTTGACGATTATGAAATGATGGATGGATCAAAATTTAACTGGAGTAATCCGGAACATAAGGCTGCCCCTTATGAAGACAGGGATCCACGATTCTATGCCTCCATTCTTTATGATGGTGCTGAGTGGAAACCCCGGCCGGCAGACGTTGCTGCATTAGATCCGGTTAATAAGATCCAGACGGGTTATTATCCTGATGGAAATGGCGGAACCCTCAATGGTATTGACACCCGTGAATCAGTTATTGAAAACTGGAATGGTAGTCGTACCCATTATTATACACGCAAGTTTATCGATCCTAACCCAGCTTTGGCAGACAACCAATCAAGTGCACAGGTAGTGCCATGGCCTTTCATTCGTTATACTGAAATGGCGCTTAACTATGCCGAAGCCTGTATTGCCCTTGGTGAAGAGGGTGAGGCCCGTGACTGGATCAATAAAATAAGGTTCCGAGCAGGAATGCCTGCAATAGAAGATGCAGGTACTGCATTGGTTGACCGCTACAGAAATGAACGCCGAATTGAACTGGTTTATGAGGAACATCGCTACCATGATGCCCGCCGTTGGATGATTCCGGCACAAACCGTGGGAAGAGGAATTAAGGCAATTAATATAGTTGCAACACTTAAGCCAGGCAAATCTGCGCTTGTTCCCTACAGGCATGATAACACCGTATATAATTATACCTATACCCCGGTTGATAATACAGAAAATGAAACCAGGAAATGGGATGATAGAATGTATTACAGGCCAATCAGCAGAGATGAAATTAACAGGAATGACAAACTAGTTCAGAATCCAGGATTTTAAGCAAGCTAAATAGGTATCTGAGAAAAATCTATCCCTATATTGGGGATAGATTTTTTTATAGCATTATCTCCCAATGAAATCTTTCTATTCATATTACGGTGTCTTATTTATCAGCCTTATTTTTTTAATTGGCTGTAAAAACGATGCGGATTTAAAATCTGCGGAAAAAGGAAATAGCATGTTTGTTTTGATGTCTCCCGAAGAAACCGGGGTCGATTTTCAGAATACACTCACGGAGGCCTTGAATACAAATATTCTGATGTATGAATATTTTTATAATGGTGGGGGAGTGGCGGTAGGAGATTTCAATAATGATGGACTTGAAGATGTTTATTTCACCTCCAATATGTCAGAGAATAAAATGTTTCTGAACAAGGGTAATCTGAAGTTTCAGGATGTTACCCTTGTTTCTCGAGCGGGCGGCAGACCGGGTCCATGGAAAACCGGGGTAAATGCAGTTGATATCAATGCAGATGGCCGGCTAGATATCTACCTTTGTTACTCGGGAGCATTACCGCCCCAGAAAAGAGCCAATCAACTTTTTATAAATGCAGGAAATGACTCCAGGGGAATACCCGTTTTTGAAGAACGAGCCGAAGCATTTGGATTAGCCAGCACCGGCTTCAGCAACCAATCTTATTTTTTCGATTACGATAAAGACGGAGATCTTGATATGTTGCTTATGAACCATAATCCCAAAAATCTCCCACTATTAAATGAAGCCGGAACAGTGCAGCTCTTAAAACAGGATAACCCGGAAAAAGGATTACGCCTTTTCAGACAGGATAATGGGTTGTTTACTGACGTCACAATAATATCAGGTATTAATGGCTCGGAGCTTAGTTATGGGCTGGGCTTAGGAATCGCTGATCTCGATGGTGATGGCTGGCCCGACTTTTATGTTTCTAATGACTATTCCGTTCCGGATTATCTATATATCAATAACAAAAACGGAACATTTACCAACAAACTGGAAAGCAGCCTGGGTCATACAAGCCAGTTTTCCATGGGCAATGACATTGCGGATATAAACAATGATCAGCTGCCTGATATCTATACATTAGATATGTTGCCAGAAGATAATCATCGACAGAAGCTTTTGCTTTCACCGGATAATTATGAAAAATTCAACCTGAACCTTCGAAGCGGTTTTTATTACCAGTATATGCGTAATATGCTGCATTTGAACAATGGTAATGGCAGCTTCAGTGAAATTGCACAGGCAGTAGGTATTTCCAATACCGATTGGAGTTGGGCAGCACTACTTGCAGATTATGACAATGATGGTTGGAAAGATCTCTTTGTAACGAATGGTTATTTAAGAGATTATACTAATCTTGATTTCATTAATTATATGAATGAATATGTGCAGCAGAAGGGCCGCTTACAACGCGAAGATGTAATGCAGATCATTCAGCAGATGCCTTCATCTAATGTGGCTAATTATATTTTTAGGAACAGGGAGGGATTTTCATTTGAAAATAAAAGCAATGAGTGGATCAACAGCAAAGCATCAAATAGCAATGGAGCAGTGTATGCTGATCTCGACAATGACGGGGACCTGGACCTGATCGTCAATAATATCAACGAGCCTGCATTCATTTATAAAAATGATTCCCGTTCTGGGGGGAAAAATCAATACCTGCAATTCACCCTGAAAGGTCTTACTCCTAATCTGCAAGGTATAGGAGCGAAACTGGTTGTATTTCACAAGGGCCAAAGCCAGGTTGTTGAGCAATACCCCGCCAGGGGATATCTTTCAAGTGTTAGCACTACACTTCATTTCGGGCTCGGTGAGGCAATGAAAGCAGATTCAGTGATTATAATCTGGAATAGTGGGAAGAGCCAGAAACTCTATGATGTAAAAACCGGACAGCGTATAGTATTCGAGGAGAAGGATGCTACAGAATTGAATAAACCTGTTGGGAATAGCGTGAGATGGTTTACAGAATCCCAATCTGATATTCGTTACCAAAGTTTCAATAACCATATTAATGATTTTAACCGTCAGCCCTTATTAATAAGCCAGTTTTCTTATGCCGGTCCCTGCATGGTTACACATGATCTTAATGGTGATGGAACAGAAGATGTTCTTGTTGGTGGGGAAGCAGGTGTCGCCGCTTCCCTTTGGATGCAAGCTTCTGATGGGTCATTCAGCCAGAAACGCATCCCCGCATTTGAAAATGACAAGGGTTTTGTGGATAGTGATATTGCAGTATTTGATGCTAATGGGGATGGACAGTTGGATATTTATATTGCAAGCGGAGGGTATCATTCTTTATTGCCTTCAGATTCATTACTGCAGGATAGATTATACCTGAATGATGGTAACAATAATTATAGCAGGACTAATGGTTTACCCATGGTATCAGGCAGTAAATCCTGTGTGCGGATTCATGATATCAATGAGGATGGGTCACCAGATATTTTTGTTGGGGGGAGGGTTGTTCCGGGTAGATATCCCGAAAAACCTTCAAGCTATATATTGATCAACAATGGAAAAGGAATTTTTACAGATGAAACCAAAAAGATAAGTCCCGAATTATCTGCAATTGGTATGGTGACCGATGCATCCTGGGTTGATCTTGATAATGATAAAAAAGGGGAATTGTTATTGGTGGGTGAATGGATGCCTATAACTGTTTTCAAATTTGAAGGCAGTAAACTCATCAAGAGGTCTGAACAATTCTTTGACAAAACATTTGAGGGTTTCTGGAACAGAATTAATGTTGGAGATCTGAATGGTGATGGACGGCCAGATCTGGTGCTTGGAAATATGGGATTAAATACCCAATTCAATGCCTCCGAAAAAGAGCCCTTGGAAATGTTTTATCGTGACTTCGATCAAAATGGTTCTGTGGATCCAGTTTTCAGTTATTATATTCAACATAAACGCTATCCATATCTTACACGTGATGAGTTGATAGGTCAATTGCCAGCTATGCGTAAAAGGTTTGCCAGTTATAAAAGCTTTGCGGATATAACCCTGGAGGAACTATTTGATAAGGAATCTTTGAAACAGGCAGGCAAGCATACAGCAAATCATATGATGACAAGTCTTTTCCTAAGTACCGCTGCAGGAAAACTCCAAATGATAGAATTGCCACAGGAAGTGCAATATTCCCCAGTCTATACAATTAACCAGTTAGATTTTAATAAAGATGGATTAACGGATCTTCTTCTATGCGGAAACAACAGCCGAACAAAAATCAGACTTGGTAAATTTGATGCTAATTATGGACTACTATTAAAGGGAGACGGCAAAGGAAAATTTAATTATGTAAAGCAGCATGAATCAGGGTTTAAAATCAAAGGAGATGTTAGAAGCTGCGTTCAGGTAGCAAATACATTTTATTTTGGAATTAACGGAAAAGGGGTTGCTGCGTATAAATTGATTAAATAATGAAAATGCGAGTCGGTATTATGGTTATATTTTGTTGGCTGTTAGCCTGCACAGTATTCCTTTCCTGCCAGGACAAAAAGGCCACTCCACCAGAGGATTATGAACTTGCTGCCTCCTGGGCAGATATTACGAATTATATAACTCAGAATACCCCGGCCAATTCACCAACATTTGCCTCCCGATGTTTTGGTTATATAGGTCTAACGATGTATGAAGCCATAGTTCATGGGTATCCCGATTACCAATCGGTAGCTGGACAATTAAATGGATTGGGAAAATTACAGGAACCAGAACAAGGGCTGGAATATAATTGGCACCTCGCGCTCAATGCCGCACAAGCAGAAATCATCCGGAATATCTATATCCAAACTTCTGCGAATAATAAAAGAAAAATCGACTCACTTGAACAGCATTATGCCAACATTTATAGTGCGGCTATATTGAATGACAGTATTGCTGAAAGGTCTGTTTCCTATGGAAAAAAAATTGCCCTGCAGATTTTTGAGTGGTCAAAAACAGATGGAGGCCATAGGGGATATCTTAGCAATTTTGACAAAAAACTTGTATTTGAGGAAAAACCCGGATGTTGGCAACCGCCTCTTTATGCGCAGTCTTTCAGCCATTACCCGCTTCATCCGCATTGGGGTAAGAACCGGACTTTTCTTTCCAATGATTCTTCACTTGTTCCACCTGAATCTCTTCCTTATGATACCACTCCCGGTTCGGCCTATTATGAACAATTCAGGCAGGTTTATGAGAAAAGGAAAATACTATCCCAGGATGAAAAAGAAGCGGCATTGTGGTGGGGCGATGACCCAGATGTTAGTTTTACTCCCCCCGGGCATTCCTATCATCTTGCAACTATAGCAGTCAGAAAAACAAGACCGGATCTCATACATTGTGCAGAAACCTATGCTCGGGTAGGCATGGCCGTGGCAGATGCATTCCGAAATTGCTGGAAATGGAAATATCAATTTTATACAGAGCGGTCCAATACTTTTATTCCACGGTACATCGACGCGCGATGGGAATCGTTCTGGCCCGATCCGCCTTTTCCTTCATTCCCCTCAGGGCATGCCATGCAGGCAGGCGCAACAGCCGCCGTTCTTACAGATTTATATGGCGATAAATTTGCCTTCACTGACAGCGCACATGTTGGAAGAGCGAAAGATGAATTGCGTAATACAGCCTTTAATCCACGACATTTCAATTCTTTTTGGGAAGCTGCAGAAGAAACGGCTATGTCCAGATTTTATGGTGGAATTCATATTCCTCTGGAAAATGAAAGGGGATTGGAAAAAGGAAAAGAAATCGGTATGAATGTGAATCAATTAAAATGGAAAAAATAGTTTCTCTTTTAACAATTGCCATCTTCTCGCTTGGCACTGCAAATAGCCAGAAGCCCTTTACAGATGTTACTGATTCGGCAGGAATCAATCATGTTTTTAAAGTTTATGAAGGAATGTTTGGGGGAGGAGCTTGTGTGTTAGACTATAATAAAGATGGATTTGAAGACCTGTATATTACTGGTGGCATGAATGATGACATCCTGTATAGGAACAATGGTAATGGCAGCTTCACCAATGTTTTTGAACAATCAGGAATGTTGATTACGCGAAATTATGTTACCCAGGGGGTAGCGGGTGCTGATGTAAATCGCGATGGATATGTTGATCTTTTTATTACAACCATTACAAGGCGCGACAGAAAAGAGGCCATACCCCGTGAAATCAACCTTTTTTTTCTAAATAATGGGGATGGCAGTTTTCATGATGCAACAACTGAGTATGGTCTTGACCAACTCTATTCTTTTAGTACCGGGGCAAGCTTTGGAGATTTCAATGGAGATGGCTTGCCCGACCTGTATGTAGGTAACTATTTTAATGAGTACAAAGGAAAGCTTAGTGTAATTAATGATGAAACTGTAGTGGGGGCCAATCAAATCGCTAAAGGGTATCTCCTCCTGAATGATAAAGGAAAAAAGTTCAGGGATGTTTATCAGGCTTATGGCCTCGATTACCGCGGATTTGGATTTGGTGGCGTTTTTACAGATTATGATAATGATGGTGACCAGGACCTTTTCGTTAACCATGATTTCGGTTACAAGCGCACGCCTGATATGCTTTTGGAAAACAATTTCCCCCGAAAATCATTTGAGGATGTTGCAAAAGAAAAGGGCATGGATCTTAAGATTAACTCAATGGGTACTGCCGTAGGCGATTATAATAATGATGGCCTCATGGATTACTATATTACCAATATAAAGTTCAATCCTTTTATGGTCAACCAGGGAAAAGGAAAGCCATTTCTCGACAAAGCAACTGACCTTGGTATGGGATTCTTTGCTATTAGCTGGGGAGCCAATTTCGCTGATTTTGATCATGATGGAGATGTTGATCTTTTCGTTGCAAATGGTGACCTTAATCCGAACTGTGCCGTAATGGCGGATTTCTATTATGAGAATCTGGGAAAATCGTTCCGTGAAAATGCCCGTGCCGTTGGCGTAGCCGATTATGGGATTGGCCGCGGATCTGTAGTTTTTGACTATGATAATGATGGCGACCTCGACTTGCTTGTTGTTAATCAGGAACCCATACTCCAATATCCTGTTCCCTCTGTTACCCGGCTGTACCGGAATGATTCTGTAAGAGGTAACTGGATAAAAATCGCTCTGAAGGGTGTAAAGGCAGAAAGCCAGGGTATTGGTTCCAAGATTGAAGTGCAGTCCGGGGGGAGGAAGATGATCAGGGAAATAGATGGAGGGGGCTCAAGTCATCTTTCCCAAAACTCTGTGATTGCTCATTTTGGTCTTGGTAATGCAACCTCCATAGATAAGATCACTGTATCTTGGACAGGTGGGGTTAAACAGGAATTTAGAGGAATTTCAGTAAACCAAATGGTTACCCTAACAGAGATACCATTAAAAGAAACGGGCAGCGTATATATTTATTTGTTAATAGCCGTAGGCGTCCTGGCGGTTGTCGTATTTTGGTGGAAATGGGTGTATTCTCGCAAATAACAATGGGTATTAACTATTCACATTAATTAATTTTTTCGTAGCTTAATTTCCCTAAAACGCAAGCAACAACATGGAAACCCAAACAAGGCGGGAATTTATTTCCGAAACTGGTAAGGCTACTGTAATGGGTGGAATAGGAGCTTTCTCTGCAGCATCGTGGGAGAACAAGCTTCGCCACAAATTTATCCACCACGTATATTTCTGGTTAAAAAATCCGGATAGCGCTGATGATAAAAAGAAGTTGCTGGAAGGATTGAAAAAACTTTCATCGGTTAAAACAATAGCGATGTCGCATATTGGTGTTCCGGCACCAACCAACCGCGAAGTAATTGACCGTTCTTATGCTGTTTCCTGGCTTCTTGTATTCGACAATGATGAAGACCAGGCCAGCTACCAAACCGACCCTGTTCACCTGAAATTTATTGAAGACTGTAGTATGCTCTGGGAAAAGGTAATCGTGTACGATTCCGTAGAACAAAGCATTGTTTAGTCCTGCAGCTGGCTTGCGGCGGCTTTGTCAACTATCCAGTGGGTAACGCCGTATTCTGGTTGGATCACCTGTGATGGGTAGAGGTTAATATTGGTATCACCCTGTAATACCTCTTTCAATGCCGCGGCCTTATTGGCTCCTGTTGTCAAAAATAATATGCAGGCAGATTTGTTGGCGATGGTTTTGGTGAGTGTAATCCGGAACATATCCTGTTGCTTCAGAAAAAAGGAGGTACACCACTTTTCGGTTTCATACACCACTTCTGTGCCGGGAAAAAGTGAAAGTGTGTGTCCATCATCCCCCATCCCCAGCAACAAAAGGTCGAAGCTTTGTTCTTTACCGTCAAAATACTGATGTAATACTGCCTCATACTGTGTGGATGATTCACGGGGATCAGGCAGGTCGGTCCGCATTACATGGATCTGTTCTGCAGGAATGCTCACATTATTCAGAAGCGTATCATATGCCATTCGCGCATTGTTCCTTTCATCTTCAAAAGGAAGGTAACGCTCATCACCCCAGAAAATATGGATCCTGCTCCAATCGATGCGCGAACGGTAGGGTTCGGCACTCAAGAGTTCATGCAATCGTTTAGGTGTACTACCACCTGATAATGCCATAGTAAACCGGTCACGGCTCTGCAGTGTTTGCTCAATCCGTTCGGTGATAAACTGTGCTGCATGCTGAGCTACTGATTCGGCATCCGGGAGTATATGCAGGGCTGGGGAAATCATGGCTTTTCTTTTGGTTATTTACCTCTATTTTTTTTTGATTACCTGCTTTCCTGGTGAGGCGGAGGCAATGTCACCCAATTCCTTCCATCACGGGCAATAAGCGCTTCAGCATCTTCCGGTCCCCATGACCCGGGGGCATAATTCGGAAAATCAACCGGGGGTCTTTGCTGCCATGCCTCCAATATGGGCATGATCACTTTCCAGGCGGCTTCAACCTGATCCTCACGCATGAAAAGCGTGGCATTTCCTTCCATCACGTCTAACAAAAGTGTTTCATAGGCTTCGGGCTCATGTTCTTCATAAGCATCATTATAGCTGAAGATCATATCTACCGGGCTTAGTGTGAGGTCCTGTCCAGGTCGCTTGGCCTGGAAACGAAGGCGGATATCCATAACAGGCGCTATGCTGATGGTAAGCCTGTTGGAACGCCAGGTTTCGGCTGATTCGGGCGGGAAGGCATAACTGGGTGCCGCCTTGAATTGCACCGTTATTATCGTCTCTTTATCCTGCATCCTTTTGCCAGTTCGAACATAAAATGGAACATCCTGCCAGCGCCAGTTATCAATATAAAATTTAACGGCTGCGAATGTATCCACTGCCGAATCTGGTGCTACATTCTTCTCCTGGCGATAACCTAAAACCTGTTCACCTTTCATCCATCCCCCCGAATACTGACCGCGGACGGCATAGTGGTGAACATCCTCGCGACTTATTTTCCGCATCGCATGCAATACATCCACTTTCTTATTTCTGATCTCATCAGCATTAAAATTCACAGGCGCTTCCATAGTAACCATGCACAATAGCTGCAGGATATGATTCTGTACCATATCACGCAGTGCTCCTGAACTCTCATAAAAATCTCCCCTTCCTTCAACACCAACCGTTTCAGCCGCCGTGATCTGGATATGATCAATATAATTGCGGTTCCAGATAGGTTCGAATAAGGCATTGGCAAAACGAAGCGCCAGGATATTCTGAACAGTTTCCTTTCCGAGGTAATGGTCTATTCTGTAGATCTGTTTTTCATCGAACATACCTGCCAATAGCCGATTGAGCTCAAGGGCACTGGCAATATCATGGCCAAAGGGTTTTTCCACCACTACGCGTGTGCACTTTGTATCGGCACATATGTTGAGTGGGCCCAGCTTGCTTACAATTCCCGGTACCAGTTGAGGTGCTACTGCCAGGTAAAAAATCACATTTGGATGCTCCCCATAGGCGGCCTCTTTCTCTTTTACAATTGCGGCAATCTTCTCATAATCTTCCTCCACTTCCGCATCCATCTGCAGGTAAGAAACATATTCAGAAAATACCTGCCATTTGCCGCCCTGGTCGTCCTTGCGCCTGCTGAATTGTTGTATCCCGTTAAAGAGATGTTTCCTGTAGGAAATGTTGTCATAGGGCCTGCGACCAATTCCGACGATATCAAATTTTTCCGGCATCCATTCATCTATAAAAAGATTATATAGCGCGGGGGATAGCTTGCGGTGGTTGAGATCGCCGCTGCCTCCGAAAATGAAGATCAGTGATGCAGACGGGCGTTTATGTGCAGCAGACATAATTTAATTTCTTGTTTTCGTTTTGTGGTTTCTGATCAGGTCCATTGCGTATGATACTTGCCTTCCTTATCTGTTCTTTCATAGGTATGTGCACCAAAATAATCCCGCTGGGCCTGAAGTAGGTTGAGCGGTAATCTTCCTGTTGTATAAGCATCATAATAAGTCAATGCATTCATAAGTGCACCAGCAGGAAAACCATTCAGTGCAGCCTGCGATACTACCCTTCGGAGTGCATGAATGTTATCTGTCACAAGCTTTGCAAGAGTATCATCAAGGAGCAGGTTGGGTATTTGCGGGTTGCGGAGATATGCCCCATAAAATGTTTCCAGTAAAGTGGAGCGTATGATGCATCCTCCCCGCCAAACCTTAACAGCATTGTGAAGCGGAATTTGCATCTCCAATTCTGATGACGCTGTATGTAACATGGCCATTCCCTGAACATAACTCATGATGATGGCAGTATATAATGCCCCGCGGCAGTCATCCGCCAATGTGCCAGCTTTCAACATTTCGGCCGGGTTAGAAGTTATTCCAGCTTGTTTGTCGCCATGTATCTTATCGGCTTCCACTCTTTGCGACTTAAGGGCTGAAAGATTTCGCATGGTCACAGCCATATCAATAGTTGGGATAGCAACACCCATGTCCATCGCAATCTGTGAAGTCCACTTGCCGGTTCCTTTAGATCCGGCCTTGTCAAGAATCATATCAACAAGATGGTTGCCGGTCTCTGGATCTTTCATGGAGAAAATATCAGCGGTGATCTCTATCAGGTACGACTTGAGCTCCGCTTCGTTCCAGCTGCTAAACAATTGGTGAAGTTCTTCATTGTTCTTACCCGCCCCGCGACGGAGTATATCATATATCTCGCAAATAAGTTGCATGATCGCATACTCTATTCCGTTATGCACCATCTTAACAAAATGCCCGGCGGCACCATTTCCCATATAATCCACACAAGGTTCGCCATTCACTTTTGCTGCAATGGATTGGAGGATAGGCTTAAGATGTTCCCAGGCTGTAATATCCCCACCCGGCATCATGGAGGGACCAAACCTTGCGCCCTCTTCGCCACCGGAAACCCCAATGCCGATAAAATGAATTCCTTTCGGGGCTAAGTATTGGTAACGTCGAAGTGTATCCGTATAATAAGTGTTACCACCATCAATTATAATATCCCCCTCATCAACCAATGGAAGAAGACTTTCGATAACATCATCTACTGGCTTACCTGCAGGAACAAGTATCATAATTCGGCGGGGAGTGGCTAGTTGGCTAACCATCTCTTCCAGCGTATTAACACCTTTCACGATGGTGCCAGCCGTGGCGGCCTTTTCAAAATCAGCTGTCTTGACGGGGTCTTTATCGAAGCCGATGGCTTTGAAGCCATGATCGGCAACATTCAGCAGGAGATTGCGGCCCATTACACCAAGGCCCACCATTCCGAAATCATATTGTTGGTCCATTGCAGTTGGTTGGATTGGCCGCAAAGGTAAGAAGCCGCGTCCATTTAAGGTGGCGCATTTACGTTACCTATTCCCCTTTTCTATTCAGGATTGGGGAAGGGTGGCAAGCGAAGCCCTTCCGGCTTTGTGTCCAGCGAGGGCATAATACAGTATATATACATAGGCGGGAAAGGAAACCATAAAAAAGGAGAGGTTATTGGGAAGTTTGAGGCTATCCTTCAGGAAGCCATACAATAACGGGATCAGCGCTCCCCCGGCAATACCCATGATAAGCAGGGCAGATCCCATCTGTGTATGTTTACCAAGGCCATCAATGGCGAGCGGAAAAATGGCTGGCCACATCAGGGCATTGGCTAATCCAAGCAAAGAGATCAGTGTAATTGCAAGGTAACCGTCTGAAAAATAGATCCCGCCACATAAGATAAGTCCAAGCAATGCTGAAGCCTGAAGTGCTTTCTGCTGGCTGAGATAACGGGGTATTGTGAAAATGCCGATGATATATCCGAGCAACATAGCAAGTAGTGTGAACGTAGTAAAATATTTAGTCTGGTCGAGGCTCATGCCCATCGATTTCCCATAGGTACCGATGGCATCACCAGCAAGTACCTCAACGCCAACATAAAGGAAGAGGCAGGCTACTCCTAATAAAAGGTGTGGATAGGAAAACACAGATGCTCTTGCTGTAGCAGAACTATTTTGTTCAGTCGCTTCCTTCCCGATCTCCGGTAAACGGGAGAAATAAATGAGCAGCGAAAGGGCTGCCAGGCAAATGGCTATAATGATATAGGGTGTGATTATACGTGAAGCCAGCTCCTGGAGCAATTGCTCTTTCAGGATGGGATCTGTTTCGGTAAGAATTTTGTTTTCGATGGCTTGAGCATTCTTCAGTACAATGGCGCCTAGTATGATAGGGCTCAATGCCCCGGCAACCTTATTGCAGATTCCCATGATACTTATTCTCCTGGCTGCACTTTCAATGGGTCCAATAATACTGATATAAGGATTAGACGCTGTTTGCAACAAGGCAAGGCCTGCACCCTGGATAAAAAGGCCAGTTAGAAACAGTGGAAAACTCCTGCTATTTGCTGCCGGGATGAAAACAAGGGAGCCAATAGCCATAACCGCCAGTCCGAATGCCATGCCCTTTTTATAGCCTGAAATTTTTAATATCGCTGCCGATGGGAGCGCCAGGAAAAAATAAGCCATATAAAAGGCGAAGGTCACAAAGAAGGCTTGTATATCATTTTCCAGCTGGCAGGCGAGTTTCAGAAATGGTATAAGCGTACCATTCAGCCAGGTAATGAAGCCAAAGGAGAAAAATAGGATTCCTATTATTACAATGGCATAGCTGGCTGAAGCTGATTTTGTGTTGGACATCAGTATTGGTTTTATTCTTTTCCCAAAATAGTCAATCGGGTGTTCATAAATTGATAAGAAGGCGGGTCAATCGATTGCATATTTTTGCGGGCCTCCGGATATGAATGATTATATGTGGGGTTAACAAGATTTATGGCAAGCAACAGGAAAGCGGCGCTGGGATTTATTTTTATTACCATTCTTATCGACGTGATAGGTCTTGGTATCATAATACCTGTGGTTCCTCAACTAATCACCAATCTCATTAATGGTGATATGAGTGAGGCCTCCAGGTATGGCGGGTGGCTGGGTTTTGCCTATGCCATCATGCAATTTGTCTTTGCCCCGGTGCTGGGAAATCTCAGTGACAGATATGGACGGAGACCTGTTCTGCTTCTTTCCTTATTGGGTTTTGGAATCGATTATATTTTCGTTGCCTTTGCTCCTACCATTGGCTGGCTATTCCTTGGGCGTATCATTGCCGGGATTTTTGGTGCCAGCATTACCACGGCCTCAGCCTATGTGGCAGATATAAGTACTTCAGAAAACAGGGCACAGAATTTCGGAATGATAGGTGCAGCTTTTGGGATGGGCTTTATCATAGGCCCGGTAATTGGTGGATTGCTAGGTGAGCATGGTGCAAGACTTCCCTTTCTTGCCGCCGCTGCTTTAAGTTTGCTGAATGTGATCTATGGTTATTTCGTATTGCCTGAATCATTGCCCCTTGAAAAGCGCCGACCCTTTCAATGGAAAAGAGCTAACCCTGTAGGATCCTTCAGGCAGTTAAAAAAATATCCTGCAATCTCCGGACTCGTGGCCTCGCTCACGCTAATTTATATTGCTGTTCATGCGGTACAGAGCACCTGGACCTTTTATACCATTGAAAAGTTTGGTTGGACAGAGAAGATTATCGGTTATTCATTAGGGTTGATCGGATTGATGATCGCCATTGTACAGGGCGGTCTGATCAGAATTGCTATACCCCGACTGGGTAATGAACGTAGTGTATATATTGGCCTCTTGTTTTATAGTATTGGATTTCTGCTATTTGCTTTTGCCGGGAATAGCTGGATGATGTTTGTTTTTACAGTGGTCTATTGCCTGGGAGGAATTTTTGGTCCAGCTATGCAGGGGATCATATCCTCCAGCGTGCCCGCCAATGAACAAGGGGAGCTACAGGGTGCGCTTACCGCACTGATGAGTGCAACCTCAATAGTAGGACCCCCACTGATGAATAATCTCTTTTCCTATTTCACCAGGCCCGGGGCGTCATTTCGCTTTCCGGGAGCACCCTTCGCCATGGCCGCCCTGTTGGTGTTAATAAGCGCTGCGCTGGCCTACAGGAGTCTGCATTCTACCATTATGTTACAGAAAAAGAATAGGTAGCACTTACTCTTAATAGTTGATTAACAGGAATAAATTTGTGGCGGAACATTAAAGCTGTACATTTGCGTCGTTATTGAGTTAAGGATCCCGGCTTTGGATCGAGTTATTCTGCTACGCATTTTCTGCTATCTGGTAATTTTCCCGCCCGAATCGTTTCGCTCATTTTTTATTTATTTTTTTATTTTAGTATGAACATTTACGTTTCAAATCTGAGCTTCAATGTTGAAGACGAAGATCTTAGAGAGTTTTTCGCTGAGTATGGCGAAGTAACCTCTGCCCGTGTAATCATGGACAAATTCACCAACAAGAGCCGTGGTTTCGGTTTTGTTGAAATGTCTGATGACGAAGCTGCCCAGAAAGCAATCGCTGAACTGGATGGTGGTATGGTTGAAGGTCGTGCTATCCGCGTATCAGTTGCTAAGCCCCGCGAAGAGCGCAGCAACACTGGTAACGGAGGTGGTGGCGGTCAACGTCGTTCTTTCAGCAACAGCGGAAGCCGTTGGTAAGATCGAAGATGACCTGAGGGTCATCTCCCAAAAATTTAGCAGGCCATTCCTTTGTTGGAATGGCCTGTTTTTTTATTCAATGATTTTCTCAATTCTTGTAAGCTTCCCCTGTGCATTAACTCCTTCTACAACTATTCGCAACCTCTTACTGATATCATTGTTGTAAACGTCATAAAAAATTCTTCGGTTATTCCTGTCTGTGAAAACATTTGGGTTCCAGAACAGGGTAGGACGATTATCCTCATTGCTATGTTCAGGTTCTACTTTTGAGTAATCGGGTGAATAGAATTGTTTCTCCGGCAAGTAGCCCGGCACATTGGTAAAATCCAATCCTTTAACATTATCATTTGCCGCCGCGCCCTTTTTTGTATACACCGCAATGGCGCCGCCGCCACCTCCCGTACCCCCAAAAAATGGTGGCCGGAAAACTTTGATCATGGCAACATCACTCATAGATGTATTTTGAAGTACATCCATCTGTGATTGCATTTCATTAAGGAATAAAGATGGTGAACCTCCTCTCCAGCTTAGCTGGGTATTTTGCCCGGCCCCGGTGATCTGTAATCCAGCTACTTTTCCTTGCAGATATTGGAATACAGACATTGCCGAATTTGCTGTTGGATCATCTTCCATGATAAATGTATAACCATCCTGGCCTTTGAAAAATCCACTTGCATATTCTTCATCCATCTTTTCCTTCTTCGATTTTGTTCTGGCCACAACCGTTACCCCTGCCAGGGTCTGCACTTTCCGGCGTTCTTCTTCCTGCATTATATTTTTACGGGCCATATCGCGGTTCAGGCGGTAGAAGCTGCTGTCCTGCCTTCTCCAGCTGGGTGTCCAGGCTGCTGCTGCTTTGAAGGAAGGAGCTACCTGCAAAAAATCCCCTTTTATATTAATAAGTGCCTTTGAGCTTAAAATTTTGTTCTGGTCATTATTGAACTGGTAGTACATTTTGGCTGTATCATAAAAGATCAAACCGGGAATACTGAATTTACCTTCGGTGCTCACCGGAATCACCATCACCTGCTGGCTGCCATTCTTAAGGGTAAAAATTCCAGTTAGTTCCTTTTGGGTTAATTCGGATTTCGAGAGCCCCATTACCGACCCATTTATAGTAAGGTAATCCTCCACCGGATGTTTAATGACAGGCCATTTATCTGCCAGGATATCTTCCCATTTAAATCTCCTCCAGCCATTTGTCATCATTACCAGATCAAGGTTGCGGGATACGGATTCTGATTCACTTGAAAAATAGTACCCGGGATTGTGAACATAACCCCTGATATCACTGGCAAGCAAGAGATGAGAATAAATATCCTGATCGCTTTCATGCGGCGGATTGATAGTTGCATCGGTAACTGATATGCTCAGATTACATTCAACTGTATCCGGAACATCGATCTGAATTACATTCCTTGCCCTTTTATCTGTTCCTTTTAAGGGAATGTTGAGGTCAGTAATGAAATAGTAATCCTGGTGATTTACAAAAGCGATCCTTTCTGCCAGTGGTTTGCCTTCCTCACTAAAAACAGTAACCTGTGTTATGCCCGTGGGAAGTATGTCGCCGGGGATTACTGCTTTCACTTCTGCTGAACGGGTAAGATTTACCTTGGCCTGGTAAAGCATCTGTTGTTGCGACTGCGCAACCAGCACTACAGAAGGCACGTCAGTGGCAGCTGCATTTCGCCTCACTGTGAATTGAAGTCCGCCATCAACATTGTTTATTTCAAGTACCAGCCCGGTTTTCTGAATTGAAGGTAGTTTTACCTGCTGCTGTTTTCCAGTGGGGTCTTTGAAAGATGCTGTATAGGTTTCGCCTAAATCAGGGGTGATACTGAATATGCCCATGCCATCGTGTTGGGTGGTAAAGCTTGCATGCTTTTTTCCCTTTGAATCTGTAATATCTCCGGCAATGGTTACCGGGATACCATTTCCATCCGTTGCTTTGAATGCTACTCTTGATTGTACGCCCGCCACCAGGTCGCCCCCTTCAGGGAAAAAGTTGAGCTTTGTTATAGCAACAGTTTTTTTTGCTACTGCGTTGGAAGGATTCCTCACAGAGAGCACGGGAATTGTTTTGGTGTAGAGGAAAGCAGAGTCGAAATTCAGCATCCATCGGGTATAAGCACGAACATACACAAGGGAGTCGGTGATACTTGCCGGAATTTCAAAGGAAGATGCTGCCCCGGCCTTAATGATGGGCGTAATATGCCTTTGCAATAGCTCTCCTTTCTCATTCAGTAATTCAGAATAAAGGTTTCGGCTAAAGGGGGAGGCATTGTTTCCTACCTGTACATAGGCCTTGAACCATATAGTTTCACCTGGATTATAGGCCGATTTATCAAAATGCAGGTATAGCTTTTCCTGAGGGTAATTTGCGTCGAGCTGGGCCAATGCCGAATCATATTTTTGTGCCTGGCCCAATATTGCTGAGAGAACCAACATTGTAATTAGAACAGTGGCCCGAATTTGTCGTCTTTTCATATCTGTACGCTTCAACATAGTCGGCAATATCCTAAATTTTTACGCAACGGGAGAAGCCCACCTTCAGCGGGAGTAATTTTTATCGAAACCTTTCGAAAAACTCCCAGGTCCTTAATAGCTGGTCCATACGTTGCCTGTTATTTCCGCTTCGGGTGATCTCATGCGTAGCACCCGGATGCCGAACATATTCCACTGGGCGCCCCAAAACTTTAAGGCTTTTATAGATTTGTTCGCTTTGAATAACGCCGGTACGAAGGTCGTTCTCGCCATGGAAAATGATATAAGGTGTAGTGATGTTCCCCACATAGTTGATGGGTGATTCGCGTTCAAGAACTTCCCGTGTCTTCGGCTCCCATGGATACCCATCAAAATAGTTGGGAACCAGGCGCCATGCATTGCCTTCTCCAAAAAAAGTTTCCAGGTCATAAACCCCGCGCTGGCTGCAGGCCGCCCTGAACCTCTTGTCGTGGGCTATAATATATGCTACAAGATATCCGGCATAGGATCCTCCTGTAACAAATAAGTTACTGGTATCAGCCCAACCTTCACTAACAGTTTTGTCGAGCGCCGTAAGTACATCACTCATTGGACCTTTGCCCCAATCGTTTTTATTGGCAACCAGGAAGTCCAGGCCATAACCACCTGATCCGCGGGGGTTGCTGTATACAACACCATATCCCTTACTACACCAGTACTGGAATTCATGCCACATGGAACTTTCGCCGGGTCCCCACATAGCAGCCGGACCACCATGGATCTGTAGCAGGAGAGGATATTTTTTGCCTGCAGTATAATTGGCCGGTTTCATGATCCAGTATTCAACTGTGAGTCCTTTGTCATTTACAAAGCTTTGTTTTACCGGCTCTGAAATAGATTTCCTGTTAACCCAGTTACTGTTGAAATTGCTTATCCTCTTCTCATTTTTTCCATCCTGGTCAGCAACATAAATATCAAAGGGATTTTTCACCATGGTCTTCACGTAAACCAGGCGGTTGCCAGCCACATCGAATGAGCCTATGCCTTCATCAGCACTTCCCAGGAATTGTTGTGTTCGGGTTTTTAGGTCGTACCTCAATATGCGTGCGCCCCCGTTGCCCGGGACGTTGGCAAACAGCACTTCATCACCCTTCCAGGCCAGGCCACCTGTATTCCGGTCAACGGAAATATTTATGAGGTCTTTTTCTCCGCCATCAGCAGGCAGGATGGCAAGCGTGGGAATAGTAACATAGCCAACACCACCATGCTGCAGAGCGATCCACTTACCAGTGGCGGAAACCCGGGCACCAGTAAAGCGGTAATCATTTTTGGCGAGAAGAGGAGAGAACCCACTGCCATCTGAATTCACCCGGTAAATTGCCGTGGCCAATGAACGGTCGGGATGACTGTTTCCGCCAATGCCCCCTTCCACAATAAGCTTCACATTTGTCAGGAACTGTGGATTATTAAATGAGTTAAAACCTTTGGTGAGCTGTTGTTCACGGCCATTTTCACTGACGGAAATAATAAAGACATGCGACCGGTTCATTTCGCCGCTGGTAGATGATTCGCCCTGAAATTGCAAGCGGTTTATGACCTTGGCTTTCTTGTCCTGTTCATTCTTTTTGAGCCAGGCTCTTACCTCTTCGAGGGATCCATCGGGGTCGGCAGTTTTATTGCCCGCTACCAGAAAATCATTATTGCTAAATCCTGGCTTTTCGGTTGACCATTCCGGTGATTGTTTACCCGGGTTGAAAAGAGAGTCGGTGGCCAGTTCCGTTAAGCTCGCCGATGAAACAAATGCGATCTGTTTACTATCAGGGCTCCAAACGGGTGAGGACGCTCCATATCTGTTATGGGTAAGCTGAATAGCTTCGCCACCATCCATTTGTAAAAGGAATAGTTGGGATTTCCCATCCACCTGGCGGGTGAACACAAGCCTTTTACCATCTGGACTAACTGCCATTTGGGAAGATGATTCTTTTGATGCAGTAAGCTGACGGGGTGCTGCGCTGCCATCGGTATTCACCATCCAGACTTGTGTGCGATATTGATATTCCCATTTCTTATCAGCTTCCGATTCGATTTTGGTTAGCGTGAAATAGGCTTGTTTACCATCTGGTGACAACTGAATATTAGCGGGCTGGCTTATCCTAAGCATATCAGTGAGCAAAACAGCAGAACTGTCAGGCTTTCTGCTCTGTGCCGACGCAAAGCTTATGCTGAAAAGAAATGATAGCAGGATGGTGAATTTCATATTCGCGCTTTTGTCTAATATACGAAACAGCAGCTTCCAGTTCCGTAGATTTGCAGGGTTAAAAATTGAAACATGAGTCAGCTGGTAAAAGAATTCAATGAATATCGCGAGAAGATGAACGAGGTGATCCTCAGCAAGAATAACCTTGTAATGAAAAGGCTCTGGAACCTTGATACAAACACTTATGATGAGGGCGCCCTTGATAAGAAAACCAAGGAGATGCTTGGCCTGGTGGCCAGTATGGTGTTACGTTGTGATGATTGTATAAAATATCATGTTGGCAAATGTCATGAGTTAGGTATCACCACAGAACAGCTTTATGAGATCTTCGCAGTTGCTAATATAGTGGGAGGAACTATTGTTATTCCGCATACTAGGAGGGCAGCGGAATATTGGGAAGAATTGCAGACAGCCTGAGTTATCGCTTATGCACCACCAACTCCCCCTGGATCTGAATATTTTCCGGGGGCAGGGGCTCATCACCAGTATTATTGAGTTGATTCAATAAAAGTTCAGCCGCTTTGGCGCCTTGTTTTTTAGGGTATTGTTCAATTGAAGCCATGGGTGGATTCTCGAGGTAGTTCGTAATTGGCAGGTTAGCATAGCTTACAAAAAAGATATCCTTGTTGTTCCTGATCTTCTTCTTTTTGCAGTACTGGATGGCATCCAGCGCCACATAGTCATTGATAGCAAGAATGGCTGTGGGGGGCTGTTTGAGGCTTAACAGGGATTCCATGGCTTCAGCGGTTCCTTCCTTGGTAAGATCGCAGTAAGCAACGAGGGTCAGGTCAATTTTCAGTCTTTTTTTCTGCATCACCTCCATATAGGTGTCAGTTCGTTCTTTTGAGGATTTCATTTCAACGGGACCATTTATAATGCCTATGCGGCGATGGCCCTTTTCCATCAGGTAGGTAATTGCCTGGTGTGTGCCTTGTGGCATATCAAAGGCAACTTTATTAAATTGGTTTGAAGCAGGTACCCTGTCGAAAAATACTACCGGGATCTGGTACTTTTCGAGAGCAGTGAAATGGTCGAGGTTGCGGGTATGTTTTGAAAGTGAAACGATAATACCATCAACCCGTTGGTTTTTCATGGCAGTTATTATCGTCTTCTCTCTTTCCACATCATCATGGCTCTGACCGATAAGCACATTATATTTTTGACTGTTGGCAACCTCCTCTATACCACTTATTGCACCGGCAAAGAAATCTTCAATTAGGAAGGGGAGTACAACACCAATGGTAAATGTTTTACGCTGTTTAAAGAAAATAGCCGTCTGGTTGGGTTCATATCCAAGTTCTGCTGCCAGCTGCTGAACCCTGGTGCGTGTACGCAAACCTATGCTGGGGTGATCATGCAATGCCCTCGAAACTGTTGAAACAGAAATGTTCAGTTGCTCGGCAATTTCTTTAATAGTGGGTAATTTCTTATTTATCATGCTATTAATGATCGATTAAATGTAAAGATAATTGGCCAATCAGCTGCGTCGTGAACCCGGGGTTCTCCCTACCTTTGCTTATTATTTGACTTTATGAGTACTACTGAAGCAACACCCTCACCTGCCCTGACAGCCAAAGATTTTGCCACTGACCAGGAAGTACGCTGGTGCCCCGGATGTGGCGATTACTCCATTCTTGCGCAGGTTCAGAAGATCATGCCGGGTATTGGTGTTCCCAGGGAAAATATTGTGATCATATCAGGGATCGGCTGCAGCAGTCGCTTCCCTTATTATATGAATACGTATGGGATGCATTCCATCCATGGCCGGGCAACCGCGGTTGCCAGTGGATTAAAGGCTGCCCGCCCCGAACTCAGCGTGTGGATCGTAACGGGTGATGGTGACGGACTAAGCATCGGCGGTAACCATACCATTCACCTTCTTCGCAGGAACTTTGATGTAAATATTCTGCTTTTCAATAACCAGATATATGGATTGACCAAGGGGCAATATTCTCCAACCTCTGAACAACAAAAGATTACCAAGAGTACTCCATTCGGGTCAATCGACCATCCTTTCAATCCGCTGGCACTGGCTATGGGGGCCGATGCAAGCTTTATTGCGAGGAGTATGGACAGAGACCCTAAACACCTGCAGGATATGCTGGTAAGAAGCCATAAACACAGAGGGTCGTCTTTTCTGGAGATCTACCAGAATTGCAACATCTTCAATGATGGCGCCTTTGAGATCTTCACCGAAAAATCAACAAAACCCGAACATGGGCTTTTCCTGGAACAGGGGAAACCTCTGCTTTTCGGCGCTAATAAGGAGAAAGGTATAAAGCTTGATGGATTGAAACCCGTAGTTGTAGATCTTACCCAGGGCGAAAGTGCTGATGATTGCTGGATTCACGATGAACGCGATTTCTTTAAAGCACAATTGCTTGTTCGTCTCTTTGACAATCCAAGAATTGAAGGACATATGCCAAGGCCATTCGGTGTATTTTTTGAAACTGAACGAGCCTGTTATGAAGATGTAATGGCTATGCAGATTGACGATACCATTGCCCAGAGAGGTAAGGGCGATCTTGATAAGCTCCTCAGGGGGAGGGAAGTTTGGACAATCAGCTAATTTTTTTATATAAATCGGTTGGGCAAATAGGTTAGTTACCTGTTTGCCCTTTTTTTATGTGTTGTGAAGTCATTAAAAAAAATGCCAGCGATTGAGATCGCCGGCCTGTGCTTACCTCTGAAACCACAAAAAGAAAGAGGTGATATATTGGTTTTCAATTAATCAATACAAGTTATCACGCCATAGGCGGACATCAATTAAAAATTCAAAGGGAAGATTTGATCAGGATGGCTTTTACTGGATAGTGGTCAGGAGAGGAAAAGGTGATGGCGTAAATTTATAACCTGTTTATTGATATTGCAAGTGTTATTAAAAATAAATTATCTTTTTTTTATGTCCGTAAGAAAACCTGGCCTATTCAATATAGTGAGCCTCCCGCTCAACCTTCCTGTTTATGCTTAACTTAGGGCATGCTTATTCACGTGCATCCTGATAATCCACAACCCAGGGCTATCAATACTATTATAGAGACGCTGAGGGCAGGTGGGGTTATCATCTATCCCACTGATACCATTTATGGCATTGGCTGTGATATTTTTCAGCCAAAGGCCATTGAAAGAATATGCCGCATCAAGCAGGTGGCTCCCCAGAAGGCACAACTATCATTCATTTGTTATGACTTAAGTGACATGAGCCAGTATACGAAAAGCATATCCACACCCCTTTACCGGATATTAAAAAGCCATTTGCCCGGCCCCTATACTTTTATACTGCCCGCAAGTAAGGAAGTGCCTAAACTGCTGAAAAGTAAGAAAGACACTATTGGCCTTCGGGTACCCGAAAATAATATCGCCCGAACCATCATAAGAGAATTGGGAAGGCCTATCCTTAGTGCCTCTTTGCCGGGTGAGATGATCGAGGAGTATACTGATCCTGAACTTATGCAGGAAAACTTTGGCAACCTTGTTGACATGGTTGTGGATGGTGGAATTGGCGGATGGATACCTTCCACAATTATAGATTGCACCCAGGAACCCCCGGTAGTGCTCAGGCAGGGTGCAGGTGTTTGGGAAGAAACAGAATAATTCATGCAAAACTTCGAAACATACTTTCCTCCTTCCCTCGTGCTTATGACCGAGCGGGTATTGTTGCGTAAACTTGAAGATGACGATGCTGAAAGACTTTTTACTATAGCACAGGAACCGTCCCTTTTTACCTGGTTCACCCGTTATCTGAATGAAAGGGATGGAATGGATGGGTGGATTGAAGAGGCGATGGGCCATTACCAGCAAAGAATCAGATTTCCCTTTGTTGTGACTTTAAAAGATAAAGACACTATTTGCGGGAGTACAAGCCTGGGAAATATTTCATTCCCCGACAAAAGAGTAGAGATCGGGTGGACCTGGTATGGGGATGCATTTCGTGGAACGGGTATCAATATTCATTGCAAGTTCCTGCTGATGCAATATGCCTTTGATACCCTTGAATTTGAAAGAGTTGAACTAAAAACGGATGCATTAAATCTTCGGTCGAGGGCAGCAATGAAAAAACTTGGACTTGTAGAAGAAGGAACATTGCGTAGTCACATGAGCATGCCAGGGGGGCGAAGACGTGATTCGGTGTATTATAGTGTGATAAAATCCGAATGGCCTGCGATGCGCAGTAGGTTGCTCGAAATGTTATGATGATAATCCCTCAAAACAAAATTCTTTCTGAACCGGAAGTATATTAAAACTTCTGCGGTGGTAAGAACAAAGGCCATGAGATTCAATTGCCATTCGATGTTCTGGTGTTCCATATCCCTTATTCTGTTTCCAATTGTAAGAAGGGAACTGCTCATGCAGCCGTATCATATGGTCATCGCGATAGGTCTTAGCCAGAATGCTTGCTGCGGCAATGGAAGTATAGGTGGCATCCCCCTTTACAATACAATGATGCGGAAGGCTGCCATATGGCCTGAACATATTGCCGTCAATCAATAAAAGTCCGGGTGTGATCTGTAATGCTTCAATGGCCCGGTGCATGGCAAGCCAGGAGGCCTGAAGAATATTGATGCGGTCAATTTCCTCTTCGCACACTGACGCTACAGAATATGCAATGGCTTTCTTTTCAATTACTTCCCGGAGCATATACCGTTGCTCTTCCTTTACCTGCTTTGAATCATTAAGGAGGGGATGTCTGAAATCACGGGGAAGTATAACCGCCGCGGCAAAAACCGGGCCTGCATAACAGCCCCTTCCTGCTTCATCGCAGCCCGCTTCGAGCAGTTGATCCTGGTAGTACTTTTTGAGTGCCATCTTGCGCTCAAATGTAGAAAGAATCTTTTGTTGTAATTTCATTGACACGCAAAAACTGTCCACAAATGTCAACTACCGCCATTGACCAAACCTTCCCTGATTTTGAAGAAGCACTGAAGGAGGATATCCAGAAGAATAGTGAGATCCGAACTTTCCGGGCTGGCGAACAAATGATGCGAACCGGGCAATATTTCAGAAGTACAATGCTGATAATTGATGGGCTTGTGAAAGTTTACCGGGAGGATGATGCAGGTAATGAATACTTCATGTATTATCTGAAACCTGGTCAGGCATGTGCACTCAGCATGGTTTGTGCAGCCAAACGTGAAACCAGTGAGATAATGGCCAAGGCAGTTAAGGATACTGAAGTAATTGCCATACCACTTTCTTATATGGACGAATTCATGAGTAAGTATAAATCATGGTATCATTTTGTGCTGGAGACCTATAGATCCAGATTTGAGGAATTACTGGTTACCATTGATCACATCGCATTCCGGGCAATGGATGAAAGGCTGGAATTCTATCTGATTAAACACCAGCAAACACTTAAGGACAATATTGTACATCTCAGCCATCAGGAAATTGCAGATGAGCTAAATTCTTCAAGGGAAGTTATTTCCCGTTTGCTCAAGAAAATGGAACAATTGGGAAAGGTGCGTCTTCACCGCAATGCTATTGAGATTATCAGCCTGGGATCGATATGATCTGATGATTTCAACCCACTCTACCGACCCTCCGCCATATTATGTGACAAAAGTCATAGATAACCCTGTATATCCAATGCAATTTTGCCATATCAAATGCTAAAACACTTTCAGTATGAAAATTGAACAAATTTATACCGGATGCCTGGCACAGGGTGCCTATTATGTGGAGAGCGATGGCGAAGCTGTTGTGATAGACCCGCTTCGCGAAGTGCAGCCCTATATTGATCGTGCAGAAAAGGATGGCGCTAAGATCAAGTATGTTTTTGAGACCCATTTTCACGCTGATTTTGTGAGTGGTCATCTTGATCTCTCCCGGAAAACAGGAGCACCTATTGTTTATGGTCCCACGGCTAGCCCAAGCTTTGAGGCACATATTGCCTATGACGGCGAAGTTTTTAAGGTGGGCAAGCTGAGTTTTGTTGTTTTACATACTCCTGGCCACACCATGGAAAGCTGCTCATATCTATTAAGAGGTGAGTCTGGGAAAGATATTGGACTTTTTTCGGGTGATACGCTATTCATTGGCGATGTTGGAAGACCTGATCTTGCACAGAAAGCCGCTCATATGACGCAGGAGCAACTTGCGGAGACCCTTTATGATTCACTTCGTAATAAGATTATGCCTTTGGCTGATGATATCATTGTTTATCCCGCCCATGGCGCTGGTAGTGCATGTGGTAAGAATATGAGTAAGGAAACTACTGACACATTAGGTCACCAGAAAGCTAGTAATTATGCTCTCAGGGCAAATATGACCAGGGAAGAATTTGTGAAAGAAGTTACTACCGGATTAATGCCTCCACCAGCCTATTTCCCACTCAATGTAATGATGAACAAGCAGGGCTATGATAGTATAGACGAGGTACTGAAACGCGGACAGCATGCGTTTAGCGCTGAGGGATTTGAAGTTGCAGCCAATGAAACCGGCGCTCTTATCCTTGATACGCGTGATCCACAGGTATTTGCGAAAGGCTTTGTTCCTAATTCAATCAATATTGGAATTGACGGCAATTTCGCTCCCTGGGTAGGTGCATTAATACCGGATGTAAAACAGGAGTTATTGATCGTATCTGAGCCCGACCGTGTTGAAGAAGTGGTTACAAGACTTGCACGCGTAGGATATGATTATACTATTGGATTCCTCGAAGGTGGATTTGAAACATGGCTCAAGGCTGGTAAGGAATATGATAGTATAAAATCTGTAACTGCGGAAGAGCTCGCTGAAATAGCAGGAAGAGAAAAAATAAATATCCTTGATGTTAGAAAGAATAGTGAGTTCCAAAGCGAACACCTCGCTGATGCAGAAAACGCACCACTCGATTTCGTCAATGAAAGCATGCTGCAGGTAGATAAAAATAAGCAATACTATGTTCATTGTGCCGGAGGGTATCGGTCAATGATTTTTAATTCAATTCTTCGCGCTCGTGGATATGATAACCTGATAGATGTTAAGGGGGGATTCAAAGAACTAAAAGAAACAGGAAAGTTTGCAGTAACTGATTATGTATGCCCCTCAACATTGCTTTAAAAATTTAATCGAACTATCGGAATGAAAACAATAAAGGAATTATTAAGAGATCAGAATGCGACTGTGGTTGATGTTCGCAGTGAGGAGGAATTTAATTTGTCGCATCACCCAGGGGCCATCAACATACCTCTTGACCAGGTACAGCAACGTGCAGATGAATTAGGGTCTATGTCAAAGCCATTGATCTTGTATTGCCGTTCGGGCAACCGGTCTGGTATTGCACAGGCTATACTTAAACAACTCGGCGTGTTGGAAGTGTATAATGGAGGAGGATTGGAAGATATGGCTCAATCATTAAAGAACTGATATGTTTGATTTTTTAAAAAAGATGTTCGGTTCAGGAACTGATTTTAAGGCTTTAAGAGCTAAAGGTGCGGTTATCATTGATGTACGCACCCCCGCCGAATACATGGCTGGACATTTAGAAGATTCATTGAATATTCCGCTTGACTCATTGAAAGCGCAACTGCCGGTTCTGAAGAAGAAATCACAACCAATAATAGCTGTTTGCAGATCAGGTGCACGAAGTGGTGTTGCTGTTGCACAGTTAAAGCAGGCAGGGATTGAAGCATATAACGGAGGCGCATGGATATCACTTAAACAAAAAGTTTAGCATGAGAGAAACAATTTTGACGGGATGGAATTGGATGCGCTGGCTTCGTTTTGCTATAGGTGCTTATGCACTAGTGCAATCGGTAATCGAAAAGGAGCCCTTGTTGGCACTTGCAGGGATATTTCTCCTTGGTATGTCAATATTTAATATTGGTTGCTGTGCCGGTGGCGTATGTGCTGCGCCGCGCAGCAATACCAAAAGCGGTAAAGATGAGATTGTTCAATATGAAGAAATAAAAAGTGATAAACAATAATCAATGGCAACCTTTCAGGAAATAATACAATCAGAAAAGCCGGTGCTGGTTGACTTCTTTGCAGAATGGTGCGGTCCCTGTAAAATGATGACCCCCATACTGAAGAATGTTAAAGAAAGTGTGGGCAGTGCAGTAACCATCATTAAAGTTGATGTTGACAAGAATCCTGAAGCTGCAAGGCAGTTTGGAATCCAGGGCGTTCCTACTCTTATGGTATTTCAAAATGGGCAGGTAAAATGGCGACAGAGTGGAGTGGTTCCTGCAAAACAACTTGAACAGGTACTGGAGAAATACAAATAAGAAAAAACAGCGCATTAAAAATATTAAGCTACAAACTTCAAACAAATACAATATGAATTTTATAGAATGGATCAAACAACCATGGCCCTGGTATGTAGCCGGACCCCTCATTGGATTAACCGTTCCTACACTACTGATAATGGGTAACAAATCTTTTGGCATCTCTTCTTCCCTACGCCATGTTTGTGCAGCATGTTTTCCCTCCAAAATTCCCTTCTTTCAGTATGACTGGAAGAAAGAACTCTGGAATATGTTTTTTGTAGTAGGCATCCTGCTGGGAGGCATTCTCACTGCAGCCTTCTTATGGAACCCGGAGCCAATACAAGTGCATGCCAATCTTGCCAGTGAATTATCGGGTTATGGTATCACTAATTATACCGGGCTTGTTCCGGTTGATGTATTCAACTGGCCGGCACTATTTACTTTAAGAGGGTTCATTATGATGGTAGTGGGCGGACTACTTGTTGGTTTTGGAACAAGGTATGCCGGTGGTTGTACATCAGGCCATGCAATCATGGGAATTAGTAACCTTCAAATGCCTTCTGTAATAGCCACCTGTTGTTTTATGGCAGGTGGATTTATCATGGCAAACCTTGTACTTCCCTACATTCTTTCACTTTAACCCAGTAATTTATTATGTCAACTAATACAACATTTGTAGAAGCAAAAACACCTAATACTGATTTTGAAGTTCGTTCTCTTGATACCATGTGCGTCAATGATACGAAAAGGCAAGAACCCTGGTACAGCAATATTAAGTATCTCGTACTTGGAGTTATTTTCGGAATTGTGTTTACAAAAGCTGAAGTGATCTCCTGGTTCAGAATACAGGAAATGTTCCGGCTTCAGAGTTTTCATATGTATGGTGTCATCGGATCTGCCATTGCAGTTGGTATGCTCTCCATTTTTATTATCAAGCGGTTTAATATTAAAACCATACATGGTGAAAAGATAGAGTTCCATGATAAGAAATTCAACAAGGGACAGATCTATGGAGGCTTGATTTTTGGTTTCGGCTGGGCAATAACAGGTGCTTGTCCCGGACCACTATTTGCACAAATCGGAACAGGCGCAACAGTAATTATTGTTACACTTATTAGTGCAATTGCTGGTACCTGGATTTATGGAAAGTTTCGTGATAAATTACCCCACTAATTATGTCAATTGAAATCCGGCATGGCTTAAGACAAAACTGGCAGCAATTCAGTTTACTGGTTCTGGTGAATGCATTTGTAGGCGCCATGATTGGTCTTGAGAGAGCCGTGATGCCGGGTTTCGCTGAAACAGTTTTTCAAAAGCAGGGCCAGGTGGTCTTGCTTTCATTCATTGGCGCCTTCGGAATAGCAAAAGCATTTGCCAATCTGGCTATGGCATCACTTAGCAAAAAGTATAGCCGAAAGATGCTGCTGGTAGCGGGCTGGCTGCTGGCCATTCCCGTTCCATTCCTGCTCATTTATGCGGAAAGCTGGAGTATGGTGGTGGTGGCAAACATCCTGCTGGGACTCAACCAGGGGCTGGCATGGTCTTCTACCGTTATTATGAAAGTTGACCTTGTGGGAGAGAAAAACCGGGGCCTTGCAATGGGTATCAATGAATTTGCGGGATATGTATCAGTAGGATTGGCTGCATACCTGGCCAGTTGGCTCGCTACTGAATATGGCTATCAAACTGCACCCTTCATACCGGGGATAATATTTTCTTTCCTTGGGCTGCTTATAACCCTGATATGGATTCGTGATACGGGCCATCATGTGAAAAAGGAATCGGTAGAAAGCAGGATACCATTGCTGGAGAACGTTTTTATAGATACCAGCTACAGGCATAAGACCATAGGAACTGTTACCATAAATGGTCTTGTCAATAATATGAATGATGGGGTTATATGGGGCTTGCTTCCAGTGTTACTAATCAATAAAGGATTCAGCCTTACTGAAACTGGTATGCTTGCCGGTTTATATCCGGCCGTATGGGGATTGGCCCAACTTTTCACAGGCAAATTGGGTGATACGCATTGCAAAAAGCAACTCATCAGCACTGGCATGCTTATGCAGGCTACCGGTATTCTTATACTAGTGATCGCTCCAATTACATTTCTTGTTGCGCTCAGTATGATATTATTGGGACTGGGTACTGCACTCGTTTACCCTAATTTCCTATCAATGATCGCCAACCACAGCCACCCTTCCCAAAGGGCGGCTTCATTGAGCATTTTCCGGTTCTGGCGCGATAGCGGCTATGTTTTCGGTGCATTGGTTGCCGGATTTACTGCAGCTTTTGCTGGCATACCCACTACCCTGATATTGGTGGCTATTATTACTGGTGCTGCAGGCCTGCTAAGTCATTTCCGGATGTGTTGCACCAACAAAACGATCTGGAAGGAGACGCCATGTCTTGAAATATACTGATCTCAGTTGCCATCCCGGCTGATATTTATCATGGTTAATATCATACCCTTAAGTGACAGTTATCACGAAGGGCGCCTGGCACCAGGACTACCTTTGACATATAAATTTTATTGTTATGTCTCAGCATTATCAGGTTCTTATAATTGGCGGCGGAAACGCCGGAATTTCAGTAGCAGCCCAATTGCTGCGGAAGCGTTCCAATCTGGAAATCGCCATCATTGAGCCATCTGATAAACATTATTACCAGCCCGCCTGGACCCTTGTAGGGGCAGGTGTATTCAATATTCATGATACTATCCGTTCAGAGTCATCGGTGATGCCGGATAAAGTAAAATGGATCCGTGATGCGGCAGAAAGTTTCCAGCCTGAAATAAACCAGGTAACTACAAAAAGCGGAGCTGAAATCACCTATGATTACCTCATTGTTGCCCCTGGAATCCAACTGAACTGGAAAGATATTGAGGGCCTGAAACAAACCCTCGGCCGAAATGGAGTTACAAGTAATTATTCAGTTGACTACGCCACTTATACTTATGAGTGTCTGCAACAATTAAAACCTGGCCAAACAGCTCTATTTACCAGTCCGGGTACAGCTGTGAAATGTGGTGGAGCCCCACAGAAGATCATGTATCTGGCGGCTGATTATCTGCGTAAGCATGGCCTTCAGGGCAAAGTGAATGTAGAATTCGTTACTGCAGGGGGTGTGATTTTCGGCATAAAAAAATATGCAGATGAACTCATGAAGAAGGTTAATGAATATGGCATAAAACTTAATTTCAAACATGATCTTGTTGCAGTAAACGGTGACCAGAAAACTGCGACTTTCAAAGTGGTTGATGGGGAAGGTGTTGTAAGCATGGTGGAAAAACATTTTGACATGATCCACGTTGTTCCGCCACAGAGCGCTCCTGATTTCGTGAAAGCAAGTCCCCTTGCCGATGCAGGGGGATGGGTTGAAGTTGACAAATTCACGCTTCAGCATACACGCTATAAAAATATTTTCGGAATTGGTGATGCGATGAGTGCACCCAATTCTAAAACTGGTGCAGCTGTCAGGAAGCAGGCTCCGGTGGTTGTCAAAAATCTTCTTGCATTAATAGATGGACAGCAAATGCCTGCTGCATACAGCGGATATGGAAGCTGCCCTCTGGTAGTAGGATATGGTAAATTGATTCTTGCAGAATTCGGTTATGATAATAAGGTTATGGAAACATTTCCTTTTGACCAGTCGAAGCCTCGTTGGAGCATGTGGATACTTAAACGTTATATACTTCCCTGGTTGTATTGGAATAAAATTTTAAAGGGAACTGCTTAAGCATTTCTTGCGTATCTTGTTGTTAAGTTCATCCTGCAGTACCCGCTGTGGGATGAATTTTTAAAAGCAGCACTATGGCGAATATATTAGTCCCTTTTGATTTTTCCCCCAATGCGATTGCTGCATTGGAGCAGGCATTTTATATTGCTGATGGCAAAGGCCTGAATGTTGAAGTTTTACATATCCTGAATTTTAAAGCAGCGCATGATTATCCGAAGGAGTGGAATATTGATCCCCATCATGTTGATCTTGGTGCTATACATACCCGTTTATCAGAACTTGTATTTGATAAAATGGAAGCCTGTTGCGGGGGTCGTAACAAACTTGAAGTAACTACCCTTGTGAAGGAAAGTGTGATGATAAATGGTGGTATCATCAACCATATGTTGCTGGAGCGGTCAGACATTATTATAATGGGCACCCATGGTGCAACAAATGCAATGGAAAGATTCTGGGGTTCCAATACAGCCACCATGATCAATCATGCGTTGTTCCCTGTTATGGCTGTTCCCCCTCATTGGAACCCGGTACGGTTTAAGGAATTGATCGCGGCTGTAAGCCTGAAAGAGTTGACTACACTAGCCCCTCAAATTATAAAATGGGCCAACTGGTTACATGCGGAAGCAGAAGTAGTGACTATGACTTCCCTGCCCTCCGCCGACCAGGAAGAACTCGATAAAGCCATACTGGAATTTCCTGGAATAAAGGCCCACCTGGTGGAAAAAAAGAATGACCTGCCCATGTGGAAGAACCTGGTACAGTTCACAGCTGAACGCAAAGAAGCCGCATTGCTGATGTTTGTTCATGAACGTACAGTATTGGAAAAGCTTTTCAATTACAGCATCACTTCCAAAGTGGCTGATGGTATCCGTATTCCCTTACTGGCACTTCCAACTAAACATAAGTAAGACGCTGCTTCAACACCCGGTTACAAACTTCAAACATCTCCCTATTTTTGCATCCTTATGGAAACGCAGCAGCACACGAAGGGTAACCGGGCAGTAGCTACCTGGTTGATAATTGGGGTGGTTATGATCATTGTTCAGGTGATATTAGGAGGTATCACAAGGCTTACAGGCTCGGGTTTGTCGATAACTGAATGGGAAGTGGTAACCGGCAGCTTTCCTCCTTTGAATGAAGCAAACTGGTTAGCAGAGTTCAGGAAATACCAGGAAACCCCTCAATACCGCCTGCTAAACACCGATTTTACCCTTTCGGATTTTAAGTTTATTTATTTCTGGGAATGGTTTCACCGAGTTTGGGCAAGGCTAATAGGAATCGTATTCCTTGTGGGCTTCATTTGGCTGACCGCAAAAAAATACCTCCGCAAGGATATGGTTAATCCTTTGTTGGTACTCTTTATTCTTGGTGCTATTCAGGGAGCAGTAGGTTGGATCATGGTTGCGAGTGGTTTAACAGGAGATGCTGTTTATGTTAAACCAACCCGACTGGCCCTTCACTTTATTCTGGCTTTGTTATTACTCTGCTACACCTGGTGGTTTGCACTTCAATTACTGGTTCCTGCACAACAGAGAATTTCATCCCCCCCAATTAGAAAATTGACCATAGTATTACTTGTTTTGATGACGGTACAATTGATATATGGTGCATTGATGGCAGGTCATAGAGCAGCAACCGTGGCCCCCACATGGCCAACAATAAACGGAGACTGGCTACCACCCACCATCTGGCAGGATAATCCTCTATTGCTAAACTTCATTGATAACCCGATTACTATTCATTTCATTCATCGTAATCTGGCTTATCTCATTGTAATTCTAGTAATCATCTGGTACCGGAAAATGAGCCAGGCAGAGATCACACCACTAATAGGGCGATGGAAACGGTTCCCGCTAATTCTTACTGTTATCCAGGTTTTGATGGGCATATTTTCTGTTCTTACAAGTAAAGATATCATCCCAAATCATTGGGGTAATTTTGAGTGGATGGCCCAGCTTCACCAGATAGTGGCCATGATATTGTTGCTTTCCATGGTAAGCCTTCTTTATCTTTTCCATAAACCGAGGCAGCAGGCATAATTTCGGTCTTGTCTACACGTTTATAGATGTAACTTGACAAGTATGAAGCCGCGACTGAAAGCCATATTTTATTCTTTCCCGGTTCAGCTCATCCTGCTTCATTTTAAGAAGTTCCAGGTGTTGCTGTTATTCTGGATGGTTTTATTTGGTGCCGTTAATGGAAGTTTTATGGCGGCATATGGCGTCAATTCCCTTTATCTCTCACCCGAATACCTTGGCAAGGTCAATACTGTAAGTGCAGGAATTGTTGGTGTTACTATTGGCATCTTCATTATGAGCTGGAACATTACCACCTTTATCCTTTTCAGCCGGCATTTCCGTTTTCTTGCTACTACCACCCGACCATTTTTAAAATACTGTATTAATAATGCAGTGATACCAGTTCTTTTCCTTGTTTTTTATTTTGTAAGGGCGGTAGATTTTGAAATCAACAAAGAACTCCTGGGCTGGGGCGAAGTGCTCATGCTGATTTCCGGATTTCTGATTGGGCTGGTCATTATAGTACTGATATCTTTCGGATATTTTTTTGGTGCTGATATTCATATTGCACGCAATATGATTAATCTCGACCCATCTCCACTTCCCTTTCACCGGGGACTGAAACCACATATAGTACTCAATAGTGGAGGAAGCAGGCTGATTAAAGTGACTACCTACTTAAGCGGCCGATTTGAGCCCCGGGCTGTAAGAAATGTTTCACACTATAGTAAGGACTTCCTGGAGAATATTTTTAATCGTCATCATTTTGCAGCTGTACTCTCCATATTCATAGCTTTCGTTTTCCTGATGGTAGTTGGTTTTCTGCTCGATTACGAAGTGTTCCAGTTGCCTGCTGCAGCTAGTATCACCTTGTTTCTGGCGATATTGGTTGCCGTAGTGGGGGCCTTTTCCTATTTCCTTCAAAGCTGGAGTGTACCCTTTGCCGTTATAGTGATACTGGTATTGAACTTTCTCTATCGTAACGGTATAATCGATCCAACTAATAAAGCATATGGTCTGGATTATGGCAAGTCCATTCCACGTGCAGCCTATGATCCTGAAAATCTCAGGCAACTGACCAGTCCCGCTAAAATCACTGCTGATAAGGCGGTTATGTTATCAGTACTTGAAAAATGGAAGGCAAAGCAGGGAGTAGAAAAACCCTATCTATATCTTGTGAATGTTAGTGGTGGAGGAACAAGAAGCGCCACGTTTACCATGGGAGTGATGCAAAAACTGGATAGTTTGAGTGGCGGACAATTCATGCAGCAAACCTTTATGATAACGGGAGCTTCTGGTGGCATGCTGGGGGCTGCTTATTTCAGGGCTTTGTCGCAGCAACGGGCATTGGGCAAGCCCATTGATCTGTTGGATAATAAATATGTTGATGATATTTCAAAAGATTTGTTGAATCCGATTTTTTCTTCCTTTGTTGCGCGCGACCTTGCAGCCCCCGCTCAGAAATTCAGGGTAGGGGATTATGAGTATGTGAAAGACAGGGCTTATTCTTTTGAACAGCAGCTTAACATAAATACGCGCTTCCTTCTCGATAAAGAATTGAGTGACCTTGCACTGGATGAACGCGAGGCTCGTATCCCATTGATGCTATTCAATTCTGTAATAACCCGTGATGGCAGGAAAATGCTGCTCAGTACACTGCCGGTTAGTTTTTTGATGCGGCCCGGGGGCGATACAAGTATGCATGATGCAGCCGATCCGGATGCTATTGATTTTGCTGCCCTCTTTGCAAAGCAGGATCCCATGAACCTTCGGTTACTCACGGCGCTTAGGATGAATGCCACATTTCCTTACGTTCTCCCCAACGTATGGTTGCCAACTGAACCAAAGATCGACGTTATGGATGCCGGCTTGAGAGATAACTATGGAATGGAACTGGCATTGCGATTCACATTTGTATTCCGCGAGTGGATACAGAATAATACAAGTGGAGTAGTATTGTTACAGATCAATGACAGAAAGGGCGGCGGCTGGGAGTATCCATTTGAATCTAAAGACATTTCGGAGATCGTTACAAAACCTATGCTTCTGTTACAATACAACTGGTACAAGATGCAACAGTATAATCAATTCGATAATCTTAGCTATACTGCTGCAATGATGGGAGGGAAGCTGCAACGGGTAAGTTTCCAATATTTGCCCGAAAAAGAAGACATGAAAGCAGCCCTTAATTTTCATCTTACTCAAAGGGAGAAACAGGACATACGCAATGCGTTGGGCAATACTTATAACAGGGAAAGCTTTCGAATCTTCCAGGGCCTTGTTAAGCATGATTCCGCTGGTATGCAGTTATCAGAAAAATGACCTTGATTTTATTTAGCTTATGACGGGTTGTATAAGCGAAAAACAACGAGGCAGAACTTTAATATTCAGGTATTCACAGGTTTCTTTTGGTTCTCCATCAATATGCAAGGGTGCACCGTCGCGATTGCGAAGTTGAAGTTTTGGAGTCTGGAAATACTGAATAGTTCCTTCTGCTTCTTCTTTTACCCCGGTAAATTGTCCTGCACTCACCTGTTGTATGAGTGCGAATGGAAGTATGGCCTTATTCATCTTCGGAACTACAACAATATCAAGTAACCCATCATTCAGGCTTGCCTTGGGGGCAATGGTGAACTGGTTTCCAAACTGGTTACTATTGGCAATGCTTATGAAAAATGCATCTGTCTGGATTACATGGTCATTTACAACCAGGTCAAAATGATAGGAGTTGGCGGTAAAAAAATTCTTAAGTGTTTGCTGTGTATATGTTAATAATCCACGGGAAGGTTGTTGTGCAAAATCATGTGCCACTTTAGCATCAAAACCAAGCCCGCATAGCATACAGGCAAACTGATCATTCACCATGAATGCATCAATGTATCTGGCCTTGCCTGAAAAGGCAAGTTCAATGGCTTTATTTATTGATTTTGGTATTCCCGCAGAATAAGCAAGTCCATTTCCCGAACCAAGTGGAATGATACCAAACCGTACATTCATATTTCTAAGATTATCCACTACCTGGTTCACCGTACCATCACCACCGCATATCACTACGTCTGTATAGTTCTCTTCTTCAATCTTTTGACGTACAAACTGGTAATCACCACCGTCTACTGTTGGTAGTATTATGGCATGCGCACCTGCCAGGGCAGCACCCTTTAATATTTTATCACCCAGATCGGTTTTAGGCTTAGTACCTGAAATAGGGTTGACGAGGAAAATAAATTTTTTATCTGCAATGGTTGTTGGCATTGGCATTCTTATTGGCCCCAACAAAGCTAGGGGATTCGGTTTTCTATGATATGTTTAAATTCTGCTTTGCTGATGGCAAAAACAGTACCATGCCTTGCGCCTTCTGGAAATTGTAATCTATCAGAACTGTCGGTCCAGTTCACCAGGTTGTTGGATTCAAGCAGGCCATAAGATTTCTGGGTATATTTATCGAAGTAAAGCAGCCACCTGTTATTAAATTTTACGGCAGTGGGTCCTTCGGCCCAGTATTTTCCGGTTATCGGTGCAGTAGGGGATGAAAATCCTCCATCGGCACGCGGGCTCCTTGCAATACGGATATTTTTTTGCGCATCAGGCTTCAGGGTTTCATCCTTCAGGAACATCACATATTCATTGTTGTTGCGTACGATACTTGCATCGATCACATTAAAACCTTTATCGTAAAGAATTTTGGCCTTGCTGAATGTTTTAAAATCTTTGGTGCTTACCTGGTATATACGATGGTTATGATCACCCTGCTTTTCTGTTTCCGGAAATCGGCCTTTGATTGTTGTTGACCAGTAAATCATATAATGCTTTTTATCTGCATCAAAGAGAATTTCAGGAGCCCAGCAATTCTCTGCAGCCGGCTCATGGGCCATAACCGGAATGAACTTTTGTTCCGACCAGTTCAAAAGGTCAGTTGAACTTGCATAGCCAATCCCTTTATCCTTCCAGCTCACTGTCCACACCATATGAAAGCGGCCATCCGGTCCCTTGGTGATGCATGGATCGCGCATAAGTTTATCACCAGCAACCTTTGGCTGCAGGAAGGAGCTGTCGTTCTTTAACGATATCCATTTATAACCATCAGCACTGGCGGCAAAATGTAACCCGTCTTCTCCATTGCCTTTGAAGTAAGCAAATAACAACACACTGTCCGATTGATTGAAATCAGACAGATCTGAGTTTGCAGTCTTACTTCTTACTGTACGTACACCAAACACTCTCCCGGCAGTTTTCCCATAATTGGATTCTATTCGAATTTTGATTACGGTTTTATTAGCAAGTAAATCTTTAGGAAGCGTATACTCCCGGTCATAAAATTTACCTGTTGTTCCACCAGTTAATGTTGCTGTATGAATAAGTTTACCATCAGCAACGATATCAAATTTCCTGTCGCGGTCATCACCCAGGTATGTTAGCATTAAATTATTTTGAATGGCAGGATCAACTTTGATATCAAAAGAGAAAAATCCACCGGCTCGCACCTCCCTTCCATTTATTCCAAGTGCATCACTTACATAGCTTTTTTCACTCGCCTGCAGGTTATGGTCTCGCTCGGGTTGCATCTCGCCAATGCGGAAAACATCAATGGTGCGCTCTGCAATGCTTTGTTGTCTTTTCTTTTCGGCTTCATATTCGGCCTGCCTGGCTGTCCAATCGGCTGGCGTGAAAAAATCCCAATACACCGAATAGTACTCTTTATACATTTTGAAAAAGGGAATGAGTTCAACGTCTTTGGGCTTACCTACGCCATTGAGAGTAAAATGCAAAGGCTTACCGGCTACAGGTTGTATCCAATTATTGACATTTTTATCAGCTGTGAGCAATACCGGTGATCCAAAAACAGGGTCCGGCATTTCTGTTCCCAGGTTACCTGCAAGCACGAGGGGGCCATACATTAAAGCGATCCTGTCCTTATTATCCGGCATGCTTTGAGTATGGAGAAATTTAGGCAACCCTAGGGTAACCCGATCCTTATTTTTCCATTTGCGGTGTATAGTAATAAAGCCGCTGGAATCTGTAATAATTTCTGTGGGAATATTATTGATGTGGAGCACTGCATTTTTTACCCAATAAGGTTTGCGGATTCGTAAAGTGAAACTTTTGGCAGTTTTTGTTTCAATTATAAATTGCAGGCTGTCAGATTCTGGAAAATTATGCTCTTGTATGAGCTTTATCTTTTTCTCCCTCCAGTTTAATACCGAAGGTATGAAGAGATTCACAAATAGGCTGCCATCTGCACCATTATAGTAAATACCCTCTCCGTATTTGCTATGGTTTTCCATACCACTTCCCACACAGCAGGTAAATGATTGCAGTGAATCAGAGAATTGTTTTTTTGTTCCCATGCGCAATGGCACGAAATAGCACATCATTCCGGTTTCCGGATTCTGTGATGCCAATATATGATTGTAAAGAGCACGTTCGTAATAGTCGCCCATCTCAGCTGATGGTTGCATGCTGAACAGACTTCTGGTAAGCTTCAGCATATTATAGGTATTACAGGTTTCTGAAGTGTTATCACTAAGCCTGTCATTGAGTTTTCCAGCCTCTCCGCAATACTCATAATTGCTATTACCACCAATTACATAACTGTGATTGTTCACCATGGTACTCCAGAAAAAGTTTGCAATTGTCTTATCACCTTTTCTTCCACCAAACATATACTGCGTGGCACTGCCTATCGCTTTGGGCACATTGGTATTACTGTGTTTGCCCGGCATTGGATCGATCTCCTTTGAAAGAGGCTCCATAACGAAATCATCATAGAATTTATAGGAACGATCCAGGTGTTTTTTATTTCCTGTGATACCATAGAGCTGAGCAAGTACATCATTCATCCCACCAAATTCACAACGAAGCATTTTCTGCAATTGCGATTCGTTGAGTCCTTTCAGAATATTTGCTGTCCAGTCGCTCATCCCCTCTGCAATTGCTAATGCTTTTATATTGCCGGTATACAGGTATGCATCTACCAACCCACTCATTAATTTATGTACTACATACCAGGGCGCCCAAAGGCCGTTAAGGTCAAATCCTCCTGACCTTATATCTCCATCCGCAACCTTTCTCCAGGCGCTGTCTTCGCCGGGCATGGCGCCAACAAAGCCCGTGCCTCTTGCCTGTTGGCAGCGACCGAGCTCACTAATTATATAGTCTACCCGCTTTTTGTATTCCTCCTTTCCAGTTGATGCGTACATCATACTGATAGCCGAGAGATAATGGCCAAGCGTATGACCGGAAAGGCCTTCCGTCTCCCATCCACTGTAAACCGCTGCTTTGGGGGAGAGGCCGGCATTCAGATGAAATCGGTGCAAAAGCCTGTCGGGCTCCAGGAAAAGAAGATAGCCCGCATCCTGTTGCATGGCATGATAAAATGGACTTCCTTCCTTTAGCTTAACATCTCTAAGGTCAAATCCATATGCTTTAATAGGCACAACTGGTTTCACCATGTATCGACTATCATTCTTAACGGGGATATATGATTGGGCCTTGAGGTTGGCTGCCACCAGAAACAAGGCAAGAGGTATAATTATTCTTTTCATACTTCTGTTATAGGTGTCTGACACATGTTCGGAGGACGTTAGAACATGTGTTCGAACATATCACGAACATGTGTCAGACACTATGTAATGATCAGAGAACCTGGAAGCCATAAGCATAGGGATCATCTGAAGGATCGATGGTTATTGTATTGTATCCGTAAATACGTGCCCACCCTTCGATACCTGGCCTGATAGCAGGCTTACCAGCTATACTTGTTTCTTCTTCGATGGTTCCGGTGAAAGTTGATCCGATTATACTTTCATGTACAAACCGATCCCCCTTCTTCAATTTACCTTTCGTGTACCATTGGGCCATTCTTGCGGAGGTACCTGTACCGCATGGGCTTCGGTCAATTGCCTTATCGCCATAAAATACTGCATTGCGAGCAGTTGAAGCCCGGTTTAACACGGCTCCGGTCCACAATATATGCGAGCAGCCATTGATTGTTGGGTCCTCAGGATGAACAAATTCATATTTTTCGTTTATACGTTCCCGTAAAGTACGAGCCATTGAGATGAGTTTATCGGCAGTATAATGTTCCAATCCGGCAAAATTTTTCTGGGTATCTACAATGGCATAGAAATTCCCTCCATAAGAAACATCAATGACCAGTTCGCCGAGCCCGGGACAATCAACAGTAAGTTCAGTCGCTGCAAGATATGCAGGTACATTTGTCAGTTTAACTGATCTGACCTTGTTTCCTTCCTGCTTATATTCAATATTGATCAACCCTGCCGGTGCTTCCATCCTGATTATCCCAGCTGTCTTCGGAATGATTAGCCCTTCCTCCACAGCTATAGTTATTGTACCAATAGTACCGTGGCCACACATAGGCAGGCAGCCACTGGTTTCAATAAAAAGTACGGCAACATCATTATCGGGGTCATGTGGCGGATAGAGTATCGATCCACTCATCATGTCATGTCCGCGTGGTTCAAACATAAGCCCCTTGCGGATCCAGTCGAACTCTCCCAGGAAATGCTGCCTCTTTTCACTCATCGAATTTCCCTTAAGTACGGGCCCTCCTCCGGCAACAAGACGAACCGGATTTCCACAGGTGTGCGCGTCGATACAAAAAAAAGTCTTTTTCATTATTGCTTGAATAAACAGAAGTTAATTTACCTTAATCTGCCCGTTTAGAAATATCCGGGAGCATTCTTTATTCAATTTGAAAATTATAAATATGGCTTCATTTTCATGGTCTGGTGTATTTCCGGCTCTGCTAACCCCTTTTGATAAAGAGGAAAACCTTGATCTTACACTTTTCGAAACCAACCTGAAGGCGCAGATTGAGGCTGGGGTAGATGGTGTTATTATTGGCGGCTCACTTGGTGAGGCAAGTACGTTATTGAATGAAGAAAAAAAGGAATTGCTGCTCTATGCAAGAAATATAGTGCCTGCTGGTTTTCCTGTTCTGGTGAACATTGCCGAGCAACGCACCAGGGATGCCGTGAATCTGGCAATGGATGCAGAAGCCTCCGGTGCCAGCGGACTTATGCTGCTTCCACCTATGCGTTACCGGTCTGATGATGCAGAAACAGTCGCCTTCTTCAGGGCCGTGGCAGCAAGCACTTCCCTTCCCACCATGATCTATAATAATCCGGTGGATTATAAGATTGATGTAACCCTTGATATGTTTGAAGAATTATCTGCCCACGATAATATCCAGGCGGTAAAAGAATCTACCCGTGATATAACGAATATAACAAGGATGATTAACCGCTTTGATAAACGTTTCAGTATATTATGTGGTGTAGATACAATTGCACTTGAAGCACTGGTGTCAGGTGCTGATGGGTGGGTAGCGGGATTAACAGATGCATTCCCAAGGGAAACAGTAGCTATTTTCCGCCTGGTTAAAGCTGGAAAAATAAAAGAAGCACTCGATATTTATCGATGGTTCATGCCATTGCTTGAGCTCGACATACATCCCAAACTGGTGCAATATATTAAGCTTGCAGCAGCCTCTACCGGAATCGGTTCAGAATATGTGAGGGCGCCCCGTCAAATACTTCATGGCGATGAGCGTATTAGGGTGCAGCATATCATTGATAAGGCACTTGGCAACCGTCCTCTACTTCCCGATTACATGAACCTTTAAACAGAGGGCAGTTTATATCCATTATGGTATTGTGCCTTCAATAACTTATTGGCCGAAGCAGAATCAAACTTTTGTTTTTTGTGATCCCATTGAAGTTTTTCACCTGTGCGGAAGGCAATATTGCCCAACTGGCATACCTGTGCAGTATGCGAACCTTGCTGAATAGATGTGTTTAGTAAACCCGGATCACTTGCTTTAATGGCACTTACAAAATTCTGCATGTGTTTTTCGAGTGAACCACCCTGGTCCTTTTGTAAAGCTACAGGTTCCATTTTTCCTTTCTCTGCACTTACATACCATCCTTCCCTGTTAAGGACCAATGTGCCGTTGTTACCTATGAAAGCAGTTCCGTGTGTAAGTCCATATGGACCAAGATCAATTCCCGTGGCATGTTCCCATACCATGTTAAATTTATCAAATTCAAAAACAGCAGCAAGCGTATCAGGCGTTTCGGATGCATCATCGGGGTAGGCCATCTTACCACCGGAGGCCATAACCTGGTTCGGAAATCCTGCTTTCATTCCCAATAATGCATAATCTACCATATGCACTCCCCAGTCTGTCATAAGTCCCCCTGCATAATCCCAAAACCACCTAAAGTTGAAATGAAATCTGTTGCTGTTGAAAGGCCTTTGGGTGGCTGGTCCAAGCCAACGGGTATAGTCAACTCCGGGAGGTACACTTCCATCTGATTTGATGGGAACTGGTTTCATCCAACCCATATATGCCCATGACTTTACTGTTCTGATATTTCCCAGCTGACCGCTATGAACAAATTTAATGGCATCCTGGAAGTGGGGAGCACTTCGCTGCCACTGCCCCACCTGTACTATAGATTTATACCTTTGCTGCGCTGCCTCCATTACCAGGCATTCTTCCACCGAGTTGCCACATGGTTTTTCAACATAAACATATTTACCTGCTGCGCAGGCATCAACCATCTGTATGCAATGCCAGTGATCGGGCGTGCCAATAATTACAATATGTACATCCTTATTTTCCAGTAGCTTCCGGTGATCAGAATAGGTCTTCACCGGCATATTGAGCTTTTCGAGTTCTGCCACCCTTCGCCTGATCACATTTTCATCAATATCACAAATCGCTATGCATTTTGTTCCCGGGATCTTGAGTAAAGCAGTAAGGTTACTCCATCCCATTCCATTGGCACCAATTAGTCCGATATTCAGTTGGTCGGATGAACCGGTTCTGGATTGGCCTATCGTAAATATATCATTAGCGAAAGCTGGGAGCGCTGTTGTTCCTAAAAGTAAGGCACCGGAATTGCGCAGAAAATTGCGACGTGGGTTTGGCATAGCTTAGTTTATTTATCCAATTGACACTTAATTTACATACAATATCAATAAGGAAGGAAAATGTATATAAGTTTTATAAATGTCATTCGTACATTTATATTGATTTCTGAATTTACAAAGCATGTCATATGAAGAAGCCGTGTACGATATTATTGATGTTTTTATCTTTTGGAGGAGGTAAAATTTCAGCCCAGCAAAAAATAGGTGATTATCTCATACAGCCTGTAGACTTTACCCGTGTACATTTTACAGACCAGTTTTGGGCACCCAAGATAGAAGTGAACCGGACCATTACCATTCCTTATACTTTGCAGAAGATTCGTGAAACAGGGAGAATTGATAATTTCCTCAAAGCCGCAGGAAAAATGCCTGTGGGAAAAATTACCGAATTCCCCTTTGATGATACGGATCTGTACAAAGTGATTGAAGGAGCCTCTTACTCGCTGCAGGTAAGGCCTGACGAGGCGCTCAACAGAACTCTTGACACGCTTATACAGATCATAGGCGACGCACAGGAGCCGGATGGTTATCTATATACTTTCAGGACCATGAAACCGGAAAAACTACATCCATGGATCAGTGTGAACCGCTGGGAGAAGGATCCAGACCTAAGCCACGAACTCTATAATTCCGGCCATTTATATGAAGCGGCAGTAGCTCATTACCTTGCAACAGGTAAAAGATCATTATTGAAAATAGCCCTTAAGAATGCCGATCTGCTGGTTAAGGATTTCGGTCCGGGTAAAGCAGCATTTTTTCCAGGTCACCAGGTAGTGGAAATGGGCCTTGCGCGACTCTACCGTGTAACAGGAAAGAAAGAATACCTCGACCTGGCTAAGTTTTTTCTTGACATAAGAGGTGATGGAAAAATCAAGGGAGCCGAATATAGCCAGAGCCACAAAATGGTGACGGACCAGCATGAAGCAGTTGGCCATGCTGTAAGAGCTGCATATATGTATACGGGAATGGCTGATGTGGCAGCACTTACAGGCAACCGCAAATATGTTAATGCCATCAATGATATCTGGAAAGATGTTATAGACCATAAGCTCTACCTCACAGGAGGAATTGGTGCTACCGGTAATGGGGAAGCATTTGGTGATGCATACCATCTCCCTAATATGTCGGCCTATGCAGAAACATGTGCATCAATTGCCAATGTATACTGGAACAGTAGAATGTTCCTGATGAATGGTGACGCTAAATATATTGATGTTCTGGAAAGGATATTGTACAATGGATTGCTATCCGGTGTTTCATTGAGTGGAGATAAATTCTTTTATCCCAACCCACTTGCTTCCATGGGCCAGCACCAGCGGAGTGAATGGTTCAGCTGCGCCTGCTGCATTTCCAATATGACCCGATTCATGCCCTCCATCCCCGGTTATGTATATGCACAAAAAGAAAATGATCTCTACGTGAATCTCTATGTTGCCAATACAGCTACTATTGAATTGCCAGCAGGCAAAGTTTCACTAGAGCAGCAGACCAACTATCCCTGGGATGGTCAGGTGAAAATCAAGGTTAAACCTGAAAAAGAAAGTAGCTCCTTTGCACTTTTTGTAAGGATTCCCGGCTGGGCAAGTCAGGATGCGGTGCCGGGCAATCTATATACATTTCTTGACCAGCAGAAACGCCCGATACCCATCCGTATAAATGGTAAGTTGGTAGAATATAAAATTGAAAATGGATATGTGAAGCTCAATCGTGAATGGCGAAACGGTGATGTGGTTGAACTACTGTTGCCAATGGAGATCGAGAAAGTACTGGCTCATTCAGCAGTTAAAGACGACAATGATCGTTATGCAATACAAAGAGGGCCGCTTGTTTATTGCCTTGAGGGAACGGATAATAAAGACAGTGCAGTACTTAATATCGTCATAGATAAAGAGGCAACTTTTGAAAATGCATTCAAGCCAGGATTCCTGAATGGGGTGATGGTGCTCACAGCAAATGGGACGGCAACAAAGCGACAAATTGACTCTGACCAGTTGTTGCGATCTACCCAAACGGTTATGGCAATTCCATATTATGCCTGGAATAATCGTGGTGCGGCAGAGATGCAGGTTTGGATTCCCTTCAATGAATCGGCTGCCAGACCTAAGCCTGCACCCAGCATAGCTACTAAAAGCAAATCCAGCAGCTCAGTAAGTAATCCCCGCATGTTGCGCACACTGAATGATCAGTATGAACCTCAAAACTCACAGGATCATAATGGGGGATACCTTCATTGGTGGCCGAGGCAAAATACAACAGAATGGGTACAGTATGATTTTGACAGCACCTATACCATAACCGAGTCAACTGTATATTGGTTTGATGACGAACCTTTTGGCGGATGCAGAATCCCCAGATCTTATAAGCTGCTTTTTCAGCAAAATGGAAAATGGTTGCCTGTTGAAATGGTAAGAATGGATTCAATCCGTAAGGATGCATATAACAGCATATACTTCAAACCTGTGCGTACCAACGCCCTGCGCATGGAGATACAATTACCGGAAGCACACTCATCGGGCATTCATGAATGGATCATTAAATAGTTAGTATTACCAACGGAGCAATGCACTAGCCCAGGTAAATCCACTGCCGAAGGCAGCAAGGCAAACAAGGTCGCCTTCTTTGATCTTACCCTTTTCCCATGCCTCGCAAAGTGCTATCGGAACTGAAGCTGCTGTGGTATTACCATATTGCTGGATATTATTATATACCTGGTCATCACGGAGCCCGAGTTTTTGTTGTACAAATTGTGCAATTCGAAGATTGGCCTGGTGAGGTATCAGCATAGAAATATCAGAGGCATTCAGCTTATTGGCAGTAAGAGACTCCATTATTACTTCCGGAAACTTTACCACCGCTTTCTTAAATACTGAAGGCCCATCCATAAAGGGGAAATTCTGTGCATTGTCAATCATCTCATGGCTCATAAACATTTCTGCGATAGGAGCATCCTTGAAATCGGCATAATGTCCCCAATGATTTGCATGTGTACCTGGATTATACATGGCAAGTATCTCTGCACCTTCACCATCACTATGCAGATGAGTGCTTAGGATACCACGGTCTTCCTCTTCTGTTGGTTGCAATACTACCGCCCCGGCACCATCACCAAAAATGACAGAGATGTTCCGGCCACGGGTGGAGAAGTCGAGACCAAAAGAATGCTTCTCACTTCCAACAACCAGGATATTTTTATATGTTCCGGTCCGGATAAACTGGTCTGCTACCGATAATGCATAAACGAATCCACTGCACTGGTTGCGTATGTCGAGAGCCCCGATCTCTTTCATCTTCATGGCCCTTTGTAACAATACACCGCAGCCCGGGAAATAATAATCGGGTGAGAGAGTTGCAAAAACGATGAAATCAATATCCTGTGGGGTGATGCCAGCACGTTCAATAGCGATCGAAGCTGCTTCTACAGCCATGGTAGTGGTTGTTTCGCCCGTGCGATCTGCATAACGCCGCTCAATAATTCCAGTTCTTTCCTGGATCCATTCATCACTGGTATCCATATATTTTTTCAGATCATCATTAGTGACAATATTCCTGGGCACATACATCCCTATACCTGAAATTTTTGAACGCAACATGGCAAGCAGTTTAGTCTTCAAAAATATAGAGTATTTTCATAGCATCATGATCATTCAGAGGATATGGAGAAACAATGAGTTGCTGGCCTGGGTCAGTGCCTTGTTATGGCTGTATTTTATGGTTGATCCCGGTCAGCAACAACCAGGTTATTGCCCCTTTCACTGGCTGGGCCTTGATCAATGTCCGGGTTGTGGAATTGGCCGTAGCATCCATGCTGCCATGCATCTCCAATGGAAAGTTTCATGGAACTATCACTGGATGGGCATTCCCGCGCTAATTATTATATTACATCGCATTTATTCACTAATACAACCAACAACAAAACATCTTATTCATGCAAAATTATCTGGCGGGACTGACTGACCTGCAGCCCGAAGAAATGGCAGGTATCAATGAATTAACCAAAAACATGACCGCCTCACAGCAACAGCAATTCTTCATGTTATACCAGGGCAAGCGCAAAAAGCCCCAGGATATCTTGTTGCTTACATGCCTTGGTTTCATCGTTATTGCCGGTGTTCAAAGGTTTGTTATCGGCCAGGTTGGCATGGGTTTACTATACTTGTTTACCGGTGGACTCTGTTTGATAGGAACCATCGTTGATGTTGTCAATTATAAGAAGCTGGCAACAGATTATAATCTGGAGCAGATGTATGAAGCATCAAGAATGGTAGTTTAAAACATTGATTAGTTTTTAATAACAGTTGACTTAAGAAAATCTTCTATCTCTCTTTCTACTCCCGCAGCATCTTTTGATTTGAACGGAGAGGCAATTACATGGTCGCCGGTTCCTGGCATAGGAACCTCGCGTTTCATGGAATTGGGAGTTGACACCTGCCGGAACATTTCACGCATAGCAGAGACCTTTACCACCGGGTCCTGGTTTTCTTCATCTTTATAATAGTAGAGAAGGAGCAGGGGCTGGGTGATTTTTGTAAAGGTCTCTTTGTTCATGCTGGTTTCTAACATCTCTTCCAGCGCTACAGTGGCCTCAAGTCTGTATGGACTGTTCCAGTATTTTTTATACTCTTCTCTTTTATCTGAGGACTCCCGGTACCGGCTACCCGTAACCGCAGTTGCCAGCTCTAATCCCCAGGGATTATTCAACAGCCATGCATTCGGATCATTAATGGCAATATTGGGAGATAGTAGTATCAGCGCATGAACATCACCGGGATAGGTTGCTGCAAGCTGAAGTGCATTGGTACCGCCGGTAGATGTGCCCATAAGAATAACCTTCCTGCCCAGCTGCTTTCCAATTACAAGTGCTTCTTTAGCTGATTCCCAATATTTATCAGCATTGAGATTAACAAGGGGGTCAATAGTATCTATTCCATGTTCTGCAAGCCTGGCAAGAAAGAGATTGGCACCAAACTTCCTGGCGATATTGGTATGTGTTGGAGCACCTTCAAATTGCGAGGCACTGAATCCATGCAGGTATACAATTGAATATTCGGTTGGCTGCTTCAGCGAATCGTTGTTCCATATTATTCTTGCATGGTTATCAGGTTTCAAACGATGGCGGCTTTCGTGCTCATTCAGATACTTCTCCAGGTCTGCGGCTACACCAGGAATAACAGGTAAGGTGGTTTTGTATTCAGGTGTTGAAGGAGATGGCCCTGCGATATAGGCGATAATCATCACTAAGGGTAAAGCAAGCAACCATTTCTTTTGCATAGAAGGAAATCATTTGTACTCCAAACTACGAATTGTAAACGCATGGTAAATCGCTTTTTGAAAAAATAAAGCAAGATGTTGGCGGCCTATGAATCTCTTATCGGCAATAAACTTGTTAAATTCGGATAAACCCTCAAAACTACATGCGCCAGATAGCCCCCCGTTTCCTCGCCCTTGACGTATTCAGAGGCATGACCGTTTGCTTCATGATCATTGTCAATACCCCAGGCAATTATGAAACAACACTGGCTCCCCTGCTGCATGCAAACTGGCATGGGTTCACCCCTACTGACCTTGTATTTCCATCCTTCCTCTTTGCCGTAGGAAATGCAATGGCATTTGTATCTCCTAAATGGGAAGGAATGCCGCAATCTGCTGTTCTAACGAAAATTCTCAAACGGACTGCTATTATATTTCTGCTTGGTTATCTCATGTATTGGTTTCCCTTTGTGCGATGGGATGGCAATCAATTTTCTGCTTTCCCTTTTTCCGAAACAAGGGTATTTGGTGTGTTGCAGCGGATCGCACTCTGCTATGGAATCACAGGACTGTTAATTTATTACCTGAAACCCAAAGCCACATACATCATTGCCATAATATTGTTATTGCTGTATTGGTTTCTGCTGGTGCAATTCGGATCTGGAACCGACCCCTATAGTCTGGAAGGGAATGCCGTTTTGCGTCTTGACAAGTGGCTCATTGGTGAAAAGCATATGTATCATGGCGATGGAATTGCCTTTGACCCGGAAGGACTACTTGGAACTTTGTCCGCCATAGGTAATGTTGTTTTTGGATTCTGGGCGGGGGATCTGGTAAGAAAGAAAGGACAGGTTTGGGAAACAGTTGCAAAGCTGCTGCTGGCTGCAGCCCTCTTTCTTTTAGTTTCCTATTGCTGGGATCCCTTCTTCCCCATCAATAAAAAACTATGGACCAGCTCCTACGTCATGCTAACTGTTGGGATTGACCTGGCATTGCTGGCTGTTCTTATGTATATTATAGAATTCCGAAAGCATACTGGCTGGACCAGTTTTTTTACTGTCTTCGGCAAGAATCCGCTCTTTATTTACCTCCTTTCGGAAGTTATTGCCATCCTTCTTTGGTTCTTTAAAACCAGTGATGGCAAACCCTATTACAACCATTTATATGACAAGATATTTAGTCATATGGGTCCATATACCGGATCCCTGGCTTTTGCTCTTTTCATTATGATGGTCTGCTGGCTGGTGGGCTGGTGGATGGACAGGAAGAAGATTTATGTGAGGGTTTAAAAATGGCCAGATTTCGGTCTTATATAACAAATTCTTTATTCAATACTGCTTGCCAGCCCGGCATTTTGGCTTACCTTTGCGCGCCCTTAGGGCTTTGGTTGAATGGTGGCCCCATCTAACCATTTAATCTTCAAGTAATTAGAAAATGGATATCAGAAATATAGCAATCATTGCACACGTTGACCACGGTAAGACTACCCTGGTTGACCGCATCCTTCACACTACCAAGGTGTTCCGCGAAAACCAGGATACAGGTGACCTGATCATGGATAGTAACGACCTTGAGCGTGAAAGAGGCATTACCATCTTTAGTAAGAACGCTGCCGTTATTTACAAAGATGTGAAAATCAACGTAATTGACACCCCTGGTCACGCCGACTTTGGCGGTGAGGTAGAACGTGTTCTGAAAATGGCTGATGGGGTTATCCTCCTTGTAGATGCCTTTGAAGGACCAATGCCACAAACCAGGTTCGTGTTGCAGAAAGCCTTACAGCTTAACCTGCACCCAATTGTTGTGATCAACAAAGTAGATAAGCCAAACTGTCGCCCCGATGAGGTGCATGATGCTGTATTCGACCTTTTCTTTAACCTTGACGCTACCGAAGAGCAGCTCAACTTCCCTACCTTCTATGGTAGTGGAAAAAATGGCTGGTTCAATGACAGCCTCACGCAGAGTGAAGATATCACTCCACTCATGGATGGCATCCTCAAATATGTACCTGAGCCAAAAGTTGAGGCCGGTCCGCTTCAGATGCAGATCACTTCACTCGATTATTCCTCCTTCCTTGGCAGGATCGCCATTGGAAAAGTAGCACGTGGAAGCATAAAAGAAAACCAGCCCATCGCCCTCATGCAGGCTGATGGTACTTTCAAAAAGCAGCGCGTTCGTGAACTCTATGTTTTTGAAGGCATGGGCAAGCGTAAGGTAACAGAGGTTCTTGCCGGTGATCTTTGTGCTGTTGTGGGATTGGAAGATTTCAATATCGGCGATACCATTTCTGACCAGGAAACAATGGAAGCATTGCCCGTTATCAGTGTGGATGAACCAACCATGAACATGCTATTCAGCATCAACAACTCACCTTTCTTTGGTAAGGATGGTAAATTTGTTACCTCCCGTCACCTCCGTGACCGCCTGATGAAAGAAACAGAAAAGAACCTCGCATTGCGTGTGTTCGATACCGATAGTGGAGATAGCTTCCAGGTTTATGGTCGCGGTATTCTCCACCTTGGCGTATTGATCGAAACCATGCGTCGTGAAGGATATGAACTCACCGTTGGTCAGCCACAGGTTATTCTTAAAATGATCGATGGCAAAAAATGCGAGCCTTTTGAATTACTGGTTGTTGATGTACCGCAGGAGTTTGCTTCTAAGGTAATTGACCTTGTTACCCGTCGTAAAGGTGAAATGCATGTGATGGAAACCAAGGGTGATATGCAACACCTTGAATTTGAAATACCTTCCCGCGGACTAATCGGTCTTCGTACCCAGATGCTTACGGCAACAACAGGTGAGGCGGTAATGAACCACCGTTTCATTGAATACAAGCCATGGAAGGGACCAATACCTGGTCGTAACAATGGTGTGTTGATCTCTAAGAATACTGAAAAGACAACCGGATATTCCATTGATAAACTTCAGGATCGCGGAACTTTCTTCGTTGATCCGGGAGAGGATGTATACGCCGGACAAATCGTTGCGGAGAATATCAAACCCGGCGATCTTGTAGTAAACGTTACGGAGCCTAAAAAGCTTACCAACCACCGTGCGAGCGGAAGTGATGATGCAACAAGAATTGCACCCAAAACACAGCTCAGCCTTGAAGAATGTATGGAGTACATCCAGCATGATGAGTGTATCGAGGTAACGCCAATCAATATCCGTATGCGTAAGATCTATCTCGATGAGAATGATCGTAACCGCATCCAGAAAATGGCGAAGACGGAAGAGGTTGGGTAATTAGGTGTCTGACTATAAAACTGAAGTCGCTGTGAGCAATCGCAGCGGCTTTTTATTTAAGCTACTACTAGCCCTTCTGAAAGGTCCAAAGCTGGAGTCCGCTAACCGGCTCTACAAGTTCGCGCAGTATTCGGAAACCCAGGTGTTGATAAAATGAGACATTAGCTGGTTGGGCCGTTTCGAGATAAACCGGAATACCGTCAGCGGCCGCCTGTTCCAAAACCGGATCAAGTAAGATCCTCCCGTAACCCTTACCCTGGTGAACCGGGTCAACCCCTATTACCATTGTGTACCAGTGCGGCATCGGGATATCCTCTTTGTGAAACGTCTCCACAAATGCAATTGCATTAAAGAAGCGATTCATCTCTTCTGTCCCAACCTCTTCCGGAAGTTTATCGAGCCCTGCCGCAACCGCCATCTCCGGACTGCCGTCAGTTTCACCCGGTCGCAACCAAACCACAGCGCCGCCAATGTCATCAGTTGTATATACATCCCCAAACAGGTATCCATAATTAAGTATCGACTTGAAATGGATTGGAGATTTTTCTCGGTTATCCTTTTCCTCCGGAAAAACATAACGCTGAAGGGGATCCATGAAGAATGCATTAGCTAACGATAATGATGCCGCTTCCAATTCCTCTTCTTTAATTTTTCTTATGTTCATATTTGATATATGCGTCTGACGCCTGTCACGACATACGTCAGATGGGGTTCAAAAAGGGTACATCAGCCAGCCTGCCGGCACCTGCCAAAGGGCAGTATCACGGAGGAAAATATATGTCAGCTGTCCAGCCAAAAAGATCGAAAGAATGATCAGGGAGTGACGGTATTTATTCCCTAGTTTCCTGTCGTAATTCAGCATTAGCAAAACAACGAAATCAATGATGAGGAATGAAGTAATATAATAGAGGTAGTCCCAGTACCCGCCTTCAATTCCTATTAACCAATAAAGCAAACGATCAAGCGTTGGACCAATAATAAGCATAGCGGTAGCGATCATATATTTGGCATGAATGATAGCTTTTCGCCTGAAATAAACAGCAAGGGGATAAAAGAGAAGGAACCCCCCAAAATATATAAATGGGAGGCCCAGGTTCTTTCTTGCCACCTCAATGGGTTGTGTTGAAAGCTGTGATTGATAGGTATAACGGATCATCAGGAAGGTTGCTAATAAAAGCACCGGAACAAGGAAGTAACTAAACCTTCCAACTTTACGATGTAGATCGAATCGCCTTTTTTTTATCAGGATAGGCTGCAATATTATTACACCCACCCAAACCATCATTAACGCAGCATGTAAATGAATGATGGAGGCCCTTGGCCTAAAGAGTACTGCAAAATAAGTGGGGTAGAATCCTGCAAACATCAATATAGCAAGAGGCATAAACCAATACCCGATATTCAGATAGATGTTTGCAGAACGTTTCATTTTGGAGGCTTTAAGGTCTATAGGTGGCGGCAACCTAAGTATAGTAATATATGAAAATTATTTATAAACTATATTGCCTGTCATTACCCCATTAAGCCAGGCCAGTGCTTGTTGTCTTCAACAATCGCTTTTCAATTGGCTTGCAACCCGTAATTTTGAACAAATCCCAGATAATGATGCGTGCTGTTGTTTCTCTGATGATGATATTTTTACTTTCCACCGGTCTGGAGAGCCAGGCACAATGTTCTATCTGCACTAAAACCGCCCAACAGCTTGGTGAGAAGCCGGCAAAAGCACTGAATGGCGGAATCATTTACCTGGCCGCCACACCTCTCGCTATTCTTGGTATACTTGGTTTTCGTTGGTATAAGGCAAACCGCGATATGTTCTAGCCTTCCCTCTTTAAAGGATTTCTTCGACTTCTTGCTGCAGTTTAGTAAATTGATGGATAAACCCCAGCCCATGCGATTGTCACTGCACTGCATATTTGCAATGCCATTATTGCGCATGCAATATCCACCTCTTTCAATTTTATTATCAGCATTCCAAATTAACCAATAATGAAGTTGAAGAAAGAGCAGGAAGCAGAACTTATGCAGGTGTACAATACCTGGTGCAACAGCTACCTGAATGGCGACGTAAAAACATACGATTCGATTCTTGCTGATGATTATCATTTTGTTGGCTCTTTTGATGCTACTGCTCACCAGTTAACCGGCAAAGCTGAATTAAGAAACGTTACAAGAAAAATTGAAGAATTGGTTGGTGGGCTGATCTTAATCACTGACCTGGCTGATGCATATGTAGTAGGTGAGCCCCAATGGGTATTCTATTCGCGTTTCAGGTTTTCCTCATTGATGCAGGAAACAGAACATGGATGGCGTTTTATTTACCAGCATTTTTCCGTCCCTGATACAAAGGCAAAAGTAGGCGAAGCTTTAGGAACTGAACAGATCACAAAAGAAAACCTGGAACTTCGTGATGCCATTAAAAGAAGAACGGTTGAACTGGAACATAAAAGCCGTGAACTGGAGATTGAAGCCTCTCTCGAAAGAGTAAGGGCCGTTGCTATGGGTATGACCAAACCCGACGACCTGTTGGAAATTTGTAAACAGCATTACGCTGAGTTACAGTTACTCGGCTTCAACGAACTAAGGAATACGATGATTCATCGATTCTTTGATGACAAAAAGTATTTCATTAATTACGATTATTCTGAAGCAACCGGCGGCTCCATTTCGACAATTCCCTACCATGGCAATTCCCTCATGGAAAAATTTATAAGGGATATCCGGAAGGCTAATGATTCATTTTCGGAACTTGAAATAGCCGGTGTAGAACTAGAAGAATGGAAATCATTCAGGCAGGCCAATGGCGAGTATGATGACCCACGGCTAAATGATATCCATGCATTATACTATTATAATTATTCGGTAGGCGAAACTGGTATCGGCATATCAACTTACAGTGCTATCAGTACCGGGAAGCTATCTGTTCTCAAACGTTTCAGGAATGTTTTTGACCTTTCATACAAGCGATATATTGATATCACAAAAGCAGAAGCACAGGCAAGAGAAGCGCAGGTGCAATTGGCTTTGGAAAGAGTGCGGGCAGGAAGCATGGCCATGCATAAAAGTGAAGAACTTGCGGATCTCTCTCTCGAATTAGTAAAGCAGGTACAGGAATTGGGGGTGCCAACCTGGTTTTGTGCATTTAATATAAATGATGAAGACCCCAATAGCTCTGTGGAATGGGGGAGTAATGGCAAGGGTACGTTTCCTCAATACAGAACGCCAAGAGAAGGGGTATTTCTTCGTTATTACGAAGCAGGGAAAAAGGGGGAAACGTTTTTGATCAATGAGATCGGCGAAGATGAATGTCCCGCTCATTACAAATACTTATGTAGTTTACCAGGGGTGGGTGATCAGCTCCTCCAAATGAAGGATGCAGGCATCCCATTTCCCGCCTCGCAGATAGACCATGTGGCCTTTTTCAGGTATGGCTACCTGCTCTTTATAACTTATAAACCAGCTCCTGAAGCCCACGATATCTTCATGCGGTTTGCAAAAGTATTTGAACAGACCTATACGAGATTTCTGGACCTGAAAAAAGCAGAAGCACAGGCAAGGGAAGCGCAGATAGAATCGGCATTGGAAAGGGTCAGGAGCCGTGCGATGGCTATGCATAATTCAGAAGAATTATCTGCACTTATAGGAACTGTATTCACCGAGTTAACGAAGCTTGAACTGGTTCTTACACGATGTCTGATTATGATCTTCAACGAAGAAACCAATGATTCAAAATGGTGGATGGCTAATTCAGAAGATCCGGAAAATCCGATGGGATTATATATAAAACAACATGATCATCCACCCATAACTGCATATTTTAAGGCATGGAGAGATAAAAAGTTAAAATGGAATTATGTTTTGGAAGGGCAAATAAAAAAAGAATGGGATGATTTTATTTTTTCAGAAACTGAATTATCCCAGCTGCCAGGTTTTGTACAGGAAGGTATGAGAGCCCCAGACAGGATAAATTTGAATGTGTCTTTTAATAATTTTGGATGTATCACTTTAGCAAGCATGGATCCCTTGCCCGACGAGCATTTTGATATCATGCTCCGCTTTTCAAAGGTTTTTGATCAAACCTATACTCGTTTCAATGATTTAAAGCAGGCAGAAGCGCAAGCGAAAGAAGCAATGCTTGAAGCAGCCCTGGAAAGGGTTAGAGCAAAAACCATGGGCATGCAGAGAAGTGATGAACTCCAGGATGCGGCATTGCTTTTATTCCAACAGATTCAGGAGCTCGGCATACCCCCTTTTTCCTGCGGCTTTAATATCTGGGATGAAGAGAGAAACACAGCTACAGCCTGGATGGGTTCGGTGAAAGGTCTTCAGCCACCCTTCAGGACCGACAGTTCAAAAGATATATACCTTCCAATTTATGAAGCAGCGCAAAAAGGAGAATCATTACTTGTAATTGAGCAGCAGGGAAAGGGTTTGGAAACTCACTACCAATACCTTGCATCTATACCCGTTTTCAGAGATACTATTTTGCCGGACCTAAAGCAAGCCGGTTTTTCATTGCCAACTTTTCAGATCATTCACTGTGCATTTTTTTCGCAGGGCTACCTGATGTTCATAACCTATGAATCCTGCCCATACGCTTACGACATTTTTGTACGCTTCGCCAAAGTATTTGAACAGACCTATACCAGGTTCCTCGACCTTCAAAAAGCTGAAGCACAGGCTTTGCGGGCAGAGCAGGATCTGATAGAAATCAAAGTAGCCAGGAAAAAGGCGGAAGAAGCATTAATAGAATTGCAGGAAACACAAAAACAACTGATACAAAGTGAGAAAATGGCCTCCCTCGGTGAACTCACCGCAGGTATCGCCCATGAAATTCAAAACCCGCTAAATTTTGTCAATAATTTTTCTGATGTAAGTACTGAACTGATTGACGAAATGATGGAAGAAGTGGCTAAGGGAAATTTTGAAGAGGTCAAAGCCCTGGCAGATGATGTAAAGCAGAACCTGGTAAAAATTAGTCATCATGGTAAACGAGCCGATGGCATCGTAAAAGGCATGTTACAGCATAGCCGCAGCAGCAGCGGACAAAGGGAGCCAACAAACATTAATGCCTTGGCTGATGAATATCTGCGATTAGCTTATCATGGGTTAAGGGCAAAGGACAAGAGTTTCAATGCATTGCTGAAAACAGCTTATGATGAAACAATCAGCAACATCAATGTGATTCCACAGGATATAGGTAGGGTGATTCTGAATTTAATAACCAATGCGTTTTATGCGGTTAATGAAAAGAAAAATCAAACCGGAGATGGATATGAACCAACTGTTTCAATTAGCACCCAAAAGTTAGGCTCTAATGTAGAAGTGACCGTAATGGACAATGGCAACGGCATCCCGAATAAAATATTGGATAAAATCTTCCAACCCTTTTTTACCACCAAACCCACCGGACAGGGTACGGGATTAGGTTTGAGCTTGAGCTATGATATAATAAAAGCTCATGGGGGAGAGTTGCAGGTGAAAACAAAAGAAGGAGAAGGGTCCGAATTTATCATTCAACTACCTTCAACAGCCTGGAATTGAAAGAATGAAAGGGGATGTTGTTAAAAAAAGCAAAATCGCCCGTAGTTTTGAACTTTTTGTGGGCTTCCCTGTTTTATCGGAACACTTAAATGCCTGTTCAAAGGATCAGGCTTCAGCAATTAACTCTCTTTCACATAACGGAAACCAAAAATGGCAAATGATCAGGCTGAGAAGGACCTAAAGCGTCCTTTACAACGTTTATTGCAGGTACTTAACCTGGAAAGGAAGGAAATAGGATCTATTTATTTTTATGCGATACTCGCCGGGCTTTTGCAATTAGCCGTTCCGTTAGGTGTGCAGGCCATCATCAATTTTGTGCTTGCCGGCCGGATGTCTACCTCAATTATTGTTCTGATAGTTCTGGTAGTGATAAGTGTATTTCTGACCGGATTACTTCAGGTGAACCAGATGAAAATCATTGAGAAGATCCAGCAGCGAATTTTTACCCGTTACTCTTTTGAATTTGCCTGGCGAATTCCACGCCTTGATCTTAAAAGGATCGATCAATACTACCTCCCTGAATTTGTAAACCGCTTCTTTGATACCATCAACCTTGAAAAAAGTTTAAGCCGGATTCTGCTCGATATTCCGGCGGCCATGATCCAAGTGATCTTTGGTTTGATCCTGCTTTCACTTTATGCCAATGTTTTTATCATTTTCAGTTTACTCGTGTTACTTATATTATTTATAATAATTCGTGTAACATACGCAAGGGGACTTTCCACAAGCCTCGATGAAAGTGAATATAAATATGCTGTTGCGGGATGGCTTGAAGAAATAGCAAGAGTTTTAAAATCTTTCCAGTTTTCACGTGGTTCATCTTTACCGGTTGATAAAACTGATGATCTGGTTACGGGATATTTACACGCCCGCACAAGTCACTTTCGCATTTTGCTGATGCAGTACTGGTCCCTTATTGGGTTTAAAATTATTATTACAGCAGGTATGCTCATTGTGGGAGCATTTCTGTTGGTAAGTAATGAAATTAACGTAGGTCAGTTTGCAGCAGCGGAGATCGTTATATTGTTAGTGCTGGCATCCGTTGAAAAACTTATCCGTAGCCTCGATAAGATCTACGATATCCTCACAAGCGTTGAGAAATTAGGTAAGGTGATTGATAAGCCATTGGAAGCAGAGGGTTCACTAAGCCCCGATGAACTACAACAGGGCATGTCAGTTTCCGCTAGCGATCTCAGTTTCAGTTATAACGACGAGACTTCTATTTTGCAACAGGTTTCTTTTGATATACGTTCAGGTGAGAAGGTCTGTATTACAGGTGGGGATGGTTCCGGCAAATCAACTATACTGAAATTATTGACCGGAGCCTACACCGATTTTCGTGGAAGAATAAGCATCAACAATATTCCGATCGGTAATTACAATCCAGCCCTCTTGCGGGCAGAAACAGGAATTCTATTTCATCAGCAAGACATATTCCAGGGTACCCTTTATGAGAATATTACCCTGGGAGATACTGCAGTTACTACATCCGAAATCACAGTACTGGCAGCCCAACTAGGAATAAGTGATTTTATCTCCTCATTAAAAAAGGGTTACGATACACCCATTGATGCGGCAGGAAAGCGATTGTCAAGTGCCGTTATCCGAAAAGTACTCTTATTGAGAGCACTCATATCTAATCCAAAATTATTATTGCTTGAGGAGCCGTGGCTGGGGTTTGATGCAGAAAGCAAAGCAAAAGTTGAGAACTATTTACTTCACCAGATCCCTGGCACCACGGTAATCGTTATCAGCAATGATGAAGATTTTGCCAGTAAATGTGATCAGGTACTTGCCATGCAGGATGGAACAATTATTAAGAAAGCAACACCATAATTATAACCAGTTATAAAAGCAAAATATGGCCTTTCAATTATTAACTCCTGATATACAATCCAAGGTTGGAAAGCCCTTACAATCCTTTGGAAAAATTTACCGGCAAAACAAGGTGAGTAATATCCGCCTATATTTTTTTCTTATTGTCTTAATTGTGATCATAATCTTGTTTCTGCCATGGACGCAAAATATCCGCAGTACTGGAGCGGTTACAACATTAAGACAGGAACAACGACCACAACAGATTAACAATATTATCGGTGGACGTATTGTAAAATGGTGGGTGAAGGAGGGCGACTTTGTTAATAAGGGGGATACTATTGTGCAGCTGGCAGAGATAAAGGATGATTACCTCGATCCGAATCTTTTGCAGCGTACCGAACAGCAATTATCTGCAGAGCGAATGACCATTGATTTTTATGAAGGGAAAGTAAAAAGCACTGATCAGCAGATTAATGCACTCGAGAATGAAAGGGAGTTGAAATTGAATTCAATTGATAATAAGATAATCCAGACCAACCGCAAAGTACAGAGTGATAGTATGAAAGTTAGCGCGGCAATGAATGAAATGAATGTAGCCGACCGCCAACTGGAGGGTGCTGTTAAAATGTATGAGCAGGGGGTTATTCCATTAACTGAGTTTGAACGAAGGAAAGTGATGCACCAGAATGTGAATGCGAAAATGATTGGCGCCCAAAACGATTTCAATAACAGCAAACAGGATCTGCTCATTTTACAATTGGAGCGTAGCGCAGCAATTCAGGAATATGCGGAGAAGATCGCAAAGGCTTCAGGTGATCGGTTTCAATCCCAATCTCAAATTTCCAGTGGTCAGGGAAAAGTGGCGAAGTTGCAAAATCAATATGATAATTACAGGATACGGAACGGACAGTATTATGTACTTGCACCGCAGGATGGACAGGTAATTAAGGCAATGAAAGCGGGTATAAATGAAATGCTGAAGGAAGGTGATATGATTGTTGAAATAGTTCCTAAAAATTATCAACTGGCAGTAGAGGTGTGGGTAAAGCCAATGGATCTGCAACTACTTAACCTTGGACAAAAAACACGGTTTATGTTCGATGGATTTCCGGCAATCATCTTCAGTGGTTGGCCCGAGGCTTCCTATGGAACCTATGGTGGTGAAATTGTAGCCATTGAATCGAATCTCAGCGACAATGGTATGTTTCGCGTTTTGGTTGCAGAAGATAAAAATGAGAGACCGTGGCCCGCAAATATGAAACTGGGAACGGGTGCTGTAAACTTTACACTCTTGAAAGACGTATCGGTATGGTATGAATTATGGCGGCAGATCAATGGCTTTCCACCAGATTATTATCGCCCTCAAACAGCATCAACCGTAAAAGAGGGGAAAGAAAAATAATTATTGATGATTAAGGATGTAGCATATATTTTGAAGCGTGGATTTTTGAGTTTGTTCATTTTTTGCGCAACTGCAGGCAGTCTCCTGCACGCGCAGGATTCATTGCGTGTATTGTCGGAAGAGGATTTTATCAATATGGTGAAAGAGCATCACCCCGTTGCAAAGCAAGCCGGCCTTTTGGTGGATGCTGCAAGAGCGCAACTTGTTGCTATACGAGGAGAATTTGATCCGCAGGTATTTATAAGCAATGACCAGAAAACATTTGATGGAAAAAACTATTACAATTATTCCAATGCAGAGCTTGGCGTACCTACCTGGTTTGGTGTAGAACTATATGCCGGCCTTGAAAATAATATTGGGGATTTTACTAATCCTGAAGTATCGCTTAGTCGTACTAGTTATGCCGGTATCAGTTTACCATTATTAAAAGACCTGGTATTGGATAAACGACGCGCAGCTCTTGAGAAGGGCAAACTTTTTACCCAGCAATCAGCGTTTGAACGACGCGTTTGGATCAACGATCTTTTATTGGATGCCTATAAAGCCTATTGGGGCTGGGCAAGGGATTACCAGCTGCTTGCGGTACTTGACACCACTATTTTATTGAATGAAGCCAGGTACGAGCTGGTGCGTATTTCATTTCAACAGGGCGACCGTGCAGCTGTTGATACCACGGAAGCACTCGTGCAATTGCAGGCCTTTCAGCAACAACGGGAAGAAGCATGGTTGAAATTCAGGAAATCAACATTGGAATTATCAACATTCTTATGGATGGAAGATGATAAGCCCGTATACCTGAACGAGATGGTTATTCCCGATACCTTATGGTCAAAGCAACCCATTTCAAAGTATGAAGTTGATCAACTCAATAACTGGATCACAGAAGCGCTTACTGAGCATCCTAAGTTGCAGGAAATCAATTTTAAATTACAGTCCCTCGAAGTTGAACGTAGATTGAAATTTCAAAGCCTTCTCCCAAAAGTTGACCTGAAGTACAATTTTCTGCAAAAGGGATATAATGTGACCAATTCCTTTAAGGCTAACCTATTTGAGAATAATTACAAGTTTGGGATAAATGCGATTATCCCCATTCCCAACCGAAGTGGAATCGGTAATTACCGTGCTGCAAAAATTAAGATTAAATCCACCGAACTTGATCGCAGCTTCACAGAACTGAATCTGGAGAATAAGATCCGGTTTCATTATAGTGAAGTGCTCAACCTGCAAAAGCAAATAGCCATTTACGAAGATGCTTACCGCAACTACTTACGCCTTTTTGAAGCTGAGCAACTCAAATTCTCATTTGGGGAAACAACCTTGTTTTTGCTTAACTCCCGCGAAACCAAAGTGTTAGAAGCAAAGCAGAAATTACTGGAATTGAAAGTGAAGTTTTACCAGGCCTTTGCTGCACTGAATTGGGCAGCGGGTGGATTGCAGTAATGCGAGGCCACATGGGGACCGGATGGAGATAAAGAGGCGACCAGGAGGCGACCACTATTGGTCTATGTAAAAGCTTAATGCCTTCTTTAGCGGTCGAATAGCGGTGTGCATTAATGGAACTGCATCACAAATTTGTATAGATTAAAAGCGTTCTTTTCCTGGAGTTCCTCAATTGCCTCCTTAAGCCGCTGCTTATTGATATCCTTCATCCGGTTGCGCTCAATCAGGTGGTATGCCCTTTCAGCAAGTAACCAGGCTTTTCTATCGGTTTGCTCATGGTGAAGTAAAACGGCCTCAATTGCTTCCAGCACGTCCTCCGTTCCTTTCTTTTCGGAAGCAATGGTTTTGATCACCACCACTTCATTTTTATGACGGCTGAATGTGGGCGCCAGCATGCTGCGAAGGTTTCGGACAAATTGATCGGCATCGGGGCGGTCTGCCTTATTTACAACAAACAGATCTGCGATCTCCATCAATCCCGCCTTCATGGTTTGGATCTCATCCCCCGCTTCGGGTACAAGGATTACTGCTGTAACATCCGCCAGACCAACGATCTCCACCTCACTTTGGCCCACCCCAACCGTCTCCACAATTATGTAATCAAAGGGTGCCACTTTAAGCAATTCAGTGATCTCAATGATATGTGGGTGCAATCCCCCCAAAGAACCACGGGTGGCAAGTGAACGGATAAAAACGGAGGGGTGGTTGTACCAATCGCTCATGCGTATGCGATCACCCAGCAACGCTCCCAAATTGAATGGAGAAGAAGGATCCACGCAGAGAACGGCAACTTTTTTACCCGCATTCACCATTATGCTGATGAGGGCATCAACCAGGGTGCTTTTCCCTGCACCGGGTGGACCGGTAATTCCTATGACCGGGGTGTTGAAATGAGGCAGCGATTGCATAAGTTCCTCATAACCAGGCACCTCGTTTTCAATAAGCGATATGCTTCTCGCGATGCTTTTCACATCTCCATCCATTATCCCTTTCATGATTGCTGGCCACATAATTGCCGTTAAGTTAAGATGATGCGGTCAATTGCCGGAACAATGCAAGGTATTGTTCTGTACAGTGGGAGATGCCATGATTTTCAAGCAGGTAATCATAAGCCTTTTCCGTCATTTTCAGATGCTCCTCATTTCTGTCAAGCAGGTTGTTCATGCCATTAGCCAAACAGGCAGCATCACCTGTTTCGCAGAGAAGCCCACGGCCATTACCCAACAGATTCTTCAGTCCCCCGGCTGCCGTTGCAACCACTGGTATCCGGTGATAAAATGCATCGAGCACGCTGCTACCCAGGCCTTCTTCCAAAGAACTCATCACGAAAACATGCATAACGGGGTAGATCTGCTCAATATGTTCGAGGTGGCCTGGGGTAAAATAAACCCCCGCTAATCCTTCCGACTGAACTTTATTCATGACCTTTTCCCTCAACACGCCATCCCCAAAATGAAGGAAAATAAAATCCTGTCTTTTTTCATAGAGCCGCTTTACAGAATCTACAAGAGTGAAGGGATCTTTTTCAGAGGTCATGGCGGCGGCAGTTCCAATAACCTTCCTATTACCGATATTGAATTCTTCTCTCAGCGCCGCAATTTTTCGTTCATCCCCGGGAGTTGGAAGAAATGCACTGGGAATTACCTGCACATTTTTCACGCCAAAAGTCAGGAGTGTTTCGCGGATGGCATCACTTACTCCCACCACAGCGTCCGTCTTCCTGTATTTCCAGGCGGTTAGCGCGCCTTTGGGTTTAAAATTGACCCGACGGCTAAGTACCACTGGACGGTTGTGGATTTTTTTTGTAAGGATACACCAGGTGAGTTCCTTACTTCCCTGGCAATGGATGATGTCATAGGAAGAGCCATAGGCCGATAGCCATCTGGCCATGGCCATACTGCCGGTAACCAGTGCGGTTGGAATTTGCTGCAGGTGGCAATGATCAGCCAGTTGCCCGCCCTTACTGCACAATACCGTCACCTCATGGCCCTTATCGAGCAATGATTTTGAGGTGTAGAAAGTTTGCCTTTCACCACCCCTCCACGAACGGGCCAGGTTTATCTCGAGAATTTTCATGCTGTATGATTAAGGTGTCTGACACATGTCAGACACCTATTAGGTGAGCCGGTAATTCCGAAAAGCAAACAATCGACGGCCGGTCAGTTTTTCAAAGGCATATAGCACCCGGTTCTTCAGGGTCATCCTGTTACGGCTCAGGTCGAACTGCATATCCCAGTTCCTCGTTGCCAGCCGTTCTTTCATTACCGCAGGGTGTGTGCCGGTAAATCGCTTCAATGAATCATAATCATTTACATCAAACACTTCAACCGGTGAAACAGCCCGCTCTTTTCTTTCCTGCCATAGCTCCAGTGCACTGCGAACTTTTTCTTTCATCTGCTCAGCACTCTTCACCCATCCATAATGATATACCCAGGCGTGAGCAGGTTTTACCCTGATCTTTTCTCCGTTCCGTCTAAAACCCTGGGCATCGCGGTAGGCGCGGATCGATTTATCATTGCGGATCAGCCTCACCTCTTTATCATACCATTTTCGGCTGTCGCCCACATAGTCATAGGTGCCATAAAAATGAAGGTAATTGAAGAGCAGTCCATCCACCCGACGGTCAGCCAGGTGCCGTTTGGCGGCTTCCAGAATGGAGGCGTGGTATTTTTCATGGATGCATTCATCGCCCTGGATATAGAATGCCCAGTCGCTGTCAGCACCCACCAGGTCAAAGGCTTTATTGGTTTCATCGGCCAGTACGAAACCACCTTTCTGGAGGCTCTTATCCCAAACAGAATGGTGAATGCGGATCTTATCTGAATTGATAGAGCGGATCAGGGCTTCGGTATCATCTGTGCTGTCGCCTACCAGAACAATCATTTCATCTACTATCGGTAAGATCGAGCGGATGGCTTCTACAATCGGGTAATCGTTGATGACCGCATTTTTGATGATAGTAAATCCGGTAATTTTCATAAACTTTATTGTGGCGAAAATAGTTACCTGTTATAAGGCGAAGATAAGCCCAACCGTGAATGCTGATCCATGACAAATTTCATTCCTATATTCCCCCTGGCCATCGTTGTTTATCCCGGAGAGCAACTGAACCTCCACATCTTTGAACCGCGCTACAAGCAGCTTATCAACGAATGTGTTGATGGCAAAAAGTTTTTCGGGATACCCACAGTAATAGAAAAGAAAGTTCAGGAGATGGGTACGCTGATGCGGGTAACAGAAGTGACCAAGACCTATGAATCGGGCGAAATGGATATCCGCACAGAAGGGGTGAAGGTATTCCGCATCCTCGAGCAGGTGAAGGATATCCCTGACAAACTCTACACGGGTGCCATTGTCAATTACCCGCCTAATATCGGGGGCAAGGGCAAGCGGCCGCTGATGGAGATGGTGGTGGCGGGCATCCGCGAATTGCACCGCCTGCTTGAGGTCAGAAAGGATTTTAAGAAGCCCGATGACCAGTTGATCAGTTACGATGTGGCACATCATGCCGGACTTTCAATTGAGGAGGAATATGAGTTGCTGGGATTACTCCATGAGCTCCAGCGGCAGGAATATCTTAAGCGACACCTTGCAAAAGTATTACCGGTGATTGCCGAGATGGAACAGCTTAAGGAAAAAGTGAAGCTCAACGGCCATTTTAAAAACCTATCTTCGCTCGATTTAGATGTGTAAACCAAATGGCTGCAATCACGCTCTGTTTTGATTTTGGCAATACACGCCAGAAATATGCTGTATTTAAGGGGGCCGATATGCAGGAAGTTATCCTGCTGGAAAATACCGGAGCGGAAGCTATCCGGCAGGCATTAGCGCTTTTCCAGCCAGAGAGAACTATTCTGTCGTCTGTAATGGACCATGATCCGCAGGTTGAAGTGGAATTGGAAGGAGGTTCGAAGTTTCATAAACTCAGCCACCTTACCCAGCTTCCGTTCACAACGCCGGTTGGAAAGCCAGCTACTATCGGGGCCGACAGGCTTGCCATCGTGGCTGCTGCCGTGAATCTTTTTCCGCAGCGGAACAACCTGGCAATAGCATTGGGAACGGCCATCACTTACAATTTCGTGAACCGTAACCATGAATTCCTGGGTGGGGGAATATCACCGGGTATGGATATGCGTTTCCGCAGCCTGAGCGACTATACGGCAAAGTTGCCACTGGTTAAAGAAGACTGGAATTTCCCCCTGGTGGGCTATGATACTGTCACGAATATTACCAGCGGAGTGATCCTCGGGATGGCTAAGGAAATTGACGGATTCATAGATGCCTACAAAGAAAGGTATGGGAACTTTAACGTGCTGTTAACCGGGGGTAATTCGGGCTATTTTGTGCCGCATCTAAAAAACAAGATATTTGCCGACCAGAATTTAATATTTAAAGGACTGTATGCGATCAGTGAGTGTAATTAAAAGACCAATTTCCCAGCTGTTTATGACTGTTTTGCTGTTAAGCGGACTGGTGGCGGATGCCCAGGAAAATTCGCCCTATTCACGTTACGGCTGGGGTAACCTGGTTCCAGGCACTCCTGTTGCCACAAGAGGAATGGGCGGTATCACTACCGGCTTCGTGGATTATGACCCCCGTTTTGACCTAAAACTTCGTTACCCGAAGCCACAGACCCTGAACACTTTCAATCCCGCCAGTTATGGCAAACTCAGGATCACCTCCTTCGATCTTGGGTTTCAGGTAGATAACCAAAGTTTGCGCCAGCAGAACCGGACCGATAAGTATAAAGCCAGTTTCGCCAATATCTCCTATGTTCAGTTGGGTATCCCCCTGAGCAGGAAGAATAATTTTGGGATGGTACTGGGGCTAAGGCCGGTTAGCAGGATAAATTATAAGATTACATCATCAGGCCGTGAATTCAATCCGGAAACAGGAAATCCCATTGATTCCACCCTTACCCTCAATGAAGGTACCGGCGGTTCTTACCAGGCATTTGCCGGTTTGGGAAAAGGCTTTGGCAATTTCAGCATAGGAGCTAATGTGGGATACCATTTCGGAACAAAAGATATCAGCACCAGGAAAAGCTTCCTCAATGATTCAGTCCTTTACCGGAAAGGGAACTACCAGACCAAGATCAATTTCGGCGGTGTATTCCTGAACGGAGGCGTTCAGTACATTGCTAAGCTCGACAAAAAAACAAGGTTGGTTTTGGGTGCCACGGGAACCCTGAAACAGGATTTTAACGCCACCCGCGATATCACCAATGAAACTTTTGAATACGATGGATCGGGCGGAACCTTCCCCATTGACAGTGTTTATAAAGAAGCTGATGTTGCAGGTAAGGTTAGTTTTCCCGCAACTTATTCTGTAGGTTTCACACTCGATCGCCAGGACAAATGGATGATAGGAGCCGAGTATACTACCACGGCCTGGGATGATTTCAGGATCTATGGTGAGAAAGACTCTGTGGTTTCCAATAGCATGATCAGGATAGGCGGACAATTAACGCCCAATCCTTTTGGCGCTAATTACTGGGGAAGGGTAACCTACCGGGCAGGTTTCAATTTTGGAACTGATTATATTAAAGTGCGTGATGAAGACCTGAATCAATATACAGTAACTGCTGGTTTTGGATTTCCGGTAAGGCCAAACCGTTTCAGTGAGCAGTATACCAATCTTAATCTCGCCCTTGAATATGGAAGAAGGGGAAACACATCCACTTATCTCCAGGAGAATACATTCAGGATATCATTAGGCTTCACCCTGAGTGACCTCTGGTTCGTGAAGCGTAAATATGATTAAGAACCTCTTTTATATCTTGTGCTGCCTTTTTTTCGTCGCCTGTGAAAACAGCGAAGAAGAGATCAATGCCCTAACCACCAAGCGCATTGCGGTGGAAGAGGCAAAATTCATTGAGAGTTATCTCAGCCAGGGGGGAAAGATGCGTGCGCGGCTAACCGCCCCTGTTATGAACCGCTACCAGACCGACAGTCCATACATCGAATTTCCCAATACGCTCCATGTTGATTTTTTTAAGGACAGTCTGCTTAAGGTGGAAAGCCAGCTGGATGCAAAATATGGTCGTTATAAAGAAAGTGATAACAAGGTTTTCCTGCGAGATAGTGTTATCGTTTTTAACGACAAGAAGGATACTTTGAAGTGCCAGGAGTTATGGTGGGACCAGAACCTGGAAAAATTCTATACAGATAAGCCGGTCCAGATCCATCAGCCCGATAAGATCATTTTTGGAACTGGCCTGGAAGCCGACCAGTCTTTTACCTGGTGGGTGATAACCCAGGTAACAGGAGAGTTGCTGGTGCCGAAGGGAGGATTTGCCACTACGCCGGTTATTGACTCATCAATGATAGCCCCCGGAGATGGTGAGGTTGACAGTCTTCAACTCAATGTTCCGCAACCCCCGCTGCGCCCGGTTCCCAGGATGCGGTCACCGGTTGATTCGGCTCGTGAAGCCCAACGGCGGGCAAGGGATAGTGCTAAGCAAAAGTGATCAGGGTCACCAACTGAACCCATTTTCATTTGTATATTCATCCCCCCGATTTATTCTTGCAAATCGCCAATTTTAATCGCTTTATCAGCAACTAAAAAATGTTTTATGCAATACCGTTACATGGGCCGTACCGGCCTGCAATTGAGTTTATTAAGTTTTGGTAGCTGGGTTAGTTTCCATAAGCAAATTGATGACAGCAAAGCCGATGAACTGATGGGCATTGCCTATGATAGTGGCATCAATTTTTTTGATAACGCGGAGGGCTATGCGCATGGCGAAAGTGAAAATATGATGGGCCGGGTGCTGAAAGGAAAGAACTGGGACCGGACCTCTTATATTCTCTCCTCTAAGGTGTTTTTCGGCAGCCGGAAAGATAGCAAACCTAACCAGACGGGGCTGAGCCGGAAGCATATTGTGGAAGCCTGCCATGAGGCTATTAGCCGACTCCAGACTGATTACCTTGATCTCTATTTCTGTCACCGTCCCGACCCCGCAGTGCCTATTGAAGAAGTGGTGTGGACCATGCACAATCTCATAACCCAGGGCAAGGTGCTCTATTGGGGAACAAGTATGTGGAGTGCAGCCGAGATCATGGAAGCCCACCGGGTGGCGCAGCAGTATGGACTGATCGGTCCGGTGATGGAGCAGCCCCAATACAATATGTTTGAGCGCTATAAAATGGAGATGGATTATTTGCCGGTATTCCGTAATGTGGGATTGGGCACTACCATCTGGAGCCCGCTGGCCGCAGGATTTCTTACCGGTAAATATCTATCAGGCTTTCCAGAGGGGTCAAGGCTGGGGCTCGAAGGGTTTGAATGGCTTAAGGATCGCTGGCTGCAGGAAGAGAAGATCGATAAACTTCGTCAACTGGATGCCCTGGCTAAAGAGTTGGGTATATCTGTTGGCGGGCTGGCCATAGCCTGGACCATCAGGAATCCAAATGTGACCACCGCTATTCTGGGAGCAACCAGTGCCCCCCAACTCGAAGAGAACCTGAAGGCCCTTGAAATTCTGCCGCTGCTTACTGATGAGGTGATGCAAAAAATTGAAGATATTCTTCAGAATAAGCCTTTCCTGAACCTGGCATAAAATAAAAAGCCCCCAAGGCGTGAGCTGCGGGGGCTTTAATGTTTTTGTACGATTCAGAACCATTAGGTCTAGGTCATCGATAGGTACAAATTTTACGGTCGGTCATTCTTTAGGAATTGGATCGCGTGAAATAGGATTTTAAAAACGTTCTGTCAGTTAAATGATAATCAATCATTTGGTCTTTCTTCGGATTTTTGGATGCTCTTGGTCTTTCTTCGGATCTGGATCTTTTGGACTTTGGACTTGAAACTTTTTGGACTTAAGTTACAAACGGTTTGGACTAGGACTTGGTTTTTCGGACTCTTGGACTTCTTGGTTTTTTAAAGGATTCCTGGACTTGGTTTTTTTCGGACTCTTGGACTTTTTGGTTTTTTAAAGGATCTGGTTCTTCTTTCTTCGGTTTAGGATCTTTTGGATTTCCGATTTACATCGGGTTGGTTTTTTCTTAGGATCTGGTTGATTTGTTATCGATCAACTGACTTAACAAAAGTATTAACAGTACCCTAACGTAACAAGAGCAGTAATGCTTAATCTTCCCTCTTCGGTAAATACCCCCAAAATCGTAGAATTACGAGGTGAAAATTGGTATAACTCGCCTAACTTCCGTTAGCTTTTAGATAATGATAATCCGTTAAACCTTCAAAAACCTCAGTAAACATGGAGTTTCAAAACAAAAACGTACTTATAACAGGTGGCAGCCGGGGCATCGGGAAGGCTATTGCACTGAGGCTAGCGGCCGGTGGAGCCAATATTGCCGTTGCTGCAAAAACCGTGGAACCGCATCCCAAACTTGACGGCACTATCTATTCTGCCGCTGAAGAAATCAAAAAGGCAGGGGCAGGGAAAGTACTTCCCCTCCAGGCCGATATCCGTTATGAAGAAAGTATTCAGCAGGCGGTGGAAGCAACCGTTAAGGAATTTGGGGGGATTGACATCCTTATTAATAATGCAAGTGCTATCAGTCTCACCCCAACGGAACAAACTGAAGCCAAAAGATGGGACCTGATGCATGGAATCAATGTTAGGGGAACCTTCCTGGTGTCAAAAGCCTGTATCCCACATCTCAAAAATGCGCATAATCCGCATATACTCAACCTCTCTCCGCCGCTGAATATGGATCCCCGCTGGTTTGCGCCACACCTTGCTTATACCATGAGTAAATATGGGATGAGCATGGTGGTGTATGGCCTGGCAGAGGAACTGAAACCTCACCGGATCGCTGCTAATGCCTTATGGCCCAAAACAACCATTGCCACTGCAGCGGTTGAAAACCTGCTGGGCGGTGATTTTCTCATCCAGCGCAGCAGAACGCCGGAGATAGTGGCCGATGCGGCCTGGTATATATTACAACGCCCTTCGCACGAATGCAGCGGCAATTTTTTCATTGATGAAGAAGTGCTTGCCGCCGAAGGCGTGAATGATTTCAGCAAGTATGCTGTGAATCCAAACCACAAGCTGATGAACGATCTGTTTGTATAAAAATCTGGTTATAAATAAAAAGAGCGCCTCTGATGGAAGCGCCCTTTTTTTTAATCTTCAAAATTTTCTGGCCTCATCTGGGGAAAGAGTAATACATCCTGTATGCTCGGTTGGTTGGTGAGCAACATGCAGAGACGATCAATTCCTATCCCGATTCCTGCTGTGGGGGGCATGCCATATTCAAGGGCACGGAGGAAATCCTGGTCAATGAACATAGCTTCATCATCACCCCGCTCCATCAGTTTCACCTGTTCCTCAAATCTTTCCCGCTGGTCAATGGGATCATTCAACTCAGAGTAGGCATTGGCAATTTCTTTGCCGTTGATCATCAACTCAAAACGTTCTACCAGTCCGGCTTTGGTTCTATGTTTTTTGGTAAGAGGACTCATCTCAACCGGATAGTCCATTATAAAAGTTGGTTGTATATATGTATGTTCGCTGGTAGCCCCAAATATCTCGTCTATTAATTTCCCCTTGCCGATATTGGGTGCTACTTCAATTTTGAGGTCTTTACAAACATCACGTAATCCTGCTTCATCCATTTCGCTGATATCAATACCAATATTTTCTTTTACTGAATCAAATATGGATATGCGCTTGAAGGGAGTCTTGAAACTGATGGACTTACTGCCGACAGTAAGTTCGGTTGTGCCATGCAGTGCAAGTGCCAGTTTCTCCATCAACTGTTCAGTTGTTTCCATCATCCAGAAATAATCTTTATAGGCTGTATACCACTCCAGTACAGTGAATTCAGGGTTATGCGTGCGGTCCATGCCTTCATTGCGGAAGTTGCGGCTGAACTCATACACCCAGTCGAACCCACCAACTATGCAACGTTTTAGATAGAGCTCATTGGCAATACGCAAATAGAAAGGAACATCCAGGGCATTATGGTGGGTGACGAAAGGTCGTGCCGCTGCACCGCCTGGAATGGCCTGGAGAACAGGTGTATCCACTTCCAAGGCACCGCGCTCATTAAGGAACCCGCGGATGGTATTTATCATCTTAGTTCGTTTTACAAAAGTTTCACGAACCTGCGGATTGATGACAAGGTCAGCATAACGCTGGCGGTACTTGAATTCAGGATCTGTAACGGCATCAAATGTTTGTCCTTCCGCTTCTTTCACTACTGGTAGTGGTTTCAGCGCTTTTGTGAGTAGAGTCAATTCCTGAACGTGAACAGATGTTTCACCTGTTTTTGTTGTAAATACAAAACCCTTTATCCCAAAAATATCGCCTATATCGGCGAGGTGTTTCCAAACATTGTCATAGAGGCTCTTGTCTTCGCCGGGGCAAATATCATCGCGACGAACATAGATCTGGATGCGGCCTGTGCTATCCTGCAGCACGGCAAAGCTTGCCTTACCCATATCTCGGATGCTCATGATGCGGCCGGCAAGGCAAACCTCAGTGAAATCAGCTTTATTCTCTTCTCCTTTATAGTATTCCCTGATATAGGAGGCATTGGTATTAACGGGAAAAAGCGCGGCAGGGAAGGGGTCTATGCCCAGCGCCTGCAGTTGGTGCAGTTTTTCTCTACGGATCTGTTCTTGTTCTGATAATTGCATGCTTCCAAAAATTTGATGCGCAAAAATAACGCATTTGGAGGGATAACAATTTCTTAGCGCATGATCATCATTCCTTAACCTTTAAGTAGTAATGAGGTAACAGGAGAAAATGAAATTTACCAAACATCCCCAATGAAAAAACGCAGCCTTGATGTAGCCGTCATTTCGGACCTCCACCTTGGCACTTATGGTGCAAAGGCAAAGGAGCTGCTAAACTATCTCAGGAGCATATCTCCACAAATGCTGATCCTCAACGGAGATATTATTGACGGATGGCAATTTAGCCGGCATTATTTCCCCAGTTCACATATGGCCGTTTTGAAAGAGATCCTTTGCATGATGAGTAATGGAACGAGGGTTATCTATATCACCGGTAACCATGATGAGATCATGCGGAAGTATTGCGATATCCAGGTGGGAAATTTTCAGCTTACGGATAAACTCGTGGTGGAGATAAATAATAAAATGACCTGGATATTCCACGGTGATGTATTTGATAATACAACAAGAGGTTCGGCAAAATTCTGGGCGAAACTGGGAAGCAGCGGTTATGGATTCCTGATACTTCTGAACAGGTTTATCAGCTTCCTGATGAAGATGATAGGACGGGAGCGTATCTCCTTATCGAAAGCTGTAATGGCTGGAGTGAACCGTGCTGTTACCCGCATCAATGATTTCGAGATGACTGCTGCAGAGATCGCGATTGAAAAAAATTATGATTATGTGATCTGCGGGCATATCCATCAGCCACAGAAAAGAATGGTAGAAACAGAAAAAGGCTCCGTCATGTATCTCAATTCGGGTGATTGGGTTGAACATTTGACAGCTCTTGAATTTCAACACAACGATTGGCATATATATCAGTATGATGAAAAGGAATTTGCTGATACCAGGCATGAACATGTTCAGCCTGTAATAAATGTTGTAACGGATGAGGTGAATTTTTATGTGAATTCATTAGCGGGATAACACAATTGATAAAGAAATTAAAACTAAACCATGAAGATCCTTTATTCTGTTCAGGCAACCGGCAACGGGCATATTTCAAGAGCGATAGAATTACTACCATATCTGCAACGATATGGTCTCGTTGATGTTTTCCTGAGTGGTGCAAATAGCCAGCTACGGCATGATCTGCCGGTAAAGTATCGAAGCAAGGGTCTGAGTCTTTTTTATTCAAAGAATGGAGGACTTCAATATGGTAAGATCGTCAGTCAATTGAATATTCCGGGAATAATCAAAGCAGCGCGTGAATTGCCAGTACATAATTACGATGTTATCATAAACGATTTTGAATGCATCACTTCCATCGCTTGTGCATACAGGAAGATCCCATCTGTCAATTTTGGTCACCAGGCTTCCTTCTATTCAGACCTGGTTCCACGCCCCGCGAACAAAGAGATAATGGGTGAGTTCCTTTTAAAAAATTATGCAAGGGCTTCGCAATATATCGGACTGCATTTTGAACGCTATGATGATTTCATTTTTGAACCGGTAATCAAGAAGGAAATCTTAGAATCAAAACCGCGTAATAAGGGTCATATCACAGTTTATCTCTCTGCTTATAGCGATAAGATCTTAATTGAAGCGTTTTCAAGGTTATCAAATTTTAAGTTTGAACTGTTTTCGAAAAACGTGAGATCGCCTGAAACAATTGGCAATGTAAAATTGATTCCAGTCAGCCAAAGGCTGTTTAATGAAAGCATGATAAATTCTTATGGAGTGATCACCGGTGCAGGATTTGAGACGCCTTCGGAAGTAATGCACCTGGGTAAGAAGCTGATGGTTATTCCTATTGGCGGACAGTATGAGCAAAAATGTAATGCTGCTGCCTTAGAAAAGATGGGTGTTACTGTAGTTCCTGCACTGGATAATAATTTCCATGATTCTTTCCTTGAATGGATCGGATCCTTCAATAGCTGTGTTAGACAGTACTCTAATAACATTCCGGATATACTCGGCAACCTTTTCGATAATTATCCTTCAGGAGGAGTTGGACTCGCTCTTTTATACCCTGAATTAATGATCGGTTAATGTTTTTGTTCAGAGCCCGGCCGGACAAAGGATAAGGTTTTCATGGTCTTTATTTTTTGTGCATAAGCATGGAATAGGCGATACCAGTAATGGCTTGCGTGCTACCAGGTAGGCGGAGAATATTTCCTTTAATTTGTCTGGAATAATTTTATCTAACCAAAGGCTGATACGGTTTAACCTGCCTGGAATTATCATGGGCCGGCCTTTCATAAGTGCATATAATGCTTCTTCCGCAACTTCCGCCGGCTCCATGGTGGCCAATTTGGTAAGCCAGCTTGCGGACTTAGATAGAAGATATTGATTAGGGTTAGAATTGATGCCTCCGGGGCATACCACTGTAACGCTGATGCCTGAGTGACGGAGCTCTTTCCGAAGGCTCATAGAGAAATAACGGATATAAGATTTTGTACCGCCATATACCTGTTTGTCGGCCAGCGGGAAGAATGAGGCGAGGCTGCTGACGTTGAGAATATATGCGGGCCCATTTAACTTTAGAATAGGAAGGAATAGGCGGGTGAGTAAGGTGGTTGCCATAATATTCAACCTTATCAGTTGCTGGTAAGCATTGATATTGCCATCAGCAAACAGAACAGTGTTGCCTATGCCCGCATTGTTGATAAGCATATTAACTTTCCATCCTCCAAACATTACCTGTTCAAAGAGCGACCAGCATGCGGTTTCAGTACTAAGATCCTTCTCAAATACCACTACAGTAACCTGGTAGTTCAGCCGGATATGCACTGCCAGTTGATGGATTTCCCTGCCGGGTAATGCAACCAGGAGAAGGTTCATTCCTTTCTCGGCACATTGGAGGGAGAATGATTTCCCAAGTCCCTCACTTGCGCCGGTTATAATTGTGAAATATGGGGTAGCCATGTCAGATCTTTTTTAAGTGATGAAAGGGTTTCAGCCATTCCGGATTCAAAAGGGGTTATAGAATAATTGAGATCTCTGCGTGCCTTAGAACTATCGAAGGCGGCATTGGAAGTGTATCTTTTAAGAGAGGATGGCGTGAAAAGGGCATCTTCCTTTATGAGTTTTTTATACTGTAGCAAGAGCTGGCTGAAAACTTTTAGTAAGCCCAGCGGGAGAGGAATATAGTTTACCTGTTCAACCAGTTGCCTGATACAGTGCAGCACTTCCCTCACCATTTTATTTTCTCCACCCAGCAGGTATTTTTCGCCGGTCCTCCCAAAACGCATGGCCTTGATATGTCCACTTACTACATCATCAATATAGGTATAGTTTCCAATTGCCTGTGGCGCATAAGGCAGCACGATCCATTCTTTCAGCAATGCTCTTTTCAGGAGATTGGTAATGGCATTGCCTGGACTATTTATTCCATAGCCATAAACTCTTGAGGGACTCACGATACACACCTCCAAACCATCCATGGCAGCTTTGATTACCTCTTTTTCTGCAAGGTGCTTTGACAGGTCGTAATCATTATCAAAGGGAGCTATGCGGGGTGATTCTTCTGTAGCCGGAAGAAAACCTGTGGGACCAAAAACAGCTGTACTGGAAGTATGTACCATTTTTTTTATGCCCAGTTCTTTGGCAGCTTTCAGCACATTTTTGGTTCCATCAACGTTCACTGCATAAAAGATAGAGCTATCCGGCGCCCAGAGACGGGCATATCCTGCTACATGATAAACCTGGCTGGCATCTTTCATAGCATTGTATAATGCTTCATAATTAGTGATGTCACCCGTTACGAGCCTGATATTTGGGTGATGCAGTGAGTTTTGCTTTTCTGGTGATCGAACCAAAGCAGTGACATCGTTTCCTTCATTAGCTAATGTGATTGCAAGCTGGTTGCCGATATAGCCGGTAGCACCGGTGAGAAATATTTTCATATGGTTATAGTTTTAGGGTATGTTGAATAGTGATAGGTGATCAGGAATTCATAGGATATACTTAGCAGTACATGAATGACCATGGCAGGCAGTGCAGATCCAAAGTACCAACTCGTTAAACAGAGAATGATGCCCGCAGGAATGCAGGCTAAGATCATCCTGCGACTTGCACCGTAATGTGCCATCATGTATAACAGCACATTGATGCCGATGGAAACAGTAAGGGAAAACAGGCTGGTAAAAACCCAGAGCATTAGTCCTCTGAAGAATGCCTCATACAAAATGAGATGGGCGATCCTCAGGGAAAAGTAAACAGCTAATGATCCTTTTCCCGGCAGTGGAAAAGTCCGGTCTTTGCTTTCGCGAAGGAAACGCATCGCACCAAAATATCCTGCAACTACGGCTACACCGGCCAGGGCAACAGGCAGGGTAAACTTACCGGTACTGAGAGCAGGAAGAGTAAGGTAAATGTTCTTTAGATCGGCATAGCGGCAGGAGAGAATGACTGGCAGCGAAAAGAGTATTATCCCCTTAATTTGTTTCATGACCAATTGGACATAACCGTCACCGCGACTATCTTTTTTGATAATGTCACTGATATTATAGGCTTCCATTTTGGATTATTTAAGGTTAAAGGAAATGGTATACAAAGAACCTTCAGTTACCATACGGGTGCAGATGCCATCTTTGTAATAATACCGGCAGGTGGTTCCATTGGGTAGCCTTATCGCATAGCAATCAGCGGCCACCTGCGAAATACTGATCATCCTGCTGTAGCTATCAGAAAATACTTCCCTGATACGAAATGGTTCCTGTGCATATAGTTTCAGGATATTGAAACTTATCTCAGGAAGGTTTAGCTTTTCTGCGGATGATTTTTTCTGAATAAAATAGCCATCCTTCTGGCGGCTGATTGCATGGTTCAATTTTACCTGGCCATTAACTTTACGATGAATGGATGATTGCACAAGGCTTTCATTTTCGAAACTCGCTTCTTCGTTGGACTGAACGGTAATCCTGAATAACATGGTTGCGGCGATGGAGGAAACAAGGTTATAATTAACTATATTGTTGCTCGCTTCCTGGGTGAAAACCATTTCGCCCACTTCTTTACCATTATGCATTGCCTGATATGTGCGTTGGATCCGCTGGCCCTGCATGGTAACTGTCAGCGATAAAAATAAAAGCAGAAAAATAATTAAGTGGCGGCCGCGACGATGTATAAAATCGGATACCAGGTTTAAAAATGAAACAGCGCCCTGGTTTCGGCCATATCTCCTGATATACAGAATTAATAAGAGCGTTAACATGGTATAAGGTTTTAGGTGATTGCTTGTGTAAAACTAGCAATGCCCCAAAGCCTTATCTAATTGATAAAACGAACTGTTAACTGAGTATTTGATAATAATGCGGCAATTGGCAAAAGAGAATTTTCCTTTGGTAATAAATCATAGTTTCTTCCGGGTATTTTTCCCGTTAGTACGCATTTTCTCCCAAAAATTACTGCGGCATTAGTAATTATTGCAAATTGTTCCACTTGCCATTAAGGAAGTGATAACAATACCTGCCATGCCTCGGCTATTTTATGCTTTTCCAGCAGTTCCTTAGCATATAGCTGGATCTCGCGTTCCATCTCATCGGGACTAACAGCATAATATTGGAAAATACTCTTTAGTTTATCGTCATCGAATGCAGGATCCACCACAGGCATTTCGTGTACATTTCCCAATTGTGCCAGCTCATTACCTGTAAGAATTAAGCTGGTACGAATTGTTTCTGGCAGCACATCGATGCCTATCCCAAGTTTTACATTGGGTTTCTCTACTTCAAAAAGATTGGATGGATCTACTTTACTGTACCAGTTGCCACCCAGCCTGGCAATATGATGTAATTTTCTTTGGTCAATCATACTGCCGTCTTCATTAAGTATGCTATCGTTTACGTGCATGCGAAGTACTTCACATATCACCAGGTTACCAGCTCCACCTTCAGTGCCTAAAGATTTTATTTCGATCACCCTGCATTCCATCTTCACCTTGCTTTCGCGAACCATTGGCGGCCTTATTATTGTGGCCGGTTCTTCTGTGAAGCCGGCCTTAATAAATTCATTCGTGCCGCGGGGATATTCACAACTGGCCAGTGAAACCTGTTGTACCATTTCTTCATCCACTATGTTGATCACAACCTCGGGGATCTCATTAACATTTTCAAGAGTATGCTTGATACTATTATCACGTACTCTTCTGGAAGGAGAGAAGATCAATATCGGCGGATTTGTAGAGAAAAGGTTGAAGAAGGAAAAGGGGCTAAGGTTTACCTCTCCCTTAGCGCTGATGGTGGAAGCGAAACAGATGGGCCTTGGGGCTACAGCATGCTGCAGCCACTGTTGCTTCATCATGGGGTTCAGGTCATTCAGATCAATCTGCATAATCGCTGTTTTATTCCTGGATTGTTTTTTTGAGGGCGAGAATTGAATAGTCTGTTGGTTCTGCAACGATAGTATTTGTCAGGATGCCAAGGCCATCAATCTCCAGTTCAACAACATCACCTTCTTTCAACCATTGTTGAGTGTAGTTGGGATCATTGAGTTTACCCGTGCCGTTCAGCTCAAGAAAACATCCTGTACCCACAGTGCCGCTTCCAATTACATCACCTGGATGCATGGTAACGCCATAAGAACAGCGTTCAATGATTTCCGCAAAGGTCCAGTCCATATCACCAAGATTGCCATCGCTAACCTGAACACCATTTACCCGGCATTGCATGCGAAGGTTCCAGCGCTTTCCTGTATGGTTTTCTTTTGCAGGTATTTCATATTGTTCTAACTCATCTGGTGTAACCAGCCATGGACCAATAACAGTGCAGAAGTCTTTTCCTTTGGCGGGGCCTAGGTTCAGCAGCATCTCCTCCATCTGCAATCTTCTTGCGCTGATATCATTCATGATCATGAGTCCGCCTATATATTCATCTGCCTCAGATGCTTTGATATTTCGTCCGGCTTTACAAATAACCACGGCAGCCTCCAGTTCAAAATCAAGTTTTTCAAAATGATCGGGCATGCAGATGACCTCACCAGGCCCCTGGATACTACCATGATTGGTAAAGTAAAAAATCGGGTACTGGTCAAATTCAGGAATCATGGGAGCGCTGCGATTACGTCTTGCCGATTCAACATGTTGACGGAACGCATATCCATCACGGCAGGAAGTGGGAAAGGGAACAGGTGCAAGAAGGTATGCCTCTTCAATGGGGAAGCCTTTTTCTTTCGTGATCCTACCTTCTTTAACCATACGTTCTGCCATCTGCGCAACAGGAAAAGATTCTTCCCAATATTGCAGAAACATATTCATGTTGCCGGGTAATTCGGGGTGTAGCATCTCCATGTCATAGAGGTAACCATCCACATAAATTCCTAATTGATCATGACCATCACGGAGATAAGAAACAAGCTTCATATGCAGGCATTTTTAGAGTGGTCAAAAATAGCGGGAATATTTATCTTTCCGCTATGCGCTCTATAGTCTTACTATTTATTGTCCTTTTATTTTGGGGTTTAAGCGGCCATGCTCAAACACGGCATAACCGAGGTTTGGAGAAGTTTATAAGGGAAAGAGCCAGCCCCTTCCTGAAGGGGATCCTTGACAATCCCGATACCTACCGGTATCAATTAATATATACACGTATTGATCGGAACAGGGCAAACCAACCCAGGTGCCGCTCACAATACCTTCGTGTGGATGCCGATGAATATTTCAATCCAGCCTCCATGGTTAAACTTCCTGTAGCAATTCTTGCACTTGAAAAGTTAAACCAGCTGAAAAAATATGGGGTAAATAGAAACAGCACTATGCTTACAGATAGTTCCTGTTGCCGGCAGACCCCGGTTCTTGCAGATACCAGTGCGGCTGATGGGAAACCCTCAATAGCTCATTATATAAAGAAGATCTTCATTGTGAGTGATAATGATGCATATAACAGGCTTTATGAGTATGTAGGGCAGGAAACGATCAATAGGAGGTTGCAGGAGATGGGATACCGGCAAAGCAGGATAACGCGTCGTTTCGTATCGATGAATGAAGAGGAGAACCGCCATACCAATCCGATCCGCTTCCTGGATGCTGAGGGTAAATTGCTTTTTCACCAGCCGGCTGCCTATAACCCGCAACCTTTTGATTTCAGTAAGAAGATCTTGATTGGAAATGCGCATTATGACCGCAATGATTCACTTATCCATCGTCCAATGGATTTTACAACACATAATAATATGCCCCTGGACCATCTGCGGCAGATGCTGCAGTCGGTTTTATTCCCGAACTCCGTAGCGGCAGAAAAACGCTTCCGGATAAATGAAGACGACCGTGAATTCCTTCGGACATGCATGCAACAGCTCCCATCTGAAAGTATTTCGCCTGTTTATGATACAACGGAGTTTTTTAACAGTTATACCAAATTCTTTTTTTTCCGGGATGGAAAACAGCCAATACCGCCATCTATCAGGAGTTATAATAAAACCGGCTGGTCATATGGATTTTTAACGGATGTAGCCTATATCGTTGATAAAGAAAACGGTGTTGAATTTATCTTGAGCGGCGTAATTTATGTGAATAGTGACGGTGTTCTTAATGACGATAAATATGAATATGAGGGAGTTGGTTACCGTTATTTCAGGGAAATAGGGGAAATGGTTTACCAGTATGAATCAGGAAGGAAAAGAAAGAACAGGGATTTTCGTATTTTTGCCCTGAACTAGGATACTATGAAATTTGAAAAGATACACAATAAGGGCCAGGCCCAATTGTTCCGGAACCAGTATCTGGAGATGCTCACCAAAACCCATCCGCTGGTAATCTGGGGGATGTATCTTCCGATAATAATCGGGTTTCCCTGGTATGGTTTACAACATGATGATTACGGCATAATTCAGATGGGGCTGTTGTTCCTGGGTGGTATGCTATTCTGGACTTTTTTTGAATACATCATGCATCGCTGGATATTCCACATGGTTGCGGATAGTGAACGTGCCCAGAGAATAATTTATGTATTACATGGTAACCACCATCATTTTCCGAGAGATAAAGAAAGACTATTCATGCCACCGGTACCAAGTCTTATAATATCTTCCATTATCTTTTCACTGCAGTACCTCGTTCTTGGCAAGTTTGCGTTCTCATTTTTTCCTGGCTTCATGCTGGGCTATTTAATGTATGGCAGTATGCATTATGCCATTCATGCATGGAATCCTCCTTTTAAATGGATGAAGCCATTGTGGAGGAATCATCATCTGCATCATTACAAAAATGATCACCAGGGTTTTGGCGTAAGCACAACCATCTGGGACCATGTTTTTGGAACCATGTTTGACCTCGACAAAGAAAAAGAAGACAAGGAAAAAGTTAAGGAACTGATGTATTAAATATTCAGTCCACCGCATGTGCTTAATACCTGGCCAGTCATATAAGAACTCATATCACTTGCGAGGAAAAGTGTAACATTGGCTATCTCTTCTGTTGTACCAAATCTGCCAAGAGGAATCTTTTTAAGGAACTCATCAGCACCTGCACCTTCTTTCAGGTAATGTGTCATATCTGTTTCTACAAAGCCGGGAGCGATAGCATTGCAACGGATATTGCGGCTGCCCAGTTCCTGGGCAATTGATTTTGTGAACCCTATGATACCGGCTTTAGATGCTGCGTAGCTGCTCTGGCCAGCATTTCCCCTGATACCAATGATAGAGCTCATATTGATGATACTTCCCGATTTAGCTTTCATCATCGGGCGAATGACCTGCTTGGTCATATTGTATACACTTTTAAGATTGGTGAGCATAACATCATCCCACTGGTCAGGCGTCATGCGAAGCAAAAGGTTGTCTTTAGAGATACCGGCATTGTTCACGCATATATCAATAGATCCGAAGGTTTTTAGAACATCATTCACGAATATTTCACACTCTTCAAAACTTGCAGCATTGCTTCGGTATGCTTTGGCGTTAACCCCCATGGATTTTAATTTCTCTTCCAATGCAGCAGCTTTTGGTGCACTGCCTTCACTAACATAAGTGAAAGCGATATGCGCACCCTGCTCCGCCAGTTTAATGGCGATACCTTCTCCTATGCCACGGGCAGCACCCGTTACGATGGCAACTTTATTATCGAGTAATTTCATGTGATCGAGTTTTTATCTGGTGGCAAAACTAGGCCATTGAAAGGATATTTTCTATGATGCTACGATCATTGGAGAGCCTTGGTACTTTATGTTGCCCTCCCAGTTTGCCTTTGAAGCGAAGCCATTCATTGAAGAGTCCCTTCCTTACCGCGTGTATAACGGGCATGCGCAGGGCAATATCTTTATGTCTCTTAGCTTCATAATCACTGTTCAGGTTCTTAAGTGCTGAATCGAGTTCATAGGCAAACAGAGAAAGATCGGCGGGTTCTTTTTCGAATTCAATCAGCCATTCATGTGCGCCATTACCCTCATCACTGAAGTAAACGGGCGCAGCAGTATAATCAATAACAGCGGCACCGGTTTTTTCGGCGGCGGCTGCCACGGCTTTGTCACTGTTGTCAACAATCACCTCTTCTCCAAAAGCATTGATATAATGCTTTAACCGACCGCTCACCTTAACCCGGTATGGTGCAATTGTTGTAAACTGGATGGTATCACCAATTATATAGCGCCATAGTCCGCCGGAGGTACTAATTATGACAGCATAGTTTTTTCCTGTTTCCACTTTTCCCAATCCAACCGTATGAGGAAATTTCTTTCCATATTCTTCAATGGGCATGAATTCATAAAATATACCATGACGGGTAAAGAGTAACATGCCGTCCGAATCAGGACTATCCTGCGCAGCAAAGAACCCTTCACTCGCATTATACATTTCCAGGAAGTGGATATCCTTACCGATAATTTTTCTGAACTGATCGCGGTAGGGCACAAAAGAAACCCCGCCATGCATATACAGTTCGAGGTTGGGCCAGATCTCTGATATAGAGGATTTGCCTGTCATTTCGAGTATACGCTTCATTAATACGAGGGTCCAGGTAGGAACTCCCGATATGGAAGTGACATTTTCGGGGATAGTGGCAAGTGCAAGTTGTTCGATCTTTGATTCCCATTCGTCCATAAGGGCAATAGAGAGTTCAGGTGTTCTGATCCAGCTTCCCCAAAAAGGGGAATTCTGCAGGAGCACGGCGCTGAGATCTCCATAATTTATTTCTTCACTTACCTGGCTTACCTGGTGGCTTCCCCCAATCACCAATCCTTTTCCTGATAAAAGATCTGAATCAGGGTTATATCCGTAATACATTGTGAGTACATCCTTGGCACCTTGAAAATGGTTCTCTTCAAGGCTTTCTTCGCTTACTGGTATGAACTTGCTTTTATCTGAAGTAGTACCGCTGCTCTTGGCGAACCAGCGGATAGGGGTGTTCCAGAGAACATGGTCTTCACCACCCATCATCCTGTCTATGTATGGCTTAAGATCTTCGTATTCGTGAACCGGAACAGTCTGTTTAAAGGTTCTTATATTAAAGAGGTGGTTGAAACCATATTGCCTTCCAAAGGCGGTATACTGGGCTGAAGTGACGAGTTCCTGTAACACTTCGCGCTGGGCTGCGATGGGGTCATTAACCCATTCTTCTATTTGCCAGAGCCGAAGCCGGGCCAGTCTGGATATGGCAGGCGAAAATATTTTCATGCTACGCCGGCAAAATACAGAAAAAAGCCGTTAAATCTTGGGGAAATCGGTCATGCCCTTCATTACTTCCTCATGCAGGTAGTCTTTTCGTTTGAGTTCGAAATTCCTTCCCAGGTAAAGTCTTCGCACATGTTCATCCGCCGCCAGTTCTTCTGCAGTGCCGTGTTTAAAGATCTTTCCTTCAATAAGAAGGTAGGCTCGGTCGCAGATAGAAAGCGTTTCATTCACATTATGGTCAGTGATCAGGATTCCAATATTCTTGTACTTAAGCCTGGCCACAACGGTTTGAATATCTTCAACAGCAATGGGATCCACTCCTGCAAAGGGTTCATCCAGCAGGATGAATTTTGGGTCTACCGCTAATGCGCGGGCTATTTCTGTACGTCTTCTTTCACCACCGCTAAGACTGTCGCCATTGTTTTTCCTTACATGATGCAGCCTGAATTCGTCGAGCAGTTCTTCCAGTTTATGCTTCTGTTCCTGCCGGGTTAGTGTAGTCATTTCGAGTACTGCCCTGATATTATCTTCAACAGATAGGCTCCGGAATACAGAGGCTTCCTGAGGAAGATAGCCGATACCGAGCTGTGCCCTTTTGTACATGGGCAATTCGGTTATGTCCCTGTCATTCAGGTAAACTTTTCCTTCATCGGGCTTAATAAGTCCGACTACCATATAGAAGGTTGTGGTTTTACCAGCACCATTGGGGCCAAGTAATCCCACGATCTCTCCCTGCTGTACATTCACTGAAACATGGTTCACTACAGTTCTGTTACTGTATGATTTTACCAGTTCGTTTGTTTGGATCACTAGGTTCAAAATCAAAGGCTTTGGGCAAAAATACCGGAATGGCTTGTTAATTGGGCCATGCGTCCTAAGTTTGTAGATAGTTAAATTCTGCAAGCAAGCAAATATGAAGGTAATCGATCATATAAGAGAGGCAAAGGATACGCTGATATCATTTGAAATTCTGCCACCATTGAAGGGTAAGGGAATCAATGCAATCTATAATCATCTTGATCCCCTGATGGAATTCAAGCCATCGTTCATCAATGTAACTTATCACAGGAGTGAGACCATGTTCAAGAAGCAGGCCGATGGATCTTTTGCCAAGATCGAGGTTCGCAAGCGGCCGGGAACGGTAGGTATATGCGCGGCCATCATGCAACACTATAATGTTGATCCTGTTCCGCACCTGATCTGTGGCGGATTTACGCGTGAAGAAACGGAGAACGCTCTTATTGACCTCGCCTTCCTCGGAATCGATAATGTGTTGGTGTTGAGGGGAGATGCGCCAAAAAATGAAACTTTTTTTGAACCTGAGCAGGGTGGTAACCACTATGCAATTGACCTGCTGAAACAAGTGGTTGATCTTAACCATGGACTATACCTCGAGGAAGAGGTTAAGGATCCGGGGAATGCTCAGTTTTGTATTGGTGTGGCCGGTTATCCTGAAAAACATTTTGAAGCGCCTAATAAATCTACTGACCTCGCCTACCTGAAAGCAAAAGTGGATGCAGGTGCAGAATATGTGGTTACGCAGATGTTCTTTGATAACCAGAAATATTTTGAATTTGTAGAATCCTGCCTGGCTGCAGGAATCAATGTTCCCATTATTCCGGGACTAAAACCCATTACCAACAAAAAGCAGATGAGCCTTTTGCCAAGGATCTTTCATGTTGATCTTCCTACTGATCTTTCAGGCGAGATCATGAAATGTAAATCTGATGCAGATGTTGAGTTGGTAGGAACCGAATGGTTGCTGAACCAGAGCCGAGAATTAAAGAAGGCAGGTGTTCCTGTGCTGCACTATTATACTTTGGGGAAACCAAAAGTGATCTGGAATGTGGTGAAAAACCTCGTTTGAGGTAAGAGGCAAGAATTGAGGTAAGAGGTAAGAGGTAAGAAGTAAGAATTACTTGGTGGATGAACTACGCTAAAATAAATCTAACTTCTTACCTCTTACCTTTAAATGTCTTACCTCTTACTTCTTAAGTGGCTAGAGGCTTAGCCCTAAACTTAGGCTCCAGACACGGTTCTTATTTTTATCATCAGAACTATTATCGCCACCAGAGTTGATCTTGGTAAGACCATGGCCATAATTCACTGATACCATTACATTCTTGAAAGCAAATCCTGCTGTACCATTCAGTCCAAGATCGAAACGCTTCATCATTCCAAGTCCGCCATTTTCTTCGGTACCGGTTGTAGTAGGATCATCATTGCTGAATTCGATCTTGTCTTCTGATTCAAAAGCTACACCGATGAATTTTCCTTCCGTTTTATTTTTTCCTGCAATACCCATTGCAGCATAACCACCACCACCTACAAAGAACTTCGATTCTTTATCAACCAGTGGAATATTAACTACCAGGTTAAGGGGAATTTCAATGTATTTGGGGCTGGTGGTAGCCTTGATATAGTTCTGGTCGGTTTCACTACCACTCTGCCACTTAGCACCCTTGCCTGAAAAAAGTAATCCAGGCTGGAACGAAAGTGCACCTTCACCTACCGGCAGGTCTGCCATAAAGCCGGCATGGAAACTTGATAATGCATTTGATTCTTCTATGCCTCCATCTTTGGAAACGGAGATATTAGCAAGGTTATAGCCGCCCTTAATATACAATTTACTGTCCTGGGCTTTGGCCTGAAAAGCGATGGCTCCCATTGCCATCATCACGATCATTGTTTTCTTCATTGTTGGTTTTTTTAGGTTAGTATCAAAATCTTTCACGCAGAGGGCTACACGCAGAAACCATGCCACTACCTGTTAATTGATTTCCAAACTGTCTGGTTGATCTTTACAGGATATTTCTTCTTTAGTTCCTTTATCCATGCATCTTCCAGCACCTGCTGGTAATCATTTAACACGAATCCTTTAGCTTCTTCATAGCTACGGGAAACATTAGCGGGCCATGTTTTGATCAAATAGAAGAACTGGTGTAATTCGTCCGCCTTGTTATATACGGGTTCAGTAATGAGTCCGGATTTGGTTTCAGGGAGTTTAAGAGGAAGCTGGTCAATCTCAAAACGGGAACTGTCATATTGCACAGCCCCGTTCTCCAGAAGTATCAATCCCTTCCAGGTTTCAGGTTCAGCCATGAGTTTTTTGTGGAATGACCGAAGTACGGATGCATCAGTACTACTAAACAGAACACCGCTTACACTTTCTTTCCATTTATACCTGCCACTATTATTTTTATAGTATTGCTGCAATCCTTTTTCATCGCCTGCCGATTTGTCCCATACCTTTCTCTGCATCGCTTCAAAGAGTAGATTACCTTCTGCAAATTCATTGATCTGTGCCGCATACCCACTGTCATACTGCTCTAGACCGGCAATATATTTTTCCAGGACCTCATCCTCACTGGTTTCTGCTGGTATTCCTGTAGCCTTTCTCGCGCGCTGCAGCACTGATAACCTGATAAGCGCATTACGATCATCATTTTGGATTAATGTTTTCATGGCAGCAATATCTTCTGCGTTATTTATGTCAGTGGGGCGGGGATATCTTCTCAGAAAACGAAGTATATGCCAGCCATTGGCTGTTCGGAATGGCTTACTAAAAATATTTTTATCAGATAGCATCACAGCCTGCTCTTCAAATAATGGATCATGCGTGCCGGGAGAGAAGGGCTGTAACACTCCCTGGTTATTAAAAGAAGCATTGTCGCTGCTAAAGCCCAGCGCAAGCTTTCCAAAATCTCCTCCTGCAACGATCACTGTATATAGGGAATCAGCCAGCTTTTTTACCCGGTCTGCTTCCCTGGAGGGTGCATTTTCAGGAAGCTCCAGCAGGATCTGTGCAACGTGTATATTGCCTGTAGCGGGTCTTTCTGCCGATGGACGGAAGAGATGATAGGCAGTGCTGCTTTTGTATATAGAGCTGATGGTGCCAATGGGTGTATTATAAACCAGCGATTCAATGGCATAGGGAAGGGTGAAGCTGCTGATCCAGCCAATATCACCCTTATTTGATTTGACAGATGGATCCTTAGAAAATTCCATTGCAACATTCTCAAAGGACTTTCCCTGCTGAACTGCTTTAGCTGCATTTTTTATTGCATCGGATGCTGCCAGCGTATCTGTACCATTAAATGGAATATATATATGCGAGAGCCTGATATCACGTTTACTATTAGCCATGGAAACTTTAACCAGTTCCAGCATCATGCTGTCATCAGTGAGGTACATTCCAATAACCTGGTTCCTGAAATTTTCCAGGTCAGCTTTCTGGGAAGGCAGGGTATCGAGTTTCATATCATATGCATCCTGCACCTTTAGCCTGAACCTGGTATATAATTCGAGGTATTGCTGCATGGCAGCGGCATCCTTTCCGCCTAAATTATTTTTTTCATAAGCGCGTAAGAAGGTTTCCTTACTAACCTTATGGGGACCATACGTGAAAAGCGGCTGCGCATTTCCGGTAGCCATTGCCAGCAATAGTATAATGGTGGCAGTTAAGTTTTTACACATGATCATTTTTTAGCGGTAGTTTTTTTCTGCTTTAGATCCAGGATATTATCCAGCTGCTGATAGGTAAGTTTTTTTGCTATGATGCGCTTATCCTTATCGAGAAGGTATAATACAGGCGTCTGGTAAACATCATATAATTGGCGGAAGCCCGGCTTTCCTGAATTGCTTTCAGCATCACGTTGTGCTTCGGTCTGGTGCACATGAATCCAGTCGTTTAAGTTGTTCTCCCGGATATAGCGGGTCCAGTTATCTCTTCCCCCTTCCGTCATCACACCAAAAATTTTGACATCATTCTTTTTCCATTTGGCCTGGTAAATGGAATCAAGTTTAGGTACCATTTCCTTGCAATGCCCGCAGGTAGGATCCCAAAAACAGATCACTGTAAAGGCTGCTTTCACTTCATAGAGGTTTGAAAGCTTACCACTGGTATCGGTCATTATGATATCCCAGGCAGGGTTACCGATCAGGTTTGCCATCAGGGAATATGCCCTGTCTGTCATGTATTTCTGGTATTTGTCGGTGAACCAGTTAACCTCGGGATTGCCGTTAATATATTTTTCAAAGAGGTGCACGAAAACTGCATCCTGACCCATATATTCAGGATTGATATATTTCTGTACGAAATGGGTTAGCAGGTATTTAAAGCTTTCCTTGCTGCTGACTGCCTGGCCGAGTATTATATCAATTTCTTTTTTTATTGAATCTGGATCAGGCGATACCATGTCGCGCAGATAACGGTCTATCCTTGCTTCATAAAAGGGTGTACGGATGAGGCGGTCGTCATTGAACTTAACTCCATCCCAGTAATGTGATTTAAAATAATTGAATGCATAGCTACTATCATACGCCCCTTTTGGATGTTGGTTGGCAGGAGGAACAACTGGTTCCTGCAATGCTGCGAACAATGCATTAAGAAAATTTGCGGAGGAAGTTTTGTTGTAGCTGGTTCGATAATCAATGATCTCCTGGTTTAGGGTGCGCATTTCAGTGGTAATGACAGTACTGTCGTTGCTGTTTTTTGCTGAAGCAAGACTTTGCTGAAGCCTGCTGATAGCAGCCCCTTTGGTATTTACATATCGGGTATAAGCCTGGAAATCACTATTCAATGGTGAATTGGTGAACTGTGCAGCCGAGGGGTTGGCGGTATCCAGCTTCATGGAGAATGCCTGGTCTTTATCAAGCAGCAATTCAAAAAGGATCTCTTTTTTGGGGGATACCATAAAATAGATGCCGCCTGGCAAGGGGTCGGCTCCACTGAAAATGGCAATGCCGGATGGGTTTACCAGCGCAGAATCAGCGAGGGCCTTGATCTTGCCATAGTGGTAGGCTAGATAAACATATTGTGATTTATAGCCATTGGTGTTCAGCGTGAGTTTGTATCCTTTTTCAGCGGCAGATTGGGCCATCAGGACTGGGCTGAAAAAATTGCATACGGTAAGGAGTAATATTAGAAAGGCGTTTTTCATCGAACCGATTAAGCTGCTAATTTCACGAATTGGCCGCAATAATATTGTGTTTACTTTTGCCGGATGCGTAAAAAGAATGTTACAGTTGATCGTCTGGCGGTGGAGGATTATGCCGCGGGGGGAAAGGCGATCGGGAGAGTGGACGGTAAAGTGATTTTTATTGAGGGTGCTGTGCCGGGTGATATTGTGGATGTAAGGCTCACCAAAAACAAAAAAGACTGGGCTGAAGGCAGGGTGATCCGTACCCATAAGTTTTCTGAGGATCGCGTGGAACCTTTCTGCCAGCATTTTGGCATCTGCGGTGGATGCAAATGGCAGATGCTGCCTTATGAAAAGCAATTAGCGTATAAGCAGCAGGAAGTGGAGCAGCACCTGAGAAGGATCGGAAAGGTTTCACTTCCTGCCATTGAACCTATACTGGGTTGTACAGACACAAGATTTTATAGAAACAAACTTGAATATACCTGCAGCAACCGGCGCTACCTTCTTGCTGAAGAAGTGGAAGCAGGGGGGGAGATCAAGCAGGAGAATGCAATCGGATTTCATGTGCCGCGCATATTTGATAAGGTTATTGATATATATACCTGTCATCTGATGCATGAGCCGGCTAATATCATTCGCAATACGATCCGTGATTATGCACTGGAACACGGCCTTAGTTATTATGACATCCGCGAACACCATGGATTTTTGCGCACGGTTATCGTTCGGGTACTCACCACCGGTGAAGTAATGGTGAATATTGCATTCGGAAAGGAGGATAAGACAGCACGCAAAGGATTGCTCGACCACCTTCTACAGAAAGTGCCTTCCATTACAACCCTGTTATATACCATCAATACAAAGTGGAACGATAGTCTATATGACCAGGAGCCAAAGGTGTATTACGGAAAGGGTTATGCGATGGAAACGTTGGAGGATTTCCAGTTTAAGATCAGTCCAAAATCATTTTTCCAGACCAATACCCGCCAGGGTGAACGTCTCTACCAGGTTACCCGCGAATTTGCTGAACTAACGGGTAAAGAGACTGTTTATGACCTGTATTGCGGAACAGGAAGCATTGGTATTTTCGTTAGCGGAAATGCTGCAAAGGTTATTGGAGTGGAAGTGATTGAAGATGCTATTGCTGATGCAAGGGAGAATGCATCCCTCAATAATATCGGGCATGCTGAATTCTTTGCAGGTGATGTGATCGATATTTGTGATGATGCTTTCTTCGCAACCCATGGTCGTCCGGATGTTATTATCACTGATCCACCAAGGGCAGGCATGCATGAAAAGCTTGTACAGAAGATACTGGATATGGAAGCTCCAACAGTAGTGTATGTTAGCTGTAATCCGGCCACTCAGGCAAGGGACCTGAACCTGCTGGATACTAAATATGAAGTAAAAAGAGTTAGACCGGTGGATATGTTCCCGCATACCCATCATATTGAAAACGTGGTACAGTTAAAATTGAGGAAACAACTATGAGATCATTACCGCCAGTAGTAAAGAATATACTTATAGCCAATGTGGTTATATTTTTCGCGCAGTTCATATTTGAAAAGCAAGGAATATTCCTGGAGCAGTGGGGAGCATTATTCCCTTACCAGAGTCCCCATTTCCGGATCTGGCAGCTGGTGACGCATATGTTCATGCATGCTGGACTCTTTCATATCCTGTTCAATATGTTCGCGCTCTATATGTTTGGTGCAATGTTAGAGAACCTTTGGGGGCCAAAGCGGTTTCTGAATTTTTACATGATATGTGGTATAGTGGCAGGCATCGCACAGCTACTCCTCGACCCTAATTTTGATCTTGCCGTGGGTGCCTCGGGAGCAATTATGGGTATACTGGCAGCCTTTGCCTACCTGTTTCCCAACACCCCGTTATACCTTATGTTTATCCCCATTCCCATCAAAGCCAAATATGCCATTCCCGGATTGATGGCCCTCGATCTTTTTGGGGCAATAGGCAGGGTGCCGGGAGATAATATAGCCCACTGGGCCCATCTTGGGGGTGCGCTGGCAGGTTTTATAATGGTACTTTTGTGGAACAAAACCAATCGAAATACGTTTTATTGATATCATATGGCTATGAATGTGCAAGAAGATAAGCGTAGAAGCGGTATTCTGCTGGGTGCCGATGGGAATGCACTGGTGAACCTGGTGGTGGTGAATGCAGTATTATTTGTACTTATTAAGTTCATTTATGTAATCTACCTGCTGAGTGATCTTAATATTGATGCTTTTTACAGCAGTGTTTTTAGCTGGTTTATTCTCCCCGCAGATATTGATAAACTTGCATACCGTCCCTGGACAATCATCTCCTTCATGTTTACCCATGAAAGGGTGATGCATGTTATAGCCAATATGCTATGGCTCTGGTTATTCGGTTATATCATGCAGGATCTTACCGGCAACCGCAAGCTGGTTTCAGTATATTTTTGGGGTGGTATTGCAGGGGCATTCGCTTTTGTACTTGCACATTATATTTTTCCTCGTTTACAGGCCGACCTTGGCTTTGCAAGTCTGCTAGGTGCAAACGCTTCAGTTATGGCAGTTGCCGTGGCCACTACAACTGTTTCACCCGATTACAGGATCTTCCCGATGATCAATGGAGGCATTCCTTTATGGATATTGACATCGCTCTATGTTATCATTGATTTTGCCACCATCTCGGTAGGTAATGGGGCTATGTATCTTGCCCACTTTGCAGGTGGTGCACTTGGATTTATGTTCATTTACCAAATGAGGCGGGGCCGCGACTGGAGTTTATGGCTTAACAACCTGTTCGACTGGTTTGATAATCTCTTCAATCCCGAGAAACCATCCCGAAAGAAAAACAACAAGGATAGTTTCTTTTATAAAGTGAGTGGGCAACCACCCTTTAAAAAATATCCTAATATCACTCAACAGCGGATCGACCAGATCCTTGATAAGATCAATGTTGAAGGTTACCATATGCTAACGGATGAAGAAAAAGACATACTGCGTCGGGCGGCAAATGAAGATGAGTTGTAAATTCGGTGATGGCTTCCATGCTCCGCAGCCTTACCAAAAGGTTATTTGTTCTACTCACTTTTGCGATAACGGTCCTATTCCTGTTATCATGTGCTGCGTGGTTTATTGAGCCTGGCAAGCACTGGTATATTGCATTATTGGGTGTGGGTTTTGCCTTCCTCTTTTTTGCAATTTCTGCAATGCTGATTTTCTGGATCGTGCTTCGTTCTAAATGGTTTCTGTTGCCATTGGCTGCTATGGCAATTGGCTGGAAGCCCATTAATGCTTTTATTGCTTTCCACCCTTTTACCCCTCAGAGCCAGCAAAAAAAACCATCATCGCTCCGCGTGATGCAATGGAATGTTGCACGTTTTGATGAAATGAGGGGCAGACCAAGGTCGGGGAAATCAAAACGGAGACAGATCCTTGAATATATCAGGAAGGAAAATCCTGACATCATTTGTATGCAGGAGTTCCTTGAAACCAATGACAGGAAACTTTTTGATGAGAATATTCCCTTTTTCAGGGATAGCCTTGGTTACCGGTATTTCTATTATGCAATGGATCATCGCCGGCCCGACAGGGTTTATGAACATGGGATAGCCATATTTTCAAAATACCCTATCCGTAAAACACACCGGCGAAAGTTTGGTGGTCCCCGCGAGCAGAAGGCAGATGAAAGTTTCATCTATGTTGATATTGCCGTTAATGGTAAAATGGTCAGGGTATTTACCACGCACCTCCAATCATTATTATTTACGAATGCTGAGTTCAGGAAATTTGAAGAGATAAAGCAGGGAGGAGATTCAACTATTGAAAAATCACGTGACATCTTCCTCAAATTTCGGAATGCCTATGGCTTCAGGCAGCAGCAGGCAGAAATGATAAGAAAGGAACTGGATGCAAGCCCTCATCCGGCAATCATTTGCGGCGACTTCAATGATGTTCCAAATTCTTTTGTTTACCATCGGATCAAGGGCGACCGCAAAGATGCTTTTACCCGAAGAGGGTTTGGTATTGGCCGAACCTATTCGGCGCTGAGTCCAACTTTAAGGATCGATTATATCATGACAAGTCAGGAAATCGGGGTATTGCAGTGTCGTAATCCACATCCCTCCCTTAGCGATCATTTCCCTGTTATAGCTGACCTCCTGTTGCCGGATTGAAATCATTATCTTAGAAGATCGTTATCCTATTATTTTTGCAAGCAATCGATATTAATATGTCCGAATTGAAAGTTTATAATTCCTATACCAGGCAGAAAGAAGTATTTGAACCAATAGTACCGGGTTATGCGGGCATGTATGTGTGTGGACCAACAGTAAGCGGTGAGAGCCATCTGGGCCACGCAAGGCCCTTTATTACTTTTGATGTATTATACCGCTACCTTATGCATCTCGGTTATAAGGTGCGATATGTAAGGAATATAACCGATGCTGGACATTTTGAAGAAGAAGGACGCGAAGCAGAAGATAAGATATCTAAGAAAGCGCAGATCGAGAAACTCGAACCAATGGAAATGGTGCAGAAGTATACCAACCTTTTTCATTGGGCCATGAAACAATTTAATAATCTTGATCCCAGCATTGAGCCAACTGCCACCGGACATATCGTAGAGCAGATAGATATGATCCGCACCATTATTGATAAGGGCTATGCGTACGAGAAGAATGGATCAGTTTATTTTGATGTCCGCAAGTATGCAGAAGAATATCCCTATGGAAAGATGAGTGGTAGGGTAATGGATGATCTGCTCGAAACCACCCGTGAGTTGGAGGGGCAGGATGAAAAACGTAACAAGCAGGATTTTGCTTTGTGGAAAGCCGCGCCGCCCGAACATATCATGCGATGGAATAGTCCATGGGGCGAGGGTTTCCCTGGATGGCATATTGAGTGTTCAGCCATGGCCACCAAATATCTTGGAAAGCATTTTGATATTCATGGAGGTGGAATGGATCTTCAGTTTCCCCATCATGAAAGTGAGATCGCCCAGAGCACTATCTGTAATCATGAAGTACCTGCACGATACTGGCTGCACAATAACATGATAACCATCAACGGAAAGAAGATGGGTAAGAGCTACAACAATGTTATCAAGCTTACTGAATTGTTCAGCGGCTCGCATCCATTACTGGAACAGGCCTACCATCCCATGACCGTTCGATTTTTTATACTTCAAACGCATTACAGGAGTACACTCGACTTCGGCAATGAAGCTCTGCAGGCCGCCCAAAAAGGAATGCGCAGATTATGGGATGCCTATAAAGTGCTTAATGAGATGGAAGGCGGTGGTGCTGATGCCGGAGATGCAGAACTGGATGCACGATGCATTAAATTGGTTGAGGAACTTGATGAGTTTATGAACGATGACCTTAATACTGCCAAAGTGCTGGCCAGTATGTTTGAAATGGTGCCCGTCATAAATGGTATCAGGGACAAACATATTGATGGCGATGCATTATCAAAGGGAACTATTGAAAAAATGCGGAAGGCTTTCAAATCATACCTTGAAGATATATTCGGATTGCAGGATGAACAGGCTGCTGGTGGTGGGGAGGATAGCAAACTGGATGGTGTGTTGCAATTGCTGATTGATATCCGTAAGGATGCTAAAAGCCGTAAAGATTTCGCCACATCAGATAAGATCCGCAACCAGTTACAGGAACTTGGAATTCTGTTGAAGGATGAGAAAGATGGCGGAGTGAGTGTGAGTTTTGCTTAACATTTAAAATATAGCGGATGAAAAACTTGCTCGGCCTATTCATGGCCATGACCTTTTTCAGTTTCTTGGCAAATGCCCAGGAAAAGAAAGCCAATAGCGAAAAGTTACTACGCCATGTAGTATTATTTAAGTTTACCGATAGCAGTAGTGAATGGGATGTAAAGAAAGTTGAAGAGGCTTTCCGTGCATTGCCCAAACGCATCAAAGAAGTCCATTCTTTTGAATGGGGAAAGAATAATAGTCCGGAGAATCTTAACCAGGGTTTCACCCATTGTTTTTTTGTGACTTTTAAATCAGAAGCCGATCGCGAAGTATACCTGCCACACCCTTCACATCTTGCTTTTGTAGAAGTGTTGAAGCCTCACCTTGATAAGGTTCTGGTGATAGACTATTGGGCAGATAAATAATTGCCTTACTAAACTAACAATGCTTGCTTATGAAGTTGAATTACTTCTCCCGTGGATTTGTTTCCATGCTCCTGCTGCTGCTTTGTAGCCAGCTTCTTTTTGCACAGGTAACTGTAATGAATACCCGATGCGAAAACCTTGCTAATCCAATTGGCCTTGATATTGCTGCGCCCCGTTTTAGCTGGCAGTTAAAAGGCAAAGACAGGGATATTTTACAAACTGCTTATGAAATAGAGGTTTTTACAGGATCACCAAAAGGAGCTAAAGCCTGGACATCAGGAAAAGTAAATTCGGATAGTTCAGTATTTGTGAGCTATAAGGGAGAGAATTTAAAGAGCGGCACCAGATATTTCTGGCATGTAAGGGTATGGGATAATAAAGGAAAGATGTCTAAATGGTCGGAGTTTGCCAATTGGCATACCGGCTTATTCGAGGCATCCGATTGGAAAGCAAAATGGATAGGGGGAGTGGCCGACAGTAGTTCAGATCAACCCAGTCCACTTCTAAGGAAGGAATTTCAAACAGCTAAAAAAATCCGATCAGCTATAGCTTATATCACCGCCAAAGGAATGTATGAAGCAAAGGTAAACGGAACCAGGGTGGGAGATGCTTATTTAAGTCCGGGTTGGACAAGCTATAACAAGCGCCTTCAATACCAGGTATATGATATCACCGATATGCTTCGGCAGGGTCAAAATGCTATTGCTGTTACGCTGGGCAATGGCTGGTACCGCGGGAATATTGGTTTCCAGGGACAAAGGAATTATTATGGCAAGGACATTGGCCTATTGTTCCAGCTAGATATCACTTACACAGATGGTAGCAAGGCGTCGGTAATATCAGATGAAAGCTGGAAAACATCTACCGGCCGTATCCGATCATCTGAGATTTATCATGGAGAAACAATTGATAACAGGTTAGATCAAAAAGGATGGGAGTTGGTGGGGTTTGATGATGCTGGCTGGAAGCCGGCTATCTCAGCTTTGCCTTATGAACATGCACTGGTAGCCACCCTCAATGAACCCATTCGTAAGAAGGAAGAGTTCAAACCGGCTAAAATGATCACTACACCTTCTGGTGAGAAAATAATTGATTTCGGCCAGAATATGGTGGGCTGGGTAAAAGTAAAGGTTAGAGGAAATAAAGGTGATAGCATTAAGATCTATCACGCAGAAATATTGGATAAGGCAGGAAATTTTTATACCACCAATCTACGCGCTGCCAGGCAGGAGAATATATATATCCTTGGTGGTGACGATGAAGAAATATTTGAACCGCATTTTACTTTCCAGGGATTCAGGTATATCAGGATCGAAGGGTATCCCGGAGAAATAAAACCAGAAAATTTTACGGCGATCACACTTTACAGCGATATGAAACCCACGGGTGAATTCACCAGTTCCAATGCCCTGATAAACCAGTTGCAACATAATATACAGTGGGGGCAAAGAGGAAATTTTCTGGATGTGCCAACAGATTGTCCGCAACGTGATGAAAGGCTGGGATGGACGGGGGATGCACAGGTTTTCTACCGAACGGCATCATTCAATTTTGGCGTAAATAATTTCTTTTCCAAATGGTTGAAAGACCTGGCGCTTGACCAGCTCGATAATGGATCAGTGCCCTTTGTAATACCAAATGTATTGGGTAAGGATGCATCCGGATCAGCAGGCTGGGCAGATGCAGCTACTATCATTCCATGGCAGAATTATCTTGCCTACGGTGATAAGAAAACCTTATCGGAGCAATATGCCAGCATGGAAAAATGGGTGGGTTTTATGAGTGCCAATAGCAAGGATGATCTTTGGAATAAAGGTTTTCATTTTGGCGATTGGTTGTTTTACAGACCAGATGATGATAATGATGGCCGATCAGCCATTACGGATAAATACCTCATCGCACAATGTTTTTATGCGAACTCCACACAGTTGGTCATTAACGCAGCTTCAGTGCTTGGTAAAAGCGCGGATGTTGAAAAATATACTGCTTTATTAAATAAAATTAAAGCGGCTTTTAACCGGGAATATGTAACACCATCAGGCAGGCTGGTTTCTTCATCTCAAACAGCTTATGTGCTGGCCCTGCATTTTGATATGTTACCTGAAGGAATAAGGCAGCAGGCTGCTGACAGGCTTTCAGAGAATATCAGTAATTATGGTGATCATCTCACAACTGGTTTCCTTGGTACTCCCTATCTCTGCCATGTACTTACTAGGTTTGGAAAAACTGAACAGGCATTTAAATTATTGATGCAGGAGAGTTATCCTTCATGGCTATACCCTGTAAAAATGGGTGCTACAACCATCTGGGAAAGATGGGATGGACAAAAGCCGGATAGTAGCTTTCAGACACCCGGAATGAATTCTTTCAATCATTATGCATATGGTGCTATCGGTGACTGGATGTACAGAACAATAGCAGGTCTTGATACGGAGGAGGGATTTGCAGGCTATAAAAAAATTAGCATCAAGCCACATATCGGTGGTGGGTTAAGCCATGCCAAAGCTGTGTTGCAAACAAATTATGGTCAATTGTCGAGTGAATGGAAGATTGATGCAAACGGCACCACTTACAACTTTGAAATACCGGCAAATACTAGTGCCACAGTTTATCTGCCTGAGGCTCCGGGAGATAAAATATTTGAAAATGGCAAGCCTCTTTCCGCTTCCAGGATTAAAGTTAATTCAAGCGAAGGTGGCCGTACCGGGTTGGTGCTTGGTTCCGGAATTTATAATCTTACAGTAATCAAATAGCAGAAGAGCAACCTGCAATGGTTATATTTATAGCTCTAAAATTTCTTGCTGTATGAAAAAAGTGTTGATTTTACCCTTATTACTATGGGGTATTATTTCCTTTGCCCAGGAACAGGTAATAAGGTTATATCCTGGTAAGGCACCCGGCTCTGAAAGCTGGACATGGCAGGAAGGCAGAAAAGATACCAATGTTTTTAATACACCTGTGGTTTATAATGTAGTGGATCCTACTCTAACAGTTGTTCCTGCAAAATCATCTTATAATACCGGAACAGCTGTGATTATTGCACCGGGGGGTGCTTTTCATACACTCTCTATCAACAGTGAGGGATTTGATGTGGCCAGATGGCTTAGTGCAAAAGGGATCACATGTTTTGTCCTTAAGTATAGAGTAGTCAGGAGTCTTACGGATGAGCCTGCAAAGGAAGTAATGGAGAAGATGGGAAACTCGGAAAAATTCGGAGCTGATGTAGCACCAGTGTTTCCATTGGCAATCAAAGATGGCCTGGAAGCGGTTGCTTATGTTCGAAACAATGCATCAAAATACAATATTGATCCCAATAGAATAGGTTTCATGGGATTCTCTGCAGGAGGCACGGTAACGATGGCAGTTACGCAAAATTCCAATGCATCAAACCGGCCAGACTTTATCGCTCCCATTTATGCTTATGTAGGGGAAATGATCGGGGGAAAGATTCCCACTGAAAAAATACCTGCATTTATTGTAGCAGCATCAGATGACCAGTTGGGATTAGCATCACATAGTGTTGGCATTTATAATAATTGGATGGCGGCGGGTCAGGATGCTGAACTGCATATGTATTCAAAAGGGGGTCATGGTTTTGGATTGCGTACCCAGGAAATTCCAACGGATACCTGGATAGAGCGGTTTGCGGATTGGCTTGGGGCAAGAGGCCTTCTATGGCCACCTAATCCAAAGGGCTGGATGGCCAACTCTAATTACCAGCTGATGAAAAAGAATGAAGTAGCACGTGAAGAGGGCTTTCATAATGACTGGGCCAATCTTAAGCGTTTTGAGGCTGATAATAAATTATGGGCGAAGGTGGTGCCAAAGGATCGAGTTGTATTCATGGGGAATTCAATAACTGAGGGATGGAAAAATATTGACAGTGCCTTTTTTAGTGGCCGGCAGTATATCAACAGGGGAATCAGCGGTCAGACTACACCGCAGATGTTACTGCGTTTCCGGCAGGATGTGATAGACCTCAAGCCGGGTGTAGTAGTATTACTGGCAGGTATAAACGATATTGCTGGCAATACGGGAGCTGCAACACTTGAATCCATTTATGGAAATATTGTTTCTATGGCAGAGCTTGCCAAAGCTTCAAACATCCGCGTGATAATATCTTCAGTACTACCTGCATATGATTTTCCATGGAGGCCGGGTCTTCAGCCTGCACAGAAAGTTGTGGAACTGAATAAAATGCTGAAGGCCTATGCACAGCGTTCCGGCAGCATTTATGTTGACTATTTTTCTGCAATGGTTGATGATAGGAATGGCCTGAAGGCTTCACTTGGAGATGATGGTATTCATCCAAATCTTGCCGGATACAAGATTATGGAACCTCTTGTAGAAAAGGCAATTCAAACTGCATTAAAGGCAAAATAAAATATATTCAATGATCAGAGCAGTCCTCTCATCAGTCATGTTTCTCGTGATTGCATTTGTTATTTTCAGTGTGCCAGCTTGTTCTGGTCGTTCGGGCAAGCCGCGTGTTCTTGTATTTGCAAAAACAGCAGGTTTTTACCACCAGAGTATCCCTGATGGGATGGCAGCCATTCAACAAATGGGTGCTGCAAATGGATTTGATGTTGATACTACCCGAAATGCAGAATGGTTCACGGAAGACAGTCTGGATAAATATGCAGCCGTCATCTTTTTAAGTACAACAGGAGACGTACTGAATAATTACCAGGAAGCTGCCTTTGAAAGGTATATCCAGGCGGGCGGCGGATTTGTTGGAATTCATGCAGCAGCCGATACAGAATATGAATGGGGTTGGTATGGCAGGATGGTTGGGGCATATTTTCTTGATCATCCGGCCATCCAGGAGGCCGTGTTGAATGTTACTGATCGCACACATAATTCAACAAAGCATTTGCCTGAAAAATGGAAGAGGACAGATGAGTGGTATAGTTTCAAAAATCTCAATAAGGAAGTTAAGGTGCTGATGTCTATTGATGAAACTACCTATAAGGGTGGTAAGAATGGTGATAATCATCCCATGTCGTGGTATCATGAATTTGATGGGGGAAGGGCTTTTTATACTGCACTTGGCCACACCTCAGAATCCTTTAAGGAAGAAGCGTTTCTGCAACATATGCTTGGAGGAATTCAATATGCAATCGGTAAAAACAATAAACTGGATTATTCAAAGGCAAAGACCCATCATGTGCCGGCCGAAGATCGATTTACAAAAACGATGTTGGTCACCGGGCATTTTTTTGAGCCTACCGAAATGACCATATTACCTAATCTGGATATCCTTATTGCGCAACGAAGAGGAGAGATCCTTCTTTACAAAAATGGAGACTCCACTGTAAGCCAGGCCCTTTCTCTTAATGTATACTGGAAGACCAATACACCGGGGGTGAATGCTGAAGAGGGCGTATTAGGTATTAAAGCAGATCCCAACTTCAGTAAGAATAAGCATGTCTATATTTTTTACTCGCCCATAGACACATCAGTCAACAGGCTCTCAAGATTTACATTTAATGGCGATAGTTTAACCGCCGAAAAAATAGTCCTGGAATTTTATTCACAACGTGAGATCTGTTGCCATACTGGCGGCTCCATTGCATTTGACAAAGACGGTTTGCTTTATCTCTCAACAGGAGATAACTCAACGCCCTTTGATGAACCAAATCAATTGTATGTAAATCGCGGTTATGCCCCATTGGATGACCGTCCGGGCCATGAGCAGTATGATGCACGCCGAACTTCCGGCAACCCCAATGACCTTAGGGGAAAAATTCTCCGGATACGTGTTCGTGAAGATGGAACTTATGAAATTCCGGATGGCAACCTTTATCCAAAAGGCCAGGCAGGAACGAGGCCGGAGATTTATGTACAGGGCAATAGAAACCCTTATCGTATTTCTGTTGACCAGAAGAATGGTTGGTTGTATTGGGGAGAAGTTGGTCCGGATGCCAGTAATGATAGCATGGGCATCAGGGGACCGCGAGGATATGATGAAGTTAACCAGGCAAGAAAAGCAGGGTTTTTCGGTTGGCCGCTTTTCATAGCTAATAATATTCCCTATCACCAATATGATTATGCAACGGGTAAAACTGGTCCACTTTTCGATCCGGCAAAACCAGTAAATGGTTCACGCAATAATACCGGTATCCAGGAATTACCTGCAGCCCAACCGGCATTTATATGGTATCCCTATGGAGCATCCCCCGAATTTCCACAAGTGAAAACAGGTGGAAGAAATGCAATGGCAGGCCCGGTATACTATACAGATATGTATCCTAAAGAAACAAGATTGCCAGAATACTATAATGGGAAGCTGATCATCTATGACTGGATTCGGGGATGGGTAAAAGCAGTGACCATGAAACCTAATGGTGATTTTGATAAAATGGAACCCTTCATGGAAAATACCCGGTTCAACTCCATGATTGATATGGAAGTGGGACCAGATGGTAAACTCTATCTGCTTGAATATGGTAGTGGCTGGTTCAGTAAGAATCCGGATGCAGGATTAGCCAGGATTGATTATAATGGTGGCAACCGCGCGCCAAAATTGACGGCACTTCGAGTTGACAAGCGTTCAGGTGCAGTTCCATTCAAAGTAGTTGCAACTATTGTGGCTAAAGATCCTGAAAATGATAAGCTGACCTATAGCTGGGATCTTGGTAATGGCGTTAAAAAAGAAACGACAGAACCACGTATTGAATATATATATGAGAAGGCAGGAGATTTCGATATTACAGTGGTTGTTGCCGATGATAAAAAGGAGTCGGTAAAAAGCAATCCGGTAAATGTGTATGCAGGTAATGAAACGCCCGAGGTATTGGTAACTGTTACAGGTAACCGATCATTTTATTTCCCTGGAAAACTGGTTGGATATAAAGTGGAAATCAATGATCGGGACGACCCTAATGCCGCAACTGATCTGTCCGGGTTATATGTATCTGCAGATTATATAGAAGGTTCAGATAAGGCAGGTGCCAACCTCGGTCACCAGGTGGTATCAGAATCTATGATTGGCAAGAGTCTTGTGCAATCGTTAGATTGTAAATCATGTCATAAGGAGAACGAAAAATCAATTGGTCCGGCTTATTTAGATGTGGCCCGCAAATATGAAAAGAAAGAAGATGCGGTAGCGTATCTAACCAATAAGATCCTCAAAGGAAGTGTTGGTGTTTGGGGTGAAGTTGCTATGCCTGCGCATCCCGATATGAAGCCTGATGAAGCCCGCCAGATAGTTTCCTGGATTCAGACACTTACTGGTAATAACAAGGCAGCTAAATCGCTTCCTGCGAGTGGAACTGTTAATGCTACACTGGGCAAGAAACCTGTTGACAATGGAGTACTTGTATTATCCGCCACCTATACCGATAAGGGTGGAAACAATGTGAAGCCAATGACAGGGTCAGATGCTGTAGTGCTAAGGAGCCCCAATCTGGATTTTTCGGCGGCGACTAATCTAAAGGAGTATTCTTCGATGACATATAATGGTATGAATCTATTGATAGTACCTAAGGATAGTGGTTCTTTTAGTATAGACAGCCTCGACCTGACTGGTGTAAATGCTCTCATGCTAACGATTGGATGGCAGGTGGCTTCTAAAGCAGGTTTCGGTTTTGAAATCAGGTTAGATTCGCCTGATGGGAAAAAGATTGGCGAAGCAGTTTTGAAAGGAGGGCTGAGTTCGCCAGCAGAGGGTGGCATCGGTGGTACAATCCTGACCTTTGAGGTTGAACCGGTTACTGATGGCAAATTCCATGACCTGTACATTGTAAGCAAAGCTGTGGATGCTAAAGAATCAAGTACAATAGCCTTACAATCGATCAGATTGGTTTCAAAATAAGTAACAATAAAAATTGAATGATCCGTAAAATGAAACTTTTAAAATTCTCAATATCCTCGGGCTTAGTAATAATGTTTGGAACTGTCTCCTTTTCACAGGAAGTGCGGACGTCTGCATCTATCAATGATACTGTACAGCTTGAAGATGTGGTTGTAACTGCACAGAAACGAGAAGAATTGTCTCAAAAGATACCTGTCAGTCTTAGTGTGATTTCTGCCCGTAAAGTTCAGGACCTACGTTTATGGAATAGTAATGAGCTCACAGCAGTAGTACCCGGACTATTCGCCAACAACTCGGGTGACGAAAGAAATGTAATATCTATCAGGGGCATAACTACTACATCTTATGATCCTGCCGTTGCAGTATATGTTGATGGTGTGAACCAGTTCAGCCTGGATACTTATATTCCACAACTGGCAGATGTTGAAAGAATAGAAGTACTGCGTGGTCCGCAGGGGACATTATATGGAAGGAACGCCATGGGAGGAGTTATCAATATCATTACAAAGCAACCTGGTAATACTCCGAATGGATTCGCAGAACTGAGTATAGGGAATAACGGATTGCAGAGATATGCTGCGGGAATAAGGACTCCCATTATAAAAGATAAACTTTACTTCGGTGCTTCGGGAGTTTACAACAAGCGTGATGGTTACTACACCAATACTTTTAATAATACCTCCTTTGACCGCCAATCGGCACTCACCGGTAATTATTTCCTCAAATATATTCCCATTGAGAACTGGGGTTTAACATTGAATCTTAAACATCAGAACAATCGCAATAATGGTGCTTTCCCTATGGTGAATGGCCTTGAAGAAGCGTTTGGAAATCCATACAAACTAAACCAGAATGCTGTGGGGAAAATGATAGATAATACCCTGAATGCTTCTCTCACGGTAAATCATTCCTCTCCCAGGTATTTTGATTTTATCTCACAAACGGCGTGGCAGAGCAACCAGCGTGTATATGACTCGCCCATTGATGGCGATTTTTCACCACTTGATGCTGTAACTATTATCAATGATTATGGCAATAAGTGGAACAAAGTAAAGGTGTTTACGCAGGAGTTTAGGTTCAGTTCACCTTCAAAGAGTTTTTCACCTGTGAAATGGGTAGGAGGAGCTTATTTGTTCCATCAATCAAACCCTGTTAAGCAGGCTACGCATTTTGGAAAGGATGCAGAAATGATTGGCGCACCCATGGCGAATTTTGCAACAATTAATACTACTACCGCAACTAATAAAGGGTATGCATTATTTGGCCAGATCAGTTATGATATTAATACACGGTTTTCAATAATTGGTGGTCTTCGTTTCGACCATGAATCAAAAGACCTTGAGGTTAGGGGTGAATTCCAACCCGATGGGGAAGAGGCTATGATTACTCAACCAGATACATCGGCAAGTGCATCTTTTAAAGCCTTCTCTCCTAAACTCGGAATTCAGTTTTCACTGGCGGAGGACAATATACTCTTTGCGAATTATAGCCGTGGATTTCGTACAGGAGGTTTGACGCAGTTATCATCTGACCCATCCCAACCACCTTTGTATCCTTATAAGCCTGAGTATAGTAATTCATTTGAGCTGGGTACAAAGAATATGTTCTTTAACGATAGACTTAGATTAAATCTCACTGCATTCTATGCAAAAATAACTGATGCCCAGGTGCCAACACTTGTATTGCCAGATGCTATAACGGTTACCAGGAATACGGGCGAACTTGTTTCAAAAGGTTTTGAACTGGAAATGAATGCACGGCCAACAAAGGGTTTTGAGATCGATTATAGTTTTGGATATACGCATGCCCGTTATGAATCACTAAAGTTGTCACAGTATGGAAATGAAACAGATCTTGAAGGAAAGCGTCAGGTATTCACTCCTGATATCACATCAATGCTTGCACTTCAGTATGGTATTCCACTTACAGCAAATAAGGAATGGCAATTAACGCTGAGAGGTGAATGGATATACCTCGGACAACAATATTTTGACCTTGCCAACCAGATAAGGCAGTCTCCATATCAGAAGCTGAATGCCCGGGTTGGTGTAAGTGGAAAACATCTGGGCTTGTTTTTGTGGGCAAGAAATCTCACCGACAGAAAGTTCATTGCATATGCTTATGATTTTGGAGCAATCCACCTAGGGGAGCCGGAAATATACGGAGTAACAGTATCTGCCAAATTCTGATGTAAAAATTAATGATATGAAAATGATGAAACAAAGTTCACTGGTGAACATCCTATTACTGTTCTCATTATTTTCATTTGGCCAGGTTTCAGATGCACAGATCATTCATGAACAATGGAAAGCTTCCTGGATAAAAATGCCCGGGGAGAGTGATTATGAATATGGTGTTTATCTATTTCGTAAGCGCATAAATCTGGATTCTGTTCCTTCCAGATTCGATATACATGTATCTGCTGATAACCGGTACAAGTTATATGTAAATCAAAAGTTGGTATCCTTAGGTCCCGCACGTGGTGATCTTGCGCATTGGAATTTTGAGACTGTCGATATTGCTCAATACCTGCAGCCAGGTCAGAATATAGTATCTGCCAGGGTCTGGAATGAAGCTGCATATAGGCCCGAGGCTCAGATTTCTTTGCAAACAGGTTTTATTCTCCAGGGTAGCTTGGGTAATATATCATTGAATACGGATAAGAGCTGGAAATGTAGCAGGGATAGCAGTTATGGACCTATTCCTTTTACCGGGCCCTTTTATTATGTTTCGGGTGCTGGTGAATTTATCGATATGCGTCATCATATTACCGACTTTGGTTCAGTTGATTTTAATGATGAATTGTGGGAATATGCCCAGCCTATATTTCATGGTATTCCCAAAGATATCAGGGGAGGTTATGGTACATCCAATGGATGGATGTTGGTTCCTTCAATCATCCCCGCCATGGAAATGAGTCCTCAAAGATTTCGGGCTGTGCGCGAATCCAGTGGAGTCAAACTTCCTGAATCGTTTCCCGTTCAGAGTACCGACATACAAATTCCGGCTAATACAAATGTCAGCTTTTTACTTGACCAGGGAGAGCTAACCAATGCTTATCCAACAATGCGTTTTAGCAATGGTGTTGGTTCTGCTATTACATTGCAGTATACAGAAGCGCTATATACAAAATTCCCGGACAAAGGAAACAGGAATGAAGTTGCAGGTAAGCAGTTCCTTGGGCGGATGGATAGCATCATTTCTAACGGAAAAGCAAACCAGGTTTTTGAAACTTTGAATTGGAGGACTTTCCGGTATATTAAGCTAGACATAAAAACCGGGTCAGAGCCTCTTGTATTAAACGATATCAGTTCTTCATTCACCGGGTATCCATTTCAATTCAATGCAAAGCTGGAAACAGCATTACCGGAAATAAAGACAATGCTGGATATTGGCTGGCGCACAGCCCGATTATGTGCTGTTGAAACCTATATGGATTGCCCCTACTATGAGCAATTGCAATATATAGGCGATGGAAGAATCCAGGCTTTGATTTCATTGTATAACAGCGGTGATGACAGGTTGGTGCGTAATGCATTAAACCTTATGGACCATTCGAGGCAGCCGGAAGGAGTTACTCTGAGTCGCCACCCATCTTTTACGCCACAGATCATTCCAACTTTTTCCTTGTGGTATATAGGCATGCTTCATGATTATTGGATGTATGCTAAAGACACCTCATTTGTTATAAAAAAAATTCCTGGTACCAGGCAGGTGCTGGAGTATTTCAATAATTACCAGGCTTCAGATGGATCCATACAAAACGTTCCCAACTGGATGTTCACCGATTGGGTTAATGCACCTGAATGGAAATCGGGCGTTGCGCCGAGAGGCAAAGATGGAAGTTCTTCTATCCTGGACCTTACACTATTGTGGGCATACCAACTGGCTGCTGAAATGGAAGGCCGGAATGGGATGCGTTCATTTAAAGACAGGTATCTTGCTGAAGCGGCAAAATTAAAGAAAACAATAAGAAGGAAATATTGGGATCAATCCCGCGGACTATTTTCCGACAGGCCAGAGAAAGACCTTTTCTCACAACACGCTAATTCGTTGGCCATTCTAACGGGGTTAACAAACAAGGCTGAAACAAATTCGATTGCTGAGAAATTATTGAGGGATACAACTATGGCTGCAGCTTCAATTTATTTCCGCTATTATCTTCATCAGGCATTGATTAAAGCGGGGAGAGGAAATGAATACCTTAGCTGGCTTGATAAATGGCGCGAAAACATATCATCGGGACTTAGTACCTGGGCCGAGATGTCTGACGTCAGTAAATCCAGATCTGACTGCCACGCATGGGGGTCGAGCCCCAACATTGAGTTTTTCCGAACTATACTCGGAATTGACAGTGATGCACCAGGATTCAGTACTATAAAGATTCAGCCACATCTTGGTTCACTAAAGAATATACAGGGTTCAATCCCTCACCCTAACGGTGAATTATCAACGCAGTATATATACCAGGAAGGCCAATGGAATATTCAGATAAAATTGCCATCCGCAACCCAAGGAAAACTTATTTGGAAGGGTAAACAGATTCCTCTGAATTCCGGACTTAATAAATTCCAATTGCAATAATCAATCAACGTTTAAAAATTCATTAATGAAAAGATCAATCATTTATTTGCCTGTGTTACTCATGACTGTGATGGGTTTTATAGCTTGTAATAACCAGGCCGCCACTGAACAGCAAACTTCAAATTCTATTGATACTGTCAGTTCAACCAGTGAATGGAATCTGGGTGTTGCCCTTTGGACATTCCACACATTCAATTTTCCCGAGTCGCTTGATAAAGTAGATAGTGCTGGCATACAATATATTGAGGCGAATACTTTTCACAAAACCGGCCCATCTTTAAAGGATACAATTGTGGGTCAACTTTCACCGGAAGGGGTGGCGGCGCTAAAAAAGATGATCGCAGACAGAGGACTTAAACTTGAGTCTATTTATGTTGGGGGTGGTGATACCTTTGAGTCCTGGAAAAAGGAGTTTGATATCGCTAAAGCCCTCGGAGTAAAATTTGTTACAGCAGAACCACCAGTTAAAATGTGGGACCAGATCGATAGTCTGGCAGGAGCTTATGGATTGAAAGTTGCGATCCATGATCATTGGAAAGGAGTGAGTGCATACTGGCACCCTGATTCAGTTCTTGCTGCGATAGAAGGCCACCCTAATTTCGGAGCTTGCGCTGATCTGGGTCATTGGCCTAAGAGCGGAATTGATCCTGTTGATGGCGTGAAGAAACTGGCCGGACATATTATTGCTATTCACCTGAAGGATATTGCAGAATTCAATAACACAAAAATTCAGGATGTTCCTGTTGGGAAGGGAGTAGTTAATTTTCCCGGCGTTTTCGAAGAGTTAAAGCGGCAGGGTTTTAAAGGGAATATATATATTGAAATGGACGTAGAAGGAAAACCAAGTAATCTTCCTGCCGTTGTAGAGACAGCAAAATATTATAAGGAACAGGTTGATAAATTGAAATAGCCTTAATAGGTCAATTGAACTTTGCGGAATGCTACTTCCGCACCCTCGGCCTGTAATGCGATCTGGCCTGAGGATACAGTGCAATTATATCCTTCATTGACGGGAATGGAATTGACCCACACTTTGATTGTATTTCCTTTACACTCAATTTTAAGGTGGTTCCATTCCCCCAATGGCTTTTCAGAGCCGTCGGTAAGGTTTTTGATCCTCCGTTCTTTTCCCTCCGTGCTTCCCCAGTTTTCTTTAGGCCCTCTCCTGGCTTCCATATCTGGTACGGTGATGTCTTCTCCAATACACCAGAAGTCGCCGGCATTTTCATGCATCATTTGCACCTCGATAGATTTGGGAAACATTTTATAAAGGATCCTTGGCCTAGATGCATGAACCAACACGCCACAATTGCCTGGTGTATTTACAAAACGATATTCCACGTCAAGCGTATAATCCTTATAAATAGCATCTGTAATAAGATGTCCGCCTGGTTTGCCCATGCTTATAAGCTCTTTATTGCGGACGAGAAAGGGACTCTTAAGGTTGGGGTCCTTATCCATATCGGGGATATCAATATGCCAACCATTGAGGTTTTTACCATTGAATAACTGAATGGACCTTGCAGTGCTGCTTAGTGGGGCGTGACAGGCTGAACAAATTGTCAAAGCCAATAATACATAAATTATATATTTCATCTTATGGTAATTTAATGAAATATTGCCACAAGGTTGGTAAATTGGAAATATGAAAAGGCTTGCATTCAAAATGAAATTATTCGAAGGTTGTGAGATAGAATATAAGAAAAGACATGATGCACTATGGCCAGAATTGAAAGAATTACTTAATGAAACCGGAGTAAGTGATTATTCCATATTTCTTGACAGCGATACGCTCACACTGTTTGGAGTTCTGAAAATAACAAACCCCAATGAAATGATAGCGCTGGCAGAACATCCCGTGATGAAAAGATGGTGGGAATATATGAAAGATATCATGGAGTCGAATCCGGATGATAGTCCCATCAGTATTCCACTTGAAGAAATATTTTATCTTCCATAAAAGTTGTATTTATGATTCATCCGCCGAAAGTTGCTCCTGCCTGAAAATCTTACCAAGCATTTCGTATAATTGGGGATGATGAATTTTAAGCAGGTCAGGTCTTTCAAAAAAATACTCTGCAACAACTGCAAAAAATTCTGTTTTATCAGTAGCTGCATAGGGATTGATATCTGAATCGTCATCAATTATCTCCTGCATTTTTTTATGAACAAGATCGATCCAGGGGATGCTGTATTGCTTTGCCAACAGTATTTCTGGAATTCCATCAATTGACCCATCAGCTTTGTCAAGAAGGTGAACGAATTCATGAATTGCTGTATTGTTCTTGTCAGTTCTATTTACAAAACCTTCGCGTAAAGCGGTTTTGCTCAACAACATCTTTCCATTCATATAACCACTACCAACCATTCCCATATAGGGACGATTTCGCCCTTCGGCCTGGAAATCTTCATTGAAATGATCTTTATATATGAGAACATTAGTGAGGTTACGATAATGCCATTCCGGAAATCCAAAAATTGGGATCACTGCACTCGCAGCAACCAGCAATTTATCCGTATCGTCAATTTCAGTACCTATTCCCTCGATGCGGGTAACTTTCAGAAAAGAAATCACCTCTTCTATAAAGCGGGACTTATCCAGTTCTGATAATTTGGCAAAATAATGAACTTCTTCATTTAGGATTGTTTCTATGTCCGACACAGGAAGATCGGGCGTTGGGTGTATTGGCCGACTTTTCCACCAGGCAAATCCAATGATAACAAGTATAAAGAAAAGCACACCAAACATTCTTATTATTAATTAGTCGCGAAATTTGATTTCATAGGATCATTATCCCCAAATTAACGTTTCACTCTTTTATAACGACAGTTCACTCCATTTTGTTCAACTATTGATTCTCGACTCTGTTACAAAAAGAAAAATCTACATCATGAAAAAAGTTTTTGAAAAAACCCGTTTCTGGGTAAGTGCCATTGCCATCGCAGGGGTTTTCTCCTTATCTGCATGTACTGAAGATAACGATGATGGTCCTGGTATGCAGGATCCCACCATAGCGGCAAGAGTTACAGGAGATGCTAATTTTTCTATCCTGGCTGCAGCAGTTACAAGGGCCGGATTGGCAGATGCTCTTAACCAGCCCGGTACGTTGACTGTTTTTGCACCTGATAATGCAGCTTTTAATGCAGCGGGTATAACTCTGGCTATGGTTAATAGTATGGCACCTGCTGACCTTGCTGCAATCCTCACCTACCATGTACTTGGGGCAAAAGTTGAGTCGGGTGGTGTTCCTGTGAGTGATGCTGTAGTAACCCTGAATGGCAAGAAGATTTTTGCATCCAGAAACGCGAACGGTGTTTTCGTGAATGGAGTTAAAGTTAAATCAGCTGACCTGGCCGCGAGTAACGGAGTTATTCATGTTATTGAGAATGTTCTGATCCCCCCAACACAAACAATTGCCGAAATTGCCAGTGGTATAGATAATTTTTCTATTCTTGTTGCCGCAGTTGTTAGAGCAGGCCTGCTGGATGCGGTATCTGGTGAAGGTAAATACACAGTTTTTGCTCCAACCAATGCAGCCTTTCAGGCAGCAGGTTTTGCGGATGCTGCAGCAATCAATGCGGCGCCTGTTGCAGATGTATTGGCAATTGTTAGTCAGCATGTAATAGCTACCAATGTATATGCCAGCGACCTGATCAACAATGCAACAGCACCAACCATTAAGGCTGGTACAACATTAACTATCAGTACTGCCCCTGCTGGAGTGAAAGTAACTGGTAGCGCCAATCCATTTAGTAATGTAGTAACTACCACTGCAGGGGCTACTTTCAATATTACTGCCACCAATGGTGTAATTCATGTGGTTGATCGTGTGATCCTTTAGAATTCAGGTACCGCGTTGTTCCTGACATAGGTTTTGTTTAGTTATTTTTTACATTTGCCAGCCAAAACTTTTACAATAATAGTTTGGCTGGCTTTTTTATGCACATTATTCAACGGAACCAGAAAATGCTTGTTAGAATTATCTAACGTGTTATAATGAGCAATCTGGCAACTAATCAATTACCAACTATTACAAGGAGGCTCAAGCTGTTTCTCAATGGGTTATTACCTGAAGAGCAAACGGCAGGTATACGATCAATAGACGAGACCCTTGACCTTCTTGAAAGGATTAAGCCTCGATTACGTTCGGTAGTTGATTACGAATCACGTTTAACTGGAACAATCGGGAAGAAACAGTTTTTTTTGCATCCACGGGATATTGCATTTTTCCAGGCGGATAATAAGATTGTTTTTATAATTACGCTTGATGGTACGCGTTATATTCATAACCAAAAACTGGAACATCTTGAGAAGATCCTGGATCCTCTTTATTTTTTTCGGATCAACCGGAGTGTAATTGTACATTCTCAGACCATAGAGCATGTGAAGCCGCATATAAATAGCCGCCTTAAAATAATATTGAAGGCAGGGTGCTCCCAGTGTGAATTTATAGTGAGCAGAGACAGGGTATCGGCTTTCAGGAATTGGGCACATTGTTAATCAGGTTTCTTTGTAAGCCCTTACCATTTCCCATTTTCCCGGTGGGCCCGGTATTTTCTCAACAGTGAATCCAACCGATTTCATAGCCCTTCTTACCAACCCCTTACTGCAATAGGTAACCAGTATCCCATTAATTTCCATCTTTTCGAAAATCATACGGAAAATATCAGTAGTCCATAATTCCGGCTGAACCTTAGGTGCAAAAGCATCAAAATAAACAAGGTGAAATCGGGTATCTGTTTGCAATTCTGATAATTGCAGTCGATACTTTATCAGTGTGAAATTTTCATTGATCCTGATTTGATTATTCCAATCAGCTGTATGCATTTCAAGGAATAATTCAGAAAGATCATGTCTGTTTAAAAGAGTACAATAATTAATTCTGGATATGGTTTCTATATCCACAGGATATGCTTCAACTGTTTCATATCGAATAGTTTTATCACCCCCTGAAGCCATTGTCATTAAAGCATTCAGTCCGGTTCCGAAACCCATCTCCAGGATATTTATTTTATCATGTTTCGTTGCAATGATATCAAGACCGGATTCAATAAAAACATGTTTTGATTCCTGTATTGCACCATGAGTGGAATGATAGGTGACCTGCATGGAGGGGATTGCAATGGTATGTGATCCATCTGCAGTTGTTCGAAGGATTCTTTCCATGCTGTAAAGTTATTATTTACTTTCGGGTATGGGCTATCTTGAACATCTTTCCAAAGACAAGAAACTCGCACCGGTACTCACTGGCGCACCGTACAAATTAAAGAAGCAGAAGCTGGTCTACCTCCATCTCTGTGGTTCCATTATGAGTCAGCAGTTATCAACCAAAGTAGCAGCTGTTATATGGAAACGCTTTCTCGCACTTTTTGAGGATGAGAGCCCAACCCCTGAACAAATCCTTGCGATTCCATACGAAACGCTAAGAGGAATTGGCCTATCGAATGCCAAAGCAAATTATGTTCAGAATGTTGCTCGTTTTACTATGGAGCAGGGGATGGAATGGGACCATCTGAAGAAAATGAATGATGAAGAAGTGGTTAGTCACCTCATACAAATCAAAGGGGTTGGAAGGTGGACAACAGAAATGCTGCTGATGTTTGCCCTTGGGCGCGAAGATGTGTTTGCTGTTGATGACCTGGGCATACAAACAGCTATGAAAAAGCTTTATAAACTGGATGATTCTAATAAGAAAGATTTCAGGGAAAAGTTGCTAAAGATTTCTAAGAAATGGTCGCCGTACCGCACATACGCCTGCCTGCACCTTTGGAACTGGAAAGATACCGCTCCTGTTAAGAATGCAACTTCCAGTTAAGTTTTTCAATCTCTATTAAAAAAAGAAACCATGATCATGACTACCACACCTGGCATTGAAGGTCGGCCAGTTCAGCAATACCTGGGCATTGTAACGGCAGAAACCATTATTGGCGCCAATGTTATAAAGGATATTTTTGCCGGACTCCGTGATTTCTTTGGAGGTCGTTCAGCAACTTATGAAAAAGTTCTGCAGGAGGCCAAGAATGCTGCTATGCAGGAACTGATGCATAAAGCGCAGGACCTTGGAGCAAGTGCAGTTGTGGGAGTTGACCTTGATTTTGAAACAATTGGAGCAAATGGTAGCATGCTTATGGTAATTGCAAGCGGTACTGCTGTTCGGCTGTGATCAGAGTTTTATGACACGAACGTCATGCTTCTCTATTGTTTCAATTTTAAATTTTCTATAAACTACCGGCTTCGGGTTTACCCACTCAAAGGTTAACTCGCGCGCTGCATTTACAGGAATACGATAAATTTTCTCACCCTGGAGGATCTTTATCTTTTCTTCAAAAACCAAATCACCATCCTGGTCACGTATGTATAATATTGTATTGGTGGGAGCCTCATTGTGATAGGTTGCCTTGAACAATAGCTGACCTTTTTCGGATCGCACAAATGATATATCTGCCCTTAGGCTATCTTTTGATGGGGTGGATTTATTTCTTTGAGCACTAGATTGATCCGGAGTCAGTAAAACTGCTGCTATCAGCAAAAAGAATACGCATACTAACAAGAACTTATTCATAAAATCTGCTTAGGATAATGGCAAATTAGCAGACTAGTATTAACTGAATGTGAATCCAGGGTTAAGCTATTGTTAGATAATTATTGCATACAAAAGTCTAATTATTCAGCAGGTTTATTCATTACGTTCCAAAGAAGGTCTTTTAATTCTATTAAGCCCTGCTGTGTTAGAGAAGATATGAATACATGCGGAATACCAGCTGGCATTTCCTTGCTGATGGCTTCTTTCAATTCATCATCAAGCATATCACTTTTGCTTATTGCAATTACAAATTCTTTCTGCAACATTTCGGGGTTATATTCTCGAAGCTCATTCAGTAAGATCTCAAATTCTTTACGGTGATCTTTGCTGTCGGCCGGAATCAGGAAGAGCAAAATGGAATTCCGTTCAATATGCCGAAGGAATCTATGCCCCAGCCCTCTGCCTTCTGCAGCTCCTTCAATAATTCCAGGCAGGTCTGCTATACAGAATGATCGTCCATTCCTGTATTCCACCATTCCCAGCTGCGGATTTATTGTAGTAAAAGCGTAATCAGCAATTTTTGGTTTTGCGGCTGTTATAACACTGAGCAAAGTGGATTTGCCAGCATTGGGAAAACCAACAAGTCCAACATCGGCCAAAACCTTCAGTTCAAGTATCTTGAAACCTTCAACACCTTCTTCACCGGGTTGGGAATACTCAGGTGCCTGATTTGTGGCAGTTGCAAAGTGGGCATTCCCTAGTCCGCCACGGCCCCCCTTCATCAGGATGATCTCCTGGCCGTCTTCCAGGATCTCCGCTTCTTTTTCACCCGATTCATCATCCATTACGATTGTACCTAAAGGCACATCTATATAAATATCCTTTCCACTACGGCCGGTTGAATTATTGCCACTTCCACTTTCGCCATTTTCGGCAAGAATATTCTTATGATAACGAAGGTGGAGAAGTGTCCAGAGATTTTTATTTCCCCTTAATATGATATGGGCACCCCGACCACCATCGCCACCGTCGGGACCAGCTTTAGGGTTGAACTTGGTGCGCATAAAATGTTTACTACCCGCGCCACCATGGCCACTGCGGCAAAATACCTTGATCTGGTCTACAAAATTTGATTTCTCTGACACGATTATTCGCTGTTGATTTGCGAAGGTAAACCTAATTCCATTAAGGCCAGAACCTTGCCTTAGCTATCGTTCCCCTTTAAAGATTGCCAGGTTTCGTAGAGTTTTTCCTGAGGTGGCCTGTCATTTGGTATAACCGAAAGAGGTTCGCATGGCTGACTATGCGCATGCATCTCTGCAGGTAATGCCTGATATAAAGACGTTCCCTTTGTTTTCCATTCAAGCATTTCATCATTTACCTCCCCGATGATCCTGGCCGGATTGCCAACCACCAAACTTCTCTCCGGAATCTTTTTTCCCTGCTTTACGAATGACAAACCGCCAACAATTGAACCGTCGCCCAGATCTACATTGTCCATGATCACAGCATTCATCCCTACCAGGCAGTTACGACCGATTTGTGCACCATGAATAATGGCACCATGTCCAATATGTGCACCTTCTTTGAGTAATACCGTAACGCCGGGGAACATATGAATGGTACAGTTCTCCTGCACGTTGCAACCGTCTTCCAGGATAATTCCCCCCCAGTCACCACGAAGTGCTGCACCAGGACCGATATAACAGTTTTTCCCAATGATCACATTTCCTGTAACACATGCCTGGGGATGCACATATGATGAAGGGTGTACTACGGGAACAAAGCCCTTGAATGAATAGAACATATTATAAACTACAAACTTGGTTCAAATACAGCTGCCGTGGAAGGAGCTGTTTCCTGTTTCTTTTTTTAAGGTCGTTTTCCGGTTGCGTTTTCAGTAAGTCTTTGGTTTATGGGTTGGCATCAAAATACTGCGTCAAGCTGTATTAACCGGATACTATAAGTTACCATTAATTCCTTAGCTTTTTACCTGTTCTGAAACATGTGCCTTTGAATAATGCAACTTGCTCGCCGCGCTGGTTGGTTATTGTTACCAGGTAAACCCCGGTACTTCTGCCATTATGAATTTCTTTGGCTTCCGCTGTGAGGGTGTCCCCAATATTTACTGCTTTAATGAAACTGGTGGTAACATCCAGTGCTACTGAGAGATTATTGCGGTTATTGCAGGCAAATGCAAAGGCGCTGTCTCCAAGACTGAAAGCAATTCCTCCGTGGGCTATACCGAATCCATTCACCATTTCTTTTCTAACTGTCATACGTATGAGACTATAACCTTCGCTGGCAGCTATCAGTTCTATTCCAAGCCATTGACTGAAGAAATCATTCTCCATCATGTGGTCAACTACCAGCCGGAATTCAGACCTTATATTCGTATCCATAAATTATTTTCCTTTGAAAACCGGCACCCTTTTTTCTAAAAATGCCTGAACACCCTCTTTAAAATCTTCTGAAGTAGCCGCACGCTGCTGAAGTTTATCTTCATTTTGCAATTGTTCTATGAGCGTATGGGTTTGTGACCATTGCAAAGCTTTTTTAGTATGAGCTAAACCAACTGTGGGCATGGAAGCCAGGGTTGATGTGATTTTATCAACCTCTGCAGCAAAGCTTTCATCATCATAATATTTATATATCATTCCCAATCGTTCTGCTTCTTCAGAGGTTATTTTATCACCCATCATCATCAGCGCACTTGCTTTCTGGTGGCCCACCAGTCGGGGAAGAAAGAAGGTGCCTCCACTGTCTGGAATCAATCCGATTTTAGAAAAGGCCTGTATGAATGATGCTGAGCGGGCGGCTACAACAATATCGCAGCAAAGCGCAATATTAGCACCTGCACCGGCAGCTACCCCGTTCACAGCTGCAACTACTGGTTTGCGTAAATCGCGTATGGCCAGAATTATTGGATTATAGTGTTCTGATAATATCCTTGCCATGCCTGGGCCCTGGGGATCCACCACTTCTGCAAGGTCCTGTCCTGCACTAAACGCCTTGCCCATACCAGTTATAACCACACAGCGGGTCTCGTCAGATTGGCATTGCTTTAGTACATCCTGCATTTCTAAGGCCATTTCACGATTGAAAGAATTTAGTTTGTCAGGCCTGTTAAAGGTGATCCTTGCAATTCCACTGAGCGATTCAAATATTATGGATGACATGATGATCTGAAATTAGTGATGTATTGGAAACATTGTAGAATCAATGGCATTTAAAATAGTCAAAAGGCTCCTGGCAATCACCACATTTATAAAGAGACTTGCAGGCGGTAGAACCAAATTCACTAATCATTCTAGTATTCCATGACCTGCAATGAGGGCACTGAACTGCTTCTTCTCTTTGGAAATATGCGGGTGTGCACACCTGTTGTTTAGCATTTGGCGGAGCAATACCATAGGCCTGAAGCTTTTCCTTGCCAGCTTCTGTCATCCATTCAGTAGTCCAGGCGGGGGAAAGAACCGTTTTTAATATCACGGGACCAAATCCCTTTTCCAACAAAATCATTCTAATATTCATGCTGATTACATCCATGGCCGGACAACCAGTATACGTAGGGGTAATCATTAGCTCAACAGATTTGCCTGATACGATGACATTACGAATAATACCAAGATCAATAACCGAAAGCACAGGTACTTCCGGATCAGGAACTTCTTCCAGCAATTTCCATACCGTGTTAGCTACTGGATCATTAATAGCCGATTGCTTATTATCGTTTATAGCTTCCATTTACCATTCACTATTGGGATAAGCTCTTTGGAGGTACTGCATCTCTGCAAGAAGAAATCCAAGATGTTCCGTATGTACACCATTCTTACCACCCTGCTGCATCCAGGTGTTTGTCGGCAATTCCAATGTAGTAGTTTTAAATGTATCAGTTATCTTTTCCAACCAGGCCTGCTTTATATCATTTAAGAAAGGAGCTATTCCTGCTGAGGCCATTTCATTTTCATAATCGGCAGGATGAAATAATTCACCCGTGAAAGCCCAAAGGCTCTCTATTGCGTTAATCATTCGTTGCCTACTTTCATTAGTACCATCTCCCAATCGGATGATCCATTCCCCACTCCAGCGAACATGATATAAAACTTCTTTCAAAGACTTCTCAGCGATTGCAGCTAATTGCATGTCGCTGCTTTTCTGCATCCCCCTGTAAAGTTGTTCCTGGTATGCGCTGAATAAAAATTGCCTTGTGACAGTACGGGCCCAATCGCCATTGAGTTGCTCAACGAGTAAACAGTTCCTAAACTCATTTACATCACGCAAATAAGCCAGGTCGTCTTCATCAATTTCACCGGGAACCTGTTGAAAAGCAGGTGAGTTAATCAGAAATGATAATGCATCATTATTCTTATTGAATAGTAATGCTGCATATTGATATAAATTTCTTGATTGTCCAATAAGATCAAGAGCAATATTTGAAATAGCGATGTCCTGTTCGAGGTTTGGCCCATGACCAGTCCATTCGCTATTGCGATGACCAAGTATAAGCGCATTGTCTGCAAGATGAAGTGTATACAGGAAAAGTTCTCGGTTCATAATATTTACTCTATCTACTGCTTTTACATATGTTTCAATTCATCCGGCAAGTCATAAAATGTGGGATGCCTGTATATCTTGTCATTGGCAGGATCATACAAACTTTCAGCATCATCGGGGTTAGATGCATGAATATGTTTGCTCTCCACCACCCAAATACTTACACCTTCCTGTCGTCTTGTATATACATCACGGGCATTCTCTATGGCCATTTGTGCATCGGCAGCATGCAGGCTGCCAACATGTTTATGGTCAAGCCCTTGCTTACTTCTGATAAAAACTTCCCACAGAGGCCAGTCGCGAGATAGATCCTCAAAGCCACCACCCATACCTGTGCCTGATGATTTTACTCCCTCCCGGTCACCATAATCACCATATAATTGATTTTTGATATAGTATTTCATAACGCTATATTTTATGTTGCTATCAGGCAACTGATCTTTCTGTTTTCTTTCGCTGTTTCTCTGCATATGCCATTGCTGCATCTCTTACCCAGGCGCCCTCTTCATGTGCTTTTATGCGATCTGCAAGCCTCTCGCGGTTGCATGGTCCGTTACCGCTCACCACATTCCAGAACTCCTGCCAGTCAATAGTGCCGAAATCATAGTGTCCCTTCTCCTCATTCCACATTAAATTATCATCAGGCAGCTTCATGCCCAACATCTTTACCTGTTCTGCACACACATCAACAAATTTCTGTCGCAGTTCATCATTAGTAAACCTTTTGATTTTCCATTTCATGCTTTGCGCAGTATGAGGTGATGCATCATCTGAGGGACCAAACATCATCACACTCGGCCACCACCAGCGGTTTATAGCATCCTGGCACATTGCACGCTGGGCTTCAGTTCCCCTGCTTAAGGTTAACAAAATTTCAAACCCCTGACGTTGGTGAAAACTTTCTTCCTTACATACCCGAACCATGGCTCGGGCATAAGGACCGTAGGATGTTCGCGTTAGCGGAACCTGGTTCATGATAGCAGCACCATCAACAAGCCACCCTATTGCACCAATATCCGCCCATGACAATGTTGGGTAGTTAAATATGCTGGAATATTTCGCTTTACCAGAATGGAGTTGGTCGATCATTTCTGCCCGGCTTGTACCGAGCGTTTCAGCGGCACTATACAAATAGAGTCCATGACCGGCTTCATCCTGAACTTTAGCAATAAGAGTAGCCTTTCTCCTGAGAGATGGGGCACGGGTAATCCAGTTACCTTCAGGCAACATTCCCACTATTTCACTGTGTGCGTGTTGCGAAATTTGCCTGACAAGGGTCTGGCGGTATTTCTCCGGCATCCAGTCGCGGGGTTCAATTCTAATCTCCTCATCGATCTTACCCTGAAAATATTGCTCCTGACTTTGATTCATTTGCGTTGTTTCCATCCTTCAAATTTAGGAAATTAAACTAACAATTGTTAGTACCCATCTGACGTATGTCGCTACTTAAATTCGAACATATGTCCTGACATATGTCAGACGGATATTATTTGGTATCGAAATCCACCACAACTGAATCTGTTCGTGGATGGCTCTGGCAGGTTAGTATAAATCCTGCCGCCAACTCATCGGGTTCAAGTGCATAGTTAATGTCCATTGATACCTTTCCGCTAATAAGTTTTGCCCGGCAAGTGGCACAAACTCCTCCTTTGCACGCATAAGGCAGATCGGCACCTTGCTTTAATGCTGCATCTAAAATAGATATGCTATTATAGGGAAGTTCGAAATCAAAACCAATGCCATCCAGCCTTACTGATACCCTGGCAACGGGTCCATCATTTTTAATATCCGGGGTCGTGATTGTGGTATCTTTTAGTTTCTGTCCTGGTGTTGTAAAGAGTTCGAAATGGATTTTTTGTGCGGCAACTCCATTATTCAATAAATAATCACGAACAGAAAATATCATTTCTTCCGGTCCACATATAAAGAACTGGTCCGTAGCTGGAATATTCACCAACTGCTTTGAAAGTTCGGCCACTTTTTCTGCATTGATACGGCCAGCATTAACAGCTGAATCAGTGCGTTCACGACTAAGTACATGGATCACACGGAATCGGTTGATGAATCGGTTCTTCAACGCTTCCAGGACTTCCTTAAAAATGATGGATCCTCTGTTACGGTTTCCATAAACAAGAGTGAAATTACTTTTAGGCTCAGTAGCAAGGGTTGTGCGGATTATAGATAGTATGGGAGTGATTCCGCTACCTGCGGCGAAGGCCAGATAACTTTTCTTATGATTGGCATCCAGGTCAGTATGAAATTTTCCAGTGGGAGGAAGCACCTCAAGACTATCACCCTTACGAAGTTTTTCATTAGCAAACTTTGAGAAACGACCATCCTGTACTGATTTAACAGCCACCCTGAGTTCATTATCAAACGGGGAAGAACAAATGGAATAAGAACGCCGGATCTCTTCTCCATTTATGTTGGTGCGTACTGTAATGTTTTGTCCCTCCCTGAATCGAAAGGTCTCCTTTAGGTTATCCGGTATGTCAAAGGCAATTGAAACACAATCATTGGTTTCTTTTCGAATATCGCAGATGGTAAGCTTGTGGAAATGGATAGACATTGCAATCGTTCTAATAATAACGTGAATAACCTTGTGTGAAGGTGATTATGCTTTAAGTCCTTCGATCATGATGAGGACCATATTTTCTTCAAGTTGTTTGGGACTAATCTTTTCCTTGCTTCGATGCCAGCTTTCTATGCCATTTACAGCATGGAGCATTATCAATACAACGGTAGGGGCATCCACGTCCTTGATCTCTTTGTTTGAAATGCCTTCTTCAATGATTCCGGCTATCCTCTTTCTGTATGCACGGCGTTGGTTGTGATAGTTTGAAAGATATGGGTCGGATAGGTGGCGCCATTCACGATCGGCCACAATCACCATTTCATAATGATTGAACATTTGTTGGATATGGAATCGCAGAATCGCCTCCACCTTGCGGATATTAGCGAGACCACTCGCTTCGATCTCATCACATTTCTGGTTGAAGGCATTGGCCACCTTGAAACATATCTCCTGCAATAGTTCTTCTTTACTCTGAATATGGTTATAAAGACTAGCGGCCTCAACACCAACTGCTTCTGCGAGATCACGCATAGAAGCAGCTTTAAAGCCTTTTTCCCGGAAGAGCCTGGTGGCTGCATCCACAATCACTTCTTTCTTGGTACCGTTGGTTTTGCTTTTGATCTTAGCCATAACATCCAAATATACAAACGAACAGCTGTTAGTTGCATGCCCCTATTCCCCACAAACCCAATATTTTGGAAAAAATCGGCTAGTTTTGCGCCGGTTTATGGTTTTAAACCGGTTCCACAGCAATTTCTAAGGGCTGGATTTACATTTTTAACCGTAAGCTTCAAACCTCAAACAACAAACCTCTTATATGTCTTTAATAGTTGTGGGTACTATGGCCTTTGATGCCATTGAAACGCCTTTCGGAAAAAGTGGCCAGATCGTTGGTGGTTCCGCTACTTATGTAGCTTGGAGTGCTTCAAATTTTGTACGTCCGGTAAATCAGATTTCAGTGATTGGATATGATTTTCCACAGGAGGAGCTTAATGCCCTTGCAGCCCGCGGAGTTCAATTAGAAGGGGTACAAATAAAACAGGACGAGAAATCGTTCTTCTGGGCGGGAAAATATCACCTTGATATGAATACCCGCGATACGTTAGACACCCAGTTAAATGTGTTGGCCAATTTTGATCCTGTAGTACCAGACAGTTACCAGGGATCGGAATTTCTTATGTTAGGAAACCTGATGCCCAGCCTCCAGCTGAGTGTGATAAAGCAATTAAAACAACGTCCGAAGTTAATAGTAATGGATACGATGAATTTCTGGATGGATATTGCTATGCCCGATCTTGAGGAAGTGTTAAAGGAAGTGGATGTTTTGATGTTGAATGATAGCGAAGCGCGTCAGCTGAGTGGCCAATTCTCGTTGGTAAAGGCTGCAAAAGAGATCAGAAAAATGGGCCCTAAATATGTTGTTATCAAAAAGGGCGAGCACGGTGCCCTTTTATTCCACGATGAGAATGTATTCTTTGCTCCTGCTTTGCCCCTGGAAGATGTATTTGATCCTACAGGAGCCGGGGATACCTTTGCTGGTGGTTTCATTGGTCATCTTGCTGCTACTAAGGACATCTCTTTCGAAAATATGAAAACCGCAATAATAAAAGGTTCTGCCCTTGCATCCTTTTGCGTGGAGAAATTTGGCACAACCAGAATGAAAGAAATAACTATTTCGGATATTGATCAGCGTGTACAACAGTTTGTTGACCTCGTAAACTTCGACATAACACTCACAAATAATATTTGATCGTCAGAAATTTTTATTGGCAAGCGTTACCGCAAAACGGTAACGCTTTGTTTTTCCTGTTAATTGAAATACATCAGTTGAAATAATATAGATACCAGGACCTGCTTTTTTGCCTTTATCATCCAGTCCGTCCCAGCTGAATTTCCCCTCCCTGCCACAGAGAACATTATTCGCCAGGTGCCGTAGAACCTGACCATTACGACTAAAGATGCGGATGGTAGCTATTGTTCCCGTTTCCTGAAAACGATACTTTATTTCGCAATCCTCTTCAATTCCATCCCCATCAGGTGAAAAGAGGGACGGTTCAGGCCATACTTCATCGTCATGGATCTGGTTGCTTATATGTTGAGAATTTTGGTATCCAGGAGTGCCATATCCTGAATGCATAGCGGCCGAGTACCAATTATTTTTGTCTTGTGTTTCAGCGCGGGGATTGATCTTTTCCAGTGATACACCATCTCTTATTCTCACTAGTTCAGAATGCCAGTTTTCATTATACTTAAGTTCATCAATCACTTTCATTGCTGTATCCAGTAGAACTATATTTCCTGTTTCATTAGGCCATGACGGAAGTGATGCAATAGTGATCACTTGTGATGGAGCCTTAAGATGATACTTATTGCCAACCCATGCAAGATCTGTCGTGAACGCCATATGATCACCAGGGAACAGATAACGGGTAGACTCACCGAGAGGCTTCACTGAACTTATCTCTGCTCTGCTATTTCGGTTTCCTACGCGTATATATTTTAGGTCAATTATTTTATCGCCATTATTATATATCTCAAAATAATCACTCCCCCCAGGAGGGGGGTCATTCATGATCTCGTTGATTATGATATTATCCGGAAAAGTGTGGGGAATACCTGTTTTGGTTCCATTGAAAGCACTTAAGGGTTCCTGTAAACAATTTTGCAGGTCTCTGGCAGTGATATTATAGATTTTACCTGGTTCCATAGCATCGTTTAACTCTAAGCGGATCAAATTATAGAATGGTGACAATGAAAACACATCATTAATCGGGATAGCCGGTTCCAGAATATATCTTTCCCTCAATCTTGCAGAAGCAGTGTCAACAGAATCATTAAATACCAATATTATATTCATGGAATCCAAAGTATATGCATGCAATAAGCTGAAATGTTTAGGATCAGGTATTGAAGTTGGGGAATTATTGGGTATGCCCGGACTGCCACCCAGAGTGTTACTACTAGCGATCCAATTAGATAGGATGGAACATGCTGCTTTTACATCCACAAGCTCATAACTCCAGCCACCATCTCTTTTATGGGCTGGCATTACTATAGGATTATAACTTACTGCATGATGTATAGCTGAATCTCTATCATAAAGAATAAGAGTATCGCCATCATTCAGAAGAGTGGGGAAGCGCTCAATCCCCCAAACTCTGCTATAAACCTGCAAATGGGTAACTGATTGTTTACCGCAGATAATAATTATGCTGTCTTTTTCGAGTACCACACCATCTGGAATAATAGCTGGATTGCGCCCGGTTCCCAGACCCCAACCCGAGAGATCAATGCGTTCACCGCTAATATTTGTTAGTTCAATGTATTCCTCCGGAGGCAGTGCAACCGCGGGAACCGGGTCTGCCATAATTTCTGTTATTACAACCTTTAACCCTTGCCCAGAAAGAGTTTGAGTGCAGAGAATGAGCATTAGTAGAATGGATTTACAAAGCATATCATAAAGCTCGTTTTTGCCCGGATGATATGCAATAGCAAAATAATATTTGGGTGAAAAAACCCTTCACTGTATTTTCGTATTCATGGCAATGATGAAACATACTACGAAGATTAAGAAACAGCTCCCACAGCAGGAAGGTGTTTGATAGTCGTATATGTTCGTATAAATAGACTCAAGCCTTCCCATCAGGGAAGGCTTTTTTTTAAACAATAAAGCAAGCAAAACGAAAATGAAAGTCGCAGTTGTGGGTGCCACCGGTCTTGTTGGCACCAAAATGTTACAGGTTCTGGCAGAGCGGAATTTTCCCCTCACCGATCTACTGCCCGTGGCCTCTGAAAGGTCAGTTGGAAAAGAAGTTGTGTTTAAGGGAAAATCATACAAAGTTGTTAGTATGGAAGATGCTATCTCAGCTAAACCTGATGTCGCATTGTTTTCTGCAGGAGGTAGTACCTCTCTTGAATGGGCACCCAAATTTGCGGAAGCAGGTATAACGGTAATTGACAATTCTTCCGCGTGGCGTATGGATCCCTCAAAACCACTTATTGTACCGGAAATCAATGCTGATGTTTTGACATCTGCGGACAAGATTATTGCCAATCCCAATTGTTCTACCATTCAGATGGTTGTAGCATTGAACCCCCTTCACAAAAAATATGGTATCAGAAGACTTGTTGTGTCTACATATCAAAGTGTTACCGGAACAGGCGTGAAAGCGGTTACTCAATTAATGAACGAACGCGAAGGCATCGAAGGGGAGATGGCATATAAATATCCCATCGATCTTAATGTTATTCCTCAGATTGATGTGTTCATGGATAATGGCTACACTAAAGAGGAAATGAAAATGGTAAATGAAACCAAAAAGATAATGCGCGATGATAGTATAAGAGTTACTGCTACCACAGTAAGAATACCAGTAATGGGTGGACATAGCGAAAGTGTAAATGTGGAATTCAATAAGGATTTTGATCTCAATGAAATAAGGTCTCTCTTATCTGAAGCTCCGGGCGTTATTTTGGTTGATGATCCTGCAAATGCACAATATCCTATGCCAAAAGATGCACATGAAAAGGATGACGTATTTGTTGGCAGGCTTCGTCGTGATGAGTCACAACCAAATACATTAAACATGTGGATCGTCAGTGATAATTTGCGCAAAGGTGCTGCTACTAATGCGGTTCAGATAGCAGAATATTTATTGAAAAAAAAGCTTTTATAATTCAATAGGAATAAGTAAGATTTAAGATTTAACCTTAGAAATCTTAAATCTTACCTCTTACCTTACCTCTTACCTTACCTGTTACCTATCTCAGTCTTCCAAAGCCCTGTTCAGAAACTGCAATAGAGGCTGCAATGTTTCAAAAGAATATAGAATTGTTTTAATGAGTGTTTTATCAACCAGATCCTCATCAGATAATGGTTTATCAGCTATATAACTTTTAAACAAAAGGTAAGGTGCCGCTGAACTGTCTTTATCAAAACCCTGCGGAACGCGGGAGAGCTTAACACCCTCCCATTCAGAAAGGGAACCGAATACCGATTTGAATTTTTTGGATTGGAGGATTTTAGTGAATTCCTCGAGGTTATAATCGATTTCCTGCCTAACTTTTTTAAGTGCAGGAGGCATAGGTACATATAATCCGCCTCCTGTAAAGCTTTGGCCTGGTTCGATATGGATATAGTAACCAGCCAGACCAGATTTTTTTCCACCCCCATTTATACTTGCTCCGAAATTTGTTTTGTAGGGTGATTTATCGTTACTGAAACGAACATCGCGGTTGATACGGAACATGCACTCCTTTGCCTTCAGGTCGGCAATCAAAGGATCCTTTTTGCCATGCATATCAATGACTGACTGAACCATCTGTTCCATATCTTTTTTAGCATGCTCATATACCTTTCGATGTTCATCAAACCAGGGCTTATTGTTGTTTTTCTTCAATGATTTCAGAAAAATGACGGTTGATTTTTGTAGCATACTTCAAAGTTGCAATAAATTTCTAATACTATTAATTGGTCGTGAGTTGCTGCTGATTGCTTAATTTAAAGCAACATATGAAAGAGATAACCTTGAGAAGCGCTGAATGGTTTGGCCGGGAGGGTAAAGACGGCTTTATTTACAGGGCATGGATGAAAAACCAGGGCATACCTGATGAAGCCTTTAATAATAAACCCGTCATAGGTATTTGCAATACCTGGAGTGAGCTTACACCCTGTAATGCGCACTTCCGCGAGTTGGCCGAATCGGTTAAACGGGGTATCCTGCAGGCAGGTGGTTTTCCTGTGGAATTTCCTGTTATGTCGCTCGGCGAAACACTTATCAAACCCACGGCCATGCTCTATAGGAATCTCGCCAGTATGGATGTGGAAGAATCTATCAGGGCAAACCCTCTTGACGGAGTAGTACTGCTATGCGGCTGTGATAAAACTACTCCATCCCTGGTAATGGGTGCTTGCAGTGTTGACATACCCGCAATAGTTGTTTCAGGGGGGCCGATGTTAACCGGAAATTATAAAGGACAGCATATTGGTACCAGTGATGTGTGGCGTTACCATGATGAGTTGCGTGCAAATAGGATGGAGGAAAAAGAGTTAAGGGAAATTGAATCGGCGATGTGCAGGAGTAGGGGAAGTTGTGCAGTAATGGGAACTGCATCCACGATGGCATGTATGGTTGAGTCATTGGGTTTATCGCTCCCAGGCAATGCTGCCATCCCAGCTGCAGATGCGCGTCGTAAGGTTTTAGCTGAAAGATCGGGGCTGCGCATTGTGGAAATGGTTAAGGAAAATCTCACACTTTCTTCAATTCTTACAAAAGAGGCATTTGAAAATGCAATTATGGTTAATGCTGCTATTGGCGGTTCAACTAATTTTGTAATTCATTTATTAGCAATAGCCGGTCGAATGGGTATACCACTGGAACTCTCTGAGTTAGACCCACTTTCGGCTAACATCCCTCTCCTTGTTAATCTCCAGCCCTCAGGCAATTTTTTCATGGAAGACTTTTATTATGCAGGTGGATTGCCTGTAGTTATGAAAGCACTTGAGAAACATCTTCATCCTCATTGTATAACTGCAAACGGTAAAACAGTGAAGGAAAATAATAATGACGCAAAAGGTTATAATGAAGAAGTTATTGCAAAATTTGATAGTCCTTTTAATCTATCCAGTGGCTTGGCTGTACTGAAAGGAAATCTATGTGAGAATGGCGCGGTTATAAAGCCATCAGCTGCAAGTGCCCACCTTTTGCAACATACGGGTGCTGCGGTTGTATTTGAAAATATTGAAGATTATAAAGCAAGAATTGATAGTGATGATCTGGAAGTGGATGAGTCGTCTATACTGGTATTGAAGAATGTGGGCCCAAAAGGATATCCTGGAATGCCAGAAGTGGGTAATATGGGCCTGCCAAAAAAATTGCTCGACCAAGGAATTAAGGACATGGTGCGCATTTCAGATGGGCGGATGAGTGGCACTGGCTTCGGTACAGTGGTTTTGCATGTGTCACCTGAAGCAGCATTGGGTGGTAATTTCGCAGTGATCAGAACTGGCGACATTATTACACTAGATGTCGCAAACCGAGCCCTCTCCGTTGCACTTACTGAAGAAGAACTCGCTGAAAGGAAAAATACTTTTGAACCTGCGACAACAATTACTGAAAGAGGTTATGTAAGTCTTTATATAAACCATGTTCAGCAAGCTCATTTGGGAGCAGACCTGGATTTTTTACGGGGTAACTCGGGGAGCAAGCTCAGCCGGGATTCTCATTGAGGATAAAAAAATACTGATATGAAGTTTAAGGATAAAGTAGCTCTGGTGACCGGTGCCGCGCAGGGGATCGGTTTTGAGATTTGCAGTCAGCTAGCTTCACAGGGAGCAATCGTAGTTCTGAATGATATTGACTCCGTACTTGCAGAACAAGCAGTGAATAATATAAATAAGGAATTACCGGGCTCTTGTATTTCGTTTCCCGGTGACTGCGGTGATACCGCTTTTATAACCAGAATGATAGAGACAACAATATCCCGATTTGGGCAATTAAATATCGTTATTGCTAATGCCGGTATCACTCTGTTTGGCGATTTTTTTACCTATTCCCCCCAGGATTTCAATAGGGTGATGGCCGTAAATCTCGGCGGCACATTTTTTTTGGCACAGGCGGCAGCAAGCCAAATGCGTAATCAGGGAAATGGGGGAACTATTTTATTTACATCCTCTGTGACGGGGCATCAGGCTCATAAAGACCTCGCAGCTTATAGCATGAGTAAAGCTGCCATTGAAATGTTGGCGCGTAACCTTGTAATTGAACTTTCTCCTTATGGGATAAATGTAAATGCGATTGCTCCCGGAGCCACGTTAACGGAGAGAACACTTAATGATCCGGATTATATAAAAACCTGGTCTAAGCTAACTCCGATGGGAAGGCCGGCAACAGTTAATGATATAACAGGGATTGCCCTATTTATGGTTTCTGATGGAGCGCGCCATATAACCGGCCAAACTATTGTTGTTGATGGAGGTTGGAGTTGCATAAGCCCTTCTCCATTTTAAAATTTTATTATGAAAGTTAGACCCATTGAAGCAAACGTCTCTATAGCCTCTCATCATAGTTGTTTATTGGGCGAAGGTCCTGTATGGAATGCAACCCTTAGCCAAATCATATGGGTCGATATTGTACAGGGGGAGATTCATGAATTATCCGTGAAAACCGGATCCATGAAAACCATTCCGGTTAGCCAGATGATAGGGTCATTGGCAATTTGCAAGAACGGAAATTATATCGCCGCTTTAAAAAAAGGACTCGCATTTGTTGACAGGGGAAATGGCGAGGTAAAAATGATTGAAGATCCGCTTAATCTAAAGGAGGAAATTCGTTTTAATGATGGAAAATGTGACCCCGCTGGCAGATTTTGGGCTGGTACAATGTCTATGACAGATACAAAGGAAATTGGAGAAGTTTATATGTTGGATAAAGATCTTCACCCAAAACTAAAAATATCAAAAACTACTATTTCAAATGGAATGGCCTGGAGCAGGGAAAAGGACCGTTTTTATTTTATTGATACACCTACAATGACCGTTACTGCTTATGATTATAATAATTCGAATGGTGACATTTCAAACCCAAAAATTGTGATCAGGGTGCCTAAGGAAGATGGGTCTCCCGATGGCATGACAATCGATAACGAAGGCATGTTGTGGATTGCTCATTGGGATGGCTGGCAGGTAACAAGATGGAATCCATTTACAGGTGAAAAACTCCATCAAATTCCTATGCCAGTGGCCAGGCCAACCTGCTGCACCTTTGGGGGAGATGACCTGACTGACCTTTACATTAGTTCTTCGAAAGAGGGCCTCTCTGATGATGAATTAAAGCAACAGCCAGACGCTGGTAAACTGTTTGTAGCCCGTAATTGTGGTTATACGGGTATGCCTACAGTTGAATTTGTGCAGTAATAGAAAGTTGATTAATCATAGCGCAGAAAGACTTCCTCCCTTAGCAAATATCCGATCTATTTTTTTTTCAGTTGCGGCATCGGTCTCAACAGCTGGTGCATGATGTGGTTTTATCCGGGCATCAATTACAATAGGGCCATTACAACCCCAATGCTTATGAGAGATAAAACTATCTATACCATGTATATCGTGTGACGGATTACATCTTGTAAAACTGACCCATAAAAAATTTCGAAGACTTGCAGCAGTGAAACCCGCATCGTCGCACCATATGATTAAAGGCAGGTCCCGGAGATTGTCTAACCTGTTTTTCAGCTGCTCATCCATTTTCTGAATAGTATTATGTGCATCATGCTCCGTGCTATATCCTGACGTTTGAATTGCGACTATACCTGGCATTACCCATTTTACATCCGTAATTCCTGTAAGGTCCTTAATAACTTGCGGAACCTCAGAACATAAGCTCCTTATTTCTTCACCATAAGCTGCAAAAACAACTTTACTGCCGGTATTGAGCCCTGTACCCGAATAATCAAGCGTATCAATTGTAGTATTAGTATAGAAATGAATATCACGGTTTGGCATGATCCTCTTAAGTACAAACTGCAAGTAGTCTTCAACGTTATGGGTGGTTAACCTGTTGCTATCATCAGCTGTTATAAATAGGAATTTAGCAAGACTTAGCTGACCTGTTCCCAGAACGTGATTAGCTATAGTCAACAATTCTGCAGGTTGCTTTGTAGGTGTATAAGGGGTGTATCTCTCGCTCCCAATTGCCAGTAACAGGGGATGAACACCCGCAGCATCTACAGCATGCACTTCTTTTAATCCCGGCACCTCCTGGGGTATTGCGGCACCAGTCATCTCATGAATGAGCTGCCCGAAGCTCGTGTCTTCCTGGGGCGGCCGGCCTACAACAGTAAATGGCCAGATGGCATTTTTTCGTGCGTATACTTTATGTACACGCATGACAGGAAATTGATGTGTCAGACTATAATACCCAAGATGATCGCCAAAGGGTCCTTCCGGCTTGTTTTCACCTGGATAAACTTCACCGGTGATAACAAAATCGGCATCAGTGCTAATACAAAATCCATCTTCATAGCTGTATCGGAACCTACGTCCACCAAGCACTCCGGCGAATGTCATTTCGCTAATGCCTTCTGGTAATGGCATAACTGCAGAAACAGTGTGGGAGGGAGGTCCGCCGGCAAAGATGCTAACCTTCAGCGGCTGCCCCTTGCTGTTAGCCTTTGTTTGATGAATGCCAATACCACGATGCAGTTGGTAATGCAGCCCAACTTCTTTATCAGGTATATATTCATTACCAGAGAGCTGGATCCTGTACATTCCAAGATTAGCATGCATTATACCTGGCTTGTCAATATCTTCGGTATAAACCTGGGGCAGGGTAACAAAAGCGCCGCCATCCATTGGCCAGTGCTGTATTTGCGGAATATCCGAAACCCGGATCTCCTGCTGTAAAACTGGCTTGTTGCCAGGATTTTTCATCGGCAAAGCTTTAATGGCAGCAAATGCGGCGCCAGCATTTCCAAATGGATTCTTTAGCGCTTTCACCGGGTCATTTTTCAACGCAATGATCTGCTGTACCGAGCGAAGGGTTTCCCTAAAAATGAACCTGCTCCTGTTAAGCGTGCCAAATATATTTGACGCTGCCCGAAAACGGCTTCCTTTTACATTTTCAAAAAGCAATGCTGGCCCCTGTTGCTCGTATACCCTTAAATGTATGGCCGCCATTTCCAGATAGGGGTCTACTTCTTCTTTTATTCGTACCAGCTGTCCGTTTTTTTCCAGATCTAGCAGGCATTCTTCCATTGATTGATAAGCCATATGCAAAAGTAATAGGTGAAAAAAGAAAAACACCGGCAAGCTTGCCAGTGTTTTTAATTCCTCAATATATTTTGTATGTTTTCCTGAACTATTTCACTTTTGCCCAGTTTTCACCGCTTTTGATACGATACATGGTCATTTCACTCACCCCATATTTTTCAGCAAGTTGTCGAATAGTTAGTGTTCGTTTTTTACTACTTAAGGTCTTCTTAATAGACCGTACCTGTGTTGCATTTAGTTTTAACCCAGTTGACCGGTTAGCCTGGATTTTTTTGTAGGCAACTTTTGCAGGACTGCTCTGCTGGTGCTCAATCATTTCTTCAAGGGTAGCCCACTTGAGATTCTTCACGGAGTTATCTGTCTTGTTGTGATTGATGTGAATCACATAGCGATGCTTGTTAGAAGGTTTTTTGAGGAACAAGCGCGCAATCTCCCGGTGAATATACAATGTACCGTTATTTCCCGGTCGGTGTAAATTAAGCGTCTTGTATCCGGTGGTGAGAGAACCGTTAAGCAACTTGCCATCCTCATTGACAGATTCCGTGAAACTGGCAACACGGCCACTTGATGACAATGCATACTGTTTGCGAAGATGTTTCCATCCCGGAAACTGAAGTGGCTTCCATACTTCGCCTGATAATGATTTGATCATCGTACCCTTTTTTCTAAAGTTACGAAAAGATATGCCACAAAACTATTATGCGTTTAATCCTTCCCGATCAATTTTAAAAATTCTTCCTCTGATATTATATGGATCTGGGAAATCTTTTTGGCTTTCTCAAGTTTTGAGCCAGCATCTTCACCAACAACCAGGTAGTTTAACTTGCTACTAACCCCACTCAGAAGCTTTCCCCCCTGCTCTTCAACCATTACTTCGGCATCGCTGCGCTTCAATCGGTTAAGGGTACCCGTGAACAGAAATGTCTGCCCAGCCAATGCACCTCCGGTAAAACTTTGTTTTTTGCCTGATTGCAGGTTTAGCCCCAGTTTTTCCAATTCTCCCAACATTTGAAGATTGGCGGGGTTGCGAAAAAATTGGCAAATGCTGGCAGCAACCTTAACGCCCACATCTTCCACGTTCTGCAATTCCTCCGTGCTCAACTTGCTAAGATCCATTAGGTGATCAATGGATTGGGCTAATGTTTTAGCTGTCGTTTCTCCCACATACCTGATGCCCAAGGCAAAAATCAAACGGTACAGGGGCTGCTGCTTCGATTTCTCAATGGCAGAAGCCAGGTTTGTGATCGATTTTTCGCCAAATCCCTCCATGCCCCTAAGCCTATCCAGTGGTAATGAATAAATGGATGGGATATCAGTCAGGAAGCCCATTTCATAAAACTTGCGGACATTGGCTTCACCAAAACTCCTGATATCCATCGCATCCTTTGAAACAAAATGAATAATTCGCTCAACAACCTGGGCTGGACAGTCAATATTTATACAACGCCAAACGGCCTCCCCCTCTTCCTTGAAAAGTTGGGCCTGGCATTGGGGGCATCTCTGAGGAAATTTTATCGGTTGCTCATCTCCGTTTCTAAGCTCAGGGAGTGATTTTACGATATAAGGGATAACGTCCCCGGCGCGTTCTACGAGCACCATGTCACCAAGCCGAAGATCTTTATCCTTTATCACATCTTCATTGAACAGTGAGATGGATCCTACCATGACACCTCCAATGTGAACTGGGTCAATTTTTGCCACCGGAGTTATGGCTCCTGTACGGCCAACCTGGAACTCAACTGCTCTGAGATGGCTTGTAGCTTGTCGTGCCTTAAATTTAAATGCAATGGCCCAGCGGGGGTGGTGGGTGGTCATGCCCAGTTTTTCCTGGAGCGCTACTTCATTCACTTTAACCACCATCCCATCTATTTCATAAGGAAGATCATCTCTCCCGGCCTCAAATTCACGACAATATTCTATCACATCCTGGATACCATTGAATACACGTTTTTCATTTTCCGGACTCCTAAAACCGAGATCCCATAACATCTTGAGACTACCTGAATGTGTAAGCAAAGCAGAATTCGGCTCGCCATTATCAATATGGTAACTGATATGGTAAAGAAATGCTTCCAGATTGCGGCGACGCACTTCTGCAGGATCCTTAATTCTCAACGAACCAGAAGCTGCATTCCGGGGATTTGCTAATGGTGGGAGATTTTGCTCTGCAAGTTTATCATTAAATTTTTTGAAGTTTTTCTTTGTTAGGAGTACTTCTCCCCTGATCTCAATTTGCTGTATGCCATAGGCTGAGAATTTTGCGGAAAGCGGCACAGAACGGATCTGCCGGATATTTATAGTGATATCGTCACCCTGAACGCCATCCCCCCGGGTTGCCGCCCTTACAAGCAGATCGTCTTCATATATAAGAGATATGCTGGCCCCATCAAATTTTGGCTCCACACTGTATTCAACAGAGTTATGCTTAGACCCCTCCCGTACGCGGCGATCCCAATCGAGCAGGTCATCCGCATTATAGGAATTTTCAAGTGAAAGCATTGGGACCAGGTGCGAAACGGTCGGGAATGTTGCAGTTAAACCACTCGCTACCCGCTGGGTTGGAGAGTCGGCGGTTATTAGATCGGGGTTGCTGGCTTCAAGTTTTTCTAATGCTTTATAAAACTGGTCGTATTCGAAATCCGCTAAAATGGGGGAATCCAACACATAGTAACGGTATTCGTGAAAACGGAGTATTTCTCTCAAATCCTCGATCTCTATAACAGGAATTTCCGGTAGTAAATGCTTCAATTCATTTGTTAGCGCTAATAATTTTTTTACCTCTTGCTCCTTATACATAATCTAAGTACCTATTAAGGGCAAAGATTAAAAACTTCCACAAAATTTGGTCAGAATATTCAAATGTGTATTTTTAACACATTATTACGATGCTTGCCATGAGAAAATTTCTATTGCCCCTATTCCTGCTACTGCTATGTGGATCCCTCAATGCTCAATTGGTTTCAGTTAGCCCAACCTTCCCTAAAGACGGAGATGCAGTAACTATTGTTTTTGATGCCTCAAAAGGCAATAAAGGACTCAACAATTATGTGGGTGATATATATATTCACACCGGGGTGATCACTGATAAAAGTACTGGCCCGGGCGATTGGAAATATGTGAATATGACCTGGAATACCAATACGCCTGCATACAAGATGACGGCACTGGGTAATAATAAATATGAATACAAGATCAGCAATATCCGCTCATTTTATGGTGTTCCGGCAGGGGAAGAGATTCGTAAAATGGCATTTGTTTTCAGAGACTATAATCCAGGAGGGAGTGTACGGGAAGGAAAAACCTCAGACTTAAGTGTAGATCAGGGTAATATGTACTGGGATGTTTATCCGGGCAATACCCATACAATACGATTCACAGAACCCGAATCAGAGCCAAGGTATATACCATATCTGCTGCCGCTTAGCGCCTCGGTAGGATCTGTCATTAACCTTAAAGCAGTAAGTAGCAAAAATGCTTCCCTTCTTTTGAAACTAAATGGCAACAATATTCAGACAGCCTCAAATGCTAGCACTATTTCGGGTATGGCTACCATAACAACCACCGGTGAAAATATATTTATTGCTACTGCAAATGATGGTATCACCACCGTTGGCGATACTTTCCGGATTTATGTAGCCCCTCCTGTAAATGTTTCACCTTTACCTGCGGGTCTGAAAGAAGGGATTAATTACGAAGCTGGTGACCAGGCTGCAACCCTGGTGCTGTATGCTCCAGGAAAATCAAGAGTTAACCTGATAGGGGACTTTAATAACTGGACAGAAACCAGTGCATACCAGATGAATAAAACAGCTGATGGCAAGTTTTTTTGGTTGCGTATATCCGGACTTACACCGGGAATTGAATACGGCTACCAATACCTTGTTGATGGCACTCTTCGGATTGGTGATCCTTATTGTGAAAAGGTACTGGATCCATGGAATGATCCATTCATAGAACCTACAACTTATCCAAATCTGAAGGCCTACCCAACTGGTAAAACATCAGGAATAGTAAGTGTTCTGCAAACAAAACAGGATTCTTATACCTGGCAGGCTACCGGATACCAGCGCCCAGACCAACGCAAGCTTGTTATCTATGAAGTCTTGTTGCGCGATTTCGTGACCAGGCACGACTGGAAGACTCTTAAAGATTCACTCGGTTATTTTAAGAATCTTGGTATTAATGCGTTGCACCTAATGCCATTCAATGAGTTTGAAGGAAACCTGAGCTGGGGCTACAATCCTTCTTATTATTTTGCACCCGATAAATTTTATGGTCCAAAAAATACCTTAAAAGCTTTTATAGACGAATGCCATAAAAACGGTATAGCCGTAATAATGGATATGGTATTAAATCATTCATTCGGGCAATCGCCAATGGTTCAGTTATATTTCGATGGTACCACTGGTCGCCCCGCAGCAAATAATCCATGGTTTAATCCTGTTGCCAGGCATGCTTTTAATGTTGGCTATGATATGAACCATGAAAGTGCTGACAGTAAAAGATTTTTTAGCAACGTTTGTGCATATTGGTTACAGGAATATAAGCTGGATGGTTTCCGTTTCGATCTCTCTAAAGGTTTCACCCAAAAGAATACCTGTGATGCCAATGGAGGCAATTGCGATGTGAATGGCTGGAGTGCCTATGATGCAAGCCGGGTGGCAATCTGGAAAGGATATTATGATACGTTGCAAAAGAAATCTCCAAACTCATATGTAATATTGGAACATCTTGGTGTAAATGATGAAGAGAAAGAACTGGCTTCCTATGGTATGATGTTATGGGGAAATATGAATTACAATTTTACTGAAGCTGCAAAGGGACAGATTAGCAATTCAAATTTCAGGGGTGCATTACATAGCGACCGTGGATGGCAGCACCCGCATCTTATCAGTTATATGGAAAGTCATGATGAAGAGCGCTCAATGGTGAAGGTAAAAAATGAGGGACTCAGCAGTGGCGGCTACAATACAAAGGACCCGGTCACAGCCTTGAAAAGAAACGAGTTGGCAGCCACATTTTTACTTGCAATGCCCGGGCCCAAACTCATCTGGCAATTTGGGGAGTTAGGTTATGATCTGAGTATCAATTACTGCAGCAATGGAACTATTAGCAATAGTTGCCGTACCGACCAGAAGCCTATACGCTGGAATTATTATAGCGAACCCGATCGGGTTAAACTAAGGAATGTTTACCGAAGTATGCTTGAGCTAAGGAAGAATCCATATTTCAGTGATCTTTTTGCCGCTGGATCAACTGCTTACGACCTTGCGCCTGCATTAAAATGGATGCAGGTTACAACAGACAGTTCTAAAATGATGGTAATTGGAAATTTTGGCACTACGCAGGGAAATATTCAGGTAAGCTTCCCACAATCCGGCATATGGTATGACCTGATAACAGGTGAGCCAATCGCTGCAACCGGTTCCGCACAAAATATCCCGCTAGCTGCAGGCGCTTACAGAGTCTATCTCAACAGAAGCCTTGCCGGAACCACGCCAACTCCGGTATTCGATATTGATCGGTCAGCCCTCCTTACTATGCAGGTTCGGCCAAATCCATTAACAACAGCGTCGGTTTTGCACTATGAGATACCCGAATCGGGCTCCGTTCAGATTTCACTGTTTGATATAAGCGGAAAGCTGTTATCTAATAGCAATGTTGGAAATAAATCGAAAGGCAGCTACCAATATCGTTTTGATGCGGGAATTATTGCAGGGTTAAGGAAAGGAGTTTATCTGGTCGAATTGCAGATTAACGATAAAAGAAAATTGTTGAAACTGCTGGTGCAGTAAATTGCCATATATGAAACAAATTTCGCGGTTCAGTCATTTCGGGGAACTAAGTGATAAGGATTATTTCCGTATAGCCTTATCTGTCGATTGCGTCATTTTCGGTTTCGAGGATGGTGAACTTAAAGTACTTGTTATTAAGTGTAATATCAAGGAGTATAAAGGGTTGTGGTCTTTACTTGGTGATCTGGTCCGACCTGATGAGGACCTGGATTCAGCATCCTATCGCATTCTTAAAGAAAGAACAGGCCTGGATGATGTTTATCTTGAACAGGTCCAAACCTTTGGCCAGGTTGGAAGACACCCCGCCGGAAGGGTGATAACTACCGCCTATTTTTCATTAGTGAACATCAAAGATCACCAGTTGAAATTATCAGATAATGAACTGCATTGGCACCCTGTAAATGAGATCGCTGAAATGGCATTTGACCATATGGAGATATTGAAGGGCTGCCTCGAGAGACTACGCGAAAAAGTAATTGATCATCCTGTGGTTTTCAACCTCTTACCGAAAAAGTTTTCTCTGCGTGAACTTCAAAGCCTGTATGAAGCAATTCTCAATATCAAGCTTGACCGTCGCAACTTTAGAAAGAAGTTTTTCATGATGGACTGGTTGGTAGATCTGGAAGAACTTGAGGAAGATGTCCCTCACCGCCCAGGCAAATTGTACAAATTCAACCAGGCTAAGTTTGGACGAAAAACCAAAAAGATATCCTAATAACTTTATACTCTTCCATCCAAATTCATATCAAAATATTTTTCTTAAATAGTTAAGATTAGTTTAAAAAATGCTCTAAGTTTGTGTACTTTTTACACATTTTTAATATGTAAAAAGTACACATAGTCAAAAACACTAACGATTTCTTATTATAAACGCAACAATTATTGATTATGTCCTTGAAACGTCTGCTTAAGATTGCCTTGCCTTTGTTCATTATGACATTGCAGCTAGGCGTTTTCGCACAGGTCAGAACTATCACCGGAAAGGTGGCTGACAAGGATGGTAACGGCATCCCCGGTGCAACAGTTACCATTAAGGGTACACAAAGAGGTGTATCCACCAGTGCAGATGGCACATTCGCCATCAGTATTTCAGATAACAGTGCTGTATTAGTAATCTCTTCCATTGGTTTTGCTCGACAGGAAGTTCCGGTTGGTGAACTTGGAGAGATAACAGTGTCCCTTGCAAACGATAACTCCGCACTCGGCGAAGTGGTAGTTGTGGGTTATGGTACCCAGCGTAAGAAAGATCTTACTGGTGCCGTGACCCTCGTTACAGCAAAAGATTTCCAGAAAGGAAATATCACAACCCCGGAGCAAATGATTGCTGGTAAGGTTGCTGGTGTTCAGATCACCGGAAATGGTGGTGCTCCAGGTGCTGGAAGTACAATCCGCATACGAAGCGGTGCATCCCTTAATGCTACCAATGATCCATTGATCGTAGTGGACGGAGTTCCATTAGATAACTCAGGAATTTCTGGTGCCGCTAATGGTCTTGCCCTGATCAATCCAAATGATATTGAGAGTTTCAACGTATTAAAAGATGCGTCTGCAACTGCAATCTTTGGTTCACGCGCATCCAATGGAGTAATCATCATCACTACCAAAAAGGGAAAGCGTGGTGCACCAACTTTTAATTTCAGCACACAATTATCAGTTGCAAAGATTGCCGATAAGATTGATTTGCTAAGTCCCACGCAGATCCGCGCTATTGTGCAGGAACGTGGAAATGATGACCAGGTTGCCAATCTCGGTAATGCAAATACAGACTGGCAGGACGAGATCTACCGCCAGGCACTTACTACTGATAATAACTTCAGTGCCAGTGGGTCTATAATGGGAATGCCCTATCGTGCATCTTTGGGTTATTTGAACCAACAAGGCGTACTTACAGGCGGTACTCTAAAACGTAATTCTGCTTCTATCAATCTTAGCCCACGCTTCTTTAATGATCACCTTAAAGTTGATCTGAATGTACGTGGCGCAGTCAGCAGAAATGATTTCGCTAATGAAGGCGCAATTGGCGGAGCCATAAACTTTGACCCAACACAACCTGTTAGATCTGGTAAAGCTGAGTTTGGTGGATATTATGAGTGGCTCGATAACGATGACAATCTCATCAACCTTGCAACTCGAAATCCTGTTGGATTACTGAATACTCGTATTGATAAGAGTATCGTGGAAAGGAGCCTGGGTAATATCCAGTTTGATTATAAATTCCATTTCCTTCCCGACTTGCGTGCTAACCTTAATCTGGGTTATGATGTATCACAAGGTGAAGGAACGGTATTTGTTCCCGCTTATGCTGCCCAATCATTCTTCCGTGAAGGTGTTAATAATAACTACCTGCAGAGCAATACAAACAAGTTGATGGACTTTTATCTTAACTACGTTAAGAACATTAAGTCGATTGATAGTCGTATCGACCTTATGGCAGGTTATTCATACCAGGATTTCAAGACAAAGAATTTTGCTTATCCCGACCGAAATGCAGCAAGGGAAATCATACCCAACAGTGAACCGTTGTTCCCTTTTGATATTCCACAATACACCCTCATATCTTTCTTCGGTAGAGCTAACTATGCATTTAAAGGTAAATACCTGGTTACTGCAACTTTGCGTCGCGATGGATCTTCCCGTTTCTCTCCCGATAATCGCTGGGGTATGTTCCCCTCAGTTGCATTTGCCTGGAGGGCAAGTGATGAAGAATTCCTGAAAAATTCAGATGTGGTTTCTGACCTGAAGTTCAGGGTTGGTTATGGTGTTACCGGACAACAGGATATAGGATCAAGATATCCTTATCTTCCAATCTATACACTTAGTACCGATGATGCCCGTTACCAGCTAGGTGATACATACTATAATATGTATCGTCCAAATGCTTACGATCCTAATATCAAATGGGAAGAGACTTCTACTTTTAACGTTGGTGTCGACTTTGGCTTCCTTTCTAACCGCATCAGCGGTAGTGTTGAGTATTTTAAAAAGGAATCAACGGATCTTCTCTCCGAGATTTTCATACCTGCCGGTAGCAACTTCAGCAACAAGCTTACAACAAACGTGGGAAGCCTTGATGTGGAAGGTGTTGAATTTACTTTGAACACCACGCCTGTAAGCTCAAACGATTTTAGCTGGGATATTGGATTCAATGCAACTTACCAGCAGAATGAAATCACCAACCTCAGCCTTTTCAAGAATGACGATGCAGAAGGTAACAGGATAGGAGGAATTGCTGGTGGTACAGGTAATACCGTGCAGATCAACTCAGTTGGATATAATAGAGCTGCGTTCTATCTCTACCAGCAGGTGTATGATGCCAATGGCCGCCCGGTTGAAGGAGCTTATGTTGACCAGAACGGAGATGGATCTATCAACCAGAATGACCTTGTTCGCTCACAGGGAATTGATCCGACATGGTTACTGGGCTTGAGCTCAAATCTTAACTGGAAGAAATGGAGCGCAGGATTTGTTATGCGTGCCAATATCGACAACTACATGTATAATAACGTGTTTTCCGGCACGGGTGCTTACAGGAATATCCTGAATCCTGGTGGCTTTCTATCCAATGGATCCTCAAATGTGCTTGAAACCAATTTCTATAATAACCAGTACCTCTCTGATTATTACCTCGAGAATGCTTCATTCCTTAGAATGGATAACATCAACCTCGGCTATAATTTCGGAAAAGTATTCAACAGCAAGGTTGGATTAAGACTCAATGCGAACGTTCAGAACGTATTTGTTGTTACTAAATACCAGGGTATTGATCCTGAGATTAACGGTGGTATCGATAATAATTTTTATCCCCGTCCCCGGGTATTTACCGTGGGTGCAAACCTTGATTTTTAATTGTTGAATTCAATCAAACTATTCGGATATGAAAAATAATATGTTGAAAATATTCGGGAGCATGCTCCTGGTTGCAGGAACACTTGTTTCCTGTACCAAGGATCTTGACCGCACCCCCACCAATGATGTAACATCTGAGGTAGTATACAGCACTTTTTCTGGTTATAAGCAAGCCGCAGCAAAAGTTTACGGTGCATTTGCCCTCACTGGAAATGATGGCCCTGCAGGTAACCCTGACATTCTGGGATTGGATGAAGGCACTGCTGATTTTACCCGACTCTTCTGGAAAGCCCAGGAGCTGAGCACCGATGAAGCAGTTGTAGGTTGGAATGATGAAGGTATCCGCGACTTCCATAACATGAACTGGACTGCGAATAACCCCATGCTAACAGGATTGTATAACCGTATGGTTTATCAGATCACTGTGGCAAATGAATTCATGCGTGAATCAACTCCTGAAAAGGTTGCAGCCCGTGGAATCTCTGGTGCTGACGCAGAAGAGATCAGCAAATTGCGCGCCGAAGCACGCTTTCTTCGTGCATTCCAGTATTGGGTTGGAATGGATCTTTTCGCAAGACCTCCAAAGATTCTCGATACCGACCAATTTGGTGCCGGAGCACCTGTACAGTGGGAATCACGCGTGGCATTATTCGACTGGATTGAATCAGAGTTAATCGCTCTGCAATCTGAACTGAAAGCGCCAAAAACAAATGAAACAGGAAGGGTTGACCAGGCAGCAGCATGGGCACTTCTCTCACGTATTTATCTGAACGCAGAAATTTACAGAGAAGAAACCACCACCGCTTACTATCCCAAAGTGATTGAATTTTCGAAAAAAGTTATTGATGCGGGATACGGCTTGGAAGATAACTACCGTCAGCTTTTCCTTGCCGACAACCATTTGAATGTAAAAGAGAATATTCTTTCTGTTCGATATGATGGAAACCAAACCAAGAACTACGGAGGTACAACATTTATAGTACATGCATCGATTGGTGATAATATGAGTGCCGCTGCCTTTGGTGTTAATGGCGGATGGTTTGGTATCAGAACTACCAAAAATCTTGTGGAACTTTTTGAAGATAATTCAGGGGAAACAGATCGCAGGGCCCAGTTCTTTGCAAACAACCTTGAGATTAATGATATCAGCAAATTCACAGATGGATACGCTGTTACGAAATTTAAAAATGTAAAGCGTGATGGCTCAGCTGGTTCAGATGCTACTGGTGATTTTGTTGATACTGATTTCCCGCTGTTCCGTGCTGCTGAAATGTATCTCAATTATGCCGAAGCTGCATTAAGGGGCGGTACTCCGGCAGAGCAGGCTCAGGCTTTAATTTATATTAATGATTTACGTGTACGTGCTTACAATGGAAGCGATGATGGTAAGGTTGCTACAATAACAAGGGATTTTATCCTTGACGAAAGGGGCCGTGAGTTGCACTGGGAAGGACTCCGCAGAACTGACCTCATCCGTTTTAATAAATTTACGGATGGCTCATATCTATGGCCATGGAAAGGTGGGGTAAAAGAGGGACGTGCTATGCCAGACCACCTCAGGATTTATCCCATTCCGGTTTCAGATCTTTCTGCAAACCCCAATCTTGAACAAAATACCGGTTACTAATAAAATTGCTGCATATGAAAATAATTATCAATAGAATGCTGATGCTTGTGACGGCGCTTGTTGTACTTGCATCCTGCGAGAAAGATGAGGTGAAAGCCGTTTATAAGATGGGCAATTCACCCGTATTAACAACTTCAAGCAATGCATTGATCCTTGAACAGGATAACGCTGCTAATGATGCGCTTACAATGAACTGGAGCGCTGCTGATTATGGTTATTCTGCTGCACAAACATTCACCCTGCAGATGGCACCCAATGGCAGCGATTTTACTGGCGACATGGCGGAAGTTAACGTGAGGGCGGCCTCTTCAAAAACTTTTACGGTTGGTGAACTGAACCGCGAAATGTTGAAGATTATTCCTTTTGGTCAGGCATCAGAAGTAGATGTACGTATAAAATCCTTTGTAACAGACTCTATTGCTCCAGCTTATTCCAACACAATAACGCTAACAATAACTCCTTACCAGGATATCATTTTGTATAGCTATCCGCAGGCCCTGAACGTTGCAGGTAATTACCAAGATTGGTCACCTGATAAAGCGCCGCAGATCGTATCGCTTTCTAATGATGGTGATTACGAAGGGTATATCAATTTTGATAATGCTACTCCCGAATTCAAAATTGTTAAAGGTGACAATTGGGGAGCCGGGGATTTCGGTGATGCAGGTAGTGGTAAACTAAGCAATGGTGGTAATAACCTTAAACTCACAGAGGGTGCAGGTGTTTATCGCCTTAAAGCTAATACTACAACAATGACCTGGTCAGCAACTAGGATCACAACCTGGGGTGTTATCGGAAGCGCAACAACCAATGGTTGGGATGCATCCACTCCAATGGAATTTGATGAAGCCACCGGATCATGGGTGCTGGTTTCCAACCTTGTTGAGGGTGAATTGAAGTTCCGCGCCAATAATGGTTGGGATATCAATTTCGGCGATAATAAATCTAATCTGGATGGCAAACCTGACTATGGTGGCGATAATATCGCAATCACCTCGGCAGGTAGTTATACCATCCGGCTGAATATTGGTGTAGCTGGTAATTACAGCTACACGATCAAGAAGAATCTCTGATCAGTTGAAAGTAAAAATGCAGCGCCGGGGTGGTTCCCGGCGCTTTTTGGTATCAGACACTTTATGTGATCTTGGGTTGATGCCGAAGTATAAATGATATGATCTCTTCCATAGGGCGGTCAATACGACTGAGGGCGTCATTGATCTCTTCCCGGCTAACCTGTGAGGCAAAAGATGGCGTTTTCAATTTTTTTGTTACCGATTTTACATCCATTCCCTCATATCTGGTGGGTCGGATTAATGCAGCGGCATGTATAAAGCCAGACAATTCATCAAATACATAAATCATCTTTTCCATATTGGTTGATGGCTCTACACCAAAATGAAATGGGCCATGGCAGGCAATCGTACGAATGACAGTTGCATCGATTTTACGGTTTTCAAGCTCTTCAATAATTACACTGCAATGCTTTTCTGGATATTTCTCCCAATCTGCATCATGTAGAAGTCCGGCCAACCACCATTTATGCGCATCTTCCTCACTGAGATGTTCCTCCTCCAAAGCCCATGACTTCATTACACCCGCTACCTGTTTCATATGTAATTGCAGCCTTTCATTGGGTACCCAGTCAGCCAAAACACTCATAGCCTCCTTTTCTGAAAGTATATTACCTGCATTAGCCTGATCACCAAATTCTGTCCTTCCAAGGTTTAAATTCGCCATCCTTTTTATTTTATAGTAAAAATTATTATTGAATATCAATCATTTATGAATGCTTATCAAAAAATACTCATCAAAATAGTTGGAAATGATCTATCCTCTGACCTACCTTTGCGCTCCGAATTATTTCATCATAACTGTTGCGGGGTTGGCCGTGGCAGTCTAAATTAAGTTAAATGAGCAAATTGCATTTCACCACCAAGCATGCGAACGAGGCTACCGTGCAACGTAATTGGTACGTTGTTGATGGTACCAATCAAACCGTAGGTCGTATGTGCGCCAGAATCGCGGCCGTTTTGCGTGGTAAGAACAAAGCGTATTTTACTCCACATGTTGATTGTGGAGATTATGTTATCGTGATTAACGCAGACAAGATCCAGTTCACTGGTAACAAGCTTGAGCAGAAAATGTATGATCATTTCACTGGGTATCCCGGTGGATTGAAGGAAGAAGTTGCAAAAGACCTGCTAAAGCGTCGTCCCGAAGTAATTATTGAGCGTGCCGTAAAAGGAATGCTTCCTAAGAATCGTCTGGGTCGTAAGATGTACAAAAAGTTGTTTGTTTATGTAGATGGTAATCATCCACACACTGCACAGCAACCTAAAGAACTGAAATTCTAATTTAATTTATCCCAAATTCCAAATACATGGAAAAGCAAAAAAATGGTTTAGGTCGTCGTAAGGAGGCTGTGACCCGCGTGTTCCTGAGCAAGGGCGATGGCAAGATCACGGTAAACGATAAAGATTATAAAGTTTACTTCCCGCTTGTTTACCTGCAAAACCAGGTAGAAGCTCCACTGAAAGCTATTGAATCACTCGACAAATTCGATATCGTTATCAATGCTACCGGTGGTGGTGTAAAAGGTCAGGCTGAAGCAGCAAAACTCGGAATTGCACGCGCACTTCTCGAAGTGAACGCTGATTTCCGTCCTGTTCTTAAAGCAGGTGGTTTCCTGACCCGCGATCCTCGTGGTGTTGAACGTAAGAAGCCAGGTAAAAAGAAAGCAAGAAAGAGCTTCCAGTTCAGTAAGAGATAATATTTGTTTGAGGTTTGAGGTTTGGTGTTGGAGTTTAATTCTCTCACTCCGCTTCAAACTTCAAACTTCAAACATCAAATAATTAATAAGACTATAATGGAAACAAATACATCCTTACAGCAGCAACTCCTTGAGGCGGGCGTACATTTCGGTCACCTTAAGAAGAAGTGGAACCCTAAAATGCTGCCTTATATCTTCGCTGAGAAGAAAGGTATCCATATCATTGATCTCAATAAGACCACTGAAAGTCTGCAGGAAGCATCAGCAGCCCTGAAGCAGATCGCAAGAAGCGGAAAAAAGATCATGTTCGTTGGAACCAAGAAGCAAGCGAAAGAAATTGCTACCCAGTGTGCCCAGCGCGTTAACATGCCATATGTTACAGAACGTTGGTTGGGTGGTATGCTCACCAACTTCAATACTGTTCGTAAGAGCGTAAAGAAAATGCAAAGCATTGAGAAAATGCTGGGTGATGGTACTCTTGATAATATCACTAAAAAAGAACGTCTCACGCTAACACGTGATAAAGAGAAGATGGAGAAAGTGCTTGGTGGTATCGCACAATTAGGCCGTGTTCCAGCTGCACTCTTCATCATTGATATCGGTCACGAGCATATCGCGCTGTCTGAAGCAAAGCGTCTCGGAGTAACAACTTTCGGAATGGTGGATACAAACTGTGATCCTAATAAAGTTGATTTCCCTATCCCTGCTAACGATGATGCTACCAAGTCAATTGCTATCATTATCGAGTATATAACTGCAGCTATTGCTGAGGGTCTTGCAGAAAGACAGGAAGCTAAAGACTCTGATGTGGAAGATAGCAGCGATGATACTGAAAAGCGCGCAGCTCGTCTGGAAGCCGAAGCTCAGTCTGAAGCTGGACGTGGTGGTCGTGCCCGTGGTGCTGCAGGTGGCAACGCTCCCAAGCGTCGTGTACCAAACAGCCCTAAGCGCACTGGTGCCCGATAATTTAGGATAGGCTAGATTTCAAAACTCTCAACTTTATATTATGTCTACTGTAACAATAACAGCCGCAGATATCAATAAACTACGCCAGGCAACTGGTGCTGGTATGATGGATTGTCGCAAGGCCCTTACTGAGAACAATGGTGATTTTGAAGCTGCCATCGACTGGCTTCGTAAGAAAGGTGCTAAAGTGGCCGCACTCCGTAGCGATCGTGAAGCAAAAGAAGGTGTTGTACTGGCAAAAACAACTGCCGACAATAAATCCGGTATCGCATTATGCGTTAGCTGCGAAACAGATTTCGTAAGTAAGAATGCAGACTTTGTTGCGTTCGCTCAAAGCATCATGGATGCCGCTATCTCTAATGATGTAAAAAGCGCCGAAGAACTTAACAATATTGCCATCAATGGACAAAAGATCGCTGACCTTGTGAACGATAAACTTGCTTCAATTGGTGAGAAGATCGGTATATCCAAGTTCGAGCGTGTTGATGCTCCTTATGTTGCCTCTTATATTCATGGTGCAAACCGTATGGGTGTATTGGTTGGTCTAAGTAAAGAGGCTGCAGATGCAGGTAAGGATGTGGCCATGCAGATCGCTGCTATGAACCCTGTAGCTGTTGATGCGGATTCTGTTCCGGCTGAAACTGTTGCCCGTGAAAAGGCTATCATTACAGACCAGGTTGCTGCAGATCCTAAAATGGCTGGTAAACCATCTGAAATGATCGAAAAGATCGCTGCCGGTAAGCTTGGTGCCTTCTTTAAGGAAAACACTTTACTTGCCCAGGCTTTCGTAAAAGACAACGGTATCAGCGTTGCCGATTACCTTAAGAGTGCAGGTGGAGTTACTGTAACTGAATTTAAGCGCGTCGCGCTCGGATAATATTTTGCTCCGTCAATCATTTTCTGCAAAAGACCGTCAATATCGACGGTCTTTTTGTTTGCCCTATCTTTATGTAAACCGCGTACCATGAAATACCAATTGATCATAATGGCAATGCTTTTCTCTTTTGCCAGTTTTGGACAGCCTAATCAAAAACCGGAAGATGAAATCAGGGAACAGATAGCTGCAGCAGTCGCATCTCTTCAGGTAAGTCCCGAGGAAATAGCCTCTATCACAAACCGTACTATTACTGAAGGCAAAGATTCAATCAACATACGCATCTATTCGCCTGCATCCACTGGAAATTTTCCAATAGTTTATTATGTTCACGGTGGAGTGTGGGTGGCAGGTGATCTTAATACTCATGATAATATTTGCCGGGCAATTAGCAAACACTTGCAGGCAGTGGTTGTTGCAGTAGATTACAGGCGCCCCCCCGAGTATAAATTCCCCACTGCATTCACAGACACTTATACCATCTTCAAATGGGTAGCTGCGCATGCTAAAGAGTTAAATGGTAATGGCACAATTTTCGTAGCGGGTGATAGTGCCGGCGGACAACTTGTGGCCTCTTTATGCCAGGCGAACCAATCAGAGTCAAGAAAAATTCCTATTGCCGCCCAGATACTTATCAATCCCGCAACAGACCTCCGCAATAGTTCAACCTCCTATAAACTTTACGGTGATATTATCGACTGGTATCTGAAAGAGGGAGATAATAAAAATGATTTTCGGATATCTCCTTTGGTGGGCGATAATATTTCAGGATTACCTCCCGCCATTATTATTGTTGGAGAACATGATGAGCTTCGTAGCGAAGGCGAGGCCTATCACCAAAGACTTCAGTCGAGAAATATAAAATCATTCCTTTTCGTACATCCGAGTGCCGGTCACCTGGCAGCATACTGGTGTGCCGCACATGAGGTGGCGATGCCCGCGCTTGCATTTATTATCGATACAGTGAGGGAAAATTTTGTAAAAAAATAGGCTAGGCTGATCATTATTCGTCCGCAGATTTATTTACCTCTGCCCAACTGATGTTCCCTATCCTCTTCATAAGTAACCAGCCGGCAAGTATACTTAGTACTGAAAGTAATAATACTACAGCCGTAAATTTGTAGACGAAGTAATGTGAAACTGCCGCTACACCAACAAGTACCAGCATCACCAGGCCGCGCAGAAAATTGCCTGAACGATCATTCATTTCATTTGGACGCGAAGCGGGAAACGCTTTCTTTCCCAACAATAAAATGATACTGCAAATTACCAGCTGGTTTGACAATCCAAGTACCAGGTTTGGAATGATACCCCATCCTTTCCATGCAATACCCCCAACAACAAGGATAATAGCAAGAGGAAGATAAAATTTACAGAGCATACTCTTAAAACTTCCTCTTATGATAATGCCAGGGCGCTTAATCGGATTACTATAGAATATCCATGATGATTTAAATTCATCTGCAAGATGGATGTTCTGGATCGCGTTAATTATTATAAATGAAGTGATATACATAAATACAAGAAAGCCATATGCCGAATTAGAAAAGTCCGAGGACTCTTCGTAAGTATTGGAACCGCCGCCCCGCACAAGAATCAGGATGATCCACACAATTACATACCCAACAGTAGGATATACACGCATTCGGAATCCGCGGTTTCTTCCGGTCCACCACCAGGAGAATAAAAATCCGGCACGCTCAGTTGCATTTCCTGTTACAAGTTTGGCAAGGACTTCGCCAATACCCTGACCACGTTTTTTGAGGTCAATTGTATCTTTAGTTAGAGAAAGATCAATGCTATCTGAACCACTTCCCTGGATCATTATCAACCGTGCATTGAATGCTGGTGCAAGAAATTTCACCACCACCCAAATACTGCCTAAACTGGCAGCAATACTGGTGACCAGCCAAATTATACCCATACTTTCAAGTTGCCCGTTCATCCAGCTCCATGCAGCCGCAAACCAATAGGGAGGAAAGAATTTTGCAAAGGGATATTCGTCTATACTGAATTGTTGGAAATCTGGCCGGTCAGTCGCTTTTAAGAAGAACTGATAACCACCATAAATGAATATTACAAATCCGATCTGAAACCAGGCAATGAAAGATTTGAATTTTTCCGGCGACATGATCTTCAATACCAGTAGATAAGCAGCATTTATAAGAAAGATTGCAAATAAGGCAGCAAGTGAAGTGAGGAACAGAAAACTCAACCCTGCCCAGATTCCTTTATTCCAGAGAACGAAAACCAGTACAGGAATGGTTAGAGGAATAATGACCCTGCTCAGATGTACAGCAATATGCATCAGTTTGGCCATTAAAATTGTCCGGTCATTTACGGGCCTTGGTAATAAAATAATATTGTCACGAACATCAATCAGCACCGAGGTGAAATCTGTAATAAGTATAGAGGCAAGTAGAAAGAGAAAAGCCAGGTAGAATATGCTGAAATGGGTAATATCATCCACCCCGATCGCAAAAGAGATAAGGTTTAATACGCCTCCAACAAAAGCCATGATCATTGTGCCAATAGTGGCATTGCTGATGCCCTCTTTTTTGGGCCTGCCCCTTGTTTGCTGAAAGGTATTGGGATGCCTGTCATCCATCATTAATTTGTACCGCAGAATAAGTTTTAATTGAGAAACATTCACGCCCGTTTTCTCAAATAATGGGAGTGGCAACAATACCATCTTATATAGCAGCAGGCTGATCTTATTCATCATCACGATGTTTTTGGAAGGCGGATACAAGGCTGCTTGCCACCCCTTGCAATGATTCCCCTGCTGTTAATTGTGCAAAAATATTCTCCAGGCTCCCCTTTCCAAGTGATTCCTGAAGCGTTTCGAAACTGCCATCCGCAACAATTGTCCCCTGGTTAATCAGGATTATCCGGTCACATACTTTTTCCACCACATCCATCATGTGGCTACAATAAAATATCGTCTTTCCCTGGGCCGCCAGCTGGCTGATAAGTTCCTTAACGATGATAACACTATTTGCATCAAGTCCGCTTAGTGGTTCATCTAAAATCAGTATATCCGGATCATGCAGCAGGCCTGAAATAAGCAATACCTTCTGTCGCATGCCTTTGCTGAAAGTATCCATCCTTTGGAGCATATTTTGTTCCAGTCCAAAGGCTGTAAGCATTTTGACGATACGATCTGATGCTATGGCAGGGTCAAGTTCATGCAAACCCGCAATAAGCTCCAAAAATTCAACCGGTGTAAGTACTTCGTAGAGATCAGCAAGCTCAGGCACATATCCAACGATTCGCTTAACGGCAAGCGGGTCCTGTCTAAGATCAATTCCTTTCACGATTACATTTCCCTCAAAGCCGGAGAGGAGGCCACAAAGTATTTTAACAGTAGTGCTTTTGCCAGCACCATTAGGGCCAATATAACCGATTACTTGTCCCGGGAAAATTTTAAGGTTAATGTCCTTTAGCACCTGCTTGTTGCCGTAGGATTTATGCAGGTGTTCCATTAGGATGATAGGTTCCATATTTTGGAAAGATAAAAAATCCTTTCTTTGCAGCACACCACAAGAAAAGAACAGCACATGGAACCCAGGTACAAAAGAATTTTGTTGAAATTGTCGGGTGAAGCCCTCATGGGCGACGGCGGCAATGGCCAGTATGAACCAATGAATCATAGCATCATCGCACAGTATGCGCGCGAAATCAAGGCTGTTGTTAGAGAGGGAGTGGAGGTTGCTGTAGTTATTGGTGGTGGTAATATCTACCGGGGAATGAATGAGGCTGATACAGGGATCGAGAGGGCACATGGCGATTATATGGGTATGCTGGCTACCGTTATCAATGGGATGGCAGTGCAGGCCTCCCTTGAAAAAGAAGGGGTCTTTACAAGGCTGCAAAGCGCCATAAAGATGGAGCAGATAGCAGAACCCTATATCCGTCGCCGCGCCATCAGGCACCTTGAGAAACATCGGGTTGTGATCTTTGCCGCCGGTACAGGAAATCCATATTTCACTACCGATACTGCAGGATCGCTTCGTGCCATAGAAATTAAAGCGGATGTAATTCTGAAAGGTACCAGGGTTGACGGCATTTATACTGCTGATCCCGAGAAAGATCCAACAGCAACAAAGTTTGAGACCATCACATTCCGGGATTGTATAAATAAGAATCTTAAAGTGATGGATATGACCGCATTCACCCTTTGTATGGAGAACAACCTTCCCATTATTGTTTTCGATATGAATAAGCCTGGTAACCTGATGAAAGTTGTAATGGGCGAAAAGGTGGGAACACTGGTAAAAGGCTAGAGAGCTGACCGACCGGAATTTGCGTAGTTTTACTCAAAAGCCGCTGCGGGCTTGTATATTTCGGTTATACTTTTTACATTCGATACGAAAAATCCACCTTGCAGGGTGGTTTTTTATTCCCCATCTCATCATCCCTTGAAAGCCGCGAAGGATTTTTCCTAAACTCCGACCGTTATGATGACTTTATTAAACATTTTTCTAATCAGGATATCTGTGGGGATAGCCGAAATAATTATTTTCCAGTTAGGGGCCATTGCACTGGGATTTGCCATACATTTTTTTCTCACCTCCCGCAGCAGTACCAAACAACATACTCAGCATAATGCAGAGAAAGCAGCGCAGCAGGAAGCCGATGGCTGGAAGCTGAAGTATTTTAATGATACAGAGGAAATGGAGAAACGACTCCTTAAGCTTCAGCATGAATTAAAACAGGCTCGCGAAAATGAAGGGTTCCTTTCCATGGAAATAGATTCTATCCGGCAGGAAAGGGAAGAACTCCTGGAGAGCCAGGCCGAACTTGCAGCCATGCCACCACCGCCACCTCCAGCTCCCAGTACAGCAAAAGAGTATCTCGATCAGTTGCAAGGCACCCAGGAAACACTGTTCCAGCAAAATGAGCATGTTAAGAATATGCTCTCCCAGATCGAACAGCTTAAATCAATGGAACAAAAGCACCTCGACCTGCTACGTACAAACGAAAACCTCAACAGGCAACTGGGTGAGATGAGGGTTCAACTGCTTGAAAAGGAAAATGAAGTGAGGGCTCTCCGCCAACAAAACAGGCTTGGCGAAGAGATGCAACAACGCCTTGAAAAAGTATATTCCGATTACAACGGACTTCTGGAGAAAATGCAGAAACTGGAAGCACATGTTAATGCCACCCAGAAAGAAGGCACCAATTATGCCGAATTGCAGGACGCATATTTTAAAGTTACTAAGGAGTCTGATGAACTGAAGATGAAGTATCTCGCATTGCTCGAAGAATATCAACGTAATTCCAGGACCCTTGCTGAAACAGAAGATAAATTGCGGGAATCGAATTTTCAACGGACCCAACTTCAAAAGAAGGCCACTTATCTGGAGGAGTTGAACCAGGATCTTCAGCAGGTTGCAGAGCACCATAATAAACTCCATAGCCAGATGCGCCGTATTAGCGAGATCGAGCAACTATTGGCAAAAGCAACCCAGATCACTCCTTCCTCCGACAAAGAAGAGTCTGGCCTTTAATGTGAATTAGCTGCTTACCTGCGTACAATCAGTTTTTAACTGAAAAGCTGGTATTAACTTTGCCCGCAAAGCTGATTTATGTCACATCATTCCATTGCAGATATAAGGAAAGAGTATAGTCAACACTCACTCGATGAAGCCGATGTTGCGGCGCACCCCATCCGCCAGTTTGACCTATGGTGGAACGAATGCATCAACAGCAAAATAGATGAAGTAAATGCAATGACCCTCGCAACAGCTTCGTCTGATGGGTTGCCAGCCGCCAGGATTGTATTACTAAAAGGATACGATGACAATGGGTTTGTTTTTTTTACCAATTACAATAGTTTCAAAGGCCAGCAACTGGAAGAGAATCCAAGGGCCTGTCTTGTATTTTTCTGGAAAGAGCTGGAAAGACAGGTTCGAATTACCGGACTCATAGAAAAAGTGAGCTCAGAAGAAAGTGATAATTATTTCCATAGCAGACCACTCAGCAGCAGGATAGGAGCCTGGGCTTCACCTCAAAGCCAGGTAATTGAAAGTCGTTCTATTTTAAAAGATAAGGAAACCGAATTGGCAGAATCATTCGATGGAAAAGAGATACCCCGGCCGCTGCATTGGGGCGGTTACCGCGTAAAACCTGTTTCAGTGGAGTTCTGGCAGGGCAGGGCAAGCCGGCTTCATGACAGAATTCAGTATACGCTGGAGGAAAACGGTAAATGGAAGATAGAGCGATTGGCGCCGTAAAGAGGAGACCATCTCTCCATCTCTCCATCTCTCCATTACGCTTCTTTTTTCTTTTCAGCAGCTTTCTTGGCCTGTGCTGGTCTTGCTGGCCTGCTTTTACCGAAAGAACCTTTGAAGATCTTTCCTTTTTTGGTTTTCTTGTCGCCTCTTCCCATGATTGTAAAATTTTAAAGTGCAAAAGTAAATAAAAAAAGGGAAGGAAGCCCTGCTTCCTTCCCCGCAATTCAGTTCTGCATCCCAAGAGATGCGCCTCACTACATTTTAGAAGAAAGTTCTTTACCAGCCTTGAAGCGGGCAACTTTCTTTGCCTTGATTTTGATTACTGCACCAGTCTGTGGATTACGGCCATTACGGGCAGCTCTTTTAGATACAGAGAAAGTACCAAAACCAACCAGGGTCACTTTACCACCACCTTTAAGGGTTTTTGTTACAGCCTCGATGAAAGAATCCAGAGCAGTGTTTGCCTGGGTCTTGGTAATTTCAGCATCGTCGGCAATTTTCGCGATTAATTCAGCTTTGTTCATAGTGTGAAATTTTAGAATTTTAAGCAAAACAAATATAGACGGTTTTTGATTCCAACAAAATTTTTTTGAGTTTTTTAATGCATAGTTTTGATTTGCTGTAACCCGCACCAAATCTGCATTATAGCCGAAAAAATTAATGTTTCAATTAGCTTATTTCTGAATCATATCAGCTGAAACCCTTGCCAGCACTGTGTTTCACGAAATACAAGCTGAAATGCCCGCCAGTACTGCCTTTCATGAGAATGTAACCTTTTTATGGCATATTGTAGGAACATAGTTTTTATTATCCACAATTAGTGCACAACCCGTCTGACGCCTGTCACGACAGGCGTCAGACGAGAACCATTACTGATCGAAAGGCTATGAACCTGTCTCCCCACTTCTGAAAGCTTTTATTACGCAGTGTTTCAGCATGTGTGGTTATATAACGGTTGTAATCTTCTTTTGATTCAGCTGAATACTGCGCAGCATACGTTGGTCCTGCTGTTTCATCAACTTCCACAAGCCGCAATAACCGACTCTCCGTAAAACAGCCCGTGGCCACCACTTCCGGCATATGCTCCTCTTTCATCCATAACAGCCAATCCTCGGCAATCGACCAATCTACCTGTAAGGTTACATTGTATATGTACATCACTAGTATTTGAGTTTTAGATAAACCGGACAATGATCACTATGCTTAACATCCGGGTAGATCTCTGCGTCCAGTAATTGCGGCGCTAATTCTTTCGTTACATTAATATAATCGATCCTCCATCCCTTATTATTTAACCTAACACTCGGGAATCGCTGGCTCCACCAACTGTATCGGTGCGGCTCGGGATGAAAAACCCGGAAGGTATCAACAAAGCCATTATCAAAAAATTTATCCATCCACTGCCGTTCTTCAGGCAGGAAACCGGTAGATTTTTTATTACCCTTCGGATCATGGATATCAATCTCTTTATGCGCAATATTATAATCAGCACATATGATAAGCTTTTTCCGCTTCTTCTTTAACAGCGTGGTATAACCGAAAAATTCTTCAAGCCATTGGTACTTATATCCCTGCCTTTCCTCCCCCGAAGTGCCGGAAGGGAAATATGCATTTAACAAGGTCATATCTCCAAAATCTGCCCTGATGACCCGCCCTTCAGAATCACTCTGCATATACCCATTTCCCATTTCAACATTATCTGGCTTTATCTTAGTAAAGATTGCCACTCCGCTATAGCCCTTTTTTTCTGCCGAGTACCAGAAATCCTCATAACCCAGATCATTGAATGCCTTGTAATTCACATTGTCCTTATGTGCCTTCGTTTCCTGTACACATATGATATCAGCAGGATCTGTTTTTAACCAATCCACCAGGCCCTTATTCATAGCGGCCCTGATGCCATTAACATTGTATGATATAATGCGCATAACCCGTTTCATTTATTTATATTGGTCACTGTTTAATCAAAAGTATTAAAATGGCGGCTGATCCACAGGTAATACCTCCTAAAGAACCTTTTTATCTTGATGGCCCTAAGGACCGTAGCTTTGAACTCCATTTCGCCTGGCGTGTGTTCCGGCAATTCCTGAAAGGATTCCGGGAATTACATTTTATTGGTCCTGGCATTACGGTCTTTGGTTCGGCCAGGTTTGCAGAAGACCATCCCTATTATAAACTGGCACGTGAAATGGGAAAGCATATAGCCCAGGCAGGCTTCACCACCATAACGGGAGGTGGCCCTGGTATCATGGAAGCGGCTAACCGCGGGGCCTTCGAAAATGGTGGATACTCTGTTGGTTGTAATATTCAACTTCCCTTTGAACAGAAGCCTAACCCATATGCACATAAGTCCGTTACCTTTGAACACTTTTTTGTGCGGAAAGTATTGTTGGTGAAATATTCCTATGCCTTTATCATAATGCCGGGCGGCGTAGGAACAATGGATGAATTTTTTGAAACATTAACCCTGGTGCAAACAAAATCTATCATCCAGTTTCCTATTGTACTTGTGGGCAAAGCATATTACCAGCCCATGCTCGATTATATGAAATTTATGGTTGAACAAAAAACGATTGGCGAACACGATATGGATCTGGTATGTATTACAGACAGTCCGGAAGAAGCCATGGAACATATTTCAAAATATATAAAAGCGAATTATATTTCCAAGCCCCGTAAGTTGCTTTGGTGGTTATTTGAAAAGAAATAAGATGGAAGCATTAGAAGAAGCAAATCTGAAATCATGTTCTTATTGCGGCAGCGAAATAGGGGAGAATGAATATATCTGTCCCAATTGCGGAAGGGCAACTGTTCCGGAGGAAGAATATGAAGGAGCCCATGAAACCTTCCGTCTGTTGGTTGTAGTGTTTTTTTCAATTAACCTCATCGCCTGCCTCCTGTTCAATTTCTGGCCACCCGCAGCACAGGGACTGACCGGATTGGTAGTTGTTGATCTTTTCCTGTTTTTCTGTGCTATACTGTTTTCCTATATCATGCGCCGTGATATATTGCCACTTCTTCACTGGAACAACTTCAAATGGTGGAAAGTGATAGTTTTGATGATTTTCGCCATCACCAGTGCGATCCTTGTTAACTATGGTGTAAAATGGATCAACCGTTTCATTTTTGAGCGCGAGCTTTTTTATTACTCATCATTCAAGCACCTTGCTAATCCAAAAACTGCAATGATTTTATTAATAGCAGTCATTCCTGCTATTTCGGAAGAGCTTGCCTATCGCGGCATAATTCAGGCGGGTCTCCTGAAGTTCATGCATGGCCGGCACGCAGTGGTGCTAACAGCATTGCTCTTTGCCATCATCCACATGAGCCTGATCTCTTTTTTCTGGTTATTGCCTTTTGCCCTTTTCCTGGGATGGCTGCGCCAGCGCGAGCAGACCCTGTGGTATGGAATATTAGTACACTTCTGTTTCAACGCAACAACCTGCTTACTCGAACTTTATTCCCTCGACCTTCTCTAATAATATCAGGCCTCTTCTTCAAGTATCGGTCTTAACCATCGTGTAATTTCTTCAAGTGGCATATCCTTCTTTTGTGCATAAGCCGCCACCTGGTCGGGCTTTATCTTACCAACACCAAAATACTGGCTCCTGGGATGCGCAAAATACCATCCACATACAGATGCAGCAGGATACATCGCCAATGACTCCGTCAGGTGTATTCCCGTTACAGCCTCGCCTCCCAATAAGTCAAACAGCTTGTACTTTTCTGTGTGATCCGGACAAGCGGGATAGCCAGGTGCAGGCCTAATACCGGTATATGTTTCTTTGATTAACTCTTCCGTACCCAACTTTTCTTCCGGCGCATATCCCCAGAATTCCTTTCTCACTCTCTCATGCAGGTATTCAGCTGATGCCTCTGCAAAACGATCAGCAAGAGCCTGTAACATGATCTTGTTGTAATCATCATGTTTCGATTCAAATGCCTTGATATGTTCTTCTATACCTTCAACAGTAACCGAAAAGGCACCGATATAATCTGTTTTACCTTCATCGGCCGGCATGATAAAATCAGCAAGTGAAAAGTTAGGTTGACCTGCGGTTTTCTTTATTTGCTGCCGTAGTGATTCAAGTCTTATTTGCCTGTTTCCCTCATCTACAATAATAGTATCTCCACCATCAGTATTGGCAGGCCAGAATCCTACAACTCCTTTCGCTGTCAGCCACTTCTCCTTTATCAATTCGTCCAGGAGTGCATTGGCATCATTAAACAGTTTAGTTGCTTCCTTGCCAATCACTTCATCTTCCAGTAATTGGGGGAAACGTCCACCCAATTCCCAGGCAATGAAGAATGGTCCCCAATCAATATAACCGCGCAGTACAGAGAGGTCTATATCCTCCAGTACTTTTGTGCCTGTGAAACCTGGCTTAACCGGTGTATAAGAACCCCAGTCTATCGCAACTTTATTCTTCTGTGCCTGCTCATAGGTCAGGTATTGTTTGATGGTTCGTTTCTTATTGAAATCATCGCGAAGCTTCTCATATTCCACCGCAGTATCTGAAAGAAATTTTTCCTTCTGATCCTTATTTAGCAATGACCCCGCAACAGTCACACTCCTTGAAGCATCCAGCACATATACCACACCGTTATCATATTGTTGCGCGATCTTCACCGCCGTATGTTGCCGACTTGTAGTAGCGCCACCAATCAACAAAGGCTGCGTCATTCCCCTACGCTTCATCTCATGCGCTACATGCACCATCTCATCAAGGGATGGCGTTATCAACCCACTCAATCCAACTATGTCAACATTCTCCTTAATAGCTGTGTCTAGAATTTTATCAGCAGGAACCATTACACCCAGGTCAATGATATCATATCCATTACATCCCAGTACCACCCCTACAATATTTTTCCCGATATCATGTACATCTCCTTTCACCGTTGCAAGCAACACTTTCGCAACACTTCCCTGCTGGGCATCAGGATTGTTTCTTTTCTCCTCTTCAATATAGGGCGTAAGCCAGGCAACACTCTTCTTCATTACCCGCGCACTCTTCACCACCTGCGGAAGAAACATTTTACCAGCACCGAATAGATCACCTACCACATTCATCCCATCCATAAGCGGACCTTCAATCACATCAAGAGGCCGTGGATATTTCACCCTCGCTTCTTCTGTATCAAGCTCTATATAATCCGTTATTCCGTTGATAAGTGAATGTGTGAGTCTCGCTTCCACCGAATCATTTCTCCAGGCCTCATCCCTTATGATCTCCTTTCCTTTTGCCTTAACAGTTTCGGCAAACTGTATCAACCGCTCCGTTGCTTCATTGTTGTCATTATTTCTATTGAAGATTACATCCTCACACAACTGTTTCAGTCCCGGTTCTATTTCATCGTATACAACCAACTGCCCGGCATTAACGATACCCATATCCATACCGGCTTTAATGGCATGGAACAGGAATACACTGTGCATGGCCTCGCGCACATGATCGTTACCACGGAAAGAAAAGGATAGATTACTCACCCCGCCACTGATCTTCGCCAGCGGCATACGTTGCTTGATGATGCGCGTGGCCTCAATGAAATCAACGGCATAATTATTATGTTCCTCAAGGCCTGTAGCAATGGCAAAAATATTTGGATCGAAGATGATGTCCTGTGGATCAAATCCCACCTGTTCTGTAAGTATCTTATATGCACGGGTACAAATATCAACCCTCCGTTCAAGCGTGTCAGCCTGACCCTTTTCATCAAAGGCCATCACCACAACAGCAGCTCCGAAAAGTTTACAGATATTGGCTTCGCGAATGAATTTATCTTCACCTTCTTTCATGGAGATGGAGTTCACAATGCATTTTCCCTGCACACATTTTAAACCTGCCTCAATGATCTCAAACTTAGAAGAGTCGATCATGATAGGGATCTTCGCAATATCAGGTTCACTCTGCAGGAGGTTGAGATATGTTGTCATGGCCACCACCCCATCGAGCATGGCGTCATCCATGTTTACATCCAGGATCTGTGCTCCATTCTCCACCTGCTGGCGTGCAACCGATAATGCCTCTTCATATTTATTATCGCGAACCAGTCGTGCAAATTTCTTGGACCCGGTTACATTGGTACGTTCGCCAATATTTACAAAATTCGTTTCCGGCCTAACAATAAGGGGTTCAAGCCCCGCCAATCTTAAATATGGTTGTATAGTGGTCATGCTGTAATAGCTGTTTCAACAACTGGAAGTTGTCTGGGTGGAAATTTTTTTACGTGTTCTGCAATATGCCTGATATGATCGGGTGTTGTTCCGCAACATCCGCCAACAATATTTACAAAACCTTCTTTTGCCCACTCTTCAATGAAGTGTGCAGTTTCCTCTGGTTGCTCATCATATTCTCCCATGGTATTAGGGAGTCCGGCATTGGGATAAGCCGATGTATAACAGGCTGCTTTCTGGCTTAGCTCCTCAATATGACTTCGCATATCAGCCGCACCCAATGCACAATTCAGCCCTATGCTCAAAGGCCGGGCATGCATAACCGAAATATAAAAGGCCTCCAAAGTTTGTCCGCTCAATGTTCTTCCGGAAGCATCTGTTATAGTGCCGCTGATCATGATAGGCAGCTCCTTCTTTTTCGTATCCTGGAAATATTTTTTGATGGCATAGATAGCGGCCTTTGCATTGAGTGTATCAAAGATCGTTTCAACCAACAACAGGTCCGATCCTCCTTCTACCAATCCCTTCACCTGTTCGTAATAAGCTGACACTGCCTCATCCCAACTCAATCCACGATAGCCGGGATTGTTTACATCTGGCGACAGGCTCAATGTTTTGTTCATTGGTCCGAGTGAGCCGGCAACATATCGGGGCTTTGAAGGGTCTTTTGCATTATAATCGTCTACCGCTCTGCGTGCAATACGAGCAGCTTCAAAATTTATTTCATAGGCCAACGATTCCATCTGGTAATCGGCGAGGCTCACCCTCTGCGAGTTAAATGTATTGGTCTCAATGATATCAGCACCGGCTTCAAGATATTCGCGGTGTATGCCTTCAATGATTTCCGGCTGTGTTAAACAAAGCAGATCATTATTGCCTTTCAGGTCAGAGGGCCAGTCGGCAAATCGTTTGCCGCGGTAGTCAGCTTCTGTTAACTTATGTCGCTGGATCATGGTACCCATGGCGCCATCAATAATGAGGATGCGGCGGTTCAATTCAGATCGTATATCGGTCATATTTAAATTCTGTTTGGTTTGAGTGCTACAGGCAATAGCGAGTAGTCAATTGATATTAGCATGGAATGCTCTTTTGACTATTGCCAATTGCCTAAACAAAAAAACCGTAGTTCAACAATACGAACTCAATAAACGCGGGGGAAACAAAACGGAACGTTTCGGGAGCATTTATTAGTTCTGTTAACCCACCAATTAAGGCGGCGACAGGTCGAACAATAAATAAATCCACCTGTGCGGTTGCAAAGATAAGGAAAATGGGAAAGGCGAAATGCTAAACTCTTAACTGCTCCACCGGCATCCTATGCTGAAGACTCCTTGCCAATGTCATCTCATCCGCATACTCCAGCTCGCCACCAAAGGAAATTCCACGCGCTATGGTGGTAAAACGGATAGGAGAGGGTAATAGCTTTTTCTGTATATAATAGATAGTGGTATCTCCCTGAATATTGGGGTTAAGGGCGAAAATGATCTCGTTGATATCACCCGAGCGCGCCCGCTCCAGCAGGGGTTCAATATTCAACTGGTCGGGACCAACCCCGTCCAGCGGCGATATCACACCTCCCAGCACATGGTAGGTTCCGCTGAATTGCTGGGTACTCTCAATAGCTATCACATCACGGATACTTTCCACAACGCAGATCAGGTCCTGCTTTCGCATGGGATTTGAACAGGTGCTACAGAGAAGTGTATCCGAAATATTGAAGCAGCGCTGGCAGAAATGGATCTCTTCCCGCATCCGTACAATGGCTTCCCCAAAAGCCCTGACTTTATCGGTATCCTGTTTTAGCAGGTGCAGGGCCAGTCGTAATGCAGTCTTCTTCCCGATACCCGGTAATTTACTGAATTCACTGACAGCATGTTCCAATAAGGCAGAGGGGAGTTGCATCCTGCAAAGATATAAAGTATTGAGCCTTTAGAGGGAGATGTCGATCTCATTGTCCCAGTTGCCCTTGATATTCACTTTTTTCCCGATAGCCTGAACACGCTCGGGTTGACGACGCTCGCCATAGAAAATACCATGGTCCCAAACGCCATTTCCGTTAGTATCATATAGTACTCTCAATTCAAATTCGGCGGGTCTGAATCTTGGGATCACCAAATCCCTTCCCCTGATCCGGTAACTAAACAAAACATTATTATTCTGTACCAGCTGTAGTACAGGATTCCGTGCAGTATCTAAATTCGCGATCCTGAATTTTATACTGCCATAATCAGTTTCCTTCATGGTCCGGAACCGTAAAGTGTCATTGCGCAGTGTACTCTTACCTAAACTGTCTTCCGCCATCCCCTTTTCCGAGATCAGCACAAACTCCTGCTCCAGCGGCCAGTTATAAGTAAGGGTGAAGATCCTGTTGGTTGTATCCCTCTCAAGGGTATATCCTTCAATTGGTTTGAACTGCGCATCGGCAAATATCAGCTTGGAACTGTCAAATGATTTGAGGGGATCAGTAAAAGTTATGGTAAGGGGCTTCAGCACATCCTGCTGTCCGTTTTCAAGGCTGGTTCCAAATCGAAGTCGCTTGTCTTGTTCCGCTTCCTTCTCTTCCCTGCGACTGGTGGGCGCCTTTGGAGCAGCTTTCACTGGCTTCGGTGGCTCGGGCTCAGAATATGCTAATAGCTCAACAGGCGCAGTTTCCCCGCTGATAACCAATGGACTATCAGCAAAAGCAAAGAGCTGGCCGGGCGACATATATCTTCTGCTACCCCCATCATCTTTCAATGCATAAAGGTCATAGGTTCCAGGCGCAAGGTTACGGAACAGAAACCGGCCCGAGCTGTCTACCGTTGTATAATATCGCGGACGCTCATTGGTTACAGCAGAGTCCTCTAAATTATTGTGCAGCATCACGATCATGGTACTATCCGTCTTACCCGTTTCAGCAAGGGTAACTACTCCCCCTAATTCCAGCGAATCCAGGTATGGCCCGGTAGAGAACGCATACCGAAAACCAGTGAGGGGATTGCTTTCATTGATATCCTGAATGCTCTTTCCAAAATCCAGTACATAAGTAGTGTTGGGGTCGAGGGTGTCTTTTATGCGGATGGTGATAGTCCGAAGACGTGAAGTCACAACAGGAAATACTTTAGGGGTGGGACTCACAACAAGATTTTTCTGGAGTTCACCAAGCTGTACATATTCATTGAAGACCAGCTCGATCCGGTCGCCCTTGAAATTAAGGGTTGAATCCGCAGGCTTTATAGATACGGGAATGGGGGGGATAGTATCACGTGGGCCACCGGTTGGCGGAATAACATTGGCACAACTCTCAAACAATACTAGCAGGGTGATAAAAACAATTACCAAAAAAGTTGCGTATGAAAAAACAGGGCGGAATGGCCTCATTGATGGCTTCTTTTAAAGATGCAAACTTAGCCGCTTTCCTTCGCTTCTCCCTGAACCTTTTTCATAAGAAATGGTTGTTATTACTCAAATATTTTCGATGGCAGTCCATTCTCTCCGTACAGAACAACGTTTACCCGTGGATTTAAAGCAGGCATGGGATTTCTTTTCCAGTCCCGCCAACCTTTCCGTCATCACCCCCTCTAAGATGGATTTCAGGATCATTTCAAAACATCATGGGGATAAGATGTACCCGGGACAGCTCATCGAATATACCGTGAAGCCGGTTCTTGGGGTACCGCTCTACTGGATGACAGAAATCACCCATGTTGAACCCCAGCGCTTTTTCGTGGATGAGCAGCGCTATGGACCTTACAGCCTCTGGCATCACCAGCATCATTTCCGGGAAATTGACGGGGGCGTTGAGATGACCGATATCGTGCATTATAAAATACCGTTGGGATGGCTGGGTGATATTGCCAATACCCTTTTCGTCAAAAAACAATTAGCAGAAATCTTCCACTATCGCTTCAAAAAAGTTGAAGAACTCTTCGGAACCCTGCACTAACAGTCTCTTTCCATCCCTCCATCTCTCCATCCCTCTAACCCGGTATTCTCGCTATATACTTCTCAATCTGCTGGATCTGCTCAACGATCTGAGGGGTCTTTGGCTTCAGTGCCTTGGCTTTGCGGAAGAAATCTTTTGCTGAGCGAAACTCGCGTCGGGTCATCATGATTGAACACATCTGGAGGTAGGCGGCAGCTTCATTTTCTTTATCAGGAAGGCCTTTGCGCAGGGCAGAGCGGATATAGTTCTCCGCACCCTTGATATCACTTCTCTGCATCGCGATCATCCCCATTTGCAACAGGCTGGCACCTTCAGCTTCTTTCATGGGCATACCGAGATCAAGGCCCTTTTTCATCATCTTCTCCGCACCATCAAAGTCCTGCTTCATCATAGCGATATTGCCCTTCAACGTGTAGTAAACAGAACGGATAGGCTTATAAAGTAGCTGCGGATATTTAATGGACGATAAAACCTTTTCAGCACCTTCCATATCACCCGATTCCATATACTCCTGGATAAGGCGCATGGGGCCAAAAAAGAAATGGCCAAAAATCAGCACCACCCCAATCAGGTAAGGGAGGAATGCAGGCCAGAAACCCGCATAAATATTTGTGATTATAGCAATGATTAGAAATAAGGCCGCCAGTTGGAGCCTGTATTTGATAACAATAGTGTAAAACTTCATAGTTGTGAAATGGACCGCAAAGATAGGGAACTGGGGGTGGTTTAAAAATCATCATTGGCTTCAATCCAATAGCCGTCGGGATCCTGGAACCAGATCTGCCTGATTCCATCAACCCTGATGTTCACCTTGCCCTTTGTGCCAGCCCAATCTTCAAAAGAGATATTATGCTTTTTCAGGGTGGCTATGAGCGCATCCAGGTCACCTGAACTAAAACATAAATGGGTATTCTTATTAGGAACCGGATCATTTGGTTTTCGACCCTGGATCAAATGCAGATGCGCCTTATCACCGATGGAGAACCATGTATGCAGGCCATCATGAAAAGGTTCCGGGATGGTATCAAGTCCGATTATATCATCATAGAAAGGTGCGCTCACTTTCAGGTCGGTAACTGATAACGCCATATGATTGATGCGGGCTTTACCCTTTGCAGGCTGGGCATTACTATCGGTGCTCATAATCAAGACAGTAAAAATTAATGCGATAGGTATGATGAAATATTTCATGCGAAAACTCTCCTGCTGTTAAGCTAGCGATTTTTCCGAATAGGTGCGACGTAATGTCAAAACCTGTATTTTTGCTGCCCCGGAATTCAGATTCCGATGGTCCCGTAGTTCAATGGATAGAATAGAAGTTTCCTAAACTTTAGATACAGGTTCGATTCCTGTCGGGACTACTCCGTCCGCCGAAGCTTTAGCGTAGGCGGGCCTTCCTCCACCTTCAGCACTTGAAGGCCTTCACCATCTGAGAGGTAAGAGGTAAGATTTTGCTTACTTACGCCAATCGGTTCCTGAATTCACTTGGAGTTACACCTAACAATTTTTTTACGTAACGGGTGAAAAAGGAACGGCTTGAGAACTCCATCTTATCGGCAATCTCAGCAATATTTAGATTTTTGTTTTTCAGAAGCAGTATAATTCTTTCCTTGGCGTACCGTTGTATCCATTCCGATGCGGTAACATCCGTATTTTGTTTACTTACGTAGTTCAAATGCTTCGCAGTAATGTTCAGCCGATTGGCGTAAAACTGCACTTCACGTTCTTCCATACAATGTTCTTCTACCAGGTGCATAAACTGCTCGTACAGCGATCCACTTTCTACCGTGCGTTTCCGGCGCTCATATTCATTTGCAAAGATGTGCCACATTTCAAAAAGGAACAGCTGCATCTGTAATTGCAGTGTTTCATTGTAAAACCGATGTCCGGATTCCAGAAATCTATTATATAGAAGTGAAAAGTTCGAAACGACTTTTACCTTGTCATTTTTATCGTATAAGTGCAATATTGGATTTGCCCTGGAATGTAATATGACATCAATACTCCAGTTTTGATCAGGAATATTATTGTCCAGAAAACTTTTTTCTATAAATAAGACATGTGCTTTGAAAATTCTTGAAAAGCTGATGTCTGTCACTTGGCTATTGGCAAACCAAAATACAAATTCACCCGCTTTAGCTGAATATGATTTATTATTGAAAACAAAGTTTATAGACCCTCTGGTACACAGTATATGCGTATGATAATGTTCTATATAGTATTCTGGAAATTTCCCGATCCTGGAAAATTCCTGCAAGATGATCTTCTCCATATCTCCTAACTCATTTGCGGATTGCTGCCTTTTGTAAGTATACGTAATATTTGAAACTATTTGCGTAATAAGTGTACCAATTAGCTTATCAAGCTATATTACCTTTACAGAGTAAAGACTTTAAAACATGGATGTACAAGGCACAGATATTTTTCAAAGGTTATTAAATGGTGAAGCTGTTCCATTCAGCGATCCGGATTATTTCAGGATTATTAATTCCTGTAATGAAACCAGAAAGTTATTGGTTCAGTTAAACGCTGCATCAGATGGGGAAGAGATTATGACTCTGTTGAGGAAGATAACAGGGTTTGACATTGATGCCACTTCAATGATTTTTCCGCCGTTTCAAGTCAACTATGGAAAGAATACCCGAATCGGGAAAAATGTGTTTATCAATTTCGATTGTACATTTCTCGATCTGGGTGGCATTACCATTGATGATGATGTAATGCTAGCTCCCAAGGTAAGTCTTGTATCTGAAGGACATCCTCTTGCAGCCAATAATCGACAGACCCTTACTGTGGGAAGAATACATATTAAAAAGAATGCGTGGATTGGTGCTAATGCCACCATTTTACAAGGCGTAACTGTAGGTGAGAATGCTATTGTGGCGGCAGGAGCCGTAGTGTCAAAGGATGTTCCTGCTAATACAGTTGTAGGCGGCATTCCTGCGAAACATATTAAAAACATCTAATGCAGTAATACTATGAAATCTCTAATAGCCTTCTTGTTCTGTCTCATCTGCCTCCAGCTTTTTGCCTGCTCTAATAAAACTAACGACATGACAGGCAACCCCAATAATGTTTTAAATAAAGACAGTATGAAACTGAAAATAATAATCGGCACAATTGCTTTCACTGCAACACTCTATAACAACCCTACTGTAACAGCATTTAAGACAAGATTGCCCATGACAGTTAACATGAGAGATTTAAATGCTAATGAAAAGTATTTTGACATGCCTGATAATCTGCCGGCTAACGCATCAAATCCGGGCACTATACAATCAGGAGATTTGATGTTATACGGCTCAAACACTTTGGTGGTTTTCTATAGATCCTTTTCAACATCATATAACTATACACCAATTGGACGTATTGATGATATGGCTGGATTGACTTCTGCACTAGGGTCAGGCAATGTAACTGTGACGTTTGCATTGCAATAGTAATAAGGATGAACATTCTCAATAATAAGATTAGCTAAATAAACTGAATAGCATGAAACCCGTGAAATGCCCGCCAAACGTAGAACATTGGCATGGAGCCAGTCCTGATGTCGGTATGCTTCAATTGTACATTTTACCTAAAACAGAAAATGGAATCGTTACCTGGTTACAGAAAGTGACAGATGAAGAATATAACAATAAGAAATAGTTTAAATGAAAATGGTTGATAACAATAATATGATTTGCATGAAAGACAATTTTGAATCATCAAGAAGAAAGTTTATTCAACAAACTTCATTTGCTGGTGCAGGATTAATACTGGCGGGTCCGTTTCAAATTTTCGGCCAATCAACTATGAAAAACATCAAGTCAAAAGGCTATGCCGCTAAAGATGCCTCTGGAAAATTAGTCCCCTGGGAATTTGAACGCAGAGCGGTGGGTGACAATGATATTCTTATTGATATCAAGTTTACCAGTATCTGCCATTCCGATATTCATCAAATGAAAGGCGATTGGGGTGCGCAGCCTTACCCGCAAGTGCCTGGACATGAAATAGCAGGTATCGTTACCGCTGTAGGCAGCAAGGTTACTAAGTTTAAAGTTGGTGACCGAGCTGGTGTTGGCTGTATGGTAGACAGCTGCATGAAATGCGAAAGCTGCAAGCATGGTGAAGAGCAGTTTTGTGACAATGGTGCTACTGTTTTCACCTATGGTTATCCTGATAAAACATCGCCTTCAGGTATTTCACAAGGCGGCTATTCCAATAACATTGTTGTGCGTGATCATTTTGCCGTCCATATTCCTGCCCACATTCCTCTTGAACAGGCAGCACCATTGTTATGTGCAGGTATAACTACTTATTCTCCATTAATGAATGCAGGTTTCAAACGTGGCGATAAGATCGGTGTGGCGGGTATAGGAGGGCTGGGACATTTAGCGGTGAAACTGGCAGTAGCGAAAGGTGCGGATGTGTATGCATTTACCACATCGCCTGATAAAGTAAATGACATACTTAGTTTTGGAGCGAAAGATGCAATCGTAGTTGATGATGTATCGAAGTTGAAGCCTTATAAAGGAAAGCTTGACTACATGATTTCTACCATTCCGACGCAATTTGATGTTGCTGCCTATGCTTCGGTGGTGAAACGGGGTGGCTTTTTTACGCAGGTAGGTATGCCAGTTGGATTCAATCTAACGCTGAGCAATATTGGATTGGCTAATACACACGTCAATTTCAACGCTTCGCTTATTGGTGGCATGCCCGAAACACAAGAGGTAGTAGACTTTTGTGCAGACAACAAGGTTTTTCCGCAAATACAGATCATTAGAGCAGATCAAATCAATGATGCCTGGACGAAAGTGCTAAACAAAGAAGCTCGTTACCGGTATGTGATTGATGCGGCAACATTTTAAATTAATTGATCGCTTTCCTTACTGCCGGAACTACTTTAGTCCCAAACAGTTCTATAGATTTCATAACCTTATTATGTGGCACATTTCCAACACTCGCCTGGGCCAGGAATCGGGTATTACCGAACAATTCATGTTCATATAAAATTTTATCTATCACCTGCTGAACACTGCCTACCATCAAGGCTGCTTTGGGAGTTCGGAGCGCTTCATATTGGTCGCGGGTCAGCGGCGACCAACCTCTTTCTTTACCAACCCTGTTCATCATCTTAGCGTAGTAAGGATAAAATTCATCTGCTGCCTGTTGTGAATCTTCTCCTATGTAAACATGATTGTTGATGCCCAGTTGCATACTTTTCTCATCCTTACCCGTTCTCTTTAAAGTCTCTTTATAAAGATTTACAAACGAAGCAAATTGATGCGGCATTCCCCCAATGATAGCCAGCATAAGTGGTAAGCCAAGAGTTGCCGCTCTAACAGCAGATGATGGTGTGCCTCCTGCCGCAAGCCACACAGGAATGGATGATTGAAATGGACGCGGATAAACTCCGCGGTTTTTTATGGATGGCCGGTGCTTTCCTTCCCAGGAAATTACCTCGCTTTTATTGAGTGCTAATAACAGATCTAACTTCTCTGTAAACAGTTCATCATAGTCTTCCAGGTCATTGCCAAACAAAGGAAATGATTCTATAAATGATCCACGACCTGCCATTATCTCGGCTCTTCCACCCGACAATAAATCTACTGTTGCAAATTGCTGGTAAACACGAACGGGATCATCAGAACTTAATACTGTAACCGCACTGGCAAGCCTGATATTTTTAGTTATTGCCGCCGCTGCACCAAGTATAACGGCTGGTGATGATACTGCGTAATCAGGTCGGTGATGTTCACCTACTCCAAATACATCAAGGCCGAGCTGATCAGCCAATTGAATTTCTTCCAGCAGATCTTTAATACGCTGCTCTCCGTTAATTCCATTTCCCGGTAAATTTTCGGGTTCCATGTCTGCGAAAGTGATTAATCCTAATTCCATCCTTTAAATATTTAATTCCGTTGTTCTGTGATGTTTTTTCTTACACAAAACTACTAAATGCCTAAATCACACCCCTTGACTTAGGGTAAGAAATGGCATTGATAAAAATCAATGAAATATCGCCATAAATTTGCATCTTAGATATTGTGAAAAATTCCCCTTCAGAGAGTTCCATTGAGCCACTGCTTACTTATTTTGATGGACTTATTCCATTAAATGCGGATGAGAAGGAGTTCGTTATTGAAAAATTCCACTCCCGTCTCTTTCGCAAACGTCAGTACCTCCTTCAGGAAGGAGATATATGTATGCAACTCTATTTTGTTGTAAGGGGATGTTTGAGAATGTATAAAATTGATGAGAAAGGCAATACCCATATCATTCAATTCGCAGCAGAAAATTACTGGATCAATGACCTTGGTAGTTACCATGGCCAAAAACCTTCTGCATTGAATATTGATGCACTGGAAGATACTGTTGTTCTGCAAATTAGCAGAGACGACCTCATCGCGCTCTATATGCAAGCCCCAAAGTTTGACCGTATTTTTCGGGTGCTATTGGAGAAAAGCTTCATTCGCTTACAGGAACGATTGCTTCAGAATATCAGTTCCACCGCCGATGAGCGATACCAGTCCTTCCTTGAAATCTATCCTCACTTAATGAACCGCCTCTCACAAGTTCAGATAGCCGCTTATTTAGGGATAACGCCCGAATTTTTAAGCCGCCTGCGAAACAAGCGCAGCAAGGCTTCCAATTCTTCCAATTCTTAAACCAGATCAAGAGTATTTCTTAAACAAGGTCATTGGAGCACATTGCCCCATTGGCGGAGCTTTGCATTAACAAAGAATGCTAAAACAATTCACAATGTCTACAACAAAGCACCCAATAGTATTGATCTTAATAATGCTGGGCATACTCATTAACAGTTCTGTTTCATCTTCAGCCCAGGACAACAAGCTTGCATATTCAATTCCTGAAGGCGGAAATATTTATGTAAATGCAAATACAGGCAATAATGCTAATAGCGGTATTCTAACTAGTCCTCTTAAAACGTTGAACGAAACAGCAAAAAGAATAAATAGTGCCAAAGGCAAGGGGCCAATTTCAGTTTTTATTTCCAAAGGAATTTATGCCCTTGAGGAAACAGCGGATTTTAATCCGGTGGATTGGGAGTTTTCGAAAGAAAACCGTTTAACAATCCGTGCAGAAGTTCTTCCTGATGATTCTAACTGGAATCCCGGAGATATGCCTGTAATACTATCTACTATGCCTTTTTCGGTAGAGAAAAATGATAGTAATAAAATAACCGGTGGACAAAATTTTGGGATCATGATTCAGGAAAGTCATGTCACTATCCAGGGACTTAGAATTTTGGGAGAGCCTGTTCATGAGAATCCATACCCGGGTATTTTAATCCGGAATTATCCGATTATTTGGGAGGGGAAAAACCTTGAGGACCTCAGGGTAACACAATGTTTGTTTATTGGGAACAAGTACGTCATGGCAAATCACCTGGGGGTTTTAGCAAATGGTAGTGGATTGGAAGTGGATCATTGTCTGTTCTATGGTGTTAAGGATGCCGTGGTTATGTGGAATAGTCCCGCTGCTAAATCTTCCTTTCACCACAACCTGATTGTTGATAGCTATGGTGGTATTGTCTGGACCTGGTCTGCCACAGACGATTTCAAATTCTACAACAATGTTGTAAGTAATGCAAATGTGTTATGGATGCTTGATAAAGAAGAAAAGCTATCCTATAGCATAGATAATTCAGTAATAGTTGGATACAATTCTCTTGTCAATAAAGGCGGAGGCGCCCATGGATTTGGAGAAAAAGCCAACCAGTCGAAGATCACGATCAATAAGAATGTAACCTTAAGAAAGGATGGGAGATTGGAGATAGTAGAAGACCTGACAAGTAAAAGATTCCTGCATATTAAACCCGGCACACTGGGTGCCGATCTGCGAGCTGGATTATTTACCAAATGATCCGGTTCAGTATTCCGATTCTTGAACCAGATCAAGACTCTTTCTTAAACAAGGTCATTGGAGGAAGCTGATCTCACGACGGAACTTTGCATTAACAAAATAATTTTTATAAAAATACATTCATATGAAACTTAAATCAAAAGTAGCAGTTATCGGTCTTGGTAACATTGGAACTGCAGTTGCGGCTAATCTTATAAAAGCTAATCGTTCAGTAATTGTTGCGGACAGAAAAATTGAGAAGGCAAATGAGTTTGCTCAACAAGCTGGAAACCTTGCTCAGCCTCTGGCAATTCCAGATGCTATCAAAGAAGCAGACATTATTGTTTTTGCTGTTTGGTTTGATGCAATCAAGGAGCTCTTCATAACCTATAAGGATGAACTGAATGGTAAAATCATCGTTGACCCATCCAATCCTATTGCACCAGATGAGAAGGGTGGATTTAAGAAGATCATTGGCGAAAATGAGTCTGCAGGTGAAATTCTCTCTGCCCTACTTCCCCCCGGAGCCAAACTTGCAAAAGCACTAGGAACATTGGGTGCTGCATCGCTTTCTGGTACTGCTTTTCAAAAGCCTGACGCCGCAGTGCTCTTTTATGCATCCGACGTTTCAAGCATCAATAACGACATAGAAGAACTTATTCGAGATAATGGGTTTGAACCAGTTAATGTGGGCGAAATTGACCAGTCAATTCGAATTGAAGTGTTTGGAGACCTCCATGAGTTTGGTGCCATGGGTAAAGCTGTAACCTTATCAGAAGCAAGAGAAAAGGTACTTGTAACTAATTAAAACATCCTTCAACAATTTAAATAAGAAAACATGAAATCATTATTATTCGCAATCGTAATATTAGGATCACTTTTATTTTTTCCAAGTAAAGCAGAAGCGCAGACAAATGCTAAAGTTGAAATTGAGAAACTGATCTTCGCTTATCGTGACGCATTAAACGCCTCAGATGCAAACAAAGTTGTAAGCCTTTATACCTCGCAGGGTGTATTACTGGCAAATGCAGCTCCCACTGCTGAAGGGGCCGAACAGGTAAAGGGTACTTACCAGTATGTATTCGATAATTACAAATACAGTCTGGAATTTACAATCATTGAGATTATTGTTAATGGGAACTATGCCTTCGCCAGGTCAACATCAAAAGGCTCCTTCATTATAAAGGCAAGCGGTCAAACTGTAGCAGATGAAAACCGGGAGCTGTTCGTATTCGAGAAAGTTAATGGCAATTGGAAGATTGCAAGATATATGTACAATAAGGCAAAATAAGCTAATGATATAATTACTATCAACGAATACAAAAAAGTAAATAATGAAAAATAGAATCTCAAAGTCAATACATTTTACCTTATTATTAATTTCAGCATTTGTCATAATCCAAAGCTGTCAATCTTCAACTTCCACCTCCAATACTTCAATTGATAGTATAGACAGCCTGAAGAGAATTGCACTTCAGTTAACCGCATCAAACGACAGTATTTCCAGTCGCCTGAAAATATTTGATGCCTTGGACTATGATGTGTTCAGTAATCAAAAGTGGGATCGGATAAAAGAAAGTCATGCACAAAATATTAAAGTGTTCTGGCCTGATGGTCATATAACTGAGGGGATTGATGTGCATATTGAAGACCTGAAGAAACTTTTTGTACATGCTCCCGACACCCGTATCAAAGAACATCCTATAATGTTCGGCTCTGATAACTATACCCTTGTTACAGGTGTTTTTGAAGGAACTTTTACAAAGCCAATGCCAATCGGGAATGGTAAATTTATTCAGCCCACCGGGAAAGCATTCAAAATGCCTATGGCAACTGTTGGTATTTGGGAGAATGGAGTGATGAAAGAAGAGCATCTCTTCTGGGATAACCAAACCTATGCAACACAAATCGGATTGTAATGAAGTTCACGTTAATTTCTCTGCTTGCACTATTTTACCTGTCGGGATTATGCCAGCAGCAGTGCATAGTTTCCTTTTTGGAACAATAACTTATTTCGATATCAGTTAACTTTAATAAATGTTCAGGATGAAATGCTTCTCCTTATCAATAATGGCTTTCAGTTTGCTTATTGCTGGCAATTTGAACGCCCAGTCGATAAACTTGAATTCGGGTAATCTGGAAGCAGTAAATGTTCGCATATCATTTGAAAAAATGAATTCCAAAAATGCTGTAAAAGCTATTAAAGATTCCAGTATCAAAGAATTTGACGAACCCACATTTATTAAGATCAAAAACCTAAACTTTCAAAATGGTACCATTGAGGTAAAAGTTTTAAGCAAACTTTTAAAGAATGTGCCCGCATTCGCCAGAGGCTTTATAGGCATCGCTTTTCGTATTAACGATGATAATACTAAGTATGAAAGCATTTATTTACGCCCCACCAATGCAAGAGCAGGTGACCAGGTAAGGCGCAATCATTCCATACAATATTATTCCTATCCCGATTACAAATTTGATAGACTGAGAAAAGAGTCACCTGAAAAGTATGAATCCTATTCAGATATGGAAATGGGTAAATGGATAACGATGAGAATAGAGGTGAAGGGTTCGGTTGCAAAATTGTTCCTTGGTAATAACACTCAACCCTCATTGATTGTTACTGACCTGAAGCATGGTGCGGATATATCGGGCTCTATTGGTCTTTGGGTGGACATTGGAACAGAAGGTTATTTCTCCGACTTAAAGATAAATACAGAGAAATATTAAACCCCGGTTGAAGTTTTTCAACCGGGGTTTGTGTATGGCACAACTGAGGCCTAAACATTCCCATAAATATTGCTCTGACCTCCGTCAATGGCAATGGTCTGCCCGTTTACATACGAAGCATCATCACTCAACAGGAAAGCAACCACTTTTGCTACCTCTTCCGGTAATCCCAATCGCTTGGTCGGATTCGCTTTTGCATAATCCGCCTCAGCCGCTTTAGGATCGGCTGGATTTACCTGCTTAAATGCTTCTGCAACCATTGGCGTCAGTATTGCTCCAGGAGCTATGGCATTGGAAATAATCCCATCCCTTCCATATTCCAGTGCTGCATTTTTTGTCATACCCGAAACAGCGTGCTTGCTGGCAACATAAGGCATTTGATTAAGCACCCCACGTATGCCTCCTACAGAAGCGACGTTTACAATCCGGCCATACTGCTGCTTTTGCATAACGGGGATTATATAACGTAATGCATAGTAAACTCCCATCAGGTTTATATCAATCACCTTTTTGAATATATTGATATCATATTCCGTAATAGCAGCCTGCCTTCCCTCAATCCCGGCATTGTTGTAAAGGCCATCAATTCGACCAAATTCCTTCACTGTTATATCCACATAATTCTTTACCGCTTCCTCACTTGATACATCCGCTACCACAGTAATGATCTTTACAGCAGGAAATTCCTTGCTGATTTCATCCTTCGCCTCATCCAATACTTTCGAATTGTAATCCACTAAGCTTAGCGATGCTCCTCTTGAAGCAAGCTCTTTTGCTGCGGCTAATCCAAGTCCCATCGCAGCACCTGTAATAATGATTACTTTGTTTTCAAACGTTTTCATATAATTTATTTTGAAGGTTACCTATCCAAACTTTACGGATGTCATGGTCAATGATCCGGCAACCGCCTTATCATTGAAGAATGACACTGCATCATTTGTTTTCTTTAGTCCAAGTGTGTATAATAATGGCAGATAGTGCTCAGGGGTAGGAATAGCCAGCATCGCCTCCTTACCCAGGCCTTGATAATTTATCAATTGCTTATGATCATTATCCATGATCAATTCCTTGAACCTGCTGTTCATTTGTAATGCCCAGTCAAATCCGAATTCATTCTCATTCAGCTTATCCCAGGCAACCATACGAAGATTATGGACCATATTACCGCTCCCGATAATCAACACACCTTTCTTTCTTAAGGCCTGCAACTCCCTGGCCAGGTCATAATGATACTGGGGACCCTTTGTATAGTCAATGCTTAACTGAAGCACCGGAATATTGGCTTGGGGATACATATGCCTCACCACCGTCCAGGTGCCATGATCTAAACCCCAGTCATGGTCTAATTCAACCTGCGCCGAATGAACCAATGCTGCCGTTTCCTTTGCTAGTACCGGATTGCCCGGGGCATTGTATTGCACATCAAAAAGTTCTTGCGGAAATCCACCGAAATCATGAATGGTTTTGGGGAAATCCATGGCGGTTATTTTGGTGCCCTTGCTAAACCAATGCGCCGAAACAACCAATACCGCTGCAGGTGTTGGGATCTCCTTTGCCATCGCGGCCCAGCGCCGGCTGAATGCAGTATCCTCAATCCCATTCATGGGTGAGCCATGGCCAATGAACAGAACAGGCATTGCCTGCTCCTGTTCTTTTAGCGTATCGGTAAATTTATTGAATGCTGATAATGCTGTCATAGTAATTGCTCCTTTGACGAATGTCTTTATGAATTCTTACCTTTTCATTGAGTCTTATTGGTAAATGGCCAATGTTGGATCTTTCTCTTCCCTCTGATTACTGCTTTTTGCTTTTTCGCCTCCCAGTAAGTAGTCGATCGAATATTTTCCGCTACCACCAAAAAGTAATACCAGGTATACGAGTAAATATTGCAGTCCCGGTTCTTTCTTCGACATCGGATCAGTGGCATGTATTAAAAACACCGCAACCAACATGGTTATAATAAGCGGAACGACCGCGATCCTTGTTCCAAATCCTACCAGTATTAAAAGCGAACAGAGAACTTCTGAAAAAATTGTCAGTCCCAATGATACCTCTGCACTCATTCCCATTACCCGCGGAAACTGTACCGGACCTCCTGACAACAACATCATCAATTTGGGAATGCCGTGGGTGAGCATCAATCCTGCTATTCCAATCCTGGCAATTAATAATGCTGTATCTGTTGCCTTTGAATTATTATTTACACTGAATATCTTTCTCATGATAATTACGGCTTTTGTGTGAACTCACCATCTGCTTTGATCTTGACTTCATCACTGATCATTGGTGCAGGAAAATTTGGTCCTACTTTAAAATCAGAACGATTAATTTTTCCGGTTAACTGGAACCCTGCTGTTTTTGCTTTCGACTGCGGATTATCTACAGTTCCCCTATACCAGAGGTCCATGGTTACCGGCTTTGTTATATCGCGGATGGTTAGATTACCAGTAAGTTTGTACCTATCCTTTCCACTCTTTTTAATGGATGTACTTGTAAAGCTCATCTTTGGAAACTTTTCTGTTTCAAAGAAGTCAGCACTTTTTAAATGGTTATCACGCATTTCTATCTCAGTATCAATTGAACCAACATCGGCTGTAAGCGTGAATACTGCGTCACTGAAGTTTGCCTGGTTTCCGCTGATTGTTACCTCAAAGGTCTTGAATAATCCGGCTACATCAGAGATGCCAAGGTGCGTTGTACTGAATGCCAGCTTCGAATGCATAGGGTCTGATTTCCAGGTTGTTTGTGCAAATGCGGCACTGCTTAGAAATGCGAGCGTAAGAAACGTTAATACCTTTTTCATGTTTTTTTAGTTGAAATGTTTAATTATTAATTATGTAAAATTTTCCATCCTGCTAACCAGTTATAGTTATTTTTTAATCCTATCTGTATCAGCAGTAGTTGCATATTTTCTAATGTTCTGCTTACTTGTAATTCACCAGCAATAATGGGATTGAATCCCGCTGTGCTTACCAGCTCAGAAACTGTTTTCAAGGCTTCTTCATCATTACCCGCTATGAAAGCATCCACTTGCTTGCCATCAATCACAGGTGTAAAAAAGTCGGCTGCGAATGTGGTGTTGAATGCTTTTACCACTTTTGAATTTGGCAGTAATTTTTGCAACTCTTCGGCTGCACTGGTATCCGGTGAAGTAACCAATCCATCATATGTGCTGTTCAAAGGATTGGAAATACTGATAACGATCTTTTGATTTGCCTTCTCCCTGATCTTTTCTGCTACCGCTTTCTCCGCCGCATAAGGAACCGCCGCAATGATTATATCCGCTTCCCAGGTGGCCTCCACCGAACATTCAATTCCTTCCACATCTGCAGCGTCATTTTCTTTTCTTATCTGTTTTGCCAGCGTCTTCGCCTCCTCGGGCTTTCCTGCAATAAGGAGAAGCCGGTAATTGCCACGGGCCAGACTTTTTGAAATAGCAGATCCCATATTTCCGGTAGCACCAATCACTGCTATTGTTTGTTTTGTCCTCATGTTTCATTCATTTCGATAAGGCAAAATTAGCCCATGGCAATGCCCTGCTCCAATGCGTTGAAACAAGAAAAAGCATTGATTTTAGTCAATGCTTATAGTAAATGGGATGATTATTTCTTAGTGGCGATCTTCCTTCTGATGCGGCTTAATGTTTCCGGCTGCAGCCCCATATAAGAGGCAATCATATGCTGTGGAACCCTCTCCACTATAGTAGGATAGAGCGCAGTGAGGTTTTTATACCTTTCTTCCAAAGGTGAACTGATAATAGATGTAAGTCTTTTCTGCATCGCTATATAGGCACCGGTTACCTGGATCCTGAAATAGGTTTCGTATTTGGGAAGTTTAAGCAATAAATCTTCATGTGCAGCTTTGCTTATCAGCACCAGCTCTGAATCTTCTAAAGCATCAATATTATAAGTAGCAGGCTCGCCAGTCAGAAAACTATAGAGGTCCGAAATTGTCCATCCTTCCAAAGCAAACTGGATGATATGCTCTTTTCCAATTTCATCTACCGAATATGCTCTTAAAGCTCCTTTTTCAACAAATGCCATGAACTTGCAAACATCAGTCTCCTGTAATAAATATTGCTTTTTTCGCAGCTTCTTAGGCGTTAGATAAGTTTTAATTAAAGCTTCTTCTTCCTCCGTAAGCTTTACCTTACTGTTGAAATTATGCAGGAATAATTCGTACATGAAAACTTTATTGTTGGCACAATTTACATCAGCAACAACGCACTCAACTTCCATAACCCAACTATTATTTGAAATTCCTCTAACTGCACTAAGAGTAAGCAGGAATCCTGCCTTGTTAAACAGCACAATTACTGCTATTTTCACGTATTAAAATCAAAGAGCCGGTGCAAGAGACGGGACGAAAAAAGATACCTCTCCCTTTTTTACAGGGTGGGGGTGAAATGGGAGAAAAGATGCGTAACCATAACTGGTCACAATCTTTGGTTGGCGAGCCTGAAAACTGGCCACAGAACCTGCGTATATACCTAAGCCTGCTGCTGAATTCCCGCTTTCCCATGTTTTTATTCTGGGGACCGGAATCTATCTGCTTTTACAACGATGCCTATCGCCCCAGCCTCGGTGATAATGGCAAACATCCGGGTATACTGGGAATGCCCGGTAAAGAGGCATGGCCGGAGATCTGGGATTTTATTGGTCCGCTCATTCAAAAAATTCTGGAAGGCGGTGAAGCGATCTGGTATGAAGACCAGTACCTGCCCATCTTTCGGAATGGACAAATGGAAGATGTTTACTGGACTTTCAGCTATAGTCCCGTAACAGATGAATCCGGTAATCCCGCCGGGGTGTTCGTTACATGTACTGAAACCACAAAATCAGTGACAAGTTTCCGGCAATTACAGGAGAGTGAATCATATCTCGAAATCCTCAGCAATACCGTGCCGGCAATGATTTTTTATGTGGATAAAGATCAGCGGTACAGGTCATACAACCAGCGCTTCATGGAGTGGTTTAATGTTGGTTCCAAGGAAGTTATTGGCAAAACGGTTCTTGAATTTGTTGGTGAAAAAGCATACCAGATGGTATTCCCCCATCTTTCCAGGGCCTACAATGGAGAACAGGAACAATATGAAATGAGATCTCCCGCCCGAATGAATGATAACCGATGGCTTCGGATCGTCTATACACCGCATAAATCAGAAGAGGGGGAAGTGCTTGGCGTTATTGTTCACGCCACAGATATTACTGAACGCAAAGAGTCGGAAATTGCCCTTCGCGAAAGCGAAGAACGGATTCGTACCCTTATTGAAGAAGCGCCTATCGCTATCTGCTTTTTCACCGGAAGGGAAATGAAAATTGAACTGGCAAACCGCCTCACATTAGAAGCATGGGGTAAAGATCATTCAGTGATTGGTATGCGTCTTGAAGATGCCGTTCCCTCCATGCAACACGATCCATATTTAAGTATATTGGATAAGGTATTTACATCAGGGGAAACTTTCAGCGATATAGCCGCCCCTGTTCAATTAATCGTGAATGGTATACCAACTACTCGTTATTATAATTATACTTTCAAACCATTGCTGAATGATTCGGGTGAAGTGTATGGAATTCTCGATATGGCGGTAGACGTTACCGAACAAGTGCTGGTGCAACAACGCATTGAAGAAAGTCGCCGCGAACTCCTCTCATCTTTTAATGATTCACCGGTTGGCCTCGCACTCATTACCGGCGATGACCTTGTCTTTAAAATGGTAAACCCATTTTATGCTTCATTAACGGGCCGTTCTGCTGAAGAGCTAATTGATAAGCCGTTACTAACGGCAATACCTGAACTAAGTGGACAGGGATTTGATGATCGCCTCAGAAAAGTAATGAGCACCGGCGAACCTTATATGGCCAAGGAGGATGTTGTTCGCGTAATGCGAAACGGTGAAGAGGTAACGATGTATATAGAACATACCTACCAGCCCCAAAGAAATGAAGGGGGTGATATTATAGCGGTGCTGGTAGTTGTGATGGATATAACACAACAAATATTATCCCGTCACAACATCGAAGAAAAGGAAGCCGCATTAAGAAATGCAGTTGAACTGGCAGAACTTGGAACCTGGTCTTTGGATATTGCTTCTAAACTTGCCACACTCTCCCACAGGCATATGGAAATGCTGGGATTGGATTCGCCCATTGCCACTCCTGAGAAACTTCTTTCCATTATTGTTGAGAATGACCGTCAAAAAGTGGAGAATGCCTTTTATAATGCCGTCAAACCGGGTTCCGAAAGCCGGTATGAGGCAGAGTATGAACTTGTAAATGAAAAAACCGGCGAGCAAAGAATTGTGAGGGCGCTGGGACAGGTTTATTTTGACAAGAATATGAATCCTGTAAAAATTGCAGGTACCGCACAGGATATCACCACCCAAAGACGTACACAGTTTGCCCTGGAGGCAGAAGTGAAAAAGCGGACCAAACAACTCGCAGAGGCAAATGAATCACTCAACAATACCATAAGGGAGCTCAATCGCTCTAATACAAACCTGGAAGAATTTGCCCATGCTGCCTCACACGATCTCAAAGAGCCTATCAGGAAGATCCACTTTTTTACACAGCATCTGAAAACCCAGTTGAATCCCCTCCTGCAGGAAACACATTTAAGTTCTTTTGCCAGAATAGAAAAAGCTACCGAAAGGATGGTTAACCTGATCGATGACCTTCTCCTTTATTCACATGTTAGTGAAAGGCCGCTTGAAATGGAAAGTATCGACCTGAACCAAAAAATTCAAAACGTACTTGACGACCTCGAATTGGATATACAGGAGAAGAAAGCCAGTATCAATATTGGAAACCTTCCTGTTATAAAAGGATACCGCCGGCAATTGCAGCAACTTTTTCAGAACCTCATCAGCAATGCTCTTAAGTATAGCAAGGCTGATGTGGCTCCCCTCATTGATATTAGCGCAACAATAATTAGTAATAATGGTCAGCATTACCATCTTATTATGGTGAAGGATAACGGTATTGGCTTCGAACAGATCTATGCAGATAAGATTTTCCAGATGTTTACCCGCCTTCATGGAAGAACAGAGTATAGCGGCACAGGGGTGGGATTATCAATAGTGAAAAAAGTAGTGGAGAACCACAACGGCTTTATTAATGCTGAAAGCATACCTGGACAGGGTACAACATTTAAAGTTCATTTTCCGGTATAACGAAATCTAATAAACATCCATGTCATACTGTATTGCAATAGAAACAATGACCGACGAAAGAAAGGCATTGCATAAAAATTACCATGATAACCATTACGGATTTCCTATCCATGATGACAATGAACTATTTGGAAGATTGATCATGGAGATCAACCAGGCCGGACTCAGTTGGGAAACCATCCTCAAAAAGGAAGCGGGCTTCCGTGAAGCATATCATAATTTCAATATTAAGAAAGTTGCTTCCTATAAAGAGAAGGACTTTACCCGCCTTATGAGCGATCCGGGTATCATACGCAACAGGCTGAAAATACAGGCAGCCATAGAGAACGCTAAGACCATTTTACAGCTTCAGAATGACCACGGTTCATTCAAAAGCTGGCTCGAACTTCACCATCCCAAAACAAAAGAAGAATGGGTGAAGCATTTCAAGAAAACCTTTCGCTTTACCGGCGGCGAAATCGTAAATGAATTTCTTATGAGTATTGGCTTCCTTCCTGGAGCACATAGTGATTCCTGCCCTGTGTATAAGAAAATCCTGAAGGCCAAACCTAAATGGAAGGAGGCAGTATTATGAAAGGGATTTTAAGGCAACATATTGAATGTTATGTTTTAATAAGTCGGGACCAAACATTCCGACTTTTTAGAAGTTTTTCTTAAGTTGAGTTATAGTTGGTCTTAAAACCTAATATAGTTCAGTAATGAAGCACCTTATCCTGATTTCCATTTTATTGTTTTCTATAATAGACGCACACTCACAAAAATCAATGCCGGGTTTCTATATTAACCTCGAAAATGATACTATCGAAACGCAGATAAGAATCAGGAAGGGTGTATTTGGCCAAACAACAAATGATTTCATTGATGAAGTTGAAGTTGGCGACAGCTTAACAGGTTTTAAAAAGTATGGTCCTGATGATATAAAGGGATATGGGTTTATCTCTGGTAGCAATAAAGTCTTCTTATTGTCAAAACCGATCAAAAATGGTTCAAAGAAATTTCTTGCTCCCTTTTATATCGGCCCTAAATCAAGCCTCTACCAATATGGTTTTCGTAGTTCCGGTGGCGGAGCCATCGCCTCACAGCAAACATTTTACACTTTTGAAAAATCAGACGGCAGCTACCTTTTCTTAAGAGATATTGTAAATAAAAAATTTAAAGCTGAAGTAAAGGAGTTTTACAAAGACAATACAGAGGTGCAGCAAATAATTGATACAAAACTTAAGTACTGGTTAGATTTGAAGAAGGATCTTACAGAGATATTAACTGCTGCCAATAAATAATCCCGACAAACATAATTTAATAATGCGTTCTACAATATCTTATCCTGGCAAACTGTCCATCCTCCTATTGATTTTGCTGGCTAAATCATTCTCTGGCCTCGCCCAGTCCAAAAGCCCCATAGTACTTTATTATCAAAAGGAAATAGTTCTCCAGAATGCAAGAATCGTTGATGTTGTAAAAGGTATTATTCTGGAAGGCCAGTCCCTGTTAATAGCTAACGGCATCATTAAAAGCATCGGCAAACCAGGTGAACTCGCCATTCCGGCCAACGCTAAGGTTATTGATCTTAGAGGGAAGACTGTACTACCCGGACTCGTAATGCTTCATGAGCATTTTAATTACAATAACGGTGCGGGCGTATGGCAGTTTCAACCCATCAGCTTTCCTAAACTTTATCTCGCTGCCGGCGTTACTACCCTGCGTACCGCAGGCGCTGAAAACCCCATGTATGATCTTAACCTGAAAAGAGAAATTGATAAGGGAGCTGTAGCCGGACCAAGAATGTTCGTTACCGGACCAATGTTTAATGATGAATCGGGAGGGTTCCTGGGCGACTTTATTATTTCCAATAATGAAGAAGGCCGCAAAGCCACTGCCTTCTGGGCCGAAAAAGGTTGCACCTCTTTTAAAGTATATTCTGATATCAGTCCGGAAGCATTGAAAGGTGTAATTGAAGAAGCACATGCAAGAGGATTAATGGTTACAGGGCATCTCGGAAAAATGTCCTGTACCGAAGCGGCAAACCTGGGAATCGATAACATTGAACATAGTTTCCTTTCCTGCTCGGTGGATCTTAGTCTGCCCTGGAACAGCAACTGGAATCTTCAGCCCGATCAGGAAGGAGTAAATGAACTGATCGATCTTTTGGTTGCAAAGAATATTGTAATGACAATTACCCCATTTTCCGACAGCGATTTCGGAAACCCATCGCTCTTTGATTATCTAAGTTTGGATGAAAGAAAACGAGTTGAGCGACTAATTAAAAACCCGCCGCCCTTCCTGCCCAAAGAAGTGAATGATAAACAGTTAAGACCACTGGAAAAACGCTTCATACAAAAAGGGGGAAGGGTAGCCCTTGGGGCCGACGCAGCGGACCTTGGCATTCTTCCCGGCTTTCAAAACCATAACGTGCTGGTTACAATGGTTAAGGCGGGATGGGCTCCCATGGAAGTTATTAAAATGGCTACCATTGATGGTGCAAAAGTTTTGAAGCTGCAGAATGAAACAGGAAGTATTGAAATTGGGAAGCTAGCTGATTTAATGATTGTATCAGGCAGGCCTGATCAAAATATTGAGGATATAAGAAATATTGAAATGGTTTTTAAAAAAGGGATCGGTTATGATTCCAAAGCTTTACGCGAACAAGCAAAAGGTTTGGTGGGCCGACACTAATTTTCTTACCCATGGAAACGATCCGCGATCTTGAAGAATTATTACTCCCCCCTGATGAACAACCGCTTCCGGGGAGCGACAGCAGCAATCTCCGGATCGTGGTGCTGAAACAATTCCGTTTCCATAAATCACTGTGCATAGAACTATACGATGCCGCCACAACACAGTCCGGTGCAATCAAAAATCCGCTCACACCCATTAGCGCAGCCGATGCAGCACTCATGGCAACAAGCAACAGCGATGCTGTTTTATTTTATTCCAGCATCAGCAGATTTCAATATAATCCAACTGCCATCAAAACGGCTACGGATATACGCTGCCTGAGAACCATCATCAAAAACCCGCTTGCATTAAAATTCTACTACCATAACCCCGCCTTCTCTGAAAATGTAAGCGCCGGCGCACTAATAGAAACAGAAGTTGGCGATCTACTTGAAAAGGTTGTGATAAAAGTGCATAAGGAAGAATCTTTTTATAGACTCACACCAGAACTACATTTAGCCGGGCAGGTTATTCACCCCCGCAACACCGAGATCAAATACGAATATTTTGTCCTGCACCAGGGCAGGCTCTGGCTCGCCGCCAACCTCACCGTCCTTAAATTACTCCAGGTATTTGGAACCCGCCCCCATATACAGGTTCATGAATCTCAGTTCAATGCCTTCCAGCAAAAAGTGCTTTCCAAGCTGGAAGAAAAAGTGGAAGTAGTACATAGCTATATAGAAGCCGCAAAGCCCGAACAGCTGGAAGAAGCTGGATGGCTGGGCGCGCAGGAAAGACTTATTTATCTCTCCGACCTTGGACAGTATGTTGCCATCAATCCCATGATGCGATATGGCAGCCTCGAAATACCGGTACGAAGTAAAAAGATGGTCTACCTGCCCGATGCACGTGGAAGAATGATGGCCATGCGTCGCGATGAAGCAGCTGAAAATTCTTTCCTCGCCCTGCTGCTTCAGCAACATCCTCATTTCATGGAGCAGCTAGATGAAGGACTCACTTATTTCTATCTCCATCGCGATCGCTTCCTCAATGAAGACTGGTTCACCGATGCCTTTGAACAATGGCGCGAGGCTGGCATCTCCATATTCGGCTTCAACCAACTGAAGGGCAACAAAAAGAATGCACACAAGGGAACAATATCGGTGCAGGTTGAAACCGGCCTCAACTGGTTCAATCTGAAAGTGAAAGCTAAATATGGTAACCAGGAAGCTTCACTAAAACAAATACAGCAGGCCGTTAGAAATAAGAGCAGGTATATACAATTGGACGATGGCACATTGGGACTGCTACCGGAAGCATGGCTCGAAAGGATGTCGCGTTTCTTCTTCGCCGCCAGCATCATGGGCGATGATCTCATCATGCCCGGCACACAATTCGAGACCATAAATGAATTGTTTGATGAAACTGAAATGGATAATTCCGTTAAGTCCACCATTCAGAACTACCGGGAAAAGCTAACCGACATTAGGGCCATCGAGCAAGTTGAAGTTCCATCCGGTTTGCAGGCAAATCTGAGGCATTACCAGCAGGAGGGACTAAGCTGGCTTTACTTCCTCCACCAGCACCAGTTTGGCGGTGTGCTGGCAGACGATATGGGATTGGGTAAGACCTTGCAGGTGATCGCATTCATTTTACTGCTGAAAGAAAAAGGGCAATCAGATACACATTTGCTAGTGGTACCAACCTCACTTCTTTTCAACTGGCAGGCCGAACTGAATAGGTTCGCTCCTTCAATAAGTCATATTACCCTGCATGGTGCCCACCGCGAAAAAGATATTCAAACATTTTCAAATTTTGATCTCGTCATTACTTCATATGGCACCCTGCTTTCCGATATAAACTACCTGCGCCGGTTCACCTTCGGATATATTTTCCTGGATGAATCGCAACAGATAAAGAACCCAGGTTCGCAGCGATACCAGGCCGCGCAGATGCTCCGCGCTAAAAACCGTATATCCATCACCGGTACTCCTATCGAGAATAATACCCTCGATCTGTATGCGCAGTTTTCTTTTGCCTGTCCGGGTTTACTGGGGTCACAGAAATATTTCCAGGATATCTATTCAACACCCATCGACAAGTTTGAAGACAGTCGCCGTGCCGCTGAGCTCCAACGCAAGGTGGCGCCCTTCCTCCTCCGTCGTACCAAAGAAGAAGTGATGCAGGAACTCCCTGATAAAACAGAGCAGATTTTATACTGTGCTATGGGAGATGCGCAGCGCGCTGTTTACGAAGCCTACGAAAAAGATCTTCGAGATTACCTGGAGAACAAGATGGAGGATGAGATCCTTCGCAATTCTATTCATGTATTACGGGGACTAACACAATTAAGACAGATCTGCGATGACCCCCGTCTGCTCAAAGCCGACCACCTGCAGGGTGAAGGCTCTTCCAAGATCGAAGTGTTGATGGAACAAATAGAATCGAAGAGTGGGCAACACAAAATCCTCGTGTTCTCGCAGTTCGTTTCAATGCTGGAGCTGATAGCAAAGGAACTAGATAAAAGTGGCATCGTTTACGAAACACTCACCGGCGCCACTCGAAACCGTGAAGCTGCTGTTGACCGCTTCCAGCACGATCCCCGTGTACGCGTATTCCTGCTTAGCCTCAAGGCCGGCGGCGTAGGCCTCAACCTCACTGCAGCCAGTTATGTATATCTTGTGGATCCCTGGTGGAACCCTGCCGTTGAATCACAGGCAATCGATCGTGCTTATCGTATAGGGCAGCATAAGAATGTGCAGGCGATAAGATTGATTTGTCCGGGTACCGTAGAAGAAAAGATGATGCAACTGCAGCAAAGCAAAAAAGAATTGTCGGCGGGATTAGTACAAAGCGGCAAAGACTTCTTCAGCACCATGACCAAAGAGGATTGGAGAGCGGTGTTGGGGTCTACTCAGGAAACGGGCAGTTGAGGAGTCAAATTCAGCCATTCACAAGATAGTTCGGTTAACCCCCTGATCTAATTGTTAACTTAGGTGAAAGCTAGCGAATGGCAGTCAGAGTTTTTCTGCTGATTATAGTGTTTTCACTGATTGTGCAATTCGTGTGTGCACAACTGCTACAGCCCCTTCATTTTAAAACCCAGCCCGTATTGGAGCACGGTATTGCTGTTGAACCTTATGCTTTGTTTTATAGAAGCCCATCCGGCGATACAACAGAATCGATCCGGGAAGTAGCGCAGCAACGGTTTATTTCTTCAGTGCTCATCCCAGGTACAAAGTTTATTCATAACAGACAAATGAAGCGTACAACCCAGGTTATCTGGCTTCAGTTTCAAATTGCTAACCAGCACTCTTCAGATACACTTCGATTGTGGTATGCGGGCGGAGTACATGCTTATTTATCACTTTATTTAAAGGACAATAATTCATTTTCGCATTTGGGTGATGCCGGTATGTGTACGGTTGAATCAAATCAGCCTCTGGGTAAGTATGCGATGTCATTGAAAATCCCACCGCTTACTACTAATCATTATTTTATTAAGGTAGTTGATCATCTTTTGTTATTTGAAGATGTTGCGGGGGCTATTCATACAAGCCAGAGTTATCAAAGCTCTCTTCTGGCTGAATCAAATGCTGTCAGGTGGCTTTTTTTTGTGATATCCATGATAATAGGATGCCTGTTATTCATGAGCCTCTATTCTTTTTATCAGTTTTATCTGAATCTTGATAAAGCATTTTTATTCTATGCATTATATGCTGCCCTGGCTTTTTTATGGATATTGAAGTTTGCAAATCCCCGCTTTGAATTAGGGCTAACCCCAGCGTCTTTACCATGGCTTGCCCATCCATGGTCTTTTTCTTTTTCCCATATTCTCAGCCTTGCTTATGCGCTCTTTCTGATAAATCTTCTTTCTATTCCCCAGGAGCAGCCAAAACTCTGGCAAATTATTCGTCCGTTAATGGTTTTGCTCTTTATACTGCAGGTGCTGGTGGGTATACAACTTTTTACCGGCATCCTGATTCCCAGCGCTCCTATGTTTTTTATCATAGACACAGTACCCTCTTTGTGTATGGGTGTGTTGCTCATTATTGCAACATTGCGCAGCCGAAGCAGGCTAAAACCTTACTTACTTGCTGGGGGAATAAGCCTCTATGTTATTTCCCTTTCCCCTATACATGGGATTTTTCTTGTTGAGAACGCTTCACCGCAGGTTTATGCTTTTGTGAATTATCCACCATTTTTTATGGCACTCGGGTTATTTATTGAACTCTTCTGCTTTTCCCTTGCCCTGGCATACAGGAATAAGTTAGTGGAGGATGAAAAGAATACCATGCAGAAGCATTATACAAGCCAGTTAGAATCTGATCTTTCACAGCGAACTAAAGAAATAAGAGAAAAAAGTCGCAAGTTGGAAGAGCAACAGGAAGGAAGCATAAAACTCGCCTATGAACAAAAGCTTGCCGAAATGGAGATGACAGCTTTGAGGGCGCAAATGAACCCGCATTTTATTTTCAATTGCCTTAATTCCATTAAACTTTACACCACTGATAATGAGGCAGCCAAAGCTTCGGCCTATATTACTAAGTTCAGTCGTTTGATAAGACTGGTATTGGAAAATTCGCGTTCCGAAAAAGTAACCTTGAAAAATGAATTGGATGCATTGGACCTTTACCTTCAGATGGAAGCTATGCGGTTTAAAGATAAATTGAACTTTACAATTGATGTTGATACCGAAATTGATACCGGGAATATTGAAATCCCACCCATGCTACTACAGCCCTATGTGGAAAATGCGATCTGGCATGGACTTATGCACAAGAAAGAAGGGGGCAATGTAAGGATAAGATTAATAAAACTACAGTCAGATTGTTTACAGGTAACAATAACTGATGATGGTATAGGTCGAATCAAATCCGCTTCCTTAAAAAGCAAATCGGTTCTAGCAAACAAATCATTCGGAATGAAAGTAACAAATGAGCGGATTTCATTGATCAATCAGTTATATCAAACCCATACAAAAGTACAGGTCAATGACCTTATCGATAATGAAGGTACTGCCGCCGGAACAGAAGTGGTTTTGGAAATTCCAATATAAAATTCATGGAAACAATCATAAATAATAATGTTAAGAGCCATACTGATTGATGATGAACCGGATTGCGTTCGGTTGCTCGCCCTTCAATTGAAGGAACACTGCCCACAGGTGCAAATACTGGCGCAATTTACCAGTAGTGAGGATGGGTTGCAAGCTATCCGTACCCTGAGTCCTGACCTGGTTTTCCTGGATATTGAAATGCCTGAAATGAATGGCTTTGCACTGCTTGAACAGTTGGGCAACATTTCCTTTAACCTAATTTTTATCACAGCTTATAACGAGTTTGCTCTTAAAGCTTTTCGCTTCAGTGCGCTTGACTACCTGCTCAAGCCCCTGGACACTAATGAACTGCAAGAGGCAGTAAGAAAGGCTGAAAAACGCCAACATATTGATATGCGTCAATTTGAAATGCTTCGTTCTCAATTATTAGGTGGACAGTATCCTCAAAAAATAGCTGTACCATGCCAGGGAGGTGTTCATTTTGTTGAGCTGAAGGAACTTGTGTATTGTGAAGCTGAAAGTAACTACACAAGACTCTTTCTCACAAACGGTAAAAATTATTTGCTGAGTAAAACCTTACGTGAGGTACAGCAGGTATTGGAAGAGCGGAATTTTTTACGGGTGCATCGGCAGTACCTCGTTAATCTTGACCATATTAAAATGTATCACAAGGGAGAGGCTGCTTATCTCATTATGCAGGGTGACATCAATATTCCGGTAGCAAAAAATCAAAAGGATAAACTTGTACAAAAGTTTGGTTGGCTTTAGATTTTTCTTCTCCCTCACTTAAACAGACTCCTCGCTAAGATATTCATGTCTTTCACATGAATGTTTACTGAAAGGCTTCCGGATTGATGGAAATTGGAATCAAACATTAAAAATCAATCAGGATGAAAAATATTATTTATGTAGCAGTCTGTTTTTTTTGCCTGTGTACATTTATCAGTGTTAGTTCCTTTGCACAGCAGGCAGATTTGATACTCACCAACGGTAAAATATTTACTAGTGATAGTAAGCAGCCTTATGTGCAGGCTCTGGCCATCAAGGGTAATAAGATCCTTGCAAGCGGCAGCAACCTGGCAATTGAAAAATTGGCATCTCCCAAAACGCGATGGATTGATCTGGAGGGAAAGTTGGTTGTTCCGGGTTTTAATGATGCACATGATCATCCCGGCTGGGAAGCGCAGATAGGGAAATCATATTCATATACGGAAATGGATCATGTGGGACTTAGCAAAGCAGCCGTTTTGGATTCTATTGGAACACTGGTAAAAGAAGCCAGACCGGGCGAATGGATTCATGGATTAATAGGAATAGCAGTATTACATGATTCCAGTATGCGGGCTTCGTTAGATAGTTTAGCACCAAACAATCCGGTAGCACTTCAAATTTGGTGGGGGCATGGTCTAACAGTTAATGGTAAGGCGTTGGAAGCCTCGGGATTGCGTGATAGTGATAAAGAGCCTGTGGGTGGATGGTTTATTAGAAATGCTGACAATAAAATTTCATCACTTGAACAAAATGCCCAGGCACCAATCTGGATAGCCAGGTATAAATCGGATCCGGAGAATTTGATAAAAGGACTACAATCTTATGCCCATAAACAACTACAGGGAGGGATAACAACCGTTCAATATATGGGAACAGGTTTCAATGCGAAAGACGCAGATAATATTTTACCTGCTGCTAATCTGCCGCAACGTATTCGAATGATTGCTTTTCCCCGATCTACCTCCGCAGGTCGACAGTTAAGCGATTGGAATACAAAAAGTAAATCGCCTTCATCGCTCACTTACCTTACAGGAATTAAATATGTTATAGACGGATCTCCCATGGGTGAGAACTCCCTGCGAACAATTCCTTATCCGGGTAAGCCTGGCTGGTACGGACGATTTAATTATCCCATCGATACGATGAAGCAAATATTCAGGGAAGCGCTTACTACTGACAGGCAGCTGCTGATGCACATAACTGCCGACAGTAGTTTTGCTGTAATCCTTTCGCTCATGAAAGAAATGGCAACAGCCCAGCAGTGGAAAACAAAAAGAGTAAGGATAGAACATAATTGTGTAGGCGATATTTCTATCCAACAGCGAAAAGACCTGAGAGAGATGGGAATTATTATGATGCACACTGCCTTTTACTGTATGGCGAGTCCGCTGCGTTCCCTGCTTGAAGATGGGGTACTGCTGGGTGTTTCTCCTGATGGTACCACCAACCCTCTGATCGAGATCATGATGATGACAAGCACCCATTCCAATCCAAAGGAAAACCTGACACGGGAGGAAGCAGTGATAGCTTATACAAAAACCAATGCATATGCAGAGTTCAAGGAAAATGAAAAAGGCACGCTCACTAAAGGGATGTTAGCTGATCTGGCAGTATTATCTCAGGATATATTTACAATACCTGCAAATCAGCTTACGTCTACTAAAAGTATAATGACCATCATAGATGGAAAGGTAGTTTATGAACAGTCTAAAGACATGAGTGTAAAAACTGAAACCATTCTCAATACAAAAACTAAGCATTAAATTCATATAAATTCTTTAGCATGTCAGGGCCTCGTATATGCCAATAGTCAGTTTCACTGGCCTCAATGATATTCGCTATGTATAATGTAAACCTTCATACAATGGTAAAGGAAAAAGGGTATGACGTGTTGATAGTAGGTGGTGGCCTCGCCGGACTAACACTTGCTTTACAACTTTCTCGCACCCAGCCGGATATCTCTATCCTGGTGCTGGAAAAACGAAAAGAGAATGCCCCGGAAGCAACCCACAAAGTGGGCGAATCACTCAGTGAATTAGGCTCCTCTTACCTGAGAAATGTACTGGACCTCAAAGATTACCTCTCTGAACACCAGCTTCCTAAATTTGGCTTTCGCTTTTTCCTTAGTCCGGAACATACTGATGATATATCCCGTCGCGTTGAACTGGGTTCGAAATTCTCTAACCCTTTTAAAACCCACCAGCTCGACAGGGGACTGTTGGAGAATGAACTGGTACGCAGGGTTCAGGAATTTGGCGTAGAAATCGTTCTCGGGGCAAAAGTTATTGCCGTTGAATTGTCGAAAGAAAAGCACTTGGTGCAATATGAATGGGATGATACCATTCACCATGCTGAAGCCTGTTGGATCGTAGATTCCTCCGGCAGAAACAGTTTCCTGAAAAGAAAACTTGATCTCGCAAAAGACATTCACCATGATATTAATTCTGCCTGGTTCAGGTTGGATGCTGCAATTGATATAGACAACTGGTCCGACGATCTTCAATGGCGGAATTTTGTTGACCCGGGAAAGCGCCGCCTCGCTACCAACCACCTGATGGGAGAAGGCTACTGGGTTTGGCTCATCCCCCTTATATCAGGAAGAACCAGCATTGGCATTGTTGCAGATCCCAAATTTCATCCCTTTAACACCTTCAATACTTTTGAGAAAGCATTCAACTGGCTGGAGAAACATGAGCCACTTGCTGCAAGGATCCTGTCTGCCGAAAAAGACAAGCTGATGGATTTTAAAGTAATGAAAAGCTTCGCCTATGATGTTAAACAGTTTTATTCTTCCGACAAATGGGCCGTTGCAGGTGAAGCAGGTGCTTTTATGGATCCATTATATTCACCTGGTTCAGATTTTATCGGGCTCAGTAATAGCTGGATCACCGATTTAATTGTGCGGCACAGGAACGGTGAAAATATAGCACTGCGCACCCTTATTTATGATCTTGCCCATAAAGAATTACTCCGTGGATGGATCACATTGTATAAAAATATGTACGGTCTCTTTGGCAAAACACAGATCATGTTGCTGAAGATAGTCTGGGACTGGGCAGCCTATTGGGCCATACCGAATGTGCTGTTCAATAATAACGGATACACCAACCCGGAGATATTAAAACAATACTCCACAACCCACCACGGCATTGGCCGGAAATTTTCAATCCTTAACGAACACATGCAGCAATTGTTTCTCTCATGGGGTGAATATGCTATTGAATCCTGTTCAGACAAGCAGTTGAATATATTTGATCTGGCCTGCCTGCACAGGCTACAATCCGAACTTATCAATCAATACCTGCCAGGGGAGTTAATGCCAAAAATTGAATCTAATTTGAAAACCCTGGAGCTTATAGCCGCAGAAATATTCCGGCTGGTGAGTTCGCATATCCATGATACTCCCAACAACATGCATGTTGATCCCTATGAGATGAAATTGACGGATGGAAAAGAATTGCTTCTCCATAAATCAAAAAGCCAACAGGCACTTGCAATAGATGAATCCATTCAAATGGATATTGCGAAAATGTGGGTAGTAAAAAAAATGACACCTACCAATGAGCTTGTCAGCTAAGGTTTCTGACAACATGCACCAGGTGCAGAAACTGTTCCTGGAAGTACAGGAATTTATGTTTCAACCTCATTCTTTGGAGGAGATAATTTCTTTCCTGGATGCACAACCGCTAATTTTCCGATCCGTGGGCTATGAAAGCGCTTCTTTCATGATGGGCATGAAGGATCTGGAGGCTGGCAATGAAATGGAAAACCTGATGGCATTGTATAAAACCTCCCTGCTGCAACATAGTTTTCATATGGATATAGGTCTGGGCTGGGCATTCGCTAAATCCGGAACCCTACCTGGCATTTTCTTCCCAAACAGGAAACCAGTGATGAGGGAAATGGTGTTTGACGGAATCGGTTATTACCATGGCCTTTTTAAAGGAAGAAGAACCGTGCGGGAACAGTTGGTTCCGGAAGGCATAGCGGGAACTGACCTCTGGGGATTTGACCAGGGACTTGGAAGGCGACTATGGTATATGGCTAAGGGCAATGTGGATGAACTCTCCCTCTTAATGGAGTCATTTCCTGCCCACCGCCATCCTGCTTTGTGGTCAGGTGTTGGAATTGCCTGCGGCTATGTGGGTGGTAGCATACAGGAGGGGCTGGAGCTGCTGCTGAAATATTCAGGAGAATCAAAAAACAAACTGCAAACAGGCATCATACTGGCCTTGATGAGTCGCCAGGCTTCCGGCAGCATTGGTCAGGATCTGGAAACCGCCTGCCGGGTTATTTGTAATAAAACCACTACAGAAATAGAAGAGAAAATAGGTGACTTCACGAAAAAATATTTCTATATTTATAACAGTAAGGCCTATAGTAGTTTGCTGACAGAAATTGAATCGATCCTTATTTAGTTCACTCCCCTTTGATTATCAACGGCATCTAATTTTATGTAGTTAAATATTGCTGCTGTGAAACATAAAACCCTTCTTACCACAACCATCCTGGTCCTGATCGCCTGCTCCCTAATCATGCGCGACGGACTGATCTTCCTGGTATCACTTTTAATGGCAGGTGTTATCTGGGGAATGATCTGCTATTTCCGCACCGGCGTTTTTAAAATGACCAGATGGTCAAAAGCCCATCCTCATAAAGCACAGGGTTTAATTTTTGTGCTGCAATTGCTCCTGATGGCATTGGGATTATTCGTAGGCAACAACATTAATGAATTGGGATATGCCTTTTCCAAGTCCACCGCCTTCATCTTTTTCGCTATTATAGTGGCAGGTTTTGTTATAGTCCCATTCCTGCCAAAACGAAGCAACCTTGTCTTACCCATTGAATTGGCCAAAAACAGGTTGGCATATCTGGGTATTATTCTTTCTTCCTTTTTTATCATGGTATTGTTTGGTAACAGGGTAGGAGATATCTATCCTGACTCGCCTGTTACGCATGCGCTAAACAAAATTGACCGGGCTGTCTTCCCCCAGGATAACCTGGATGAAACAGATGTGCATGCCCCAACCCCGGAAGCTGTTGCTGTAGCATTTGCCGCGTATACCAGTTCTACCAACGAAACAATCAATCCCTCAAAAGGAAATTTTAAATCATCAAAAGAAGAGCTGAAAGCCGCCAGGAAGGCAATTAAATTGGAAAAGAAAAAGGCGCGGCTGATGAAGCTCATTACCAAATATAGGCATGCCTTTAATGGCATGTCAGCCGGCGTTGCCACCCTCCTGATCATATTGCTGCTGATCCCCGCTTGTGCAGGCATATGCCTGGTATTTAGTGGTGGTGGGGCCGGTGCCGTTATAGGAGGTATCGCGTTATTAGGACTCTCTATTTTTGGAATATTTAAGATCGCCAATCGTAACAAAACGAAAAATGCGGAAAGCACCTGATTGTGCTTTAGTCACAGGAGGAAGCAAAGGAATCGGTCGGGCAATTACTTTACAGTTGGCCAAAGATCACGGCCTTCACATTTTAATTAATTATGCCTCTGATACCCAGGCAGCACAGGAAACGCTAAGGCTGTTAGAAGAACAGGGAGGATCAGGCGAGCTGCTGAAGTTCAATGTGCAGAACAGGTCAGCCGTTGATAAAGCCATCGGGGAATGGCTCTCTGCCAATCCTGAAAAATTTGTAAAAGTACTGGTTAACAATGCCGGCATCACCAGGGATGGATTGTTTATGTGGATGCCAGAAAATAATTGGGATGAGGTGATAGACATTTCCCTGAAAGGAACCTATAACGTTACCCAAAACCTGGTGAGGCAAATGATCAAAAATAAGAGCGGGCGCATCATCAACATCTCATCCGTATCGGGATTAAGAGGGGCAGCGGGACAAACAAATTATTCAACCGCCAAAGCCGGAATTATTGGCATCACCAAGGCATTGGCACAGGAACTTGCTCGGTTGAATATAACCGTCAACGCAGTTGCTCCCGGCTTTATAAACACAGACATGATCACAACCATTGATCCGGAGAAATATATCAAACTGATTCCGGCCGGCAGGGTAGGTGAACCCCGGGAAGTTGCCCACCTGGTGAGTTTTCTGGCCTCTGAAAAATCTTCGTACATTACCGGAGAAGTCATCAATATTAATGGAGGCCTTTATTCCTGATGGTGATCAACAAAGAACAAATAGAAAACTATATTCCGCAACGCGCCCCTTTTATCATGATCGATAACCTGGTTGAAGCTTCTGCGGATAGGTTTAAAACCGATTTCCTGGTTTTACCTGGTAATATTTTTCTGGAGGACGGAATGCTGCGGGAATATGCACTAATTGAAAATATTGCCCAAAGCAGTTCGGCTGGTCTCGCAATAACTGTTATGTCAACCAAAGGGAAAAATGCAGACGGATTTATAGGGGCCATCTCAAAAATGAAATTGTATTCTTTACCCAGGGTTCACGATACCATTATTACCATCATTCATCTCCTCGTTCAGTTTGAAAACATGTTCCTGTTAAAAGGGGAAAACTATTCAAATGGCAACCTGCTTCTCGAATGTGAGATCAAACTGGCTGGAATGTAGAAGTATACATTATGGAGGATATAAAATATCAATTGAAAAAACAGATCATTGAAGAACTTAACCTTCAGGAGATCCGTCCGGAAGATATCCAGGATGATGCCCCCTTGTTTGGTGACGGACTGGGACTGGATTCAATTGATGCGCTTGAACTGGTTGTATTGATCGAGAAGTATCATGGCCTGCGCATCACGGATGAAACCGTTGGCAGGAAAGTGCTTCAATCCATAAACGCTATGGCGGAATTTATCCAGGAGGAAAAGGCAAAATCTTCATGAAAGTATATGTTACCGGTATTGGTATTGTAAGCGCAATCGGGTTAAATGGACGGGAGAACTTCCATTCCCTCCAATCCATGTGTACCGGTATCAAAAGATCAACTGAATACAACCTTATGCTTGCCGAAGTGAAGCTAAGCGATAAAGAACTGGTCGAAATGCTTGCATTGCCTGAGCTCGATTATTCACGTACAACATTACTGTCGCTGCTTGCAGCAAAAGAAGCCTGGGGAAATAATGTGCATCATCCTGGCATTTCCACCGGACTGATTTCTTCCACCTCAGTGGGGGGATTAGACCGCACGGAAAAATATTATATGGAGTCGAAAAAGAATCCATCTTCCGCCATGCATAAATTGATGACGCATGACAATGGCAGAACCACCGAAAGGGTGGCTGCTGCATTGGGTATAGCAGGATATATCGGAACCATCTCCACTGCCTGTTCATCTGGTGCCAATGCCATCATGCATGGCGCCCGTCTTATTGAAGCTAATATGCTCCACAGGGTACTTGTAGGAGGATGCGATCCGCTCGCCCACTTTGATATCAATGGATTCAGTTCCCTCAATATTTACGATACGGATATCTGTAAACCCTTTGATGAAAACCGGAAGGGACTCAACCTGGGGGAAGGCGCAGCATTTTTGCTGCTCGAAAGCGAAAAGAGTATTTCCATCTCGGGAAACAAACCCCTCTGTACAGTGGCAGGCTGGAACAACGCAACGGATGCATTCCATCAAACAGCGAGTTCCGCCAACGGTTATGGTGCATACCTCGCCATGATCAACGCCCTTGCCAAAGCTAAGATCCGCCCGGATAACATCAGCTATATTAATGCCCATGGCACCGGAACCGGCAATAATGACCTTTCTGAATCAACAGCCATAAAAAATGTTTTTGGCGATCATATCCCGCCGTTCAGTTCAACCAAGGGATATACCGGACATACCCTGGCAGCAGCCGGCGCAATTGAAGCAGTGTTTTGCGTTCAGGCGATGACCCATCAGGCGCTCCTGCCAAACCTCAATTTTTCAACGCCCATGAAAGAAACCGGCATGCAACCGCAAATCCGTTTTCAACCCGGAGTGAATATAGATTATATCCTCTCCAACTCATTCGGTTTCGGAGGAAACTGCAGTACGCTGATTTTCAGTAAAACCCAGTAAATGTTTATTATCGCCGCATCAACCATATCGTATCAACCAACCTTCCAGAACAAGGGATTCTCTTCAACCCTGACGGAATTGGATTCCTCCGCTCTTTTGAGGGAACCGGATTACAGCGGGTTTATACCGGCCATGGACAGACGCAGGATGAGTGAGGTCCAGAAAATGGCCATTACATGCTCTCTCGATTGCCTGGCCCAGGTAAAGCTGTCGCAACCCGATGGCATTATCGTTGGCACCAGTATGGGCTGTTGCGCCAATACCAAAAACTTCCTCGATAAGATAATTTCATCAGGGAGCGGGCCTTTGGCGCCTACCTTCTTCATCGTTTCCACGCATAATACCATCGCCGGACAGATATCCCTAATAATGAAGAACCATGGATATAATTGCACCCATACGCAGAACAGCTTATCCTTTGAGCAAAGCCTCCTTGATGGGGTCTTATGTATTCGTGAAGGCGGCAATAATATATTGTTAGGTGGTGCCGATGAAACAGAAGAGGCGATCTATAGTACCAACGAAAGATTGAACCGGGAGGATGTTCTTCTGACCAGCGGATCATCTTTCTTCATCTTATCAAAGGAAGAAACGGATTCCTGTGTAAGGCTGGTTGACGTGGTAAGCCTGGGCCTGGTTGTTAACCCGGCGCAAAGGATAGAAAATTTTCTTCAATCAAACGCCCGCCCGGCAGATGAAATTGACCTGGTTCTTTATGCAAACAGTACTCCTGAAATTTATGATGAGTTGATTCGGCTATTTGGTTTGGAGAAGCTGATTGATTATCAAAAGCTATCCGGTACTTATTTTACCAGCTCCGCCTTTGCCATGCATTTTGGCGTAGATATTTTATTAACGGGGGCACCACCGCATTTCAGGGAAGGGATAAAAAATATATTAATATGCAATAATTTAATTCCTGAAAACCTGGGATTGGTACTTCTCCGTAAACAACCCTCCTGATGTGAAACTGTTTGGTACATTATACAAGATACTTGAAACAGAAAATGCTGCCATGCATTTTTCTTCCACTGTTGAACTCAATGCAAACCATATCGTTTATACTGGTCACTTTCCAGGGCACCCGGTTACACCCGGCGTTATCCAGATGCAGATAGTGCATGAATTGGTGGAGAAGCATTTTGCAAGAAAACTCACACTCCTTACCATGGACCAGGCAAAATTCCTTACAATACTGGATCCCACGATAACACCCTGCATCACGATCAAAATTGAATACATGAATACCGGAGATCTTTTGCAGGTTAAAGCAATTGGTGGATGGGGAAAGCTTGTCTTTTTCCGGATGCAATCGCTCTTCCGGTTCAGCCCGCCCCTGCCTGTTTAAGTGAATTGATAGCAGCAAATTCTTTTGACGGAATAGAAGCATACTGTACTCTGAATATTTATGTAAATTGAAGTATGGCAAAAAATACCCGGCTTAAAGCAGTACTATCTTTGGGAATAGCTATCGCATTGTTAATTATTGTGAGCGACCTGATAACAGCAGAAGATCTCAACTCAAAGACCCTGGGCGGTATTATTGGATCTGGTATCATCTGGGGCGCGTTGGGTGGGTTTATATTGGGATGGGTAATGGGAGTAGAAATTCATATTAATAAAAGGCATACTGCAAAACCTGATCAGGGTAACGAGCATGTACAATAGAATTGAAATATTATTTAAGAATATTTTGTTCAGATCATTTATCTGGCTGTTAATTCTAAATACCATCACTTTCACTGTTTCTGCACAGCAAAAAACCACTGCCTCTTTTGTTGCCAAACTCGGCAATGATACCGTCATCGTTGAAACCTATAATATGCTGCCCAACCATCTCTTTGGAAAGGCTTTTCTCCGTTACCCCGTCGACCAGGTAGGTGTATTCGATTTTCATTTTTATCCCGACGGCAGTATAAAGCATTACTCCATCTCCTACATGAACCCCGATAGCAGCTATCTTACCTCATCCGGCACCCAGGGACTCTATTGTGAAAATGATACATGCACCTGGTTCGCCTCCGGTCCGGGTGATACAAAAGAATATACTAATAAGCGCGCCTCAGCTCAAATGCATTTTGTTGGGGGATGGACGCCAACACTATCACTCATCGAATGGCACTGTATACGTTTGATCCAATCAGGACAACAAAGCCTTCCCCTTACGCTGATCAATGATTATATCGGCATCCGGCAGGTAGCCATATCAAAAGGTAACGGTGATACCCTTGTTTTTGGTGGCGACTTCCTGGAATACACGAAAATCAAAGCTAGTGACGATGGTAGAATTCTCTACTATGATGGAACCGGCACCCCATGGAATTATATAGCCACCAAACATGAACCCATAGATGTTGATGCCGCAGCAAAAAGACTATCCAAAACGCCAAAGATTGGCATTCCCTCCCCCGAAGTGAAAGTTGCTTTCGAAGTTGAAAAGGATACTATCCATATTTCCTATGGCAGGCCCTACAAAAGAGGCCGCAAGATATTTGGAGGTATAGTTCCTTATGATTCTGTATGGCGAACAGGTGCTGGCCATCCAACTATTATCAGCCTTCCTTATGATATTCAATTCGGTAAAACAATCATCCCGAAAGGTGACTATAGTTTATATACCATCCCATCGCTAACACAATGGAAATTGATCTTTAATACCGATCTCAAACAATGGCCCACCGACCCCGACCACGCAAAAGATATTGCAACCATCCCCCTGGAAGTAAAGAAAGCATCCCAACAAACCGACCAGTTCACCATCACCATTGATCCCAATAAAGGCGGAGGTGTCCTGAAATTTATTTGGGATGAAACAGAGGCTTCTACTGCGTTTAAGGTAGTGCGTAAGTATAAATAAAAATCCATGCCCACAGAAAAAGAAAAAATGATCGCCGGCGAATTATACAACGCCCTTGATGAACAACTTTCTACAGAAAGAACCAATGCACGAATCCTACTTCTACAACTGAACAATGCCGATCCTGCTGATACAGAAAAGCTAAACACAACACTGAAAGCTCTCATCCCTAATGCCGGACAGGATCTCTGGATCCAGCCCCCTTTCTATTGTGATTATGGCTACAATATTGAAGCGGGAGATAAGGTCTTTTTTAATTTTAATTGCGTGGTGTTGGATGTTATGAAGGTCACCATCGGTAGCAGAACATTATTCGGTCCCAATGTCCAGATCTATACCGCCATGCATCCTGTTAATCATGCTGAAAGGGCAACGGGACTTGAATTTGCCAAGCCCATTGTTATAGGAGAGGACGTATGGGTAGGGGGATCAGCGGTAATATGTCCCGGCGTTACAATCGGCAGCAGATCTATCATCGGCGCAGGAAGTGTAGTTACACGCGATATCCCCGAGAATGTTTTTGCTGCCGGCAATCCATGCAGGGTAATACGCGCTATTGAATGAATATGCCTTCCTTCATCATCGCGTTTACAGTTTCTTTGGCAAACACCTCCGCCAGCTTATCCGTTCCCTTTTACAGCTTTCCACTAAGGCCCTTGCTCCATTGCATGTTCTGAGATGAACGGTTGTAAAAAACTAGCAGTCACATTTACAACAGCTACAGATTTGGTCCCCCCTGCAATGGAAACATTGGTGCCAAGAAAACCTCTGAAGATGCCGACCCTAACCGGAATACCAAGGTGTGCATCTAAACGAGGTGAATTCTTTATTTGAGTATTCCTGCCCGTTACGGTATAAGCAAGAAGAGCATCAACCTGCAGTTCATCCGCCTTCGCTATCAGCTTTTCCTCCGTTGAAATATCTGCATCTGTAATGTTTGAATAGGCAGGTATTGCAGTAATACCTTTTTCCATTAACAGCCTTACGGTGAAATCTTCGATCTGTCGCTTGGCCAGTTCGTCGGTGGTTTTGGCCAGCACCATCACTTTTCGATAGCTCTCCGCTTTGTACTCAGGTGATTTCCAGGAAGATTGTGCTAGACCCTCTAATGGAAAAAAGGAAATGCACAGGAAAAACATGAATGCTCTCTTAACTGTTTTATTCATAACAATAAGTATTTCATTAACCGAAATATTATTTCATGCTTAAATCAGTGCCTGCTTAATCGCTAATCTTGAAAATACATAAAAAATTAATGAATTATTTATCACCCTATTTGTAATATAGCGTCTCATGAGCACCCAGGCCAGGAAAATATACACTAAAGCATTCTGGAGTATTATCATTCTCTTAAGTGTCTACTATTTTTACAGGGCTATTCACTTCAGATTTTACAGGGAGGGATTAGGACCAACTTTCTGGAATAAACAGTTCCTCTATATTTTTCATATTGCAACAGCGCTCGCTCCATTAATACTTGGACCGATTCAATTCTGGAATGGATTCCGGATCCGGTATATGAACCTGCATAGAACCCTTGGCAAAGTTTATATTATTGGCAGCCTGCTGGGAGGCGTCTCTGCTTTTGTGCTGGGAATAACGCAACCTTATCAAGGATCTATTATTCCGGTAATGCTGCTATCCATACTATGGATATTCATGACGATTGCCGCATGGTTAACCATCAGGCGAAAGAATATCAAAGCTCACAGGCATTTTACGATACGTAGCTATACGCTTGGATTAACATTTATCGCATTGCGTATATTAGATGACCTTGTTTACAAGCAGAACCTTTTATTTTTCATCAGTAACGATGAAGTAAAGGATACTACCTATGAATGGATGAGTTGGGTTTTGCCGCTACTGGTCGTCGAGTTTTTTATATCATGGATACCAGCCATAAGGCAGAAAAAATCCGTCCCGAATCGCTAAGCTTATCTTGATTACCCATCAAACATTAGCTTTCTCTTAGCTTGAAATTTCGATAACTTAGGATATGGAAGTTATCATATGAAACTACCTTACCTAATAACATTATGCTGCCTTGTACTTGCGTGTTTCAGCAGTTGCCGGGGACAGGAAAAAAAGGATAGTTCATCATCCCGGCTAGTACAGTCAAAGGCTGATGTAGGCGGACCATTCGAGAATCGTGAATTCACTTACTACAACATCCCCCGAAATATCAGTTCAACAGATACCAGTCCGGGGTTCACGTTATCCGGACAGAAACTTCTTGTCACCGGTATCGTTTACCAATCAGATGCGAAGACCCCCGCCCCCGGTGTATTGCTTTATTACTACCAGACCAATACAGAAGGGCGATACCTGCACAAACCAGAAGAGAAAAGAAGCATGCCTCCTAACGATCGTGGACAAACGCATGGCTATATCCGTGGCTGGGTTAAAACGGGAAGCGATGGCAGGTATTCCATCTATACCATCCGACCCGGATCATACCCTAACGCAACAGAGCCTGCGCATATCCATGTTACCGTTAAAGAACCCAATGATATCGCCGAATATTGGATCGATGACTTTGTTTTTGATGACGATAAATTACTTACCCAGCGGCACCGTGACAGACTAAGCAAACGTGCGGGAAGTGGTATATTGGAATTAAAAAAGAAAGACGAACTTTTGGTTGGAGAGCGTAACCTGGTACTGGGCCTCAATATTCCCGGCTACCCGACGAAATAAAATATAATACGTATATTTATTTGCTTAAAGACACGTGTATGACTACAAAGTTAACATTGACAATTGAGGAAGAGGTAATTAAATCAGCTAAAGTGTATGCGCAGAAAAAAGGAAGGAGTTTGTCTGATTTGGTAGAGAATTATTTAAAAACATTATCAAGCAAAGAGGGCGGTAAAGAAAAATTATCGCCTCGGGTTAAAAGATTGGTCGGTTCAGTAAAATTACCTAAGGATTTCAATTATAAGGACGCATTACAGGGAAGTATAAATGAGAAATTCAGCAAATGAAAAATCTTTTTCTGGACACCAACGTAATAATTGATGTCCTTGCCAATAGGCAACCTTTTTCAGATGCCGCTGCGAGAGTTTTTCATTTAGCTGAGACTGGTAAACTTAAATTATTTATTTCCGCATTATCCTATTCCAATATCTACTTTATTATTAGAAGAAATTCCTCGCATAAAGAGATCATCTCTATTTTAAGGGATCTTGAAGCTTTAACGGAAACATTAGATGTTACAAAACAGGTCATTTCTCATTCACTATTGAGTGACTTCAAAGATTTTGAAGACGCAATTCAATATCAAACTGCTTTAATAAGTAAAAGGATAGATGTTATTGTAACAAGAAATGTAAAAGATTATAAAAATAGCGCATTACCGGTTTTAACTCCAGAAGAAGTAATTAGTGCCATTGAAAACCTTAAAAAAGGCTAATTTATGTTAGAGCTCTGAGCCTAAACTGATTCTAAATACATTGGTTATGAAACCGAAGATCCTGCTATTGATCATGTTGATTGTTGTGAATCTCGTGTATGCACAAACGCCGGCGGACAAAGAAGCAGTAAAGAAAGTGATTATAATGTTCCAGGATGATTTTAATGATGGCACTTTCAAAAATGCCCGGCAATACGCAGCCAATGATTGGATCCATATACATCCGGGAGGCGGTATAAAAAAGGGAATCGATGAAGTGCTTGCAGAAGTAATTGCGGTACATAAAACATTTCTCAAAGGTGTTACCATGAAAGTAGAATCAATGGATATTCGTTTTGTTCATCCCGATGTTGCTGTTGCAGATGTAGTACACACAATAGATAACTACGAGAATCCACCGGGTGTAAAGCATATAAATGAAAGGCACATGAAACTTTACGTTGTTGCAAAGATCAACGGTAAATGGCTGATGACCCACGACCAGAACACAATTATAATGGGCACAAATACCGCAACAAATAAATAGAAGGAATAAAACCCGCACCTAATGACCCTAGAACATGTAGCTATCTGGACCAACAACCTGGAAGCTCTCCGCGAATTTTACTGCACCTATTTTGAAGGCAGTTCAAACAACCAGTACTTCAATCCTGATAAAGATTTCCGATCTTATTTCATCAGCTTTCCCTCGGGTGCGCGACTTGAACTGATGAGCAAGCCCTCTATCCCACAGAATCTCAACGACCGCGTTGAGGCCCAACACCAGGGTATCATCCACCTCGCCTTCGGCGTTGATACCATGGAAGCCGTTGACCAGAAAGCACGGGAGTTAAAGGAGAATGGATTCCCTATTCTTAGCGGTCCACGTAAAACCGGCGATGGTTATTACGAATTCGAAACCCTCGACCCTGACCATAACCGTATTGAAGTAACAACGCTTTTCAAAGACGAATAGTTAACTTTAGTAATCCCATTAAATCCTCGCAATTGTATAACCATGCTTAAATACAAATCACTTCATAAGTGGATGGTCATCCCCATGATCTTTATGCAGCTTGGGATATACCGCGACTACTGGGGCGATTTTACTGAAAATGCATGGGCCGTTCATATTCATTACTGGACAGGAACCATCTGGTATATCTACCTGATCATCCAGCCTTATTTTGCCACCCATGGCCAGATGCCAAGGCATCGCACCAACGGGATCATAGGCATGTTTCTCGCCGGTGGTGTTTGCCTTACCGCACTTGGAATGATGCACCGCGATATCGCTACTACCGATCTAATCATGAAAGATCCTGCACGTTTCGGCCCCTTCCAGCCATGGTTCTTCTTTGGCGTTGCAGCAGTTGAAATTGTAATGATGTCGGCATTCGGGTTCGCCATTATTAAGAGCATCATTCATCGCAAGCAAATCGAGAACCATGCCTGGTGGCTGATCTCGACGGTATTCCTGATCATGATGCCCGCCCTCGGACGAGGTGTACAAAATGTTTATGTGGGAATAAATCGTAGCGACTGGCCCAACATCAATATCATGACGCCTATCTATATCGCCCAGTTCATGATCATCGGAATGCTGTTGCTGGGAGCCTGGAAATATGGCAAACTCAGGCATCCTGCTACTTACCTGGCGCTAGCAGTTAACCTCTTTATTTTCCTGCTTGAACCTATCGGCAGATCAGAAGCTGTTCAACATTTTCTAAGATCAATCATCAAAGGATAAAACGACTATTGAAAACCACTTCTTCAACCATTATGCAAAACAACCTCAAAATAGCATCCGCCCAGTTTGAACACCAAAGCAATAACAAAGACTATAACCTAACGGTGATCGATAACCTATCCGCTTCTGCCGCGGCAGCAGGTGCTGACGTTATCGCCTTCCACGAATGCTCCATCACCGGCTATACTTTTGCGCGCCATCTTTCCAAAGAACAGATGCTCGATCTCGCCGAACTGGTTCCGGAGGGGAGCAGTATCAAAAGACTTCAGGAAATTGCCGGCAGGCATAATATCATCATACTCGCCGGACTCTTTGAAAAGGATTCAACAGATAATCTTTTCAAAACCTATGTATGTGTTGACAAGGGCGGACTCGTCGCAAAATTCAGGAAGCTGCATCCTTTCATTAATCCTCATCTTACTCCCGGTGATGCCTACTGTATTTTTGAGATCAAGGGATGGAAATGCGGCATTCTGATTTGCTACGATAATAATATCATTGAAAATGTAAGAGCCACAAAACTGCTGGGCGCCGAAATTATTTTCATGCCACATGTTACCATGTGTACTCCATCTTCCCGGCCCGGTGCGGGTTTCGTGGATCCGCAGCTCTGGAAGAACAGGGAGGCTGATCCCACCTCACTCCGGCTTGAATTTGATGGCATGAAAGGAAGGGCATGGCTCATGAAATGGCTTCCTGCAAGGGCTTACGACAATGCGATCTATGCAGTGTTCTCAAATCCTATCGGGATGGACGACGACCAGCTCAAGAACGGCTGCTCTATGATACTCGACCCCTATGGCGATATCATCGCCGAGTGCCGAACTTTTGAGGATAGTTATTGCATCGCAACCATCACTGCCGATAAACTTACACTCGCCGGTGGTCACCGCTACATCAATGCGCGCCGCCCCGATCTCTACAAGGATATCATAGGCCAGCCCCACCATCCCGAACAGGTGGTGGCATGGCTTCATAATACTAAATAACATCAGCTATTATGACTGCGCTAAAATCAATTTTCCGCAAACAGGAAACATGGATCTCACTAGTTCTGCTGCTGGCGATCACTTTGCGCGCCATTCATTTTTTCGGTCGATCCTCCATGTGGCTCGATGAACTGGCCGCCGCCTTCAATGTGATGGAACGCAACTTCTACCAACTTGCTACAGAATCACTCGGCTTTAACCAGGTTGCACCACCCGGATTTCTTTACCTGCAGAAAATAGCTACACTGATAATCGGCGAAAACGATCACGCCTTTCGTTTTTTCCCTTTTTTGTTTTCACTGGCCGGACTCCTATTTTACCGCTCCCTCTGCAAAACATTTACTACGGGCGTTCCGGGCATAGGCGCTTTCGCTCTTTTCGCGTTAAGCATCGCAATGGTATTTTATAGCGGTGAATCAAAACAATATGCCGGCGATCTCACAGCAGCGGTATTCATCGTTTGGACCGCACATCAGTTGATTTACAAGGTCCCCGATAAAAGAAGGCTCTGGGTGATGGCAATTGGCGGACCCATATTAATCCTCTGCTCCATGCCGGCAGTTGTGATGGCGCCAATGGCCATGCTCATCGTTTTCATTCGCATACTCCAGAAAAAATCACCCATTGCATTATCGCGATTCTTTGCAGTAGTAATACCATGGGCTTTTGCCTGCCTGCTCGTTACACTCTATGCAAAATTGGTTATCAGCACTGATGTTCAGGAGGCAATGAGTGAATACTGGAGCCGTGGCTTTGCACCACTTCACAATGTATGGGAATTACTCAAATGGTTCCCCACCAAGATCCATAAAGAGCTTTCCTTTTCACTGGCATGGTGGGCTGCCGACATCATTCCTTTTACATCCTATATTGCCTGGGCGCTGATGCTATTATCTATACCCGGAATAATTTATTGCAGCAAAAAATACGGCATCGCTACTCTATTATTATTTATCCCGCTCATCACCGCACTGCTGCTTTCCATACTCCGTGTGCTTCCTTTTGATAACCGTGTCTCACTTTACGCCACATGGCCGATTTTTATCAGCGGCATGGCAGGAATAAATGCTTTGGGCGAATGGCGACCACAGATATTCAGACCTGTGGTAGTGGGAATAATTGCCGCTCTCATTGCTTTTCCACTGGCAATTACCAAACTGGCAGTTCCACTGCTCCGGCCACCTTATAATGGACAATCGGCGCAGCCAATATTGCGGGAACTGAAAAAACAATGGCAGCCAGGCGATGTTCTCTATGTTTATTTCAAGAGCCGGTATGCCCTCCGTTTCTATGGTCCACGTGAAGGTATAACCGAATACGTTGCAGGACGATCACACCCATCTGTAGAACCTATCTTGCGTGATATTGATTCACTTCGTGGTAAGAAAAGAGTTTGGTTCTTCTTTTCGCAGAGCACGCCCAAGCAACCTTTCCCCGACAGTATCAAAGCTTATATGGGAACAGTTATCGGTAAACAGATAGCCGTAATTCCCGACCCCGATGGCAATACAGGAGAGGCGGAGGCTGCTGCTCATTTGTATGATCTGTCCATTAAAGAGGAGGAGAATCAATAACTCATCTCATCCAGCTTAACCTTGCCCTTGAATGTCCAGAATACAAAACTGGTATAGATGGCTACCAGCGGTGTACCGATCAGTGCAATGGTAAGTAGTATCCGCATGGTTTTGGTGGATGATGCTCCATTGTGAATGGTAATACTATTTGCGGCATCATTGCTCGCATAAACAAGATTGGGAAATACTTCCATCGCTATCGTGATCAGTAAACTCGCAATGGTGATGGCCGAACTCAAAAAGGCAAAGCGGTAGTTTCCCTTCTTCAGTTGCCGCGGTATATTGGCAATGGCAAGAAACATCAATACGGGGAAGATAAAATACTGCGGACTGCTCCTGAATGTATTACTCAGGTGAGGAATATACAGAAGGGTATACAAGGTGGTGACCCCAAATGCCACCAGGAAAAACACATTGAAATTCTTGGCAAGGATGGTTAGCTTGGTATAGAGTCTGTTCTCTGTTTTCATGGCCAGGTATATAGCGCCATGCATCATGAACAAGGCCAGTGTGGTGATGGCCACCAGCACGGAGAAGGGATTGATAAACGACAGGAACTCACCCGTGAATTCTTTATTCTCATTGAGGGGAATACCCATCGCAACATTTCCCAGCATTAGTCCGAGTGATAAGGTCACCACGATGCAGGCAAAGGAATAGATAATATCCCAGGTGAGCCGCCAGATCCTGCCGGGCTCCTTACTCCTGAACTCAATAGCCACGGCCCGCCAGATTAATCCAACCAGGAAGATCATCACCGGCACATAAAAAGCTGAGAACACTGCCGCATAGGCAACTGGAAACCCGGCGAACAATGCGCCGCCGGCAATTACCAGCCATACTTCATTGCCATCCCAAACCGGACCGATAGCGTTGAGTGCAATACGCCTGCTGTTCTCCTTTTTCAGGAATAGATGCAGCGCCCCTGCGCCAAGGTCAAATCCATCCAGTATGGCATAGCCGCTGATAACAGCGCCGAATACCAGAAACCACCATGTATTATAATCGATTCCCAAAAACATCTCCATTATTTTTAAGTTTTGCCGCCGCGCAGCATCGGGTTTTCACGTACGCCGAAATGTTCTGTATCCTCTTCTGCAGCAGATGTATGCATAACCGGCCCATGTTTTATTTTTTTATTCAGCAGATACAAAAACAAGACAAACAGGGTGGCATATACGAGGGTGAACAAAACCAGTGAAAACAGCACCTGCTCTGCCCTCACCGATTTCGATAATGCGTCGGATGTTCTCAGCAGTCCATATACCACCCATGGCTGGCGGCCCATCTCGGCGGCAAACCATCCGGCCTGGTTGGCAACCTGTGGTAATAATACCGCCCACACAAAAACCAGCATCAGCCATCTGCTGTCAAACAGTTTGCCGCGCATCCATAACCAGGAGGCATAAACGCTGAGAACGATCAGCATCATCCCGATGGCCACCATGATATGATAAAACTGGAATACCGCATTCACCTGTGATGGCCTGTCTTCGGGGGCAAAGGCATTGAGTCCCGTTACCGGCTTATTGAAATCCTGGTAGAGTAAAAAGGAGAGTCCCCCCGGTATTTTGATCCCCGTTGTTTTCTGTGTTTTCTGATCAACCCATCCCAGCAGGTACATATCGCCTCTGGCGCTGCTATCGTAATGCCCTTCCAGGGCCGCCAGTTTTGCGGGCTGGTGTTCTGCAACTACTTCTGAGCTCGCATGACCTGCCATCAGTTGCAGCAACGAGAATACCGTAGCTACTGCCAATGCGATCTTAAAAGATGGCTTTGCTATTTCCAGGAATTTACCTTTCAAGATATACCATGCATTCACGCTCAATACCAGGAATGCCCCTGCGAGGAAAGCGCCGATCCACACATGCCATAGCCTTTCCATGCTGGAGGGATTAAACACCATTTCCCAGAAATCAGTGATCTCGGCACGAGCATCCAGTCCCGCCCCTGCAATATGATAACCTGCCGGCGTTTGTTGCCAGCTGTTAGCCACAACAATCCATACGGCGCTGAACATCGATCCAACAAATACCATGATGGTTGAGAAGAAATGCACTCTTGAACTCACGCGGTTCCAGCCAAAGAGCAGAATGCCTAAGAAGCCGCTCTCCAGGGCGAAGGCGAAGATCCCTTCGGCTGCGAGGGCGCTGCCGAAAATATCACCCACATATCTCGAGTAGGTGGCCCAGTTAGTACCGAATTCAAATTCCATGATGATGCCGGTGGCCACACCCAGACCGAAAATGAGGGCAAAGATCTTGATCCAGAAGCGGGTCATGTCTTCGTATATCTTTTGGCCGGTGCGGAGGTACATGCCTTCCATGATCACGAGGATGAGCCCGAGGCCAATACTAAGCGGCGGGTAGATATAATGGAATGAAATGGTGAAGGCAAATTGTATCCTCGACAGAATTTCTACATCCATAGTATCCGGTTTGGGAGATGGTCTTGATTGCTGTATACCAATTTAGTAATAAATCAGCTGGGACAACGGCCTGCTACATCAAAAATGACCGATATGGGCAGGGGTTTCCAAATCAAACTGGACAAACAGACAAATGATATACACAAACGCCATATTTGATGCACGAACCCCCGATTCAGTAACCCATTTTTTTATTTTTTTATCCCCCAATCCAGCCCGATGAGCCAATAGGGGAGGTTGGTGCGGCCCCGGTGCCTTCTCGGTGGGGCCTCGGTTAAAATTATGCCGGAGGATCCCCGGAGGATCCCAGGTTGATCCCCGGTTGATGATTTTTCATAAAAAGGGAAGATGTGGCTGCACCCCGCCTATTTCCGGATATAATAAGGTTTGGCTATCTCAATTCGAGCTCAAAGATTCCATCACAAAAGTTGAAATTGAAAAGAATCCATTGACAAAATAACCCGGTTAATTGGCTCATCAATTCAAATAATTGGCTCATCAGCCGGTGGCAATCGGCTCATTTCCGAATAATTGGCTCGTACGGTTTTTTCTTTTGAAATTACTCAGGATAAAGGCTCCGGCCTCGGCGCACTGCCCGCCGGACGTGAATTATCATCTGGTAATGGAATGAACTCCTCATTATCAGTAGGGGGCAGGAGGATCCTTCCCTGCTTCCAATCCTCCTTGGCCTGCTCAATCCTTTCCTTACGCGAGGAAACAAAATTCCACCAGATAAACCGCTCTCCCAATGGCTCACCGCCCATCATCATCAGCGTGCTGCTGGTTAGGGCCCTTATCAGGGGATCGGCGCCTTTTGTGAACACCAGCATTTGTCCTTCCCGGTAGCTTACGCCATTTATTTCCAGCACACCTTTCGCTATATAAATGCCCCTTTCTTCATGCTCAGGAGGTAATCCAAAACGGGCACCCTGCTCCAGCTCAACATGTAAATAGAATAGGGGAGAATGGGTGTTCACTTTACTCGCTAGTCCATAGGCATTGCCGGCTATTAATCGCATCCACACTCCCGTATCAGTGAACACCGGAAGTTGTTCCGGCTTATAGTTTGCAAACGATGGCGCTGATTCCTCATCTTTCTCCGGTAACGCCACCCAGGTCTGGATCATCTCCAATGCCCCTCCCGCCAAAGCAGCCGGATTTTCAAATCGTTCCGAATGTGCTATGCCACTACCGGCAGTCATCCAGTTCACTTCCCCGGGTCGTATCACCTGCTCTACTCCAAGGCTATCGCGATGCGTTACCTGTCCATTGAACAGGTAGCTCACCGTTGATAACCCGATATGCGGATGAGGTTTCACATCAAGTGACGACCATGTTTTAGGAACCTCTGCCACCGGACCCGCATGGTCAAGGAAAATAAATGGTCCCACCATACGACGCAGCCTGAAAGGAAGTATCCGCTTTACTTTCATGGCCTCGCTGATATTTGCAATGCGCGCTTCTATAACTATATCGAGCATGAGTTCTCTAAATTCCTTCTAAGATAAATATTAACCCTTAGCTTTTTCCGCTCCAAATCCTCCTTATTAGCGCATTCTGTTTTTTTTCACCTCTTACCTCTAAAATCTTACCTCTTACCTTTTATATCTTACTTCTTACCTCTACTTTTGTTCCATGTCCCTGAATCCCTCCATTCGTAGAATCCTGCTCATTGATGATGATATCGATGATTATATTTTTTTCAGGGATGCCCTCGAAATGGTTGATCCAAGCGTTGAACTCCTGCATTTGCCTTCTGCCAGCAGGGTCCAAACTGATGACACATGGAAAACACCAGACATTTTATTTCTCGATATCAATATCCCCGACAGTAATGGTTTTGACGTGCTGAAGAGTATCCGGGGAAAAGGCTTTTCCCTTCCCATAGTGATGTATTCCACCGCAAGCAACCCCGTGTATGTGGAAAGGGCCTACCAGGAAGGTGCCAGTCTTTATTTTCCCAAGCCCGATAGCATGCGGGCCCTCGAAGAATCACTGAGACGCCTGCTTGGCTTCAACTGGAGCGATCCCGAAATGGTTAAGGAAAATTATAAACAGCATAATAGCTACCGGGTTTTCAGCGTGAAAGATTAATATATGGAGCCAATTTCTTCATTTGACAGTTCGGCTGAGCGCTACCAGATTGCCCTGGAGGCAGCAGGTATTGGTATATGGGACCATGACCTCCTTGCAGATGCCATCTTCTTTTCCGCCAACAGCCAGCAGCTTTTCGGATTCCCTGAAGATTATCATTTTACCCGGGATGAACTATTTGCCAGGATCTTTGCGGGCGATCGCGACAGATTGGTAAAACAAATGAATGAAAGCCTCGATCCCAATTTGAAGGCAGCCTATGATATTGAATTCAGGATTACCGATCAGGAAGGGGCCGTTATTACCAGGTGGGTGAGGGCTAAAGGCAAAGCCTATTTTAATGATGAAGCAATTCCATACCGCCTTACCGGCACATTGCAGGATATTAGCGCTGAAGTAAAAGCCAGAGAAACACAGCAGAAACTTCTGGCCCTGGTGGACAATAGTATTGAGCTGATGTCTATCCTCGAAAATGACCAGAAGAATTCTTATATCAACCGGGCTGGAATGGAAATGCTGGGCTTCGATAATCTCCAGCAGGTATATGAAACACCCATTTCTGCCTTGCATACGCCGGAGGACATTGCATTTGTGGAGGCCAATGTATTGCCATCCGTATTTCAGAAGGGGAGATGGTCGGGCATGATGAATGTGCGGCACCTGAAGACAGGCGAAATATTTCCCGTCTATAATAATACCGTTCGCATTGAAGATAATGTTACCGGCGAGCCAATTGCCATAGGGGCAGTGATGAGAGACATGCGCCCCGAAATGGCCACCCGCAGGGCCATTGAAGAAAGCGAAAGAAATTTCCGCAACCTGGTAATGCAGGCACCGGTTGGCATCTGTATCATTAAAGGGGATGACCTGCTGGTGGAATTGGTGAATGATAGTTTCCTCGACGCATCCAACAAAACAAGAGAGGAATTATTGAATAAGCCTTTGACCGACGCATTTCCCGAAGCGCGTAACCAGGGCTTCGATATCCTTTTGAAGAAGGTGCTGCAGACAGGCATTCCCTATTTCGGAAAAGAATATGAGATCATCCAGCAGAAGAATGGAGAGAGCTCCAAGGCCTATGCCGATTTTACTTTCCAGCCGCTTCATGAACCCGATGGCAGCATCTCCCGCATTATGACGCTTTCTTTTGATGTAACGGATAAGGTGCTTGCAAGAAAGAAATTACAGGAGAATGAAGAAGAGTTGCAAAGAAGGGTTAGTGAAAGGACGGCAGAACTGGAGGAGAAGAATAAAGCATTGGAAGAATTCACTTATGTGTCGAGCCACGACCTGCAGGAACCCATCAGGAAGATCCGGATGTTCATGGACCTGGTGAAGACTGCGGAGTATTCTTCATTCAAGGATGTTTCACGCCATCGGTTTAATAAGATAGAGGAGTCGGTGGACAGGATGAGCACTTCATTAAAAGACCTGCTGAACTTCGCCAGCCTCAATAAGGAAGTGAAAAAAGAAACTGTTGATCTCAATAATATTCTTCGGAATGTATTGGATGATCTCGAGCTGATGATCAATGAAAAGAATGCCGTCCTGGATATTAGCGAGCTTCCAACCATTGAAGCTGTGCCCGTGCAAATGAACCAGCTGTTTTATAACCTGCTGATCAATTCACTTAAGTTTTCAAGAGAAGGAGTCATCCCGCATATCACCATAAAATATGAGAGAATGGAGGGAAACAGTAATGCATTCATCATTACCATCGCCGACAATGGAATTGGCTTTGAGCAGGAAAAGGAGGAGAAGATATTTGGTATGTTCCAGCGGCTGCATACCCGCGATAAATATGACGGAACGGGCATCGGACTTGCACTCTGCCGTAAGGTTGTTGAAAACCATGATGGTAAGATCTGGGCAAGATCAACTCCAGGAGAAGGGGCAGCATTTCACATCATGCTACCCCTAAATCTTACCTCTTAAATCTTACCTCTTACCTCTTACATGTTATCATTTCTCCGCTGTCCTGATCACCGATCTGTCGAGGTACATTATCACCCGGTCGATCTTATCATTGGCATCAAAATGCATATCGGTGTGGATCCACTGGCTCATGCTGTTGCCTGATTTATATTTTGCATTCACTCTGTACCAGCTCATCAGCCATACACCCGGGGCTTCAATGCTCTGCGGTTGGTTAACCCTCACCGGTAGAAAGATGGCATCATGAAAGGTGATTGAATCGATCACTTCTGTCCTTCTTTTTTTCCAATAAGCAGTGATGGCCGGCTTTCCTACAATACTGTCTCCATTGTTCCAGGCATACACCGCATTGTCGGCATAATCTTTCATCCAACCGTCAATATCTCCGCCCGATAGCGCAGCGATGGCATTTTTGCCCATATCAATGTACTTTGACTCCGCTACAATTTCTGCCGGCATCTTAGTAGCATTGGTGGTAGTGGTAGTGGTGGTGGACTCATCTGCGTTTTCGGCAGCAGGCTTCTCATTGTTGCAGGAAATAAGGAACATGGCTGTCATGCCCCAAAGGAATAACTGTTTCATTATATGGTTATTTGGGTTAAAGAAACAATGTTGGGGGCAACGAAACTAAAGGAGGGTAGTAGAGGGGCAGGATCTTCTCTGAATTTAGTTACTTAAATTAGCTCTGGCAAAAATATCTGCGGTTGCATTTCCCAATCAAACTATCTGCATGTTATCCAGGTCAATAATTTTCTTGTTGCTCTCCTTATCTGCTTGTCCTCTGTTTGCGCAGCAGAAATACATCATGACGGTTAGGGGTAAGGTTAAAGCCGACGCTGTTGGAAGAACGCTCGCCCATGAACATATCGTCACCAATTTCATAGGGGCTGCTACAGTGGTGGATGTTCCGGGGGATGATAGTGTTGCGATCGCAAAAATCCTTCCCCACCTGCTTCGCCTCAAAGGCCAGGGTATCAGCACACTTATTGAATGCACGCCCAATTATATCGGAAGAAATCCAGCCCTCCTGAAAAAACTTTCTGAACGCTCAAATCTTAATATTGTTACCAATACCGGACTCTATTCTGCCGTTGATAAAAAGTACCTGCCACCCTACGCTTTCAAAGAAAATGCTGAGCGTATTGCAACGCGTTGGGAAGCAGAATGGACCAATGGTATCGGGGGTACAGGTATCAGGCCGGGCTTTATAAAACTCGGTGCCGGCAGTTCTGCTCTTGATTCAATTGAAGCAAAAATGCTGTCCGCGGCTATTATGCTAAGCAGGAAATCTTTACTGCCCATAGCCATTCACTCTGGGAGTGGACAGGCAGCCATCTCTGCATTTGAGCAACTAAAGAGATCAAACTGGAAACCGGAAAAACTTATCTGGGTGCATGCACAAAATGGTACCGATGAAGAAAGGGCGATGCTGGCCAAAGAAGGTGTATGGATCAGTCTGGATGGGGTAAGTGAAAAATCATGGGAGCAATATGCAAGTATGATCCTGTTCCTTAAAAAAAGAAACCTGCTGAATCGATTATTGATTTCTCATGATGATGGATGGGCGGTTCCGGAGAATGGTTCCTATAATAAACTGGAACTTTTCGGCAATGGTAATAGTATCCCTTATAACACCCTGTTTACAAAACTACTCCCGGCGCTGCAAAAAGCGGGAGTAACAGCATCAGAAATTGATATGATCCTGCGAAAGAACACTACAGACTGTTTTTCCTTTTAAAGCGCAGAGAGCTTTACAGTTTTTTCCCTTTCGCTACGACATACCTGATCCATAAAAAATCATCGTAGATCTTCTTTACTGATTTTAAGGTGAAGATGGTTGCCTTTCGTTTTCCATAACCTTTCTCTGCTTCAAATACGGTAAGCGCGCCGATGGTGCCATCTGCAACGGGCGCCAGCACGAGGCTGAATTCGTCTATCAGTCCGGCTTTCAGGAATGATCCATTCACATGGCCGCCTCCATCAATGCGAACGGTCTTTATACCAAAAAGTTTATTGAGTTTTTCTAAAACAAGTTTCAGATCCAGTTCCGCCTTGCCGCCAAAAATATAGGAAACATTTTTCTCCTGCAGGTGAGCCAGGTAAGCGGATGAAACCTTTTCGGTGAGCACTTCAATTACATGTTCTGTTGAAACCATATTAGTATCCCAATAGCATTTGCCGGAAGGATCAATCACCACAGCAAATTTCTTAGCCGGTTGTTTGGCAACAAAATCAACTTTAGGGATGCGGCTACTCACGCTCTTCTTCGCGGGAATTTTCTTGCTTGAAAATTCCTGCATCGTAACGCGTCCCACCAGCCAGGCATCGGCCTTTATTTTTGCCGCTGGCTCTTCAAAATATTTATGATGGTCTTTGAATCCCCAGATATCCTGTTTGATCTTTCCATCTACTGACCCAAGCATGTGACAAATAACGTATGGTTTCATAATCGGCTCTTGTTTTGAATAACTCTTTTTTTCACGATCTCCTTAACTACAGCTGCTGGCAAAGGATTTTCTGGTGTGAAGTGAATAGTAGTTCCTGAGGTTTTATAAGGTTGCAATTCTTTTTCGAAGTCTTTGAGTAGCTGTTTGTTCACAACAAAAAAGGAGCAGTGATCTTTAAAGGCTGCGAAGTGAACCAGCGCTCCATTGTATTTATAACTGGGGATCTGGTAACTGATTATTTCCTCTGCCTGAGGTGCAGCAGATCGTATTGTTTTACGCAGTTTTTCCAGGGCGCTTCTGATTTCTGGTTCCTGCAATTCCAGGTACTCATCCACCGTTTTTGGCACAACACCCTTGAATCCTTTTCTCATAATTAAATTTACTTCTTCCTTCCCATTTCCAGCAACCCCAAAACAAAACGCCTCTGAAGCTCTTCATTGCTCCAAAGGCGTTTTCTCCCCAAATCTTACCTCTTACCTCAAATCTTACTTCTTACCTCTTACCTATCATAGACTCTAATATAATCCACCTCCATGCTCGCACTGGTAAATGCAGGATCAACCGGGCCGGGAAAATTACCGCCCATCGCAATATTCATAATGAAGAAGAAATTATGATTGAAAGGAATGGAAGAACTGTTGTTTACCGTATGGATCGGCTGGTCGTCTACAAGCATCTGGATGATACTTGAGTTCCACACCAGTGTATACTTATGGAATTCAGTGGTGGCATTGGCAATTGTTCTTGTATTGCCATCGGCGTTACCACCGGATCTTCCCGGGTAATGAAGGGTAGCATAGATCTTATTCAGGTCACGCCCGAGATGTTCCATAATATCTATCTCACCGCAGTTGGGCCAGCTCACCGTTTCAATATTGGCGCCCAGCATCCAGAGCGCTGGCCATGTTCCAACACCTTCCGGCATCTTTGCACTGATCTCTACGCGGCCATACTTCATACTGTATTTGCCCTTTGTCAGCAACCTCGCTGAGGTATAGGCAGCACCGCTATAGTTTTCTTTTTTGGCTGTGATCTTTAGCTTGCCATCCTGCACCGAAACATTTTCCGCACGGTTGGTATAATACTGCAACTCTGCATTTCCCCAGCCATTGTCGCCCCTCCCTATATCATAACCCCATTTAGCGGGATCGGGTGCACCATTGGTATTAAATTCGTCTGACCATAGCAGTTGGGGTTCAGCAGCGCCCGCCACTGTTACCGATACCTGCACTGATTTAGAAGTGCTCTGCCCGCTGGCATTACTTGCCTTAACCGTTACAACATAAGTATTGGTTCCTGCTTTTTTGTATATATAGGAAGCGATGCCGTTTGTTGACACCAGGCTTTCTCCATCACCAAGATCGTACTGATAGCTTGTGGCATTATTGGCCGTGGATTTGAAATCTACTTTACCGCTGCCATCCATGGATACAGTGCTCTGTATTACCAGGTTGGTAGGGGCAACATTTGTTGGCGCAGGATCACCATCTGATTTCTTGCAGGCTAAGAGCGCAAGAGCACATATGATCGAAATTGTTATGCTCATAAGATTTCGCATTATTTATGATTTTACTTTTAATTTCTGATACCATGCATTTCCGTCCACACCAATAGCGCGCAGGTGCATGGTGGTTTCTGTAATGGAAAGGATCTCATAGCTATTGCTGCCCGTGGCAAAATTAACGATACCATCGCCCGGAACAATGAATTGTATTCCCGTTGAATTGCCGCTGTTTGATCCCGATGTTGCATCAGCAAAAATCAGCGCCCTGGAGCCGGCGGTGTTAAGGTCATAACAGGCCTCCGGACCGCTGAATCCATAGGCACCCACAGAAGCACCCTGCACAAAACTCTGCCCCTTATTATCCAGTTCCATATAAACCCTGTTATTGGCATCTTTCGTGAAACGGATCTCATCGTCATAAAGGCAGCCAACACTTGCTTTTTCATTGGGCGCCGCCTGGTACCAGATGGGTTCAAAATTATCTGCCGGTCCCACCCCAATATGACCCGTTGCCTCATTGTCTGTTACCCATATCTTACTATCATTATTGGTTAATGCAGTGAGTATGGCAACCGGTATCTCGAACACAACATTCACTTTGATCTTTTTACTGATGGTGGATACCACTCCAGCCCTGCCGATGGCATTTACCGTGATGGTATATTCATTGGTACCCGGAATGCCATACTTGTATTCTGTTGTTCCGGATGGCACCATTTTCACTACCCCATCACCGAAATCTATCTGGTAGGTGAGTGCATTACTCGCAGTTGATACAATGTTTACCAGTCCCGTTCCATTACCATCGGGATTATTGGCATCGGTTCCGGCAATTGTTATATCGAGCGTTAAGGCATCGGGATTTTTAATTTCACCAAATGCATATTCTGTTTTCTGGCAGCTTAGCAGCATCACCTGCATCGCCATCAGCAGAATGAAAAGAGAGAAGATTTTATTTCGCATGACTGATTAGTTGAGATTAATTAAGCGTGATGTCATCAAAGAGATAGGTGTAGTTGGCAGAACCATCTCCAACAGCGCCAAGGTCAAAGATCAATACGATCTTATGGTATGAATTGGCTGTGTTGATAGCGCTGTAATCGAATGTGAGCTCTTCCCATTCACCCGACTTGGTAGTGGCGACCTCCTTTTCAAAATTGATTCCACCATCATTCTGGTTCTCTACTTTGAGCAATAATTTTGCACCTGCTCTCGGCGAAAACACTTTCACCTTAAATGTTTTCTTCACGGAGAAATCTATTGCACTGCTTAGTGCGATCCAGCTTCCACCCCATGGCTGTCCCGGATTCTTGATCATCCTTCCCACCGTATTACTGGTATTGATCCCGGATTTTTCCGGATTGCTGATAACCGTTACAGCTCCTCCGTCGAAATCATTGAATGTATAGGTGAGTGCTGCTGATTCAAAATCGAGTGGCAATCCCAGACTACCGGATGATCCGCCACCCGTTACAAAGGCAACATCATCCCAGTAGAATACCTTCCCGTTACCCGTGGTTCCAAAGTCGAAAAAGATAGACGCTTTATCATAAGTGGTAGCGAGATTTAATGCCGCTGTTCCGGTTGCATGATTTTTAAAATCAAACACCAGCGTTTCCCAGGCATTGGCAACGGTTGTTCTCGTAATGGTTTCAACCGACAAAGTTGGATCACGATGGTCTTCTATCTTCAACAACACCGGTATATCTGCTGCGGGCGAATATACCCGAACACTCATCTTTGTGTTGGTAGCGGTAAGGGGTATAGGAGTAGCAAAGCCGGATGCTGTACCAATGGTTGTTCCGGCCCATGTTTCTGCACCCGAAGGCTTGGTGGTTATCTTTACTTTATTGGCAGCATTGGTGGGATCGACACCATTAACGGTGCTGTTGTTTCCGAAATCGGTTACAGTATAGTTCACCGCTTCATCATCAAAGCTTACCGGTAAATTTATCTGCGCAGTTCCCGAGGGGAGACTATTGGTAAGACGGATATCATCAAACAGGAAAGTAAAATTCGCTGATCCATCACCCACAGTTCCCAATTCAAAGATCAGCACGAGTTTTTGGTAACTATTGGCTGTATTGATTGCACTGAAATCAAATGCAAGGTCTTCCCATCCATTGGCGATGGTGGTAGTTACTTCTTTTTCAAAATTGATACTGCCATCGCTGATGTTCTCCGTTTTCAGCAACACTTTTGCACCCACGCGCGGGGAATAAACTTTCATGCGGAATATCTTGTTGGCAGAAAAATCAATTGGCCTGCCCAAACTTATAACACTTCCTCCCCATGGCTGTCCGGCATTCTTCACCATCCTTGCCACCTTCGCGGAATTGTTGATTCCACCGACCTGCGGATTATCAATCACCGTTGCATCTCCTCCATCGAAATTGATGAATGGATAGTTTGACGCTGGTCCTTCAAAATCAAGTGGGAGTAATAAAGGATTTTCTATGGTGATCACTTTTTCTACTTCTGTTGTGGCAACCCCACCGCTTAATGCCACCACCCGGATGGTATAACTGCCAACTGTTGAATAAACATGGCTGATGGTTTCATTTTCCATGAATGATGCGGGTTCTTCATCTGCTGTTTCGCCGAAGTAAACCCTGAAAACTGTTTCGTAGTTTGCCTTGGCAGTCACATTTACCTTGAATGGATTTGCCTGATCAACAGATGCCGTCACTTCAAGATCTGTGGGCGCTTTGAATGAAACTGTCAGCGTTTGCGTGCTTTCTGTTGTAAGGCCGTTAATGCCAATCCCCATAATCCTTACATCATAACTTCCTTCTGGATAGGTATGTCGTGTATTTTTTCCCGGCAATATTTTAACCGGGGCCGTAGTACCATCTCCCAGGTAAACCTGGTAGTAGGCAACGCCTTCTCCATTGGGGGTGATGGTTACCAAACCGGTATTGTCCTGCGTTATATCAAATAGTGCCGACAGGTTGGCCGGGGCGGCAGCCTGGTCTGCAAAACCAGTATCATCAAAGCTTTGCTTACTGCAACTAACCATCAGGGTTAGCAGGAACAGCACAGCGTATATTTTTTTTATCGTATTCATTGCTGATAGATTTAGGGATTAATAACCGGGATTTTGTTCCAGTCCGGAGATATCAATCTCCTGCTGTGGAAGGGGGAATAATTCATTCTTTCCTACAACAAAACCTGTAATAGCTGATGCTGCCTTACCGGTGCGTACCAGGTCAAAGAACCTGTCGCCTTCCATGGCAAGCTCCAGTCGCCTTTCTTCCCAGATAGCCTCTGTTAGCGCCGGCCCTGATAAAGTAATGTTATGCAACTGGTCTCCGAATGCCCGCTCGCGTACCATATTCAGGTACTGCTGTGCTTTGGCAGTAACGGGCGAGGGTAAACGATTATATGCTTCCGCAGCCATCAGCAATACTTCTGCATAACGGATGGTCCTGAAATTGTTCAGGTAGTTCAGCTCTACCTGCCCGGATGTTTCTCCCTTACGCGGCAGGTATTTTTTGTTGTAAAGTCCCGTGTTTTTATATGGTGCTACCAGATAGCTAATATTGAATTGCGGATTGGCTGCTTTGTAAGCTTCAATATCGAGGATGGTGGCGTCTTTACGCTGGTCGCCTTCTTCAAAAGCATCAGCCAGATCCTGGGTGGGGAGATTGATACTCCAGCCCTGTCCATAAGGACTTGATCCTGTAAGGTTTCTTATACCAGCCGATTGTACCGCCAGGTTGCCTTGTCCCCTTCCCGGGTTCGACCAATCATAAAACGGACTCTTATTGGAATACTGGATCTCGAATACACTCTCAATTCCATTCTCTCCCGATTGCAGGAAAATATCATCCATATTTTCTACCAGGTCAAATGGCCAGTTCTCAACATTTTCTAGTACTTCCGTTGCATCTTCAAATCTCTCCTGGTATATCAACACCTTGGCAAGAAGCGCTTTGGCGGCATAGAGCGTGATCCTTCCTTTTTCGGGATTGGTTTCCGGTAAACTGGCAATAGCACTTTCAAGATCTTTTTCTATCTGTGTATACACTGCTGCCTTTGGACTTTTTGTCAGTTGCCTTGAATCAGATGCCCCCAGCCGCCTGTCAACAAAAAGAGGTACATCCCCAAACATCCTGGTGAGCTCAAAATAGTAATAGGCCCTCAGGAAATATACCTCACCATACAAGGCATCCTTACCACTGAAATCAAGCTTTGATTTATTCTCTTCAAGATAGTTGGCGCGATTGATTCCTTCATAGGCGGCTTTCCATGCCTCTGTGAGATAACTGTTAACCGGGTTCACCTGGTAGTCATCAATCTGCTGCAGTCCCAATACATCCGTTGCATTTTCTCCACCTGTAACGGCATTATCTGAAGCGATATCGCCGATCACGGTATTTGCCCATAACCATTGCAGTGGTGAATAAACACCGATCGTCATCTTCTGATAATCATCGGCCGTTTTGAAATAATCTTCTGCAGTGATCTGGAAATCTTCCTTGGGATCGTAGTCAACAAATTTGGTACAAGCCGGTGCAAGCAGAACCAGCATCGCCAGGCTTGTTATATAGATGATCTTTTTCATTGTTAAGTTTTGTTGCATTAAAGTTTAACGTCAATTCCGAACGACCATGTTCTTGCCTGTGGGTAGATTCCACGATCAATTCCTGTGTCAAATATGCCGCCTGATATTTCAGGATCATATCCCGAATATTCCGTGAAAGTGAATGCATTCTTCACCTGGGCATATATGCGCAACCTGCTTATTTTACTGTTCTTCAGTAAGCCTGCCGGGAATGTATATCCCACCTGTATATCCTTGATCTTTACAAAAGAGCCGTCTTCGATATAGCGGTCGGAAGCCCTCGTATTATTGTTGGCATCTACAAAGCTGTATCGCGGATACCTCGCATCATTGGTGCTGCCTTCGCCGGTCCACCTGCCTAATACCCCACGGTATTTATTGGTCATGGCAAGATTTCTTTCATAGGCGCGATAGATCTCATTTCCCACTGATGCATACACGAAGGAGCTGAAGTCAACGCCTTTGTACTCCATCGATAATCCCCATCCCATCGTGAATTCAGGAAAAGGATCGCCTATCTGGGTGCGGTCATTTGCATCTATCCTGCCATCTTTATTAAGATCAGCATACCTGATATCGCCAGGCTGTGCGCCGGGCTGCGCTGCATTGCTGCTAACTTCTTCCTGGTTTTGGAATAATCCATTGGTCTTGTAACCATAGAAATAGCCGGGCGTAAATCCTTTTTCAAACCTTGTTATACTCTGGAATGGTATTCCATAACCACCACCTGAAATGAGCCCGTTATTGGTTTCAGTTACCATGTTTTTCGCAGTAGTAAAATTCACATAGGTATTCAGTTTCAGTTTCTTTGCAACTGTTTCTGTATAACTCAGCGTAATATCAACCCCGCTTGTTTCTGTTGTTCCGATATTGGCTGTTGGCAATGCCGCTGTTCCCAGGTAAAGTGAGAGTGTTGGCGTAAACAACAGGCCGCTGATATTTTTCTGGTAGTAGTCGGCGCTGATAGAAAACTTATTATTCAGGATGCCCATGTCAAATCCAATATTCATCTGCTCCTGCTTTTCCCATGCCAGCGCGTCATTGCGGAAGCTGCTGATGGTGGCACCTATAGAAGTTGGGTTTTCTCCGAATGTATATCCGGCATTCTGTCCCAGTCCATAGCTGTAAATAGCAGTTGATATTCTCTGGTACTGCGGACTCACATTCTCATTTCCCGTTGCACCATAGCTTCCTCTTAGTTTAAGATTGTTGATGACTGACGATTTGAAAAATGCTTCATTAGATACCAGCCATCCTAATGAACCTGCATAGAAATTGGCGAATTTATTCTCCGGACCAAAAGCATAGGAGCCATCGCGTCTTGCGGTAAAGGAGGCCAGGTAGCGATTATCATAATCATAGTTAACCCTTCCGAAATAAGAGAGGTTTCTTCTTTCATACTGGAATGAACCAACATCAAGTCCCGCCGCCGGTGCAGTACCGGTTGCAGAAGAGATATCGGCATAGTCCCATGAGTTGAAAGGCACATCCTGCCTTGAACCGTTCAGTGCATTGCCGGTTGTTTTGGCAATGGAGAATCCGGCTACGATATCAAATTCATGAATGTCATTCAGGTTGAAAGTATAGTTTCCGAAATTCTCGAAAGTGTAGTTGAAATAAGTGTTCTTATATTCCGCTACACTATTATGCGCCCCCGCCCTTGGTGATCCATCAGCATTGAGGGTGGAGTTGATATGAGAAGCGCCATAATAGGAGAGGGGGTTAAAGCTTTTACCTACAACATTCGTATAGGTATAACCGTAACGTGATGTGAGCTTAAGATTTTTCAGCAGGCTATACTGCATCTCCAGCTTACCGTACAACTTATTGGTGGCAGATTCATTGTAGCTGTCGGCCAGTTGGGTGAGCGGGTTGATGATCTCTGAAAGGATATAATTGCTGGTGGAATATTTTCCATAGCTGCCGGGTACAGTATTATATATAGGTAAGGTGGGATCAAAATTGAGTGCGTTGGAGATGACCCCGTTGATGGCATTTTCCGGTATGCCCGATCCCCTGATATTCACAAAACTGGTATTGGCGGTGAATGTTAGTTTGGGGGAAAGACTATAGGAAATATTGGATGTTCCGGTAAGGCGGTCGAAGTAGGATTTTTCGCCACCACCTACTATACCATCCTGCCCCAGGTAGGAGGCCGAAAGGAAATAGGTGAGCTTATCACTACCACCCCTTGCTGTAAGGGCATGCGATTGAAGCGGCGCCTTGTGGAATATTTCATTCTGCCAGTTGGTTCCCACTCCCAAAGAAGATATATCAGGGAAGATGAGTTCGCCGCCGGCTACTTTACTGCCTTCATTGGCGATGGCTGCATACTCGGTTGCATTGAGCACGCCGATAATATTCTGTACTTCCTGGATGCCGTAGTTACCATTATAGCCGAATTCTGTCTTCTGGTTCTTGCGGCCCGATTTGGTCGCAATTACAATAACTCCATTACCTCCCTTAACCCCATATATTGAGGTGGTGGCAGCATCTTTAAGGATATTGATCGATTCAATATCGGCGGCATTGATGGAGTTAAGATCGTCGAGGGTCTGGATGGCTCCATCTACCACTACAATAGGATCGGTTCCTGTATAGGAAGGGATACCGCGGATCAGCACCGTTGGCTTGGCGCCGGGTGAACCGGGTGAGATCACCGTCACGCCCGAGGCTCTTCCCTGCAGGGCATCTTCTGCCCGAACAGGCTTAAGTTTCTCGATCTCGGTGCCCTTGATGGTGGAAATGGCCCCCGAAACCTTGGTTACCTTCTGCACGCCGTAACCCACAACAACCACTTCATCCATCTGGCGACCGGTTAGTTTCAGGACTATATTAAGGGTGGTGCCGGTAATGGCCACTTCCTGCTCCTCATAACTTAAAGAGGTGATCACCAGGGTGGTGGCTGTGGAAGGTACCGTGAGACTAAACTCACCGGCAGCATTTGTGGCGGTTCCAATATTGGTTCCTTTAACCAGGATGGAAGCATTGGCAACCGGGTCGCCTTTTTCATCACTCACCTTTCCCGAAACGGGATTTTGTGCCCAGGTGATTGCTGTAATGAACAGCAGGCAGGCAAAAAGGAAACTCCTTTGCAAGACATTTTTCATAAGCGCAAGCTTTAGTTTTTAGAATTCCTCCGGACCCAGATCCGGAGACATTAAAACTATAACTAAGAAAAGCCGGCTTAAAGAAATCGCCTACAACATGGCTACTACTTGTTTGATTAATTAGCTGATAATCAATAATTATCGACTACATCATTACTACATCATTTCTTATTATTAAGTTTATCGGATGAAATTAGGGCTCTACCTGCTGGCAATGATGCTGCTCTCCCTCCTTGGGACGGCACAAAATACCATCGGCCTGCCCCAGATCATCAATTATAGCAAGACCGATTACCACGGCGGTACCCAAACCTGGGATATCAGGCAGGATAGTAGTGGTGTCCTGTTCTTCGCCAATAATGAGGGATTGATCACTTACGACGGTACCTACTGGAAGAACTTTCCCCTTCCCAATAAAACCATTATGCGCTCCCTGGCGCTCGACCACCAGGGGAGGGTGTATACCGGCGGACAGGGAGAGATCGGTTTTTTCCAACCCGATAAGGCGGGCTTTCTCCGCTATGAATCCCTCCTTGAATTTATTCCGCCCGCCCAGAAGAACTTTGCGGATATCTGGGATATCGAGATCGTCAACGGCTCAGTTTTCTTCCGGGCCATGGACAGGATCTTTGAATGGAAGAACAACAGTATCCAGGCTTATCCGGCCACCACAGAGTGGGTGTTGCTGAAGAAGGCTGGCTCCCGCCTTTTTGCCCAGGATAAGCAAAACGGGCTCTTCCAGTTCAGGAACCGCGAGTGGCAACCCCTCGCCAATAATGACCTGCTCCGGAATAAAAATATCCTCGGCATAGTAGATATCAGCGAAGACAGCCTGCTGCTGGTTACCCTTAATAGTGGCTTTTACCTGGTGCATGGTGATGCCATCAGTCCTTATAACCGCATCGGCTCCGCCACCATCAAGAGTGATATTTATGCTGTGGCGCAGCTGAATGAAAAGGAGTTCGTGATGGGAACAACTTCCGCGGGTTGTATTATAATGGACTTCCAGGGAAAGATCATCCAGCAGTTGTCTCAAAAAGAGGGACTGCAGAATAATAATGTGCTCAGTGTATTTCTGGACCGTGATAAGAATCTCTGGACGGGACTGAATAATGGGATCAGTTTCATCGCCTACAATGCAGCTATCAAATATATAAGGCCCAATAAAGAAAATGAGCTATCGGGTTTTGGGGCTCGTATCTATAAGAACAATTTGTATGTGGCTTCTTCTGATGGTGCTTATGCTGCACCGCTTTTCTTTGACCAGAAAGATCTCAGTTTTAACCGAAGTGATTTCAGTTTTATTCCTAACAGTGCCGGCCAGTCGTGGCGATTGGATGAGGTGAACCAGCAACTCCTGCTCGCCCATAATGCAGGTACCTTTCTTATTAAGGATGCCCGGGCCATTCCCATTGCACCCGAACCTTCCTGGCTTTTTGTTCCCACTTCACAGGTGGTGCCGGCTTCCAATATTATTGTTGGCACTTACACCGGACTTAAATTGCTGGGCTTTGACGGAAACAATTTTATTGATATGGGAAACCTGAAAGGTACCTATGAATCATTGCGATTCCTGGCCATTGATAACAAGGGAATCATCTGGGCTTCACATCCCTACCGGGGTATTTACCTGCTTGAATTATCTGCTGATAAAACAGCCTATAGCGCGCGGCTGTTAACCGAAAAAGATGGGCTGCCTTCCACCCTCGGAAACCATGTTTTCAAAATAAAGAACCGGGTGGTTTTTGCCACAGAGAAAGGCGCATATGAATATGATGCGAAAACCGGGAAATTTCAACCTTCCCCTTTATTGAAACCTGTTCTCGGCTCAATGGAATTAAGATACCTCAATGAAGACCAGCAGGGTCGTATCTGGTTTTGTAGTGGAAAGAAACTCGGGGTGGTTGAATTCAATGAGAGTGATCCTGCTTCCAAATTCACCATTACCTATTTCCCCGAACTCTCCGGACAGGTACTGTCGGGATTTGAAAATGTTTATCCTTATGATCCTAACAACATATTCATCGCTTCTGAAAAAGGGATCGTTCACCTCAACCTCGAGAAATACCTGCAGTCCAGAAAAGATCTTGGGATAATCCTGGGTAGTATCAGGGCCTTCGGCAAATCTGACAGCGCCATTTTCGGGGGATATCTTCCTGATTCAGCCCAGCACCTGCTTTACGAAGGGAAGAACAACCCAATGCATCTTCCCAGTGGTTATAACTCCCTTCATTTTGAATACAGCAGTCCGGCTTTTGGCTTGCAGAATAATATTGAATACAGCTATAAACTGGAAGGCTTTGATGATGAGTGGAGTGCCTGGTTACCCAAAACAGAAAAGGATTATACCAACCTTGCCAATGGAAAATATTTTTTCAGGGTAAAGGCAAGAAGCAATCTTGGTGTTGAATCGGAAGCTATCACATATACTTTTATCATCGATCCGCCCTGGTATAAATCTGTATGGGCTTACCTTTTTTATCTAAGCTTATTGATATTGCTGGTGTACCTGATCAATAAATGGCAGGAGAAAAAGCTACTATTGCAGAAACGCAAGTACGAAGAAAAGCAAAGACAGATCAACATACTTCACCAGCTCGAAATTGAAAAGAATGAGAAGGAGATCATCAAGCTGCAGAATGAAAAACTGGCCAGTGAAATGATCTATAAGAACCGTGAACTTGCTGATACAACACTGCACCTGGTTGAACGTACGGATGCATTAACGAAGGTGAAAGGGGAGTTGCAGAAACTCTATAAGGATAGCGGAGACACTTATCCCATCAAGAAGACGCTTCAGTTGCTTAATGATATCGAAAAGAACAATGAGAACTGGGATAAGTTTGCCACTCACTTTGATGAGATCAATAACGACTTCCTAAAGAAACTCAAAACGAAATATCCGAAGCTCACCAATACGGATCTGAAAGTTTGTGCATACCTGCAGTTGAATCTTTCTTCAAAGGAAATAGCACAGCTGATGAATATTTCTGTGAGGGGTGTTGAGATCAGCAGATACCGGCTTAGGAAAAAATTGCAGATCCCTACTGAACAAACATTAATTGATTTTCTAAATAGTATTGACTAATTAGGTCCCTGCTCCCATTCTTCCCCTAAATCTTACCTCTTACCTCTTACTTCTTACCTGAATTAGCTTTCCCACTCAAGTTTGTAATCGCCGATATGTTTTTCGCTTTCCTTTATCTTTCTTTTCTGCACATAATAATTCCTGATGCCAATAGTCATGATCGTTACTGATACGATCCAGCAGACCACTTCTACCAGTACCCCGTACTTAATGGTGAGAAGGTTGTTGAGGGTGAGTCCGGCCACAGCAAAATAAAGTGATGTCCTTATAAAAGCGAGCAGGGTTGTATTGTTGGTCATGATCGTCCGCTCCAATGCCAGCCGCTCCCTCAGTATAAGGTCTTTGTTAATATTGTTTACTGTTTTTGTATCCATGTTGGGATTTAAAAGTTGGTTCAAACTTGCTGCAGGTGAGTTATCATTTTTTTTCTTCCGGCTTCATCGGGAAGCTTACCATAACCCGCACCCATATTATCAGCAACATGCTTTGGATTGGATGTTCCGGGTATCACACAGTTAACGGCCGGATGCGAAATGATGTACTTAAGAAAATATTGTCCCCAGCTATTGATATCATATTCGGCTGCCCATGAGGGCAATGACTTGCCTTTTACTAATCCAAACAATTCTCCCTTTTCAAATGGTTCATTGATGATAACAGCAACACCAGTATCTTTTGCTGCGGCCAATAATCTTTTTTCCGCATTGCGCTCGCGGATCGAATAGTTGAATTGTACGAAGTCAGGTTTCTCTTTTACAAGTATCTTTTCCAGATCTTCATGCGCCGAGTCGGTATAATGTGTTATACCGATATACCTGATCTTCCCTTCTTCTTTCCATTTTCGCAGCGTAATAAAATGTGTTTGCCAATCCACCAGGTTATGGATCTGCATCAGGTCCATCGTTTTCCTGCGCATCTTTTTCAGCGAAGCATTCATCTGGTCAATGCCCTCCTGCCGTCCCCTCGTCCACACTTTAGTGGCATAGAAGAAATCATTGGCATGCGCGGTTTCTGTCGTAAGGTCACCGATCACTTCTTCCGACCTTGCATACATAGGCGATGAATCTATCAGTTTCCCGCCAAGCCGAACCATTTCCTGCAACACCTGTTTCAACGGTGCTCTTACTGTTGCATCAGTGCCTACATCAAATTGCTGCCAGGTACCTAGACCCACCACCGGAAGTTTCTCGCCAGAAGAAGGAATGATTCTTTGCATCATGGATGATTGTACTGGATGGAATGCATTTAACGGAAGCAGCGCCGCGCCTATACCGGTAACTCCCAGTAGTTTCAGGATTTCGCGTCTCGAATATTGCTGCTTCATAGTTTAAATGTAGCTATTATACTATCAGTTAAAAACAATGGTCTTGTTGCCGGAAACAAAAACCCTGTCTTCCAGTACCATTTTCAATGCTTCTGCCAGCACCGCCTTCTCTACTTCATGACCCGCCTCGATCATATCGCGCAGGTTATCATCATGTTTTACCGGGATGATCTGTTGTGTAATGATGGGACCTTCATCCAGATCATTGTTCACTATATGCGCGGTTGCGCCAATTAATTTAACGCCTCTTTCAAATGCTTTTTTATAGGGATTGGCACCAACAAATGCAGGCAGGAAGCTGTGGTGTATATTGATGATGCGTTCATTATAGCGTTCTACAAAATCGGGACTAAGAATACGCATGAACTTTGCCAGTACAATATAATCGGGTTGATAACCATCCAATAATTCCATCACCTCTGCTTCAAATTGCTCTGTGCTTTTCTCTGCATGATTTATTGTATGAAAGGGTATATTGAATTTATCGGTGAAGGGTTGGAGGCTGTTATAATTTCCGATCACCGCCAGTATATTGGCATGCAGTTCATTGAAGTAATGACGCACCAGCAGGTCGCTCAAACAATGATGCTCCCGCGTTACCATGATAACTATATTCTTTAGTTTCCTCGGTATGATACTGATCTGCGCTTCTGCAGGAAGCACTTCCTTTAAAGCAGCTTCCAATACCGGCTCATTCAATGTTCCCGATACTTCAAGTCTTAAGAAAAACATTCCTGTTTCCTGCTCCACAAACTCTTTCATCACCAGGATATTATGATCATTGCGATGCATCACGCCCGATATGCCCGCAATCAATCCCTTTCTGTCACTGCATTTGATCCGTACAACATGATTTTTATCCATCTCTTTTGTTTGCGCTACCAAATATAATGTGGTGCCTGCGCAATTCACCACGCCTTTTTTACAGTCCGTTCCCGTTGCCCTTTCCTTGCGCTCCACCATGAAGTAAATTGCTCTCCGATTCTTTTAATGTTTAAACCTTGTCTAATGAAAAAGATCATCTTCCTGCTTGCCGCTATGGCAGTTGTTGTAGCGGCAGCAATTGTAGCCTGCCAGGATCTTGCCGGCAATGTTCCTGCAGCAAAAAAAGAACTGCCTGATTCGGCATTGATCGCCCGGGGTGATTACCTGGTTACTTCCATGCTGTGCGACGACTGTCATTCGCCTAAATCAATGGGTCCCGAAGGGCCGGTCATCATCCCAGAGCTCCGGCTTTCAGGTCACACTGCCGGCACGGTATTACCTGCCTTCGACAGCAATGAAGTGAAGAAGGGATGGGTGCTTTTTAGTCCCGATTTTACTGCCATCGCCGGTCCATGGGGAGCATCCTTCGCAGGTAATATTACCAGCGATGCAACCGGCATCGGTAACTGGAGTTATGAGCAATTTAAGAGGGCTATCACGCAGGGAAAATATAAAGGACTTGAAACAGGAAGGCAATTGCTTCCGCCCATGCCATGGCCTCAATTCAGCAGTCTCCATGACGATGATATCAGGGCTATCTATGCTTTTCTGAAATCAACGCCTCCTGTTAAGAACATTGTTCCCGCCCCGAAAAAACTATCTCAACTGAATTAATTATTTATATCAATAACCATAATCATTAAACCTTTATCATGAATCAGAAACAAGTGATCCTCGTAACCGGTGCCACAGGTGCCCAGGGAGGTAGTGTAGCGAAAGCCTTGCTGGAGCAGGGGAAATTTGGGGTTCGCGTGCTTACAAGAAACGCTGGCAGTGAAAAAGCATTGGAGCTTGCAGCAGCCGGTGCAGAAATTGTAAGGGGCGATCTTGACGATAAGACCAGCCTGCTGCAGGCAATGCAGGGCGTATATGGTGTATTTGGACTCACCAATTTCTGGGAGCATTTTGGAAAAGAACTGGAACAGGGTAAAAATTTAATTGATGCAGTGAGTGAAACAGGTGTACAGCATTTTGTTTACAGCTCCCTTGCCAATTACAACAAACTTTCCGGTGGAGAATTATCAGTTCCGCATTGCGATATGAAAGCCGCGCTTTCAGATTATACCCGTTCAAAAAACCTGCCGGCAACTTTTGTGCACATCGCCTTTTACTATGAAAATTTCTTCAGCTTCTTCCCCCCTCAACCAGGTGAAGATGGCAAATTTCATTTTGGCTTTCCGCAGGGTGATACGCCCCTTGCCATGGTTAGTGTAGATGACCTGGGTGGAGTAGTTGCTTCCATCTTCAACCATCCACTTCAATATATTGGCAGAACCGTAGGTGTTGTTGGAGCCGATGATAGTTGCTATAAATATGCGGCTATAATGAGTAAGGTATTGGAGAGAGAGATCGTGTATAATCATATTCCGCGTGAAACCTATGCTGCCTTTGGCTTTCCGGGTGCGGAGGAGCTGGCAAATATGTTTGATGTACAGCGGAGATTCATCCCCAGCCGTCGCCTCGATCTTATTGAAAGCTATGCCCTTAATGCTTCCATGCAGCCCTTTGAACAATGGCTGCAGAAAAATAAAACGCGCATGCTTGCCATGCTTGATGCAAAAGTTTTAGCTGAGGTTGATTAACTGTTAAAACCCTTAGATTCTATGATGCGGGAAGCCCTGAAATCGTTACTTTCATGCTGTTGACAAGCAGTTATTATAACGATTAAAATATAGGTTATGGATAAAGATGAAAACCAGTTTCCGGGCTACCCGCATTATCCTGAAAAAGAAGATATCTATAATAAGGAAGAGAAAATTGAACTCGACGAAAATGGTGAGCCTATAACCTCACCGGTAAAAGCGGAAGATTCACTTGCTGATGATCTCGATATTCCGGGTTCCGAACTTGATGACCGCGATGAAGCCATTGGTGAAGAGGATGAGGAGAATAATTATTATAGTCTTGGTGGCGACCGGCATGAAGACCTGGAAGAGAATGACCAGTAGTAATGATGGATCCGGAACACCGCTATTTCGTTTTGCACAAGCCCCATGATATGGTTTCACAGTTCGTGAGTCCCGATGCTGTGAACCTGTTAACGCAAATAAATTTCAGCTTTCCCGATGGCACCCACGCCATCGGGCGGCTTGATAAAGATTCGGAAGGGCTTCTCCTGCTCACTACCGATAAACGCGTTACCAATCTTTTATTTAATAGCGCTAAGCTTCATAAGAGGACCTACCTGGTTCAGGTAAGGCATTTCCTTGCGGAGGAAAGGCTGGAGAAGATCCGCAATGGTGTGGGTATTTCTTCTACCGGCGGCAGCACCTATATCACAAGACCCTGCGAGGTGAGCTATGCCGAAAGGCCTGATTGGCTTTTACCTGGCGCATGGGAAGTGAGGTCCGATCTACCCCATGCATGGGCAACCATTACCCTTACAGAAGGCAAATTCAGGCAGGTCAGGAAAATGTTTGATGCCGTAGGAAACAGGGTGATGAGACTGGTGCGTGTATCAATTGAAGATCTCGATATTACGGCTCTGCCACCGGGTGAGGTAAAGGAATTATCAGCTTCCGAATTTTTCAGCGGACTGCATATCGACCCCGATGGGGACGGTTAGAATATAACTTCCATCATGGTGATGAGCTCCTTGCCTGTTTCCGCAACCTCTTCAACAGGTGCAGGTGATGATAACAGGCAAACAGATAGTCCCTTCGCCATGCAATCGCCGCTCACAAAAAACAATTGTGGCAACAGCAACAGCATAATCAGAATGAGGAGAATTGATTGCTTTTTCATTTTGCTTCTATTACCATACAAACTTCCAAAAGATAAATCGCATCGCATAGTAAATTCCGGCGAACAGGGGATTTCCTTGTATGAGTTGTTCCGATCAGCCGATTAAAATGACCATCCATGTAGTATATTTCAGTACCATTTCAAGAAACACATCACCATGACAGCCCGATTTGATACTATTCGCCGGTATATTGGCTGGATAGCCAGGATACCCCGTGAAGAGTCTGAAGAAGAAACAAGAGATGAGATACTGGCCGAAGTAAAATTCAGGGGTGCTAATCTATGGTTGCTGGTGTTCACCATGTTTATTGCCTGCATCGGGCTGAATATGGATTCTGCTTATGCGGTGATAGGCGCCATGCTGATGTCGCCACTTATGGCACCTGTCATCGGTCTCGGCTTCAGTATGGCCACCAACAACTGGAGCCTCCTCAAAGAATGCGGTTGGAACTGGCTTATTGGTTTTGTGATCAGCCTGCTTTCCTCCACTTTATTTTTCCTGTTAACTCCTTTCAGCGAGCCTACAAAAGCACTTGCAGCATTCAGCAATGCCACCATATTTGATGTGATGCTGGCTTTTTTCGGGGGATTAGCAGGCTTTATTGGCATCACCCGTTTGAGGGGAATTAAGGTGCTTGCAGGTGTTGCAGTGGCTACTGCCTGCATGCCGCCGTTATCTACTGCCGGGTATGGACTGGCAAACCTCCAATGGCATTATTTCTGGGGTGGTTCTTATTTCTATATAATCAACTGTATCTATATCGGGCTTGCCGTAATGCTGCTGGCGAAATACATGAAATATGCCAAAGTGGTCGCTTTTAGCCAGAAACCGATGAAAGCAAGAATAGTGTATGTATTAGCTATTGCGAGCCTGATTCCCGCTTCCTATTTTGCCTGGCAGCTGGCCCAAACCCGCAAGGAGACCAGTCGGGTAGAGAAATTCATCAAGGAGCAGATCACCCCATTGGATGTTTCCATCCTTAAGACTGAAATGCAACTTGAAACCGCACCAAAGAGAGTTGAAATATATCTTACCGGCCACCTGCCCTCTGCTGAAGCCGAGGCGGCAATCTTGCGTAAAACACCCGATTATGGTATACAGGATGTTGAATTCATCATCCATAAAACACCTGAACTGGAGAACCTCCAGGATGACCCGGCACTGATCCGCCAGCTCACCATCAACCAGGAAAAAAAGCTGCTTAGGCAGGATAGTACCATCAGTTTACTGACCCGCCGGCTCGACAGTTTGACTGCCGCCCTAAAAAAATAATACCTTTGACCCTTCCAAAGAATAAAATTCATTATGGTAAAGGTTGGTCAGTACAATACGCTAAAAGTATTAAGGGCAGTTGATTTCGGGGTTTTCCTGGATGATGGTAATGAAGGCATCCTGTTGCCAAAAAGATTTGTTCCCCCAGGCATCAAACCAGGTGATGAGCTTACCGTTTTTGTTTACCATGATTCGGAAGACCGCATCATCGCCACCACCCAGAAGCCATTAGGGGTAGTGGGAGATATCGTTCCGCTAAAAGTGGTTTCGGTAACCAACCAGGGTGCATTCCTCGACTGGGGACTCATGAAAGATATTTTCGTTCCCCGCACCAAACAACTCATGCAAATGCGCGTGGGCGGCATCTATATCGTGAAGATCTATATCGATGAACAAACCGGCCGCGTTGCCGCCACCGAAAAAATAGAATCATTCCTCAGTAACGATACCCTTACCGTTAAAGAAAAAGACCTGGTTGATCTGATCGTTTATCGCCGCACCGATATTGGCTATGTGGTTATCATCAACGGGCTTCACACAGGGGTGCTGCATTTCAGTGATATCTATCGCGATATACATGTTGGCCTCCAGATGAAGGGATATATCAAAACCATCCGTGAAGAAAATAAGATTGATGTTGCCCTCGGAGAGCCCGGCTATGCAAGGGTTGGCGGCGAAGCTGGCAAGGTGCTCAGCCTGCTGGAAGCCAATGGCGGCTTCCTGCCTTACCATGATAAATCGGACCCCGACGATATCTATTCCTTCTTTTCCATGAGCAAAAAAACATTCAAGATGGCGGTAGGTACGCTCTTCCGCCAGCGACTTATCAATATCAAAGAACACGGTATCGAACTGGTGAAGCCATCCTGACCAGGCTTTCCTTTCGTCTCATGATTTTGGGGGTTTGCCGCATTTTATCCCCCCAGGCTCTCCATTAAAGGCAAATGGACTAATTTTCTTGCATGTTAAGGAAACCCTTTGGCCGGAAATGGATATTGATATCACTGCAGGTACTGGCATGGGTAGTGCTTTTCTCCCTGCCTTTCCTTCTCCGTCCGGCCATGGGTGACAGGCCCGCAGAAAAGAATAGTACTCCCGGCGGCACTACTTTTTATATTGTCAACAACCTCTTCTGGGTGGGATTGTTCTACCTCAATGCGCTGGTACTGATCCCGAAATTGCTTTACCGTCAGAGATTCGGACAGTTTGCAATAGCCCTCGCCGCGCTTTTCCTCCTGTACCTCGGCATCGGCTGGATGAATAACCAGATTTTCCTAAAAGGCCATCATTTCAATTTCAGGATCCATATCCTCTTTACCTTCTTTATCTATGTTTTCATGATAGCTACCAGTACTGCTATCAGGATGGGGATTGACAGGATCAGGGCAGAGCGACTGGATGATGAGAAGATAAATGAGAACCTTAAAACAGAACTCACCCTCCTGCGATCACAGGTGAGTCCGCATTTCATGTTCAATGTGCTGAACAATATGGTGGCATTGGCGAGAAAGAAATCTGACCTTTTAGAACCCTCGCTCATAAAGCTCTCCTCCCTCATGCGCTATATGCTCTATGATATTGACGGCGAAAAAGTTTCTCTCGATAAAGAGATCGATTACCTCGGGAGTTATATAGATCTCCAGCGTCAGCGTGTTAGTAAAAATGTAATCATCAATGCCGACTTCAGTGATGTTGACCGCAGTTATGAAATTGAACCCATGCTGCTGATACCCTTTGTGGAGAACGCTTTCAAGCATGGAACGGGAATGGTGGAAAATGCTGCTATCAATATTGTGCTGAAGGCCCGCAACCATGAACTCAGCTTTACTGTGAGCAATAAGTTTCGCGAAGATGCCGCCGAAGTTAAAGACAAGACTTCCGGTATCGGCCTTACCAATGTGAAACGCCGACTTAACCTGCTTTACGGAAAAGATCATACATTGAATGTGGAGAAGCAGAACGACCAATTCATCATTCACCTCTCCCTTAAACTTCACTGATGCTGAGATGCATGGCTATAGACGATGAACCACTGGCACTGGAACTGCTGGAGGATAATATCAGCAAGGTTCCCTTCCTTGAGCTGGTAGCCTCCTGCGAGCATCCGCTGGAAGCAATGAAAGTGCTGGAGAAAGAATCGGTTGACCTGATATTTCTTGATATACAGATGCCGGGATTAACCGGATTACAGTTTATCCAGAGCCTTGCGGTAAAGCCATTATTCATCCTGATCACTGCCTATGAAAAATATGCACTGGAGGGATATAATCTCGATGTTGTGGATTACCTCGTGAAGCCGGTACCCCTCGACCGATTCATCAAAGCCTGCCATAAGGCGAGAGAACTCTTCGAACTCAGGAATAATAAAAATCTTACGCCGGCTTCAACTGTTAGTACTTCAACGCCCGCACCCGGCTATTTCTTCGTGAATGTTGATTACAGTCTGCTTAAAATCACTTTCTCCGACATACTCTGGATAGAATCACTAAAAGATTATGCGAAGATCAATCTCAAGAGTTCTTCCAAGCCGGTAGTTACCCGTATGAGCATGAAGCAACTGGAAGAAACACTTCCAGCCAATAAATTCATAAGGGTGCATAAGTCATTCATTATCGCTAAAGACCAGGTGACTGCCATCCGTAAAAACAGTCTCTTCATCGGCACTATGGAAGTACCGGTAGGAGAGAACTACCGCGAAACCATCGCCCAGATCACGGGTAAATCAGCTTAAGCTTTCCCTGAAAGAAGGGTAGGTCGCATCATTTTGGGCGATCGTCTCATTTCTCCCCGCCGCGCCTCTTCGCCGTATAGTTTTGTGTCATAATTATCAAGTAATGAGACAGCTATTATTCCTTATCTGCATTTCCATCCTTTCGGTTAGCGCTTTTGCGCAACCACCTGCCGGCCGCGCTCCCGGTGCTGGCATGCCCGGCGGCATGACCGGAACAGTGTATGGAAAGATCACCGACAGCGATGGCAAGCCACTCGCAGATGTGTCGGTTGTGTTGCTGCAAAGCAAGAAAGATTCTGCATCGGGAAAACTAAAAGATATCCTTGTTGCCGGCCTTGCTACTAAAGCAAACGGTGACTTCAATTTTGCTGACCTGCCAATGGCGGGTGCACTTAAGTTGAAGATATCTGCCCTAGGCTTTGCAGAACAGGAACAATCCATAAGCTTCGGAATGGGGGGAATAATGAAAGACCTAGGTAATATTAAACTGGATCGCCAGGCGCAGGAACTTTCCGGCGTTACCGTTACCGCTGCCAAACCACTGATAAGAATGGATGGCGAGAAGAAGATCTTCAGCGTGGAGAAAGACCTGGTAAGTGCCGGCGGAACTGCCCTTGATATCATGAAGAATGTTCCATCAGTACAGGTAGATATCGATGGTAATGTTACCATGCGTAATGCACAGCCAACCATTTTCCTTGATGGCCGGCCTACAACACTAACCCTCGACCAGATACCTGCCAACTCTATTGAATCGGTTGAAGTGATCTCTAATCCATCTGCAAAATATGATGCCTCCGGAGGTAATGCAGGAATATTGAATATCGTTCTCAAGAAGAATAAAAAGACCGGCTATAACGGTAACCTGCAAACGGGAATCAATAAGTATGGTGCCATCACCGCAGGTGGTGATCTTAGTTTGCGCCAGCAGAAGTTCAACTTCAGCGCCAATGCGATGTACAACCAGAACAAAGGCAGAAGTACCGGATCTACTGATCGCTTCAATTTTGCTGAAACACCCGTTACCAATATATTCCAGGATAACAGTGGTCGTAATGACGGTGCCTTTATGTTTGGCAGGCTGGGATTTGATTATTTCGCTACCAACAGAACCACTATTTCTCTCGGTGCTGTAAAGGTGCGAGGCGAATTCAATCCCACAGAGATGATCAGTACAAGCACTGATTCATTGTTTTCTTCCGGTACCACCAATAGCTACTCCGAAAGAAGTACAGCCAGTGGCAGAATTTTTAATGGCACCGGACTTCAACTGGGCATGAAACAACTCTTCCCCCGTGATGGTGAAGAGTGGACTGCCGATATCAATTATTTCGGTGGTAAGAACAATGGTAATTCTCTTTTCCATACTGATAACTTTACTGCAAAAGGCGGCGCCGTTGCTGATTTCCAGGAGCAGAAAATGCTCAGTGAAGGCAATATGAATTTTATCACCCTGCAAACTGATTATGTTAGGCCATTGAAGGGAAAGGCGAAGATAGAAACCGGATTGCGTGCGCAGCTTCGTAAAACAGAAAACAATATCGATAACTATTTCCTTGATGTTGCTGCCAATGAATTTGTACTTGCATCGGATGCTACCAGTCATTATAAGAATACCGATAACGTGTATGCTGCCTATATTTCTATATCCAATACCATCAAGAATTTCGGTTACCAGATCGGGCTTCGTGGGGAGAGTTCTTCCTATGAGGGTGAACTGGTAAAGAGTGGTGCAACTTTCAGCAATAAGTATCCCATCAGTTTGTTTCCATCCCTTTCACTGAGCCAGAAACTTAGTGACGACCAGCAGTTGCAGTTGAGTTATAGTCGCAGGATCAACCGCCCCAATTTTTTCCAGTTGATTCCTTTCACCGATTATTCTGATCCCCTGAATATCACCAGGGGTAATAGCGCCCTTGTTCCTGAATTTACCCAGAGCCTGGAGATGTCATGGACAAAAACATTTACAGGAAATCACAGCTTGCTGGCATCCACTTATTATAAGTACACCAACAACCTGATCACCCGCTACCAGGATCTGCAGTATGATGAAGTGCTTGCGAAAGATGTACTGATCAACAGTTATATCAATGCAAATAATAGTCGCAGTTATGGTATGGAATTGACGGCAGTTAATCCGCTTTCAAAGTGGTGGGATATGACAACAAATCTGAATCTGTACAATAGTAAGATCAATACCGACGAGGTTCAGGGTGCAGACCAGGAAGCAATGTGGAGCCTGTTTGGAAAATGGAATAACACCTTCAAACTTCCAAAGTCAACGAGCATACAGTTAAGTGCTACCTACCAATCGAAAACCAACCTGCCTATCAACCAGAACAGCGGTTTCGGTCCGCCCATGATGCAGAGCCAGAGTGCTTCACAAGGTTATATCAGTGCCAACTACGGAATTGATATCGCCATAAAGAAATCATTCCTGAAGAACAATGCAGCTTCTGCAACACTGAGCTTCAATGATATTTTCGGAACAAGGAAAATGGAGCAGTATTCATATAATGAATTTTTTAGTCAGCAGTATTCAAGGTTGAGAGATCCACAGATGATCCGCCTCACTTTTGGCTATCGTTTTGGCAAGATCGATGCAACACTTTTCAAAAAGAAGAATATGAAAGGTGATGCCATGCAGGGAGTAGAGATGTAATTACGCGGTTAATGCGCGATGCCAGTATCTTTGATGAATGAGCAGGTCAACACAGGCAAGACTGTTGCGGCAAACCCGCAGAATTCATCGGTGGACAGGCATCGCGCTTTTCCTGTTTTTTATAGTGATTGGGATTACAAGTGTGTTGTTGGGGTGGAAGAAGAATTCGGGTGGTTATCTGCTTGCCGCCACCAGCACCGGTAGCCAGATGAATGCTGCCAACTGGTTATCGCTCGATAGCCTGCAGCGGCTGGCGGTTACATATCGCATCAATAAAGGGCATACTGCATCCAACATTGATCGCATTGATATAAGGCCCGATAAGGGCATTGCAAAAGTTCTCTTCAAAGACAGTTATGATGCGCTGCAGCTCGATATGGCAACGGGACAGGTGCTGCTGGAAGAAAAGCGAAGGGCCGACTTTATTGAACATCTCCATGATGGCAGCATTGTAGATGAATTGCTGGGATTAAAATCGGGTGCCTTCAAACTGATCTATACTACAATCACGGGACTTGCATTATTAACGTTTTCACTCACCGGTTTCTGGCTCTGGTATGGTCCGCGGCGGATGCGGCATAGTTCCTAATTATGTAACAATCATCCCGTATACTGTAATGACCGCGGGCTCTTTTTGAGGGAACTTTGGGTCATGAAAAAGATTAACCTACCTGTAACCGGCATGAGCTGCGCATCCTGTGCCATCAGTGTGGAAAGCATGGTGGCAGCACAGGATGGAGTTGGTGCCGCTACAGTTAATTTCGCGGCCAAGCAGCTGCAGGTTGAATACGATCCCGCCCTCATCAATACCACCCAGATGCAGCAGGTGGTGCAATCCATCGGCTACGATCTCATCATTGATACCGACAATGTTAGCGAAAAGCAGGAGGCAGCCCTTGCCAATCATTACCAGGATCTTAAAAGGCGTACCCTAAGGGCTGCTATCCTCACAATACCTGTATTCATTATCGGGATGTTCTTTATGGACATGCCCTATGCAAATTATATCATGTGGGTGCTTAGTACCCCCGTGCTTTTTTATTATGGTGCTTCCTTTTTCAGGAATGCCTGGAAGCAGGCAAAGTTTGGCAAAGCCAATATGGATACCCTTGTTGCACTCAGTACCGGGGTGGCGTATAGCTTCAGCGTTTTCAATACGCTTATTCCGGAATTCTGGCACCAGCGCGGATTGCATCCCCATGTTTATTTTGAGGCGGCAGCCGTAGTGATCGTTTTCATTATGCTGGGTAAACTGCTTGAAGAAAGGGCTAAAGGGAATACATCTTCCGCCATTAAAAAACTCATGGCCCTGCAGCCTAAAACTGTTTGGGTGGTGCAGGATGGAGTGGAAAAGGAGATCCCGATTTCTTCCGTGCAGGTGAACGACCTGGTGCTTGTAAGGAGTGGAGAGAAGATTGCGGTGGATGGTATTGTGGAGAGTGGATCTTCATATGTTGATGAATCAATGATAACCGGTGAACCTGTTCCGGTGCATAAAGAAAAAGGAGTTGCTGTATTTGCAGGAACCATCAACCAGAAAGGAAGTTTCCGTTTCCGTGCCGAGAAAGTTGGTGCCGGAACAATGCTGGCCGGTATCATCCGGATGGTGCAGGAAGCACAGGGCTCTAAGGCTCCGGTGCAGAAACTCGTAGATAAGATCGCCGGCATTTTTGTTCCGGTGGTTATTGGAATAGCCTTGCTCACGCTGGTTGCCTGGCTGGTGCTGGGGGGTGAAAATGCGCTTACTCACGGACTGATGGCAATGGTGACCGTGCTGGTTATCGCTTGTCCCTGTGCGTTAGGGTTAGCAACGCCAACCGCTATTATGGTGGGCATGGGCAAGGGTGCTGAAAATGGTATCCTCATCCGCGATGCCGATAGCCTGGAGAGGGCCCGTAAAGTAAATGCACTGGTGCTTGATAAAACCGGAACCATTACTGAGGGTCGCCCCGAGCTTATGGGAATTAGCTGGGAGAAGGGCGTGGAAGAGAAGCGGGTTTTGCCTATCTTATACCAGCTTGAGAAGCGATCAGAACATCCGCTGGCAGAGGCTGTAGTGAAAGCACTTGCCTCTGTTGCTGATGAGTCGGCAGATATCCAGAATTTTCATAGTATTACCGGGATGGGCGTGGAAGGAAAATCTGGCGGAAAAGAATACTGGGTGGGAAATAATAAATTGGCGCGGATTAAAAAGGCTGCTATCAGCCAGCTGCTCGACGAGCAGGCGGAGAAGGGTAGAACAGCCGCGTATACGGTGATCTATTTTGGTGAAGAGAATAAGGTGCATGCAATTCTCACGATCGCTGATAAGGTAAAAGCAACATCAGCGGAAGCTGTAAAGGCATTGCAGAACATGGGTATTGAAGTGCATATGTTCACCGGTGATAATGCGCATACGGCAGCAGCAGTGGCTCGCGAAGTGGGGATCCAGTCATTCCGCTCAGAAGCCCTGCCCGATGATAAACAGGCATTTGTTGCGAAATTGCAGATGGAAGGTAAAGTGGTAGCCATGGTAGGAGATGGGATCAATGATTCACAGGCACTGGCGCAGGCAGATCTTGGTATCGCAATGGGTAAGGGATCTGATATCGCGATGGATGTTGCTAAAATGACACTGATATCTTCCGACCTGCTGCAGATACCGAAAGCATTAAAGCTTTCAGGAAAAACGGTGATGGCTATACGCCAGAATCTGTTCTGGGCTTTTATCTATAACCTTATTGGTATACCGGTTGCTGCCGGACTGCTCTATCCTGTTAATGGCTTCCTCCTGAATCCTATGATTGCAGGGGCTGCCATGGCGCTTAGTTCAGTTAGTGTGGTGGCCAATAGTCTAAGACTGAAATGGAGTAAGCTTATATAATTTCTAAAACCTCGCAGATGAAACTTTATATCCGGAATATGGTTTGTAACCGCTGCAAGTATGTAGTGAAGACCGAGCTTGAGAAACTTGGGGAAGAAGTGCTGGATATTGATCTCGGCGAAGTGGAACTTAAAGGCGAACCAGATGCAAGCCAGTTGGAATTGATTTCGAAGGTGCTTGCCGGTTTCGGATTTGCGTTGATCAATGATAAGGCATCCCGCACTATTGAAGCTATCAAAACCACTATAATTGAAGCTGTAAAGGATCCGGAATTGCTGGAACAAAAGAATCTCTCCGATATATTGACCACAAAACTTAACCGTGATTATTCATCACTCAGTAAGTTGTTCTCAGAGGTGGAAGGCATAACCCTGGAACAGTTTTTTATTCTGCAAAAGATAGAGCGGGCAAAAGAAATGCTCGTTTATGACGAGATGAGCCTTACCGAGATATCTTATGAATTGGGATACAGCAGTGTGGCACATCTCAGCAGCCAGTTCAGGAAGGTAACCGGCTTAACGCCGAGCCATTTCCGGAAGCTGCGGGTGAAACCAAGGAAATCACTCGATGATCTTATTTAAAAATTAAACACGAAATATATGACACACCAGTATGAAGTAAGCGGCATCACCTGTGGCGGATGCATCAGCAATGTTACAAAAGCGTTGGAAGCTGTACCGGGAGTAACCGCGGTGAGGGTTCAAAAGGAAAGTCCACAGGCAACTGTTACCATGTCGGGACATATCCCCACAGAGCAGCTTGCCGAGGCGGTAAAGGCCTATGGCAATTATATACTTACTGAGGCAGTGCCCGGTAAGAGTAATTAATGCTTCTTCTTTCTTTGTCCGGGAGCAAAAGGCTTGGCCGATTTGGTTCCATAAACCTTCTTGGCATGGCCGGGAGGCATATGGTAAAAATGCTTGCGGTGGGGCGGTCCTTTACGAACTATAACGGTGCGGCTGCAGGAACTCAGGGCAACAGACCCGATAATAGCAAGGGCCAGGATAGAACGGAACAACATAGGTATACGAATTGATCTCCAATAATAACGCAAAAAGATTCAGAAAAGTATGTGAGGCTAAGGTGATTAGGTGTAGATCCGCTCAATAGCATCCTGGTATTTCTCCATGATCACCTTGCGCTTGAGGCTCATCTTGGGAGTGAGTTCGCCGGTATCGATGCTCCAGTCGAGCGGCAGCAGCTCAAATTTCTTGATCTGCTCTACCTGGTTGAAGTACTTATTGAAATTTTCTACCAGGTCCTTATAGAGCTCCACCACCTTAGGATGGCGGATCATTTCTTCATTGGTAGTATAGGCAATATTATTCTGCCGGCACCAGTCTTTCAGGTTAGGAAAGGAGGGTACAATAAGTGCACTTACAAATTTTTTATCGGCCCCAAGCACCATGAGTTGTTCCACGTACAAAGATTCTTTCAGCCGGTTCTCAATAGGTAGTGGCGCAACATATTTTCCACCACTGGTCTTGAACATTTCTTTCTTGCGATCGGTGATCTTGAGGAATTTATTATCCACGATCATCCCGATATCGCCTGTTGAAAACCATCCATCTTTAATCACTTCTGCAGTAAGATCGGGGCGTTTGTAATAGCCCATCATGATATGCGGCCCCTTACTCAGGATCTCGCCGTCTTCGGCGATCTTCACTTCAACATCATCGAGTAACAATCCCACCGTACCAAATTTTCTTCCCGCTTCGGTATAACGGTTCACAGAAATAACGGGGGAGGTTTCGGTAAGTCCATATCCTTCGAGGATCGGAATTTTTGCAGCAGTAAATATTCTTATGAGCTTCACCTGGCAGGCTGCTCCACCACTCACGATGGCCTTGATATTTCCACCAAGTGCCTCGCGCCATTTGCTGAACACAAGTTTATTGGCCAGGGATAGTTGTGCCTTGTACCATACTCCCTGGTTGGTATCGGGATTGTATTTGTCGGCCAGATCATGCGCCCAGTAAAACAGTTTTTTCTTGATGCCTTCCAGTTCCATGCCTTTCACCATGATCTTTTCATAGACCTTTTCCAGCAATCGCGGTACCGTGGTAAAGAGGGATGGCTGTACTTCTTTCAGGTTATCTCCTATGGTCTCGAGGCTCTCCGCATAATATATATGTGTTCCCGAGAACATATATATATAGGTGACCATCCTTTCGAAAATATGATTGAGCGGAAGGAAACTCAGCGAGCGCTGGCCTTTTACTCCAATCTCTGTGAAAACAGGATTGATGCTGCTCATCACATTGCTGAGAATATTATTGTGCGATAACATCACCCCTTTTGGCGTTCCCGTGGTGCCGGATGTATAGATAATGGTTGCGAGATCCTCTGATTTTATTTTATCTGCAATCCCTTTGATGAGGGCTTCTGCATCGGGTGAGGAAGCATGAATTACATCTTTCCAGTGCGCAGCATTGGCAACATGTTCAAAAGTGAAAATATGTTTGAGGGATGGCACCCTCGATTGTACACTGAGTAATTTAAGGTAGAGGTCTTCATCATTCACAAAGGCGAGTTTCACCTGCGCATCATTCAGTACAAATTCCAGTTCCTTCACATTAATGGTGGGATAGAAGGGTGTTAACACAGCACCGATCTGCTGCACAGCCAGGTCAACCATCATCCACTCGGGACGGTTCTTTGAAAGGATCGCAACTTTATCTCTTCCCTGCTCGGTCATATCACCGCAACTGATTCCCAGGTTAAGCAATCCCCCGCTTAATTTATTCACCATCTCCGAAACCTCTTTCACGGAGTATGTGCGCCACTGGCCATTTTCCTTTGCGGCCATCATTCCCTGGTCAGGGTTCTGCTCCAACTGGTATTCAATACAATCAAAAAGTCTTTTAGGCTGGTCCATATGCAATCGATCGTTGATGAGAAGTTTTACTGCTCAAATATATGCTTCCGCTAACAATTTAGGCATTCCACCTTAATGATGAGGGATGGCGACAGATAAAAAAAACCGGCAGGTTTACCCTGCCGGTTACATCCAACTCAAAACATCACTAGAAAAAAGCGAGTTATAATTTGTTGGCGTTGATGTTCAACTTGATATTCACCTCGGGACGGATCATTTTATCGCCCAGGCTCTGGTCGTTACCATAGAACATTCCCCACTGGGTACGGTCAATATTGAAGCTGGCAGTTGCAGATACCTTGTTGTCAGCAATTGCAACCTTTGCCGGGAAGCTTACATTTTTGGTGCTATCCTTCAGGGTAAGGTTACCGCTGATTTTGTGGGTAGCGCTGCTGTCGTTAGCAATTGGTTCAACACCTGTGATCTCAAATTTTGCAGTCGGATATTTTGCTGCATCAAAGAAATCTGCACTCTTCAGGTGACCTTCCAGTTTCTCTTTTCCTTCACCAGCTTTCAGGTCCTGGTTGTTCAGGGAATTGATATCAATGGTGAAATTTCCTGCCGCGATGTTGCCATCTGCAATGCTGAAATTACCATCAGTGATCTTGAAAGTTCCGTTGTGCTGACCAACCGGCTTACTTCCCAGCCACTCAACTGCACTTGCAGTGGTGTCGATGGTGAATGATGCGCCGGCGGCTGTTGCTGCCTCCTGCTTTTCGGCAGTTGTTGCTTCGGCTGCTTCGGGTGTTGTGTTACAGGCTGTTGCGATTGCTGCAATGGCAGCTGCGAATAAGAATGCTTTTTTCATTGTGTGTATAAAATTTTCAGTTTCGAATGCAAATATAGGGCTTCTAGCTGGTTTAATGTTTAGACATTAAACTAAAGAAATGCTAAATAGAAGTAATGGGCGAATGTTTCCAGCGGGATTTACTCAAAATATGGGATCGCAACCCTCCCATTTGGAGACACATGAATAGGAACAATTCTATTATACCCTGAGAATCAATTAGATGGAGTTATGGTATTTCGATATTATTCAACCAAACTAGTTGCACTGTTGTTGCAAAACAGTCTGAAACTCCCTGCCCGCGCGGCTTTTGAGAAATATGAGACAAGGTTTAGACAAGGATTAGACAACTATTAGACATATATAAAGGGAGGTGAATCACCTGTAATTCTGCCCTTCCGGAAGTTTGAAAACCCTTCCTTTCTGGAAATTGCTGAAGGCATCATAGGCTTTCTGGTTGGCGAGCGTCCAGGCCTGGAACTCCGAAAGGTTCTGCGCTGCCCCGAAGATCCACTGGTTATATGCATCAAACAATCCTTCCTGCAGCAGCTGGCGATGATATTCGAATAACCTGAAAGGATATTTCACCGGCTCCTTTTCAAACCAATCGAGGATAAAGCGGGTACGCATGATGGTGATGGACGGAGTTGTAATTCCCGAACCAACAACTGCAGCGTGTTTATTCAACAATCCAGTGAAAGCCATCTCAAATCCATTTGATTTATCCGGAGCTTTCATCCCATTCATATTGGTATAATATTTCTTATACGCATCCAGTAGCAGTTGCTTTATTTCAGGCGTTCTCCTGCTATAACTCTCGAGGTTCAGGAAGATCTCACCATATAATAATGCCCATGTTTTATCGGGACTGCGGTAATAATGTTTTGCAGCATTATAATAGTTGCCGGAATAATTCGGATCTACCGCAATGCCTTTTTCCCATTGCTCTGCCGCCTCTTCATATTTCTTTCTTCCATACAACAGCTCGCCATATTCATTGTAGAGCACACCACTTTTCGGATATGCTTCTATCCCTCTTTTATACAAACGTTCTGCTTCTTTTATTTCTTCAATTGCCCTGTAGGTGAGTCCCAGTAACTGGAAACTCCTCAAATCAGCCCCTGGCTTATCAGTAAGTTGCCGGCCATACTGCATGGCATTACCATAATCGGCAGAGAGATAATAATTAAACAGCAGGTCATTCTGGATCTCCGTGTTAGCGGGAGCTTGCTCCAATGCTTTCTTGTATACAAGGGTGGCATTGGCATAGTCGCCCGACTGCATAAATGTTCTCCCCTTCTGGTGCAGACTGGCAGCGTCTTCCTGCGCGTGCGCAACCATTGAAGCAAGGAAAAAACTAATGGCCAGTATAATCTTCTTCGGGATAAATTTCATTTACTCGTAGATTAAATGGGTAAGTAAACCATCGCGCAATTTAGGTTCAAACCAGGTGCTTTTTGGTGGCATAACATTGCCACTGTCGGCAATATCAAAAAGCTGCTGGATGCTCACAGGATGCAGGCTGAAGGCAACTTTCATCTCACCACTATCAACACGCTTTTCCAATTCCTGCAATCCCCTTATACCACCAACAAAATCGATTCTCTTATCGGTACGCTGGTCATGTATATCAAGTAATTTGCTCAATATCTTATCTGATAATATAGTTACATCAAGAACACCAATTGGATCTTCTGAATAACTGCCTTGCTTAGCGGTGAGTTTATGCCATTGTCCACCAAGATACATGCCGAATTCATGCAGGTGAGTAGGAGAGAAGGCAGAGGGCATTCTTTCCACTTCAAAATCTTCATAGAGAGCGCGAAGAAAATCCGCTTCCGACTGATTGTTCAGATCTTTCACCACCCGGTTATAATCCATGATATGCAATTGTGCAGCAGGAAATAATGTAGTGAGGAAATAATTTGCATTATCGTGATAACCTGCCTCCAGTGACTGGCGCACTTTTGCTGCAGAGGCAGCACGGTGGTGGCCATCTGCTATATAGGTGAATGGCACACTGCTATTGAAGAGATCGCTGATGTTGCTCACGGTATTTTCATCATCTACAATCCACACGCGGTGACTGATACCATCTGCTGCAGTGAAATCATATACGGGTGCAGATGTTTTCCATTTTTCAATCAGCTCATTGAGTGCATCCACATCGCGGTATGCAAGGAATACATTACCTGTTTGTGCCCCGCTGGTGCGGATATGGTTGATGCGGTCCTGTTCTTTTTCAGGCCTTGTATATTCATGTTTTTTGATGATATCCTTTTCATAATCATCAATGGAAGAAACAGCTACTAATCCGGTTTGCTGCCTTCCCTGCATAACCAGTTCATAGATATAATAACATGGCTTCTCTTCACGAAGCAGAATGCCTTCTTTCCTGAATGCTTCGAGGTTGGTCTTGGCCTTTTCATATACTTCAGGAATATGTATATCTGCTATGCCGGGAAGGTCGATCTCCGATTTGGTGACATGTAAAAAGCTATGGGGATTTGATGCTGCCTGCGCGGCTGCCTCGGCAGAATTCAAAACATCATAAGGTGGCGCCGCAACAGATGCTGCTGCATTGGGTTGTGGGCGTAATGCCCTGAATGGTTTTATTATTGCCATGATATCTTCAGTATATTTTTATCCGTTCTTGTTTGCAAAATCTTTCATGAGGTCGGTCAGTACAACAACACTTTCCAAAGGCAGTGCATTGTACATGCTCACGCGGAAACCTCCTACAGAGCGATGTCCTTTCACGCCATACATTCCATTTGTTTTACAGGTTGCGAGAAATGATTTTTCCAGTTCAGCATCGGGCATGGTGAATACGGCATTCATCAAACTCCGGTCTTCCACTGCCACCGGCAAATTGAATATGGGGATGGCTTCCACAGTATCATAAAGAAGCTTCGCCTTCTGCTCATTAATTTCCTGGATAGCTTTTACTCCACCCAGCGCTTTCAGCCATCGCAGCGTGAGCATACATACATATACAGCAAAAACCGGTGGTGTATTCAACATGGAGCCATTCTTAATATGCTCGCGGTAGTCCATCATGGTGGGGAGCTTTCTGCCAACCTTGTTGAGTATCTCATTATCAACGATCACCAGGTTTACTCCAGCCGCGCCAATATTTTTTTGTGCGCCTGCATAGATCAGAGAAAAGCGGTTGAAATCCATAGTAGTGCTAAGTATATCACTGCTCATGTCGGCCACCAGGGGAATACTTGTTTCCGGAATGGCATGCATCTGTGTACCCTCAACTGTATTGTTTGTTGTATAGTGGAAATAGGCAGCATCTGATGGAATGGCATAACCCTTAGGGATATACGCATAGTTCCTGTCTTTTGAACTGGCCACTACATCCACGCTTCCATATAGTTTAGCTTCCTTAATTGCCTTTGTACCCCATACCCCGCAATCGAGGTAAGCAGCTTTTGCATTATCATCGAGCAGGTTCATGGGAACCTGGAAAAACTGGGTGGAAGCTCCTCCATGGAGAAACAACACTTCCTTATTACTATCCAACCCCATGAGTTCTTTTACAAGGGCCTGCGCCTCATCCATCACCAACTGAAATGCATCGGTGCGATGGCCGATCTCCAGGATGGAGAGCCCCATATTATTGTAGTTAACTATTGCTTCACTTGCCTGCCTGAACACTTCTGCCGGCAGGATGGATGGTCCTGCATTGAAATTATGTACCACGTTGCTTGCGTTTGGTAAGAGCGCAATTTCCTTAAAAAATACCATATCCCGAAGCTATAAAACATCTCAGTAATTGGTCAGTCGCATGATTTGCCCTTGATAGTTTGGTGCCGCCATTGCTGTTCGAGGCTGTCGACGGCAGGATACATGCCAGGCGTTATTAACTTATTTAGTTTTTTCAGGTCTGGTTGTCCGGCGTTCACCCAAGCGGTATACCATATACTTGCAACAGCGTGAATGGCCTGCCGCATCCGCCTTTCCACCATCCCCCGCAGCACTGCATCATAGCGGCGACTATAGAAAGTTGAATACTGCCTTATCACTACCTGGTTACGCCATTCCCAGGCATATTTTTTATCAGCAGAAATTGCTGCAGATAATTCAGCTTCCATCATTAAGACAGAATCAACAGCAGCGGCACTTTCCAGGATCGATCGCCATATATATTCCGCGGGCTTATCTATATAAATGGCTTTCCCCGTAAACAGGTCCCACTCATTGTCGGCAAGCAATTCGGGCAGTCGGCTCTCCCAGAAAGCGTGTATACCATGCTGGTTGGTGAATTGTCCGTTGTGGTTGGAGCTGGTATGCAGTGGCACATGCGCATCACCGATATAATGACCCAGATCAGCAGCAATACGGAGGATCTTATCCGTTTCCGCATTCCGGAAGGCCTTGGTCAAAGAACTCGTGAGCTGCAGTATGCGCCAGGGAAGAATGCCATGTGCCTGAAGGCTATCCTCTGAATATTTTGCAACGGCCTCCTCCCACTTGCGGGGAAGGTCATTGAAGGGCCATGCACCATATTTATCAAGATCAATATAATGGCGGGGGGCTTCTGCTTTAAGGATATAACGGCGCTTGTCTGCATCAACGGCATGCTCCCTAATGTACTCCAGCCGGGGCTTGAAGAGTACCAGCATCTCGGGCGGCAGCAGGTAGATGGCATATTCATTAATGCGCTTATGCCCGAAGAAACCCCAGCAATAGAGATCCTTTACCGGTAGCAATAATGCCACCAGCATCAATATCCGAATCATAGATCATCTGCCCTTTTTAGCGGGCTGTCCTTCTGAATCATGTGCGGGTTCGGCCACACCGCCCGATACCACATATTTCATGGCATCAGCAGCTTTGATATGTTCTATGGGCCTCACCCTGCTGCGGGGAACAAGAAATGTTTGTCCCGCAAAGGAGTATGAAAGAGGTATATATACAGTGATATAATCCTGGAAGCCGAATTCACTTGCATCTTCATCGGTTACAAACCCTATCTGGAAAACATCTTCCTGGTAAATGGAAACGGCAACCGCTTTATTGAATTTGCGCTTGTTACCGGCAAAGGCTTCAAAGAAATCTTTTATCGAACTATAGATGAATTTCACGCCGGGCGCGCGTTCCAGCCAGTGATCAAAGAGGCTGAAAAGGCGGCTGGTGATGAAATTGGTACTGAGGTATCCCAGAACAATAAGGCCTATAATGATGGCAACGAAACCGAGTCCATAATTCCGCGTGATGATGTTGCCGGCACTGTCGCGCACTTCAAAAATAGGGATCAGGTTATCTATGGATGTCACGAACCAAAAGATCAGGTAACCGGTTATCACTACCGGTGCAGTTACGAGTACGCCCTGCAGGAAATACTGGAAAACTTTTCTCCATCTCCAGCCATCGGTTCTTACCGGTTGATTGTCCATACTATAGTTTCAACTGCAAACCTACTAAATGCCATGCTATGCTCACATGATAATTTCACGGAAAACTGGCAGGTGTTTTGTCGGTTTTTTTCAAATCCTTCACCGGGGGCTTTATTGTATTTATGTTATGAATGGCAGAAAATGATGATGGAAACTTTGGTAACGATAAAAGTTTCCATAGTTTTACAGCCCCATGACAGAAATCGATAACAGGGAGCGGATACTGGAAATGTCCAGGGATATGTTCATGCGCTATGGCATCAGGAGCGTTAGCATGGATGATATTGCCGGGGCGTTGGGTATGAGCAAGAAGACCATCTACCAGTATTTTGCCGACAAGGAGGAGTTGGTTTTGGCGGTGATCCGTTTCAAGACCTGTGAGTCGGAAGAGTTATGCAAGGTCGACAATGAAAATGCAGCAAACGCCATAGATGAAATGTTCAGGGCCATGGATATGGTGGAACATATGTTCAGGACCATGAACCCGGCAGTGCTGTTTGATCTTCGCAAGTATCATCCCGCCGCCTTTGGAATACTGGAACAGCATAAGAACGAATATCTCTACAATACTATCCGCAATAACCTCGAGTGGGGCATTCGTGAAGAACTCTATCGCCCTGAGATCAATGTTGATATCATCGCGAGGTATCGTGTTGAAAGTATGCTGCTACCCTTTGATCCGTCTTTCTTAAGCAGGCAGAAGGCGAATCTTGCAGATGTGGAACAACAGGTGCTGGAGCATTATCTCTTTGGCATCGTTACGTTAAAAGGTTATAGACTGGCTCTGAAGTATCAACAAAAAAGACGTAAACAAGCTCAAAAATGACAAAGCAAATGAAAAGAGTATGGATGAGATTCCCGTTTATTACCGGGTTGATCTTTTCCATGATCACCGTGTACAGCCAGGACGAAAAAAAAGTTCATTCATTCACCATTAAGGATGCTGTCAATTATGCAAAGCAGAACAGCAACCAGGTGAAGAAGGCGCTGGAAGATATCCGTATACAGGAGCAGGTAAACCGGGAGGTTACCTCCAACGCCCTGCCACAGATAACAGGATCGGCCGCGCTGAATTATTTCCCCCGTGTTCCGGTGCAGAGCTTCCCCAACTTTATTGCCGCAGCAACCTATGGCGTTCTGGAAGAGGAGGGCGTAAAGGATGGCGATGGCAATGCCATTGTATCACCCGGCGATTTTGGATTTGTGCAGGCACAGTTTGGTACCAAATGGAATGCCAGTGTTGGGATTGCATTGAACCAGGTTTTGTTTGACGGACAGGTATTTGTAGGTCTCCAGGCCCGTGATGCAGCCATGTCGCTTGCACGTAAAACCAGCGAGATAACGGAAGAAACAATCGCCATCAATGTCCACAAAATTTATTACCAGTTACTGATCGGTCATCAGCAGATTGAATTGTATCATGCCAATATCCAGCGATTCGAAAAGTTGTTGCATGATACAAGGGAGATCTACAAAAATGGTTTTGCGGAGAAGCTGGATGTTGATAAGGTGAGTGTTTCACTTACTAACCTGAAAACGGATAGTCTTAAGCTCAATACACAATTGGCAAATGGATACCTCGGACTCAAAATGCTGATCGGTATGCCACTACGTGATAGTATTATTCTTGCAGAAGAACTCACAGAAGAACTCGTCAAGAACCAGATACTTGATACGGCGTATGATTATAAAGATCGCCGCGAGTACCAGTTGCTGGAGATCGGAAAAGAATTAAATGAGTTCAATGTAAGGAGATACAAACTGAGTTATATCCCCACAGTTGCTTTATACAGCCAGCTCAACACGCAGGCTTTACGAAATGAATTCAATTTCTTTAAGTCGGGCGGAATGTGGTTTGCCAACAGCCTTGTGGGCCTTCAGATCAACGTTCCCATATTTGATGGGTTCAGACGAAGCGCACAAATTGCCCAGGCAAAATCTGAGGTCAAAAAAACACAATATGATATTGAACTCCTGAAGCTGAATATCGATTATGATGTGGCTTCTTCGCGTAACCGTTTCCGTGATGCGGTTCTTGCAGTGGATGCACAGAAAGATAATATGCAACTCGCTGAGCAGGTATTTGACCAAACGAAAAAGAAGTATGAGCAGGGGCTTGGGTCAAACACAGAAATCAATAATTCACAAACAGAACTTAGGCTGGCGCAGACAAATTATTTCGCAGCACTCTATGATGCAGCCATAGCAAAAGTTGATTACCTGAAGGCAGTTGGGAAAATCTATTAATTAAACCTGATCTATAAATAGCAAATATGCAAACGAGAATAAATCAATTACTGACTGCAGCGATAGTGCTCCTGGCTATGGCTTGCGGATCGGGTAATGCCAATAAGCAACTGGAAACAAAAAAAGCTGAACTGACTAAACTAAAAGAAGAGCAGAAAAAGATCGATGAGAAGATCATAGTTCTGGAAAAGGAAATACTCGCACTCGACCCGGCTTCCGCCGTGAAGGAGAAGCCCAAGCTTGTTTCTCTCACTACTTTATCAACCGCGCCTTTCACCCATTATATAGACCTGCAGGGTAAAATTGATGCGGAGAATGTTTCTTATGTAACACCCAGAGGAATGGGTGGACAGGTAAAGGCGATCTATGTTAAGACAGGCGATGTTGTTTCAAAAGGTAAACTTTTATTGAAACTTGATGATGCTGTTATAAGGCAGCAGATCGAAACAGCTAAAACACAGCTTGGCTTCGCGAAGAATTTATACCAGCGGCAGAAGAATCTCTGGGACCAGAATATTGGTACCGAGGTGCAGGTTATTACAGCAAGGAATAATGTTGATCAGGCGGAGAGGCAGATCGCCATACTGAATGAGCAATTGTCAATGTCTAATGTATATGCCAATGTGAGTGGTATTGCTGATGAAGTGAATATCAAAGTGGGGGAAACATTTACGGGTTCACCCATGAATGGCATTCGCATTGTAAACTCCAACAACCTGAAAGTACTTGCACAGGTTCCGGAAAATTATCTCGACAAGGTTAAAGTTGGTAGTCCGGTGGTCGTTACCTTACCCGATATCGGCAAATCGATAACCACTAAAGTAAGTGTTGCCGGAAAACTCATTGATCCCAACAGCCGCTCATTTTATATTGAGGCCAAAATGCCTGCTGACAAGAGTTTGAGACCAAACCAGATCGCTAAGGTGCGGATTGAAGATTATACTGTTAAAGATGCCCTGACCATACCCGTGAATGTTTTGCAGAATGATGAAAAGGGAAAATTTGTATTGGTGGCCGTGAATGAAAACGGACAGTTGCGTGCAAGAAAGCGGGTGGTTACCATCGGCGAACTATATGGTGAGCAGCTGGAAATTCATACTGGTCTCCAGGCGAATGATGTGCTGATCACGGAAGGTTTCCAGAGTTTGTATGACGGCCAGCTCATTAGTACAGAGGCCGGTGGGATCTAATGTTGAAAGATGAACAGTAAAAGGCATCAGAGCAGTAGCAAGCAATAATCAAATAAACCAGCAACTATCCTTCCATGTTCGATAATATAAAACATACGTTCAAGCAATTTGGACCAACAACCTGGAGTATCCGCAACAAGACCTCCATCTACCTGATGATGGTATTTGTGAGTCTTGCAGGCGTATTCCAGTTTGTAACGCTTCCAAAAGAACAGTTTCCCGATATCGTGATCCCTACCATTTATGTTCAAACCATTTATGTAGGTAATTCACCCAAAGACATAGAGAACCTGGTAAGTCGCCCTATTGAAAAACAGATCAAGGGAATTACCGGCGCCAAAATAAAAAAGACAACATCTACTTCGCAGCAGGACTTCAGCGCCATCATGGTGGAGTTTGACACTGATGTAAAAACAGATGTTGCCCTTCAGAAAGTGAGGGATGCGGTGGATAAGGCAAAAAAGGATCTGCCTACCGACCTCACGGAAGAACCTACAGTATTAGAAGTCAGTTTTTCTGAGCAGCCAATCATGTATGTGAACCTCAGTGGTGATTATGACCTGGTGCGGTTAAAAGAGTATGCAGATGAACTGCAGGACAGGCTTGAGGAACTACCACAGATCAACCGGGTTGATCTTGTAGGTGCACCTGAAAGAGAGTTCCAGATAAATGTTGATAATGCCCGTATGCAGGCTTCCAATATCACTTTCGATGATATTGCCAATGCTGTAGGCAGAGAGAACCTCGATATTTCTGGTGGCTTACTGGAAGTGGGAAATATGAAAAGAAACCTGCAACTCAAGGGCCAGTTCAAAACTGCTTTTGATATACAGCAGGTGATCGTTCGAAATACTGGTGGCGCACCAATCTACCTTAAGGATATCGCATATATAGTTGACACGGTAAAAGAGAAAGAAAGCTATGCCAGGTTGAATGGTAAGAATGTAATTACGCTAAATATCATCAAACGTGCAGGGGAGAACCTGATAGAAACATCAGATGATGTAAAAGCTATTGTTGAAGACCTGAAGCGAACACAATTTCCAAAGGATCTGAACATGGTTATCACGGGTGATCAGAGCAAGGCTACCCGGGTCTCATTCAATGACCTTGTGAACTCTATTGTTATAGGATTTGTACTGGTACTTATCATCCTGATGTTTTTCATGGGTGTTCTCAATGCGTTCTTTGTAGCGCTGAGTGTACCACTGAGTATGTTTGTGGCCTTTCTTTTCTTACCGGCAGCCGACCTTATTGTAGGAGGGCATGTTACACTCAACTTCATCGTACTCTTCGCCTTACTTTTTGGGCTTGGTATCATTGTGGATGATGCAATTGTGGTCATCGAAAATACCCACCGCATATTTGTGGAGGGACATGGAAAACTAAGTGCCGAAAAATCGGCGATGATGGCAGCTGGTGAAGTATTTGTTCCGGTGCTTGCAGGAACACTTACAACATTGGCACCTTTTATACCGCTGTTATTCTGGCCGGGTATCATTGGTAAGTTCATGATCTACCTGCCCACGATGCTGATATTTACATTGACTGCATCACTTGTTGTGGCGTTCATCATGAACCCTGTATTTGCAGTTGATTTCATGGTGCATGAGGACAAGAAGGAGCCAAAGTCTGCGTTCTTCCGGAAAAAGGGATTCTGGATGACGCTTGTTCTTGGACTTATACTCCTCATCTTAGGATTTACAATTGGCAAAGATGTACCCGGAGCTACCAATATGTATTTCTTCTGGGGTAACCTGCTGTTGTTCTTTTTAATTCTGGGTGTTTTCAACAGGTTTGTGCTGGAAGATATTATTAACGGTTTCCAGAACAAGGCATTGCCATGGATCATGAGCCGTTATGAAACGCTGCTTCGCTGGTCACTAACCGGATGGCGCCCTGTTAAACTACTGGTAGCAACATTTGCCTTGCTGGTGTTTTCTGTTTTCTTTTTCGTGATCAGGAATGTACCGGTGGTATTCTTCCCGAGTGGCGATCCCAATTTCGTGTATGTATACCTGAAACTTCCTGTGGGCACTTCAGTGGAATATACTGATTCGGTAACCCAAACACTGGAGCAACGCGTGTATAAGGTACTTGGGATGGAAAATGGAAAAGAGAATCCTATTGTTGAGTCGGTGATCTCCAACGTTGCTGTTGGAGCGAGTGATCCGATGAGTGGCGACAGGAGTACGCGTGCAGAGCTGGGTCGTATACAGGTGTCATTTGTTGAATTCGAAAAGCGTCATGGGGTATCAACCAAACCATTCCTTGATTCGATAAGGCAGGTGGTGAAAGGGATACCCGGTGCCGAGCTAAGTGTTGCACAGGAGCAGGGTGGTCCGCCAACTGATCCGCCCGTCAATATAGAGATCGCCAGTGAAAATTTTGATGAACTGATTAAGACTTCTGTTGGATTAAAGAACTATCTCGACTCCATCCAGGTGGCTGGAGTGGAAGAGCTTAAGATGGATGTTGACCTCACCAATCCCGAGATATCACTTACCATCAACCGCGAACGCGCACTGATAGAAGGTGTATCATCAGCACAGGTGGGTATGCAAATCCGGACTGCATTGTTTGGTCGGGAGATATCGAAAATAAAAGATGGTGAGGATGAATACAAGGTTCAGTTGAGAAACAATTCGCTGCAGCGGAATAATCTTACCGACCTTCTCAATATGAATATAGTATTCCGCGATTTTGCAAGCGGCGGAGCGATCAAGAAAATTCCTATCAGTTCGCTGGTAACCGTTGATTATACCAGTACGCTTGGTAGTGTGAAAAGAAAGAACCAGAAGCGTGTGATAACGCTGCGTTCAAATGTATTGTCGGGTTATACGCCAACAGAAGTGAACGAGCGGATAAAAGATCATATCGATAATTATAAGGTGACTGCAGAAAATGTAAGTATAAAACAGACCGGTGAAGGAGAGCAGCAGGCAGAAACAGGGGCGTTCCTGGGGAAGGCATTGGTGATTGCGCTTATGCTTATCCTGTTCATTCTTGTATTACAATTCAATTCGGTGAGTAAGCCGGTGATCATTCTTACTGAGATCGTATTCAGTGTGATCGGTGTGTTGCTGGGTTTTGGTATTACCAAAATGGAAGTAAGTGTGGTGATGACGGGAATCGGTATTGTGGGACTGGCAGGTATTGTTGTTAAAAACGGGATCCTCGTCATTGAGTTTGCAGATGAGCTTCGGTCAAGGGGAATGAAAACAAGAGAAGCTGTAATACAGGCAGGTAAAACCCGTATCATTCCGGTATTGCTAACTGCTCTTGCAGCTATCCTCGCATTGATTCCACTGGCTGTTGGTTTCAACATCAATTTCATCACACTGTTTGCAGAGCTTAATCCGCATATTTTCTTTGGAGGTGATAATGCTGTATTCTGGAAACCACTGAGCTGGACGATAATTTTTGGTCTTGCTTTTGCTTTCTTCATGACCCTGGTGATAGTGCCGGCGATGTATCTTATTTCTGAAAGATTACGCCGCCCGATGCGCCGCCAGTATGGTGGTAAGTGGATCAGCATGTTGGGTATCCCGCCAATGACAATATTATTTATTCCACTGGTGTTTTTTACCATGTTCCGTCATTTGGCGAATGTTGGCAGACGACGCAGAAGAGTACAGGGTGAGCAGGGTAGCAGTGCATATGAACGATTTATCGGAAGCTGGTTTTAATAAAAGCGTTTCTTTTTAATAATTTTGAACAATGAGAAGTAATCACGAAATCGATTATCACATCCATGGTGAAGAGATGCAGTTCGTAGAAGTTGAACTGGATCCCAATGAAACCGCCATTGCAGAGAGCGGGAGCTTTATGATGATGGACGATGGCATTCAGATGGCCACAATATTCGGAGATGGATCCCAGCAAGCCAGCGGGGGTCTTCTCGGAAAACTGATGAGCGCAGGAAAGCGTATACTCACGGGAGAAAGTCTTTTCATGACAGCATTCACCAATGCTTCTGTAGGTAAGAAAAAAGTAAGTTTTGCTTCTCCTTATCCGGGGAAAATAATTCCACTTGACCTGTTACAGTTAGGCGGCAGGATCATCTGCCAGAAGGATGCATTTCTTTGTGCTGCGAAAGGGGTTAGTGTAGGTATTGCCCTTCAAAGGAGACTGGGTACCGGAATCTTTGGGGGCGAAGGTTTCATCATGCAAAAACTCGAAGGAGATGGAATGGCGTTTGTGCATGCGGGTGGTCATGTTTTTGCACGTGAGTTAAAGCCGGGAGAAACCTTAAAGCTCGATACAGGTTGTGTTGTTGCCTATACGCAGACAATTGATTTTGATATTCAGTTTGTGGGTGGTATCCGGAATACCATCTTTGGTGGCGAAGGATTATTTTTCGCAACACTTAGAGGTCCGGGTACTGTGTGGATACAAACATTACCTATCAGCAGGCTTGCAAGCCGTATCATGCAATATGGAACTACCACCAGGAAAGAGGAGGGAGGAATACTTGGCGGACTCGGCAATGTACTTGATGGTGATGGCTGGAGGTAAATTTTATTGTTTCCTGTCAACTGATAACAAATAATCTCTCACGCTTTCAAAAGCGGTCCATGGAATAAAATGCCCGCCGGAGATCCAGGCTGTATCGAGCTTTGCTGATCCGGTGAGCATTTTCATTCCGAAATCTACATTGGATGGAGGAACCCATTTATCGGATTCCCCATGAATAAACAATACTGGAGCCCGCATTTCGGCAAGTCGTGGTTTCATTATTTTCAGATCTTCCTTAAGATAGATCAGTTCTTCATTGGATGGCCTGAAGGCTCCGGGTAGAAGTAACTTCAGCGGCGTGTGCGCAACTACATAACGCCAGCGCTCCGGCTTTTCCAGGGCAGGATCTATACTGCCTGAAATGATTACAAGTCCGTCGGAAATACCTGGACTGTCGAGTTCGAGTTGCAATACAGTGGCGCCTCCCAATGAATGCCCCACCAGCCAGAGAGGTTTACCATTTTTAAAAGATCTTATAACAGGCAACATCAGGGCGGATTGCTGTTGCTGGTTTATGGCTTTGCCGAAATTACTGTAACCGAACCCAGGTCTGTCAATACTTATCATCCTGAATCTTGACAAGAGCAGGCTGTCGGCATGATAAGGCTCAAAGGCTGTCCAGGAGCCCGGTGTACCATGTATGAATACCAATGTTGGTAGTGTATCTGCACCAGATTGTACATAATGTATGGTATAGTCTTCCGACTTTACATATCGTGTTTTCAGTTCAATGCCTTTCTCCCTGAAATCGGCGATGACCTTTTTGTCGGGGGTTCTGAAAGTGAAACAGCTTTGAGCTAACACCAGCCAAAGTGCAAGTACCAGTATCAATATGGGAACTGTTCTCTTCATAAAAACCTAAATTGTAAGATCAATTATAAGCAATGATCAATAGCGTTAAATTAATCTTTTCCTTGTTGATTGTGTTTGCATCGGGTTCAGTGCATGCACAAAAGAAAAAAGAAGCAGGTGGCCTCAGTGGTTTAAAACAGCAGGCGGTGAAGGATATTGATTCACGGTATTTACAGTATAAGGATATTGCTTTAGCTATCTGGGAACACGCTGAGTTGGGATATAAAGAGGTGAAGAGTTCCACATTATTGCAGAAGGTGTTATCCGAAAATGGATTTACTGTAGAAGCAGGTGTGGCTGGTATTCCTACAGCTTTTGTTGCTACTTACGGAAGCGGGCAGCCGGTGATTGGTATTCTGGCAGAGTTTGATGCATTACCGGGGTTATCACAGCAAGCTATACCCGAAAAATCGCCAGCCCCTGGAAGGAGCTCGGGACATGGTTGTGGTCATAATCTTTTTGGAACGGCTTCCGTTGCAGCGGGTATTGAGTTGAAGCAGCTGATTGATCAATATAAATGGAAGGGCACCATTAAAGTTTATGGTACTCCGGCCGAGGAAGGAGGGTCCGGAAAAGTGTATATGGTAAGGGAGGGATTGTTCAAAGGGGTTGATGCTGTGATCCACTGGCATCCGGGTGATGAAAATGCTGTTTGGCTAGAAGGTGCGCTGGCGAATAAATCGGCCAAGTTCAGGTTTTATGGAACAGCCTCGCATGCATCTTCTGCGCCTGATAAGGGCAGATCAGCGCTTGATGGCGTTGAGGCCATGAATAATATGGTGAACATGATGCGCGAACATATTCCTTCATCAGCAAGGATTCATTATGTGATTACCCAGGGTGGCAAAGCTCCTAATGTAGTACCGGAGTTTGCAGAGGTTTATTACTATTCGCGACACCCCAACCGCGAAATAGTTAAAGATATTTTTGACCGGATCGCCAAAGCAGCAGAGGGAGCTGCCTTAGGAACGGGAACCCGTACCGATCATGAAATTGTTGGGGGTACACATGATATCCTGCTGAATAAATCATTGGCCGAGGTGATGCATAAGAATATGGTGCTGGTTGGTGGAGTTTCTTATTCAGCAGAAGAACAGGAATTTGCGCGTAAGCTTCAGGCTGGATTCGGTTTTGCCGCGCCGCCGGTTTCGGATGCAGGAATAATAAAGCCCTATGACAGGCCTTTACCAGAATCCATTGGCTCTACTGATGTGGGAGATGTAAGCTGGAATGTGCCAACTGTGGGTATGGCCGCGGCAACCTGGGTGCCTGGCACCCCTGCTCATAGCTGGCAGGCAGTTGCTTGTGGCGGTACGGAGATCGGCACGAAGGGGATGATGGTAGCAGCCAAGGCGATGACCCTGACTGCTATTGATCTATTTAATGACCCTGCCATGCTTAAGAAGGCTATGATTGAATTTGAGTTGGCGCGTGGTGAAAACTTCCAGTATACACCACTGTTAGGAGACAGAAAGCCGGCATTGAATTACCGGGATTAAGTTTCCTTATGCGCCTCCTTCCTGGGGCCCATCTATTTTAGGTGGGCGTGGTTGCTGAGGTCTTCCACCTTGCTGGGGTGGACGATTACCCGGACGTTGTTCGCGTGGTGGCCTTGATTGAGGATTTTGATCCTGACCTGGACCACCCTGGGGACGGCCCTGCCTTTGTTGTGGCTGTTGACGGGGTTGACCCTGTCCACCTTGCCCCTGTGGCCGCTGTTGACCACCTGGCCTTGGACCACCCTGACCAGAACGATCTCCCCCTCCGGAACGATCACCTGGTGCGGAACGATCGCCACCCTGAGGCCTGTCGCCCGGCCCAGCTGGTCCACGCTGCTCGCGTGGTGGCTGACCACCGCCTTTAGGGCCTTGTGGTCGCTGTTTCTGCTGCTGCTGCTGACGCCTCTTCCTATCATTTTTTTCGAGACTGCGAAGGCTTATCTGACCAACAACATCAACAAATTCCGGTTCCACCTCCTTAGGTTTGGAACTGGTCACATCAACCGGCTCTAACTCATCGGGTATGATCCCCTGCGCATTCAGCGACTGGATCTTCCTGACACGGTCTATGGTCAATGGGTATTGTTTATTGCTTTCAGGCAATACATACCACATCAGGTTCTTAAAAATATCTTTTTTGATAAGTGTGGCGACCCCACGGGCTACCTTGATATTGTCTGCCCTCTCAGGAAAACCCTGTAAGGCGTCAAGGTAGGTATCAAGCTCATAATTAAGGCAGCATTTCAGTCTGCCGCACTGTCCGCTCAGTTTAGTCTGGTTAATACTCAGGTTCTGGTACCTGGCTGCTGTGGTATTCACACTTTTAAAATCAGTAAGCCATGTGCTGCAACAGAGTTCGCGGCCGCAGGAGCCTATTCCACCTACCTTGGCAGCCTCCTGACGGGCACCTATCTGCCGCATCTCCACTTTCACCTTGAATTCGCCGGCATATATCTTGATCAGCTCACGGAAATCAACCCGGTCGTCGGCTATATAGAAAAAAGTGGCTTTACGGCCATCGGCCTGAATCTCCACCTCACTAACCTTCATCTCAAGTTTTAATTGCCGCGCAATGGCACGTGCACGAATCAGGGCTTCTGCCTCGCGGGCCTTATTGATCCGAAGCAATTCAATATCTCGCTCATTTGACCTGCGCAACACTTTCTTCATCTCGGGGTCAAATTCATTTGCCCCCCGCTTTTTGAGCTGAACGCGTACAATTTCACCTGTCAGATTGATCTCGCCTACATCAACCCCGCTAACGCCTTCTACCGTTACCTGCTCTCCTTTCTCAAAATGCTGGAGGGCGTTATTACGATAAAAATCTTTACGGCTACCATTATTGAATGATACTTCAACTACTCTACACGCGGATTCAGGATCTGCGAATGGCAGGTTTTGCAACCAATCGTAAGCATTCATCCTGTTACATCCCCCGGTAGAACATCCCCCGTTGCTTTTGCAACCATTTGGTGTTCCTGTTCCACAACTACTGCATCCCATATATAGATAAAAAAATGAATGTGAATAAATTAGATTCTACAAATATAGGCGAAAACTACCACGGCCTCACTGTGGCTTTATCACGGAGAACATGGAAGAGTTTGAGACTGAGCGCATGGAAGAGAATTTTTGCATTGGCGTTGCGCTCAATATAATAGGAGGCCTTGTCGAGTTCTTCCACGATGGCCTCCTGCTGTGAGATATCGGCCATTTTATTGATCCTGAGTATAAAATCCTTCTCGGTAAAGGGAAGGCTTTGCGCCCATTCACTTTCCTCCCCCAATATCCTGATCCGCACGGCCATTTCTACCAGGTGGTTGAAATAGCGCAGAAACTGCTTCTGCTTTTCCCTTCCCATCTTGCTGGTTTCATCGATCCATTTCACTAATGCAATAGGCCCGTTTTTAAGAATAGCGTTCAGCCATTCCCGAACCAGCTGCAGCCAGTCTTCGCCGGCATGATTAAGCTGCTGTAATGCCTCCCGGTAATTGCCATCACTGATTGCTGCCAGTTGCCTTGCCTGCTCCTTATCAATTCCTGCCTTTGCAACAAGCTGACCGGCGATAGATCTGTTATCAAGGGCGGGGATCTTGACCAACTGGCACCTTGAAAGAATGGTGGGCAGAATCAGGGATTCGTTTTCGGCCACCAGGATGAACAGGGTGTTGGCAGGGGGCTCTTCAATAAGTTTCAGGAGTTTATTGCCTTCTTTGCCCAGCATTTCAGGCATCCACATGATCAATACCTTGTATTTGCTTTCAAAGGTCTTCAGGCTAAGTTTCCGGATAATATCATTACACTCTTCTGCTGTGATATTTCCCTGCCTGTTCTCTGCATTGATTGATTGCAGCCAGTCGTACAGGTTTCCATAGGGGAGCTGTTTGATAAAATCGCGCCATGCAGTAATATAGTCCGTACTGGTTGGCTTGTCTCCTGATTTTTTAGGAAGCACGGGGTAGGAATAATGTATGTCGGGGTGAACCAGCGCTGCTGCTTTAGTACAGGCAGAACATATACCGCATGCGTCAGCAAGCATTTCAACTGGTTGCTGCTCGCCAGGTGCATCATCAAACAGGGCAGGTGCGAAAAGATCGGCTGATATATCATTTGCGTTTAAGGAGCGTTGCACCTTTTCACAAACAATATATTGCGCAAAAGCAAGGGCCAGAGGTAGCCCACCAGTTCCTTCTTTAGCCAGAAATAAAAGAGCATGGCTCAGCCTGTTGTGCTGAACCATGTCTGTTAATTGAGCTTTTATTTCAGATTGACCAATTACATCGGCAAATAACATGCGGCGAAGATACTAATTCAGGTACTTGGTGATCTCCGGATCGGTAGGTTTCACTTTACTTGGAAATACTGCTATAAGTTTTCCGTTCTCATCAATGAGGAATTTGGTGAAATTCCATTTGATCGGATCTTCTACGCCTAGTTTGGCAGCTTCTTCGGTCAGGTATTTGAATAGTGGGTGGATATCACTTCCTTTAACAGACACCTTCTCAGCCATTGGGAATTTCACCCCAAAATTCTTTTTGCAAAATTCCCCGATCTCTGCATTTGAGCCGGGTTCCTGATCGCCAAAATTGTTTGCCGGAAAGCCTATCACCGCAATCTTATTACCATATTTTTCATACAGCTCCTGGAGGTCTGAATATTGTTTGGTATACCCACATTTTGATGCGGTGTTTACTATCAGCATTTTCTTTCCTTTGAACTTAGCGAGGTCAAGTGGTTTCCCATCAAGACCATTAACCTTGAAATCATATATACCAGTGCTGGCCAGCACGATCAATGAAACAAGCAATGTTTTTAACATATGTGGAGTTTATAAATTGAATAACAAATATCTGAACTTATTGTTTTTCGTAGGCACCTAAATCGGGTTGACCATTTTTCCTGTTCTTTCCATCAAGGTCAACTATTAATGAGCTATTGCTTCCTTTATCAATAGCAGGCGAACCATCTGCTAACCTGAAATCATATGCATATTCTATGCCGCTATTATTTAAAAACAGCGGATCGGTATTAATCATGTTAAGTACAGTAATATAAGAGGGGATCAACACCATTTTCCAGAGTCCGTCACTAAAGCTGACTGAATAAGATGCATCTCCCTCTTTAATTGCAACTACTTCATTTTCTACCGTACCCCCATCTCCCCAGAAGATTGTGTTGGTGAAGTTTGCAGTAAGCGGTGCCGTCAGTACCTGCTCATTTATTTTAATCATATTGCTGACAAGTAAGACAGGGTCTTTATGAACAGACCATATATTGCTATAGCTCGCCAGTGTGCAATGGTTGAATGAGTAGTTTCCACCATAAACAAGTTGTACATTCTTACCGCAGTTGCTGATCAGGCTGTTGTTCATTTCTGCTGAGCTGTTAACAGCAAGGAGTCCCGCATCCCATGCATTATTGATGATGCATTGATTCATGGTAAGCTTTTTTCCCCCGCCCGCCTGTTGCCCCTCAGTTATAATTGCCTGGTAGGCGTTATTGATTATCGCATATTCGAAAAGGTTATTACTGCTTTTAGGCCGGAGATAAATTCCCGGCCATGAAGCAGGGAAATTTTTATAAGGCTCATCCAACCGGTCGCCGCTGAAGACCACGCGGTCTTTTGCCGCGCTATCGCCTTTCACTCTTATGCTGCCATCTACAAACATTACGGCATCTGCATGCAGGTATATGCGGGTGCCTTCATTCACCTGAAGCGTTGTATTTTCTGATATTGTTAATGCACCCTGGATAACATAAGGTAATTCATTGTTCCAACTGGTATTTTCAGTTATGATTCCATTGCGGATATAACGAGCATTTTGTCCCCATGCATCTAATTGTACCCATTGAACATTACCATTCCAATTGATCTCTATACTGTCTTGTACAATAAATGGCAATTGCTGCTGGCCTGAAGGCAGTGTTGCATTTACAAAAACATGGATACTGTCATTGGCTCCAAGCTCCATATTCGTAATGGACGGTCCGGGTTCACCATTTGCATTTATATTGAAAACAGAACTATTGCCCCCCGCCAGGCGGATGGAAGAAATGTTTAGTTTCTGATCGTTCTGGTTTTTGATCGTGAATTTTTGTGTGAAGGAACCTGTTGCTGTGAAAAGGGTATCGAAATGGAGGGTATCGAGGCTGGTAGTTATCCTTGCACCAGAATCTGTAAGCAAACTTTCCTTAGAACAGGCGAAAAGTGCAATTAATGCTATATATATAAATGGTGTAAAGAAAGTTCTCATTACATCAAAAATAATCCAGCTATCCAGATCTGCAGCATTTTTATTCAATGTGGAAGGGTATAGGCAAAACAGTAAATACTAAGTTTAAGCTCCGGTACCCGGAGAAGTTGTTCCCCCATTGCTTCCAGGGTTGCGCCGGTTGTAACAACATCATCAACCAGGAGTACATGTTTACCGGCAAGTTTATCCGGCTCACTCACCTCAAATACATTTTGCATATTCTCCCACCTATCGCTTCTCTGCTGACTGGTTTGAGAAATGGTTTCATTGCGTCGTGATATAGCCGTGGTGAGCAAAGGGATCTTTATAACCGACTCCATTCCTTCACATAATAAGGAAGCCTGGTTGTATCCTCTTTGATATAAACGTTTTTTATGCAAAGGCATTGGCAACAGGAGATCAACGTCTGGCAACCATGATGCGCTAAGGAGCTGGTGGCCCATAAATTCACCAATCTGTAATGCAGCATCTTTCCGGTGGTTGTACTTCACCTGGTGCATGATTGATTGAACGCGGCTTTTTTTTGTGAAGAAACAGCAGGCTGCTGCATGCTGCAGTGTTATGCGCCCCCAGAAAATTTCTTCAACAGCATTGCCGTTCTGCTGATGGTATCCCGTAAGTGGTAACTGATACAGGCAGGATGAGCAGACCCCCGCATCCGGATGAAGTGTGTCAGAACCACAGGCGCTACAAGTATGTGGAAATATTAATTGGCCAAAAGCTTTGATGAGTAGTTGCAGTGATTTTATCATGTTGCTGAAAGATAGTAGTCCATAATTTCAGCATCAAGGGTGTTATCACTGTTTAAAATAATATGCGATAAACATCCTCCACGCGTGAAACTGCGATGATCTCCATGCGTGTATTGATTTTTGGAAGTCCCTTCTGGTTATAACGTGAGATGATCATTTTTTCAAATCCCAGTTTCTCAGCTTCGGCTATACGTTGTTCAATACGATTAACAGATCTGATCTCTCCGCTGAGGCCCACTTCACCGGCCATGCAGATGGTATGCGGAATAGGAATATCGGTATAGGAACTTAGTAAGGCCGCGAGTACAGCGAGGTCAATGGCGGGGTCCTCTACTTTTATGCCCCCGGTTATATTTAGAAATACATCTTTCATCCCAAACTGAAAGCCTCCTCTTTTTTCAAGGACGGCAAGCAGTAGCTGAGATCTTCTTAAGTCGAAACCACTAACAGTCCTTTGAGGTGTACCGTACACAGAAGGAGTTACCAATGCCTGCACCTCAATCAGGAAAGGCCGCATCCCTTCTATGGCGGCAGCGATTGCGATACCACTAAGCTGCTCTTCTTTTTGCGAAAGGAGGATATCGCTGGGATTCAGAACACCACTCATGCCATTGGCGTTCATTTCATAAATACCCAGTTCTGAAGTACTGCCGAAACGGTTCTTTAGAGTACGTAGTATGCGATAAGCATAATGGCGGTCGCCTTCAAACTGAAGAACTGTATCCACCATATGTTCCAGGATCTTTGGGCCCGCAATGGCGCCATCTTTTGTAATATGACCAATAAGGAAAACGGGTGTATTTGTTTCTTTGGCGAAACGCTGCATTTCTGCGGCACACTCACGTATTTGTGAAACACTACCAGGAGAGGATTCTATAAATGAGGTATGCAGGGTTTGAATAGAATCGATGATAACGAGTTGCGGTTTTAATTTTTTTATTTCCTGGAAGATTGCTTGTGTATTCGTTTCAGTAAGCAGGAAAAAATTATCACTCTCGAATGGTAGTCGCTCCGCTCTCATCCTTATCTGTTGTTCACTTTCTTCGCCACTGATATATAATAGTCGTGTATGTTGAAGTTGTAAACCTACCTGAAGGAATAAAGTTGACTTGCCAATACCAGGTTCGCCGGCTACAAGTACAATACTTCCTGCAACTATTCCACCACCCAACACTCTGTTCAATTCAGGATCAGGAGTTACGATCCTGGTTTCTTCCCCTGCTTCAATATCTTTTAATCTGGTTATACCTGATCGGGTGATCGAGCGTTCTTCTTTCCAGGGTGTGGCTGTTAGTTTGGTTTCTTTTTGTCTGATCTCTTCAACAAAAGAATTCCATTGCTGACATGCCGGACATTTTCCTACCCACTTAGTACTCTCATATCCGCATTGCTGACAAAAAAAAGATGACCTTGCTTTACTCATATGGCGAAGATAGTGTGAAGGAAAAAGGAGAATGAGAATTAAACAAGCATGGGTTACAAAAGGTAAAATTTGCAGAGAATAATTTTGGATATTATGGTTAAATAAAACTGATTTACTAAATCGGTTTCTGAGAAAAAATTAAGCGTAAAAAGATGAAAAAACCAGGATAAAATCAGCTGTTACCAGAAAGTAAAAAGGCCAGCATTTCTGCTGACCCTTTACTTACTAACCCATTAAATTCTTGCACTAAATTACGAATTAGGGTCACATTTCAAAATAATTTTTTGGTGCTGTGAATAACTTTAGAGGGGGGGTGAGTAGGGTCCAAATACCTCTAATTATCTGTTTAATTAATTGATTGTCAATATGAAAACAGTTATTTTTAAATTCTTTCCACTACTTTGAATACGCAATATTGTCAGGGAGAAAAGCTTTAAATTAACATGTATGCCAAAACGGCCGGGCACTTGTTAAAAAGCAGACTATTCCGGTTTATTTTAGGATTTGGTTATAGCTTTGATGGTATGATAATTCACATTAATTAGCATGTATATGACACCATCCATTATGATCGTTTCTTTGATTTTTGTGGGTATCAGTATGCTGGTATCTTTCGCCTTGAAAAGCAAGATCCGGAAGTATAGCCAGACACCCCTCCGGTCGGGATTTTCGGGTAAGGAGATAGCAGAAAGGATGCTGAGGGAGAACGGAATCACTGATGTTCAGGTAGTTCCGGCCCAGGGCTTCCTGAGCGATCACTATAATCCGACTACCAAAACTATCGCATTAAGCCAGGATATATATGAGGGAAGGAATATTGCAGCTGCCGCGGTGGCGGCCCATGAATGCGGGCATGCCGTTCAACATGCAACTGCCTATACCTGGCTTCAGCTGCGCAGTAAGCTGGTTCCTGCCGTTCAGGTAAGTTCAAGCCTGGTACAGTGGGTGCTGCTTGCCGGTATTTTTCTGATAAATACCTTTCCCAGCCTCTTACTTGGAGGTATCATACTATTTGGAGTAACTACCCTGTTTTCCCTGATTACCCTTCCGGTAGAGTTTGATGCGAGCAAACGCGCGCTGGCCTGGCTCGACCGCACAGACATAACAACAGCTGAAGAGCATCCACAGGCTAAAGATGCCCTTAAATGGGCGGCTATGACATATGTGGTAGCAGCAGTGGCATCCATTGTTACACTGGTACAGTATATATTGATTTACCAGGGAAGAAGCCGCGACTAATATAGAAGGAACTCAACCTAAATATTCCGGATCCGAAAGGGTCCGGATTTTTTTTGGGGAATTAAATCCCTTTTCTTTTTGAAACCAGACAGCTAAATCAGATTTTCTACTGTCTTTTTTCATATTCCTACTTATTTTTAACATTTAGATTTGAATAAGAACCCAGATTCTGTATTATTAACCGTTAATTATTAAAAAAATACCCTTTATTGACTATTTCTCAACCTTTAACCGCCAATATCTTTGGCACAAATTAACTGATGTATATGGCTGCAATCAAAAAACTAACTGGCTTGATGTGGAGCTTGCTGCTCCTCACTGCACTTACGGTGCAGGCCCAAACCCGGCAGATATCCGGAAAAGTATCTGATCAGAAGACTGGTTTACCGATTCCTGGTGCGTCGGTAACAGTGAAAGGAACCAATGTTGTAACGGCAACTGATGCAGACGGTAGTTTCAGTCTGCAGGTACCCCAGAATGCCACAACCCTGGTTATCACATCCATTGGATATGGTCTGCTTGAGATGGCTATATCAGATATTATGAATGTTCAATTAAATGTTTCCGAGGGAAACCTGTCGGAAGTAATTGTAACTGGATATGGCTCCCAGATCAAAAAGGATCTTACGGGAAATATCGCCCGTATAAAGGCCAAGGATCTGGAAAACGTACCACTTCCGAGTGTGGATGCAGCCCTTCAGGGTAGAGCAGCCGGGGTGTATGTTAACAGCCAGTCGGGTAAGTTGGGACAGGCGGTAACAGTTAGGGTAAGGGGTAACTCTTCAATCAGTGCCAGCAGCCAGCCCCTTTATGTTTTGGATGGTGTTCCCATCACTACTGATGATCAAAGTACATATGGCGGAGCGATGAACCCCCTTGTTGATCTTAACCCCAATGATATCGAATCAGTAGAAGTGTTGAAAGATGCAGCAGCTGGTGCGATCTTCGGATCAAGGGCAGCTAACGGTGTGGTTCTGATAACAACCAAAAGAGGTAAAACTGGTAAGACCAATATCTCTGTAAACTTCCAGACAGGTTTTTCAGAGGCAACCAACAGGGTTGAATTCCTGAATGCCAAGGAGTATGCGGATCTTTTCTTCCAGGCAGCAGCCTATTCTGATGAGCAGGATGGCTTAGATCCCAGTGATCCTGACAGCTATACCACCTATGCAAGGGGCTTCCTTGATTATTTCAGCTTTGGAGAATGGTCTGAAACATCCACGGCAAATTATGACTGGCAGGATAAAGCATTCCAGAGAGGAGGCTTCAACCAGGCAGATGTCCAGCTTAGTGGTGGTAATGATAAGACCAAGTTCTTTGCATCCATGCAATACCTTGATCAGATTGGTACCATTGTTGGAAACGATCTGCGCAGATTGTCAGGTAGGTTAACTGTTGATCATAAGGCCAATAACTGGCTGAATGTTGGATTCACGAGCAGCCTTGCCCGTACAACCACACACAGGTTACCTGGTGATAATGCCTTCTCCAATCCATTACAGGCTTCAGCCCTTCCTAATATCACTCCATTCATTGATCCGAATACAGGACTTATGGCTGGTACACCTCCTGGTGATGTAAACATCCCGCTGTATTTTAACCCGTTGATACAGGTTGAATATGCGGATTTCATCCAGGAAGGTTACAGGAATTTCAGCAATGCCTATGCATCTGCATCAATTCTGCCTGGATTAAGTTTCAAGACTGAATTCGGTCTTGACCTTCTTGCCCAGACTGAAGAATCTTACTACCAGACCCAAACTGTACGAAATGTAACTACTGCGGCTAATGGTCTGGGTGAGTACACCACAGCAAATGTTTTTAACTATAACACAAACAATTATTTCACTTATATAAAGGAATTCGGAAAGAGTAACCTTGATGCGACACTGGGTATGCAGTTCCAGAAATCTCTTGCTAAGTACTCGTTCACAGAGGGACAGGATTTCCCATCTGATTCTTACCAGAAGATCGCAAGTGCTGCCACAAAATCTGATGGTAGTACTACAGAAACAGAGTTTGCATTCCTATCTTATTTTGCCCGTGCAAACTATAAGTATGATGATAAGTACCTGCTTTCCTTAAGTATCAGGCGTGATGCATCTTCCCGTTTCGGACGTAATTCAAGGAATGGTTATTTCCCAGCTGTTTCTGCGGGATGGATCATTTCGAATGAGAAGTTCATGTCAGACATTGATCTGATCTCCTTCCTGAAGATCAGGGGTAGTTATGGTTCAGTGGGTAATGCCGAGATCGGCAACTTCCCACAACTGGGATTATTTACTGGTGATGCGGGATATGCTGGTTCAGCCGGTCAGCGTCCTTCACAGATAGCTAACCCCGACCTGAAATGGGAAACTACCGATCAGCTTGACATTGGTGTTGATTTCGGTTTGATCAATAACAGGATCAGCGGTGAAGTTGATTACTATGTTAAGAAAACATCTGGTCTCCTCCTCAATGTAAACGTACCTGCTACCAGCGGATTTAACTCCCAGGTGAAGAACGTTGGTAAACTGGAAAACAAAGGATGGGAATTTGTACTGAATACCCAGAACATGATCGGTGAATTCAAGTGGTCAACAAATATTAACCTTGCCTTTAACAAAGGAAAAGTTGTAGACATCAATGGCCAGGTAATTGAAGGTGGTGTGGGTAGCATGAACAGGGTTATGGAAGGCCAGCCCGTAGGTGTTTTCTATACTGTAGAATTTGCAGGTGTAGATCCAAATAACGGAGATGCTCTATTCTATCGCAACACAGATAATAATGGTCAGCTCGATAAGACTACCGTTAACTCAAGTGGTTATGGCCAGGCACAGCGGATAGTAACGGGTGATCCTAACCCAAATATGATCTTTGGTTTCACCAATAACTTCTCTTATAAAGGTCTTGATCTTACAGTATTCTTTAATGGTGTTACTGGTAACGAGGTAAACATTTATGGTATGGGTCGTTATTCTTCAGCGAGTTTCCGTTTTGAAGATAACCAGACTAAGGATCAGTTAGGAGCCTGGACCACTCCGGGTCAGGTGACTGATATTCCACAGGCGAGGTTGTTCTATAACAATGGTGCGCAGATTAGCAGCCGTTATATTGTTGATGGATCATTCATGAGGCTTAGGAATGTGACGCTGGGTTATAATCTTCCTTCTTCCATTACAAGGAAACTTAAGATCGAACGCCTGAGGGTATATGCAAGTGGACAAAACCTGCTGACCTTCACTAAGTATCCTTATTGGGATCCTGAAGTGAACTCAGATGATTTCGACTCAAATATTGCGAAAGGAAACGATTTCTATACGCCGCCACAGCCGAAGACAATACTCTTTGGAATTAACGTTGGGCTTTAATTATAATGGCCCATTATTAACTTAATAATTGAATTTTATGCGGAGACTTATTTATATTCTTTTAGCAGTTTCAGCATTTACTGCTTGTGAAAAAAAGCTGGATATTGATCCCAACCAGAGCATCTCCCAGGAGAATGCTCTCTTAACGGAAGGGGATGTAAAAGTTACCCTGATCGGTGCCTATGATGGTTTGCAGTCAACTACCCAATATGGTGGTGATATCAATACCATCAGCACATTGATCGGCAATACCGAAGACATTCGCTTTACGGGTACATTCGCGGGGTTGGCTGACATCCATAAACTGGAGATCACTGCACCAAACCTATACGCCACAACCACATGGGCTGGGGCTTACAATACTATCAACCGGGTGAACAATGTTTTGTCAGCCCTTGATAAGGTAACCTCCTCCCAGGAAGAGCGTGATCGTATTGAAGGAGAGGCCAGGTTTATCAGGGGTTCGTTATACTTCGAACTGGTTAAGCTTTATGCCAAAACATGGGGAGATGGGGATAATGGTACCAATCCGGGAGTTCCGTTGGTTTTGACTCCAACAACGGCCATCACCCCTGAAAGCTATCTTTCAAGGAGCAGTGTAGCAGCAGTGTATACCCAGATACTTGAAGATCTGACCACTGCTGAAAATTTGCTTCCAGAAACCAATGGAATTTTCGCTGCCAAAGGCGCAGCTGCTGCGATGCTTTCAAGGGTGGCCTTAATGCAGGGTGATTACCCAGCCGCAAGGGATGCCGCCAACAGGGTTATTGAAAGTGGCGTATATGATCTTGAAGAAAGTTTTGAAGACCTCTGGTTTACTTTTACCAATAATGGTGGTGCGAATCCTGGTGAATATATTTTCTCGATGACAGTTACACAGCAGGATGGTGTAAATAACATGAATACCTTCTTTGGTATCAATACATCAGCTGTTCCCGGCTCTGCAGGAAGGGGTGATATTAAGATCCTCCCAGCACACCTTGATAAATATGAAGAAGGTGACGAAAGGGGTGAATTCTTCCAGCAGGTTGGTAATAACCTTTATACGAAGAAGCACCTTGATCGATTAGGCAATGTGCTGGTTGTAAGACTTGGCGAAATGTACCTCACAAGAGCTGAGGCAAACTTCCGCGAAGGAACTGAAATAGGTGCAACACCTCTTGAGGATGTAAATGCAATTCGTGAGCGCGCGGGTCTTTCACCTTTAGGTGCCGTAACACTCGCTATAATCCTTAAAGAAAGATACCTTGAACTTGCTTTTGAAGGTCAGGGTCTCCATGATGCTAAAAGAACCAGGACTGCCTGGTCTGGTACACCATGGAACTCTCCACTACTGATATTGCCTATTCCTCAAAGGGAAATGGATGTGAACGAGAATCTGGTTCAGAATGAAGCATATCTGTAAAATTGAAAATGATCTATAAAAGAAAAGGCTGCCACTGGCAGCCTTTTCTTTTATAAGTTATCAGAGCTTGATTTCCTCTTCATGTGAGTCAAAGAAATGAAACTCGGTAAGGTGATAATTGGTATTGGCAACGAGTTTGATCTGTTGTTTGAAATGGCGCTTCCATTTCCAAAGCTTACTGAAGATCCATCCCTTCGTCAGGTAGGCATGCATTATGGGATGTACAACAACAGTAAGATTACTATGCTTATGTGTGATAAGGTAATTCAGGTTCTTTTCTATTTCATCTTCAAGTACAAGGGATGAAGAGATCTTGCCAGTGCCGCTGCAGCTCGGACATACTTCCTGGGTATTGATATTCAACTCCGGCTTCATCCTTTGCCGGGTGATCTGCATCAGACCGAATTTTGAGATCGGTAATACCGCATGTTTTGCCCTGTCGGGTTTCATGAATGCTTCCATGGCATCAAGAAGGCGCTTCTTATTTTCAGGAAGCTTCATATCAATGAAATCTGCCACGATAATGCCACCCAGATCACGAAGCCTGAGCTGCCTTGCAATTTCTTCCGCAGCCTCCAGGTTTGTTTCGAGGGCATTCTGTTCCTGGTTATTGCTTACACTCTTGTATCCACTATTGATATCAATAACATGCAGTGCTTCGGTATGCTCAATGATGAGATAGGCCCCACTGGGCATGTTCACTGTTTTCCCAAATGCTGCCTTAACCTGTTTGGTAACTCCAAACTGGTCAAAAATTGGCGAGCCATTATGGTAGAAGGAAACAATATCTGCCTTATCGGGTGCTATGCGTTGGATATATGTTTTGGTATCATTGAAGATATTCCGGTCGTTAACAACGATGCGGTTAAAATCTTCATTAAGCAGATCGCGAAGCATGCTTGTGGTCTTGGTCTGCTCACTTAATATTTTTGCAGGCGCAACAGCTCCTTTAAGGTTTTGCTGGATGGTCTTCCAGGTTTCAACAAGTGCAAGCAGATCTTCATGAAGTTCAGCGGTATTCTTACCCTCAGCGGCTGTACGAACAATTACACCAAAGTTCTTTGGCTTAATGGCTTCAATGATCTTCTGCAAACGTTTACGCTCATCCGAAGAGTGGATCTTGCGTGATACTGCTACAACATCATTAAAGGGAGTGATCACAACAAAGCGGCCCGGCAAGGATACTTCGCAACTTAGTCGGGGACCTTTTGCGGCAATAGGTTCCTTAAGGATCTGCACAAGTACATTGGGTTTACCCCCTAATACTTCATTGATCTTACCGGTTTTGATAATTTCGGCTTCCACATCAAATTTGCCAAAGTCGAATCCGCCGGGAGTAGTGTCATTGATGGATTGCTGGGTAAACTTCAGGAGTGATTTGGCGTAGGGGCTGAGGTCAGTGTAGTGTAAAAAAGCATCCTTTTCGAACCCCACATCTACAAATGCGGCATTCAAACCAGGTATGAGTTTTCTTACCTTGCCTAAATATAGATCCCCCACAGCAAAGCTTGCATCTGCCTTTTCGTTGTGCAGTTCTACCAGCTTTTTGTCTTCCAGGAGAGCGATTTCAACACCCTGGGGTGCTGAATTAATAATTAATTCCTTGTTCAAGCGAGTAATCTTTTAACATCAGTCCAATCTCACCAAAAGGAAAACAGCTGAGTGGTTCTATACTTTACCGGTATCCGATTTTAGCAATAATCTGGAGGAAAGCCGGAAAATAAACGATTCAGCCAAAGGAAATAAAGCCGGAATAAATTTACATATTCCGGCTTAAAGAAGTTATGAAAAGAGAAGATATTACTTCTTCTTCTTATGACGATTCTTTCTCAGTCTCTTTTTACGCTTGTGCGTCGCAATCTTATGACGCTTTCTTTTTTTACCACAAGGCATCTTTGTCGAAATTTATATTGTTAACGATTCAATTTATTTTAAGTCCCGGATCCTCTTATTCAACTCTTCTTTCAAAGCCGGGTTGGCAACATGATCAGAAGCATGTTCATACCAGCTGATCGCTTTCTGCTTATTTCCCATCCGCTCATAACCTTCTGCAAGCATCAACATCACTTCCAGGTCTGCCGGTTCTTTGGTGGCAACTTTTTCAAGCCTCTCAACTGCTTTATCATACTGGCCCGACAGGATACCACCTATTCCCAACATCTTTTCAGCATATACAAATCCTGTATCGCGGCGATTCACTTCAAGTATCTGCTGGATACCCTGCATCACAGCCTGGGGATCTTCGGCGGGAGCACCAAAAATAAAAGTACTTCCGAGTCCAACTTTCAGAGAATCACTATCCGGATTCAATACAATGGCCTTTTCAAAAAGCTCCTTCGACTGGCCTGCAAGCCAGGATTTAAGTTCCGGCTGCTCAACCCCTCTCAGGTTATCCAACAATAATTGGGCTGCAAAGGTGAGACTTTTTTCAGAATTTTCCAACTTAGCTGCTTCCGCCGTATAATAGGCAAAGGGAATAAAGGCCCTGGCAGTGTCGCTCCAGAAGGCCGCAAGCTGTTTGTAGGTGCGGATTTGCTGTCCTTTCACGTCGCCTCTTAAAACAGACTGCTTCAATCCATTTACATAAGCCTGTTGCTGCTCGCTGAGCTTAGCGGTAGCACCTTGGATAACTGTTTGAATATCAAAGTTTTGTATAGAGGTTGAAGACGGCTTTGCCACAGGTTTTCCGGGAGGGGTAGTGCTGCCAAAGAAATAAATCATCAGCAGGAGGAATACTCCGCCACTGATAACAATGATTTGCTGTTTTTTCACCTTTCTGAGTTAAGGCAGCAAAATTACATCTCTTCGTCGGGGTTTGGTTGCCCTTCTTTGACTGTTTTAAGTTTTTTAACCTCCTGCACAAATTCTTTGGCAGGCTTGAAGGCCGGAATGAAGTGTTCCGGAATCTCAACCGCAACATTCTTTTTAATGTTGCGACCGATCTTTGCGGCGCGTTTTTTGGTAATAAAACTTCCAAATCCTCGGATATAGATGTTTTCGCCCTGCGCCAGTGTGTCTTTCACCTCTTTGAACATTGCTTCGAGGGTTACCAGTACATCCACCTTTGGGATGCCAGTTTTTTCTGCAATCTGGTTGATGAGGTCTGCCTTTCTCATATTTCCTGTTTTGAGTCTTTTTACAGTGGAGGAATGCTGTTCTGAGAACCGGTATTCCCCAGCAACTAGGAATTTGTTTGTTAATATAAGCGAAACTTCTAAACCATGCAACTCTTATGCAATTTATTGATTTTGAATTAAATTGAATTATTTTTCCAACCTATCCTAAATATGGACCAACCGTTCACCTTTAAGCTGCTCCACTGGAATGCCAGCTCCAATAAAAGGGAGATGCCCTGGAAGGGGGAGAAGGACCCATATAAGATCTGGCTTAGTGAAATAATTCTTCAGCAAACCCGCGTTGAACAAGGGCTGAGTTACTTTCACCGTTTCATAGATAACTTTCCGACCATTACCGATATGGCCCTAGCAAAAGATGAGGAAATCTTCAAATTATGGGAGGGATTAGGCTATTACACCCGGGCACGCAACCTCATAGCCACAGCCCGGTATATTGCTTTTGAACGTAAAGGCATATTCCCTGATTCTTATGAGGAGATCCTGAAACTCAAGGGTGTGGGGCCGTATACAGCATCAGCTATTGCTTCCTTTGCCTTTGGATTACCCTTTGCTGTATTGGATGGAAATGTATTCAGGGTCATTTCACGGTATTTTGGAATAAGCACCCCAACCGATAATCCGGAAGGAAAAAAACTCTACGCAAAACTGGCAACAGCACTTTTACACTTTGAGGATCCGGGCACCTATAACCAGGCTATCATGGATTTTGGAGCCACCATCTGCAAACCTGCTCAACCACGCTGTGATATTTGTCCACAACAGCCCGATTGCCAGGCATTCCTGAATAATATGGTGGGTGAGTTGCCGGTAAAGGCTAAATCCATCAACCGCAAAACCCGCTATTTTTATTATTTCATCCTGCATTGGAAAGGGAAATATTATGTCCGGCAAAGGATGGATTCTGATATCTGGAAACATCTTCATGAATGGGTGCTGGCTGAAACACAAGAAGCCCTTGAAGAAGATAAATCAGTATTGAGCCATGAGCTTGAGAAAATGGTGGGTCCCATTCAGGGCAATATCACCGGCATCTCCCGGCAGATAACGCAACAGCTTACCCATCAGACCATTATCGGTCGATTTATTCGGGTTGACCTGAAGCAACCGCTGGAAACGGATTCAGGATACCAACTATTTTCAAAAGACGCTTTAGGTAAGATCGCTTTCCCCCGTTTCATTACCCGCCATATGGAGTCTGATCCTCTTTAATTTTTTCATAACCCTCCTTAAACCAGTTCTAAACAGTTGCAGCCTGAAAATGGCCTGATCTTTAATGTTAGAAATTGATTCGAATACCCTTAAAAAAAATTAATTTTAGATAGTTCTTATGGCCAACAGGCGAATCATAACCTCAAATGATATTTTATGAGAGGAGTAAACAGGGTGATGCTGATAGGAAACCTGGGGAAAGACCCGGATGTACAATTTCTGGAAGGAAATATTGCGGTAGCAAAATTTTCGCTTGCCACAACTGAAACATACAAGGACAGGGCCGGCAAGCTGATATCCCAAACAGAGTGGCATACAGTAGTATTATGGCGGGGATTGGCAGAGCTCGCTCAGAAATACCTTCACAAAGGCAGTCTGGTTTACATTGAGGGTCGTCTCAGGACCAGGAGCTGGGAAGACAAGGAAGGCAATAAGAAATTTGCAACTGAAGTTGTGGGAGATAATCTCATCATGCTGGATAAAAGGAATGATATACATGGGCATGGACCAGGCGGAGCTGTACATGGGGAGGGGCTGGAAGGAATGAGTCATGAAGATGCACCACCCGAACCAAATCCTGACCTTCCATTCTGAATGAAGAAATTAGTTCATATTTGCATAGGCAGGCCTCCGCGACCTGCCTTTCTCTTAAGAGAACTGGATTGATAACAAAAAACAACCGCTTTGGATCAGGTTTCGGTAGATGCTTTTATTACATTGTTGTGGAGCCCTTTTTTCCTGGCTGCCAATCTGCAGGGTACCACCTTCCTGGTGATAGTGATACTAAGTTTACTGATCATTTCTTATTTCCTTTCCGGTGCTGTTGTGGCGTTTTTCAGTTTATCGCACCGTGATATAAATATGCTTAAAACCAAGCAGGGCGGTTCATGGAAAAGGATCGTTAACCTTCTTGACGAGCCAAAGCTATTACTGGGATCGCTGCGAATAGGAAACGCGCTTGTTAATATCACCATTATTATTCTTTCCAATTTTCTTATTGACCAGCTACTTCCATTACAGAATAGTTTCTGGCTTATAGATTTTTCCATTAAAGTTTTACTGGTGACATTTTTTCTGGTACTCTTTGGGGAGGTTCTTCCAAAAGTTTATGCTGCACAAAACAATCTCCGGTTTGCGCGTGATGCATCATACATGGTGGAGATCGTCCACCTTCTTTTTAAAAGGGCAAGCAGTTGGTTGATAGGCATGACAGATGGTATTGAAAGATCCTTTGGAACCGATTACGCTGGCAACCAGTTTGAAGAACTTGAGGAAGATAGCAACGCATCAGAAGAAGAGAAGAATATTCTGCGTGGCATAGCAAAGTTTGGGAATATAACAGTTAAACAGGTTATGCGCACCAGGCTTGATGTAAGCGGAATTGACTATAACACAAGCTTCAGAGATCTGGTACGACAGTTGGAGGAGTTGCATTACTCAAGGGTTCCGGTATATCGCAACAGCCTGGATGAAGTAATGGGACTGATTCACACCAAAGACATTCTTCCATACCTTGATGAATCAGATACTTTTGAGTGGCATACACTTCTTCGCCAGCCGTATTTTGTTCATGAACAGAAAATGATTGAAGATCTGTTACAGGATTTTCGTGCTCGCCGCACACACTTTGCAGTGGTGGTGGACGAATTCGGAGGAACAAGCGGTATAGTAACACTCGAAGATATCATGGAAGAGATTATTGGAGATATCCGTGATGAATTTGATGATGAAGAAAGTGTGAACCGGAAATTAGATGAGAACAATTATATTTTTGAAGGCCGAACCATGATCAACGATGTTTGCAAAGTGATAGGAGTACCGTTAAATACATTTGATGAGGTAAGGGGCGAAAGTGATTCACTTGCTGGATTAATCCTGGAGATCTATGGGAAGTTCCCGGCTGTTAATGAAGTGGTGGAGGTGGGTGATTTCCAGTTCACCATACTAGAGCTGGATCGTAACCGGATTCAGAAAGTAAAACTTACCATCACAACTGTATAATTTTATTAATTCTTTACATGAGATCTACACGCGCCCACGTATATCTATTTTGCCTGATTTTCTTCGCAGCAGCATTTGCAGTTTCCTGTAATAGTCCATTTACTCCCAAGCCTCGCGGCTATTTTGCAATTACACTTCCTGAGCATAAGTACCAGGTTTTTGACCGCCCTGGATTTCCTTATACATTTGAATATCCTTTGTATGGTAAAATAACTCAAGACAGTACTTACTTCGAGGAGCAACCCGAAAATCCTTACTGGATAAATATTGATATACCAGAACTGGGTGGGCGAATCTATATAAGTTATAATCGCATTGGTGGACAAGCGCGCTACAAGGTGCAGAACAGTAAAGGAGAATATGTTGATTCGGTTGGTGTAAACAGTTTTGAGAAACTTATAAGCGGCTCTTATACACTTTCGTATAAGCATTCTTATAAAGCCAGTTCAATTGAAGACAGTGCATTTAGAACTGCAAATGGTATAGATGGAATTTTCTTTCGTATAGGAGGAAATACTGCAACTGCAAACCAGTTTCTACTAAGTGATTCTGTAAAACATTTTCTCCGTGGTGCCCTTTATTTTGATGCCACCCCAAATGAAGACTCATTACGCCCGGTCAATGCATTTCTGAAGCAGGACCTGCTTCATTTAGTGAATACATTGAAGTGGCGGGAATAGTATCGAATAAACAACACATAATATGAAAAGGATTGCCAGCCTTGTTGCGATGTTCTTAACATCCCTGTCATTATATGCAATAGACCCTGCTGATACCCGAATGCTAACGCAGCCGGCCGTTGGACCAGGAAAGATTGCATTTATTTATGCAGAAGATCTGTGGGTGGCAAACACTGATGGTGGTTCACCAAAAAGACTCACCATTGATCAGGGTATAGAATCATTGCCTGCCTTTTCACCTGATGGCAAAACAATCGCTTTCTCAGCACAGTACGAAGGTAATATTGATGTTTATACCATCTCGTCGGAGGGAGGAATTCCGACACGACTAACCTGGCATCCCGGAGCAGATATGGTGAGAGGATTTTCTCCCGATGGAAAAGAAGTTTTATTCCTGAGCCAGCGTGCAGTTTTTACAAACAGGCATGCACAATTATTTACGGTACCAGTTAACGGTGGACTGGTGAAACAACTTGAAATTCCAAATGCCAATTACGCTGCCTGGTCACCTGATGATAACTGGCTTGCATATACGCCATTGTTTGATGCCTTTGCACAATGGAAGAATTACCGCGGTGGCCGGATCGCAACTATATTACTGTATTCATTTAAAGACAGATCTGTAATTAAGATACCACAACCTGACGGTGGATGCAATGATGCAAGTCCCTCATGGGTTAACGGAAAACTCTATTTCAGAAGTGATCGTAATGGTGAGTTTAACCTCTACTCTTATGATCTGAATACAAAATCAGTTGAACAGCTTACAGATTTCAGGGATTTCCCGATTTTGAATATTGCTGCCAGTAAAGAACGTGTTTTGTTTGAGCAGGCAGGCTACCTGCACCAGTATGATCCGGCTGCTAAGACCACTGCTAAACTTACCATTGGTATTGCAGCGGATCTGTTGGAACTGCGACCAAGGTTTGCAAAAGGAGCTCAATTCATCAGGGGTGTAGATATTTCACCATCCGGTTCAAGGGTTGCTGTTGATTTCAGGGGAGAGATCTTTACACTGCCTGCGGAAAAAGGCGATCCGCGTAATCTCACGGAGAGTCCGGCCCATCATGAGAACAATCCCGCCTGGTCTCCTGAAGGTAAATCTATTGCCTATTTCTCCGATGCATCTGGTGAGTACGAATTACATATCCGTTCACAGGATGGAAAAGGAGAGACAAGGAAAATAAAACTTAACGGAGATGGATTCTATGCCAATGGAAACTGGTCGCCCGATGGCAAATATTTCTCTTATGTGGATAATGGCAGAAATCTTTATGTGCTTACAATAGCTACTGGAAATATCAGGAAAATTGATACGGATGAAGTTTATCATCCCGGACCCTTTCGCGATATGTTTGGCGACTGGTCATCTGATTCAAAATGGATAGCCTATACAAAGATAAACGCAACTAATTTCAGCACCATTCGCCTCTACTCAATTGAACAGGACAAGTCCTTTCCTGTTACAGATGGTTTGAGTGATGTTACCGAACCTGTATTTGATCCGGCAGGAAAGTATCTTTTCTTTTTTGCATCCACTAATGCAGGTCCGGTAGTGAATTGGTTTGATCAATCGAACCAGGATATGCGTGCTACTAAATCTATTTACCTCGCCACCTTACAAAAGGAAACGATTTCACCTTTTGCAAAAGAAAGCGATGAAGAGATGGGGGATGCAGCCAAGGCTGAAACTGCTCCGTCGGCAGAAAAAGATGCTAAAGACACTAAAAAATCAAAGGATAAAAAAGAGACTGAGCAAGCATCCAAACAAGCTCCACAGCTCAGGATCGACCTGGATGGAATTCAAAACCGGATCATTGATTTACCTGTTTCTTCCGGCAATTATGGTAATCTCGGTATGGGTAAGGATAATGAACTTCTTTATATAAAATACCAGGATGATTTCCAATCAGGATTTATGCATAAGTATGATATCAAAAAAAGAAAGGATACTGAAGTTGTGGAGATGATGGATTATGCATTATCAGCAGATGGAAAGAAAATGGTTTATGTAAAAGCCAATGCATGGACGATTGCTCCATCCGGTGAAAAGCCAGAAATGGGGAAGGGGGCATTAAATACTGCTGCTTTACAGGTTAAGATTGATCCAGTTAAGGAATGGAACCAGATATTTGAAGAGGCCTGGAGGGTTAACCGCGATTATTTTTATGACCCTGGCATGCATGGTGCTGATTGGAAAGCAATCAGGGAGAAGTACAGGCCTTTCATCGCCCATTTATCAACAAGGTCTGATCTGAACCGGGTGATCCAATGGATGTGTAGTGAGCTGGCAGTAGGTCATCACAATGTTGGCGGGGGCGACAGGATAACTGTGAAAGAACAGATACCTGGTGGACTACTTGGTGCTGATTTCACTATAGCAAATAACCGGTACAGGTTAAAGAAAATTTATGGAGGACTTAACTGGACTCCCAATCTTCGTTCACCATTAACAGAGCCTGGGGTGAATGCAAAAGAGGGAGATTATATTTTAGCAGTTAATGGTAAGGAAGTGGTTGCCACCGAAAGTATTTATAAATATTTTGAAGCTACCGCGGGCAAAATTGTTGAACTGACTATTGGTCCCAACCCCAGCATGAACGGATCACGAATTGTAAAGGTTGTTCCGGTTGCAAATGAACTTGATTTAAGAAATCGTGATTGGGTGGAGGGGAATATTCGCAAGGTAACAGAAGCAACCAAAGGGCAGGTGGCATATGTATATGTTCCCAACACAGCAGACGCTGGTCATGAATATTTTAAACGCTATTTTTTCCCACAGGCAAACAGGAAAGCCATCATTATTGATGAAAGATTCAATGGCGGGGGGCAGCTGGCGGATTATTATATTGATATACTCAGGCGACCGGAGCAGGCTTATTGGCATACCCGTTATGGGCAGGATATTAAAAGTCCAACTGCCTCCATCCAGGGTCCGAAAGTTATGATCATTGATGAAACAGCGGGTTCGGGCGGTGATATGCTGCCATGGATGTTTCGCAAATTCAATTTGGGAACCCTCGTAGGAAAGCGCACCTGGGGTGGGCTGGTAGGTATTCTGGGCTTTCCCGTCCTGATGGATGGCGGAATGGTTACAGCACCTAATCTTGCTATTTGGACTAAAGATGGGTTTATTGTTGAGAATGTTGGCGTAGCACCCGATATTGAAGTGGAGCAAACACCTGCAGAAGTAATGGCGGGTAAAGACCCCCAGTTGGAAAAGGCAATTGAGATTGCATTGAAGGACTTAGAAAAAAATCCCCCTGTGCAACCTAAACGACCAGCATTTCCGGTAAGGGTCAGGAAATAATTAAAATGGTTTAAAACTAGCTTATTCAACAAGTGCAGAGTAAACCTGCACTTTGAATTTATCATGGATATCACCATGGCTATTGGGCCATTGGTTAATGAAAAGCTGTGCAATGATTCCATTTTCCGGATCAATCCAATATGACGAGTTAAAAGCGCCTCCCCATTCAAGTGTGCCAGCAGGCAGCCCTAGCCTGGCCGCCTCTTTAGGTGTATATACACCGAAGGCTAAGCTGAATTTATTGTTACCAACCGTGAGGTCGCCAATCTGGTTCACTGACAACAACTTCACACTGTTATCACTTAAAAGACGTTTTCCATTATAGATGCCACCATTGAGAATCATCTGCATGAAAATCGCATAATCGTTTGCTGTAGAGGATAATCCGGCTCCACCTGCAAACATTTTCCCTTTTGAAAGGGGATAATCAGCATCCATATTTGCGCCGGCCAATGGGATAGGCTCCGTGATCCTGTATAATTTTCCCGTAGAATCTTCCCCATGTAAAGCTACCAGTCTCTTATGTTTGTCTGCAGGCAGATAGAACCAGGTATCATTCATCCCCAGCGGATCAAAAATATTAATACGGAAAAACTTATCAAGGGGCTCTTTGCTTATTACTTCAATCACGCGTCCTAAAACATCTATATTGAGTCCATAGGTGAAGCGCTCTCCCGGCTGGTGTTCAAGGGGGAGGCTGGCAATGCGGCGGACCTGGTCTTCCAATGTAATTCCTGATACGCCAAGTCCGGCATATATTCCTGCCTTTGCTGTCATAGCCTGGTATTCCTCTGATCCTATCTGCGCATAACCGATACCGGAAGTATGTGTGAGGAGGTCGCGGATCGTGACATCCCGCTTTGCCTTAATGGTAGTGAAACTGCTATCGGCTATATTGAATTTGTCCAGTACCATATTATTCGCAAATGCCGGGATATATTTTGAAAGCGGGTCATCCAGTAAAAGCTTGCCCTGTTCCATCAGCATCATTATACCAACACTTGTTATAGCCTTGGTTTGTGAAGCGATGCGGAAAATATGATCGGTCCTGAGTTTCTCCTTTGATTTAATATCACTGTAGCCTATTGCTTCATGATAAACAATATTCCCATCCTTTGCTACAATCATAACGGCCCCGGCGATCCACTGGCTATCCACATACTGTTTTACGATACCGTTCAAACGGTTGAAACCGGCCTTGCTGAATGAAGAATATGTTGGATCAGCCTTAATAAGGCGTGAAGGCTGGGCGTAAATGATTTGTGCCAGCACCAGGGGAAAAGCTAATGCGCTGAAGAATTTATTCATAAAACGGAGATTGACATGCTTTTGAAATATATATTTTAATTTTAAAAGATATACAAACCTTTAAACCTCTCCAAATGAAGCGATCTTTCTATTTCGTAATTCTGTTACTGATGTTATCGGTATCCGGACTTTACGCCCAGGGTTCTGCCACCAGGAAAGAACTGGAAAAAGATTTTGATAATGTCCTATCCCAGATCTATAAGCAAGGTGGTCCGGGATGTGCCGCACTGATAACCGAAAAAGGCAAACCGCTTTACAGAAAGGCATTTGGAATGGCCAATATTGAATTGGGTGTACCCATGAAACCCGAAATGGTTTTTCGTATCGGGAGTATTACCAAGCAGTTTACGGCAATAGCTATACTTCAGTTAATGGAGCAGGGTAAGCTGTCACTGCAGGATGAGATAACTAAGTTCATCCCCGACTATCCTGTCAATGGAAAGAAGATCACCATTGAGCATCTCCTGACCCATACTTCAGGAATCAAAAGTTATACATCCATGCCTTCATTTGAAACCATTATCAGGAAGGATATGAAGCCTGATGAACTGGTGGGCTTTTTCAAGAATGAACCCATGGATTTTGATCCGGGTGCAAAGTTTCTTTACAATAACTCGGGGTATTTTCTTCTAGGCGTTATCATAGAAAAAGTTTCCGGAATGAGCTACCCACAATACCTCGAAAAAAATATTTTTAAACCGCTGGGTATGGTGAATTCTTATTACGGCACAGATACGCGCATCATTCCCAATCGGGCCGCTGGCTATCAAAACGGGGAAGCAGGTATTGTGAATGCTGACCAGATGAGTATGACATTGCCATATGCCGCCGGATCCATTCAGTCAACCGTTGACGATCTTTTTCTCTGGCATAAGGCTGTACATGGATATAAGCTTGTGAAAAAGGAAACATTGCAGAAGGCCTTTTCGCCCTATAAACTGGCTGATGGAAATATTTCAAATTATGGCTATGGCTGGGCGTTTGGTCAGGTACAGGATGCCGCACTTATTGAACATGGTGGAGGTATTAATGGTTTTACAACCAGCTCAATGTACCTGCCGAAGGAGGATATTTTTGTTGTTTTGTTTACAAATACCACGCATGTGGGGCCTGATATGGCTGCAACAAAACTTGCTGCCATTGCGATGGGAAAACCTTTTAAGGAGTATAAGGAAGTGAAACTGGCTGCTGCAAGTTTGAAGGAGTATGAAGGTGTTTATGACAATGATAAAGGTGAATCAAGAGTAATTACGGCAGAAGGGGAAAAGCTTTATAGCCAGCGTGCTGGTGGAAATAAATTCCAGTTGAAGGCTGCCGGGAATGATGAATTTTTCTTTGACAATTCGTTAAGCACCCTCACATTTCAAAGAAAAGCTAACAAACCGGAGTCGATCCTTTTCAAATCAAAAGATGAAAAATCTGAATGGAAAAGAACCACTAAACCAATTCCGGTAAAAAAGGAAATTGCTATAAGCGCTACCGAACTGGAACAATATATTGGAGAATATGCATTATCTCCTTCTTTCAGCATTACAGTTACCAGTGAAGGGGATCGCTTATTTGCACAGGCAACCAATCAACCCAGGTTTGAAGTATTTGCTGAGTCGCCAGATACTTTCTTCCTGAAAGTAGTGGAGGCAAAGATCCAATTTTTGAAATCCGGGGATGGCAAAGTGAATGCACTTTTACTTCACCAGGGTGGACAGAAGATGGAAGGGAAGAAGATCAAATAAGATACCTTTGCAAAAAGGCAGATAAATGATCGTAATTGATAATACGCTTGTTAGTGATGAAGTGCTGGAGGAGAAATTTGTATGTGATCTTTCCAAATGCAAGGGTGGGTGCTGTGAGGACGGTGATACCGGTGCGCCACTGGAAACTGCTGAGTTGGATATCATCAACGAGGTTTATCATATTGTTGAACCCTACCTTACTAAAGAAGGTATAAACGAGATCAACCGGCGAGGAAGGTACCAGTATGATTCTGAATTTGGTTGGGTTACACCTGCTGTAAATGGCGGCATGTGTGCTTACGGTTACCGCGATGCCGCCGGCATACTTAAGTGCGCTTTTGAACAGGCTTACTATGACGGAAAGATCAGTTGGAAGAAGCCAATCAGCTGCCATCTTTTCCCTATACGTATCAAAGTGGGTAAGGAGTATGATCTGGTAAATTATGAGCCGCGTGAATCACTTTGTGACCCGGCATGCTACCTGGGCAAGAAACTCCGTGTGCCAGTTTATCAATTTCTTAAGGAGGCCATCATTCGTAAATATGGTGAGGAATATTATGAAGCGCTTGATGCCTATTATCAATTGTATCACCCCACCAATAAAGCCTGAACTTAATTCAGTATTTTCATTGACCAAACCAGCATCGTATACATGAGCGATATAAAAGAAGATTTTCTTGCGAAAAGCAAAGTACGGGCACAGGACCTTGAGCACAGGCGAAAAATCAATTTTAATATTGGTAAGTATAATGCTGTTGTACCAATTGGGAAACAACAGTTCTCTGATCTTCACCTTGCACGCGAAAGGGCAAAAAATATCAAGTGGCGTGCTATAGAAACCCTCGATCAGCAACTGGAAAATTTCGAGACAGCATTTACTGCCCGAGGCGGGAAAGTAATATGGGCAGAAGATGCTGCAGGGGCAAGGAAAGAAATTCTTCGGATCTGCCAGGAACGTAACTGCAAGACCCTGGTTAAAAGTAAGAGTATGGTAACGGAGGAAATCAAGCTGAACGAATTTCTCCATGAAAATAAGATTGAAAGTGTAGAGACCGATCTTGGTGAATATATTCAGCAGCTTGATGGCGAAGCGCCATATCATATAGTTACCCCGGCAATGCATAAGAGTAAAGAAGATGTGGCTAAGCTCTTTGCTGAAAAATTGGGAACAGATATAAACCTGACGCCGGAACAACTTACACTTGAAGCAAGGGCACGTTTAAGGAAGAAATATGTAGAAGCAGAAGTTGGACTAACAGGTGCCAACTTCATCATCAGCGATGTTGGCGCCATCGCACTAACCGAAAATGAAGGCAATGCCCGCCTGAGTTGCTCCTGGCCTAAAACGCATATAGTGGTGGTTGGCATTGAGAAAGTAATCCCCTCAATGCAGGACCTGGCCTTGTTCTGGCCATTGCTGGCCACTTATGGAACGGGACAACAACTTACTGTTTATAATACAATTGTTTCCGGACCAAAGCAGGCGGATGAAGTAGATGGTCCACAGGAAATGATCGTCATTTTATTAGACAATGGACGTACCAATATCCTGGCAAATCCCAAATCGCGGGAGAGCTTATATTGCATCCGTTGCGGTGCATGTTTAAATGCATGTCCGGTTTATAAAAATATCGGTGGACATAGTTACGGTACCACCTATAGCGGACCAATTGGTAGTGTGATAACGCCACATCTCAGAGGTCTGAACGAATGGAAGCATCTTAGTCATGCATCATCTTTATGTGGCAATTGTACTGAGGTATGTGCGGTGAAGATCAACCTGCATGAGCTGTTGCTTGAAAACCGCCATGAGGCAGTGGAAGAAGGGCATGCTACGTTTACAGAAAAGCTTGCCTGGAAAGGGTGGAAAATTGCCGTTATGAACAGGAAGTGGATGAATAAAGGGAATGCTTCAATGAAAGACTGGATGGTAAATAAAGTTTTTAAAGGTTGGACAGCGCACCGGGCCGACTTAAATTTTCCTCAAAAAAGTTTCAACCAACGCTGGCGCGAAAAAAACAAGTTGTCCTGAGTTCTATGTTAATATACGCTGAACAGCTAAGCTCCCGGTTGGAGTATATCGTTGACCTTGTCAATGCAGAACTCTTTTCAGAGCCGGCTGTAATAACTACAAGTCCGGATGTTTTCCGCCATTATGATGGTGTCAAAATAAATTACAGTCCGAAACCTGTAGCAGAAAAAGAGTTTCATATAATTCCTCACAACCTTCTGTTCGAGGAAGATATCCGTAATCAGTCTCCCGTTTGTTTTGAATGGCAATCACATAAAGTATTTTTCAAAACAGCAGTTTCTGGTGATGATCCCGAACCCGATATTCCCTTTGATATTTTTGCAGCATGTTTTTATTTGGTAAGCCGATACGAGGAATACCTTCCGCATGAAAAAGATTCCTATGGCAGGTATCCTCATACTTCCTCATTGGCATACAAGGAAGGCTTTCTCCAGGATCCCCTTGTAGATTACTGGTTATTGCGCTTGCAGGAACTATTGCAATCGCGTTTCAGTGGTGTATTATTCAGACGCAGGAATTTTCGTTTTGTGCCCACCTATGATATTGATATCATGTACGCGTATAAAGGCAAAGGACTCAAACGAAATATTGGTGGGATATTCCGCAATATGATGCATGGCCAGTGGCCATTAGTGAATCAGAGGATAGGCGTTTTGAGAGGTAAACAACGCGATCCCCATGATGCCTATGAATGGTTAGATGCCTTGCACCTTTATTGCCGGGTGAAACCAATTTATTTTTTCCTGGTAGCACAACAACAGGAGGGTTATGACAGGAATCTGCCTACCGAACTGCAAGCATTCCAGGACCTTATAAAATATTATGCTACTGCTTATGAAGTGGGATTGCATCCTTCATGGCGAAGTAGTGTATCACCTGGTGATAATATTCTAAAGGAAGAGAAAGAATGGATGGAAGTGATTACTGATATTCCAATAGTACAGAGCCGGCAGCATTATATAAAATTCGATTTGCCTCATACATATGAGCGATTGATTCGGGCAGGTATTAAGCGCGATTATTCAATGGGCTATGGTAGCATCAATGGATTCAGGGCTTCTATCAGCAGCCCTTTCAGATGGTTTAATCTTAACAGTAATACAGCTACAAATCTCGAGATCTGGCCTTTTTGTTTTATGGATGCTAACGCGTTTTATGAACAGAAACTTAGTCCCGGCCAGGCTTATACAGACCTCATGCGATACTATGCATCGGTTAAAAAAGTGAGGGGCACATTCATCACGATCTGGCACAATAACTTCCTTGGAACTGATCCGCTTTACAAAGGCTGGCGTGAACTCTACGAGATCTTTATGAAGGAAGACGCTTACTGGGATGCTGGCGCCTGAACGACTCATTTACCATATACACGCCAATAATCGCCACCAAACCGCCGATAGTAATAAAGGCATTTAATTTTTCATCAAACAACCATGCGCCAATCAATATGGCAACAATGGGATTTATATACGCATAGATAGATACCTGTTCTGTTGGCAGGTGTTGCAAAGCATAGAGATATGCCATAAAAGCAAGTACAGACCCCGCTATAGCAAGGTAGGCGATAGAGAGCCATGATTCGAGCGGTATCTGGCTTATCGGTATATGATCTCCGGTTAATCGCGTAATTCCTGTAAGAGCTATTCCGGAAATAAGCATCTGCAATCCAATGCTGAAGTAGGGATTAAATGATGCGGCCTGCTGTTTGGTATAAAGTGTTGCAAAGGCCCATGACAGCGTTGCTGTAACCGAAAGAAATATCCCAAATCTAAAGTCGGCATTGAAAAAATCCTGTAAGTGGTCATAGAAAATGATACAGATTCCAGCAAAGCCCATTATGAATCCAATAATGGCTTTGGTTGTTAGTTTCGATGTACCCGCGATCATGGCGATGATCACCAGCCATAGGGGAAACACGGCTCCTATAATGGCACCAAGTCCACTGGAAATATATTTTACTCCCCAGGTGGACAGGCCATTGCTCAATAAAAAATTCAGGATACTAAGTATGATCACCGGCCACCATTGTTTTCCTTTTGGGAAGGTCCTTCCTTTTGCTGCAAAGAATACCACATAAAGTAGTCCGCCGATTAATTGACGGATTCCTGCCAGCTGCAATGCAGGCATATGTTTTACTCCTGCCTTGGATGCCACCCAGGTTGTTCCCCAAAGAAAACTTACCAATGCCAGTGCAAGCAATGCCTTAGCATGGGTGCCTTTTTTATGAAAGGTGAGTGGGTTGGCTTGCTTTAATCGGGTTAGCATTAGTGCTTAAAATGTCGCATTCCGGTCATTACCATTGCCAGCCCATGGGTTTGGCAATATTCAATGGAATCCTTGTCGCGGATAGATCCCCCTGGCTGAATGAAGGCTTCAATTCCTGCCGTGTGGGCCATTTGAACACAATCATCAAAAGGGAAAAATGCATCGCTTGCCAGTACTGCACCTGAAAGATCAAAATTGAATTGCCTTGATTTATCGATAGATTGACGCAGTGAATCAATACGACTTGTTTGGCCGCATCCTTTACCGATCAATTGCTTGTTTTTAACCAATGCAATTGAATTGCTCTTAAGATGTTTACAAACCAGGTTGGCAAATACGAGATCGGCCTTTTCTGAAGCAGATGTTTCCCTTCCGCCAGCTTCTTCCCACTTTTCGAAATTGCCTTCATCATGCTGTTGCATCAATACCCCATTCAGTAACGATTTGAACTGGTGTGTTGATTCCAGTTCTTTGTGCTGCTGTAAAAGAATGCGGTTTTTCTTTGTACGTAGAATATCCAGTGCAGATGCTTCAAAAGCTGGTGCAATCAAAACTTCAAAGAAGATCTCATTGATGGCATTGGCTGTTGCACTGTCAATAGTTCCGTTGCAAACCAGAACTCCGCCAAATGCGCTTTCGGGGTCACCTGCCAGAGCTGCATCCCATGCTGCTTTAACTGAAGATCGGGCAGCAATACCGCATACATTGGTGTGTTTGATGATAGCGAAGGTAAATTCCGGTTGCTCATTACTGTTAGCCGGAAACTCTTTTATTATTTGTACCGCGGCATCTACATCAACCAGGTTATTGTAAGAAAGCTCCTTGCCATTCAGCTGATGGAACATATCATTTAATTTACCGTAGAAAACACCCTGCTGGTGAGGGTTTTCGCCGTAACGCATGGCTTTTGCCTCAGGAACCGAACTCAGGAAATAATTATCAAAACCAGGAGTGAAATACTGGGAGATGGCAACATCATAGTGTGCACATACTTCAAAAGCTTTTGCAGCAAGGTGGCGTCTTTGTTCAAGGGTGGTACTTCCGTTCTGGCTGCGGAGGATTTCTTCGAGGAATGAATAATCAGCTTTCGATGCTATCACAACCACATCACGATGGTTTTTTGCAGCACCCCTGATCATCGAGGGGCCTCCGATATCTATCTTCTCAATTATGGATTGCTCTTCTTTAGTGTTGGCAACTGTTTCTTCAAAAGGATAAAGATCAACAATTACCAGGTCGAGTTCCGGAATATCGAATTCCTTCATCTCTTTCAGATCCTGTTCATTATCGCGGCGACCAAGAATGCCTCCAAAAACTTTTGGATGAAGGGTCTTTACCCTGCCTCCCAATATGGATGGGTAGCTGGTAACACTTTCAACCGGCACACAGGGAAGTTCAAGTTTCTCGATGAACTGTTGTGTTCCACCTGTTGAATAAATGGTAACACCTTGCTCGTGGAGGAGGCGTACCAGGGGTTCGAGTCCGTCTTTATAAAAAACGGAAATCAATGCGGTTTGGATCTTCTTGGTCATACGATGGGTTGACTTGTTAACAGTTGCGGCAAGCAGGCAGAAATTTCCGGTTGCCCCGGATTGAAGGCGCAAAGCTACGGTTTCAAAGGGAAAAAATGGGGCCGCTTAAAGATCTATTATCAAAGCCCCGGATTGCCAGGTATTATGGTACCTGATTCCTGCTAACTCAAGCTGTTTACTCCATTCAGCCGCCCGCCATTCAGAAATGCTTCCATCCATAATTACCAGGCAGTCAGGTGGAATTCTATTCATGAAACTGCTTATACTCCTGGTATGTTTTCCCAACATCAAATAATCTGCCCCAACATTCAATAATGGCATTACATCATTTAAGTTAACTGGTATACCTAATATAAACTTTCCTGATCTGATGATTTTCGCCCCCTTGTAAATTGTCTTCTCCAGATGATAAAACCTTTGAGCATCCATCAGAGCCGGTCGGATTGAACTGTCTGGAGGATGGAACCTGGTGCTCTCTAAACCCGTGATCAATTCGGTCATGGAATGTCCTGGGAAATGATAGATAAGAATAAATTGCTGCTCCTTTCCCTCGTAAATAGATTTAAAATGCCAGGCCCCAAAAAGAATAGTTCCGAGCAATGCCAATAAAAAGTAAGGTTTATATCTATGTAATAGAAAGAGAGAGAAACAGGTAATGATTAAATATGCTGTCCATGTTTGCACCGGATGCCATTGAAGGTTGTTAAGCACAGCTCCTGGCAGCGAATTTATATGCAGAATAGCCGCATCCATTAACCTGATCAGCAGTCCGGTTATTTCACCAGCTATGCTAACGGGAATATTTATAGAGCTAAGAATCCATTGAATTATTGCAGTTACCAAAGCTATGCCAGATAAGGGTACTGCTATCAGATTTGCCACAAGAAAATACATTGGTGCCTGGTGGAATTGTCCAATACTGATTGGTAATGTAAGGATCTGGGCAGAAATTGTTACTGCTGTCAGTTGCCAGATTCCCTGCAGGATTTTGTTACGGAAATCAGCCAGGGGTTGAATAAGCGGCTGGTAAAGCACAATACTCAGCAGGGCAGCAAAAGAAAGTTGGAAACCTGCATCCCATAGCCAATATGGATTATAGCATAATAAGGCGAAAGCACCCAATGATAATGACTGAATAGCATCCATAGGTTTGTTTATCAACCTGGCAAAAAGTACAACACTGAACATGAATGCTGCCCTGGTGATAGACGCAGCACCTCCCGCAATACCACTGAACCACCAGGTTATCGCCAGGATTATTACAGCTTTTAGCCAACGTGCAAGGGGATATTTTTTTTCGGGCAACAGAAGGATATTTTGCAGCAGCAGAAAGATCAATCCAAGATGCATTCCAGATACGGCAATTACATGCACCACACCCGTATTGGTATAAGCCTGGAGGAGATCTTTATCCATTTCATTACGATATCCAATAAGCAAAGCCATAGCAAGGCCACGAGATTCTTCCGGCACTGTTTGTCGAATAGACCTTAACGCTGAGATTTGTCCCATGGCCAATAAGCGCGAAATACTAAACCCTTTTTGCCTAGAAACTAGTTTTGTATCCCCTTCCCATAAATAAACCTGATGATAGATTTTCTTTCTCTGGCAATACCTGGCATAATTGAAGCTGCCCGGATTTCCCGAATGTTTGATTGCTTTGATGCGTTTAGCAGATATCAGCCATCGGTCGCCTGGGAAAAAATCAGCTGCCTGTTGGGAGGGCAGGTATATAAGAATGGTTCCCGAGGCGGGTAATATCATCCCATTATTTGTTATTCGATAATCAACCAAGAAAGTAACTCTCCCCGATTTTTTTCCGTGGGATGCTAATGTGGCTGGACTACCCAAAACAGCAACTGTTTCAGGAAGGACATGGCCAATCCAATTCGGTTTGTTTGATATGCGGTTTTGCTGGAACAAAATTACACCCAGGCATAGAAACATGATATTTATCAGCAGTCCGATTAACCAGTTTAGTTTATGTCGGATGGTAATGGATGTGAAACGAGTGCCGAAAAGCAAAGAAGCAGTTAAAAGCAAACCGATCCATGTAAGGGATGATGTTTTTGTTATTCCACACTCCTCAGACAGCCAGTATGAAGCAAAAAGAATTCCTGCCACCAGGGGTGACAGGAATCTCAGAAAAGGAGCTTTTTTCCAGTATGGTGCTTGTTGACGCATTCAAAAAATGTTGCAACAAGCTACTAAGCCATATTTCTCCAGTCAAGCGTTAAAAAACGGGTTATCTGTAGTTTTTGGTGATCATGCCGATAATACCGACTCTTCATAAATAGTGAAAAACTCCTCTGCAGGTCGTCGCACTTTTGGCGCATTGGCCAGCATATCCTTATCGGCATCGCGGTAACCAAGGGCCAGAATCGTTACGGCAGAAAGACCCTTTTCTTCAAGTCCCAGAATCTCGTTAACCACCTTTGGATTAAAACCTTCCATCGGAGTACTGTCTACCTGCTCTAATGCAGCAGCAGCCGTTGCAAACCCCAACCCGATATAAGCCTGCCGGGCATTCCATTGGAACATTTCTTCTTCTGTCTTGCCCTTTATGCTACCCAGAATCATACTGCGGAAATCAGACAATGACTCAACCGTAACATTTCTGGTTGCGGCAATATTGTTCATATAATCATCCACCTGCTGCTCTGTTAATGTTTTCCAGGCTGCAAAAACAAGAATGGCGGCACTTTCCGTAACCTGCGGCTGGTTATAAATGCCAGGGGCCAGTTTCGCCCGCAGTTCTTCATCTTCAATAACCAAAACGTCATAGGGCTGAAGGCCTAGCGATGAGGGGGCAAGACGTATTGCCTCCAGGATATTCTTTTTCTTTTGATTATCAATGGATTGCCCATTGTATCTCTTGGCAGCATAACGCCAATTAAAATCTTGTAAATAGTTCATATCTGTATTATCATTGTGTTTGAATAGATATCAAAGTTCAAACATCGTTCCAGATTCATTTGAAAAATGTATCCATGACAAATGGACATCATTATTAAATAAGGAAAAGAAAATCCCCGGCTTTGGCCGGGGATTAATCATAGATCATATGCCATAAAGGCAATTGTTCTGAATTATTTGCTCAGATACATAGACCGGTCCTTGTATAGTTGTCTGAAATATGGATCACGGAGGTCTTTTATAAAGCGGATCGCTTCACCTGTACTCTTCATTTCCGGTCCCAGTTCCTTATTAACACCGGGGAACTTATTGAAACTGAATACCGGTTCCTTAATAGCAAACCCTTTAAGCTTCTTCTCAAATTTGAAATCTGTTAGCTTATTTACCCCGAGCATGATCTTGGTGGCGATGTTCAGGTATGGGATCTGGTATGCTTTCGCAATGAAAGGGGTGGTTCTTGATGCCCTTGGGTTTGCCTCAATTACAAACACTTTACCATCTTTTATGGCAAACTGGATATTGATGAGTCCTTTTATGTTAAGTGCCCTTGCGATCTTCTCTGAATAATACTCCATGGTTGTGATAACCAATGGGGTGAGGTTAAAGGCCGGTAATACTGCGTTTGAATCGCCTGAGTGAATACCAGCAGGTTCAATATGTTCCATCACTCCCATTACATGGAAATTTTCCCCATCAAAAATGGCATCCACTTCAGCTTCCTGGCAGCGATCAAGAAAATGATCGATAAGTATCTTATTTCCTGGAATATGTTTCAGTAGGCTTACAACTGCCTTTTCCACTTCTTCGTCATTGATAACGATTCGCATTCTTTGTCCACCCAAAACATATGAAGGACGAACCAGCACAGGATAACCAACTCGGTTAGCAACTTCCACAGCCTCGTCAACATCAAAAGCGGTACCATATTCAGGATAGGGAATTTCCAGTTCTTTCAGCATATCGCTGAATCGGCCCCTGTCTTCGGCAATATCCATATTGTCGAACGATGTACCAATGATCCTGATTCCTTTTGCGTGAAGACGCTCCGCCAGTTTAAGCGCTGTTTGTCCTCCAAGTTGTACAATCACCCCTTCCGGCTGTTCCAGTTCAACGATCTCCCAAAGGTGCTCCCAGAATACAGGTTCAAAATATAATTTATCGGCTATATCGAAATCTGTAGAAACTGTTTCAGGATTACAATTGACCATTATTGCCTCATAACCTGCTTCCTTGATTGCAAGCAATCCGTGTACACAACAATAGTCAAATTCAATGCCCTGACCGATGCGGTTAGGTCCCGAACCCAGAACAATTACTTTTTTCCTGTCGCTTCGCTTACTTTCATTTTGTCCACCTTCTTCAAAAGTACTGTAGAAATAAGGTGTTATTGCCTCGAATTCAGCGCTGCAGGTATCAACCATCTTATATACCCTCCGGATACCGGCTGCCTTTCTCTTTTCATAAAGCTCATCTTCATGGCCATCATTCATAATGCGGCAGATCTGCTCATCGCTGAATCCATGTTGTTTGGCCTGGCGCAGCAAATCTGTTGGGATATTGACGAGTTTGTATTTGGCGATTTCCTTTTCTATGTTCACGATCTTCTGGATCTCATAAAGGAACCACCGGTCGATACCATTAGTGACTTTAGAGATGGTATTAATACTGACACCCAGCATTAACGCATCTTTAATACGGAAAATCCTGTCCCATTTGGGTACCTTGATATATTCAATAAGTTCCTCAGCATGCATCTGGCTTTTACCATAATAGCCTAGTCCAACTGCATTGTTCTCCAGGCTCTGGCAGGCTTTCTGCACAGCTTCCGTGAAGCTCCGTCCGATACCCATAACTTCACCCACACTTTTCATCTGTAGTCCCAGGGTATCATCAGCTCCTTTGAATTTGTCGAAATTCCAGCGGGGTATTTTAACGATCACATAATCAAGCGCGGGCTCGAAATAGGCTGATGTGCTTTTAGTGATCTGGTTCTCCAGTTCATCCAGGTTATAGCCGATGGCCAGCTTAGCAGCAATTTTTGCGATAGGATACCCGGTAGCTTTTGAAGCAAGTGCTGAGGATCTGCTAACACGGGGATTGATCTCTATGGCTATGATCTCTTCAGTTGAGGGATTAAGCGCAAACTGTACGTTACATCCCCCAGCAAAATTACCCAGATCACGCATCATTTTGATGGCAGTATTTCGCATCAGTTGGAATGCAGTGTCGGAAAGCGTCATGGCAGGTGCTACCGTGATGGAATCGCCTGTATGAACTCCCATAGGGTCGAAATTCTCTACAGTACAAATGATGACCACGTTATCATTGGCATCACGCAATAGTTCAAGTTCAAATTCTTTCCATCCCAGCACTGCCGTTTCTACCAATACTTCGTGAATGGGGGATGCCTGCAGACCCCGGTTAAGGGCCTCGTCAAGCTCATCTTTATCATGCACAAATCCACCTCCTGTTCCGCCGAGCGTGAAGGAAGGCCTGATCACGAGAGGGAAACCGATCTGTTGGGCAAATTCTTTTCCTTCAAGATAGCTGTTGGCTGTTTTGGCTGTAGCCACAGGAACACCGAGTTCAATCATCCATTGCCGGAATTTTTCCCTGTCCTCTGCCTTATCAATCGCCTTAATGTCAACTCCAATTAACCTCACTCCATATTTTTCCCATACGCCCAGGTCCTCAGCTTCCTTAGCAAGGTTGAGGGCTGTTTGTCCACCCATGGTGGGTAAAACAGCATCAATCTGGTTTTCCTCGAGGATCTCTTCAATACTTTCAACAGTAAGAGGCAATAGATAAACCTTGTCAGCCATCATTGGATCTGTCATGATGGTGGCCGGATTGCTGTTGATCAGGATTACCTTGATACCTTCTTCCCGCAAACTGCGGGCGGCCTGGGTACCAGAATAATCAAATTCACAAGCTTGACCGATAATAATTGGCCCTGAACCAATGATCAGGACGGATTTGATAGATGTATCTTTAGGCATATTTGCGGAGAAATAAATTGCGCAAAAGTACGGCCCGGGAAGGAATTTGCCGGAAATAATTTGGAAGCACTAAAAAAAAGGCCCTCACTACTGTGAAGGCCTCTGATATATTCAGTGCTAACCATTAACTTTTGTGGTAAGCGGCCATCTCAATATCATCAAGCAATACCTTCCCTTTGCGCTGTTCGGCTTTGCGGACTGCACGCGTCATTTTTTCATCCTGTTTTGAAAGTACTTTAAAGAGGTATCTCTGCTTTGCTTCCTGACCTTTGAAAGCGCCAATTACTGAGCCTATCATCAAGGCTGCCACGATCACGGCTTTTTGTTGAAATCTGTTCATACCATTCTGTTTTACTGATTCCGCATATTGTTAAATGCTACATCCCTGCCTTATATACTTAGACAATGCTATAACAACAAACGCTGTTTCATGTTTGCAAAATGCATACCCGAAAAGCAAGTTTATTTTTATTTAACAAGTTGTTTAAACAACCAATCTTTAGAAAGCATTCCGGAAACCCGGATCATTATTTAAAGTATCCATTAAACGCGATCGGGCAAACTCTCCGAATGGTCTTAGATTTGCAGCTTTGCTAACAAAAAAATAATTTTGATGCAGAGGCTTCTGGTTTGTTTCATATTGTTATCCGTCACCGCTACTGCCCAGTTTCCCACCCTCCCCGATTATCCTAAAGGATATTTTCGTAATCCACTGAATGTTGATATCAGTCTTAGTGGAAATTTTGGTGAACTCCGTCCAAACCATTATCACATGGGCCTCGACCTTAAAACCCTTCGTCGTGAAAACCTTCAGGTGTTTGCTGCTGCCGATGGTTATGTAAGCAGGATAAAGATTGAACCGGGTGGGTTTGGAAGGGCCATATATATCAATCATCCCAATGGCATCACTTCAGTTTACTGTCACCTGAATGATTTTAATCAGGCACTTGAAAAATGGGTTAAGAATAAACAATATGAACTTGAATCATGGAACCTGAATGAAGAAGTTCCGGCCGGAAGCTTCCCAGTTAAAAAAGGGGAATTTCTTGCCTACAGCGGGAATACTGGTGGGTCGCAGGCGCCACATCTTCATTTTGAATTGCGGAGAACAAGTGACGAGGTTAATCTGAACCCAATGCTTTTCGATTTTCCTATAGCTGATAATACAAGGCCCACAATTTTGCGCTTAGGCATATATGATAGAACGAAAAGCGTTTATGAACAATCGCCCAGGATAGTTCCCCTCGCTGCTAAGGCAACCGGATCATACTCCGCCGCTCCCATAACCGTTAATTCCCCCCGGGTGAGCCTTGCAATTACTTCATATGATACTCACACCGGCTCATCTAATCTTAATGGTATTTATGAGGCGGTATTGTTTGATAATAACGATGCCGTTGTTGGATTCCGCATGGATGCCATCAGCTATGATGCCACCCGCTACCTTAATGCGCATATTGATTATCGCACAAAATCCAATGGGGGTGCTTACCTGCAACATCTTAGTGAATTGCCGGGATATCTTCACTCTATCTATACGAAGTTTAAGGGGGATGGGGTACTCGATCTATCTGACCAGCAGCCGCATGAAATTAAGATCGTTGTAAAAGATGCCTATGGAAACAGTTCCACCGCCATTACAACCATTAGGTATAATGGATCCACTGTTGCCTATGCGCCACCCTCCGGAAAAAGATTCTACCCCTTGATGGTTGATGTATTTGAATCAGACGATTGCGAGTTCATTATTGGGGAACGGACGCTTTATGATTCAGTAACAATTGCCCATAAGCGCAGTCTAAGTTCTTTGCCTGCAGTAATATCTGCAGTACATACCATCGGTGCAATTAATATCCCTCTGCAGGATGCAATGGCTGTAAGGATCAAACCTATTACTGACCCCGGAGCCGATGAACGTGAAAGGGTGGTGATGCAGCGCTTTGCCGGAACTAAAAAAGATGTAATGAAGGTGAGCTGGCAGAATGGCTGGGCGATGGCCGGGTTTCGTGACTTTGGCAGCTTCCAGTTAGTGGTTGATAGTGAACCGCCCCAGGTAATCCCTGTGGGCTTCAGTCATGGCGCCAACCTGGCCAGGTCTTCCCGCATATCCTTCACCGTTAAGGATAACCTGGATAAGTGGAAAGTGCTTCGCACTGAATTAGATGGGAAATGGATCCGTTTCACCAATGATAAAGGGCGATATTTTCACTATCGTTTTGATGAAAATTGTGGACCGGGAGATCATATACTTAAAGTAATCGCAATGGATGAAGCCGGTAACCAGGTAGAAAAAACTTTCCGATTTTCCAGATGAGAATTTAGATGTTACACAAACCAAGCCCACTCAAACCCATGACCCCTCTTAAACAAGGCGACAAAGCCCCTTCCTTCTCTGCAAAGGACCAGGATGGAAACCCCATCAAACTTGCCGATTATAAAGGAAAGAAACTCGTTATTTTCTTTTACCCGGCAGATATGACTCCAACCTGTACCGTACAGGCTTGTAATATGCGCGATAATTATTCCCTCCTAAAACACCATGGATTGGAGGTGATAGGGATTAGTCCGGATACAATTGAAAGCCATAAGAAATTTGAAAGTCGCCACCAATTGCCCTTTCCCCTTCTTGCAGACCCCGATAGGAAGATCATCGATAAATATGGCATATGGGGTGAAAAGCAGTTGTATGGCCGTAAATATATGGGCCTTCATAGAACAAGTTTTGTGATTGATGAGAAGGGAAAGATAATGAAGGTGTTTTTAAAGCCAAAGAGTAAGCAACATGCGGAAGAAATCATTGCCGCACTGGTAATTTGAGAACAAAGCGAATGAGTCCATTTTTGTGAAATAAGCCAATTAAATCATGGAATGAGCCAATTATTCCAGATAAATGAGCCATTTAACCTGTTTAAAACGTATCCCGCATCTCTTAAATTAAACTACTTCCGATTCATGAAACCTAAGCCGCTATTTAGTTTTGCCTGATTTTTTTATTTTTTTATCTGCCGGACATCTACCGATCATCCTCCGGGGATCCTCCGACATATAAGGCATTTAGAAGGCACCTGGAAGGCACCGGGACTATATCATCAACCACTGTTAGCTGACTCACGAAATATATTGGCTAAATTCATCATGCGAAGCATTCTATATTCGGAATGATCAGGATATAAAATTTAATTTAAGTGCGGGTAATTTATATCATATTATTCACCTGCTGCCACATATGGGGAATGGCCGAAACCCCTTCCCTTTTCTTTCGCCATATCACAACACAGAATGGACTGTCACATAATAATGTCAACTGTATATTACAGGATCGTCATGGCTTTACCTGGATCGGAACCAATGATGGCCTTAGCCGTTTTGATGGTACAACTTTCCGGGTATTCCGCCATCAGCCAGCCAGTGCTCAAACCATAAGTGGCAATATCATTATGGACATCTGTGAAGATGGAAATGGTTATTTATGGATTGCTACTGCCGATGGTGGTTTGTCAAGGTACGATCGCCACGCCGCCCCTGAAGCACAGTTTATTCAATACAGGCATAAGCCCGGTGATAGCTCTTCCATACCGGTTAATTCACTGAATGCGTTGTTACCCGACAAAAAAGGTTATATATGGCTGGCTACAAGCGGGGCAGGATTATTAAGATTCGAAATTTCTACCGGCCGTTTCCTGAAAGTTGATCCTTCATCCAGGAGAACATGTACTGATATTTGTTTTGATAACAATGGCATTATCTGGGGAGGCAGGCAGGGGGGGAGCTATTTTAAAGTAGATCCTGTTAGCCTCCAGGAGCAATCTGATCCGCTGTATCTTAATCCCTATATAAAGCTTCCCCATGTAACTATTACGCGTTTATATCTCGACCAGCGTAACGATATCTGGATGGGCTCATGGGACAATGCGATATATCGGTATAATAATAAAACCAAAGCAGAAGAAGTGCTGGCCAACGGCCGTGATGGACTTTCATTGGGTGAAGATGAAGCCACCTCTTTTGGAGAGGACGGTTCAGGGAATATGTGGATTGGTACAAAGATGTCAGGTTTAATACTGCTTGATCCTTCCACTGGTATTTACAGCCGTCATTACAGCAGTTTAAGCAGGAAAGGTGCCCTGGGTTCAAATACCATTAATTGTATCTATACCGACCCGCAGCAGAATATATGGATCGGAACAGATGCCGGAATCAACTTTTATGCCGGCGGTTTCAAGAGCTTCCGACAGGAATTTCTTCCTTCCCTCCCTGGATTTTATAATGAGATATCTGTAAATGATATTATGGTGATGGCCGATCAATCTGCCTGGCTGGCAACAAATGCAGGTATATTTATGCGCCACCCATCGGGGTTTGAATACCTTCCTGTTAGGAAAGATGATACATTATTAAATATTTCCGGATTTTTTAAAGATTCAAAGGAACAGTTTTACCTCGGAACCGATTATTCCCTATTCAGGTTTGATCCTGATAATTTCAGCTATAATCTGCTTCCAAATACCAGTAATGATATGGTAATGAAGCGTATCATCGCTTCCAGAATTGTATCCGTAGAAGAAGATTCTATTAATGGAAAACCTGCGTTGCTGGTATCCCCTTATGGACATTATATAGCTTATTATGATCTCACCTCAAACCGTTGGATAAGCAGGGGCGATTCAATTAACCAGATCATCAGTCGCTTTAACCTGGCTGATAATCTTATTCATAAAATCTATAAAGACCCTAAAAAACGTTTATGGCTGGCAACTGCCAAAAACGGCCTGGCACAATGGGATAGGTTTAGCAAACAATATCGTTATCACATCAATGATCCATCCAACCCATACTCCATTTCCAATAATCACGTGTATGATATGGCTGCCGGGGCTGGGGGAGGGCTTTGGGTTTCTACCTTTGGAGGGGGACTCAATCATTTTGATCCTGCATTGAATCGGTTTACTTATATAAGCAACACACCGAATCTGCTGGAAGGGATATGCACAGACCATAATCAAAGGGTTTGGATGATAGGTAATGGACAGTTACACCAATACGATCCCACAGAGAAACAAACACGGACCTACGCTTTTGAGGAGATTGAATCGGCCGGTGGAGTAAAAGGAGATATTTACCGCGATCAACAGGGTTATCTCTATGCCGGAGGAAAAGGATTCTATGTGCGCTTCCATCCCGATTCCATAGAATCAACCGTATCGCACCCGGAAGTAAAACTCACTGATTTCACCATTTTTGATAATTCATTCCTGCATTTAAAAACGGATGAAAACCAGATAAGGCTTGATCATACCAGTAATTTCTTTAACATCCATTTTGCGGCACCCTGGTACAAGGAGAAAGTGCATTATCAGTATATGCTTGAAGGTGTTGATCCAAGGTGGGTTGATGCGGGAGATCAGCAGGTTGCTCCTTACACACAACTGGGTGGTGGACGATACCGCTTTAAGGTTAGGTCAACCACGGTGCCGGGTATCTGGAATGAGCAGGCAACAATACTTGATGTAATAATTATACCGCCTTTCTGGCAACGTTGGTGGTTCTTTCTATTACTCGCAGCGGCCGCTGCAGGCTTGATTTATTTCATCTACCGTTATCGTATAAACGAATTATTGAAGCGGCAGGAAATAAGAAACAGGATCGCCCGCGATCTTCATGATAACATGGGATCTACTTTAAGCAGTATCTCTATTTACAGTCAGGTAGCAAAAATTTATAAGGAGCAGCAAAAGACAAAAGAGCTGGATGACACTCTCGAAAAGATAAGTGGTGCTTCGGGAGAGATGATCAGTGAAATGAATGATATAGTATGGGCGATCAATCCCCGTAATGACAGCATGGAAAAGATGCTGCAGCGGATGGAATCTTATGCCCGGCCTCTGTTGAAAGCCGGGGGTATGAATTTTGAGTTGAACTATCCCGACGAATTGAAGCACCTTAACCTGAATATGGAACAACGGAAAAATTTATACCTGGTTTTTAAGGAGGTAATCAATAATTCAGTGAAATATAGCGGCGGCAGCAACCTTCTGGTGGATATTTCAAAATCACACCAGTTTTTATCGATGCATATTAAGGACGATGGGAAAGGCTTTGATGTGCAAACCCAGCCTGTTGCCAATTTGCTAACGTTGTCGGGTAATGGCCTGCGCAATATGCAGCGTCGTGCTGCCGAAATGGGCGGAAGCCTTGAAATTACCAGTGCCGCGGGTGAAGGTACCCGTATCCTTTTCCGCTTTCCTCTCACCTGATTAGGGGATAGGTGAGCACCGGTTTTAAGTATACATTTGAAAAAGCTATAGCATATGGGATTACGCATCGCCATTTTTGATGATAATAAAAATATCAGGGAAAGCATAAAGATGTTACTTGATACTGTACCTGATTTTGAAGTGGTGGGATCCTATTGCCATGTTCTTGATTGTATTAGTGATGTTCGCGAATCAAGGCCAGATGTAGTTTTGATGGATATCGAAATGCCTGGAATGACGGGTATTGTTGCCGTGCATAAGCTTAAATCTGAATTTCCCAATATCCAGGTTTTAATGCAGACAGTGTTTGAGGATGATGACAGGGTTTTCGATTCCATTTGTGCTGGTGCATCAGGATATATATTGAAGAACCAGCTTAATACAAAGCTCGTTGATTTCATTCGCGAGCTCCAGTTTGGCGGCTCACCCATGTCGCCCTCCATAGCACGTAAAGTGCTGAACAAACTGCAGGAGATGCCACAATTTATAAGACCCGGTGAAGCTCCCGATTACCATCTCACTCCCCGTGAGAAAGATGTTTTGTCGTGCCTGGTAAACGGACTCAGTTATAAGATGATCGCTGCCGAACTAAATATCAGCTATGAAACTGTGCGGTCGCATGTCAAGAAGATCTATGAGAAACTACATGTAGCTTCCCTAACCGAGGTGGTTGCAAAAGCCATTAATCAACGGATCGTTTAAAATTATCAGGTGCTCACCAGATTAGGGTAGAAGAATCACTGTTTAGGTAATTGTAAGGCGCAAAGTTGAAATGCATATTTGTGTTTCAAATTTAAACCTTGATGTTATGAAAAAGATTTTGAGAACAGTGATGCTGGGATTAGCGGGAGCGGTTTTTTTAACTGCCTGTACCAGGGATGAAATTCCTGCTAAGGCGAAGGACCCTTTACCAAACACTTTGATCCTTGACTGGAACCTCGTAGCGTTAGAGGCGGCTGGTGGAATTAACTACCAACTCCCGCTGCAGGGCTCCAGGATAAACGCAATGGTACATATTGCCATGCACGATGCACTGAATGCAATCGATCCTGTTTATGAGCAATATACTTTTAAAGGCGATAACCGGAAAGCAAGTCTGGAAGCGGCTGCAGCTGCAGCGGCTCATGGCGTTTTGAGCGCATCTTTTCCTGAAAAAAGGAAGATGCTGGATTCAATGCTTTCTGTTTCGTTGAAATCTGTTGGGAACAGTGAAAAAAAAGATGCTGGCCTTGAGATCGGCAAGGCCGCTGCAGCAGCTATTCTTGCCCTTCGTGCTGATGATGCAGCCAATGCTGATCCCGTTGGTCCGGTTGCTGAAACAGAAATGCCGGGCATGTACAGGCCTGTTCCCCCTTTTAATTTTCTTTTCGCCCCACAGTGGAAAACGATGAAATTGTTTGCACTGGAAAAGCACGACCAGTTTCTTCCCCCACCACCACCTGCGCTTAATAGTGCGGAGTATGCAAATGCCTTTAATGAAGTAAAGAGAATTGGAAGGGCGCACAGTGAAAGCAGAACAGCGGCACAGTCGGCATATGCAAAATTCTGGTATGAATTTTCTGAAATCGGCTGGAACAGGGTTGCCCGTATTGGAGTGAAGAACAAAGATCTAGGTCTTATGGCCACTGCAAGGGTATTTGCGTTGCTTAATATGGCATTGGCAGATTCCTATTCTTCCGGCTGGCACTCAAAATATCACTACAATTTCTGGCGGCCATATTCTGCTATCAGGTTGGCCGATACAGATGGTAATGAACTTACAGATTCCGATATAAACTGGGAACCTGCTGAACCTACGCCACCTGCGCAGGACTATCCATCAACGCATTCGGTGCTCGGCAATGCCGGTGCTACTGTACTTTCTGAATTACTTGGGAACAACATGCCATTTGTAATGAATTCTTCCACCGCAGTGGATAAAACAAGTTACCGGCAATTCAATAATTTCCTGGATGCGGCTAACGAAAATGCCGACTCACGGGTAATGGCTGGTATCCATTTCCGATTTGCCAGTGAGGCCGGACAAAAAATGGGAAACAAGATCGGGGAATGGGTGGTGAATAACTATTGCAGACCGGCAAAATAAAGTGCAGTCACCTATTTAGGGTATTGCCCCTTTCATTTAATTGTATCAATTTTAGTAAAACCAAAATATTGCAGTATGAAATCACTGATCCTGACAGGCAATTTATTGCTGATGGTATTGTATTACCTACTGTCAACACCGGTTAAGAAGGTTGTGGAAGTTAAGAGGAGCGCTGCTGTTTTTTGTTCTCCTACACTGGACCTTGCAAAACTAAATGCAGGTAAAGGCCCGCTTATTCCTGGCTTTACGTGTATCAGCTATGACATAACATCCCGTTCAGATTCTGCGAAGATGTTTTTCAATCAGGGACTTTCCTTATTATATGCATTCAATCATGGCGAATCAGGAAGGTCATTTAAAACAGCAATAGAATTGGATAGTACTGCGGCCATGCCTTATTGGGGACTGGCCATGGTACTTGGACCAAATTATAATGCGGCGCTTAACCCCGTGGCTTTAACAGATATAAATACAGCAATCAATACAGCTAAAAAACTGGCCACGAGTGCTACTGAGAAGGAAAGGGAGTTGGTGGATGCTATGGATTCAAGGTTTCCGGAACAACCTGTAAGTGACATGACTCCTTATAATGCTGCCTATGCATCGGCCATGGAAAAATTATATGAGAAATATCCGGACGATAAAGAGATCGCAGTATTGTTTATTGATGCGTTGATGAATGAACATCCATGGAATCTCTGGTTGAAGGATGGAACTGCACAGCCATGGACGCCAAAGATCATCAACACCATAGAAAAAGTGCTTGAACGCTGGCCTGATCATCCTGGTGCAATACATTATTATATCCATGCGATGGAGGCTTCGAAAACTGCAGGTAAGGCCAGCGCCTATGCCGATAAGTTGCCGGCTATGATGCCTTCTGCGGGCCACCTTGTTCATATGCCCAGCCATATTTACATACGCACAGGTGAGTACCACAAAGGTGTATTAGTAAATGAGCAAGCCAGTGAGGCCGATAGTAATTATATCAGCCAGTGCAAGGCTTCAGGGTTCTACCCGATGTTATTATATCCGCATAATATACATTTTCTGGCTGCCTGTGCTTTTCTGGAAGGCAATAGTAAAAAGGCGATAGAAAATGCCTGGCGGGTTTCGGCTACTGCCGACCGTAAGTATCTCGATGAGAATGTAACTGTTCAGCATTTTTATAGTATTCCATTTTTTGTACTAATTCATCTTGGCCGTTGGGATGAGATATTGAAGTTGGAAAAGCCAGGTGAAAAACTGATCTATCCAAAAGCCATCTGGCATTATGCAAGGGGGATGGCATATGCTGGTAAAAAAGAGATGGCATTGGCAAAGGCGGAACTTGAAGAAGTACAAAAATTACTCAAAGGGGAGGTGCTAAAATCACAGCTGATCTGGGATCTCAATACTGCTGCTGATATTGTATCAATTGCAGCCAATGTATTGGAAGGCGAGATATATGCACAGCAAAAAAATTATGGGAAGGCGATTCCATTATTCAGGAAGGCAGTGGCAATTGAGGATAAGTTGAATTATAATGAACCGCCGGATTGGTTTTTTTCTGTGCGGCTCACATTAGGATATTGGCTGTTGGAGGCAGGCAACCATAAGGAGGCGGAGTCCGTTTATAATGATGACTTGATGACTTTTCCCGAAAACGGATGGGCGCTGAAGGGTTTGTATAATGCTCAGATGGGGCAGGGCCTGAACGAAGCAGCTGCGCAAACAAATAAGAGATTTGAGAAAGCATGGAAATGGGCTGATATCGAGATAAAGTCATCAAGGCATTTCAATTGAAATGTTGACTCTCCATATCACCTAAAACATCCATCATGAAAATGAAAATGACGGCAGGCATGCTGGTCATGCTTTCGCTTACAATTATTATTTCCTGCAGTAAGAGTTCTGATGATCCGGGCCCGGGCGGCAATCCGGGTGGTAATGATGAATGTCCAACTGAAACACCCAAATTTTCAACCAGTATCAGTGGAATCATTGCTTCCACTTGTACGGCATCAGGTTGCCATGGTGCGGGAAGCCTGAATGGTCCGGGGCCGCTACTTACTTATGAGCAGATCTTTGCAGCGAGGACGGCTATCCGCCAGGCGGTAGTAAGCAAAACAATGCCAAAGGAGGGAAGTCTTTCCAATGCGCAGATACTGGCAATTTCCTGTTGGGTGCAGGCTGGAGCACCGAACAATTAGGCGCCAGATTTAAGGAAAGATAGGCTTAGTCTGGGATTGCATAATTCCGGCCCGATTGTATATTTATGCGGTGAATTACAGAATAAGGGAAAGATCATTTTGGGCCAGGTTGGCAGCAAGGAAGATGGGGTCAGAAAAGATGGCCATGGTATTGGGAACAACTATTCACCTGCATAATACCAGTGTGGAGGAACTTCTTCGAAACCGGCGCTGGCTGAGGCATGAGCTGGCACATATACGTCAGTTCAGGGAGCTGGGGTTCATCCGGTTTCTCTGGGAATACCTGATTGAGTCAATGCGCAAAGGCTATTACCATAACCGCTTTGAAATAGAAGCCCGTGCCGCCGAAATAGATGATAGCTATGATAGCTGGGTGTATGTAGGGGGAAATTCTGCCCGAACATCTTAAACCCAGTCGATTTCTCCTACTGCAAAACTTCTTTCGAGTGTATCTTTTGTAAACAGCTCGCCATACCGGGTTACTCCCATGATGGTAGTTTCGAAGATTGCACTGTCTTTACGAATTCGGGCAATCATCCCGCGCATAAAAAGAATATTGTTATAATCTTCCAAAATTTGGTCTGAACGTGCGGCCATCAATTGTTGCCAACGTTTTTCAAGAGCTTGAAAAAGATCGGCCAAACAATGCATCAGGTCAAAGTTTTTGCCGGTGATTTGTTTCAGCGAAACCGGTTTTTTTGCCATCGGGTCAAATTCCACCTGGTTGATATTGATTCCTATACCTACAATGGCAAACTGCCAGTTTGAGCCCGACCACAGGTTTTCGATCAGGATACCCCCTGCCTTTCTGTCACGCCAGTAAAGATCATTAGGCCATTTAAGGGAAACTTCATCACCGGCCAGGCTGCTGAACCAATCGGAACAGGCGAGTGCCATGGCCATGCTGAGCATGAAAGGGGCGTTGGGGTTCAGTATAGCGCAATCGAGCACGATGCTGACCATGATGTTTTCGCCCGGGCGTGTGACCCATTGCCGGCCGCGTTGCCCTTTCCCGGCGGTCTGTTCCTGCGCAAAAAACGCCTCCCCATGACTTGCCAGTCGGGCATGAACCCTGCCCATGGCATAGTTGTTGGAGCTATCTACTGACTCCAGCACAGTGAGCGGTTGGCCGATATGTTGAACGGGCATGGCGTTGCGTAAAAGTTTAGTTACTTTTGATCGTGGCGAATGTAGTATTTTCAGTTTTTTGATCACTAAAAGAATAGATTATTGGAACCATTGTCATCTTTAGCTTCTCGTCAACGCAGCAGTGTGACCCGCTTATCCAAGAACGCTAAGATTCTCAAAACCATTATTAAAGCCATACAGGACAAGAAAGGCGAGCATATTGTTTCGCTCGATCTCAGAAAGATCCATGAGGCTGTATCGGATTTTTTCATCATATGCCAGGCCAGTTCCACCACTCAGGTTAAAGCCATTGCAGATGAAATTGAACACCAGGTAAAGGAAGAAACGGGTGAGAATCCGTATCGCCATGAAGGCCAGCAGGCGGCACAATGGATCCTTATTGATTATGTGAATGTGGTGGTTCACATCATGCAACCGGAAACGCGTAAGTTCTATCGCCTGGAAGAAATGTGGAGCGATGCCCCCATGACCGAGCACAATTTGTAATAATAACAGGTCCTATTGAACAATGGGACCCTTTTTGCATTAGTAATTCTTATAGTTTAATAATATATGTCACAGGAAGATTTGAAACCAAATGAAAGGGGGGGATTTAACAGGATGCGACCGAGACCGGATGGAAGCAATGACCCGCGTAAAGGACCCAAGTTCAATATTTATTGGATATGGGGTGCACTTGCGGTGATATTACTTGGATTTAACCTTTTCAGCACTTTTACACCAGAAGCCAAAAGAATCAATTTCGACATCTTCAAAATGGAGATGCTCTCAAAAGGCGATGTGGAGAAGATCGTGTTGATCAGTAATAAAAACCTTGTTCGCGTTTTTATTAAGAAGGACAGTCTGAAGAAAGATTATTATACCTCAAAGCTTCCCAAGAATTACAATGCTGCAACTGATAAGGGGCCGCAGTTTGAGTTCACAATTGCGAAGCCTGAGATTTTTACTGATGATCTGCGCGACTTCTATACCAAGAATCCTGAAGTAAAAGAGGTTCCGCGTATTGATGATACCGAGGGCGATTGGCTTGCACCGATCTTCCAGTTCATCCTTCCCATTTTCGTTATCGTACTCATCTGGGTATTGTTGATGCGTAAGATGGGTGGTGGCGGCGGAGGTGGTGCCGGACCCGGTGGCATCTTCAATATCGGAAAGTCAAAAGCACAATTGTTTGATAAGGGAACCAAGGTCAATATTACTTTCAATGATGTGGCGGGATTGGATGAAGCGAAGGTTGAAGTGATGGAGATTGTTGACTTCCTGAAGAATCCAAAAAAATATACCAACCTCGGCGGTAAGATCCCTAAGGGAGCCTTACTGATTGGCCCTCCGGGAACAGGTAAGACCCTGCTCGCCAAGGCGGTTGCCGGTGAAGCGCAGGTGCCTTTCTTTAGCCTGAGCGGATCTGATTTCGTGGAAATGTTTGTGGGTGTTGGAGCAAGTCGTGTACGTGACCTCTTCAAGCAGGCACGTGAGAAAGCACCATGTATCATTTTCATTGATGAGATCGATGCCATTGGCCGTGCGCGTGGAAAGAATGCAATCATGAGCAATGACGAACGTGAAAGCACGCTGAACCAGTTGCTGGTTGAGATGGATGGATTCAGTGGAGAGAGTGGCATCATTGTACTGGCCGCAACCAACAGGCCTGATGTATTGGATAGTGCGTTACTTCGTCCCGGACGATTTGATCGCCAGATATCTATTGACAAGCCCGATGTAAAAGGTCGTGAAGCTATCTTCAAAGTGCACCTGAAACCAATCAAAGTTTCTGAGCATGTTGATATCCATAAGCTGGCAGAACAAACACCTGGATTTGCGGGTGCTGATATTGCCAACGTGTGTAATGAAGCAGCGCTTATTGCAGCAAGGAAAGGAAAGGAAGCTGTTGATATGAGTGATTTCCAGGATGCGGTAGACCGTGTGATCGGGGGACTGGAGAAGAAGAATAAGATCATTTCTCCTGATGAGAAAAAGATCATTGCATATCATGAAGCAGGTCACGCCATCTGTGGCTGGTATCTCGAGCATGCATATCCGTTACTTAAAGTTACCATCGTTCCGCGGGGTACTGCCGCCCTTGGTTATGCGCAGTATACGCCGAAAGAGCAATATCTCTACAATACCGACCAGTTGCTCGACCAGATCTGTATGACACTGGGTGGACGGGCTGCTGAAGATATATTCTTTGGTAAGATATCAACCGGTGCCCAGAATGATCTTCAGCAGATAACAAGAATGGCCTATTCAATGGTAACGGTATATGGAATGAATGATAAGGTTGGAAATGTAAGCTTCTATGATCCGCAGCAGGAGAATAGCTTTACCAAGCCATACTCAGAAGAAACATCCAGGATCATTGATGAAGAGGTGAGAAATCTGATTGATGCTGCTTATCTGCGTACCAAGCAATTACTTACTGAGAAAAAGGCACAGGTTGAAATTCTCGCGGAGAAATTACTTGACAAGGAAGTGCTTTTCCAAAGTGACGTTGAGCATCTGATCGGAAAGCGTCCTTATGAAGAGAAGAAAACACTTGATGTAGAGGAAACACCATCCATCGTATAAGAAGCATATGAACATATCCGCTTCAAAAGAGAATATTTTAAAGAAGATAAGGAAGGCGTTGAGTGAATCAACGCCTCTTCCTTTTCCTTCAAGCGAAGGAAACACTTCGGTTTACCAGCCGCAGCGGGAAGAACTTGAGATGTTGTTTGCCGAAAACTTTACCAGGTTACAGGGCAAATTCGTGTTTTGCATTGACCAGGGGGAGCTGGTATTCCAGTTAAAGTACCTGTTTGAACAGGCAAATCTCAAAAAAATCTACTGCCGGGAAACTGGTTTGCAGAAACTCTTTGCAGCGGAGAATAGTAACTTTTCTTTTACTGATGATTTACCGGGGTGCGATGTAAGTATTACCGGTTGTGAATACCTGGTGGCACGAACTGGTACTTTAGTAATGAGTTCGGCACAGGAAAGTGGAAGAACGACCAGCGTATATGCCCCTATACATATTTGCATAGCTACTACCGACCAGTTAGTATATGATATCCGCGACGGTCTCAAAGGGATCAAAGAAAAGTATGGACGCAACATTCCATCCCTGATAACATTTGCTTCTGGTCCAAGCCGCACTGCCGACATAGAAAAAACGCTTGTTGTAGGTGTTCACGGTCCCAAAGAAGTTTACCTTTTTTTGGTCGATAAGTTATAGAACTGCTTCACAGCTTTGCCTATCTTTAGAACATGAACCTCCATCCATTATACCAGGTATTCGTGTACGGCTCACTACGCGAGGGATTCCGGCATCCGGCATATGAATATATCAAGCGCTATTTCGAGTTGGTATCACCGGCAACAGTGATGGGATTGCTTTATGATATGGGTGAATATCCTGCAGCCGTGGCCACGGATTCTGATGCGCGGATCGTTGGAGAGTTATACCGCATCCGCGAAGTGGATGAGTTTGAATGGGCGATGGCACAGCTTGATGATTATGAAGGAGTAGCTCCGGAAGACGGAGAACCACAATTGTACCGCCGTGAGAAAACTACTGTAATACTTCCTAATGGAAGTACTACGGAAGCCTGGATTTACTGGTATTCTGGTGACGTGAGTGGCCGTCCACGGGTAACTTCAGGCGATGTACTTGAATATCTTCGCGCCAAAGGGGGCCTTTGATATCTGTCTGACATGTGTCAGACAGCTTTCCCGCACGTATATTTGCACCCATGCAGTTAGCCGAGGGCAAGAAAATATATTTCCTTTCTGATTTCCATCTTGGGGCTCCTGACCATGCAAGCAGCCTGGTAAGGGAAAAACGCATCGTTCGTTTTCTCGAGAGTATTTCCCATGATGCGGCTATGATTCTGATAGTGGGTGATCTATTTGATTTCTGGTATGAATACAAATCGGTTGTTCCAAAGGGTTATGTAAGACTCCTTGGAAAACTGGCATGGCTAACCGATAATGGGATCCCGGTTCATTTTTTTGTAGGCAATCATGATATGTGGATGAACGGATATTTCGAAAAGGAACTGGGGATCCCGGTTTACTTTGAGGAGAAAGATTACGAAATAAATGGAAAGAAATTTCTGGTAGGGCATGGCGATGGACTCGGCCCGGGTGACCATGGGTACAAGTTCATCAAAAAGGTTTTTAGAAACCCGGTATGCCAGTGGTTTTTCGGGATACTACATCCAACAATGGGAATCGGACTGGCTAATTTTTTAAGCAGGCGGAGCAGAGCAGCAACGGGACAAACAGATGAAAAATTCCTGGGCGAAGACAATGAATGGCTGATCATTTACTGTAAGGAGATACTTCAGAAAAAAAAGTATGATTATTTTGTTTTTGGACACAGGCATTTACCGCTTGATGTGAAGCTTGAGGGCGGCAGCAGGTATATAAACCTTGGAGATTGGTTACGTTACAATACCTATGCAATATTTGATGGCAATGAGCTTACGCTTAAAACCTATGAGCCATGAAATGTTTTTTCCTTTTCATAGCCGGCTTAATTTCAACAACGCTATTTGCGCAGCAGGATACTGCAGGTAAAAGTCGGCAAAACGGACTTGCCCTGGTACGGACGATTGGAGAAAACCTGGCAGATTTCACGGTAGATAATCTTGGCAATTTTTATCTCTTAGATAAAAGCGGGCAGTTAAAGAAGAGGGATGCTGATGGTGATTCCATTGGAGTGTACAATGATGTTCGCCGTTATGGAAAAGTGCATGCCATTGATGCTTCAAACCCGTTGAAGGTGCTTTTGCATTTTCGTGATTTTGGAACAGTGGTTGTGCTTGACAGGTTTTTAAACAACAGAAATACTATTGATCTCAGAAAGCAGGATATATTCCAGGCAAGGGTTATCGGCCAGTCTTTCGATAATGGCCTTTGGGTATATGATGAACTGAATGGGAAACTGAAAAGGCTGGATGATAATGGAAAGCTGGTTGCGGAAACAGTTGACTTCAGGGTGTTATCAGATACACCACCCACTCCGTTATACATTGCTGATGCAAACCGGCTGGTATATCTTTATGATCCGGAGAAAGGATTGATAGTGCTCGACTATTTTGGTACGGTTCGTAACCAGGTTGCATTGCTTGGGTGGACCGACTTCCAGGTGATGGGTGATGATGTGGTGGGTCGCAAAGGGACAATGCTTTTGCGTTATACACCAGGAACCCTGATCACTAAAGAACTGTCGCTTCCTGAGCTACTCCATGATGTTGATAAAATGCAGGTGGTGATGGATCATTTATATTGCCTGAAAGATGGCGTACTCTTTGTTTATTCCTTACAGAATCTGTAGCTGACATGAATGAAATTCTTGATTATGTGATCCTCGATAATACTGTAAGAGCCTATTTAATATGCTTTGGTACTATCCTGTTTGTAATACTGCTAAAACGTTACCTGAGCAGGGTTTTATCTAAATTGCTTTTTAAGCTAATCAAGCAGCATTCATGGAAAATTGACCAGAAAGCATTCGTTGAACTTCTTTTCCAACCGATGCAGGTGTTCCTTGTAATTACCATTACCATGATAGCGCTTGATAAACTCCGGTATCCATCACAGCTAGAATTCGAGATCTATCATGTAAGCTTCCGAAAGATCGTTGATAGTGTTGCGAAAGGAATTTTTGTGGTGACGTTCATTTGGTTGATGCGTCGGATCATTGATTTTATAGCGATGCTAATGGAACAGAAGGCAAACCTTACAGAAGATATGGCCGACAACCAGATGGTGGTCTTTTTTAAGGATTTCTTCAAAGCATTATTGATCATCCTGGGCATACTACTCGTAATAAAATTTTCTTTCGGGAAAGATATCACCACTTACCTGGCGGGACTCAGTATCGTAGCGGGTGCTCTCGCTCTCGCGGCCAGGGAGAGCCTGGAGAATCTGATCGCGTCCTTCATTATATTTTTTGATAAGCCTTTCCATGTGGGTGACCTGGTTAAGGTTCAGAACATTACAGGAACCGTTGAAAAGATCGGGCTCCGGAGTACCAGGCTCAGAACAGATCAGAAGACCTTTGTAACTGTTCCCAATAAACAGATGGTGGACAGTATAATGGATAACCTGAGTCTTCGAACCCAAAGAAGGGCTGACCTGAATCTTGAATTGAGCCTCCAAACCAGCTCCCTGAAACTAGACCATGCAATTGCGGGAATCAAGAATATATTAACCCATCCCGCCATTGAATCTTATACCTGTTTTCTGAGTGATATCACATCCAGTGCATTCATTGTTCATATTGAATATTACGCACCCATCATTCCGGTAATGGAATTCAACCAGCTCAGGCAGTTTATAAACCTTGAAGTATTAAGGCTTATGGAGTCGCTGCAGGTTGATCTTGCGGGGGAGAATAAGGAAGTATATCTTTCCAATAGGTGATGCAAGTTAATCTGACATTGGTTGCGCGATGCAGAATTAAAAACAGCTTGAAGTTTTATTGGTAACCGCTCTAGAGACTTGCTTTTAGTTCAAGTAAAAAAGTCCGGAATTGCTGAAGCGATTGAATAACAGCAAACTGTTTTTCGGTCTTTTTCTTTTGTTGCTTAAGGTGGTCGCGGGCACCTTCTAATGTGAACTTTCTAACCCTTATCAGGTGATAGATGAGATGAAGGGTCTTAACATCATCGGGACGAAAATACCTGTCGCCTTTCTTGTTCTTTTTGGGTTGCAGCATTCCATCAAACTCGTTGGTCCAGGTGCGGATCAGCGAAGGATTCATCCGGAACATATTGGCAACATCACCTATGCTGTAGTATTGTTTGGAGAAAAGCTCTTCATCAGTTGGGATCTCAATCAGATCGGCTTCTGCGCTGATATCCTTCAGCGATTTACGTCCTCTTTTACCGGGAGTGGCAGATTTCCAGGCCTTTTCTTTTTCCTTTCGGCCAGGCTTTTTTCTAATGGTAAGAATGGTAGACTCATCTGTAACTGCAACCTTTTTCACAACAGTTTCAACGTGCTGGCCATTTATGGGTTGATCCACCGACGGCGCTTTTGTTTCGACCTTTTCCGGTATCTCCGGCTCATCGAATCCAAAGTTCATGCTGATCTGTGGTTGTGGCTTCATGTATAGGTTAAAGATACGTGGAGTTCGCATCAATAATAGGGCCGGAAACAAAAAACAGGAAGGGAAAATTAGTCGAGGCTCTGGTTACTTGCCGCGGCCATTTTCAGGAGCCTGTCATACTGTTCGGGGGTGAGGTCATTATAGAAGAAATAAACGGGATCAAGCCGCTTACCGTTTTTATGAACTTCATAATGCAGGTGGGGACCTGTAGATTTACCTGTGCTGCCAACATAACCTATTATCTCTCCCCGCTTGATCCGCTGACCTGAGCGCCCTTTGATCTTATACATGTGTCCATATAGGGATTCATAACCATAGCCATGGTTAATGATCACATGGTTGCCATACCCATTACCTGTATTCCCGGCAAGTTTAATAGTTCCATTGGCAGTAGCATAAATAGGGGTTCCCTGCGGTGCGGCGAAATCGAGGCCAGCATGCATCTTCACCGTTTTATAAACCGGATCGATGCGGTATCCAAATCCCGATGCTATCCGGTTGAGATCTTTGTTACTAACTGGTTGGATGGCAGGGGTAGCGGCCAGCAGCACTTCTTTATTTCGGATAAAGCCCTGGATATCTTCATAAGAGCGGTTCTGGTAGGCGATGCGCTTGATAAGATTATTGATATTATCAACAACACCGGTATAGAGCGCATCGGCATCCATGGCCTGCACCATACGGATCTCCTTTGCCTTTTCCATTTCTTTTACGCGAGCTGAATCCGGTATAGGGCTGGCTTCAAAAATTGAACGGTAGACCTCGTTGTCGCGCTTCTCCAGTTCGGCCATCTGCTGTTGCATCTTATTGACCTCACGGTAGAGAAGATCATAATTCTCCCTCGATTTCTCATACTGCTGGCGAAGGATCTTTTCTTTAGGCGAATCGAGATATTGGAAGGCGATGGAAACAATGATCAGTGCTGTAACAAGAGAGGCGGCTATGAAACCTAATGCACGTAGGAGTTTGACCCTGAGCGGGGTTTCCAGTTTTTCGTACCGGAGGGTATTGGGGTTGTAGTAATATTTGATCTTTTTCATATATGCCTGCAAAGCCCATTTCCTTAGCTTTGCACCACTTTACCGGCTATTTACAAATATAGCGGGCAGGGCACAATTTCACTCAAGAATCATTCCGAATTTATGCTGACAAGTGCTGAAATAAGAAAACAGTTTTTAGATTTTTTTGCCTCGAAGGGGCATACAATTGTACCATCTGCACCAATTGTAGTAAAGAACGATCCTACACTTTTGTTTACTAATGCGGGTATGAACCAGTTCAAGGATTATTTCCTGGGCGATAAGAAACCGCCTTACCTGAGGGCGGCGGATACACAAAAATGTCTTCGTGTAAGTGGTAAGCACAATGACCTGGAAGAAGTGGGTGTTGATACTTATCACCATACCATGTTTGAAATGCTGGGTAACTGGAGCTTCGGTGATTATTTCAAGAAAGAGGCGATCGCATGGAGTTGGGAATTGTTGACCGAAGTTTACAAGCTACCTAAAGATCGGTTATACGTGTCCGTTTTTGAGGGCGATCCAAAAGAGAATCTTCCACCTTCTACCATCGCACTGGCTGAATGGAAAAAGCTTGTGGAAGATGACCATATCATATTTGGCAATAAGAAGGATAATTTCTGGGAGATGGGCGATACTGGCCCCTGTGGCCCCTGCAGCGAGATTCATGTTGACTGCAGAAGCGATGAAGAACGTGCAGCTATACCAGGCCGTGAGCTGGTGAATAAAGATCATCCTCAGGTGATCGAGATATGGAATAATGTATTCATGCAATACAACCGGAAGAAGGATGGGAGTCTTGAGCCATTGCCGGCCACACATGTAGATACAGGCATGGGTTTTGAGCGACTTGTAAGGGTATTACAGGGCAAGCAGTCTAATTATGATACCGATGTTTTCACCGGCACCATAGAGGCAACAGAAGCAATTACAGGAAAAAAATACGGACAGTCTGATTCCAAGCCCGATATTGCCTTTCGTGTTATAGCTGATCATATAAGGGCAATAGGATTCACTATTGCTGATGGACAACTACCCTCCAATACAGGAGCGGGATATGTGATAAGAAGAATTCTCAGAAGAGCTGTTCGCTATTACTATTCTTATCTTGATTACAAGCAGCCGCTTTTGCATCAACTGATGCCGGTGCTTGCAAAACAGTTTGCTACTGTATTCCCTGAATTGCAAAGCCAGGTAGATTTCGTTACGAAAGTGGTGAAGGAAGAAGAAGATGCATTTTTACGCACACTTGATAAGGGACTTAAAAAGATCGATGATATTATAAGAACTACAGCAAGCGCTGGAACTGAAAAGGTAGGAGGATCTGCAGCATTTGAATTGTATGATACCTTTGGTTTCCCCATTGACCTTACACGTTTAATTGCACGTGAGAATAACCTGGAAGTAGATGAGGCGGGCTTTGAAAAAGAAATGACAAAGCAGAAAGACAGGAGCAGGGCCGCAACAGCTATTGATACCGAGGACTGGGTAGTGTTAAATGAAACTGCACACATGCAGTTTGTGGGTCATGATACTTTGGAAATTGAGTCAAAAGTCCTGAAATACCGCAAAGTAAAGGCAAAAGGGAAAGAAGCATTCCAACTGGTTTTATCGGTTACACCGTTTTATGCTGAAAGTGGCGGACAGGTGGGAGATACCGGTGTACTGATGTTTGAGGGTGAGCCCATTCGTGTGGTTGATACCAAAAAGGAAAATGACCTGATCATCCATTTTGTAGAAAAGTTGCCGGTGAATATAACCGGGATTGTGACTGCAAAAGTTGATCGCGATAAAAGAAATAAAACCGAAGCACATCACTCTGCAACACACCTGCTGCATGCAGCCCTGAGAAAAGTTTTGGGGGTTCATGTAGCACAGAAAGGTTCATTGGTGAATGACGAGCATCTCCGGTTTGATTTTTCTCATTTTGCAAAAGTCAGCGATGATGAATTAGGAAGCATTGAAAGCATGGTGAATGAAAAGATACGTGAAAACATTCCCGTGAAAATTGAAGAGATGCCTAAAGATGAGGCTATAGCAATAGGTGCGATGGCATTGTTTGGGGAGAAGTACAGTGATTTGGTAAGAGTGGTTATGATGGACAAAGATTATTCAATTGAGCTATGTGGTGGAACACATGTGGATGCAACAGGAGAGATTGGTTTTTTCAAGATCAAGCATGAATCTGCTGTTGCTGCGGGTGTGCGTAGACTGGAAGCGGTTGCGGGTATTGCTGCCGAAACATGGGTGGGCGGGCAATTAGAGCAACTCCAGGCGGTGAAGGAATCATTGAAAAATCCGAAAGAATTACAGAAATCTATCGAGAATACCCTTGCCGAAAATGCAGCGCTGAAGAAACAATTGGAAAGTCTTGAAAACAGGACATTGGTGGGGATAAGGAATGAATTATTGAAAAAGGATGAGATCATAAACGGGGTGAGTTTCATAGGTGATACTGTAGAAGTAAGCAATCCGGATGCGCTCAAGAAGCTTTGTTTTGACTTAAGGAATAACCTGAATGATTATGTAGCTGTACTAGGAGCCAATATCGGGGGTAAGCCATTTGTGGCAATTGGGATTTCAGATTCGGTAGTTGCTTCCAGATCACTAGATGCCGGTAAACTTATCAAGGAGCACGTGGCGCCGCTGATAAAGGGTGGCGGGGGAGGACAAAAAAACCTCGCTACTGCCGGGGGACAGGAGGTAGGCGGACTGACGGAAGTGATAACGCGTATCAAGGGGCTGCTGAATAACTGATGCATATTTTAACGTTTCCGAAATATTTCGTAGTTCAGAAAATCGCATTATATTTGAACTACGAAAAACGCCGTAAATGAAAAATATGTTAAAAAAACTAGTACTTCCGGCAGTTTGCCTGGGGATGCTTACAGTAGTTGATACAGTTGCCTTTGGGCAGCAAAAAGAAAAGCGATCTGAGAAACTGGGTGAGTATGACCAGATCATTATCAAGCGCAAGGGAGGTGAGGTAATGGAATTTTCCACCAAGGGTGAGAAAGGTGAGAAAGGGGTGAAGGGAGCTAAGGGAAAAAAGGGAGAGAAGGACATCAGGTTGGTGATCGAGATCAATGATGACAATCTCACTGTGAATGGAAAGCCCCTTGCAGAATTTGATGACAACAGGATCGCTATCATGAAAAAGAACATAATTGTTCGCGATGGCAATACCATGAGGATTACAGTACCAAGGCCTCCGCGTTCTCCATTCCAGGGTCAGCCAAGGCAAAACTGGAATTGGAATGATGATGGAGAAGCCCGTGTTTTTGAATTTAATATGAATGAGGCGCTACTTGGTGTAGCCACAGAGAAGTCAGAAAATGGTGCGAAGGTGATTGAGGTCACTAAGGAAACCGCTGCAGATAAGGCCGGATTAAAAGCTGGTGATATTATAATTAAGGTGAATGACAGTAAGATTGAAGATCCGGAAGACCTTACCAAAGCGATCGGTAAATATAAGCCTGAGGATAAAGTGACCATAACGTATCTCCGTGATGGCAAAGAGAAAAAGGCCACTGCTGCGCTCGGAAAACGCGAAGGGGCTATGGCCTTTAATATGGAGAGAATGCCGGAGCTGGAATTACTGCAGGAAAGAATGCAGGGGCTGGAGGGGTTAGGTGGCCTTGATAAATTGGAGCGCCTCGAAGAGTTGGAACAATACAGGGGATTTGATGGAGAGGGTGGTATGCCACATCAGTTTGAATTCTTCCGTGGTGGCCAGCCTAAGCTAGGCATTCGGGCGCAGGATACAGAAGATGGAAAGGGAGTTAAGGTGCTTGGTGTAGATGAAGGTTCGGCTGCTGAAAAGGCTGGTATTAAGGAAGGGGATGTAATCACCTCTTTTGATGGAAAGGAAATAAACAGCGTGAATGAACTGGTAGATCTATCAAGAGCAGCCAGGGAGGCTAAGAAAATGTCGATGCCCCTGAAATATCTTCGTGAAGGGAAGGAGCAGCAGGCGGAATTGAAGATACCCCGTAAACTGAGGACTGCAGAGCTCTGATTTAACAGAATTTATTTCAAAAAGGTGAAAAGAGGGAGGTTCAACCCCCCATTTTCACCTTTTTGCTTTTAGGGCAGCCATGGGTGGAGCTTTGCCCCTGATTGGGTACATTTGCTCTTTATGGAAACAAGCAGCAATAGGATGAAATCTCTGGAAGAAAAATATGAACTGGTGATAGGGTTGGAAGTACATGCCCAACTTCAGACGAAAACAAAGCTATTCTGTGGCGACCTTGCCAGTTTTGGTGGCGATCCCAATACACATATAAGTGCGATTACGCTGGGCTACCCTGGCACTCTTCCAAAACTGAATCGGGAAGCTGTGGATTTTGCGATAAAGATGGGTATAGCATGTGATTCTGAGATAAGCCGAACCAACTGGTTTGCCAGAAAGCATTATTTCTACCCTGATCTTCCAAAAGGTTACCAGACTTCACAGCATATCAATAATATTTGCCAGGGTGGCGGCATAAAGATCAACGTCGATGGAAAGGAGCGGGTTGTTCGCCTTCACCATATACACCTTGAAGAAGACGCTGGTAAAAGTATCCATGATGCACATCCCGACAAAACTGCTATCGATCATAACAGGGCAGGAGTACCGCTGATCGAGATCGTTTCCGATCCCGATATGTATAGTGCGGAAGAAGCGTATGCCTATGTAACAGAGATCCGCAAGCTTGTCCGTTTCCTCGGTATTTGTGATGGCAATATGGAAGAGGGAAGCATGCGTTGTGATGCCAATGTATCTATCCGTCTGCGTGGTGAAGAGAAACTTGGTACCAAGGTGGAAGTAAAAAATCTTAATTCAATCCGCAATGTGAAACGAGCCATTGAATTTGAAGCTGCCAGAATGATGGAGATGGCCGAAAGAGATGAAACCATCCTGCAACAGACAAGAAGTTTCGATGCGGATAATGGAACCACTTTCGCGTTACGTTCCAAAGAAGAAGCCAATGATTACCGATATTTTCCAGATCCCGATCTTCCTCCATTCATCATAACGGAGGAGAAGCTTGCAGCTATAAAAGCATCAATGCCGGAGTTGCCGGAAGCTATTCGGCAGAGATATATGAGTAGCTACCAACTTACTCACTATGACGCTGCTCAGCTGAGTGATGAAAAGGAAATGGTAGATTATTTCGAGGCAGTGGCAAGGCATACAAACCAATATAAATCGGTCGCAAACTGGCTGCTTGGCCCCATCAGAGGATGGTTGAATGAAAATAATTTTTCGATAGATCAATTGCCAGTTACACCTGGCAGGCTTGCAGCGCTGGCGGAACTGGTGTCATCGGGGCAGATTAGTTTTTCATCGGCTTCATCAAAGCTGTTACCAAAAGTGATGGAGAACCCGGATAAAACTCCGGAGGCTATTGCTGCAGAACTTAATTTGTTACAGAATGCCGGCAGCAATGAAATTGAGGAATGGGTTACAGAGGTGCTGAATAAAATGCCGGACAAAGTTGCTGAGTACAGAAAAGGTAAAAAAGGTCTTATAGGACTTTTTATGGGAGAGGTGAAAAAGCTATCGCGCGGAAAAGCAGATCCGAAAATCACTACATCAATGCTGGAGAAAAAACTCAATGAAGCTGCCGTGAATTCGTGATGGGGGTTCGATTGTATTTTTAAATAATTTATAAGAACAATAAGAAATGATGAAAACAAAAAAGCTGTTGATGGTTGGTTTGATTGCACTGTTTGCTGTGCAGTGCAAAGATAAAGCTGCGGGTGGGTCGTTTACGGTAAAGGTAAATTACAGCAATGCCGATAAGCTAACCCCCATCGACAAACGAAGAATGGTGTTGGAAGAGATCCCTTTTGGTGGAGATGGTATTCCGGTGATTCTGGATTCAGCTACAGTTAAAGACAGCAAAGGAACTGTAAGTCTTGATGGCAAAGCAAAAGAGGAAGGTATTTACCAGGTGGCAGTAGAGGAAGGACCGGTACTGCTTATTGTGAATGATTCGGAGGATATGACAGTTAACCTCGACATGAATAAAAAGGAACAGTATTACACTATTGAAGGTTCACCTGCAAGTAAGGAACTTCAGGATTTTATCCAGAAATACAGTGTTGAGAGCCAGGAGATCAATACTGTATTCATGCAGCTTGACAGTTTGAAACAATTTGGAGGATCCGACAGTCTTGTTTTGGCAAGCACCAATAAGAAGAATGAAATGATAAGTGCTCTAACCAGTTATATGAAGAATATGGTAAGCAGCACAAAAAGCCCGGCGGTAAGCCTTTTTGCGTTGGGACTTTCTTCCCGTATTATGCCGGCTAAGGATTTTGATTTGTTATTGAATGATGCAGTAAAGAAATTTCCTGAGCATAATATGGTGAAGACCCTGAAGCAGACTTATGACATGCAACAGGCGCAAACGGCAGAGATGGAAAAGCAGAAAGCGGCTGCAACCCTGATAGGAAAGCCAGCCCCTGACCTTACCATGGCAGATGTTAATGGAAAGAATATTTCTATCTCTAATTTCAAGGGAAAGTATGTTCTGGTAGATTTCTGGGCGAGCTGGTGTGGTCCTTGCCGTAATGAAAATCCAAATATAGTGCGGGCCTATGATAAATTCCGCAGCAAGAATTTCACAATACTTGGTGTATCACTTGATAAAGCAAAGGAGCCATGGGTAAAGGCAATTGCTGAGGATAAGCTGGCCTGGTCACATATGAGCGACCTGAAATTCTGGGACAGTGAATCAGTTAAAGTTTATGGATTTGAGGGCATCCCTTATAATGTACTGATCGATCCGCAGGGGATAATTATTGCCGAGAACTTACGTGGTTTTGATCTTGAGCAAAAGCTTTCAGAAGTACTTAAATAGGCGCGTGATAAGTGTCTGACACATGTTCGGAGGATGTTCGAACATGTTGCGAACATGTGTCAGACACCTAAAAAGAAAGCGGCGGTCTCCAGTGAGGCCGCCGCTTTCTTCTGTATGCAAAACAATTAGTATCCATCATTCTGCTCAACCACACCAGCACTTGTCTGAACTTCCCTTAATGGAATGGGCCAGAGGGCGCGGAATGGTTCAGTAACACCTAGTGATGCTATCTTATCATAACGACGAAGATCAAACCAGCGATGTCCTTCATGCGCTAATTCAACACGACGCTCATTTTCAATTGCTGTAACCAGTGCAGCCGTTGTTGCTGCGGTTGTTGCAGGCAATCCGGCGCGGGTTCTTACAACATTGAGATCGCTTTGTGCACCAGCAATATCCGGACTCGCCTTCCTTGCTCTAGCCTCAGCGCGAATCAGGTATACTTCTGCCAAACGAATGAGGATAACGTTGTCATCACCTGCAACACGAAATGCCTTCAGTGTTTTATTTGCAGGTATGCGTGGATCGGATGTGTTGTCAAGCACACTTACGTTAACGATCTTTCTTTTATCATTGGCCTCATGAGCAGCAGCCAGTCCTGCAGACGATGTAATTTCATTTCTTCCACCATTTGCACCCGGAAAATAAAAGAATGCAATTGCATTTGCATCATCTACATAGAAAGGCAATTCGAGGATGCTTTCAGGAGTTACATTTTTCTTAGACCAGAGACTTCTGTAATCATCTGCCAGTCCACCCACTGGCGCTGCTTCATATTTTTCAATTACTGCTGTTGCGGCTTCTTCTGCAGCTTCGAAATTTTCGTTGTAGAGTTCAACTCTTGCTTTTAAAGCATTGGCTGCATTTACGTTTGCCCTTGCAATGGATACACCACTTAAATTCTCAATAGCAAAATTGAGATCATCAATAATAAGTTGGTTTACTTCTGCTTCAGTTGCGCGGGCTTTTGGAGCTGCGTCTGATGGAGCTAGCGTTGGAACGGTGAATAATGGGACACCAACCCCGCCTGATTTATTATATCCGTTGGGTGATCCGCCAAAATAACGGATGAGGTCATGGTAGAGGAGGGCTCTAAGAAAGCGTGCCTCACCAATTGCGGATGCTTTATTGAATGCGGGATCGGTTATCAGTTCAGCAGAAGCAATGATATTATTTGCCCTGTTGATGGCATTGTAAATGGTATTCCACATGTTTGACAACTCAACGTTGTCGGCCAGTATCTGCTTATTGAAGATCTGTGCGAAACTTGGGAAGGTACCAGTGTGATTAATATTATCCGCACCCATATCAGCAAAAGCCTGGTAGCGAAGTCCGTAATAGTTACCACTTTGAAGGGCGTCATAAATACCCCTGAGTCCCGCTTCCACACCCTGGCGGGTAGAGAAGGCCGTTGTAGCATCAAGGGAGCCCTGTGGTTCCTGGTCGAGGATCTTATCACAGGAAGCGGAGCCCAGGAGCATTGCGGCTATAATTGCTATTTGTAATTTTTTCATTTTTGTCAGCATTTAAAATTAAAAGCTAAGGTTTACTCCAAACGTGATGGTCTTGGCCTGGGGATAGGTAAGGAAATCTGTTCCAGGTGCCGTGTTCGTGATACTGAAAGTGCTCACTTCAGGATCGAAGCCCTGGTAATCAGTCCATGTTTTAAGGTTTTCACCCTGAACAAAGATCCTAATGTTGTTCATTTTTATCCTCTGGGAAAGAGACTGTGGAAGATTATAGAACAACTGAACGTTTTTCAGTCGCATGAAAGAACCATCTTCTAACCATCTTGTGGAAGTACGCCTGTTATTGCTTGGGTCACCGAAAACTGCGCGAGGTAATGTAGCTGATTCACCTTTCTCTGCTGTCCACCTGTTCTCTACTGTGGCAAGCTGTCCGAAGATGCTGTTCATGCCCTCACCAAATGCGCGCGTGTTATTATAGATCTCATTTCCTGAAACAAATTGCAGGAAGAAGTTAAGGCCGATTCCTTTGTAGCTTAATTCGTTGATCATACCACCAAAGAAATCTGGTACTGCACTTCCGATGATCTCCTGGTCGGCGGTTGTTATCCTGTTATCGCCATCCAGGTCAGCAAATTCGATATCACCCGGACGGGTAGCCGCAGAATGTACAGGTGCTGCTGCAATTTCTTCCTGTGTCTGGAAGATACCTTTTACAACAAATCCACGGAATGCTCCAAGGTCCTGTCCTTCTTCAACCCAGCTCGCAAATCCTGATGCGAATGGAGTTCCGGCAAGTTTTACAACTTTATTATCCGGGAATGTAATGTTGAAATTAGTTGTCCACCTGAAATCGCGGCTATCGATGTTTGTTGAGTTCAAAGCAAACTCAAAACCTTTGTTTTGCAGTGAACCAATGTTTTCATTGATGGTAGTGAAGCCTGATGATCCAACCAGCGGACGGGCTAACAAAAGTTCGCGTGTATTCCTGATATAGTAATCAGCAGTAAGGTTGATCCTGTTATTTAAGAAACCCACATCTATACCCACGTTAGTTTGCTCAGAACTTTCCCATCCCAGGTTGGGGTTACCCAGTTGTGAAGGTGCAAGACCAGCAGCCTGGGCATAGTTATTACCTGCGCCAACAAGTGGAAGGGATGCGAAATCGCCGATACTTGAGTTACCAGCTTCACCCCAACTTGCGCGGAGTTTAAGATCGCTGATGACGTTGCTGTTCTTCAGGAAACCTTCTTCGCTAATTCTCCAGGCAACTGATGCTGCCGGGAAAGTACCCCATCTTTTATCAGCACCAAATCTTGACACACCATCACGGCGGATACTTGCCGTTACGAGGTATTTACCCTGGAAGCCATAGATTGCACGGGCCAGGTATCCAACAATACCATAAGAGGAACCATTTGATGTTGCAGCCACACGCTGAGAACCCGCTGTTAGTCGGCGTATCGCGTCACCAGGGAAATTGGTTGCCTGAGCGAAGATGCTTTCAAATCTTGATTCCTGGAATGATGCCACACCTGTAAGTGTGAGATCATGATCATCACCGAATTGCTTTTTGAAAGTCAGGATGTTTTCATTCGTGAGGTTAAGATCTTCTGAATAACCTTCCCTTCCATCGCCTCTTACACCGGCACCTGCGATATGAGTTGAGGGTATATATTGCTGCTCGCGGAAGTTAAGATAGTCGGCTCCCACAACAGAACGGAATGAGAGGGAGTTAGTGATCTGCCATTCACCATATGCATTCGCGAGGATACGATTGTTGTTGACATCGTATGTTGGTTCAACAGCGTTTGCGATGGCGTTTTCGATAGAGGCATTTGGGTCTCTGCCATAGGTTCCGTCGGCATTATAAGCAGGGAAATGAGATCCCAGTAGGAGTGATGTACTAACAACACCATAGATGTTGTTATCATTCTGGATACGGGTATTTTTTGATCTACTCAATCCGATGCTCGTACCAACTTTAATCTTTTTGGAAAGATTATTATCGATGTTCATGCGGAGGTTATACCTTTTAAATCCTGATCCAATCACTATACCTTCCTGGCTGAAATAAGCACCTGATACAAAAAACTTTGTATTCTCATTTCCACCCTGGAGGTTCAGGTCATAGGACTGGATTGCGCCACCCCTGAAGATCTCATCCTGCCAGTTAGTAGTGGGATAGGAAGATGGATCACCATCAAGGCCCACTAGTCCAAGTTGACCCGGAGTTACAGTGGCACCAAAGCGGTTTCTCACCATTTCCTGGTTGAGTTCAATAAATTGCGGACCTGTTAAAGTTGGGAGCTGCTTATACACTTCAGAAATTCCGTAATAGGAATTCAGATTAACCCTTGTTTTCCTGTTGGCCCCTCTTTTAGTAGTGATAAGTACAACACCATTTGCAGCGCGTGAACCGTAGATAGCTGTAGCTGCTGCGTCTTTTAAAACTTCGAATGATTCAATTTCGCTTGGGTTGATATCAGCCAAAGCGTTGAGTGTTTGTCCACCTACTCCTATCTGTGAGTAGTTACCAATATTGATTGGAATACCATCAATAACATACAATGGTTGTGAACTTGCGTTGATAGAACCTGTACCCCTGATGTTAATGTTGATTGAACCCCCTGGTGTACCGGAGCTCTGTGTAACGTTGACTCCGGCGGCTCTACCGCGGAGCGCCTGGTCGGGGCCCTGGATAGGAATGTTTTGTAAATCAGATCCTTTAACCTGTGAAACTGCAGTAGTCAGTTCCCTTTTTTTCTGTGTACCATAACCAACAACTACAACCTCTGCAAGATTTTTATCTCTTGTATTAAGGTTGATGGTAAATTCTGAATTGTTTCCAATTCTTTGTTCAATGTCGCCAAAACCAACAGCCGAAATAACAAGATCCCGGGCATTTGCAGGAACCACAAAAGAGAATCTTCCGTCTTCACCGGTGGTGGTTCCGATACTTGATCCTTTAACAATAACAGAAGCATTGGGAATGGGAGTCCCTTTGTCATCTGTAACCCTTCCTGTAAGGGTTTTTGTCTGTGCCAATAGCTGCCCTGACAGGACAACCATGCATAATAGCAGGCATAGCAATTTTCTCATTTGCATTTAGTGTTTGTGTGTAAAATAAAAGCCTTACCTATATTGACAGGCGAGCAGTTTAAATGCTGCGTCCAGTTTTGATTTGCAGAAAAAAATAACTATTAAATGACAAACAAAGTGGGATAAGGTTCAGGCGATGGCAGGATTTGTTCTGTAATAGTAAGAATATTTTGCATGAAAAAAGGCGCCATCAGGCGCCTTTTTTTCTTTTACTGAAAGCTGAAAATCTTAGGGATTAGGAGTTGCCAGTTTATTGTTCAACAATTCTCCGGCTGGTATAGGCCATATATACTCTGACTGTGTAGGAGAAACCGGATTCACATTCGCTTTGCCTGGAATTGTTTGTCCAAGCCTGAGCAGGTCAAAACTTCTGAAACCTTCACCAAGTAGTTCTATCCTGCGCTCGAGCAGAATTGCTTCAATCAAAGCATCCACGGATGCAAAATCTCCAACTTCAAATGAAGTGCCTTCATCAGAACGCTGACGAACAGCATTGAGAATTTCAACGGCTCTTTCATTTACAGAGTTGGTGCTTCTTACAAGTGCTTCGGCGAGGTTCAATAGAACTTCTGCATAACGTATAACTGGTACATTATCTGTTTGTGTAGGCCCTGTAGGGTACTTAACCAGGTAGCTTTTACCATTAGGCGCAGCAAAGATGAATTTTCTTCTATCATCATCTGCAGACCATGAAGTATTTGCAATAAGCCCAGTAGCTATCAATGAATATTCACCATTCCCAGGTGCAGGTGTTGCAAAACTGGTTGGGGTGAAATAGTGAGCCAATGCGTTCTGAACACCAGGCAGGTTATTAGCCGTGAATGGCATAGACAAGATTGATTCTGTTGTAGTGTAAGGCGGCTTGAAAACAGTTGTTATGTCGGCCGCCAGTTCATGCGGAACACCAGTAGGTGCGGAAAGGTCTTCCCCAACTATTTTATTCGCTTCTGTTACTACATCTGCATAACGCTGCATTGCAAGAAGTACACGAGTTTTGAGTGCGATAGCTGTATTCTTATGAGCTCTGGTAACATTGGTGAATGCAGTGCTGTAAGACTCAGGGAGATTCTGCTCTGCATAATCCAGATCAGCAAGGATCTGAGCAAATACTTCTGCAACACTTGAGCGAGCTAGATCATTTTCACCAGGGCCTTTGTTACCGGTAAGTCGCAGTGGAAGACCATCCTTTGAACCGTTTCCATCCCAATAAGGACGTGCGTATAAACGCAGGAGGTCAAAATAGGTCATGGCACGGATAAACCTTGCTTCACCTGTATAGTTTGCAGATAATTCATCTCCCACAATAGATGTGCCTTTTGCAGCCATACCATCTAAAAATACGTTAGCACTATTGATGGCATAATAACCTGCATTCCAGAGGTTGGTTACCTCGTTTGTGTTGGTACCTAATGTATGGTTCCAGGTTTGAAGGCCTGTAACACCATTGGTGAGTTCATTGTTATATTCTTCACCCCTGATCTCGTTGTACACGATAAATCGTCCACCCAGGTACTGACCTGATTTAACGCTGGCATACAAACCATTAACCTGCTGGAGGATACGGTCGGGGGTGTCAAAAGCAGTGACATCAGTCAATGCGGTGGTGGGCACCGGCTCCAGCTTTTCCCTCATGCAGGAACTGCCAAGGGAAGAAAGCGTAAGCGCGAGGATCACATATTTATTTACTGTTCTCATCATTCAAATTTTTTCTTAAGGATTAGAAACCAATATTAAGTCCTACAGTGAGGGTCCTTCCGTTCGCAATAGAGTTACGATCTACACCAGGGTTGGTGTTACCGTTACCGTTAGAAGAAACTTCAGGATCGGGTCCGCTGTACTTAGAGAAGATGGCAAGGTTCTGGCCCTGCACATAGAAGCGTGCATTACTGATTTTCGCTCTGTCAAGAATGCTCTTTGGAATATTATAGCCAATGAACATGTTGCGGAGTTTAATGAAATCACCTTTCTCAACGTTTACGTCAATTGGGAATGCAGAACCATTCGATACGTTGTCACCAAAAATGGCAAGTGGGATATCTGTTTCATCACCTGCTTTTTTCCAGCTTCTCAATACATCAGTATGGTTGTTCCAGAAACGCTGGTCGCGCAGACCTGCCTGTGTTCCATTGTAAACATAGTTACCACCCTGGAAAGTGAGGAGGAATCCAAAGTCAAAATCCTTGAAGCGGAAGTTATTATCGAATCCACCATAAAACTTCGGCTGGGTTGGTCTGTAAAGAACGGCATCCTGTGAACCTATACCTGGTGCAGTAGTACCATCCATGAATTTCCAACGGCTGGTTCCTGTTGGAACCACGTGCTGGTATTGAACCTGCTGACCCGCTTTGTTAATAAAGATCCTGTTTCCATTATCGGGATTAACACCTGCAGTTCTTACAACAAATAGCGCACCCAAAGGCTCTCCAACTCGTGTAATATTCACAGTTTCCAGATCAGATGCTGTAGTGAATTCTGAGATGCCCGGAGCAAGAGCAGTTACTTCGTTTTTGATTGTAGTGAAGTTAAAGCTGGCATTCCAGGTGAAATCGCGAGAACGTACAACACCAGCATTCAATGTAAATTCAAATCCTTTGTTGTACATGCTTCCGATATTCTCAAGGAGTGAGTTACCAGGAATACCTCTTGAAGGAGCTTGCGGAACGTTATAGATCAAGCCATCGATATCATTCTTGTAGTAACCGAATTCACCCGTGATACGATCATTTAATATTCCGAAGTTCAGGCCGATATCAGTTTTCTTACTTGTTTCCCACTGCAGTTCAGGGTTACCCACTGAATTGAGAGTAAGGGAACCAGATGGGCCATAAAGTCCACCACCATAGAATGAATAAGCGATGAAATCACCAATACCACCAATATTACCTACGGTACCATGACTAGCACGGATCTTCATGCTGCTGAATATCTTTCCGATTGAGTTGCTGTAGAAACCTTCCTGGGCAATATCCCATGCACCGGAAATACCCCAGAATTGTCCTTTCTTATTACCATTTCCGAAAGCTGAATATTCATCCTGCCTTCCGTTTAATGAGATATAGTATTTCTTGGCGAAATCATAGTTCAAACGTCCGAATGAAGACATCAGGAAGTTTTCACCACGGAAACGGCCAGCCGCAGTTGGTGTAAGGTAAGAGCCCTGGATATCTGTATAGAATGGGTCATTGATATCCTGCATCTGTAGTCCAAATCCCTGGTTGTTGGTATACTGCTGTTCAGAACCAACCAGAACACTTATTGAATGGTCGTCTGCTATCACTCTGTCATACTGTGCAGTATTCGTCCAGTTCCACCTGCGGTATTTAGCTAATGTGCTGGATGCAAGTCCGCGTGGGAAACCATCCCCATGAAGCGGGCTATAAAAAAGTTCGTTATCGGAGTTCAGGTAATCTATACCGTACTGCGTACGAAGTGTTAAGCCATTGAAAGGTTTAATAGACAAGTAGATGTTACCCAATACACGATTACCTTCATTGATGGCACGGTTAAGGTCCGCAACTGCTTTAGGGTTGTAAAAACCAACCTGTCCGGCGTTGTTGTCCATCACCCCAATCAATCCATTGGATCCATTATTGTAAGTACCGTCGTTTTTGAAAGGGGAAACGTTAGGAGCAGTGATCAAAGGAGCACGTCCCAAGCCTGCTGTAGAGAAGAGGAAGCCAGGCAGTGATCCACTGTTTGGCGCCCTGTTTATTTCCTGGGAATAAGAGAAGTTTCCACCGATACCCACAACCTTATTAGGCTTGTGATCAACATTTATACGGGCAACTTTTCTTGCGAAATCATTCTTCACCAATATACCTTCCTGGTTTGTGTATCCAACAGAAAAATAGTAATTGGTTGTTTGGTTTCCGCCAGAAACGTTTACAGTATGACTGTTAGAAAAACCAGTGCGGTAAACATGATCATACCAGTTGGTATTTATCACGTCGCCATTGGCATCAAGGGTTGGGCGGAACTCAGTGGTAGTTGTTGGGATGCCAGCATTCGCCAGAGCCATATTTTTATGCTGCATGTATTGCTCAGCATCCAGCAGGTCCCAAAGGCCATAAGGAGAAGTCCAGCCAGCCCAACCATCATAAGTAACTTTTGCTGTACCTGATTTACCTTTTTTAGTGGTAATCAATACAACTCCATTGGCAGCACGGCTACCATAGATTGCTGAAGCGGCTGCATCTTTAAGGATATCGATACTCTCAATATCATTAGGGTTAATTGATGAAAGTACGTTTGAAGACGCAAAGGTCTGGCTAACGTTTCCGCTGAAAGCAGGAACGCCATCAATAACAATGAGTGGATAAGAACTCAGGTTCAGTGAGTTGGTTCCACGAACACGGAAAACGGGAGGGTTGCCCACAAGTCCGTTAGGAACAGTGATCTGAACACCGGCAGCACGGCCACCTAATGCATTATCAAAGCTCTGAACAGGAAGGTTGGCAATTGCCTGACCTTTAACCGTTGAAATGGAAGCGGTAACTTCCTTCTTCTTAACTGTACCATAACCAACTACTACCACTTCCTGGAGGTCCTTATCGTCGGCACCCATGGTGATAGAAAAATTGGTTCGGTTTCCAATGCCAACTTCCTGTGATGCCATTCCTATGGAACTGATCACCAGAGTTCTTGCATTGTCAGGGATTGAAAATGAAAAACTACCATCTTCGGTTGTGGTTGTACCGATGGTAGTTCCTTTTACGACAACAGATGCATTTGGAACAGGATTGCCTGCCGCATCTGTTACTTTTCCCGTAACGGTTCGGGTTTGGGCCAATAAGTGGCCACTAAGCATAATAATGCCTAGTAGTAACATAACTAGTTTTCTCATGTACATTTAGTTTTTAGCTAGGTAAATCTAAGGAAATGTTAATTCACCAAGACATGGGATAAATGGCAATAGCTGCACAGTCAATGGCAAAATCTAGGTAAGAATGCAAATTAATGTCGTAACCTTGAAGAAATTATAAAAATAGCTAATTGGTAAAAAGTTTAGATACAGGGGTATAAAAGAGGGAAATCTCCCTGATTAAATTTGTTGAATTTTTAGCCAAAAAAGTTAAAAAAATATAAAAAAACTCATGTCGGTTAGGATTTGAGTGATTTTTTTCCGGTAAGATCGATTAAAAGTGCCGGCAGGAGCACGAGATTGGTTACGGTTGCCACTACAAGGGTAAGTGAAGTAAGCCATCCCAAGGATTGCGTTCCCCCAAAACCGCTGAAACAGAATATCACGAATCCAGCTATCAAAACCATAGAGGTATAAATTATACTGATACCTGTTGAGTGAATGGTTTCGATGACTACCTGTTTTTGATTTTTATGAGAGCCCTGTTCCTGCTTATAATTAACTAAGAACCTGATGGTTATGTCTATTGCAATTCCCAATGCAACACTGAAAATCAGTACCGTGGATGGCTTTAATGCAATTCCAACCCAGCCCATAACGCCAGCTGTAATAAGCAAGGGAATGATATTAGGAATGAGCGAGCAGAGTAATATTCTCAGGGATCGAAAAAGATAAAGCATGCAGAGTGCGATGAGGAGAAAGGCCCAGAAAATACTTTCTTTTAATCCATTGATTATGAATGTACTTCCTTCAAGAAAAGTAATACTTCCTCCGGTGAGGGTAATCTTATAATCAGCTGTATCAAAATACTGTTCTGTTTTCTTTTCGATCTGTCCAAGTATTTCCGGTAAACGTTTACTACCTACATCTTTCATGTTTACACTGATGCGAGTCTGGCGCTTTTGCTCATCCATAAATGAACTGACTAGTTTACCCAGTTGGTTACTCTCATTATCTCCCCCTTTCATGTTCAGGTAAGGTGCGAGGAAGGCGATATCAAAACTATTGGGAAGCTGGTAATTGCTGCTATCGCCATCGTAATAAGCCTGTTTGGCGAATTTCATTCCTTCCACGATGGAAAGTGGACGGCTCATCTCTGGTTGTGCAGTTATATAGGCCGACAATGAATCGATCCTTTCCAGGGTCTGAAGTGTATTCTTGCGGATACCATTCTTCTGTTTGGTATCTACAACAATTTCCAGAGGCATTACACCTTTGAAATGCTCCTCAAAAAATTTAAGGTCTGTATAGATCCGGTCGGTTTTGGGAAGGTCATCCACAATAAATCCCTCCGAACGAAGGCGGAACATCCCAAGAATAGCTAAAATGGTGATAAGGGCGGTTAGTCCATATATTAATCTTCGATGGTTGAGGCTCCAGATTTCGAGTTTGTCAAGAACTGCCAGCAGCCATTTATTATCGAGATACCTTGTATGTCGGGTTTTAGGGGATGGCAGGAAACTTAGCACTACCGGAATAAAAATAAAGGAGATAAAGAAAATCACCATGATGTTTAATCCCGCAACTACCCCGAACTCCTGGAGTATTGCGCTTTTGGTAAGTGCGAACACCGCAAAACCAATTGCTGCAGCAATATTGCAAAAAAGAGTTACTATGCCCATTTTGGCAACCATTGTGCGGATGGCCTCATTTTTAATACCAGTTTCGTTCCAGGCAACATGGTATTTATTTAGAAAGTAAATACAGTTGGGTATGCCGATCACTACAATCAGGGGAGGAATTAAAGCAGTGAGGAGGGTGATCTTGTAGTTTAATAATTCAATGGTACCAACACTCCAGATCACTCCCATGATCACAACAGCCAGGGAAATCAGCATTGCGCTGATGCTCCTGAAGAACGCCAGCAATATGACGGCAGATAATGCGAGCGATCCGATCAGTAACCAGCGCATTTCTTTTGCTATCCTGTCTGCCATCTGGGTACGTATCAGCGGTAGTCCGCTATAATGCATGTTGAGCTGGTGTTTACTGCCGAATGCATCAGTTTGATCAAGGATATTGGCAACCACTTTTGTTCTTCGCGGAGATGCCAGTACATCTTTATTGATGCGTACGGCCATCAAATAGGCATTGGAGGCTTCATTATAAAGTAGACCCTTATAAAAGGGAAGGTTCCTGAATTTTGCCGCAGAACTATCAATGGCGTCCTGGTGAAGGTTGCCCTCAGCAAAGATCTTTTCTGCCATCAACTTTTCGGTGCTATCATTCTTAACAAGGGTTACTGCGCCGGGGATGCTTAGAATATCTTCCACTCCTTCCAGGTTTTTAACGGCTAACTGTAATTGACGATAATCATTAAAAACAGATTGCTGGAATAATTTATCTGTCTGCACACCTATTACCAGCATACTTCCATCTTCCCCAAACTGCTTTCTGAATTCCTGGTAGGCGAGGTATTTGGGATTATCAACAGGAATGGCCCTCGCAAACTCATAGCTCATCTGCACTTTGCTGGCATGGAATCCCATATATGCCGTTGCCGCCAGCAGTATTATCAATAATGCGATTCGGTATTTCAGAACGATGGATCCTAATTGTTGCCACATGCTATTGCTATTTAGCTGATAATTGCCCGCAAAGAAAATCATTTTAGCGCTAAGCACCTGATAAATCACCACCCCAAGCCGTTAACTTTGGGTTCTATGCGTTTCTTTCTCGGTAGTTTATCTTTCCTGTTTTTGCTGGTTCCGCAGCTGTTTTCCCAGCCGATAGGCAGGTGGCAGGAGCACCTTCCCTTTGGGACTGCCATCGCTTTAACTACCAAGGGCGAGAAGCTGTTTGTGGCTACTCCCTACGCCCTCTTTAGTGTTGATGCATCCAATGAGATGATCGAACGTTATAGCAAGGTAAATGGGTTAAGTGAAACAGGTATATCTGCAATTTCCGGAAACCTCGGTGAGGAGTTGGTAATAGCCTATACCAACAGCAATATTGATATCCTCCGAAAAGGGGGCATTACAAATGTGAATTCCCTTGCGAGGGCTGCTATCAATGCTGACAAAAATATCTACCATATAAGCAGTGATGGAGATCGGGTTCTGTTATCAACAGGTTTTGCCGTGGTTGTATTGAACATTGAAAAAAACGAAATAGGAGATACATGGGTAATAGGTAACGGGGGGGAGTACACGAAAGTAAATGCAACTGCATCTGATGGCACTTATTATTACGCTGCAACTGCAGCCGGCCTAAAGCGTTCTGCAAGGCAGGGAATTAACCAGGCCGATTACAGGAATTGGGAATTGCTTTCCGGCACGGGTGGATTACCTGCGGGATCAATTGAGGGCGTATTTATAATTGATGGTATGCTGTATGTTCAGCATGGATCCAGCCTTTATATATCGGAGAACAATTCCTTTCGAAAGATCTATACGGATGAATGGTCATGGAATATGGTCAACTATTCAGATGGGAGGTTCATAATCAGCCAGCAAAAAAATGGAAGGGCACGGGTAATCGTTGTGGATGGAAATGCTATCATTCAAACTATAGCCGAAGATGATTTATTGACTGATCCGCGTGATGCGCTTATAATTGGTAGCACTATATGGGTAGCAGATTCTAAAGTTGGATTACTTGAATATAAGGATGGGCTTATCACTTCAATCATACCCAACTCCCCACAAGGAATTCCCTCAGGTGCAATCTATGCTAACGGGGGAGAATGGTGGATGGGCAGAATCAATGGAATGGACCGGTTTTATGAAGGCAACTGGATGCATTATAACGCAGATGGGCAGACGCTACCTGAAAATACCGGTGCCATAACGTCTTTGATAAAAGATCGGGCTGATCAGTTGTGGGCAGGAACTGAAAGGGGGGGACTTATTCTTCGAAATGGTGAACAATTCACTATAATTAAGGATCCGTTATTATCGCCTGATAAAAATGATCCTCTGGCTTACCGGGTAACCGGACTGGCAGCAGATGCGGATAATAATTTGTGGATCAGTAATAGCGGAGTTGAAAACCAATTAGTGATGCGATACCCCGATGCCAGTTATCGTAAATTTAAAATACCATTTACATTGAGTGGCGATACAGTGGGGCGTATCCTGTTGGATGAGCATAACCAGAAGTGGATTCTGTCACCGGGTGGCAATGGGTTGTTATGTTTTAATCACGGACTAACCATTGATAATACCGGCGATGATCAATGGAGATATTACCGTGCGGGTTCGGGCAATGGAAATCTTCCTTCCAATGAAGTTCTTAGTTTTGCCATTGATGATTTCGGTTTTATCTGGGTAGGTACTGCAGATGGTATCGCTATCATACAATGTACTGCCGAGGTGTTTTCCAGCCAGGGTTGTGAGGCATTGATACCAGTAGTACAGTCAGATAATTTTGCCGGTTTTCTTTTTAAGGGAGAATCTGTGCAGGCAATTGCTGTGGATGGAGCCAATAGAAAATGGATCGGCACACGAAATGGTGTATGGCTTATAAGTGCTGATGGAGAAAAGACAATCCAACGTTTCACTACTTCAAACAGTCCGCTTCCCGATAATGATATAAAGTCCATCACTATCGATCAACGTGATGGCACTGTTCTATTTGGAACAGCAAATGGGTTGTGCTCATATAAAAGCGATGCTACAGGTGAGCAGGCAGCGGGATCGGATGTTTTGGTATATCCAAATCCGGTTCCACCAGGGTATAACGGCACTATAGCTATACGGGGAGTTCCTGCCAATGCTGTTGTAAAGATCACTGAACTAAATGGCCGTCTTGTACAACAGGGAAAGGCATTGGGTACTCAATTTACCTGGAATGGAAGGGACCTTAACGGAAGAAAAATTTCTACAGGAATATACTTGGTACTTGCAAGTAGTGAAAACCGGGCGCAACAAGTACTTACCAAGATCATTTTCATTCAACGCTGACCATGAATTTCAACACCAGGGGAATTGTATTAAGAACTGTTAAGTATGGTGAAACGAGTGTGATCGTTTCCATATTTACCGAGTTATTTGGTGTACAAAGCTACCTCGTGAATGGTGTGCGAGCGGCTTCTAAAAAGGGCAATATAAGGGCAAATCTTTTTCAGCCCGGGGCTATACTTGATATGGTGGTCTATCACAACGAGTTAAGAAATCTTCAAAGAATAAAAGAGTATCAATGGTCGGTTCTGTATGAAAATATATTCTACGATATTTTCAAGGGGGCTGTTGCAATGTATATGATGGAGCTTGTGCAAAAATGCCTGAGGCAACCCGAGCCTAATCCCGATCTTTTTTATTTCACAGAAGATGCCATGCTACATCTGGATAAAGCTAATGCAGCTGTTGTGGCCAATTACCCATTATTTTTTGCACTTCACCTTGCCAATTTTTTCGGCTTCCGGATACCTGATGAGCATAGCGAAACGCTGAATATCCTCGATCTGCAGGAAGGGCTTTTTGTAGACCAGTTACCATCACATCAGAATTACCTTGAAGGAGATTATAGCGCTGTAACAGCGCAGTTACTAAGGGTGATGCAACCTTACGAACTGGAGGATATAAAACTTCCGGTGACAGTTCGGAGAAAATTATTACAATCTTTTGAGGCTTATTATGTACTGCATGTTCCTGAATTCGGGCACCTTCGATCTCTGGCAGTTTTACAAGAGGTTATTGGTTCCTAAGTCTTACCTCTTACCTCTTACTTCTTGCCTCTTACAGATTCAGCCTAAATAGTTGCACTGTTGTTGCAAAACAGCCTGAAACTCGCTCGAGGAGCGAGTTTTGAAAAATATGAGACAAGGTTTAGACAAGGATTAGACAACTATAAGACTACTGTAAGACGTATGCCTGGTTTCATAGATCTGCACCAATCCCGGTTGCTTCCCTTTTTCAAAGCTCCCATAACGATCTTCTATACCGAGCGCTCTCGCTCCATTGATTGTTGCCCATTGTAAAGCGGTTTCAAGAGTGAGCTGTGGAAAGCCTTTTAATATGGTTTTTATTTCTTCGTATATGCTTAACTGGTGGTTTGATGCGAGGCTGTCTGTACCTAAAACTATTTCCGTATTATTTTCAAGAAAAAGGTCAACTGGTGGTAATGAGCCATTGATATATTGATTAGCATTTGGGCAGAGACAGAAAATAGTTCTATTCATCAATCCCTTTTTAACCAGTGAATCAATGTCTTCCTGACTGGTCAATACATTATGCACGAGGATGGTTGATGCGGAGCGGTCCAGCCATTGGAGCACTGCCTGAAGACTGCTGCAACCGGGAGGAGTAAAAAAAGAAAGGTCAACACCAATGGCCGCATAGAGCTTTCTCATTTCCGAGTTTCCACTTTGAAAGAATTCATTTTCTGCCTGGCTTTCCTGGTTATGCATGGTGATGATCTGCCCTGCCGATTGTTCTGCCACCAGTTCAAATAATTCCGGAGAAACAGAATAGGGTGAATGTGGTACTATTGCAGAGGGTCCTGTTGGTTTTAAGGCCTTAAGCAAAGCGATGGCATTTTGAAATCTGCCCCCTGCCGCTGCGCCTGTAAATCCGCTTACCTCAATAAAATTGCGGTAGTACATCCCCCTCCTTAATTTATGGTTGATAGTATGATCTGTATTACAGATATCGCCAACTGCCACAATACCGGAGGAGAGCATCTCTGATTCTGCCTGGGCAATAGCATCTGCAATTTGGTGGGGTTTGTTATTCCGTTGTGACATGATGGCCAGCAGGAAGGGAACCATGCCTGTGCCGGGTGGAACAACTCCCTTTAAATGACTGAGCTCCAGGTGACAATGGCAGTTGATAAAGCCAGGGCTTAATATGCCTCTCAGCTCATTGATATCTGATCCGGCTTCCTCTTGCGGAATGATGGCCTCAATCAATCCCTTTTCATCAGTTACCAGCACTGAGCCCTGAGGAGCAAAATCATTTCCGGTAAAAAGCTGATCGGCCTTGAATTTTCGGTAGCCCATGCGGTTAATTGAGTTAATTTTGCCATCCTTTTGGAAAGGGCCATAAAAATACAGGAACTATGTTAGACAAACTGGAAGCGATCAAGGCAAGATTTGACGAGCTGGGTGTTGCTTTGACGAACCCGGCAATCGTTAGCGATAATAAACAGTTCAGTGCACTGAGCAAGGAGTATCGCAATCTGGAGAAGATCGTAAAGGAGTATGAAGCATATAAGACTGTTCTTGCCGACCTTGTAACGTACCGGGAGGCGCTGAATGGGGATGATGATGAATTGCGGGAACTTGCCAAAGAGGAGCTTCCTGTACTGGAGGAGCGGGAAGAGAAGCTTGAATCTGCCATCCGCCAGATGCTGATACCGAAAGATCCGCAGGATGAAAAAAATGCCATTCTCGAGATAAGGGCGGGAACCGGGGGAGATGAGGCTTCACTGTTTGCTGGTACCCTCTTGAATATGTACCTGCGTTACTGCAATAGTAAGGGCTGGAAAACTGCCATCCTGAGTGAAAGTGAGGGAACTGTTGGAGGGTATAAGGAAGTGAACGTGGAAGTGATCGGCGATGATGTTTATGGCACTCTGAAGTTTGAAAGTGGGGTTCACCGTGTGCAGCGGGTTCCAGCTACTGAAGCAAGTGGACGAGTGCATACTTCAGCGGCAACGGTGGCCGTAATGCCTGAGGCGGAAGAGGTGGATTTTGACCTAAGGGATGCCGATGTAAAGATGGAAACCTCACGAAGCGGTGGAGCGGGTGGACAAAACGTAAATAAGGTGGAGACCAAGGTAATGCTGACCCATATCCCCACCGGTACAGTGGTAATTTGTCAGACGGAGAGAACGCAGCTGGCCAACCGGGAGAAAGCAATGCATATGATGCGGACAAAATTATACGAGGAGCAGGTTCGCAAGCAGGAAGAGGAGATTTCCCGTCACAGGAAGAGCCTGGTAAGTTCAGGTGACCGGAGCGCAAAGATCAGGACTTATAATTTCCCTCAGGGGCGTGTAACCGATCACCGGATCAATTATACAGCCTATAACCTTGATGCTATTCTTAATGGGGAGATCCAGGAATTCATTGACCAGCTCCAGTTTGCGGAAAACGCGGAGAAGATGACCAACCAGCAGTAAAGTCAATACATTAGAAAAATTATTACGGTAAAAATCAAAGGTTTACGAGGGTGCACCCTCGTTTTCTGATTTATAAGTGTAATACTAACACTTGCAGGTTTTACCCACGGGTTGCGCTTAGCCCGCAGCTTTGTGCTCATCCAAAAAAAATCCAGTACTGCAGCGGATTTTACTTGTTAATTATTTTAGAATTCACTATCTTACTATTGTTCATAAGGGTAGTGTTCCATTACCTTTGTTGTTCAGAAGTTCATTGAGTGTTGAAGCTTGTAAAGGTAGATTTTAAAGTTATTTAACTTTTAGCAGCACACTATTGGCAATGGATTTGCGTTATATAAGTAGTTCAAACATGATTTAATTTTTTGACTTCTCACATAAGCAGTCAATTTTCTCATAAGCAGTTAGTTTTGGTTACGGCCCCTGTTTCCACAGGGGCCTTTCTTTTGCCTTTAATTAAGCTACCAGAGCGATTTTCATCTAATCAATATTATCTAACTTTCTATTTGGTCATTAATTTTCAAAAAGAGTATAATTCAATTATCACCTGGATTTTTCATCCAGGATTGTAGAATATTGGAAATAAAAAGGGGGATTATTTTACACGATTAAGTTCAGGGAACTTTTTAAAATAGTAATGGGCTGATATAAAACCAGTAGCAGCCCCGAGGCAATCGAAAAGAAAGTCGAACCAGGAGAAATCACGATTTACAGAGGGTATCTTTTGAAGAAATTCGATCTGGAGGCCGTGTGCCATGGCAATTATCAGTAGCAGCCATTTATATCCTTCCCTGCCTTTTAACTTTAAATACATTGTTCCGAGAAATACCAGCAGGCAATAAATGGTGAAATGGATGGCTTTATCCAAGTGGGGGATCTCAATAAGGGCTTTTGTCTCCAGTTTCTGATCGGGCATGAGGAGCAATACATTCATCAACAGGAACCAACCGAAGAAAGGGAAGGGAGAGCGGAATAATCTCAAAAACATTGGCGTAAATTATATCTTTCCCAGAACATACATTGCTGTTAGGGTAGGGCTTTCACTTCCACCGGCTTTTTCAAGGGTGATTGCAAAAGCTTCAGCGCGGGGAATATTCTTCATGCGATGCAGGCCATTTTCCTTATCAAGAGCTACCATGCCGGCGTCAACTGGCTTACCATCTACAATAGCCCAGAGTTGGTATTGTTGTCCGGGTGCCGGCTTCGGCAGATTATTTACCATCAGAAATACATCTTTAGAATTGTTATCCCAGTAGATAGTTCCGAGGCTATTGGTTTTGTTGACATCTGCCATAACCACCATCTTCATGTTCGGATCGCGGATGATGAGCAGGTCTTGCTCTGCAGTGCTGAGTTGGGTTTGAAGGGACTGGTTATTATTGGCCAATTGTTGTTGCTGCGCCAGGAGGTCATTATAAAGTGTGTCCGAATTTTTATACCTGTTATAAAGGTAAACATTGAGTGCGGCGCTTCCTGCCAGTAATATAATGGATGCAGCCGCAAGATATTTTTTCCAGCCTGGTGTCTCGCTTTTATCAGCAGGAATAGTTAGGATTGGTGACGGCTCTGATTGGAGTGATGGTTTGTTCAGGCTGTCATTTTCTTTTAAGGATTTAAAAACAGTTTCGCGGAGGGCAGGGGGAGGCGCAACGGCACCGGCCATGGCAGCTGCTTCAAGGCTTGCTTCAAAAGCATCTGCGGCTGCACGTACCTCAGGGTGTTCAAGACGCATGCGCTCAAACTCCTGCTGCTCTGCCGGGTCGGCGAGTCCGAGGATACAGCTTTCAATGCTGCCACTTGATATGTATTCCTGCACGTTCACGTCAATGTTTTTCTTAATTGCAGCAGGGCGGCACGGATCCTTGTCTTTACGGTTCCAAGGGGTATTCCAAGCATTCCTGCAATTTCTTCATGCGTATAACCTTTGAGGTAAGCCAGGTCAATAAGTACCCGGTGCTCTTCCTTCAGCTGTCCAATCATTTTGGAAAGCCCTATATTGTCAACCTGGATGCTCAAACTGCCATCAGGCTTTGTATGTACGTCGTTATCGAGTTCGCGGTTTTTCTGACTATTCTGAAATGCCTTTGACCGGGTCATGTCAATCGCTGCATTCCTGGCGATATTCAGCATCCAGGTGAAGAGCCGCCCTTTAGATGAATCATAACTGTCTATCCGTCGCCAGATATTCACAAACACTTCCTGCAATACATCGCTTGCTTGTTCCTGGTCGGGAATTATCTGCAGAATGATACCATTTAAGGCTGCGGAGTAATTATCATACAGATATCGGAATCCTGTTTCATCCTGCTGTTTAAGCAAAGCGATCAGTTCCGGTTCCTGGTATGTTAGCGTAGTTGGCAATCAGTCTTTTTGTCGGGTATTTTATCCAACCATTTGCTGGTAACCGGCAGCATCAAGCAGGGTTTCCACATCACCGGGATTGTTAACCGTCATTTTTATCATCCAGCCCTCACCATAAGGATCTGAGTTTACCAGTTCAGGTGTTCCGGCCAGGGCGGGATTCACTTCATTGATGGTTCCTGATACGGGGAGGAATAGGTCCGACACCGTCTTTACCGCTTCCACTGTTCCGAAAACAGCATCAGCATCGAGTGTTTTGCCAACCGTTTCGATTTCCACATAAACTATATCGCCAAGTTCGCCCTGGGCAAAATCAGTGATGCCGATTGTGGCTGTATTTCCATCCAGTTTGACCCACTCGTGGTCCTTTGTATAACGTAAAGAATCAGGAATATTCATGAGGTGAAATTTTGTATTGCAAATATGGGGGAAAAAGGTGAAAGGGAAAGGTGTCTGACACATGTTCGCAACATGTTCGAACGTTTCACGAACATGTGTCAGACACTTAACCGGATCGTTTAATGAGTCTTGCCTTTTTTATATAGACCGGATTTAATGGACGGTCACCTTTTCCGGTTCCGGTAGTTGGAACGGATGCAATAGAATCTACCACGGGCAATCCCTCTACAACCTCCCCGAAAATGGTATAGTTCTGGTCGAGGTGAGGCGCGCCGCCGCTGGTTTTGTAAATCTCCCGGTGAGCGTCAGGAAGTTTTCGACCCTTGAGCCGGTGAATTTCTACCGAATCAAGTGCGGCATCGGTAAAGGTCCTGCCTTGTACAATATAAAACTGGCTTGAACTACTTGCTTTGGTTGGATTTACATCATCGCCAGTACGTGCGGCGGCGAGAACTCCTTTGCGATGGAATAGTTCAGCCCTGAACTCTGCCGGGATGAGAGGTCCTGGTTTTGGAGCCCGGGCTGAATCGGGTCTTGTGGCAGGATTGCCTGCCTGAATCATGAACTGGTTTATAACCCGGTGAAACTGGATGCTGTCATAGAATCCGGTCTTCACAAGACGGAGAAAGTTATCACGGTGGAGGGGTGTGGCGTCATTGAGTCTGATCCTTATATCGCCTTTCGATGTTTGGAGCAGCACATCCTTGTTGTAATCTGCAGCGCTGAGCTTTTCAGAAAGTCTTGGGCTGCAGGCCAGCAGGCTAATTGACCCCAGAAAATAAAAAAAATAATATTTCATATCTATTAGAATCCGTTCTGGTCAAAATATAATAAAACATGATCTTTCAGAAAATTCTCCTGGGCAATCGGATCCAGTTCGGGGAGGGCCTTAAGTTGGCGGAAATGCGGCCAGCCATCTTCATCGAGTCTTTCCAGTTCGTAGTATCCACTTTGGGAAAGCAGTGAGCACACAGCAATATGCATCAGGTCCTGCTTTTGTTCTTTTGTGAATTTTTCTCTCAATTCTCCAAATTCCTGAATGCCGATCAGGAAAAGAATGGTTTCCATATCGGGTTTCTTGTTGAAACGCTCCATCATTTTCGCCTCGAGGTTCCACCAACGTACCTGCAGATCATCTTGTAAATTCATGCTGCAAAGATAACCGCTTGGTCCGCTTATCTTTGCGCCAAAATATTAAAGATGTTACAGGTGAATTTTATCCGCCAGCATGTTGATCTTGTAAAGGAAAGACTGGCGGTGAAGCATTTTGGTAAACCTGAATTGGTGGATGAATTATTACAATTTGATGAGCGTCGCCGAAAGCTTCAGTTTGAACGTGACGAACTGCAGGGCAAGGTAAATGCTGCTTCAAAGGATATTGGTCTGTTAATGCGCGAGGGAAAGAAAGCCGAAGCAGAATCGCTGAAAGCTGAAGTTGCAGCTATCAAAGGACGTATGGATGATGTTTCTGAACTGGAAGGTATTGAGCGATCTATTAACGATATCCTGTTACAATTACCTAACCTTCCCTCGGTTCAGGTTCCCGCCGGACGTACACCTGCTGATAATGAAGTGGTTCGCGAAGGTGGGGAAACCCCGGTTTTGCCAGCAGGATCCGTTCCCCATTGGGACCTGGTAAAAAAATATGACCTGATCGATTTTGAATTGGGAAATAAAATAACCGGTAGCGGCTTCCCTGTATATAAAGGTAAAGGCGCCAGATTACAACGTGCACTTATCTCTTATTTCCTTGATTTCAATACCAATGCGGGATACCTTGAAGTTATGCCACCGCATATGGTAAATGAAGCATCTGCATACGGAACGGGCCAATTGCCTGATAAGGAGGGTCAAATGTATCATGCCGTGGCAGATAATTTTTATCTTATACCAACTGCAGAGGTTCCGGTTACGAATATTTACCGCGATGAGATCGTGAAAGAATCTGAACTGCCCATCATGATGACGGCCTATACTCCCTGTTTCCGTCGTGAGGCTGGTAGTTATGGAAAAGATGTAAGGGGATTGAACAGGCTGCACCAATTCGATAAAGTGGAGCTGGTACAGCTGGTACATCCTGATAAAAGTTATGATGTTCTGGAGGAGATGGTATTACATGTAGAGAAGCTTATAATTAGTCTCGGACTTCCTTATCGAATTCTTCGGTTATGCGGCGGCGATATGAGTTTCACTTCAGCACTCACCTATGATTTTGAAGTGTATAGTGCAGCCCAGGAGAAATGGCTGGAAGTGAGTTCCGTTTCCAATTTTGAAAATTACCAAACAAACCGGATGAAGATCCGTTTTAAGGATTCTACAGGAAAAATGCAATTGGTGCATTCCCTCAATGGCAGTTCCATGGCGCTTCCACGTATTGTTGCTGCACTTTTGGAAAATAATCAGACCACAGACGGAATTGATCTCCCTGAGGTGCTTTGGGATTATTTCGGGGCGAAGAAGATATAGTGCTATGCAATTGCTGACTTAACCTGTTGTTCAATAACCTTCTTGTTCATTACCCTGAACCATAGGGGAGGAACAAGCGCTAGCAATATCATACCCGGATATCCTGTTGGCATTTGTGGAGAATGATCATGATGCCTTAATACCTGGTATTTTCTGCTCGCGAGATAATGGTGATCACTATGACGGCTGAGCTCAAATAGTAGTAGTCGCCCTATAAGGTGATCACTATTCCAGGAATGTTCAGGCATGGGGCGCTCGTATTTCCCCCCGGGAAGATGTTTTCTAATCAAACCATAATGTTCGATATAGTTAACCGATTCGAGGAGTAGTATTCCGAACACGGCTGCCATGAAAAAGTATAACGTTATGGTGGAGCCGAAAAGAAGGTAAATCATGACTACAAAAAGTAGTTGGATCAGCTGTACCTGTAGCATTTCATTATGAAGGGAAAATACGGGCTTTCCTTTTTTCCCGGTTTCCCTGTTGGCGATTTTCCATGCGCCAGTATAACAATTTATAATACTGCGAAACCAGAATTCATATATGGGCTCGTTGAAGCGGGCAGTTGATGGATCCTCAGGGGTTGCAACTCTTTTATGATGGCCCTTATTGTGTTCGATATAAAAATGAATATAAAGCGACGACATGAGTGCAATACGTGCCAGCCACTTCTCGGGAGGCTTTACACGGTGCCCAAGTTCATGTCCGAGGTTGATACCGAATGTGCCGCAAAGCAATCCCATTGTCATAATGCGCCCGATCTTGTCTGATAGCGTCAGAGTGTGGTTCTGCATGGAATTAAGGAAATAGAAAAGCGTAGCTATATGAATGACCACGATGCTGTAAAGCACCCAATCGTAGACCGGATCGTCTTTCGCGAGGGCCTCCTCTGTTGCGCTTAGGTTGGCGGGGTCAGGTGCTATTAAAAGCTCCAGGCCGGGAACCACAACCCACGCAAATAACATGGCGGTATAGCAAGCCAGTCCATTTGCATTAAAGGAAATAATGGCCAGCATAAAGATTATCACTGGTATCAGATAGCGTGCTGCTCTCATTGCTATAAATGTCTGACACCTAATTTAAACTTTTTCCGGATTCAGCGGTCACAGGAAGATAATGCGTCTGACGCCTGTCGCGACGCATGTCAGACGGATATGACTAATAATAATCACCTTTTGTGGCGGGCGGGATTTGGTCCAGCATGTGAACAGCTTACTGTACTCAGGAAGGCGAGTCACCTGCAGGTTTATGATGCACTGGAAAAAGCATCGCGTAAGGAGCCCATTCCGATTGAAGTGGCAGAGAATTTCATGAAGGGCTTATCGATAGGAATTGGGGAGGCGGGCAAAATGCAGATGCGAGATCTGAGTGATGAACAAAAAAAGAATTTACGAAAGCAGAGCAGGGAAGGTATTCGCAGCCTGAATCTCCGATGGCTTGGGGAAATGGTGAATAGTAATGCCCAACTTCGAGAGAAAATGGCCTTTTTCTGGCATGGACATTTTGCCTGCCGGAACCTCAATGTATTTTATCAGCAGCAGTTATTACAGATAATCCGCAAGCATGCCCTGGGAAATTTCGGAGAACTCTTAAAAGAGGTTAGTAAGAGTTCGGCTATGATCAATTTTCTGAATAATAACCAAAACAGGAAAGGGCATCCCAATGAAAATTTTGCTCGCGAACTACTGGAACTGTTCACATTAGGACGTGGGGAATATTCAGAAATTGATGTTCGGGAATCGGCAAGGGCATTTACTGGCTGGGGCGCAAACCTACATGGAGAGTTTGTTTTCCGCCCATTCCAACATGATAATGGATCTAAGTTTTTCCTCGGTAAGGAGGGAAACTTTACAGGTGATGATATCATTGACATCGTTCTGCAAAAAAAGCAGACAGCTTTTTTTATTACCCGTAAACTATATCGCTTTTTTGTAAATGAGGAGGATGATATTGAAAAGATCGGCTGGCTTGCAGGAAGATTCTACCAATCGGGTTATAGTATAAGTAGCCTATTGCGCGATATGTTTACAAGCAATTGGTTTTATGAGGAAGCTAATATGGGTAACAGGATCAAATCACCCATAGAACTTTTAGTTGGATTACAAAGACAGTTACCCTTTACTGTTAGTAATGAACAAACGCTTTTACTGGCCCAGCGATTAATGGGGCAGGTATTGTTTTTTCCCCCAAATGTAGCAGGATGGCCGGGCGGGAGGAGCTGGATTGACACTAGCTCATTGCTTCTTCGTTTACGTTTACCTGAACTTATTATTGCGGGAAAAGGTTTGAATATGCGACCTAAAACTGATGATGACCAGCAAATGGGGAGGACTATAGCTTCTTCTGTGACACCCGGATTTTCAAATGTAAAATGGGATAAATTCCAATCTGCTTTTTCCGACACGACCAGGCCTGATCTTGCAAAGGACATTTCCACTTTTATACTGCAAACAAATTCGTCCATTGATACAGTGATGTTATTGAAATATTCAGATCAGTCAACAAGGGCATCCTATATCAAAAGCGTGACGATGATATTGTTTTCATGTCCTGAATACCAACTACATTAATTAACTAACATGCATATCCGAAGAAGAAGATTCATACATGCGTCCACTATGGCAACAGCATCTTTACTGGTGCCACGATTTCTAAAGGCGATGGATCTAAACCACCGGGTACCTTCAGGTAACAGGGTGTTGGTGATGCTGCAACTGAGTGGTGGTAATGATGGTTTGAATACCATCATCCCATACCGCAATGATCTCTATTATAAGGCCAGGCCAAAACTTGGGATCGAGCGCAACAAGTCGCTTGCATTAACTGATGAAGCAGGAATGCATCCATCACTTACAACAATGAAGGATCTTTATGATGCCGGACAGCTGGCTATATTGAATAATGTTGGCTATCCTGAACCGGACCGATCCCATTTCAGGAGCATGGATATATGGCATACTGCCAGCAGTAGTAAGGAATATCTTCAGACGGGATGGCTGGGCCGGTATCTCGATAAACAGTGTCAGGATTGCGTACATCCCACGCAGGCAATAGAGTTGGACGATATACTAAGCCTTGCTCTTAAGGGAGAACAGTGGAATGGTATCGCTATGCAGGACCCCAGGCGATTGTACCACACAAGCAATAATGATTTGCTGAAAGATCTTGTAAAGCATCATAGTAAAGTACATGAGGAACATACTGCTTCCTATCTCTATAAAACACTGGCCGACACTTTGAGTAGTGCGGAATATATTTTCAAAAGCAGTAAGCAATATGAAACAACAATCAGTTATCCCGCTACTGAACTTGGAAAGCATCTGAAGACGATCTCCTCTCTGATTTTATCTGATATTAATACAAAAGTTTACTATGTTTCCCTGGGAAGTTTTGATACTCATATTGCCCAGGATTTCCAGCAACGCAGACTTTTCGCTGAATTGAATGATGCGCTGGCGGCCTTCGTAAATGATCTGAAATCTAATGGAAGGTTTGGGGACGTTATGCTAGCGTCGTTTTCAGAATTTGGACGGAGAGTTGGACAGAATGCAAGTGGTGGAACAGATCATGGTTCAGCAAACAATATGTTTTTTATTAGTGGTGCTTTGAAAGAAAAGGGGTTGCTAAATGCATTACCAGATCTTTCTGATCTGGATAACGGTGATCTAAAATTTAAAGTAGATTTTCGCCAGGTTTATGCTACACTACTTGAAAATTGGCTGGAAGTGAAACAGGAAAATATAATAGTGCCGCGATTCGAACCTTTGGGATTTGTGTAATGGGGATGTTCGATATCATGTTCGAACATCCCCCGAACATGTGTCAGATACTTGTTACAATTTCCGCAACCAGATATTCCGGAAACTTACCGGATTGCCGTGATCCTGAAGCTGAATGCTTAGGGGGCCATGTTTTTTATAGCTTGGTGCACCGATATATTCAGTGCGACCTGTGATCTCCACATTGTTTTGTACAAGAACATTATTGTGCAATACTGTAATTCGAGCGGCCGATTTCAGGCTTCCATCCTCATTAAAACGGGGCGCGGTAAATATCACATCATATGTTTGCCATTCACCCGGTGCTTTGCTCGCATTCACCAGAGGGATATGTTGCTTATAAATGCTTCCTGCCTGACCATTTGAATAGGTCACATTCTTATAGTTGTCGAGCACCTGCAATTCATAATTCTCCATAAAAAATATTCCACTATTGCCACGGCCCTGTCCTTCGCTTTCAACTTTAGCAGGCGTGCGCCATTCGATATGCAGCTGGCAATCTTCGAAAACCTGTTTGGTTTTGATATCCCCTGTTCCACCTTTTACCGTGAGTATTCCATTTTCAACAGACCATCCAGGAGCGCCGCCATTTCTGGCACTCACCCATTCATTAAGATTTTTTCCGTCAAATAAAATAATGGCATCTGAAGGGGCATGGTGCATATTGCCGGGATCAACCATTGGTGGAACAGGCGTCCATACTTCGGTTGCTTTGGGATCGCCTTTTTGCTGGGCATTACTGATGGTTGTGAAGGCAAGAATGCTCGCCGCAGTAAGGAAAATAATTTTCATGTTTTGTTGCTTATTGATGGTCTTGTAAATTTAAGGAATCCGGAATTATCTAACGGATGAGGATGAAGTTGCCTTTCTTTAAGATTTGTTTACCATTGAAGTCTTCCCCGCTAACAACAAAAGTATAATTGCCTGCAGGCTGGTCCATACCATTAATTGTACCATCCCATCCAGTGAATCCGAGCCCATCGTAGATTTTTTGTCCCACCCTGTTAAAAACCCGGAAGTAATTCATTTTTCGCATACCCACGGCGAGATAACGAAAACGGTCATTCCGTCCATCACCATTAGGTGAGAATGCATTGGGAACATATATTTCGGGCCCTTTATATACTTTTATATTGATGGTATCTGTAGTGGCACATCCAGCAGGGGTGTATGCTGTCAGAACATAATTCGTTTCGCTGGTGAGTGATGCAACCGGATCGGGGATATTTGGGTCAGATAGGCCGGTGGGTGGCGACCAGGTATATAATACCCCGCCTGATGCATTCAATTGAAGGGGTTGGTTATCGGCAACCAGTGTATCATTTCCTGCAAATGCCTTGGTGCTAAAAAAAGAGGCTATATGTTCCACAGGTTCACTGGCGCAACCATTGGCTCCCATTCCCGTTACAGTTATAATATACTCACCCGGCAAACTGGGTGTAAAGGAATAATTGGCATCTCCTGGTGTAGTTGAAGCGGGTGACCAAGTGAAGGATTGTATTGGATTGGCTGGAGTTCCGCTGCTGGCTGTCAGTTGAAGGGTTTCCCCTATGCAGGAATTACTTATCGGAGGGATCTCAATTTGGGGTTGTGGCAATAGTGTGATGGTTTTGGTAACTACTTCAGAAATGCATCCTTCTTTTGTTTTAACTGAAAGGCTTATGTCAACCGAAGATTGGCCGCTGATATTTTGCAGGGGTGGGATGTTTCCGGAATGTTTAACTCCGTTGATGATCCAGTCCCATTCAGAAATAGTTCCGAACTCAACCGAAGAGCGATCGAGAGGTTGAAAGTTTACTGATCCGCAGATGGTGTCAGGAACAAGGAAATCTGCAACGGGGATTGAACCAATTGTGATAACCTTTTTTGTAGTGTCTGACCAGCAGCCATTGTTACCAAGTACTGTGGATGATACAGTATAATTTCCCGGTTGTGCATATATGTGAGGCGGCGGATTTCGAAGGTTGGAAGTTGTGCCATCTCCAAAATCCCAATGCCATTTTACGATAGTGCCGAAAGAGGTGGAGAGGTCAACGAACTCAATAGTTTGGGGAAAGCAGGTTTCTTCGGTGGGGGTCTGACTGAAGTTTGCTGTAAGTGAAGTACAGAACCGCTGGTGGTTTGTTGCGCCACCGGTTGCTCCTGTAAAGCCCCAAAACACCATGGGGTCATTGTTGAAAACATCACGCACGAGGTCAATGGTATCGGACACGCGGAGCACCTCATCAATATAAGTGGTGAGCACCTTGGTATTTGCATTCCACCTGATTTTCAACACATGCCATTTGCAGTCTTCTATATTTTCACTGAGGGCAGAAACAGGTACTGGTCCATCCAGGTTATTCGAACTTAAATGATTGTTATCGCCATCACGTTGAATGCTGATATGGTCAAAGGCAGGATCATTAAGGTTGGTATTCTGCCAGGTATCAAGCGCAATACCTATTGACGGTCGTATGCCTTCAAAACCAAGTCCCTCGCCGGTTGTACCAACATTGGTACTGATAGGTTGCAATACGAAAACAATACCATCTGCTCCATTTGCATCGGTGCATCCCAGGTTTACATCAAAACTGAATTCAAAAGGTTCATTAAGGTTGATCTTATTAATATTCCATACCGAGCCAGACCTTGTATTTTGTGCAGGAGTGAGTGTATAGCAGTTGCAATTTTCCTTGAAAGCGGCACCATTGATATGATACGGACTATCCACCACAGATTGTGTCATCCCGGAAGTAGCCAGTGACAGAATGAGCAGGAGGAGGATTAGTTTTTTCAAGCAGTCTGACGGTCTTAGATGGTAACATAAAAAAACATCATTCCTCCTAAAGGGAATGATGTTTCTTATTCAATTGAATTTAAAATTATTACCAGCCTTGTTTGGCAATACCAGCTTTGATTGCAGCAAGAGCTTTTTCCTCGCCCAACATGGTGGTGAGTTTATTGCCTTTGCCATCATTACCCTGGGCCATGTAACCGCCACGTGCGGTTTTAGTGATTACCGCATCTTTTATTTCAACACCCTTTTCTTTAGTTTTCACATTATATGCGGTCAGTTTGATATCAGCCATAACGAATTGTTTTTATGGTTAGTGAATAAATATTAATAATAGCTGGCATACAAGCTAGCCAAAAAATCTCAAAACAGGCGAATTCAATACCCTGAAATCATCAAAAATTTATTTATATATCGATTTTGGCGTATTTGGCGTGACTTTCAATGAACTGCCGACGTGGTGCAACTTCATCACCCATGAGCATACTGAAGACCATATCGGCTTCAGCGGCACTTTCTATTGTTACTCTTTTCAATGTTCTTGTTGCCGGATTCATGGTGGTTTCCCAAAGCTGTGTGGCATTCATCTCACCAAGACCCTTATAGCGTTGAACGTTTACACTGTCATCTTTTCCCCCACCAAGTTTAGCGACCCATTCCTTACGGTCATCCTCACCCCATGCATAGGCCTGGTCTTTACCCTTCTTAACAAGGTAGAGAGGCGGCTTTGCGATATATACATAACCCTGTTCCACCATTTCTTTCATATAACGGTATATAAAAGTAAGGATCAGGGTTGCGATATGTGATCCGTCCACATCCGCATCGGTCATGATGATAAGTTTGTGGTAACGGAGTTTGGTTATGTTTAAAGCTTTGGGATCTTCAGGTGTACCAACCGTAACACCAAGGGCGGTATACATATTACGGATCTCTTCGTTTTCGTAGATCTTATGCTCAAGTGCTTTTTCAACGTTGAGGATCTTTCCACGGAGAGGAAGTATGGCCTGGAAGTTTCTATCACGGCCTTGCTTTGCTGTACCACCTGCCGAGTCGCCCTCCACGAGGTAGAGCTCACATTTTTCGGCATCTCTTTCAGAACAGTCTGCAAGTTTACCGGGCAGTCCACCGCCACTTAGTACAGTTTTACGCTGCACCATTTCCCTTGCTTTTTTAGCGGCTACACGTGCCTGTGCTGCAAGGACCACCTTGGAAATAACATTCTTTGCTTCTTTGGGGTTTTCTTCAAGGTATGCCTCCAAAGCCCTGCTGACGGTGGTTTCAACAACACCACTTACTTCGCTGTTACCGAGTTTGGTCTTTGTTTGTCCCTCAAACTGAGGTTCAGGAACCTTGACGGAAATAATAGCGCTCAGGCCTTCCCGAAAATCATCCCCCTCAACTTCAACTTTAGCTTTTTCAAACAGACCTTCCTTATCACCGTAGTTTTTAAACACACGGGTAAGCGCCCTTCTGAAGCCGGTTACATGCGTACCGCCTTCGATGGTATTGATATTGTTTACGTAGCTGAAGATGTGTTCCTTGAAATCATTATTGTAGCTCAATGCTACCTCTACCGCCACATGCGAGCCCTGGTCATAGCCATCAACATATAGTGTTTTGGCGATAAGGGGTGTACGGTTGGCATTTGCGTCAAGCATTTCAACGAACTCAACAATTCCACCTTCACTATAAAATGTTTTGGAATAAGGTTTGCCCTCTTCATCGAGTTCGCGGAGGTCAGTTAAAATAATATTGATACGACGGTTAAGAAAAGCAAGCTCACGCAAACGACCTTCCAGGATCTCCCGGTTATATTCACTTACAGTGAAGATTGACATATCGGGCCAGAAATGAACGCGGGTACCGGTTTCCTCAGATGTGCCTATTTCCCGAACGGCATATTTAGGAACGCCAATTGAGTATTCCTGTTCAAATATCTTTCCTTCGCGTTGAACTGTTACCAGCAATTTGCTGGATAGCGCGTTCACACAACTTACCCCCACACCATGTAGTCCACCTGAAACCTTATAGGTATTCTTATCAAATTTTCCACCAGCGTGCAGAACGGTCATTACCACTTCAAGTGCACTTCTTTTCTCTTTTGTGTGCATGGCGGTAGGGATACCCCTGCCATCATCCTGTACTGAAATGGAATTGTCCTCGTGGATATTGACACTAATGTTTTTGCAATAGCCAGCCAGGGCCTCGTCAATGGAGTTGTCAACAACTTCATAAACGAGGTGGTGCAGGCCTTTAACGCCGATATCGCCGATATACATCGCCGGGCGTTTTCTTACTGCTTCCAGACCTTCCAGGACCTGGATGCTATCTGCTTCATAACCGCCTTGGGTGGGAATTGTCTTTTCTTTTGTTTCCTGCAATTCTGTGCTCATATATGCTACTGTAGATCGCTTATTTGGTTTAAAAAGGACTATTTACAAATGTACGAAAAAAGGGGAGACGGAGCTGAATCTGAGGGGATTTGAGCTGAGTTTTGGGGGTTTATAAGAGCTATTTCAGACATATGAGTAATCAGGCATGATCTGACGAAGAAATTACGGTTAAATGACAGAAATACGGTTCAATGGTGCCCCTTCGATTGCGGCATATAGTGTACTTTTGCGGTCCATGCACCAGGCACCTGATATATTATCGCTGGCCCGAAAGGCGCCGGTTATGTTCAACGAGCTCGAATTATTGCAGTATCGGGAACAGCAGATTCCTGGTTCGGTTCAATATACGATTCACCGTTATCGCAGGCAATCCCAATTTGAGGTTGATGATATGGGAATGCTGGTTTATCATCGGGTAGAAAAAAACAGTAAGGAGAATTACCTGGAACTTCGTTTCTGCATTTCCGGTAATACTTATTGCCGGCAAAAGGAAATTGAATGCGACAATTGCAGGTTCAGCCTTTCGAGTAGCTGCGAGCAGAAATCACCCAGTGTGGATGTTTTGAGTTTCCTGTTCTCACCCACACATCTTTCCCAATTCATTAATGGCGGAAAGATGAAATCAATGCCCGACGAAATCGTTCATTTCAGGCATGCATCTTCTTTCTCTAAAACGCTGACCTTATGTGGTAAAACGCGAACTGTACTGGAGGCGCTATTAAACCACAATTATTCAGGATCCATGGAGAATATCTTCCTGAATGCACAAATGCAGATGCTGTTACTTTACAGCCTTGAGTGCATGATTGGGGAGAAAGAGGAAATGGCGTTTACCTGTAAGTTCCTCGCTAATGAATCTGACCGCGAAAAGATCGAAAAGGCCCGTGAGATCCTCCTTCAACATATTGGTGAACCCATCACAATTAAGGAATTGAGCCGAAAAGTTGCTATTAATGAATGTTACCTCAAAAAAGGTTTCAAGGAGTTATATGGTACTACGGTATTTGATTTCTACCAGAGCCAGCGCATGGAACATGCCCGCTACCTCCTTTATGAAAAAGGGCTGAGTGTAACCGAGGTTTCTTTGATGCTCGGCTATTCATCTATATCCCATTTTTCTACTGCCTTTAAAAAGCATACGGGAATAAAGCCCTGCGAACTGTTATTGCGATAGCAGGTGAATGATTGAACTAGTGCCCTCCACCCTGCGGACCCCTATATGCCATAATATCCCTGTCAAAGAGATACAGGCCACTCTTATCGGCTCCTATCAGTTCGAGTTTTTCATTCAAAGTTCTTGCCATACGCTCTTCTTCCATTTGTTCAGTAACATACCATTGGAGGAAATTATGCGTAGCATAGTCTTTTTCAGAAAGCGACTGGTGAACTATATCATTTATACTATCGCTCACTTTGAGTTCATGTTTAAGGAATTCTGCAAATGCATTTTGCAGGCTTACGAATGTAAGGATTGGTTGTTCCAATGCAGGCACCACGCCAAATCCACCGCGCTCATTAATAAATGCTATCAGTTTAAGCATGTGTACCCGCTCTTCATCCGATTGTTTATAGAAAAATGCGGCCACACCCTGTAAACCGGGTTGGATATCTGCCCAGGAGGCCATTGCCAGATAGGCCTGTGAAGACTCCGCTTCCATTTGCACCTGCTTATTAAGGGCATCCTGCATTGTTTTGGATAACATGGTTATGATTTTAAATGAATTTACGAAAAAATCTCTCGCACATTTTTTCCAATTCCGCAAACCATTTTCCCGATTCCGGAAGTATTAGAGTTTTTTTAAAATGAAATTTACCCGCTCCTTATAAACAGGCAAACAATAAATATAATTATCCCATATATAGTAGGGTGACCTTAAATTGTGATAATGAAGATATTTTTCAGACGAATCCATCTTTACCTCAGCATGGCAGCAGGACTCATCATAATGGTTACCTGTTTTACTGGTGCCGTACTGGTATTTGAGAAGGAGTTGCAGCAGTTCTTCCACCGTGAGCGGTATTTTGTAGAAATACCTTCGGGATCAACACAAGTTGCGGTTGGGAAGATGGAGGAGCGGCCGGGTAATTGAATTGTACAGCTACCAGGAAACATTTTTTTATACCATGTTCGCTTTGCATAGATGGATGCTCGGAGGTGATATCGGGAAGATAATAGTTGGTATTAGTACCATTATTTTTTTATTCATCATGATTACCGGAATTGTATTTTGGTGGCCTAAGACACGGGCTATACTACGTCAGCGATTAGGGATGTATCTTCCATTTTTGGTATGCCTTCAAAAATAGCAGGGTTCATTATTTGCCTGCTTGGTACAAGTTTTCCAGTGACTGGTTTTATAATGTGGCTTAACAGAACAAGGAAAAAGAAAAAGCAACCAGGTATACTGGCTGCAGATATGGGGGAGCAGGAGGAAGCTGCATGATCATTTCATGATCTCAACAAGGCTTTCACGAGCTGCTGTAATTGTTTTATCAAGATCCTTTTTGGTGAGTGCATTGTTTAAGAACCATGCTTCAAAGGCAGAAGGCGGAAGATAAATTCCGCGGTTAAGCATGGCATGGAAGAATTTGGCGAATAGGGCATTATTTGCAGCAGATGCAGATGCAAAATCTCTTACCGGGTTTTCACTGAAATGAATACTAAGCATAGATCCGAAGTGATTGAGCACGAAAGGATGCCCCCATTCTTTAAGTTCCTTTTCTAACCCGGTTTTGAGATAGGCTGTTTTTTGATCCAGCTCTTCATAAAGAGATGGGTTGCTGTTTAATTCAGAAAGAAGGGTATATCCGGCGATCATCGCGATTGGATTACCGCTAAGTGTTCCTGCCTGGTAAACGGAGCCAAGTGGTGCAACTACCTGCATGATCTCTTTTTTGCCCCCGAAAGCGCCAACAGGCATACCAGCACCAATTACTTTTCCATAGGTAACAAGGTCAGCATCAATACCAAGTTTTTCCTGGGCCCCACCTTTGGCCAGTCTGAATCCGGTCATCACCTCATCAAAAATAAAGATGATCCCTTCCTCATTACATATCTTACGAATACCTTCCAGGAAGCCTGGTTCGGGAAGTATGCAACCCATATTACCTGCCACCGGTTCTACAATGATAGCTGCAATTTCTCCCTTATGACTTGCAGCCAGATGTTTCACTGCATCAAGATCATTATATGCGCAGGTCAATGTATCTGCGCTTACTCCCGCTGTAACACCCGGAACGGTCTGTATATTAAAAGTTGCAACACCACTTCCCGCTTTAACCAGGAATGAGTCAGCATGACCATGGTAGCAACCTTCGAACTTCAGGATCTTATTCCTTTGTGTATATCCGCGTGCAACACGTATGGCACTCATGCAGGCCTCGGTGCCGCTGCTTACCATCCTGATGAGGTCAACATTGGATGTCATGCTCCGAATAAGCTCGGCCATTTCTATTTCCAGTTCTGTAGGCGCACCATATGAAGTGGAGTATTCAGCATATTTCTGGATAGCTTTAACAACAGGGGCGTAGGCGTGACCCAAAATCATGGGTCCCCAGGAAGCGATATAGTCTATATACCGGTTGCCGTCTACATCATGGAGATAAGCTCCCGCTGCACGTTGTATGAATAAAGGTGTTCCCCCCACGCTTTTAAAAGCGCGGACCGGGGAGTTCACACCACCAGGAATGGAATTCTGTGCACGTGCAAAAAGCTCAACGCTCTTCGAAATATTATTGGTCATAGTATATTATATTTCATCTCCGGCAAAATCATCAAAGGCCTTGATCTTTTTGGTAGCCTTGAATTCTATGATTCGGTAGTTTGCCAGGCCATTGATGTTAAAAGGATCTTCGGATATAATCTTCTCGATCTCCGCTTTGCTGGTGGCCCTTGCAAAGATGAGTCCGCCATCACGTGGTTCTTTCCTGCCCGATGCAAGGAAATGCCCCGAATGATAATATTTTTCCAGGAAGGCCACATGTGCTGCCATGGCCGCATCAATTTCGGTTGCTGGAACCTTGTAGGTTAGTTCAATGATAAACATGATGCCTTTATTTAGTTTTTTAAACTTGTTGTTAGCCGATCAGTTTCACAGCGTCTTTCGCGAAATAAGTTGCGATAAGGTCGGCCCCTGCACGTTTGATGGATGTAAGGGTTTCAAGGATTGCCTTGTCTTCGTTGATCCATCCCATTTTGGCAGCAGCTTTTATCATTGCATATTCTCCACTGATATTATAGGCACTAACAGGAACAGATACACTATTTTTTACTTCCCTGATTATATCAAGATATGAAAGGGCCGGTTTTACCATAACAATATCAGCTCCTTCTTCAATATCCATCAATGTTTCTTTAACCGCCTCAATCCGGTTGGCATAATCCATCTGATATGTTTTCTTATCACCAAAACCAGGGGCACTATCGAGTGCATCACGGAATGGACCGTAAAAGCAGGATGCATATTTCGCACTATAGCTCATGATTCCTGTATTGGTATGGCCGGCTGATTCCAGTCCCTGCCTGATTGCTCCGATACGACCATCCATCATATCGGATGGAGCTACAAAATCGGCCCCTGCATCTGCATGAGAAATACTCATCTTCACAAGAGCTTCAACCGTTGGATCATTAACGATCTTTCCATTTTCCACAATCCCATCATGACCATAAGAGGAGAAGGGGTCCAATGCTACATCAGTCATCACCAGCATTTCCGGAACTGCATCTTTAATGGCTTTTATGCTTCTTTGCATAAGTCCATCAGGATTCCAGGCTTCCTTGCCAGTGTTATCTTTCAGTTCATCCTTGCACTTAATAAATAGTAATACAGAGCAAATGCCCATCGACCATAATTCTTTCACTTCTGTAATAGTATGATCAAGGGAATTGCGGTAGTAACCGGGCATGGAAGCAATTTCTGTTTTGATTCCAGTGCCTTCATCGATGAATAAGGGTACAATAAAATCACTGGCACGCAGGGAAGTTTCAGCTACCATCGAACGTATGGCCGATGATTGCCGTAGTATCCTGTTTCTTCTTTGCAATATCATGATTCTTCAGTTTTTATATTTCGGAACGGCATTAAACCCAGTCCACCGGATGCAGGCAAGCCTGCAACAATTTGTCTTCTTCTGAACCCGGCCGAGGCTGGTAATTGTATTCAAAACGTACTGTTGGTGGGAGGCTCATCAGTATACTTTCTATACGTCCATTTGTTTTTAGTCCAAATAAGGTGCCCCTGTCATGTACCAGGTTGAATTCAGTATACCGTCCGCGACGAATCTCCTGCCAGTGTTTTTGTTCCTCAGTAAACGGAAGCAATTTCCGCTTTTCAACAATTGGTATATAGGCTTCCATGAATGCGTCTCCACAGCGCTTCGCAAACTTTATCCACCAGTGGGCGTCACGCTCCTGGTTGGGCCGTTGATAATCGTAAAATATTCCACCGATACCTCTTCTTTCTTCATTACGATGCCAGTTTACAAAATAGTTGTCACAGGTCTTCTTGAATGTAGGGAAAAAGCCCGGATCGAAATCATCGCAGGCATTTTTATATGTTTGATGAAAATGCCGGGCATCTTCTTCAAAAAGATAATAAGGGGTAAGATCGGTACCACCGCCAAACCATTGATCGATGACCTGGTTATTTTCATCGTACAACTCAAACATTCGGTAGTTGCAATGGACAGTTGGAACAAAAGGATTCAGCGGATGTAGTACCAGGCTGAGTCCGCAGGCAAACCAATTGTCGCCATTTATCTTAAGTTGGTTGCGCATGGCTTCCGTTACCTTGCCATGAACCACAGAGGTGTTCACGCCTCCTTTTTCAAAAACTTTTCCATTGCTGATCACCCGGGTTCTGCCCCCGCCACCTTCCTCTCTTTGCCAATTATCTTCTATGAAATACGCTTTTCCGTCGCTGACTTCAACGGCTTTACAGATCCTGTTTTGCAGGTCATGTATATAATCGATAAAAACATCCTTTGGCAGCATGGTAAAAGATGTTAAGAGTATTCTTTAACGGCATCCACAAAAGCCCGTGCATGATCAACGGGGATATTAGGAAGGATACCATGACCCAGGTTTGCAATATGACGATGACCACCGAATGCCTCCAGCATAGTCTTTACCTCCTGCCGTATAACGGGTATTGGTGCTGATAATTTGGCTGGGTCAAAGTTCCCCTGCAGAGTAACATCCGGTCCGGCAAACTGACGGGCAAGCTTTGGTTTGATGCACCAGTCGATCCCTAAACCATGAGCCCCTGTAGCAGCCATTTCTTCGATAGCAAACCATGCACCTTTTGCAAAGATGATGGTTGGGACTTCATCTTTAAGGGCAGCCACAATCTGGCGGATGTACTGGAGAGAATAAGTTTCAAAATCTGCAGGACTCAACAGTCCGCCCCAGCTATCAAATATCTGAATTATATCCGCTCCTGCTTTAACCTGTCCTTTCAGGTATGCAATGGTGGTATCAGTAATCATCTGCAGCAATCTATGAGCTGTTTCCGGTTGGGTGTAACAGAATGCTTTTGCCTCATCAAATGTTTTAGAACCTTTTCCCTGCACCATATAACAGAGCAGCGTCCAGGGTGCACCGGCAAAACCAATCAGGGGGACCCTTCCATCAAGCTCTTGTTTAATCATGCGGATGGCATCAAATACATAATGCAGGCGATCATTAACATCCGGAACCGTTACACGCTGAAGGTCATTGAGAGTTTTGATTGGATCCGGTAATACCGGACCTTTACTTTCGATGAGCTGAACCTCAAGACCCATTGCCTGTGGCACTACCAGGATGTCGGAGAAAAGGATGGCGGCATCCACACCAACTATATCAACGGGTTGAAGTGTAATTTCAGTTGCGAGAGCTGGAGTCTGGCATCTTTCAAAAAAACCATATTTCTCTCGTAACACCATGTATTGTGGTAAGTATCTTCCTGCCTGACGCATCATCCACACAGGAGTTCTTTCAGTCTGTTCGCCTCTAAGCGTTCTTAATATGAGATCGTTCTTTATTGACATCATTAGTTTTTTGAATTAGAACCTTCCTAATATTTCTATTGCCTTCTCCGCAAGTGCTTCCTTACCTGGTGCATCGGCGCTGATGATCCTGTTTGCGCAGTGCTTTTTGATTGCTTCTGCTGTTGTGGAGCCAATAGCAAATGCAAGGGCATTTTGAGGAAGTGAATTGGCTGAGAAAAAGCTCTCCACTGCAGAGGGACTGTAGAACAACACTCCTGAGAAGTTTTCGTTCAGTTTATGAGGAGTAGCAATTGTTTCATATACCACGATTTCTGTGACCAGAATACCGGCAGCAAAAAGCATATCAGGTAATTCGGGCCTTCGTTGATCGCCGCAGAAAAATATCACTTCTTCTGCCATCGCATCTTCTATGATTTTGTCGGCCAGAGCGATAGCATTTTCAGCTGTTCCGGCAATGCTCTCTTCGCCGAAGAATATTTCAACCAGTTCGCGGGTGGTATGGCCGATGCAATAGATTTGCCAATCTGGTTGCTGTCCCTCCAATAGTTCTGCTACTGCTTCCACAGCATTCATGCTGGTAAAAACAACGGTAGCGCTGAGAAGTAAGGACTGCTGTATTTCCTCTATCGTTTCCCTGGTCTGTATTGGCTGCGTTTCAATAAATGGGAGGACGGTGATGTCAACTCCTTTTAATGCTGCATTATCAAGTAGTTCTTTAGGAAGCGGCCTTGTACTCAGGAGTGTTGGTTTTATATCCATCAGTGTCCCGCTTTTTTTATTTGTTCAATGATGCGGCCGGCACCTTTTGCGAGAAGTGTATCGGCTGCACGTTTTCCCATACTTACACTTTCATCAGTAAGTGCTTCCTCAAATTCAATGTCAAGATGTTCTGATCCGTCAACAGAAAATATATTACCCTGGAATTTTATTTTCTCTGCACGAATAGTTGCCAGTGCGCTGATTGGAGTAGAGCATCCACCCATGAGTGCACGAAGAAAATCGCGTTCGATCTGTGTGCAAAGGGCTGTTGCTTTGTGGTTAAGCAATTGGCATGCATCATAGGAATAATGATCATCATCGCGGCATACGATAAGGATAGCCCCCTGTGCCGGTGCTGGTAACATCCAGTTGAGTGACAGAGCGGTTGGTGGCAGAAGATCTGTACGTTGCAGGCCTGCTGCTGCGAAGATCGCACCGTCCCAGTTTTGTTCTGAAAGCTTCCTCAGGCGGGTATTAACATTACCGCGAAGGTTGGTTATTGAGTGATTAGGATAGCGATGCAACCATTGGGCTTTGCGCCGAATACTACTTGTAGCGATTAGGGCTACAGAATTTCGGTCGTCAAGAAATGATGTACCATTTTTTGGTACGATTATATCCATATAACTGCCACGCTCAAGCGCTGCCACAGGAATAATTCCCTTTGCGGTTTGCGTGGGTACATCTTTCATGGAATGAACCGCAATATCAAATCGGTCACTTAACAGGGCGGCATCCAGTGTTCTGGTAAATACACCCTGCACACCCATTTCATAAAGTGGGGTTACCAGGTCAATGTCACCTTCGCTTTTAAGTGGCACAAGGTCAGTAGCAAAGCCTTTGGCTTCCAGTTGCTGCTGTACCTGCACAGCCTGCCAAAGGGCCAGTTGGCTGTCACGTGTTCCGATTCTGATAATTTTATTTGTCATCTTAATTTGCACGCACTGCAATGAAGTCATTGATGGCTTCCAGGTAATGACAGCCGCGTTCATTTCGCACGCGCATTTTGGCTGCCATGGTATTCAATACCTTTTGGATCCTGTGCGATGCATCTTCTGAAGGTACTGTAGTAGTACTGGAATTATAGAGAAATTCAGGATTGCCGGTTGAGTGTATTTCCTCCAGTTTAAGCTTGACCTGAACAAGAACGGCCAATTGCTTGCGCATGCGGCACCATTCCAGAAATTCAGCAGTCTGTTCTTCGATGATGGCCAATGCTTTTGGAACTTCTGCCATTCGCTTTTGCAGGGTTTCATCCTTCAGACGGGAGAGCTCATCAACATTGAGCAATCTCTTGCCTGCTAACTCTGCCACTTCGGGGTGAACATTGTTTGGAATGGAAAGATCAATTATCCATTGCTGTTGCTTGCCCTTGAGATGGGCAGCGCGAATGATCGGTTCATCTGCGTTGGCAGCTACTATTATAATATCTGCATTTGAAACAGCGGAATAAAGTTCTTCAGAAGGAAGGCTTTCGAGGTTGAGTTCTGAAGCAAGGTCAAGTGCTTTCTGGTGGGTTCGGTTCACCAGAGTGATGTTACGGCATCCTAAATAATCAATGAGGTTGCGACAGGTATTTCTTCCAATTTTACCTGTACCGATCAGCAGTACATTTTTACCGGCAACATCTGCTATCTGCTCGCGAAGGAACTGAATGGCCGCAAAGGAAACGGATACAGTTCCGCTGCTAAGTGCAGTATTGTTTTTGATGAGTTTGGAGGTCTGCAGCACCTGGTTAAATAATCGTTCAATAAAAGGACCGATACCGTTTTTTGATTTCGAATGCTTAACCGCCAGTTTTATCTGACCTACAATTTCATAATCACCCAGGATCTGGGAATCGAGACCTGCGGCAACTTCAAATAAATGCTGAGTCGCGTCTTTTCCTCTGAGGAGATAAGCTATACTGCGGAATTCTTCTGCACTCTGGCCCGTTGCTTCACAAATTAGTGAAACCAGGAGGTCAATATCACGCGCGATGCCATAAACTTCTGTACGGTTGCAAGTGGAGAGAACGAAGATTTCGGCAATACCCCTGCGTTTGGCCTCAGTGATGATCCACTCGTAGTGCTCATTGTTGATGGCGAAACGGCTTCTCACGACCGAATCAGACTTTTTATAGCTGATCCCGGCCACGAAAAAATGCTGCAGGTCTTTTGGATAATCTCCCATACGATTCTAAGCTTCTGTTTCAGCGGGTTTTGCGGCACAAAAATAGTCCAAGACAAGCTAACCGCATTATGTTAACTGTCAGTGAAATGTCATATTACCATGACAATGCAAGGTTTAGTCACTCAATTGTCAAATTGGGATGATGGATTGAAGATTTTATGTAGCACAAAAATGTGAGATTAGTTTTGCAACCTTTCAGTGGGGCAATCGTTTATTATCGATTGCAATCAATTAATTAGGTTTGTTACCATTTACTTCTTTTTATTTCAATTTTCGTTCATATGAAGCGTGGCATAATACTGATGAACCTGGGATCGCCAGACTCTACTTCGGTGCGGGATGTAAGAAAATACCTGAATGAATTCCTGATGGACGAGCGGGTCATAGATATGTCATGGTTAGGACGTCTACTGTTGGTTCGGGGCATTATTGTGCCTTTTCGCGCTCCAAAATCGGCAAAGGCATATGCATCGATCTGGACAAAACAGGGATCTCCCCTTATTGTGATCACAAAGCAGCTGCAGGCGGCGCTTCAGGAGCAAGTGTCGGAGCCGGTGGCTATAGCCATGCGCTACGGCACTCCATCACCCCGGGATGCTTATGAGGAATTGCTGCAACGCCAGCCCGATCTCGAGGAGGTCATATTGATACCCATGTACCCTCATTATGCAATGAGCAGCTATGAAACAGCGGTTGAGTATGCGAAAGAACAGCATGCAGAGGGAGGGTATTCCTTTAAGCTTGATATTGTTGAACCATATTATGATGAGCCGCATTACCTAGAAGCACTGGCAGAGAGTATCAGGCCATTCCTGCAGCAGGACTATGACCAGATATTATTTTCTTATCACGGTGTTCCTGAGCGCCATATAAGGAGGGGCGATATTACCGGCTCACACTGCCTGAAAGTAGCCAACTGCTGTGATGTTGATTCACCGGCGCACAAACAATGCTATCGCCATCAATGCTGGTTTACCACAAAAAAGATGGTTGAATATCTCAGTATTCCGGAAGGCAAATGGGGGTTTAGTTTTCAGAGCAGGCTTGGTCGCGATCCGTGGCTACAGCCTTATACTGCTAAAAGACTGGAGGAACTCCCTGGAGAGGGGGTGAAAAAATTGCTTGTGGTTTGTCCGGCTTTTGTGAGTGATTGCCTGGAGACGCTTGAAGAGATTGCAGAGGAGGGTAAAGAAGAGTTCATCCATGCGGGGGGAGAAGAGTTCACGGTGATTCCATGCCTTAATCTTCATCCCATGTGGGTGAATACATTGGTGCGTTATGTAGCAGGTGGGGTGGAAACCAGCAATGTTTCATGATGATCTATCCTTATATAAAAGCGCTGCATATCATCTTCGTGGTGACCTGGTTTGCCGGATTATTCTATATGCCAAGGCTCTTTATTTATAGTACGGAAGCTGGCGAAAAACCAGTGGCAGAGCGTGATATCTTGCGTGCGCAGTTTGCGATCATGACACGTCGGTTATGGTATGGCATCACATGGCCATCAGCAGTGCTGACACTAATACTTGGACTTACGGTGATGTTCATGGGTAATTGGGATACTATACTCTTTAAGCCCGAAGGTAGATGGTTCCTGATAAAATGGCTTTTCGTGTTAGGATTGTATGCCTACCATTTTTCACTGCAGGTAATTGTAAAACAGGAACTTGCCGGCATCTTTAAATACAGTTCCAATCAACTCCGCCTTTGGAATGAAGTGGCAACAGTTTTTCTTTTTGCGATCGTAATGCTCGTGATTGTGCGCACCAGCATGAGCCTGGTATGGGGAATAGGTGGACTGGCCGCCCTTATTGTACTCCTTATGGTTGCAATAAGGATATATAGGAAGTTCCGGACCTGATTTTTAGGTGTCTGACACATGTCCGATACACGTTCGAACATGTGTTCTAACATCCTCTGAACATGTGTCAGACACTTAAACTGAAAGTTCTCTCTGCCGGCTGTTTGCGGCGGAGGTGAAGGTCAAAAGCGCTGCAAATATTACGGATAAAATGATGACCAAGCGAAGTAAGCTGCAGTCCGGTTTCGTTCCATTGGAGCAGTCCATCTTTGGCCAGCATACGCAATTGCGGGAAACTAAATTCTTCGAGTAAAGCCAGATCGGCAGGATCGAAGCTTGTGGCTCCTTTACAGCTTATATCCAATATGTATTTTTTGAAGGAAAGATCTTCTTCAGTAAGGAAATATCCCTTGGTTACTGCCAGGTGGCCGTTATTGATAGCCTCATAATACTCGCGTATCGTTTTTTTGTTTTGCGCATAGGCATTAGCGGCATCGCTGATGGCGGAGACTCCGAGGCCCACCATGAGGGTGCTTGATTGTGTTGTATAGCCCATGAAATTCCGATGGAGCCTGGTTGATCCGGTTGGACAATCGGCTGTTCCGGCATATCGTGCTTTATGAAGTTCATCGGTAGGCAGTGCAAAGTGGTCCATCCCGATATCAGCATAGCCATTGGCAGTAAAGTGGAATTTGCCAAGGCGATATAATTGCATTTTCAGGGCAGCCGGGGGAAGGTCTTTCGTGTCGAAGAGACGTTGCCCGCGACTGTTCCAGGGAACATGCGCATAACTGTAAAAAGCAACTCTGTCGGGCCGAAGACTGATTGTTTGCAGCAGGGTGCGTTCCATGCTTTCTATGGTTTGCTTTGGCAGTCCATATATCAGGTCAAAATTCACAGAAGTATAGCCGATTTCACGCGCCATGTTTGTCACCTTTACAACATTTTCAAAAGGCTGTATCCTATTAATAATGAATTGTACCTGCGGATCATTGTCCTGCACGCCAAAGCTTACCCTTCTGAAACCCAGATCATAAAGAATTTCCAGGTGTTCTCGCGTAGTATTATTAGGATGACCTTCAAAGCTAAACTGGTGATCAGGGTGGATCTCCGCATATTGTAAAATTGTGGAGAGCATTTTATGCAGGTTCTCAGGCGAGAAGAAAGTTGGAGTGCCGCCCCCAAGATGAAGCTCACGGATAATCGGCTTTTCGGGCATCAACCGCAGGTATAGTCTCCATTCACGTACCAGCGCCTTAATATAAATGTCTTCCACACTATGGTTGGTGGTGATCTTCTTATTGCAGCCACAATATGTACAAAGCGATTCACAAAAGGGGAGGTGCAGGTAAAGGCTGATGCCTTCCTTACTATTAAGTATACTGAATTGCTGAGAGAAGCCTCTTTCCCAATCATCACGGCTAATAGGTTCTTCCCAACTCGGCACGGTAGGATAAGATGTATATCGCGGCACCGGCTGGTTGTATTTTTCAAGTAATCCCTGACTGATCATAAACATTGTATTGGCAGCAAAATAAAGGCGCTGCAAAAACACCAGGCATGACCTTTCCATGGTTCTACACCTGATTTTGATCAGGTTCAGTGGCTATTGTCATGATAATGTCATAAATGCATTTGCAGAATAGAAGAATTGTCTGCAAACAGTCATCAGACTGGCATTTCCTCATTTCGTAACTGGTTTTTCCTCATTGCGTAAACCAAAATATTTATCCTGACAGACATTTGCGCATTGTAATAATCAGTATGAAGAAGAATAGTCTTTTAGCAATGATTTTCGTCCTGTCCGGTATTCGATTAATGGCACAGGATCAACAGGATACGGCTGCTTTGAAAGAGGAGGCAATGCCACAGGTTGTTGTGGTAGGATATAAGGATAAGCTATTGAGTAAAGTTCCCGGATCTGTATCGGTATTGCGGTTCAAGGATATACAATCGATTGCCCCGCTAAGTGGAAATGATGTTGTAAAGCGTGTACCTGGATTGAATGTGGTTGATGAGGAAGGAGCAGGCCTACGGATAAACATTGGTGTTAGGGGACTTGATCCCGATCGCAGCCGCAATGTGCTGATACTTGAGGATGGTGTTCCGGTTGCGTTAAATCCATATGGAGAACCAGAAATGTATTTCACTCCCGTGATTGATAAGGTAAGAAGCATCGAGGTGTTAAAGGGAAGCGGCCAGGTGATGTTTGGGCCACAAACAATTGGTGGTGTTGTGAATCTTATAACCCAGGATCCCCCCGCCACGCAAACGACTGAACTTCGCGTTAAAGGAGGTACCGGTGGATTCTTTTCAGGGTACGCCAGTTATGGAACAACAGTAGGTAATGTTGGTTTCGTAGTAAGCTATCTCCGCAAACAGGCAGATAATATGGGACCAACCTGGTTCAGGGTAAATGACCTGAGTGCCAAGATCCGTTTTCGCATCAACGACAAATCCAATATAGGCGTTAAGCTCGGCATCTATGATGAGCTTTCAAATTCTACCTATGTTGGCCTTACTCAAACGATGTATGATAAAGGAGATAACGACTATGCACGCATTGCACCTGATGACCGGCTTCCTGTGCGCAGGTATAATCTAAGTGTTACACACCAGCACCTATTCAGTGAAAAAGTATCATTACAAACTACAGCTTTTGCATATACAACATCAAGGAACTGGCAGCGGCAGGACTTTAGCTCGAATGCATCTGCAGCTAATCAGACCGGTGTTGTGTGGGGAGATCGGGAAGTTCCAGGAGGCGCCCTTTATATGCTAAACAGCAACGGACATAGAAATCGTCAGTTTGAAGTGTTGGGAATTGAACCCCGTTTGGTTGTGAAAGGAACCATTGCAGGTAGGGAAAATAAGTTGCAGACAGGAGTACGTTACCTTTATGAAAAGGCAAATGAGCAGTTCGTTCTTGGAAAGAAAGCCGACGCAACAGCAGGCGATCTCCGCGATAATGAGATCCGCAGTGGTAAGGCATTGAGTGCATATTTGCAGGATGAGATTTCACTCACAAAAAAGCTAAGTTTCAGCGCAGGTGTGAGGATGGAATATTTTGATTATAGCAGGAATATATTGAGAGGAAGATTTAACGTAAACGGAACCACGGTTGTTGCCGACACCAGTGTAAATGCGGGCGACCAGGTGGCTGCCTTAATACCGGGAGCAGGGCTAACCTACTCAGTAAATCAAAACGTTTCATTATTTGCCGGTGTGCATAAAGGTTTTGCTCCACCCCGTACCAAGGATGCGATCACATCAACAGGTACTGCCATTGATCTTGATGCGGAGAACAGCTGGAATTATGAGGCAGGCGCCCGGTTTCAGTGGAATAACTGGATCAATGGAGAAGCTACCTTGTTCATGATGAATTTCTCTAACCAGATCATCCCAATTTCACAATCGAGTGGTAATTCAAATGCCACCGGACTCGCAAATGGAGGCCGGACTCTTCATCGTGGAGTGGAAGCGGGTGTTAATGCTGATCTGGGCAAAGCATTGGAGTGGAAACATAGTGTTACTATTGGAACTAATGTTACGTTTGTAGATAGTCGTTATAATGCAGACAGGTTCATTAATGCAGGAACAGACAAAATAAATGTGCGGGATAATGATCTTCCTTATGCCCCTTCCCTTATATGGAATGGAAGTATTGGATTTGCATCTGCAAAAGGATTTGGTGTGAAGCTTTTCGCAAATTACGTGGACGAGCAGTTTGCGGATGAACTAAATACAGAAATTGCCAGCAGTAATGGAAGGATCGGTAAAATTGAGAGCAGGATGATCCTTGATGGAACGGCCTGGTACCAACTGCCGGGTAAAAAGGTTGCCTTTAACCTTTCAGCAAAGAACATTACTGACAAAAGATATATTGCCAGTAGGCGCCCCGAAGGAATTAAGGTCGGATTGCCTGTTTTTGTTACAGCGGGAATTGATATTGTACTTTAAATATTGAAAAACCAGGATAAAGAAAGCCACTGAGAAATCGGTGGTTTTTTTGCATTTGCAGGACTATACGGAGAGTTATAAAAAAGAGGAAGGGGGCTAGACAACCCCCTATTTTAACCCCTAAACCCTAAACCGTAGAAAAATTTACCAGTTATGTTGAATTATTTAAACATTTTTAAAGTCCATTTCAACACCAACTGAATTATATTATAAGAGTGACAGCAGCACTCTATTATTACGTTGCGTTTCTCCTAAAAATAGTTTCAGAAATTATGCCAAACGTTAAAAATGTGGATAAGTCGGCCCTCCTTAAAGCTTGATAGTTAGATTTTTAACAGAATCTGGTCAGGCCTGGTAAATTCCCTGATAACTTTCCCATAGGACGTGTGAAAGCTACTGTGACTTATCCTTATTATACCCCGCAACCGAACCCACAGAATTTCAGTAACTTCGCGTCTATTTCAAGAGATCGATTTTCGTAAGTATATAAGAATCAGCGACTTAATTTATGGCAGCCAAGTATCGTGAGTACCAGCAACTGAACCTACCTTCCATTGAATCGGAAATCCTGGGTAAATGGACCGAACAAAAGGCATTTGAGAAGAGTGTTAGTTTGCGTGAAGGCAGGGAACCTTTTGTTTTCTATGAAGGTCCCCCGAGCGCTAATGGAATGCCCGGAATACATCATGTGATTTCCCGTACGCTAAAAGATCTTGTTTGTCGCTACAAGACCATGCAGGGCTTCCAGGTAAAACGTAAAGGAGGCTGGGATACCCATGGGCTCCCCATAGAACTGGGCGTTGAAAAGGAACTGGGCATAACAAAAGAAGATATTGGTAAATCTATAAGTGTTGAGGAATACAACCAGAAATGCCGTGAAGCTGTATTAAGGTTTAAGGATAAATGGGATGATCTTACCAGGAAGATGGGATACTGGGTTGATTTGAATGACCCTTATATCACTTTCGAGAATAATTATATAGAGACATTATGGTGGTTGCTCAAGCGACTGCATACAAAGGGGTTATTATATAAAAGTGTAAGTATTCAGCCCTATTCACCTGCGGCCGGAACCGGACTCAGCTCACATGAGCTGAATCAGCCAGGTACCTATAAAGATGTAAAAGATACATCGGTGGTGGCCATGTTTAAGGCCTTACGTGATGAACGATCTGAATTCCTTTTTGATGCAGCTTCAGAAGTTATAAACCAGAACCTTTACGCAGCCAATATAATTGAAACTACAGAGATATTTTTCCTTGCCTGGACAACCACTCCCTGGACACTACCGAGTAACCTTGGATTAACTGTAGGCCCCAATATCGATTATGTTTTAGTAAAGACATTCAATCCATATACACATCTTCCCATCCATGTTGTGCTGGCTAAGTCTTTACTCGGCAAGTATTTCAAACCGGAGGGAGAGAATGGTGATTTTGAGGGATATGGGCCCGATACTAAACTACTGCCGTGGAAACAGCTTGCCGAGTTTAAGGGTAAAACCCTTGAGCATTGCCGTTATGAGCAATTGTTACCCTATGAAGCCAACAGTGCCGATGTGGCCGGTGGCGATCCATTCAGGGTACTGATAGATACTTTCGTAACTACAGAAGACGGAACAGGTATCGTGCATACAGCCCCGGCTTTTGGTGCCGATGATTATAAGGTTGGAAAGAAATATGGTATCGGTATTCTGACAATGGTTGACAGGGAGGGGAAGTTTGTAGAAGGCCTTGGTGAGTTCAGCCAACGATATGTAAAGAATTATAAGGATGAGTCCGATTATGTTGATGTAAATATCGACATCAGTGTAAAGCTGAAAAAGGAAAACAGGGCTTTCAAAGTTGAAAAATACGAACACAGTTACCCCCATTGCTGGCGCACAGATAAACCTGTATTATATTATCCCCTTGATGCCTGGTTCATTAAGACCACAGCTATTAAGGACAGGATGGTAGAGCTCAACAAAACCATCAACTGGAAGCCCAGGGCAACCGGTGAAGGACGTTTTGGAAACTGGCTTGAGAATATGGTGGACTGGAACCTGAGCCGCAGCCGTTATTGGGGAACCCCCCTGCCAATCTGGAGAACTGAAGATGGCAAAGAAGAAAAATGTATAGGTTCTATAGAGGAGCTAAAGATGGAAATCATCAAGGCCAATGAGGTTTTAGGTGGAGATGTGAACAAGAATTATTTACATGACAATGAACTGGATCTCCATAAACCATATGTTGATGAGGTTGTTTTAGTAAGTGATACGGGAAGGGCTATGCGACGTGAACCCGATCTGATCGATGTTTGGTTCGACAGTGGAGCGATGCCATACGCGCAGTGGGGGCTAGACCAATTAAAGGTTCGTGCCGGCGATGAAACACCTTTTAATGCACCGTTCGGACAAAACTTCCCTGCTGATTTCATATGCGAGGGTGTGGACCAAACAAGGGGATGGTTTTATACGCTGCATGCTTTGGCAGCGCTGCTATATGATAGTGTAGCATATAAGACTGTGGTTTCAAACGGCCTTGTGCTCGATAAGAACGGCAATAAGATGAGTAAACGCCTCGGCAATGTGGTGGATCCGTTCAGTACAATTGAAAATTTTGGGGCTGATGCCACGAGGTGGTACCTTATTACAAATGCTTCTCCTTGGGACAGTCTGAAGTTTGATCTCGAGGGGATCAGAGAGGTGCAACGAAAGTTCTTTGGTACATTATATAATACCTATCAATTTTTTGTGCTTTATGCCAATGTGGATGGTTTTTCCTTTAGTGAGAAATATGTTCCGTTGGAAGAGCGTCCCGAGATAGACCGATGGATTCTCTCCTCGCTTAATTCGCTTGTACGCGATGTTACTGCAGCGTTGAATGACTATGAACCAACCCAGGCGGGGAGGTTGGTAGAGGATTTTGTAGATGAACATCTCAGCAACTGGTATGTGCGATTGTGCAGGAGAAGGTTCTGGAAAGGAGATTACTCCACTGATAAGATTGCCGCTTACCAAACACTTTATGAGTGTCTGGAAACCATCAGCAGGCTGATAGCACCGGTATCACCATTTTTTGCAGACTGGCTTTTCACTAACCTGAACAATGTAACAGGACGTTTTAAAGAGGGTTCCGTTCATCATACAGATTACCCGGTTTCACAGGCCGGATTGATCGATACCGCACTGGAGGAGAGAATGCAATTGGCCCAGGACAGCTCATCTCTTGTACTTTCACTTCGTAAGAAAGTAAATATCAAGGTGAGGCAGCCACTTCAAAGAATCCTTATACCGGTATTAAACCCATCTATGAAGGATCAGCTTGAAAAAGTTGCCGATCTTATCAGGAGCGAGGTTAACGTAAAAGAAATCCAGTACCTAACTGATGCCGACGGTTTTATCAAGAAAAAGATCAAGCCCAATTTTCAGGCGTTGGGGAAAAGGCTGGGATCAAAAATGAAGGCTGTGACGGCGGCGATTGGCGGACTAGACCAGGAAGCCATTTCCTTACTTGAAAAAGAAGGTTCATATTCTTTGGAAATTGATAGCGAACCCTTAATATTACAAATCCATGAGGTTGAAATCACCAGTGAGGATATTCCAGGTTGGATGGTGAGTTCAAAAGGAGCGTTGACAGTGGCGCTTGACGTTACTGTTACACCCGAGTTAGAGCAGGAAGGCAATGCCAGAGAATTGGTGAACCGGATCCAGAAAATCCGTAAGGACAATGGTTACGAGCTAACAGACAGGATACTCGTAAAGCTTTCACAAGCGGGTGTATTAGCAGAAAGTATCCGTCATTTCGGCCCTTATATCAAGGAGGAAGTATTAGCCGATGAGCTCGAAATGGTAGAGGAACTGGGAAATGGAATGGCGATAGAAGTTAATGATCAACCTGTAAGAGTTTGGGTAGACAAAGTAACCCGGACCAAATAAACAGAACATTCATCACCGGATAAAAGGAAGAAAATATGGCAACAAAGAAAAAGGCTGCCCCTGCCAAGGCTTCAGTAAATGCAAAAGCTTCTGCTGGCGCAGCGAAAAAAGTTGCTCCGGCAAAGAAAGCGGCCGCGGCGCCTCAGAAGAAGGCTGCAACGAAAGCTCCTGCCAAGTCTGCACCTGCTGCCAAAGCAACGAAAGCTGCTCCGGCTGCTAAAGGTGCCGCTTCGAAAGCACCTGCTAAAGCTGCACCTGCTAAGGCGGCTCCCGCTAAAACAGTTCCGTCTAAGGCTGCCCCATCCAAAGCAGCTCCTTCAAAGGCTGCGGTTAAAACGGCCGCTGCCAAGCCTGCTCCTGCTCCTGCAAAAGGAAATGGTTCAAATAGCAAGGCTGTACCTGCAAAAGCCACTGATAATAAGAAAGCACCCGTAAAAGCTGCTGAACCTAAAGCTGAACCAGCTCCAAAGGCGGCACCTGCCCCGAAAGAGAAAAAAGAGAAACCGGTAAAGCCTCCTGTGATCAAGAAGGCCAATGCTCGTCAGATCAGGCAATTTTTAAAGACTGGTCCGAACAAGCCGACGGTGAAAGATGATTCAAAGCAAACCACACCGATCCCAATTAAGAAACCTGCGCCGCCACCAGAAAAAAGACCAACCAGGCTGGTGATGCCAGAAATTAAAACAAAAACCGTGAAGCCCTATAATCCCGATTTTACAAAGAGTGTCCTTGACCAGGAGGCACAGATACCAACAGGACCGTCTATGCGCTACAGTGATAATGAATTAGTTGAGTTTAAAGATCTTATCAACAAAAAGCTTGATGCTGCCAAGAAAGAACTTGCTTACCTGCAAGGCCTTATTACCCGCAAGGATGAGATGGGCGGGGATGAGAGTGAGAGCCGTTATATGACGATGGAAGATGGCAGTGTGAGTATGGAGCGCGAGCAGTTGAGCCAGATGGCCAGCAGGCAAATCACCTTTATCGACCATCTCGAGAAGGCGTTGATGCGTATTGAGAATAAAACCTACGGTATTTGCCGCGTTACGGGTAAACTTATCGACAAGGCCCGCCTGCGTGCTGTTCCCCATGCTACTTTGAGCATTGAGGCGAAGAATACGATGAATAAGTAATCAATTTTTGTGTTGATAGTAATAAAGGTCTCCTCCCGGGGACCTTTATCTTTTTGATGAGAATACCCATTTTGGGGGACAAGCAAGGTTAGTTCAAAACCTTAGTTTTACGCTTGTAAGTTTTAACCCCTAAACCAGGTCCCGGTTTTTGCTGTGAAGGTGCATACCGGGAAGAATCTTCGAGACTGTCCATATGGGCAGTCTCTTTTTTTGCCACCATCACTGTATTCCCTTTAGTTACTTATCTAAGTGTTTTTCTTTATCAATATACTAAGAGGCAGGCCTCACCGTTATATGAGAGATTTTCGATACCCGTGCCCTGTCAAAAACGGCTGAGCCAAAGCTGGTGTTTATGCCTGGAGCCCTAAACCTTCCTACTATAGGGTAGCCTTTTCATTTACAACAGTGTGGTGAGGACCATTAAAACCAAATTCTATTTCGCAAGGAGTCAGGTGGGCTCCGTGCATGAAAAACCAACACCGGATGATCCAAACTGTGGAAATACTTTTCATTTGGAAAGTGGGTAATAAGAAGAGGCTGGGTGTCATTCTTTTACTTGTTTTGATGATGCAGCTACTAAGTGTGGCTGTATTTGCTATACCGGGTAAAACTTTATTTTTTACTCCAACTGCCTCTATAACCAGCGGCCCGGCGACGATCTGTACCGGCAGTTCCACAGACATTTCCTTGAATATAGTTGCTACGGGTGCCTGGACGCTCACGCTTGATAATAGCGGCGGAAGCGTATCAGGAAACGGCTCAGGAAATTTTATCATCAGCGTTTCTCCAACAACTTCAACAACCTATAAAATTGCTTCTTTATCTGATGAAGAGGGAGCAGCTGCTGCAGGTGATCTTACCGGTGAGGCTGTAATTACTGTTAATCAGAATTCAACGCTTAATCGTACAAGTTTACTTGCAACAACCAATCAAACTATTTGTATTGGTGATCCGATAACATTGATAAGATATCTGATAGGTGGGGGAGGAATTGATGTAGAGTTTGATAATCTACCAGCCGGTGTATTTCATACTATTAATAATGGTATTGTATCTATTATGGGCATTCCAACCCAGCCTGGTAATTATGGATATACTATTAGAACTATTGGGCCATGCAACGAGACTGAGTTAACTGGAAATATAAATGTGCTGGCAAATAGCAGTATAATTTTATCGTCTGCTGCAATAACTACAGATCAAACCGTTTGTATTAATTCTGCTATATCCAATATTGCTTATAATGTAGGCGGAAGTGCAACCGATGCTACTGTTACTGGTTTGCCAGCTGGAGTTAGTGGAACCTATAATGCTGGTGTTTTCACAATCAGTGGAACGCCATCAGAATCCGGAACTTTCAACTATACAGTTACAACAGACGGTCCTTGCGCGGAAGAAACGGCTAATGGAACAATCACGGTTCAGCCGAATTCAACAATCAGTTTGAGTTCTGCTGCAGCTACCGATGCACAGACGATTTGTATAAATACAACAATAACCAATATCACTTATGCTGTTGGTGGAACAGCAACCGATGCTACTGTTACGGGATTGCCAACTGGAGTTAGTGGAACTTATAGTTCAGGTGTTTTTACCATCAGTGGAACGCCAACAGAATCCGGAACTTTCAACTATACAGTTACAACAGATGGTCCTTGCGCGGAAGAAACTGCAACTGGAACTATTATTGTTCAGCCGAATTCAACAATCAGTTTGAGTTCTTCTGCAGAAACTGCCGCTCAGACGATTTGTATTAATACAGCTATAACCAATATTACTTATACTGTCGGCGGAACAGCAACCGATGCTACTGTTACTGGTTTGCCCGCTGGAGTTAGTGGAACCTATAATGCAGGGGTTTTCACCATCAGTGGAACGCCAACACAATCCGGAACTTTCAACTACACAGTTACA